>QFXH01000004.1 GCA_003402345.1 Candidatus Nitrotoga sp. MKT | reverse complement strand
GAGAGGCTTAACGCCGACTTGAAGTACGCCATTTATTCAAAGGTTCCGGTACGCAGCAAGGACAAGCTGAAAGCCGCAACAACCGAACAGATGCAAACATTGGAAAAATCATCCGCGCGTGTCAAAAAATACTTTCAGGATGCTCGCGTGAAATATGCAGTATGGAAAGTTCAACTGGCCGGATCAATAAAATACTTAGGGAAACACTGATTAATCCAGAATCGTCGTTCCCGCGAAAGCGGGAACCCAGTTAAATCAATAAGCTGGGTCCCCGCTTTCGCGGGGATGACGAATTAATCAGCGTTTCCTTAGCGCAAATTCTTTCAAAGCTCAAGCAACACTCAAGGCAGTAAACGGCAGCAAAAAAAGATTGCTGCTGGCGGTGGCCACCATACAAATGGTGGTTGTGTTTGAATGTTGGCTTTCTGTCGGTTAGTATTGCTGGGCGATGGGCAGCAGCGTGCCATTAATTGCCAAGCATGGTGTAAAATGTCCAGCAAGATGCGGGCAGTCATGATCGGCAACAAAGTGCCATTAGAAGTAAATCAGCTCCAGCTACTTTAGCAGTATTGAACAGCCCCGCAATCACTATTGCGGCCATTAAATCTCTTGATATAACTAAATGTCGCAAGTATCTATGCTGCCAAACTATGTGCAAGTCCGGGAAAATGGTGTATTTATCTTGATTTCGCCGCCCCCTGCACAGGATATCTTACGACAGTTCATTGACCGTCTGTTTAAAAATGACGCTTATTTCAAAGATTTGGACTATGCACTCTTCTTAGATTTGTTGTATGGCACAAAGCCCGTCACAGCAAAAAATGGATTACCAACGGAAGTTCGACTTGCCAGTGAAATTGCCATTTTCGCTCCTCACCGCAAGAGCCTGTATCGAATAGCAAAAATTACTCCCAGAGGATTCGCGCAATATCTATTTGAACCTGTATTCACTGAGGTAACATTTGAAACTCCGGTTCTTGGCACTTCTGGAGATCGCGGTATCAGTTCTATTGCCGAAGTTACCCAAAAGACCGAATTACGCCGGACCAAATTGGATTTCGATGAATTTGTCGCAGCAATGTGGTGTCATGGGGTGACTTTTGGTATCGATGCTGATGCGGTGCGTACAGTCATTCAAAGTGGTGTGGCAACACTTATCGAAATCGCATATCAGCGCGAACCAACCGATAGCCGAGACGCACAAATAGTAGAAGAAAAATCCGATCTACGCCAAGATCGTTCTCCGCTAATAAACGCCAACGGCAAAGCATCACTTAATGCAGCTAAAAATTACTTTCCACAAGTGATTAGAAATATACCGTTGCTGCGCAAGATTCCCTGTGCGCTTGGCGATCCTGGTTACCGTGTGACTGGCGCAACCATCGAACCCCGCACGCCTAAAGATATCGACTTGCGTGCAATGTCTGGCCCTGGCACTCGCCTCGAAACCGGCGCTCAGGGCGACATAATCGTGGCTGACATGGATGGCTTTTTGCGATTTGACGAGAGATCAAAAAAAGTGGAGGTAACTGCCACAATTGAAAATAGAAGTGGCATCAGCACGAAATCTACCGGTGACATCAAGTTGGACGTGGATAATTTCGTCGAGCATGGTGAAGTACAGGAAGGTCGTATCGTAAAGGGTAAGCACATGACTTTCCGCTCTGCGGTGTACGGCACTATCCATTCATCAGATGGCGATATTTGTATCGATGACAACCTTTCCGGCGGCAATGCCAAAAGCAATGGCGGCAATGTTTCTATACATGGCCGGGCCATTAACGCCAGCATTGAGGCATGGGATGGCAACATTACCGTCAATTATGCAGAATCTTGCGTAATTTTCGGCAAGTCTGTCTCCATCAAACGCGCAGTGAATTGCGACATTGTTGCTGAAACATTGCAGGTCGGCGTGGTGGAAGGTTGTGCAATTGTCGGCAATATGATTGATCTTTCTTCTACGCTGGCACGTAAGGATAGGGAAACGGTCGTCACCGTGTTACTGCCAAATCATCCTACCCTTGAAAGTCAAATCATCGCCGCCAAGGAAAATATAGTCAAAATTGATGCAGTCTTGCAGAGGAATGCCGTCGAGATGGCGGCTGCGCGGGCCGACCCAAAGCTCGCCAAATTCATTGAATTGGGTGACAAAATTCGTGAAGGGAAAATCGAGCTGACTACGCAGCAACATAGCGAATGGCAGAAAATATTTGCACGCTTCCCTTCAGCAGTAAAGGACTCTCTTGCCTTAATGGGCAAGCGTAAGTCTCTACTTAATACAATTATCGATCTGTCTCAGCAAATAGAAACCAGCCTCTCCAAGCTATACTGCAATATCAAAGAAGTGTTAGGCGAAACCGCGGTACAAACGTTGCGCACACACTTAGATCTACGCGGATTCCAAAACCTGTCCAGAAGCGAGCTAAAAATCAGCTTGCAGAATATGGGGGCACCTAATAAAAAGATATTTTCTGATTGTCAAGGACAGCTTAAGTGGCAGTACAAAGCTCAGTAACAACCTGCTCTCTTGACTCAAAACGAGGAAAATGAAATGAGTGGCACACAACAAAACTCCCGCCCAGCGCCAGTCGACAGCTTGTTCGAGAGTGCCATTCTCGATATTGGTATCCCCCCATGTCCTGCTGTCCTGGATCGTTTTATGGCTGAAATGGGCAAAGATGAGCCGGACTTTAAACGTTTGGCAGATATTATTGGAGCCGATGTGGCACTCTCGGCCGGCTTGATCAAAACAGCCAATTCGCCTTATTCTGGAATGCGCCAGCGGGTGCGTTCAGCAAACGAAGCGCTTACGATGCTCGGCTTAAAAGCATCCAGTCATATTGTGGCCGGTATTATCCTGCGCAAATCCTTTCCAAATGTGAGGAATTTGGAGCGTTTTTGGGATGCTTCTGCACGCATTGCGCGCTTGTCCGCATGGTTGGCACAGGAACTCAAGTTACGTGGTCTGCATGTCAATGATGCTTATACCTTCGGCTTGTTCCGTGACTGCGGAATTCCGGTTCTGCTGGGGTACTTTCCGGAATATGGTAAAGCGCTAGCTGAAGCAAACAGTGATAGCGAACGTTGTTTCATAGAGGTTGAGGAAACTGAAATCCCGACTAATCATGCCATGATAGGACATATCTTGGCACAAAGTTGGTGGCTACCGGAAGAGCTCTGTCTCGGTATTCGCAACCACCACGAACTTGCGAAGATAGAATCTGCCCATTCAGATCTACCCATAATGAGCCGCAGACTCATCGCAACATCACAACTCGCGGAACATCTTGTGCAGAAAAAACTTGGTTTGAGCATGACCCAGGAATGGACAAAGCTAGGTGTTGCTTGCCTACGGCTTCTTGAAGTAGACGAAGAGCGGCTCGAAATATTGTACGCCGAAGCCCCTATTACTAAAGCAGTAGATTAGCTTTCTAAGCCGCGTTGCCATAAAATTCAACATCCCGTTGGGGGGTAGCAACAGGCCTACATGTTAATCATCCTGGTCGCTGGACGAGATGTCGAACTGTAGTTGCAGCGCCGCTATGTCAGCCATCTCTCTCTTCTTGATTCCATCTGCTGTAAGCAGGACAGAGGTGCCTGGCGAAGATGCACTTAAATGTTGCAACAACGTGTGTAACAAAACGCCTTGCCGCTGAGCAGCGGTGGAGCGCATTGCGCGTTGACCAGTGGGTAATGGACGCAATAATGCCGCATCGATTTCAGTAGCGACTTCAGGTAAAACAGCAGCAAGATTATCAGCCGCAATCAGCAAGGGATTATCGCTCTCTTCCACCGCCGCCGCGATGCGGCCATACCAGGAAGTTTTTTTCAATTCGCCATTTCCGCTCACTATCAGCGCTTGTTTCGCACATGCGAGGATAACTGGGGTCTACTATCGAATTTATATTGTATATTTCGACTTTTTTGCATTATTAAATAATAAAGTCGCGACTTTATTGAATTTGTTGTACGCTTAGTCAATGAAACGCTATCTCGACGAATTGGTATTGAAAGATTTGACCACTAAGATGGTGGTGTTGACTGGACCACGACAGGTGGGGAAAACTACGTTTGCTCGTCAGTTGATGCAGTTGTTTGGGAGTGCTCAATACCTCAACTGGGAGGTGTTGCCAGACCGGAGTGTGTTGCAGCGCCAGTCATGGAGTCCACGCGCTAAGCTACTCGTCATGGATGAGATTCACAAAATGCACGCCTGGAAGGGCTGGTTGAAGGGAGTGGTAGATGGGCGTTCGCCCGAGCAGGCACTGTTGGTAACGGGTAGTGCGCGCATGGAAACATTTCGGCAAGGGGGCGATTCACTGGCGGGTCGTTATTTTTCTTTCCGCTTGCATCCGTTTTCGGTGCGCGAGTGGTGTGAACAGCAACATGTGGAGCCCGCCGATGCTTTGGATCATTTGTTGGAAAGAGGTGGCTTCCCCGAGCCGTGCCTGGCTAGTGACTCAGTGCAGGCCGATCGCTGGCGTGCACAGTATTTCAACGATCTGATTCGTGAAGATGTACTGGAGTTTTCACGCCTGCATGAGATCAATACGATGCGCCTGTTTGTGGAGTTGTTGCGCGAACGTGTGGGGTCACCACTTTCGTTAGCATCCATGGCACGCGATCTGGCGGTTTCACCCGCGACATTGAAACGCTATCTGGATATTCTACAGGCGTTGTTTATCGTTTTTACCGTTCAGCCCTGGCATCACAACATTGCCCGCGCTATTTTAAAAAGTCCTAAAGTATATTTTTTTGATACGGGATTGGTTCGAGGTGATCAAGGTGTACGCTTGGAAAATGCGGTGGCGGGAATGCTGCTGAAGCATGTACATTTTTTACAGGATAGCGCGGGAAGAACGGCTGGCCTGCATTACATTCGCACCAAGGATGGTACGGAAGTAGATTTCGCGCTCAGTGAGGAAGGAGCGCTGACACAAATGATTGAATGCAAGTTGGGTGACAATAAGCCGCATCGCGGCCTGTCACGATTTGCTGAACAGTTTCCTGATACGGAGGCTGTGCAGATAGTTTATGGATTGCGTCAAGAAGAGTTCCGCAACGGAATCAGAATTACTGATGCCGCTAACTGGCTGATGGGTTTGTCGGCATGATGAGTATCTGCCGTGTTGGATAACTGGTGTCAGATCACTATTTTTTGAAGACAGTTATTCCAAGCAGAAAGGTAACCAGAGACTACTCAATGAGGAGTAACCCAGATGAAAAAACTTGATGCGTTTAAAAAAGATATCTTGGACGCCTATGAGAAGGGCGAGCTTAAGGCCACGTCTCCTCCCAAAGCAAGGTTGGCAAAATTCAAAGCCGCCGCTACCGCTACTTTTCTCAAAGAAAAGCGGATCAATATCCGTCTGTCCGCCCCGGATTTAATGGATATTCAAGCGTGAGCACTTGAGGAAGGTATGCCACCGGACGTTGATCGCTAGCGTACTCCACGCTTGATGCGGACATGCGCAGCCTCAATATAACTGGCCGAAGCTTGATCGCCAGCACAGCTTTGCTCAAAGCACTTGGCGGGGACTGGCGATCTGAGCAAATAAGTTCTCCTCAGTAATAATTGGAATTTCAACCAGCATCTTCCACGAAACCCGGGCAATTCAGCTTTCTCAAGACTGAAATGACCAAACTCGACACCCTCACCGCCGAAGCTAACCACGCCATCGACCTGCTGCAAGAACGCCGCACCACGCTGATCTCCGCCGCCGTCACCGGCCAGATTGACGTGCGCTGCGTTTGCGCGTGATCGAAAATAGATGTGCCTATTGTTAAATGGCCTAATTCGGACTAACATTAGTCCATTCAATTAAACCGAGGTACGCCATGCAAACCGTCAACATCCATGAAGCCAAGACCCAATTCTCCCGTTTTGTCGATCAAGCCGAAGCAGGCGAGGAGATAATAATCGCACGCGCGGGTAAGCCAGTGGCTCGCCTGGTGGCGTTGGATACAGTCACCAGCAAGCCGCGCAAACTGGGGCTGGGCAAGAAAATCTTTACCTTCCCCGAACAATTCGACCGCTTGAATGCCAGCGAAATAGTCGAGATGTTTGAGCAAGGCAAGTAAATGATCGCACATGTTTATTTGCTGGATACCAATGTGTTGCTGGCGGCATTGCTGGCACCGGAACGCTTGCCGCCAGAGGTGGTGGCAGGTTTAACGGATGCGTCCAACACGGTGTATTTCAGTGCCGCGAGCATTTGGGAGGTGGCTATCAAGCGTTCGTTGAATCGGGCAGATTTTGATTTTTCTCCCGAGGATATTCATCGGCTGGCATTGGATACGGGCTTTACCGAGTTGCGGGTGAAAGGGGAGGATTGTTACCCGTTAGTGAATTTGCCCTGGCATCACCGCGATCCGTTTGATCGTCTGCTGGTCGCACAAGCGCAATCGTTGCCCGCCTATTTGCTCACCACCGATGGTGTGTTGCGCCAATACTCCGAACTAGTGGTTCACCTAACTTTGAAACCATGAGCATCCACAAGAAACCAGCTTCAAGACCAAGATTTGTCAGTACAGCGTTACTCAAAGCTCTTGGCGGGGATTGGCGATCCGGGCAAACTTAAGAAATCACGGTATCTGACCCCAATTCCCCCCAGGAGGGTGTGGCGGACGGCCTGATAGCAGCGTTGGGTAACACGCTTGACGTATTTTACGTGCATGATACGGGAAGGATTTATTGTGAGTTTTGGGGAGATGTAGCGGGATGTTACGGATATACGATTGGGCTATTGAATGACGCGGGTGATAATAATAGCAGGGCGCTAGGGTTTATAATTAACGATGACTTGCAGGTCGGTAACTCGGACTACGCAGGTGCATACAATTCATTCATGGCTCAAACGGTGCACTCTGGTGATGCCGGATCATTCCTGGTGCGGGTGACGTCAACCGAGGGGAGTGGAGCACCGCTCGGTGGAGCGAGTGTACCGGAGCCAGGCACACTTGTTCTTTTAGGATTAGGTCTCGCCGGTCTTTGCTTCAGCAGGCGTAAAGTTAAAGCAAACGGTCTGAGCTAATTCCTGTCGGCGAGTATGGTGGAATTTTCATTTCCACCAAAGCTTAGTTGGGCTGAATGAAATGAAGCCCAACATTACAAAGAGTGGATAAACAAATACAATACCGACGTGCCGATGCAGCGGAGTGTATACGACTTTCAAACATGCATCCCGCACCGTATTTTATTTCAAACGTTAGGACATACAATGAGCAAAGAAAGTAAACTCGAAGACTTAGTCAAACTCAGAAAAGCTTCCCGCTGGGAAGGCTATGGCTGTATTGGTGATTATCAGAATGGTCTATTCGAGTGCAATTTTGTCTCTCCCTATACCAGAGGGGCTAAAAACCTTGACGCATCTGTCATGGTTCTTTTACAAGACTGGAGCTCCGACCAGGCGCTCCGCGAGCGTACGGACGCAGAGGCAATCGAACTTGGGCATGGGCTTAGGGTGCCGACCAATATCAAGCTGAAGGAGCTCTTGAAAAAAACATTTAAACTGGAGCTTAAAGATACTTACTCAACAAACTTATTTCCCTTCATAAAGCAAGGCCGCCTCACTGGCCCCATTCGCCAAAGTGATCTCATTCGTGCTGCAACCATGTTCGCAATACCTCAAATAGAAATCATAAAACCTCGCCTTGTAGTCTGCCTAGGCAAAAAGACTTTCGATGCACTTCGAAGGGCACACGGACTTGATTGCACCAGAAAAATGGACGATGCAATCGCATCGCCATTTGACATCAACCAGAGCAGGATATGGTGCCAAGCACATACAGGGGTGTTCGGGCAGATCAATCGGTCACGCGGCAACCCTTCTCGCACGTTCGAGGATTGGACCCACATGCGAGACTCAGTTGGGTTGGGTTTAATTTGATCTGACCCCAGCTTTCTATGTTACCGACTGGAGTAACAGCCTGCGTCTTTTAACACGATTACGATTTTGTTGTTGGGGTACTGATCTCGCATAGCGTCCCATCCGAATACAGCAACGCGCAGCGAATTATTTTCCCAGCATAAATGGCCTGCATCGCGACACGATATTCCGCCATCTGCACACTATGAGACACAGAATCTGACGGTGTGCCGGTCTTGTAATCGAGTACCCATACTTCGTCGTCAAACTCCACCAGCCGGTCGATACGGCGCAGTTCGCCGCGCGTATTGACATAAGACATTTCATTGCAAGCTCCACGGTATTGCTGCGGATCGAAGAAACGTTGCAATGTCGGCAATGCCAACAGGTGTTGAGCCTGTTGCCAGAGTGATTTCATGTCGCTGGACGAGATGTCGAACTGCAGTTGCAGCGCCGCCATGTTAGCCATCTCTCTCTTCTGGATTCCATTTGCTGTAAGTGAGGCGGAAGTGTGTGGCAGAACTGGCGAAGACGCGCTTAAATGTTGCAGCAACGTGTGTAACAAAATGCCTTGGCGCTGAGCAGCGGTGGAGCGCATTGCGCGCTGACCAGTGGGTAATGGTCGCAATAATGCCGCATCGATTTCAGTAGCGACTGCAGGTAAAACAGAAGCAAGATTATCGGCTGTAATCAGCAAGGGATTATCGCCCTCCTCCACCGCCGCCGAAATGCGGCCATACCAGGAAGTTTCTTTCAGTTCGCCATTTCCGCTCACTAGCAGCGCTTGTTTCGCACGCGTCATGGCGACATACAGCAGATTCATTTCTTCACGCAGACTGTATTTTTCATCGTCATCAAAATAAGCCGCTCGCTTGGCTCCGCGTCCACGCTTATCCGTAAATAGCGAGAAATGCACTGGTTGCGGTGCGTTGGGTGGCCAATCGAGCAGCACGCCATAGCTGTCTGGTTTACGTTGCGTATCGTTGGCATCAAGCAGCCACACGATGGAGGCCTCCAGTCCTTTGGCCTCATGCACGGTGTAGATACGCACGGCATTACCGACCTTACCTACCTTGCCCTCGTCCGGTGATTCATTGTTGTCGGCTGTGCGAAGCTCTCTCAGCTCAGCCAGAAAGCGGGGCAAACTGGGGTAGCGTCCGGCATCCACATTCAGCGCAATCTCCATAAATGCTTGCAGGTTGGCGCGTATCGTTTCATACATTTCGACAGGCAGCGCAGCTTCATACCGATGCAACAAATCGCCCTCAAAATAGATGCGATCAAGCAGATCATGAACAGGCAGTTTGTCGGCGCGATCCAGCCAGTTATTCAGCAAGCGATGCGCTCGCGACAATTCGGCAGATGCTGCGCCGCTCTGTTCACAGCGTTGCAGTCGAGACCACCAGCTACCACCGATTTCGTCTTGAGCTAATTGCATTAAATCGCCATCGGAGCAGGCGAAAAAGGGAGAACGCAGAACTTGCGCTAATTCCAAATCGGCGAATGGGGTGATCAGAAAGGTCAGTAAAGCCTGTATGTCTTCCGCTTCCAACGTGTCCAGCAGCCCGCCGCGTCGCGAAGTTAAAAAGGGAATGCGGGCCGTACGCAAGGCGCTCTCATACACTCGTAGATGGGTGCGCTTGCGTACCAGCACCATAATGTCACCGTATTCTGCGCGCCGCACTGTGCCGTCTGCATCGTGCACACTCCAGTGCGTCATGATGTCGGCGATGCCAGCGGCAAACTGTTGCGCCTCAGCTTCACGTTCACCGGTCGCTTGTTCGATACGCGCTTCCTGCAAAGGGTTACGCAACCAACCCGGTCTACCCGGTGCGTCAATCTCGGCCGAATTTTCAATTATCGCTAGCGGCAAGGCAGTGACGAATCCAGGTAAATTTGTGTGATGCGCGATGTGTGTTTCAAAATCCACGAAGCCATCCGGCTGCGAATCAAATACACTATTTACCGCTTGCAGTACTGCCGGGGCATTGCGCCGAGTGATATTCTGGTTAAGGGGATACGCGCCAAATTCTTGTTGCAACCATGCACTGACTTCTCCGAACAGGCGCGCATCGGCACGACGAAAGCGGTAAATGGATTGTTTTGGATCACCCACCACAAAAACGGTTGGCCGCGATTCCACTGCAGCAGATGCAGCAAACCAAGCTTGCAAAATCTGCCATTGCACCGGGTTGGTATCCTGAAACTCGTCCAGCAAAACGTGTTTGTAGCGGCTATCCAATTTGTACTGCATATACTCGGCACAATCGCTCTGACTGAGCAGGCGGTACACCTGCCATTCCACATCAGTAAAATCCATTACCTGCTGACGCAGCTTCAAATCCTGATAATGTTGCAGCAATGCTGCCCCGCAATGCAACGCAGCCTGGTTCATACGCAGCGCTTCGCGCTCGATCAACGCGTCACGCACGGACTGCAGGGATTCAAATAAGGCACAACACAGGCTGTTATAGCGAGCTTCGTCCTGTCCTTTATTCGCCTTGAGTTTGCGTGGCTCGCCCTGTTTGGTATAAAACCTGGCGCTGAGTGTTTCAAAGCGTGTAGCTACATCTTGTAGACTTACGGCATCCATCAACTTGCACGCTTCGCTCTGTTGCGCTGCCGAGCCGCTTTGCAACAAGCTTGCAAATGCCTGTACATTGGATGCAAAATTTTGATCCAGCAACGCCGCAAACGGCGTGTCATCGGGATTAACATCAAGTTTGATGCGGAGTTGCTCCATCGCATAGCCCACCGCGTCTTCCTGACCGCTGGTATAAGCCCACCATTCGGCTCGCTTCTGTACAAAATTCTTCAGCAGTGTGCGCGTACTGTGCAAACCATATTCCGCAAACAACCATTGCATCTCTTGCGCAGTTTTATCGTCGGGTGCGGCACGCAAGCTATCGGCAAACATTTGCCATGCTTCCTCATGCAGTACCGAAGTACGCTCCAGCAATTGCATCCCTATAGGCAAACTGGAATTCAAAGGTGCACGCTGGATGATCTGCATGAACCAGCCGTGAAAAGTATTGATGGTAATAGCAGGTTGCGCCATTAAACAGTCGCGATACAGACTTCGCGCGCGCGCCAGCAAGTTGTCGTTTACATCGTGCAGTTCGCGCTCCATAAGAAAATCACGTACAGCAGTGTCATCTTGCGTGGCAAGAAAATGTAACCATTCGTGCAAGCGCGCCTGCATTTCCTGTGCAGCTTTTCGAGTGAAAGTGATGGCTAAAATTTCTCCAGGCTTAACACCGGCCAACAGCAAACGTAGGATTCGTGACACCAACAGCCAAGTTTTGCCGCTGCCCGCACAGGCTTCCACGACAACGCTGTGCTGGGGGTTGAGAGCAATGAAATTGTTCATTGCATGCTCCCCATTTCTGGCATCACTTCCATTAGCGCTCATTCCATTCCGATTTCCGGCATAGCCCGCGCATCTCACAATACTGGCATGCCTCTTCCGCTCCATGCGCGGGCAATGCCGCGCCACTGAGCATCTGCGCGAACACTTCCAACAGGCGCGCGATATTTGCCTGCGCCAGTTCAGCCATGTTCTGTGGTGGCGCAACTGCAATCACCTTGTCTTTTTCGATACTGATAAATGCCGCTTCTTCAGCCTCATACACATAGGCATAGCAAGCCAGCTGCACGTCCTCGCCTGCTTCTTTGAGCTTATTGCGCAGCCTGGCCGCATCCATCATCTTGTAATCCAGCACACGCACTGCGCGACCTCCCTTGGCCTGCACATCTACACGATCTAACCGTCCATGCATTAGCAAATCAGTAGTCAATGGCAATTCAAACGGCACTTCTCCACTTTGATATCGCCAACCTTCTGCTTCATTGTTTAATTGTGTCTCCAGATATTCGGGGATTGCTTGCTGCCAACGCAACAGCCAGGCACGCGCTAAATAATCGCGTTGCACTGCGGGCGCAAAAATCTCGACACTGATGCGCAGCAGGGCCGCATCCAGATCGGCGCGCAGATGATCGCCCAGCATCTGGTATTGCTCATGGAAGCGCCGCAGAATGTCATGCACCCATTCACCATAATCGCGTTTCTCCACGTCTTCACGCACCTCATCCATTTCATTGAGGTGCAAAATATGGCGGGCATAGAATTGATAGGGACAAGCCACCAAACTGTTATAGCCGCTGGCTGAAATACGTTTCGGAATAAGGCCTTGCAGCGCGACTGGCGCAGGCATTGCAGCCGCCGGTGGCAGTGGAAACTCTGCACTGCGCACTTGCGAACTTTCAAGCAAACTATCCCATTCCCCCTGCTTTATCGTTAGATCGTCGCCATAAGCCAAATGGTGCAGGGCACGCAGCATTTCGAAATAGGGACTCAACAGATTTGCTTCGCCGCTTTTGCTGGTTTGCCAAGTGACCAAAATGGTGTCATTCATGGCGAGCAATGCCAGTAGGTCATCGCGCTGCTGAGCCAAATACACTTCACGCGTCGGTAAGCCAAGTGTGGTGCGCACCGCATCATTGAACCACCGTCCACTGTTGTCAGTGCCCGGCAGATGTGCGGTATCACAACCAAGCATCAGCACTGCATCGAAGCTGCGCCAGCGCGTTGCGGCAAGATGGGTGAGTAAAACCGGGCTGTCGATCGTTACATCAAGGAAAGTGTGCTCATCGAGTTGTTGCGCCAGCCAATGACGCCACTCGGTCAGGCTGACGCGCGTGGCATCGACATGCAGTTCACGCTGCCAGTTTTGCAGCGCCTGCAGTAGCTGTATGCCGGCATCGTCCATCTTCAGCCCCTGCACTATGCCGAGAATCTCCAGACTGGAATAAAGCGCATATAGCCAGCCGGACAGCGTATCGTTTTTTTTATGCAAAACCTCCGCTGCCTGACGCAACCGCATCAGTGCAGTCCGCATCTCGACATTACCCTGCGTCAATTCGAGAGCTGTATCAAGGTGTGCCACCACACCATGCTTGCGCACTAGTTGTTCCAGCTGATACACCGTCTGCTTACGCTCGCACACGGCTTGATCGGCAAAGATGAATGGCGATTTGAGCAGATCGAGTAAATCCTGATAGTAGAAATCACTTTGCAGCGCATCCAGCCAGCGTATTAACACCGTGCTTACGGATAACGTGGATAACTTCCAACCTGTTTCGTCGCATACCAGTACACCAGCGCGCTCCAGCAAAGCACGCATACGCCTTGCTACTATGCGGTCTTGTGCGACGATGGCTATATTTTTCTTACCTGCAAGCAACCAGCGACGTATCTGTACCTCGGCGGCACGCGCTTCCTGTTCCAAACCATGAGCGCCAAAAAAGCGCAGGCGGTGTCCCAATGCAGCGTGAGGGAAATGTTTTTGCAGGTGATCGGCTTGCTGACGCAATGACAGAACATCCATCTCCTCCACTCTCTCCTGCGTGCGCAAGTTATCGTGCACACTTCTTTCATTTTCCGTTGGAATAGGGTCAGAGAAGCGATGTCGGCTGGAGGCAATGATGCGCATCGCCGCACATTCTGGCTGTCGTGATATCAACTCGCGCAAATCAATAATCATCACAGGCGCACGTTGATGATATGCCTTCAGGAAGCGTGCTTCAGTCGCAGCAAGCGCGGACGTCAATAACACATACAGCGGTAACTCAGCTTGCTGCGCGAGTTGTGCCAAACTTTGTTGATAAGCGCGTGTAGTATCGAATTCGCCACTATTATTCATCGCATACCATAGTTCATACACTACGCGTGCCTCGAACTGCATGGCGATGCCCCGCTTGGACTGATAGGCTTGTTCCAATTGCGATAGAAAATCTTCGGCATTTTGTGGCAGCGTGACATGATTTTGTGTCAGCTCATCCAGCAAAACCAAGAGTTCGCGCGCGATGCTCCATAGATCAGCGTCGGCAAACCAACGCCGCGCGCGCAGTGCCTGATACAAAGTGGTGATACGGCAAGTGTCGGGGATAACAGATAGTGCGGGGGGAACGGACTGAACCCAATCTTTGAGCGTGACCATTTGCGGCAATAAAATTGCAGGCAGGTTGGCTACACGCGCCAAACTTTGCGCCAATGGTTGCGACACATGGTAATTGGGCAACAATACCCTGGCACGGCGCAGATCAGGTATTTCGTGGGAGTGCTGCGCCAGAATGACGCGTGCAACAGAATCAAAAAAATCAGCGGCGGTTGATGTATTACTTTGCGGTATCGGGTTCAACGCTTACTACCTCTATCGCTGTTCCCGCGCAGGCGACCATCATCAATACTTATCGATTGAAAGATACATAAATTACGTACCCACTGATGTACTGCACGGGAACAAAGAACTATTAGCCTTTAGCGATACCACTGAAGCAATTAATAACGAAGGGGGCGGAAGAAATATTTCAGCGCATCAAAAGCTTATCCATCCCTGTCAAACCATCCTCATCCTTCCCATCTTTCGATCCACCAGGATAGTTCCGTTCCTCTTCGCCAGGAGCATATTCCCTCTCTAATAGATGTAGTTTGTTCTTCACTTCTTTCCACTCATCTGCATCGGCAGGCGGATCTTTTTTCTCGACGATACACTTCCATACCTTACATAGCTCTGCATTCAGTGCGCTGAATTGCCGCTGGTCTTCTGGCAAATCATCCTCGGCATAAATTGCATTGACTGGACATTCGGCAACGCACAGGGTGCAATCTATGCATTCATCTGGGTCAATCACCAAACTGTTCGGTCCCTCGTAAAAACAATCCACAGGGCAAACTTCAACACAGTCAGTATATTTACATTTGATACAAGCTTCGGTAACTACGTAAGTCATGGATTAAAACTCCTATTGAAATATTTTCGTCATTCTAAACAAAATACAGGTTGGTGTCAGCCATAGCGACTTAATTATTCAAGCCAGGAACTTAACGTTCACAAAATAGATGGATGACATAAAGTAGGTAATTGCAGCAATTTTTTTGTGCGCTTGTAAAGTAAACCATTTGTTTTACAGGCATGTTTGGATTGGCTTATCTCAGTGAATTATGCTTCGGTGAGGTCGAATGTGGCGGGCTACATCAAGGGTAAAGGCTTGGTCGGAGGTTATTTGACTGATCTAAAGTTTATTTTGCTAAGTCAGCGATAAATTTTGAAAGAAACTGGATTTCAGAATCATTTGCTCCCAAGCCTCTTGCCGGCATGTATCCAAATAACCAGCCAAACGATCCACCTACGGTAATGTTAGCAGCGATTTTGCTTGCGGCGTCTTTGTCATCCTTGTATTTTTCGGACACTGCCATAAAAGACGGACCAAAAATATTTTTGTCGATGGCGTGGCAGGTGCCGCACTTAGCCTTGCCTTCAGCAGGCATATCTACTGCCAGTGCGAATCCTGAAATAATCAAGCCTGCTGTCGCAATTATGCTCCCGACAATAGAATCCATTTTCTCTCCATTTAAATAAAAATTTGGGCTCAGTTACACACTGAGTATTCTAAACAAATCCGTTTTGGCGCATATACTTTCCCCGAAAATCTTCTGAGTGGAACTAGTTGCCGATGGCTCGGATAGTCATTGATGCGCTATCTAAATCGATATCGAATGGTGACCGTACTTTCAGGTGGATACTGTAAATCAAAGTAACAATCGTTCCAGCAACCGTATAATGAATTTAAAAAGCATTTTGAGTTTGACCGGTGCAATTACGTAGGAATTACACAGCTTTTTGTAAATTAATAGTCCTAATGCTGCAGGGTTTTGTACAGTCTATCTTTAACGCTTTAGAAAATCAGAACAAAATAAAATGCAAAATTTACAAGCCTTGCTAGTGGGCGAAAATGTTGAGTTAATGATAGCGGTGCCAACTTTATTGAGTAGGGCAGGTTTTGTTGTGGACGTCATAACAAATAGCTATATATTTAAAAAACACCCTGTTATAAGAGATTTTGTATTTGTGGCCAATCCTGATGATATAGCTAGAGTAGCTTTTGAAAAGAACAATAATGATTATTCGTTAATTGTTATTGGAGACGACAATACATTAAAAAAAATCTTGAATTCAGATTTGCCAGTTGAAGAAAAAGTAGAATTATTGCCAATTCAGACAATAAAAAATCTTGATCACATTTATTCCAAAATTGGGCTTTCAAAAGCATTCCGAGAATTTGGAGTTAATACGCCCGAATTCCAAATCGCAAAAGATAAATCTGAATTAAAAAGATCCGTTGAATTTTTAGGATATCCAGTTCTTGTCAAGGTTGATTCTTCAGGCGGAGGTTTCGGCGTGTTTGAATGTTCGAGCAATGACGATGTTGAAGTTTTATTGAATAAATTACAGACATATCCTGTGCTGTTACAAAAAAAAATTCAAGGTGTTGAGTTAGATTTAAGTGGCTTTTATCAGAATGGCAAGTTGATACACTTTAGCTATTCGAGGATAGAAAGAGTTAGTGGCAAATTTGGCGCATCTGCATTAAGAACGTACGTACAACTAGCGCATTTACAAAAAGATATTTTTGATGAATTAGCCTTGTTAGGCAAGGCGCTTGGAGCAAATGGATTTGTAAATATTGCTTGTATTCAATCAGATAACGATCAAAAAAGATATTTTATTGAAGCAGATATGCGGCCAAATGCTTGGGTTGATTTCTCAAAATACTTGGGGGATGACCCAGCCGTTCAAATTAATAATTTTTTTTCGAATGGAAATACATTACGGCATCCTTATTCGATTAATCCTGCATATCCCGATAATATTCTTTTGCCATATTTCTCAAGAATTAAGTTATGGGAGCTGGCAATAAATCGTTATTGTGTTTGGAAGTACATTCCCAATAACGATCATCTGATAATTGTTTTGTATCTCATTATCAGAAAAATTAAAACAATAGTGATAAAAGAGTTTAAGCCATTGATGTCTGAAAAATACTGGATAAGACTTAAATGCGCCTATCAGAAATCAAGGAACAGCATCCTTAACACGCTAATGTAATACATGAAAGTGACTTCACTTTCATGCCGAACAAGGCTTTTTATCTGGTTTTCGACCTGGACTCGAACCAGTGACCTGCGGATTGACAGAACTAGCTACTCCGAAATTTATGCATCCAAAGTTGAAAAATTGGAAGAAAATTTATTCTTTATCCGAGGACGCTGCGTAAGTCTGATGTTCCCATGCCTGCTATCGCGTCTTAAATAAAATTTTGTATGAGCTGATTGTAGCCGGGAAAGTTAAAGGCAAAAAAACGCTCTCGACAGGGGGGTGTAGAGAGCGGTGACTAAAGTAACATCAATGTCCTCCACCTTGAGCTAAAAGTAGGAGAGTACTTAAGAGTTACAAATAACTAGAGGGAAAATTATTTGCACTCGTATTGCCGAAAAGTGGGGACAGTTGAATATTAAATTTTTTTACTTAAAGCATCTGTGCGGTATCGAACGAATACTCTTCAATTCGTACAATTTGGCAAGCTTGCAATGCATAATTTCAGGGTTAAGCTTCTCTTCATTAGCCATAAGTATTTCCGATCTTCGTAATTTAAATTTATCTCCCAAAAAAATACTTGGTTTTATAAATTATATTTGTGCGTGCATTACGCTTGGCCAAATGGCGCCAACTCATCTACGCTATGTTCGCTTCAGCCGCCATTTATTGAGATTATTATTGAGATCACCAAAGTCAGCTTGGCCTTTACCAATATTCTTTTGGGTCTTCCCTTTTATTTCTAAGTTTTTATTGTCGGTGATTTTACCGGCGGCCTCCTTGACGTTACCTATGACTTCATTGATACGGCCCTTAACTTGATCTCTATTCATGATGGCTCCCTAAGAAATAAATGAAATATGATCTGAACTCCAACTACAACAACAGGGTTGGATGATGCAACAAAATTTTATACTCAGTCTGTGCAGTACCGAACTTAAGGTAGGTCATCCTGTGACGATTTTTATACTAAATTCGGATTGATGAATGGCAGTGCCGCACCGGTCACTGCATAGCCCTGTACCAACTTGTTATCTTCGTCGGGATTGAGATAGTTGCGGTCGCAGTGCTTCAATCATTTTGCGCATTGCATTGAAAGAGGCCTATTTATTTATTATTCACTGTGTGCCATATCGCACAGACCATACTTTAAAAGCTTTGTTATTCTTCAACTGAGAATTAGCCAAATATGTGGTCTTGGTGAAATTCTTAAGAGCGACATACATAATGTTGATTGAACAATTATTCGTAAATTTATAAATGGAGTTACAAATGAAAAAAACTTTTAGTTACCTCGCTATTACATCTTGTTTTCTATTGGGCACTACTTTAGCCCACGCTGATTCCGATGCACATCATGGGAAAACGGATGGAAGAATGGAAGGAAAAATGCAGGAAAAAATGTTCAAAGCCATGGATGCAAATTCAGATGGGATGGTCGCTACGGACGAATTTAATGCTTTCCATGCAAAGAAATTTAAAGAACTGGATGTCAATGGAAACGGCCAAATTACTGTGGAAGAAATGAAGACTGGATACAAGAAAATGATGGGAAAGATGATGGATGATGGTGGGCACAAGAAAATGGAGGACGGTGAAATGGATTCCGATAGTGGTAAGGCGCATACCCAAAAGGACACCCTCAACCACAAGAGCGAAGATAAGAATGTCGCTGGGTCTAGTGACTCATCATGCTGCTGGACTCCCGGCGATTCCGGTTCTAATAAATCAGACAAAAAGATGGATGATAAAGATTAATAAATAAAGCTCCTTGCAAAACCTGTCATTCGATTTTAGTTATGGTTCGGCTGACGGTTAAAAAAGGAACCCCGCCTGTGTGAACAGGTGTCATAAAGTTATTGATGCGCGCTGGGAGTTGTCGCATTAACTGAAAAACTCAAAAATTGACTACAACATGTTGCGTCGACTGCAATAAGTTGGGTCAATTGGCGACAATAGGATCAAATATCATATGTCGTCAAGGTTAGAAAGGTTAATGCTACAAGCTTTCCATCGTAATACTTTTATCCTATTTGAAAAAAACTCTGACAGACAAAATTTTTTCAAATAATATAGCTTTCAATTATTTTAGAGTTATCAACCGGATAAGCAAGGTTCAACCGAACCTTTAGGTCAGTAATACTGATTATAGTCATGCCCGCAGATATCGTTACCATATTGCTTGACGAATTCTGCACAACCACAATGACATTTGCCTCTTCCCTTTTACGATCTGAATTTAGAGTGGATGGTTTTACGGTGGTCTAATTCAAGCTATTGATCCCACAAATTTTGAACTCAGCAAAATGTAATAGCTCATGCATGGTAGGTAATGCTCTCTTTTTAAATTTTATCATCCAAAATAGAGATTCAAGCGGTAATCAAATTAACGTCAATGCCCTCCATTTTTTAGGCAAGATTAGAGGAGTATTTAAGAGTTACAAATAACTATCGTTAAGTTATTCGCACTCAAATTGCTAAAAGTGGAGAGCGGTCAGATATTAATCTTTTCCCTTCGGGTGATCTGTGCGGTATCGCACGTATATTTTTCAATTCGCCCAACCCGGCAAGCTTGCTATCCATAATTAATGGTCATATTTTTAACTCGGATATGTCATTTCTTAGTTTACCAATGCGGGAAATTCTGTAATGCTGATGTAGATGGAACGCTGCAAAAAATGAGTAAAAAATTAACAAAAGTGCTTGACATTATGTTCTTTATTCACAAGTTACGAATATACCCGGTAATGGAAGTGGTTTTAGTGTTGTTTTTGAACGATAAATATAAGTTGTTGTTTTTAAAATAAATAAATAGTGCCTATAAAATGAGCGACGGGACAAAATTGTATATAGTATTAATAGTTAGCTTATTTTTATTGAACTTATTCACATTGTTATCCACAGTTTATGTGGACAATAAAAATACTTAATGAAGTCATTTAGGTTAGCCCCACAATATAGAAATTTATGGAATAAAACTTACTAAAGTGCAATTGTGCCCATTGCCCAGAAGTGGCATTGTCAAAACTATTGATTCGGCCAGATTATGTTTGAAGTCCGTCCGCCTTGAGCTTGTCGAAAAAAATGAATTTCAACAAGCGCAGCCCGAATGGAGTTAATACTTCACCATGCCGGACCAATAATTTTGAAACGCAGAGAAATAAGCCAGGTGATGAACAATAATGATAATGGATAACATAAATTGAATTTGCTCTCGATATCTCAATTCCTCCACCGTCACCTACTCTGGTTCTTGATCGCCGCATATGTTATTGCCGTTATTTTGCCAGTTCCTGGTCTCCAGATAAGGAACGTTTCTTTCGGCGAGATCACTATCTACCAGCAGAAAACAAATATATCGTTGCTGATGGTTATGCTCGCCATACTCATGTTCAATGCTGGTTTAGGGTTGAAAATTGCTCATATTAAAAATTATTTTGAAAAAAAATATGTATTGTTGGCCGGGTTAGTTGCGAACATAACTATCCCAATTATCTATATTTTTGGCGTAACGGTCTTGATGCAGCTTTGGTATGAGCCGATAGAAGCTCAACATATTCTTGTGGGGCTGGCATTGGTTGCAGCCATGCCGATTGCTGGAGGGTCAACCGCTTGGGCACAAAATGCCAATGGCAATTTGGCGTTGAGCTTGGGATTGGTTCTTTTCTCTACAATTCTAAGTCCCATAATCACTCCGGTCACGTTTAACATTTTTGGTGAAATGGCTTCGGAAGAATTCGAGAGGGTCTTGCAGGGTTTGGCAGTATACGGCTCGGGGGCATTTTTAGGTCTTTGGGTGGTATTACCATCATTGTTGGGTATTGCGGTGCGCTCGATAGTTGCTGAAGATTGGATAATTGGAGGGATGCCTTATTTGAAATTCATCAATAGCATTGTTTTATTGTTGTTGAATTACTCCAATGCTGCAGTATCCCTGCCTCAAGCCATGGCTGATCAGGATTACGATTTTTTGGCTGTCACATTAGTCCTTTCCGCAGGGTTATGTTTAACATTGTTTGCTGTAGGGTATGGCATGAGCCGCTTGTTCAAGTTGGATCGGACTGAGCGTGTCTCACTTATGTTCGGACTGGGTATGAATAATAATGGGACAGGGTTAGTGTTGGCATCGTTGGCTTTACCTTCTTACCCAAACATAATGGTGCCGATTATTTTCTACAACTTGGTTCAGCACATCGCAGCGGGGACTGTGAACGAGGTAATGAATAGAAGGGTAAGTTAGCAGAGCAATTAAAGTAGTCAGCCGGAAGTCAGGTCATCTATGATGATCGCGTGATTGTGGTAGTTGCCCGGATTCTCTTCTTTATAGAGTAGGGCGCGTAGCATTGCGTTTCCATGAGCTTTGAGCGCCAATTCTGTAGGCTGTAGTGGTCAAGTAATTTCGGACACAACGATAGGTTTTTTTGCTGCCCTGTTCTGCTCAAAGACAGAGGGCGACAAATTGCCTAATACTGACTGTATGCGATTACAGTTATAGAATTCCACGATGTATGCGGTGATATCTGTTTTAGCTTGCGTTTGATTGGCATATTTGCGCTGCCAAACGCGCTCCATTTTGAGGTTTCGGAAGAAGCGCTCTGCCATTACATTGTCCCAACAGTTGCCCTTACGGCTCATGTTGCAGATAAAGCCATGCTTCACTAGCAAAACCTGATACTGGCCACGGTCGGGGTGGACGATCAACCCCGGCGCTGGTTGACGTTGCTGTATTGCCATGTGCAGTGCGGTGCAGACCAACTTAGCAGGCATGCTCGGCACCATCGCCTACCCAAGCAATATTGGGTGCGACCGGATTGAATTACCGATCCAGAATATTGGCAGCAATTGGCGGATTGTGCTTGCTGTCAGTTGTGTGGATGAATTTACGTTTCCATACTGGTTTCAAGCCTGCTTGACGCATCAGGTGGCGCACCAGATAGCGAGCGACCAACTTGAATACCTTGCGCTTCTAATGCGGTGACCAGACGATGGCTGCCATAGCTTTGATGATTGGCCATGAAAGCAGCATCGCAGATGCATGCTTGTTTTGCAAATTATTGGTTTGGCGAGACGGCTCCTAGCCTCATAAAAACCGGAACGACTCACTTTTAAGACGCGGCAACTTTGCTGAACAGGGATCGCCTTCTGTTGTAACAGGCAAATAAGCCAGTAGCTCATTTCAGTTCCCGGGCAAAGAAGGCTGATGCTTTTTTTAAAATATCAACATCCATACGAAGTCGACGGTTTTCTTGCTCCAGTTGGCACACACGCTGTTGTTCAGCAGTGAGTGGATTGCCGATACCACGCTGTCCACTTTGCGTGCCTTTATATTGCGTCACTCAAAGACGGATCGAAGTTAGGCCGATTTCCATGCTTTGGCTGACATGCTAAACACGGAGTCCCTGTTCCTTGATCATGCGCACAACTTCGAATTTGAAACTGATGTCGTATTTTTTCGTTGCTTTGTCATTTAATCAAACATACGGCCTAAGTTCTTTGCTATACCTGTTTTGACTTGGTGGGCTTAGCTAATTCACATCCTCAATTAAAAATTAATGATGCCGATAAAATATTGAAGGCGATTTATTGATGTGATCGTCCAAAACGATACTTAAAAATGATATTCAACGAGATGTCCAACTGATCATCGGATGGTGACTGGAAAATTCTTAAGCTGTTGCAGCTGCACAGGCCAAATAAAAAAGCCCTGCATTACTGCAAGGCTTTATATTTGGCTCCCCGACCTGGACTCGAACCAGGGACCTGCGGATTAACAGTCCGTCGCTCTACCGACTGAGCTATCAGGGAATTGATAAGGCCGCCATACTACTGGCTGTCTGCTTTTCAGTCAATAGACAGGTGTTTTTATGTGGTTAGTTGTTGTGAGAATTAAGTAACGAAAATTTAAATAATTCAGGTGCAACGGGTTGGTATGGATATAAAAATTATATTTATCAAAACCAGTAAAGGTGAGGACGAAAGTAAAAGGATAACTAATCATTTATCCAGCGATATTAAGCGTGCCTTGGGTTTGATCGATAATAAGTCCACAGTGAAAGAGTTGATGAAACGGGCTGCGCCCAGCTTACGCGAATCACTTGGCGATATGTTACAAGAGCTGATTGATGGTGGCTTCATTCAAGATAAAGATAAGGTAAGTAGCGTTGTCAAGATGGCGATCCCCCGGATGCCTATTCAAAGGAATATTGTACCTTCTCCCAAGTTTGAAAATTGGGAGGAAAGGCAGGATCCTATCGATAGTAGGAGTGCAGCTGAACAAGAGGTTACACAGGTAGAAACGGAAGCGTCTCGCCTCAGGGCAGAGCAGGAGGTGGCAAGAATCAGGGCGGAACAGGAAGCTGCGCAGGCCAGAGTAAAAGTGGAAGCGGAAGCCAGGGCGCGTGCTGATGCGGAAGCATCCCGTCTCAAAGCAGAACAAGAAGCGGTAAAAGCCAGGGCGGAACAGGAAGCTGCATTGGCTAGGGCAAAAGCGGAAGCTGAAACGGCTCGCCTCAAGGCAGAGCAAGAAACGGAAAAAATCAGAACGGAATTGGAAGCTGCGCTGGTCAAGGCAAAAGAGGAAGCGAGAGCACTAGCCCAGGCTCGATCTGAAGCTGAAACT
Organism: Candidatus Nitrotoga sp. MKT; assembly: GCA_003402345.1. Lineage (GTDB taxonomy): Bacteria > Pseudomonadota > Gammaproteobacteria > Burkholderiales > Gallionellaceae > Nitrotoga. Next base: position 191,411 of record QFXH01000004.1, on the reverse strand, counting down.
GTGCGTCTCAAGGCAGAGCAAGAAGCGGCAAGAATCAAAACGGAACAGGAAGCCGCGCAGGCCAGAGTAAAAGAGGAAGCGGAAGCCAGGGCGCGTGCTGATGCTGAAGCATCCCGTCTCAAGGCAGAACAAGAAACGGTAAAAGCTAGGGCGGAACAGGAAGCGGCATTGGCTAGGGCAAAGGTGGAAGCTGAAACGGCTCGCCTCAAGGCAGCGCAAGAAACGGAAAAAATCAGAACGGAATTGGAAGCTGCGCTGGTCAAGGCAAAAGAGGAAGCGGGAGCACTAGCCCAGGCTCGATCTGAAGCTGAAACTGTGCGCCTCAAGGCAGAGCAGGAAGCGTCAAAAGTCAGATCTGAGCTGAAAGCTGAGCAAGCTAAATTACAAGTAGAAACGAAAGCCAAGGCCCGTGCCGAAGCAGAAATGGCTCGCCTTAAAAGGGAGCAGGAAGCAGTAAGAATCATAATGAAACAGGAGGCTGCACAGGTCAAAGCAAAAGTGGAAATGGACGCTAGGATGCGTGCTGAAGCCGAAGTAACACGCATCAAAGAAGAGCAAGAAGCTTTAGCTACGCTAGCCAAAAAAAAAGCGGGAGCGAAGGAACGTGACGAAGCTGCGGCGCGCATCAAGGTTGAGAAGGACGAGGCAAAAATTAGGGCTGAACAAGAAGCGGTACAGACCGTGGCCAAGGCAAAAATAGAAGCGGTAGCGGTAGTTAAGGCACAGCAGGTCGCTCAAGTGCCGGAAATGAAGGCTGTTCAGCATGTCGCCGTAACACGCAGCAAGCCGTTGCCGTGGGGCAAGATGGCGGCCAGCTTGATTGTGCTGCTATTTCTACTGGCCGTTTTGCTGCCTTATGTCTTGCCGATGCAAGGTTATGTCATGCAAATTGAGCAGAAATTGTCTGCTCAACTGCAGCAACCGGTGCATGTCGGCCATTTGCGTGCGACATTGCTTCCCCAGCCGAAACTGGAGTTGGAAGATGTATCCATGGGTGGTAGCCAGGAGTTAAAAGCGAGCAGTGTTGTGCTGAATTTCAATTTTTCTGCATTATTAAGCGAGATTAAAGCGATTCACAATTTGGAAATCAACGATCTTATACTGAATGCTGAGACTTTCGATAAGGCATTGTTGTGGCTACAGACAGCAGGCGGGGACACTCATTACCCAGTAGCGCGCATGGTGTTGCAGCGTGTACGTGTCAGTGACGATGGACTTAGTCTGCCGTCTGTAAATGGTGTGGTGGATTTTGATGGACAGAGACATTTCGCTAAGGCGATATTGAAAAGCGAGGATGGTAAAATTAGCATAGAGTTGCTGCCGCAGCAGTCTCGCTGGCAAATCGCATTGGCTATCAAGAAAGGTTACGTGCCGCTGTTGCCGGATATTTTGTTCAACGAGTTGACCGTGAAAGGCGAGTTGGGCGTAGGCGAAATCAAGTTCCATGAAATCGATGGGAATTTGTACGGTGGCATGCTGACAGGCAGTGCGCACCTGACTTGGCTGAAGGGCTGGCAAATGCAGGGGCTTGTGAATGTGAAGGCTATGCAACTGCATGATGTGTTGCCACAATTCGGCATTGCTGGTGAAATGGACGGTGACGCTAATTTTATTTTGCGTGGGGAGAAACTTCCCTTACTGGCTAAAACCCCGCATCTGGATGGTAAATTCTTGGTAAAGAAGGGAGTTATCAATACTATTGACATGGTAGAAACTTCACGCATGCCCACTCGCAAGGCTGCGTCTAATGGCCGCACACATTTTGACGAATTGAGTGGCGTGCTACAGATAGATAACAACAAAAAGCACCTGCGCCAGATCAAAATTTCAGCTGGTGTAATGAGTGCAAATGGCTATGTCGATATTACAGAGAACAAGCAATTGTCAGGACGGTTAAATGTCGATTTAAAAATACGCGCCGACTTGGGCAGCGTGCCGCTGGTATTGTCCGGTACTCTTACGGAACCAGTGTGGGGCACGAAGCGTTAATTGGCAGCGTTTGTGAGGAATGAAACAAAAATGGAATTATGAAAATGCCTTGGAGATTCGGCTAATCGCATTCTTCAAATTTTCCATTGAAGTGGCGAAAGACAGGCGAATGTAGCCATCACTACCGAAAGCCGAGCCAGGTACTATGGCCACACCAGCCTGCTCCAACAGGTATTCAGATAACGCTACGTCGGTAGCTTCGTTGATGATGCTTTTCTGGTACAAAGCCGCAATAACCGGACGCACATCGGGGAAAGCATAGAACGCCCCGCCACTTGCTATACATTTAACACCGGGAATTTTGTTTAGCGCATCCACTACGTAAAGATGTCGCTCGCGGAATGCCTTGAGCATCGGCGTAATGCAGCCCTGATCCCCGTTTAAGGCTGCCTCTGCGGCAACTTGTGAAATCGAAGTGGGATTGGAGGTGCTTTGTGATTGTACATTTTCCATTGCCGTGATGATGTGCTCTGGCCCTGCGGCATAACCGATCCGCCAGCCTGTCATCGCATAAGATTTGGACACGCCATTCAGAACCATAGTGCGTGAATACAGGTCGGGGCAGGCATTCAGAATGTTGACGAATTTTTCGTCACGCAACGCAATATGTTCATACATGTCATCGGTGGCTATCAGTACCTGAGGGTATTTGCGCAATACTTCACCCAATGCTTGTAACTCTTCCAGGCTGTAAACTGCGCCGGATGGGTTGCTTGGGCTATTGATTACCACTATTTTTGTTTTGGTTGTGATAGCCGCTGCTAATTGTGCAGCGCTCATTTTGAAATTTTGTTCGATGCCTGTCTGCACGATTACCGGCTTACCCTCTGCGATAAGCACGATATCCGGATAAGATACCCAATAAGGTGCCGGGATAATTACCTCATCGCCGGGATTGATTACAGCAAGCGCCAAGTTGAAAAAGCTTTGCTTGCCACCGCAGGAAACTAGAATCTGTTTTGCAGCGTAATCCAGCCCATTGTCGCGTTTGAACTTGGCGATGATAGCCTGCTTCAGAGAGGGTGTGCCTCCCACTGCAGTGTATTTGGTGAACCCATTGTTGATCGCAGTTATAGCCGCATCCTTGATATGCTGCGGAGTATCGAAATCGGGTTCGCCTGCTCCTAATCCGATAATGTCTTTCCCTTCCGCCTTTAATTTAGAAGCTCGCGCGGTAACGGCGAGAGTAGGGGAGGGTTTGATTGCTTGTACGCGCTTCGATAGTTCCAAGATTGTATCCTTATGGGTTCAGAGTAAACTGTCCCGTAGTTTAAAATTTTTAATTTAAATTTGGCTGAAATTATACCGTGATTAAGACTTTTCCTAATAGCCCCTATTTTTTGCATCAGCCTTTTGAACCAGCGGGTGATCAGCCTACTGCGATTGCACAATTGGTCGAGGGAGTCAATGAGGGGCTAGCTTTTCAAACACTGCTTGGTGTGACGGGCTCCGGTAAAACATTCACTATGGCGAACGTTGTCGCCCAATTGGGGCGACCAGCCATCATCATGGCACCAAATAAGACATTGGCGGCGCAACTGTATTCTGAAATGCGGGACTTCTTTCCTGAGAACGCAGTGGAATATTTCGTTTCTTATTATGATTACTACCAGCCAGAGGCATATGTTCCGTCACGTGATATGTTTATTGAGAAAGATTCCAGCATAAATGAGCAGATCGAGCAGATGCGCTTGTCGGCTACCAAATCCCTGCTGGAGCGACAGGACGTAGTGATTGTGGCCACCGTCTCGGCAATCTATGGTATCGGCGATCCGGTAGATTATCACGGCATGATTTTACACCTGCGTGAGCACGAGAAATTAGTACGGCAAGACGCAATCAAGCGTCTTACAGAGATGCAGTATGAGCGTAATGATGTAGATTTTTCACATGGGCATTTTCGGGTGCGCGGCGATGTAATCGACATTTTTCCGGCAGAAAATAGCGAACATGCATTGCGACTGACGATGTTTGACGATGAAGTGGAAAGCTTGTCGTTATTTGATCCACTTACCGGTCACATCATTAATCGCGTGCCGCGTTTTACCGTGTACCCGTCCAGTCATTACGTCACGCCGCGTAGCACCACATTGCAAGCCATAGAAACCATCAAGGTTGAGTTGGCTGAACGCATAGATTTCTTTCAGCGCGAGCATAAATTGGTGGAAGCGCAGCGTATCGAACAGCGTACTCGCCACGATCTGGAAATGCTGAATGAAATCGGTTTCTGCAAAGGCATCGAAAATTATTCGCGCCATTTGTCTGGACGCAAGGCAGGTGAACCGCCCCCTACGCTGATTGATTATCTGCCGCCCGATGCGCTGATGTTTATAGACGAAAGCCACGTGACCATCCCGCAGATCGGCGGCATGTACAAAGGTGATCGGGCGCGCAAGGAAAATCTGGTTAACTACGGTTTCCGAATGCCATCCGCGCTGGATAACCGTCCGCTACGTTTTGATGAATTTGAACGTGTAATGCGTCAATCCATATTTGTTTCTGCTACACCGGCTGTTTTTGAGGCTGAGCATACGGGGCAAGTGGTGGAACAATTGGTGCGTCCGACTGGATTGGTTGATCCGCAAATTGAAGTGCGGCCGGCCACACATCAGGTGGATGATTTGATGTCTGAGGTTAATCTGCGCACCGCCAAGGGCGAGCGAGTGCTGGTCACCACGCTGACCAAACGCATGTCGGAAGATCTAACTGAATATTTTTCTGAGCACGGTATTAAAGTGCGTTACCTGCATTCAGATATTGAGACCGTTGAGCGGGTGGAAATCATCCGTGATCTACGTTTGGGCATGTTTGACGTGCTGGTCGGTATTAATTTGCTGCGCGAGGGGTTGGACATCCCAGAGGTGTCGCTGGTAGCGATACTTGATGCTGACAAGGAGGGTTTTTTGCGTTCGGAGCGTGCGCTCATTCAAACCATAGGCCGCGCTGCGCGCCATATTAATGGTAGTGCAATACTTTACGCTGATAAAGTTACCAATTCGATGCGCCGTGCTATCGACGAAACCGAGCGCAGGCGGAGCAAGCAGCTGTTTCATAATGAACTGCACGGTATTGTTCCTCAAGGTGTGCAGAAGCGTATCAAGGACATTATTGAGGGCAGTTATGAGCCGGATGCTGCTCGTAAGCAACTAAAAATTGAACAAGACCAGGAAAAATACTTGGCGATGAGTGAACGTGACCTTGCCAAGGAAATTAAACGGTTGGAAAAAGAAATGCTTCAGGCAGCGAAAAACCTTGAATTTGAGCGTGCCAGTGAATTGCGCGACCAATTGAAGAAGCTGCGGGAGGGTATATTTATGTCCCCACTTTGAGTTAGAGAATTTGAATTACTGATGCATTACAATACGTTTTTTATTGTAATGAGTAGAATAATTGAAAAAAATTAGCGTTTTATTTTGCTGCATGGGAAATATCTGTCGATCACCCACCGCTGAAGCGGTGTTCCGCGCACGCGTTGAGGAAGCGGGGTTGGCACAGCATATCCTGATTGATTCGGTAGGTACGCATGATTATCATATTGGCAATCCGCCGGATCCGCGAACTCAGCGTGCTGCATTGCAGCGCGGATATAACATGAGTATGTTGCGTGGACGACAGGTTGAGGTTGCCGATTTTACTCGTTTTGATTATGTGCTGGCGATGGACGATGCCAATCTTGGCATTTTGCAACGTTTATGCCCGGTGAGGGAGCGAGGGCGTTTGGGATTATTTTTGGAATATGCGAGCCGACATAATGAGCGTGAAGTTCCCGATCCATATTATGGTGAAGTAGATGGTTTCGAGCGTGTACTTGATATGGTGGAGGATGCGTCAGACGGTTTGTTACGGCATATTCAGAAGACCCTAATGTAAAGTGGTGGGTAGTGTTGTTGCGTATGTTTTTGATGTTAAATAATGTAAGGAAATAATAAAGCCGCGCAGCTATTGTATCGCGCGGCTTTATTATTTTTTATTTTGCACGATCGGTGCAGTGTTACTGGTGTAACTATAAATTCGAAGTTTGTTGAGTCTCGATTTGTACCAGCGGCTCGTTGTTTTCCGTACTGTAAATTTCACGTGGGCGTGAGCGGCGACGTGACGTTGGCGGCGCATTTTCAATTTGGACAGCGGCGGCTGCCGCTGAGGAACGTTTGGCTGCGTCGGTTTCGATCTGTATTAACCCGCTGCCATTGGATGCAGGGTTAGCCTGAATTGATGTAGTTACCTGCTCAACAGGAAGTTGGCGCGGTTCTATATTCTGAATATTTTGTGGCTCAGCAGATTCGCTGTGGCGTGTGGTTTCAACGGCATTCGTTACAGCAATAGGTGTAATTTCGGTCAGAATAGGCTGCTCAACGGGTAGTTGCCCAGCTGCTTGCTGATCACGCCGTTCGCGTTCGCGCTGGCCACCGCGCCGACCACGCTTACGTCCCGTGCTTTGACTATGTTCTTCCGCCGGTTCAGTCGCTACAGGTACAACTTTTGCTATGCTTTCCAATACCGCTGCTTCAGCTGGTACGCGTGGTGGCCGAGGCGTGCGTGCAGTGCGCGGTTCCTGTGTTTTAGATACCGATTGCATAGATTTATCTATGCGTGGATGAGTTTCTTCACGGTCACGACGTTGGTTATTGCGCTGACGGTTGCCTTCGGGTCGATTATTATCCGGGCGGTTACCATTTGAGTTACGGTTTTCTCGATCACGCCGAGGTGAGTTATTGACGTATGGTTTTGTGATCAGTTTTTCGGGGGCTTCTTCTGTACCTAGTGATTTAAACCAGCCTATCAGCTTGGTGAAAATAGAAGGTTGCGTCGCCCCCCGGACTGCCCGCATGGGTGCTGGCTGTGGTGGCGTGACACCTTGAACTACAGCTTGGGGGCGTTGCGGTTTAGTCGCTTGCGCGGCTTTGGCAATAACATGGCTTGCTTCTGGTGCCGCCACCAATTTGTAGCTGGCCTGTAGGTTTTCGACGGTCATGTCGTCTTGGCGCAAACGGGTCACGGTATAGTGCGGGGTTTCCATATTCGCATTTGGAATCAGCGTAATAACAACCTTTAGCCGCGATTCGATTTGGTGGATTTCAGTACGCTTCTCATTAAGCAGGAAGGTGGCGACATCTAATGGCACTTGCACATGGATGGCGGCACTGTGTTCTTTCATCGCTTCTTCCCGAATGATACGCAGGATGTGTAAGGCGGAAGATTCGATGCCTCGGATATGACCAATGCCGTTACATCTAGGACAAGGTGTATGACTGGTTTCTTCCAGACTGGGTTGCAGGCGCTGGCGCGAAAGCTCCAGCAGACCGAAGCGCGATATTTTTCCAGTCTGCACACGTGCACGGTCATAATGCAAGGCATCGCGTAGGCGATTTTCTACTTCCCGCTGGTTGCGGGTGTTTTCCATGTCAATAAAATCAATCACGATCAGACCACCTAAGTCACGCAAGCGCATCTGCCGTGCAATTTCTTCAGCAGCTTCCAGATTGGTATTGAGCGCGGTCGACTCTATATCAGCGCCGCGCGTGGCGCGTGCTGAGTTAATATCGATTGCGGTGAGTGCCTCGGTATGGTCAATTACAATGGCACCTCCGGAGGGGAGATTTACTTGGCGTGCATGCGCCGATTCAATCTGGTGTTCAACCTGAAAGCGCGAGAACAAAGGTACGTCATCTTGGTATCGTTTGATTACATGGACATTGTTTGGCATAACCGTGCTCATAAAAGCCCGTGCTTGCTGATAGATATCGTTTGTATCGACTAAAATTTCACCGATTTCAGGGTGGAAATAGTCGCGTATGGCGCGCACCACCAGGCTACTCTCGAGGTAGATCAGCGATGGTGCCTTTTCGGTTTTTGCCGCGCTTTCGATGGCATCCCACAATTGTTTGAGGTAGTTAAGATCCCATTGCAGCTCTTCCAAATTGCGGCCAATTCCGGCGGTGCGCGCAATGATACTTGCACCTTGCGGCACTTCCAATTGTGACAGGATGTCGCGCAGTTCATTGCGCTCTTCACCTTCGACACGGCGAGATACGCCACCACCGCTGGGATTATTGGGCATCAGCACAATGTAGCGGCCAGCTAGACTAATATAAGTAGTGAGTGCGGCTCCTTTATTGCCGCGTTCGTCTTTCTCTACCTGGATAAGCAGTTCTTGACCTTCGCGTAATGCTTCTTTGATGCTGGGGCGACCGCTACCTTCTTGATTCAGATAATTAATGGGGGAAACTTCTTTGAATGGCAGGAAACCGTGGCGGTTGCCGCCATATTCGACGAAAGCTGCTTCCAGGCTGGGTTCGATACGGGTAATTATGGCCTTGTATATATTACTTTTGCGTTGTTCTTTGCCAGCGGATTCAATGTCGAGGTCGATCAATTTTTGACCATCGACAATGGCGACACGGAGTTCTTCCGCTTGTGTCGCATTGAATAACATGCGTTTCATTTATATTTTCTCCCGCGCTCTAACACGGGCAGAACAAGTCTACACACGGTTAACCGCGCGCGAGAAAGGGAATAAGAGCCGTGCAAACAATGCTGATGTAGCGATGCTGACGGTTGTTCAAAATATTGTTCTCGTTATTAGCTTGTTAATACTTAACAGGTGCCGCCAATTTTGTTATAGGGGCGACACGAAAAAAATCTACAGGTGCTTTGAGCGCGCAAATCAATTACTATCACTGCTTCTTCCGGTGAGTGACATTAACCGGATTGCGTTGGAACGGGGCGGCGGCATTGTTGCCTGCTCCACACTCACGGGGAATTCGCATCCCGTTTTCCGTTAGCCAATACGCGTTATCGGGAAGTATAAGCATAATGAATAATTTACGCAAAGAATCTGTAACCTGGATCAAGATTGACGAGGGTAGCTGCGATCAGCGCATTGATAATTTTCTATGTAAATATCTTAAGGGGGTTCCCAAGAGTCATATTTATCGTATTCTGCGCAGCGGTGAAGTGCGCGTGAATACGAAACGCGTGGATCAAACTTATCGTCTGCAACTGGGCGATCATGTGCGTATTCCGCCAGTGCGGGTTGCTGAAGCACAAAATCGTGACTATGTTCCAGGATTTGAATTTCCTATTTTGTATGAAGACGAGGCGCTGTTGGTGATTGACAAGCCATCTGGAGTGGCGGTACATGGCGGAAGTGGGGTTAGTTTCGGTATTATTGAGCAATTGCGTAGTGCTCGTCCGCAAGCCAAATTTCTGGAACTGGTTCATCGCCTGGACCGTGAAACTTCGGGCGTGCTGCTATTGGCGAAGAAGCGCTCTGCTTTGATTAATCTGCACGAGCAGATGCGCAATGGAAAAAATGATAAGCGATACCTGTGCTTAGTATTAGGCAAGTGGCGGAATATGAAACAGCACGTTAAATTACCATTGCACAAATTTAATACTCAAAATGGAGAAAAACGCGTAATGGTGCGCGAAGATGGACAAGCTTCGCATACTATCTTTACCCTGCAAAAAAATTGGCCTGAATTCAGTTTGCTTGAAGCTCAGCTTAAAACTGGACGCACTCACCAAATTCGTGTGCATCTTTCTCATCTGGGCTTTCCCATAGCGGGCGATGATAAGTATGGCGATTTTGCACGAAACAAGGAGTTGATAAAACAGCGCTTAAAGCGCATGTTTTTACATGCGTACAGTATTACCTTCACTCATCCGTTGACGGCTGAGGTTATACAATTAAGCGCACCATTACCAAAAGAATTGCAAGAATTTATGAATAAATTGGATGGGGGATGTTTGTAGTTTATTAATTGTAATTTTGATTTTTTTAAAGTAGCGTATTTTACGTAGGAGTTCTGGAAATGGAATCTCTGCGTTATCGGTTTGCGGGCATGTTGAACTGCCGCAGATGATTATTCTTAAGCCCATTTGATCGGCATGCTGTGGTATGGGGTAGGATTCAAATTTAGATGGAAGAGTTTTACTAAATGGCTTTATGAAAAAGGGGTTATCGAGATTCCCTCTATGTAATTGTGGGATCACACAAAGAGACTTACTATGCGCCTGAAGATGGCTATCCTGGATATTTACTTTAAAAATTGGGGGGTAGATAATAATAAATTACTTCTGGTGCAAAGCATATGGTTAAAAAATTCATAATAGATAATATTTTTTCTGATGCTTGCAAGAATACTAAACGAATGCGTATTAAATTATGCAAAGCATGCTGTTCACCGGGTGATTGTCTTTGTTAGTTAACAATATTCATCAGGAGGTTTTTTCATGGCGATATTGCCGAAAGTAGTACAAAAATTAGCAGATGAAAATAATCCTCTCTTTGGGAAAGCTAAAGCATTTTTATTAGAAGAAGATGCAGGTGCAATTGCTGCAAAAAAAGCGGCTAATATTGTTCGTGCTGAGGATAATAATGCGCTTTTAGCGGCAAAAGATAATGATGCTCTAATGGTAGCGACATGGGACAATAATTTAGAGGAAATGGAACGTGCTATTAAACAAGGGGCAGATTTAAATATCCGTGATTTTCTAGGTAAAACGCCTTTGCATTATGTTGCCAGCATAGACGCGGCCAAATTGCTAATTGATAGTGGGGCTGACCTTAATATTATGGATAACAACAATCGTACTCCATTATTCGAAGTTGATGATCCCAATATTGCCATTTTTTTAATTGATTGCGGTGCTAGTTTTAATTTAAAAGATAAAGATAGTTTCACCCCTTTACATTTGTGGGTTAATCATCCGAAAGTTGCCCAGCGTTTATTGGTTGCGGGTGCCGATCCTAATATTCAACTTGCGCGGGGAGGTACGTTGTCAAGAGGAGGGATGTATAAAAAAGGAAACACTGCGCTACATTGCGCTAATAATGTAGAGACAGCAAAAGCTTTAATTGAACATGGTGCAGATATCATGGTTAAAAATAAATATGGGTTACTTGCTGAGGAAACGACTACAGCTGAAACTCAAGAGTATATTAAATCATTCAATGTGAACAAAGCGTAGCCCAAAAACTATTCGTCTTGTTTAGTAAACACAGTTTATGCCATTCGCACTGAGTTGCAATATATTATGAGAGTTACTCAAGTTGAATTTGAGGATCTTCTCGAACCAGCGCGGCCTGCAATAACCACTGTAATTCTGGCTGGAGGATTGGGTACTCGTATCGGCGGAGCAAAGGGTCTACAACTTTTGCATGGACGAGCGTTAATTGACTGGGTATCAGATTCTGTCAGCCGCCAAAGTGAAGAGGTTTTGATTAATGCGAATGGTGTGCATGATGATTATTTGTGCTTTGGCTACCCTGTTATTGCCGATCAAACCCCGAATTGGGTAGGGCCGCTTGCCGGATTACAGTCCGCTCTACGACTTGCACGTCATGATTGGGTTGCGAGTGTTCCTTGTGACACCCCATTTCTGCCGGACGATTTGATTGTTCGTTTATATAAAGCAGTTAGTACGATAACTACGTTGGAGGCATCGGTAGCAGTCGTTGCGGGGAAGCGGCAGCCTACTATTGCCCTCTATCATAAGAGCGTGCTGCCCAAACTTGATGCTTATTTAAATTTAGGCGGGCGTAAAGTAAATAGTTGGTTAGAAACTTTACATTTGAGCGAGGCAGTATTAGATGATGCAATTGCATTTACTAATATTAATACGCTAGATGATTTGGCACGTGCTAACCAGATTGCAATAAATGTCCACGCATAAGGATGTAATTGTTCTCTAACATTGTTTGCGATCGTTGACGCGTTAGAAAAATTTTTTTCTAACGATTTCAGCCCAGAATTTCCCCACATGAAAGAGTTCCATTTCAACAGGCACGGCGCAATTGGCTTTGGACGGTTTCAGTGAAGCGCTCAGTAAAGTGGCCCCCTTCGTCAAGACAATAATGCATCGAGTTTAAGAGGGTAACCTTCCTTATGCAGCGGAACGACGCTGCCCCGGTTTTCGGTTTCATTTTTTTTCTATTTCTGGATGAGCTTTTTCTTTTTCACTGTATTTGTCCACAATCCTTGCGCTGCCGCCTCTTGCGGTACGGTATACATGATCCGGTGTTCCGTAGCCCAGTGATTGGTGCGGTCTTTCCATGTTGTAATGCACGAAGTATTCTGCCAATCCCATCAGTAATTCAGGCATCGTGGCATAGCCTTTCAAATACACGTCTTCGTGTTTGACCCTGCGCCAGAGCCGTTCCACAAAGATATTATCTGGTGCCCTGCCACGCCTATCCATGCTGATGGGGATTTCTTTTTTTAACAGCACGCCAGTAAAAGCTTCGCTGGTGAATTGTCAGCCCTGATCGGTATTGAATATCTCGGGCGTTCCATATGCCTGTAATGCCTGCTCCAGACAGTTCACACAGAACACACTATCCAGCGTATTCGATAACCGCTACGACAGCGCTTTACGCGAGTACCAGTCAATCACGGCCACTAAATACACGAACCCGCGTACCAGGTGGATGTACGTGATGTCCATACTCTATACCTGATTGGGGCGGATTACATTCACGCCTCTGGGCAGGTACGGATAATAAACCTTGTGCTGCGGGTGTGGGTGGCTGGTATTCGGCCCCGGTGCCATGCCAGCAAGCTCCATCATGCCCATCAGCCTCTGCACCCGCTTGCAGTTGATCTTGTGCCCCAAGCTACGCAGGCAAATCTTGATCTTGCGGCTGCCGTAAAACGAATGTCGGGTGTATTCGGCATCAATCAGCGCCAGTAACGTCAATTCCTGCGCATCTGGTTTTGCCGCCATTTGCGGCGCATAGACCGTGGAGCGGTTGACACCTGCCAGTTCGCCTTGCCGGGTCAGCGCCAGTGGTTCGACGGTGCTGACCCATTGCTTGCGCTTTTCTACTCGCTGATCCCTGACTTTTTTTGAGCTAATCCAGCTCCATCTTCAGTCGGCCAATCTCGGAATACAGCCGTTCCGGACTGGCAGACGGGTCGGCAGGCTTCGGCCCGCGCTTGGTATCAAACAGGCTGGGTGCCTGCTCTTGCAGCTCCTTCTTCCACAACCCGACTTGCGTCGGATGCACCCCAAACTCCTGGCCACAACGTTCACCGTTTTGATGCCACGGATCGCTTCGAGGGCGACCTTGGTCTTGAAATCATCTGTAAATGTCTTGCGTTTCGCTTCACTTATAAGCCACTCCTCAATTACACCAAGTTACCACCTTAATTTATTGTCTGAAAATTGGAGTCCACTATACAGTGTAATTCCGCCAGAACTACGCAAGACCTTCACCTACGATCAGGGACGCGAGATGAGGAAATACATGCAGCTGAACGAACTGGGATGGCGGTTTATTTCTGCGACTTACATAGTAAATGGCAACGAAGTTTGAACGAAAATACGAATGGACTGCTGCGCCGTATTTATCTAAGAGAGCAGACCCGCTAACTTACATGTAAGAATAGTCGGATGAGATTTCTTGGAGCTTAAATCCGTCATCCGCCTAAATCCAGAACAAAAATTTTAAAATAATTGGGGAAATCTTTTGAAAAAACGAATTAATTTTTTTGAGTGTTTTTTAGGAATGCCTGCTATATAAAACTCTTAAGGTCTTAAGAATTAGGTAAATAGAAGAACTTAATCTTAAATAACTGTGTGTGCATTAGGATCTACAAAAAGCTTGGGTAACCCTGCGATCTTACATCCTTGTTCCGCAGGTCCTGAAGGGAACAGATCGTACAGGTATGGACTTTTGCCTTTTTCGTCACCTAATTCCTCGCTGACGGCTTGGGTTAGTTCACGAATATTTGGAGCGCTTTGATGTTGTTTGTAGTAAGCGCGCAAAAAATTGATAATCTCCCAGTGGAGATCGGTCATTTCCAATTCTTCGGCTTGTGCAATGAGTTTCGCGATGTCTATGTTCCAGTCGTCAAAATTGACGAGATAACCTTCTTTGTCGGTTTCATAAGTTTTTTTATTAACATCGGTGGTGAGCATAATTTTTCCCGTTTGATAATTTAAGCATAAAAAATATTTTATAGAGTAAGCATAGGCAACTTTAGCTGTATAGCAGCAAGGTTGTCAAAACTAAAGATGCCGAAGTCTATGTAAAGTGACACCCTCAGTCAAGACAATAAACTGAAGTAGTAACTTGGTGTAATTGAGGTGTAGCTTATGAGTGAACCGAAGCGCAAAATTTTTAGTGGCGAGTTCAAGGTTACGGTCGTATTTGAAATGATCCGTGGCGTCAAGACGATGAATGTCGTGGCCAGGAGTTTGGGGTGAATTTGACATAGGTCGTATGTGTGAAAAGGAGCCACAAGTTGGGGTATCTAGTTTGTTTGAACGTTAAGCGCGGTTCAAGTCTACCGATTGATCTGCCAGTCTTGAGCGACTCTATATTTTGAGATCGGGCGATTAAAAATGAAGTTGAACCGGCTCAAAAAAATCTGAGATCAGTCAGTGAAGGGGAATGCAGATTTTCAGTGTTAATGTTATAGCTAAGGTGTTAGCAAGTATGAACCTTTGCTGTTTTCTAAAATAGAAATGTTTATTATTCGTTAAAAAATCATTTCGTTATGGTTGCGTCGGTGCGTAAGTCCTGTATTTGTAACTACTCGGTAGCCTATAGTCTTTATGCTGAGTTAATAGAGTTCGTTTTACTGGGCTAAAGCCCGTCATTGGTACGGCGATAAGGCTTGGAGAAGTGCTCCCAAAAGTAGCGGGCTTTCTATTTAGTACTAACACCGCGTAATTTGAGTTGATTGGGCACTTAGGTTACAATGCGTGTCCTGCAATTGATTTTTTAAGTAGCAGGAAATTCGCACACTCGTTCATGTTGGGGTGCCTGCAAGGGTCGATCTGACGGGTGGAAGACTTAACCCTTAACACATGGAGTAATTATGGCTGTAATTATGCGTCAAATGCTGGAAGCGGGTGTCCATTTTGGGCATCAAACCCGTTATTGGAATCCAAAAATGGCTCCGTTTATTTTTGGTCATCGCAACAAAATTCATATTATCAATTTAGAAAAAACCGTTGTTATGTATAACGACGCGTTGAAATTTGTGCGCAAGATTGCTGCTAATAAAGGCACGATATTGTTTGTTGCAACTAAGCGCCAAGCGCGTGAAATTATTAAAGAAGAGGCTTTCCGTTGTGGTAGTCCTTTTGTTGATTATCGCTGGCTGGGCGGTATGCTCACTAATTTCAAGACAGTACAGCAATCCGTTAAGCGTCTACATGAGCTAGAAGCTTTGATGTTGGATAGTGTGGCTATGGAAAAAATTTCCAAAAAAGAGGGTTTGATGATGCAACGCGAGCTGGAAAAGCTCGATCGCAGCCTTGGTGGCATTAAGAATATGCAGAGTCTGCCTACCGCGATTTTTGTGATTGATGTTGGTTATCAAAAAGGCGCTATCGTGGAAGCTCAGAAACTGAGTATCCCGGTGATTGGTGTAGTAGATACCAACCATACCCCACTAGGTGTGGATTATGTCATCCCGGGTAACGACGACTCTAGTCAGGCGATACGCCTGTATGCGCGCGGGATGGCTGACGCAGTACTAGAGGGGCGCGAACAGGCGCTTAATGAAATTGTGGCGCAGGTTGAAGAACAGGCGGCGTAAGCAATTTTTTGATCGGTCAAAAGGGGCGAGAGCCCCTTTTTTTTAGGTTATGCTTTTTGAAGGAGTGGGAAATGGCGGAAATTACCGCAGGAATGGTAAAAGATCTGCGTGAGGCAACTGGTCTCGGCATGATGGATTGCAAAAAGGCGCTAGTTGAAACTGATGGCGACTTCAAAGCTGCTGAAGAGCTGCTGCGCATTAAGAGCGGTGTCAAGGCTAGTAAAGCGGCTTCGCGTGTAGCGGCTGAGGGTTTGGTGAGTGCTTTTATCAGTGCCGATGGTAAGGTTGGTGCGCTAGTGGAAGTAAACTGCGAAACTGATTTTATGGCAAAGAATGATAATTTCATGGCATTCGCAAGCAATTTAGCGCAAGCCATTGCACAAAATAATCCAAGTGACGCTGAGGCTCTATCTTCAGTTGTATTGGCGGGTGGTGATAGTGTAGAAGATGCGCGTAAGGCATTAATTATGAAGTTAGGTGAGAATGTCAGTGTGCGTCGTTTTGTGCGTTATAGCACAACGGGCAAGGTGGTGGCTTATTTGCACGGCAGTAAAATCGGTGTGCTTTTAGACATTAGCGGTGGTGATGATTCATTGGGTAAAGATTTAGCGATGCATATCGCTGCGAGCAAGCCGATTTGTGTTTCTAAAGAGCAAGTACCCCAGGAATTGCTTGATGCTGAACGTAAGGTATACACCGCACAAGCTGCGGAAAGCGGAAAGCCAGCTAACATTGTTGAAAAAATGGTGGACGGGCGTATTGCCAAGTACTTGGCCGAAGTTACTCTGTTGGGTCAGCCTTTCGTAAAGGATACTGATATTTTGGTAGAAAAATTATTGTCTACCCATGGTTTGAAGGTCAATGCGTTCCAGATGTTTGTGGTGGGTGAAGGTATAGAAAAAGCAGTAGTGGATTATGCTGCCGAAGTTGCTGCCGCCGCGAAGGTATAAGCAGATGTCAGCTGCTCCAGCATACAAACGCATCCTGCTCAAACTTTCCGGGGAAGCCCTGATGGGCGATGATAATTACGGCATTAATCGTGCTGTGATTGAGCGTATCGTTAGCGAAATTGGTGAAGTGGTTCGGTTGGGTGTACAGGTGGCGGTGGTGATTGGTGGCGGCAATATTTTCCGTGGCGTTGCGCCTGCCGCTGCCGGGATGGATCGCGCTACCGCCGATTATATGGGAATGTTGGCTACCGTGATGAATGCGATGGCCTTGCAGGATGCCATGAAACGCTTCGGTTTGGATTGTCGGGTGCAGTCGGCCCTCAACCTGGAGCAAGTGGCTGAACCATTTATACGAGGCAAAGCATTGCGCTACTTAGAAGATGGCAAAGTGGTGATATTTGCTGCCGGCACCGGTAATCCATTTTTCACTACTGATACTGCCGCTGCCCTGCGTGGTGTGGAAATGGACGCGGAAGTTGTTATTAAGGCGACTAAGGTGGACGGGGTGTATACCGCTGACCCGAAACTGGATCCAGCTGCTATCCGTTATCAGAAATTGAGTTTTGATGAAGCGATTAATAAAAATCTTAAGGTAATGGATGCCACTGCACTAACCTTGTGCCGTGATCAGAGCTTGCCGATTATTGTATTCAGCATCTTCAAACATGACGCGTTGAAGCGCGTAGTGATGGGGCAGGATGAAGGGACGCTGGTACACTGTAACTGATGGAGGATGAATGTAATGATTTCTGATATCAAAAAAAATGCTGAGCAGAAGATGAATAAGACGCTGGAAACGCTCAAGGTGGATTTCGGTAAGATTCGTACTGGTAGGGCACACACTGGTATTCTGGATCATGTGACTGTAGATTATTATGGCAGTCCCACGTTGATTAGCCAAGTTGCCAATGTAACTCTGATTGATTCGCGCACCATTGGGGTACAACCGTGGGAAAAAAATATGATTTCAGCAGTGGAAAAAGCGATACGTGACGCTGATTTGGGACTGAACCCAGCGACTAACGGGGATTTAATTCGTGTGCCCATGCCAATGTTGACAGAAGAGCGTCGCCGTGACTTGATCAAAGTGGTGCGTAGTGAGTCGGAGAGCGCTAAGGTGGCTATACGCAATGTACGTCGCGATGCCAATGAACATCTTAAGAAGTTGCTTAAAGATAAAGAAATTGGCGAAGATGGTGAGCGTCGTGGACAGGATGAGGTACAAAAACTTACTGACCATTTTGTAGTAGAAGTAGAGAAATTGTTGCACACAAAAGAGATAGACCTAATGGCGGTTTAACTGCACTACATATGGAGTTGCATACCATGAGAAAGCGGGCGCACTGCTCGCTTGTGCGATCAAAACGGTCGCTGTCCTCGCGAAATTCCTTCAGAGGTTCTTAATGGCGTTATTTCAAAGCCCTACCCGCACCGTTCCGGCTGTACCTAAAGTGCCACGCCATATTGCCATCATCATGGATGGTAATGGTCGTTGGGCAAAGCAGCGTTTTCTACCACGTATCGCCGGGCATCAGCGCGGTGTGGAAACAGTACGCGAGATTGTGAAAGTTTGCCGCGAACTGGGAGTTGAATACCTAACCCTGTTTGCCTTTAGCAGTGAGAACTGGCGTCGCCCGGCAGAAGAAGTTTCTTTTCTGATGCAGTTATTCCTGAAAATGCTTGAACGTGAAGTATCTAAGTTGCACGAAAATAACATTCGGCTAAAAATAATCGGCGATCGTAGCCGGTTCAACGCCAAACTTAATCAATGTATTTTGGACGCGGAACAATTGACTGTGGGCAATGTTAGCTTAACGCTTACCGTTGCTGCCGACTACGGCGGACGTTGGGATATTATGCAAGCCATGCAGACGATGCTGCAAGTGCATCCTGATTTGGCCGGCGGTTTTAATGAAGAAGACCTGGAAGCATATCTCTCTATGCATTATGCGCCTGAGCCGGATTTGTTTATCCGCACTGGCGGGGAACAACGCATCAGCAATTTTTTGCTCTGGCAACTCGCTTATACCGAGTTATATTTCACTGATACGCTTTGGCCCGCCTTTAATGGCGAGGCATTGAAATTGGCTATCCAGTCTTACTGCGCACGGGAGCGCCGCTTCGGTCGAACGAGTGAACAAGTTCGAAGTGAGCGAATGCAAGATGGGAAAACTAATGCTTAAACAGCGTGTGGTCACAGCCGTCATATTGCTGGTGTCGTTTCTGTTAGCACTATTTTGGTTGCCTACTTTAGGATGGGCTGTGCTGATAGTGATCATTGTGATGCAAGGATCATTGGAATGGGCGCACTTATCTAACCTGTCCAGAAACACTGTTCATGCTTATTTGTGGCTGACTCTGGCTGTGATGCTGTGCATTGTTTGGCTTGATACGCAATATCCCTGGCAGCTTGAGTCATTGCATCTGCTGATATATGGTATGTCGGCGTTGTTATGGTTAATCATGGTGCCACTTTGGCTGATCGTTCGTTGGCAAGTGCGTCAACCGCTGTTGATGATGCTAACTGGTTGGATACTATTGATACCGACGGGCTTGGCAATGATGGATTTGCGTATGCAAAATCCTTGGTGGTTATTGGGGGTGATGGGGTTGGTATGGGTGGCAGATATAACTGCTTATTTTAGTGGACGTAAATTTGGCAAGAACAAATTAGCGCCCAATATTAGTCCCGGTAAGACTTGGGAAGGAGTGTTTGGCGCTCTGCTCGGAGCAACCGTGTATGTATTGCTGATTGTTTGGGCAAGCGATCTGTTCACTAATTACGGAGCGCTGCCCGGTATGTTAATAGCATCTTGGGGGTGGGTGGGACTGGCAGTGATCGGTGATTTGTTCGAATCGGCTATTAAGCGGCAAGCTGGGGTTAAGGATAGCGGCGCATTGCTTCCCGGCCATGGTGGCCTGCTGGACCGCATTGATGCCTTGACCTCCACTTTGCCATTAGCTGCAATGGTGGTTCTCCTCCAAAGGTTGGCATGAAAAGCATAAGCTACCTCACCATACTTGGTTCCACTGGCAGCATAGGGACTAGTACATTGGATGTCGTGGCACGCCACCCTGAGCGGTACCGTATCATGGCACTCACTGCACAGTGCCAAGACAATATTCTGTTTGAGCAATGTATTCGTTTTGCGCCACGCTATGCTGTGTTGCTGGATGAGGGGGCCGCCATGCGGCTGGCACAGCGTATCGCTGGAGCTGGCTTGAATGTGGAAGTTTTGTGTGGTGCTGCAGCGCTGGAGCAGGTTGCGTCACTGCCGGAAGTGGATACGGTAATGGCGGCTATTGTTGGCGCAGCAGGGCTGCGTCCTACACTGGCTGCTGCACGCGCAGGCAAGAAAATCTTGTTGGCGAATAAAGAAGCGCTGGTAATGGCAGGGCGAGTGTTCATGGACGAGGTGCAAAAATTTGGCGCTACTTTGTTGCCCATTGACAGTGAGCATAACGCCATCTTTCAGGTTTTGCCCCATAATTATTCCCGTCATCACACGGATAGTTTATCTGCCAGCGGGGTAAGTAAAATTTTGCTCACTGCATCTGGCGGTCCTTTCCTCAATACTACGTTATCTGCATTACAACATGTCACGCCGGAACAAGCGTGTGCGCACCCTAATTGGGTAATGGGACGCAAGATTTCGGTAGATTCCGCTACTATGATAAACAAGGGGCTGGAAATCATTGAGGCACACTGGTTGTTTAACGCGCCAGCTGATGCGATTCAAGTCGTAGTGCATCCACAAAGCATTATTCATTCGCTGGTGCAATATGTGGATGGCTCGGTACTGGCGCAGCTTGGCAACCCGGACATGCGTATCCCAATTGCTTATGCGTTGGCTTATCCTGAACGCATTGAAACTGGTTCAGAACCGTTAGATCTGTTCAAGATAGCTACCCTTGATTTTATTGCCCCGGATTTCATACGTTTCCCAGGGTTAGCATTGGCCTACCAGGCTTTGCGTGCCGGCGGCACAGCATCTGCCGTGCTAAATGCGGCTAATGAAGTTGCCGTGGCTGCATTTCTAAACAAACAGATTACTTTTCTTGCCATTCCACGTCTGATAGAAGATGTGCTAGCTGATTTGTCGGTAACCACGGTTAATACGTTGGAAGATGTGTTAACTGCGGATGCCGCCGCACGTCTAGTGGCAAATGATTTAATAAAAAATATGATTTGTTTATCATGATTACGTTGTTGGCTTTCATTGTTGCGATAGCAATACTTGTAGTGATCCATGAGATGGGTCACTACTGGGTAGCACGATTATGCGGAGTGAAGGTGTTGCGTTTTTCAGTTGGCTTTGGCAAGGCAATCTACACTAAACGTTTCGCAAATAGCGAGACAGATTGGGTAGTCTCCGCCATTCCCTTAGGTGGTTATGTCAAGATGCTGGATGAGCGTGAAGGTAAAGTGGCGGAGCATGAGCTACAACATGCATTCAATCGCCAGCCTGTGCTACAGCGCATGGCTATTGTGGTAGCGGGGCCGGTGGCCAACCTGTTGCTGGCTATTTTACTATTCTGGGCGCTATTCATCTATGGCGTGCCTAGCCTTAAACCTGTGCTGGGGGAAGTATTGCCGAATACCGCTGCAGCAGCAGCGTCCCTGCAAGTGCAGGAAACCATCGTTAGCATTAATGAGCAAGCTATTCCAAGTTGGGAGCAGGTAAGCTGGGTTATATTAGATCTCGCTCTGCAAGGTGCTACCGAAGCGCGCATAGAAGCGCGCACTGCACAAGGGGATATAGTCTGGCATGTGCTCAATCTAAAAACACTCACCTCGGGTGATATGAATGAAGATTTTTTGCACTTTCTCGGTTTGCAACCCTATCAGCCGCTGGTGCGTCCTGTTATCGGAAAATTGGTAGAAGGCGGGGTTGCCCAACGTGCAGGGCTACTTCCAGACGATAAAATCGTGCGTGTAAATGGAAAGTATATCGGGGACTGGAAAGACTTGGTGACAGCAGTGCGTGGCCATCCAGGACAGCCGCTTCAGTTAGAAATTGAACGAAAAGGCGCGCCACTACAGGTTTTTTATCTTACACCTGAAGTAAGCAGCGAAGCGGATATAACGGTCGGTAAGATTGGAGCTGCACCGCGCATAGACCGGCATGAGTTTGATGCCATGTTGACTACAGTGCATTATTCACCGTTTGCGGCATTCGGACATGCCGTACGAAAAACGTGGGAAATTGCTAAGGTAAGTTTGAAGACGTTGGGCAAAATTGTAATAGGTGAGATGTCGCTGAAAAATCTGAGTGGCCCCATTACCATTGCTGATTATGCGGGACAGTCCGCACAGATGGGTGTAGCCGCATACCTAAGTTTTCTGGCGTTGATCAGTATTAGCCTCGGGGTATTGAATTTGTTGCCTATCCCTTTATTGGATGGGGGACATTTGCTGTATTATATGGCCGAGTTAATTAAGGGCGGTCCGATATCCGAGATGGTTTGGGAAGCCGGGCAAAAAATTGGTATCGCGCTGCTCGTTACCTTGATGGCTCTTGCGTTGTTTAACGACTTTAGCCGCCTGTTTTAGGTTGAAACAATACATGAAATTGAAAAATTTAGCGGGACTTATCCCGTTGTTGTATGCCGCGTCCGCCATAGCCATCGAGCCTTTCGTGGTTAAAGATATCCGTGTAGAAGGTATACAACGTACTGAGGCAGGCACTGTATTTAGTTATTTACCGGTCAAAGTTGGTGACAAGCTGGATGATGAACATGCTGCCGCAGCAATCCGTGCACTGTTTGCCACTGGCTTTTTCAAGGACGTGCGCCTTGAAATGCAGCAGGGGGTGTTAATTGTGCTGGTGCGCGAACGCCCGTCCATCGCTAGCATTGAAATTAATGGGGTAAAGGAGTTTCCAAAAGATACCCTGCGCGACAATCTTAAGTCGGTGGGGCTGGCGGATGGTCGTATTTTCGACAAATCTGCTTTGGATAAAGCAGAGCAAGAACTCAAGCGTCAGTATGTAGCGCGTGGCAAATATGGGGTGAAAGTCAACGCTACTGTCACCGAGTTAGAACGTAACCGCGTCGCTATCGTTTTTGATGTGGTTGAGGGTGAAACTTCTAAAATCAGGGAAATTAATATTATTGGTAACCAAGCTTTCAGCGAAAAAAAATTGAAAGGTTTGATGCAGCTCGGTACTCCAAACTGGATAAGCTGGTTTACCAAAAATGATCAATACTCTAAACAAAAACTGTCTGCCGATCTGGAAATTCTGCGTTCATTTTATCTTGACGCGGGCTATCTGGAGTTTTCCATAGACTCTACCCAAGTTTCTATTACACCCGATAAAGAGCACATTTACATCACCATTAATCTTAGTGAAGGTGCTAAGTACACGGTTTCCGATATTAAAGTATCTGGACCTGAGAATGTTTTGTCGCATGTTGAGACGCGTAAATTGGTCAAAGTACAAGCGGGGGATGTGTTTTCCCGCAAGGAGTTGACCGATTCTAGCAAGAAAATCGGTGATCGCCTGGGTGAGGATGGTTACGCTTTCGCTAATGTCAATGCGGTACCGGATGTCGATAAAGAAAAGCATCAGGTAGGGTTTAACTTTGTAGTTGACCCTGGTTCGCGGGCTTATGTACGGCATATCGACATCACAGGTAACACTAAGACTAGCGACATTGTGATTCGGCGTGAGTTTCGCCAGATGGAGGGGGCATGGTATTCCGCGTCTAAAATTAAGACATCTAAACAAAAAGTCGATCGCTTAGATTTCTTTAGTGAAGTAAATATTGAGACATTACCGGTGCCGGGCACAAATGACCAGCTGGATGTTAGTCTGGCTGTTAAGGAAAAACCTACTGGAGATTTTTCGATCGGTGCCGGGGTATCCAGTAACGTTGGGGTAGTGTTTACTGGTTCTGTCACGCAACGAAATTTGTTCGGTACCGGTAACAACCTGTCCACACAAATTAATACCGGTAAAATTAATCAAGTATATTCGGTATCTTATACTAACCCCTATTACACCGATAATGGAATGAGCCGAGGCTTCGATGTATACAAACGCAATGTGAATTCCACCTTCACGGCAATTAGCCCATACCTTTCATCAACCATTGGTGGAGGAGTGCGTTTTGGCGTACCAATCAGCGACTTCGAAAATACACATTATGGCCTATCGGCGGAAAAGACTGAACTGACACTTACCGACACTAGTTCGCTACAGATGAAAGATTACGTTAGAATCTTTGGGCCTTCCACGAGCAATTTATTGGGTTCGGTGGGTTGGAGCCGGGATAACCGCGACAGCGCTATTTATACTACGGTGGGGACGGTGCAACGTGCTTTTGTAGAGGTGGCTATGCCGATCTCCAATCAACAGTTTTACAAACTTACTTACCAGCATCAGTGGTTTTACCCGATAAGTCAAAATATTACTCTTATGCTGAATGGTGAAGCGGGAGGTGCTGAAGGCTATGGCGGCAAAACAGTGCCATTTTTCAAAAACTTTTATGCTGGTGGGCCAGGTTCGGTTCGTGGTTTCAAGCCATTTTCTATTGGATCGAAGGATATAAATAATAATTCCTTGGGTGGCACAAGGCGCATAGTCGGAAATGCTGAATTACTATTTCCCATGCCCGGAATGAACAAGGACAGGTCAGTGCGTTTGAGTACTTTTTTTGATGCAGGCGCGGTGTTTGGCCCAGGCCTTACAGCAGCTGACAGCTTACGCTATTCTACTGGTGTCGCCGTTACTTGGGTATCGCCGATGGGTCCACTAAAAATTAGCGTAGGTGTACCACTAAACAAACAATTTGGTGATAAATTGCAACAATTCCAGTTTACCTTGGGTTCGCTATTTTAAAAAATTGGGGTAGGAGAAAAATGAATATGTTAACTATGAGATTTATCCAGGTATTGTTGTTGGTTGGCTG
The DNA here is from genome assembly GCA_003402345.1 of Candidatus Nitrotoga sp. MKT. Lineage (GTDB taxonomy): Bacteria > Pseudomonadota > Gammaproteobacteria > Burkholderiales > Gallionellaceae > Nitrotoga. The sequence goes on along the minus strand of QFXH01000004.1, from coordinate 167,002 downwards.
TACGCAATCATTAGCGGCCGATTTTCGGGTCGGTATAGTAAATACTGAACGAATTTTGCGGGAATCTGCCCCTGCTGTGAAGGCCGAGAAAAAAATTGAAAAAGAGTTTTCCGGACGTGATCAAGAGATTAAGAAAGTTGCCAAACAGGTAAAAGATATTCAAATTTTCATGGAAAAGGAGGGGCTGACCCTGCCAGATGCTGAAAAACGCAACAAGGAACGTGAACTGGCCAATCTCAATATGAATCTGCAGCGCATGCAACGTGGTTTCAGTGAAGATCTGAATCTCCGCAAAAATGAGGAAATGTCAGTGGTTTTGGAACATGCTAATAAGGCCATTCAGGCGCTTGCAGAAAAAGAAAAGTACGATTTAATTTTGCAGGAGGCGGTATATCGTAGTCCAAATATTGATATTACCGAAAAAGTTTTGAAATATATGGCGAATGAAAAATAACGCTTTGAAAGCAATTAGGATCGTATGAAGAGAAAGGATTATAACCTTAAGGAAATTGCAGCGCACTTTGGTGGTCAGTTGCTGGGAAATACCGAAATAACTGTTAATCAAGTAGCTACGCTGGAAAGCGCGAAGGTGGGGCAACTCACGTTTCTGGCAAGTGCAAAATATCGCCCACTTCTTGCTAATACCCGTGCCAGTGCAATAATCGTCAGCACGGCAGATTCAGAGGCGACACCGCTACCCCGCATCGTAAGTGATAATCCTTATCTTTATTTTGCTAAGGTGTCAGCATTTTTAAATCCACTGGATTCAATAGTTCCGGGCGTTCATCCCAGTGCTGTGGTTGAAGAAGGTGTTCAAATTGATCCCAGTGCCTATATTGGTCCGAATGTGATGATCGGTGCAGACACCAAGGTAGGAGCTGGCAGTGCAATTATGGCAGGATGCAGTATTGGTGCCAGGGTATCCATCGGTACCGATACTCGTCTGTACCCACGTGTGGTGGTATACAACAATTGTGTGCTGGGAAACAGATTAATTGTGCACTCCGGTGTTGTGATTGGCGCAGATGGTTTTGGTCTGGCGATGGATGAAGGCCGCTGGCTGAAAATTCCGCAGATTGGGCGCGTGGTCATTGGTGATGATGTGGAGATCGGCGCGAATACTACTATCGATCGTGGTGCGTTGGATGATACCGTGATCGAAGAAGGAGTCAAGTTGGATAACCTGATTCAGATTGCGCACAATGTTCGCATTGGTGCACATACCGCCATTGCTGGATGTGTTGGCATTGCAGGTAGCGCAATTATCGGGCGCCATTGTCGTATCGGTGGTGGTACCGGTATTTTAGGACATACACAGATATCGGATCATGTCGAAATTTCTTCATATACGATGATCGGAAAATCTATCCGGGAACCGGGTACCTATACTGGAATTTTTCCATTCAGTTCGCATAAAGTGTGGCAAAAAAATGCAGCCCAGCTGCGTCATTTGGATGAATTAGCCAGCAAAATAAAAATGCTGCAGCAAGAGATTGAGACTTTAAGAAAGGAACGTTCATGAGTACAGACACCCAAATGGACATCTATGAGGTTTTGGAATACTTGCCGCACCGCTACCCTTTTTTGTTAATTGATCGTGTGCTGTCATATGATCTTGGTAAGGATATCGTAGCAGTAAAAAATGTCAGCATTAATGAACCTTTTTTTGGCGGCCATTTCCCGCATCATCCGGTTATGCCTGGCGTATTGATTGTCGAAGCTATGGCCCAAGCTGCAGCAATCTTGGTGTTTAAGACTTCAGGTACCAAGCCGGACGATAAATCAGTTTATTATTTTGTTGGCATTGACGGGGCACGTTTCAAGAAACCAGTGATTGCGGGCGATCAACTCATTCTAAAGGTATCGTTCCTCCGTAATTTGCGTGGCTTATGGAAGTTTTCTGCTACTGCGGAAGTAAATGGGCAGGTTGTGACAGAGGCTGAACTAATGTGTACGGTGCGGGAATTGTAATGTTTCACCCGACAGCCATTATTCACCCCAATGCCAAATTGGCAGATAACGTTGAGGTGGGTGCATATTCAATCATCGGCGAATATGTCGAGATTGGCGAAAATACTCATGTCGGACCACATGTAGTAATTGGTGGACATACCAGTATCGGCCAGGACAACCGTATATTCCAATTTTGTTCACTAGGTGAAATCCCGCAAGATAAGAAGTATGCTGGTGAGCCGACTCGACTGGAAATTGGTAATAACAATACCATTCGCGAATTTTGTACCTTTAATATAGGTACTTCGCAAGATGCTGGCGTGACGCGTATTGGGAACGATAATTGGATTATGGCCTATGTGCATTTGGCGCATGACTGTCAGATCGGGAGCCATACAATTTTCGCCAACAATGCAACGCTGGCCGGGCACGTCAAGATTGATGACTATGTAATCCTGGGAGGATTTTCCATGGTACACCAGTTCTGTCAGATTGGTATGCATGCAATTACTGGAATGGGCGCTGTTCTTTCGCAAGACGTTCCGCCCTATATCACTGCCGCTGGCAACCCTACTGCCCCTCATGGTATTAATTCGGTAGGTCTGAAGAGGCGTGGTTTTTCAAATGCAGCAGTAATGGCGATCAAGCGTGCTTACAAAACCTTGTACAAATCTGGGTTGACCTTAGAGCAGGCTAAAGTAGTCATTGAAGACCAAGCAGCGGAATATCCAGATCTAAATGAATTGGTTAATTTTCTGGGTCGTTCGCAACGCGGCATCATTCGTTAATCTGGTTATATGGCACAGCAAGTAAAAGTGATCGGCATTGTTGCCGGTGAAGCTTCAGGTGATTTGCTTGCTAGCCATATGATGGAGGAATTAAAACGAGCCGTACCCGATGTAATATTCATCGGAATTGGTGGCCCTAAGATGCAGGCAGTTGGTATGCAAGTGTTATTTGCGCAGGAAAAACTTGCGGTGCGTGGTTACGTCGAAGTGCTGAGGCATTATCGTGAAATAATGGACATACGCCGTAAGCTTCGAGCGTATTTCTATGCACATCCACCGGATTTATTTATAGGTATTGATGCGCCAGATTTTAATCTCGATCTTGAGTTAAAGCTTAAGGAGCATGGTATTCCCACCATACATTACGTTAGTCCATCTATTTGGGCGTGGCGCGGCGAACGCATCCATAAAATTAAGCGTGCGGTGTCGCATATGCTGGCGTTATTTCCTTTTGAACCACCACTATATGAAAAAGAAGGCATTCCGGTAACCTATGTCGGGCACCCTTTGGCCGATATGTTGCCATTGGAACCCAATCGGAACGCAATGCGCGAACAGATGCGCTTGCCCATACAAAGTAAAGTGTTCGCCTTTTTGCCAGGAAGCCGTCAGAGTGAGGTTCGAAATCTGGCTGTGACCTTTATTGACACCGCGAGAATTATTTTACGAAAATTGCCTGAGGCACTCTTTCTTGTCCCATTGGCGACCGTCGAAACACGCCGTATTTTTGAGGAAATCTTGAGGCGTTGTGGTGGACAAAGTTTACCAATCAGAATCCTATTTGGCCATGCGCACGATGCGATAATTACCGCAGATGTTGTGCTGGTTGCATCGGGTACCGCTACGCTAGAAGTTGCGTTGCTCAAACGTCCTATGGTCATTACTTACAAGATGCCAGCCTTGTCATATTGGCTATTGAAACCCAAGGCATACCAACCATATTTTGGCCTTCCAAACATACTCGCAGGTAAGTTTGTCGTGCCGGAACTATTGCAGAACGATGCAACACCGGAGAATCTTGCGCAGGCACTATTAAATTGGCTTTCTAATGAGCAGGCAGTTACTGAATTGGAATCAATTTTCACCAATATGCATTCTACGCTTAGGCAGGGCAACGCACACAAGGCGGCACAAGCTATCCTGCCGTATTTGGGTATGTAGGAGGAATGTTAAGTGAAAAACAACTTGTTTATTTGTGGTGTGGATGAAGCTGGCCGCGGCCCGTTAGCCGGACCAGTCTATGCCGCTGCTGTAATATTGGACAGCAGCCGGCCAATAGAGGGATTGGACGATTCCAAGAAGCTCAGCGAAAAGCGGCGTGATTATCTGGCATTGGAGATAAAGCAACATGCCGTAGCGTGGGCGATTGCAGAAGCTTCAGTTAAAGAGATTGATTCAATCAATATTTTGCGTGCGAGTTTGTTGGCTATGCGCCGTGCAATTGAAATGCTTCAGATCCGCCCACATGAGATTTTGGTTGATGGCCTGTATTGCCCAGATACGGGCATACCGAGCCGTGCCATTGTGCGGGGAGATAGCACTGTTATGTCCATCTCTGCAGCATCTATATTGGCTAAAACCGCGCGTGATGCAGCAATGCTATTGCTGCATCATGTCCAGCCACAGTATGGTTTTGCTGCACACAAGGGCTACGCGACAGAGGCACATCTGATGGCATTGAAAATGCATGGCGTTTCCGCCGAACATAGAAGAAGTTTTCGACCCGTGCGGGAAATGTTACAACAGAATAAATAAGGGATGAAGCTGATTGTTTCTATAGGTGTGTGTATCGAAGATGGCATGACTGGAGCTAGGGCGCAATTACATTTGATGCGCTTAGGTTGTTTGGTGGGGCGGCTGCGTTGCTGGAAGCGGAGCCTAAGTGGCTCCGTAATTGATTTTAACCGTCCGAATTTACTGGAAAGTTCAGCGCCGTTTTTGTTTTTGCGGAGTAAGTATTGCTTTTTGACAGTAAAGATGATTCGTAACTTATTGATATTTTTATCGGTTTTTGGTGGGTTGTGAGCGGCTCGAACGCTCGACCAGCGGATTAAGAGTCCGATGCTCTACCAACTGAGCTAACAACCCATTTGAGGGTTGAATTGTAGGCAGATTGGTGAAATTGTCAATTTTTTATTTCCATAAATCCTGCGTTTAATGAGTGTTAATATGTCGGAAATAGAGAAGATTTTTTGGTTTGACAGCTTATAGCCTGTTCATTTTTTATTTTTATATGTTTTGAGGTAGATTGGAAAAAATAGAATCAGGTATTTTTGTAACATACAGAAAGTAAATACTTTAAGATAAAGTAGGTGCGCTGTTTGTCTCCGAAATTCCTGTATATAAATCCCTTTGGGTATTGATTCTGAACTGATTAACTTTGTGACTGTTTGAAAATCGATGGATCGAGCTGATGTCTCTGGAGTAATTTATAGAACTCGGTTCGGTTGCGTTTGGCTAAACCCGCAGCTTTAGTTACATTACCTGCCGTAATTTTTAACACACGTACTAGATAATCCCTTTCGAAATGCCTACGCGCATCTTCGAACGAAACTAACCCTTCTTCTTCTTTTTGCATGGCATCGTATACCAGCACGGAAGAAATGAGTGGAGCAGTGCTTAAAACAACGCATTGTTCGACAATATTCATCAGTTGCCGCACGTTGCCAGGCCATGAGGCGCGCACCAGCATTTCCATTGCATCAGGCGAAAATCCATTAATTTTTTTATCGTATTTTGCGCCAAGTAAGCTGAGAAAATATTTTGCTAACATAGGGATGTCTTCACGCCGTTGTGACAATGCTGGAATTGTTAGCGCTACGACTTTTAGTCGATAATATAAGTCTTCGCGGAAGCTGCCTGTACCGATTTCAGCTAGAAGGTCACGATGGGTAGCGGAGATAATGCGTACGTCCACCGGGATGGTCTGCGCTGATCCTACAGGACGTACTTGTCTTTCTTGGAGAACTCGTAATAGCTTGACTTGGAGCGGAAGCGGCATGTCGCCAATTTCATCAAGAAGAAGTGTCCCGCCCTCTGCCAATTGAAATAAGCCTTTATGATCGCGAACAGCGCCAGTAAACGCTCCTTTGACGTGCCCAAACAATTCTGATTCTAATAACTGTTCGGGAATTGCAGCGCAGTTGACAGCTACAAATGGCCGATGATGGCGCTTGGACGCATCGTGAATGGCATGGGCAAATAATTCCTTGCCAGCACCACTTTCTCCGTAAATAAGCACGCTTGCATCGCCTTTTGCGACGAGTTCTGCTTTTGTGAGAATATCCTCCATCACGGCGCTTTGGGTGATGATATTTTTGCGCCACGCCGCTTGGGACTCTTCTTTTTGGAGCCCAGTGCCCGGCACTAATCTGAGAGCTTGATCAACGTGGGCTAACAAAATTTTACTATCGAAAGGTTTGGTCAGATAGCCGAATACCCCACGTTGTGTGGCGGCAACCGCATCAGGGATAGTGCCATGTGCTGTCAGAATGATTACGGGTAAAGTGGGTATAGTGCGATGAATGTGTTCGAACAATTTCATTCCATCCATACCGCTCATTTGCATATCGCTAATAACAAGTTGCGGGCGCGACATGTCCAAGTAATTAAGGGCTATTTCGGCGCTTTGCGCCAATTCAGTTTTATATCCAGCAGCCGTTAAACGAATGGAAAGGAGTTCTAGCAGGTCTGTGTCATCGTCGACGATCAGTATTTTTGGATTAGATTCAGTCATTTTTTGCATTGTACTCAAGGCTTATCCCTGAGTATGAGATTTTTTTCCATATTTTTGATGTCATCAATTTGATTTTTTAAAATCTCAGAATGTTTTTGCTCTTCTTTTAATTTTTGCGATAGCTCATTCACATTGCTGTTAATACGCTGCTGTTCAGCAAGCAGCGTTGACAGTAAATGTTTTAAGCTGCGCATGCTGGCCGATAATTTCGCTTCTTTCGACCACTCATTGAGTAGATTAAGTGCAGCGCCAGTATCGCGGAAGGATGTATTGGGCAATACAAGTAATAGTGCCAATTCTGCCCGAGCAGTATCACTCCTGGTCAATATTAAATTTTGTTTCGCTTTGTCATGTTCTTTAACCAGCTCTGGTGCAGACATTTTTCGGATGGACTCGTAATATTGCATTAATACTTCCAGTTGGCTGGGTGTGATAACAAGAGGTTGAGGAGGCAACATTACTATAGGTGGCGGGTTCGTTGGTATGGCTGAACAGGCGTTTAGGGTGGCCAGAATTATTGTTAGAAGAACCCATGGTTTTTTTGGAATGATACTCATGAGCAGCTTTCTGGATCATGGATGGGCAAGGTAAGGCGGAAATGGGCACCTGTCTTAATTTGTTGCACTAGATCAATATTGCGACCATTAGCGAGAGTGGATTCATTATCGCTCCGCCGTTCAGAAGAACGGTTTGCCTTAAGCTCAATATTGCCACCATGGGCAAGAGCATATTCACGCGCAATGGACAGCCCCAATCCCGTTCCTCTAACATGGCTTTCAGACATTCTTCGCCCCTGGTAAAAGGGCTCAAACACTTTGTCCTGGTCAATTTCGTCTATGCCTGGACCAGCGTCCATTATGTCCAGCTGTACCGAATCGTCAACCTTGTTTGTCCATATTTTGATGCGGCCGCCGGGCGGAGAATATTTCACGGCATTTGATAAAAGGTTGTCAATGATGATTCTGATTTTTTGTTCGTCACAATCAATCATCAATTCCGTGCAAGCTAGATCGATTTTCAGGTTTTTATTCATAATGGCGAGGTTTTGATCTTGTAATACGATACTTAAAATGCCCGCTAAGTTCGCTTGATGTTTCATAAGTGCAGATTTCTCGGTCTGCAATGCGCTGTAATTTAATAAATCTTCGATGCGTTTTTGCAGTTGTATGCTGTTGTTATGGAGAATATTTGCGATCTGTTGTTGTTTTACGGTTAGTTCTCCAACTATGCCTTCCGCAAGTAAATCAGCGCCTTCGCGCATTGATGTGAGGGGGGTTTTGAGTTCGTGGGAAACGTGTCGAAGAAATTTGGTTTTTTGTTCTTCCAGTTTAAGCAAGCGCCGACGCATCCAATCAAGGCGTTCGCCAAGGTACATTAAATCCTGTGGGCCATCGACACGTACTGTTTTTGATAATTCACCCTGCCCCATGTTACGGATAGCTTCATCAATTTGACGAATTGGACGTGTAATCAGCACGGAGAATCCAAGTGCCAGCAATATCGCGAATGGGATTAAAGCGAACAACTCCCAAACCATAACGGTGTGCGCATGCTCCGCCATATTCTGCATTTCATCCACTTCTAGTTCGATTAATGCATAACCGAAAGCAGAAAAACTGCGCGCGGAATCCAGCAGTGGCGCAAAACTTTTAACCAGTTCGCGTAATTTTTCTGGAGCTTGGCTCGCAGCCGATACTTTCTGAAAAGTCGCATTTTCCAGTGACAGAAGCTGTTCCAGCATCTGTTTTTGCTCAGTGCGTGATGACAGTTGGAAAAGGTCTGTGGCTGTTTTTCCGAATTTCTTGTGTGCTTGAAAATATCCCTCAAGTAAAGATTCATCACCCAGAATAAGTGTCTGCCGCACACTCCGTTCCATTATATTAATTTCATTAGTTAACGTATGGCTGGCAAGCGTGATTTGCACTGCCTGGTAAACGGCTTTACGACTTTGGTCTGCCAGACGGTTGATAGACACCGCACTATTAATAAGCGCAACAATGAGCGGCAGACCAACAAGCGTAAACCCGAGCAGAATCAGCTTTAGGAAAGATTTTGGGTTGTGCCGAAATCGTCCTAAGGCGTTGGCAGCAAGCCCACCCTCCGTTCCTGTGGTTTCAGAGGTTATGAAAAAAACCATTATTTATTGGGTATCAGTAAAATAACTATGACGATATACGTATGGTTGAAATTTTGGCTAGAGCAATGGTTAGTGCATTAAATTTTGGGTAATTTATTTTCCAGCTCCGTTATTCCTGCCATTCCTTCGTGCAAATCAAGAAAGAGCCAACCTTAAAATGTTCTGTATTTATATACGGTTTTGAGAAAAACAATGGGCTACTTTAGCCTTAAATTGTATTGAGTCGCAATAACTATTTGGATCGGTTTAATTTAGGGTTCGTGCATTGTGGAGGGCATCGGCAAGTTGGTAAACTGACATAGCGTAGAAAACATTGTTGTTGTAAAGCATAATGACTTGGAAATTTTTGAATGCCAGCCAAAATTCCTTGCCCTCGGATACGGTAAAATCGAGTAGCCACGCAGATTTAAGGTCTGCGGTTTGTGTAACTGGAATAATGCCCATCTCTGCCCAAGTCGCCATACTGTGCGTTTCTTTGACACTTAGTTCAGCCTTTTTGTTTAATTTGACACGAACCGCCACGGGTTCGCCACTCTGCCAGCCATATTGTTTCAAGTAATTTGCTACGCTACCAATGGCGTCCTCCGGGTCATTAAATAGGTTGATTTCTCCATCATTGTTAAAATCCACCGCATGTTTTCGGTAACTGCTCGGCATAAATTGTGGGATGCCCAATGCGCCTGCATAGGAGCCGTGTATTTTGAATGGTCCGAATTTTTGTTCGCGAGCCAGTAGCAAGTATTCCTTCAATTCGTTACGGAAAAAGTCGGCACGACGCGGATAGTCGAAGGCCAAGGTAGTAAGTGTGTCCAATATGTTGAACTTACCTGTGTTGCGGCCATAATTGGTTTCCACACCAATGACGGCGACGATTATCTCCTGCGGTATACCGTATTCTTTTTCTGCACGTTGCAGCGCATTTATATGGTTTTTCCAAAATTTTAGTCCATCGTTTATGTGCTTATTATTGGTAAAAGCGGCACGATATTGTGGCCAAGGTTTAATCGTGGCTGGCGCGGAAATAAGATTGATGACCGCTGGACGATGTTGCACGTGTTGAAATACCTGCTCCAGTTCGTCACGTTCGAACTGATGTTCGATTACCATTTCGTCAATGAATTCCGGTATGCCTGGTAGTTCTATTGCGCCCACACTTGAAGTAAAAAACAGTAGCAGAGCGGAAAATAGCCAAGTCATCATATCGTTTTGTACTTTACTTTGTTTGAAACAATTAAGGCCGATTGGAGATAGTGGAGCCCGGTAGGTAAGTTAACTATTGACCATATACGCCATACAGTCGCGTTGCCGATTCCTGAAATTCCAGTGTACATATTATTATTAGGCATTGGTTTCATTTTTACGTTCTGTTTTAAGCATTTTTATAGAAATGCTGGCCCCTATTTTTTCTGTCTTGCAAGTTAAAAAACAGGGGGCAATAGACTAAAATCCAAGTTAAATTGGAGAAATCATATGTTGCAAGTCCAGACAGTTTATCTGGCCGTTACACGTTTACATTTTACCCTCGACAAACAGATGCACCACTGTTAAATTTCGCCCCCCGATTGTATTGGACTGAAAAAAATTATTTTTATGGAAAAACCAACACAGCATCACCGCTTACTTATTCTCGGCTCAGGCCCCGCTGGCTATACTGCTGCCGTTTATGCTGCGCGTGCCAACCTTAAGCCCGCGCTGATTACCGGTTTGGCGCAAGGTGGGCAATTGATGACGACCACTGATGTTGAAAACTGGCCCGCTGATGTAATGGGTGTGCAAGGCCCCGAACTGATGACACGCTTTCAGCAACATGCGGAACGTTTTGAGACGCAAATTATTTTTGATCACATCCATACCGTCAAGTTACAGCAGAAACCTTTCACTTTGATTGGTGATTCTGGTAGTTACACCTGCGATGCACTTATTGTCGCCACTGGTGCTTCGGCGCAGTATTTGGGTTTGCCTTCTGAAGCAAAATTCATGGGTAAAGGTGTATCCGCTTGCGCCACCTGTGATGGTTTCTTTTATCGCGGGCAGGATGTCGCAGTAATTGGGGGCGGCAACACAGCGGTGGAAGAAGCGCTGTATCTTTCTAATATTGCGCGCCATGTTACGCTCGTGCATAGACGCGATACCTTTCGCGCTGAGCGTATCTCAGTAGATCGCTTGATGGAGCAGGTTGGGCAAGGCAAGATTACGCTGCAATTACATCAAGTTTTAGACGAGGTGTTAGGTGACGACAGTGGCGTGACTGGCATGCGCCTCAAACATATGCACACCGGTAACACGCAAGACATCTTGCTGGCAGGTGTATTCATCGCTATTGGCCATAAACCTAATACCGACATTTTTACTGGTCAGTTAGAAATGGAAAATGGCTACATAATCACCCGTGGCGGGCTCAATGGGAATGCGACAGCCACAAGCATTTCAGGCGTATTTGCGGCGGGTGATGTACAGGATTATATTTACCGGCAAGCGGTAACCAGTGCCGCTACTGGATGCATGGCAGCGTTGGACGCGGATAAATATTTAAGCGCAAAAAGCCTTTGAAGGGGCAATGAAAAAAAAGGATGGCCAGCCAGTACCGGTGAATTCTGAGCTATTCCAGCAGGCGCTGGATGGCGTTATTCCGTTGCCGCCATCCAACCGTATTCCCTTGTCTCAACCACTGCGTCGCGCACCGTCACGTAATACTGCAATTTCCATTCCCTTAATTGAGGATACATTGTCCGACAATGATACCGGGGATGACATTCCAACCGAATTTCTGCGTTCCGGTATATCGCGCACAACCCTGCGCAAGTTGCGGCGTGGGCGATGGCCGATGCAGGACACCTTGGATTTACACGGTTTCCAAAGTGATGTGGCACGCAAGTTGTTGCTTGAATTCTTGCGCGATGCGATAGCGCATAACCTGCGCTTTGTATGCGTGATACACGGCAAAGGATGGCAAGCAGGTGGCAAGGAAGGCGTACTGAAAAGCCGTGTGCGCCATTGGCTATCTCAATATTCCGAAGTGCTGGCATTTTGCGAAGCACCGCAAAATGCGGGTGGTAGCGGCGCAGTTTGGATATTACTTAGGGTAAGTAGTCAAAGTAGCGATATTCCTGGGTAAGCTATAAGTTGCCCTATCTTCGTGCCGCTAAGACTGATCTATTCGACGAAAGGGCAGAGTAGGTAGTAGCTTGCCCCAATCTCGCACCGGAATTCGTTGCCGATCTTTCCGCGCGGTTGCAACTGGATTTTGTGCCGGATGGCTGCGGCGATTTGCGTGAGACCTACGGGCCAGAAGATGTGTTTCACTATATCTACATCTACGCTGTGTTCCATTCGCCGACCTACCGCAGCCGCTATGCCGAGTTTCTGACAATAGATTTCCCGCGCTTGCCTCTGACGCGCGATGTGGCGCTGTTCCATAGCCTGTGCGCATTGGGCAAGGAACTGGTGGCGTTGCACTTGATGGAGCATCTTCCAAAATTGGAAACCCGTTATCCAGAGGCAGGGGATAACACGGTGGATGCAGTGCGTTATTCCGAACCGGCAAACGATGTGCCGGGGCGCGTGTGGGTCAACCAGACGCAATACTTCGACAAAGTACCGCCGGAAGTGTGGGGCTATCATATCGGCGGCTATCAGGTTTGCCAGAAGTGGCTGAAAGACCGCAAGGGGCGGCAGCTTTCCTACGACGACCTGACCCACTATCGCGGCATAGTCGCTGCACTGGCGCGCACTATCGAGCTACAGGCCGCGATTGATGACGCGATAGGCAAGTGGCCGTTGCAGTAGTAACCTGTAAAATATGCGCCATTTTTTGAGCTGACAGAAACCGGCGCTTCGCAAGCAACTGAATCGTGCCAATTGCAGACCTTGCCAACTAAATCAGATTAAAAGGCTAATGAAGAATATGCATTTCCTGAAATCCATCTTCGACGTTTTTTCCAAGCGGAAGGTAGCTTCACAAAATGTGCCACAGCCTATAACTATTAGTTTTCGCAACCGTATCGTACTGTTGTGCCGCGATGTTATTGGGCCAACAGGATACATTTCGGATTTCTGGGAACAAGTCCATCAGAAACTAACGTATCTTCATGGGACTACAATTCTATCTCCTGAGTTTAGATCCTCTAATAACATTGAAGATGTTCTTCATTTTTTGGAGTCATGCGAATCAGATCATTTTCTGGATTTCGTTGAGTACATTTTTAAAGTCGATGCGTTCTGGCGTGTAGATTCAAAGAGTGAATTTGTTGGCCAAATAAATTCGTTCTTTGACGTCGACAACATTCCATATTTCCTCACAGAGTATGTCGAAGTTGAGGAACAACGCGAATATTATGGCCACCCGACTACCTTTAGAGTGGTTGGGGTCTACCCTAAAGTAGTATTGCGAGAGAACCGTCTCATACATTCAGAGGCAATTGCTCCGGCGTTGCACTTACTTACCAACCCTGCATTCTCCTCTGCAAATAATGAATTTCTGGAGGCGTTACAGGATTACCGCAAGAAGGATTTCGGCGACTGCCTTACGAAATGCGGAAGCGCCTTTGAGAGTGTAATGAAGGTCATTTGCGACAAGAAAAAATGGTCGTACCTACAGACTGACAACGCGTCTACATTACTTAATAAAATTATTACGCAGACGCAACTAGATACATTCTTTACACAACCGCTGATACTTGTAGCCACGCTTCGGAACCGATTAAGTACGGCGCATGGAGCAGGCACAATCGCTAAACAAGTGCCGCAGCACATTGCGCAATTCGCAATCAATACTACTGCATCGGCAATTCTATTGTTGGTGGAGGAAGCACTGTAACTATCCGAATTAATTAATCCGATTCGAGATGCTGACACCCAACAAATATTCCTCGATTCCTGAATTCTTGCTATCGGTAAAATTGAAGGTCTGCAACGTGTCGGGATCGGCAGATCACGATGTTGGCAAGTCACGATTGCTAAATATCTGCCGGAAAATAGATACTGGAAAATGATAGGGTGTGTCGGGAACTGCCTCTCAGAATTTAAATGAATAAAGCCATAACCGCGATGCTCTTGTGAAAAGTCTTGTCACAGACTGGCGCGGCCAGACTGCGGGTCTTGAATGTAGTTGATGGCGGTTATAAGTTGAGCCACATTGTGGCTCAACTTATAAGGATTGAGATATGGCTGCTAACACCGTTGTCCGTGCGCGTATTGACGAGCATATCAAAGAAGAGGCTACCGTCGTGCTGGCGGCGATGGGTCTAACTATTTCGGATGCTTGCCGCATCATGCTGACGCCCATGGGCTTCATGAATTTTTCCAGCAAAATCTTGCCGGGCGGAATAGGATCAAGTAATTTTTGAGTCATAGCATTTTCCTTTAGTGATAGTCCACAAAAAGCTTGCTCTTCCGCCGCATTGGAAAATTCTGGCATTGGTTTAAGTTGTTTGCTCATTCTGGCAGGACATGGCAGTGTAAGGCTACGGGTGGGTTCATGTTGTCACGCCCTGATCACGCAGATATTCTTCATATGTACCATGATAATCGGATACACCTTGCGGGGTGATTTCGATAATGCGCGTAGCGAGTGAAGTTACAAATTCGCGGTCATGACTGACAAATATCAGCGTGCCTTTGTATTCAGTCAGCGCGGTGTTAAGCGACTCGATGGATTCCATGTCAAGGTGGTTGGTTGGCTCGTCCATCAACAATACGTTGGGTCTTTGCAGCATGAGTTTGCCGAACATCATGCGTCCCTTCTCGCCACCGGATAAAACTTTTACGCTTTTTTTGACATCGTCGCCGGAAAACAGCAAACGGCCGAGAACGCTGCGTACCTTTTGGTCGTCATCTCCCTCGCGTCTCCAATAGGTCATCCAATCGGTAAGGACGATATCTTTGGCGAAGTCATGCGCGTGATCTTGAGCGAAGTACCCGACGTTGGCCTTGTCTGTCCATTTAATGGTGCCGTTATCTACTTCAAGATCGCCCGCCAGGCAGCGTAGTAAGGTTGTTTTACCAATACCGTTGGGGCCGATGATGGCGACGCGCTCACCGGCCTCAATACGGAAATTTAAATTAGAAAATAGCGGGCGGTCAAAACCCTTGCTCATGTGTTGCACCTCTACTGCAACGCGATGCAGCTTCTCGCGCTCATCATATTCAAAGCGGATGAAGGGATACTGGCGGCTAGATGGTTTAATGTCTTCAATTTTGATTTTGTCGATTTGTTTCGCCCGGGATTGCGCCTGGGTTGACTTTGATGCATTCGCTGAAAAGCGAGCCACGAAAGCTTTGAGTTCAGCTACTTTTTCTTTGGCGCGGGCGTTGTCGGTGGCAAGTTGTGTACGTACGGTTAAAGAGGCGAGCATGTAATTGTCATAATTGCCGGGGAAAGTGGTGATTTTTCCGTAGTCCAGATCGGACATATGGGTACATACGCTATTCAGGAAGTGGCGATCATGCGAGATGATTACCATGGTGCTTTTGCGGCTGTTCAGTAAGTCTTCCAGCCACCGTATGGTGTTGATGTCGAGGTTGTTGGTCGGTTCGTCCAGCAACAAAATTTCAGGATCAGCGAACAGCGCTTGGGCTAGTAGCACACGCAATTTAAAACCCGGTGCTATCGCACGCATAGGCCCATTGTGCAGTTCTTGCGGTATTCCCACACCGTTCAATAATTCGCCCGCGCGCGCTTCGGCAGTGTAGCCATCGAATTCGGCGAATTTCGCCTCAAGGTTGGCGGCGTGCATGTAATCTTCTTCGCTGGCATCCGGGTTGGCATAGATTGCATCGCGCTCCACCATGACTTCCCACATTTCGGCGTGCCCCATCATTACTACCTGTGATACGGTATTGTCCTCAAAGGCGAATTGGTCCTGGCGCAGCTTGCCAAGGCGTTCGCCTTTGTCCAGCATTACATTACCGGAAGTTTGCGCCAGATCCCCGCCCAAAATTTTCATGAAGGTGGATTTGCCGCAGCCATTTGCGCCGATCAAGCCATAGCGATTACCATCGCCAAATTTTACGGAAACGTTTTCGAATAGCGGCTTGGCGCTGAATTGCATAGTGATATTAGCGGTAGATAACATGGCATACTCTAAAAATTAAGGCGCGCATTCTATCACGTGTGCGGCTTACACCGGTCAGGGCGGCTGGGCTACAATGCCCGCTTTGTATTTTTTCTTAATGGTTCACATATCAAGACACTATGATCCCACATCTTACTACTGCCCTGAATGGTCCACTGCTTGATCTTGAGCGGCGTATGCTCGACGCACAACCCACTATCGAACACTGGTTTCGCTCGCAATGGGCGGAGCGCACCATTCCGTTTTACACCTCGGTGGATTTGCGCAACAGTGGTTTTAAGTTGGCACCGGTGGATACTAATTTGTTCCCGGGCGGCTTTAATAACCTTAATCCAGATTTTTTGCCGCTGTGTGTGCAAGCTGCACAAAGTGCAATTGAAAAAATTTGTCCGGAAGCCCGCGGAGTCCTACTGATTCCCGAGAATCACACACGTAACACGTTTTATCTGCAAAACGTGGCCCAGCTCGCCCTGATTCTTAAACGGGCGGGTATGAATGTACGTATTGGCAGCATGTTGCCGGAAATTACTCAGCCCACCAAATTGGCATTGCCCAATGGCAGCGCGCTTACGCTGGAACCATTGCAGCGTAAAGGCAACCGTTTGATTTTGGATAATTTCGACCCCTGCGTAGTACTGCTCAATAATGATCTTTCCGCCGGGGTGCCGGAGATACTAAAAAATCTGGAGCAGACCACGTTGCCACCGCTGGCGGCGGGTTGGACCACGCGGCGGAAGTCGCAACATTTTGGCGCGTACGACCGTGTTGCGGCCGAATTTGCCAAGCTACTCGATATAGACCCCTGGTTGATTAATCCCTATTTTGCCAGCTGCGGTCAGGTTGATTTTAAACAGAGTGCCAGTGAGGAATGTTTGGCTACGAATGTGGACAGCATTTTGCAGAAAATACGAGTGAAGTATGCTGAATATGGCGTCAAGGAAGCCCCATTTGTTATCGTCAAGGCCGATGCCGGCACGTACGGTATGGGCATCATGACGGTGAAGGACGCCAGCGAAGTACGGAGTCTCAACCGCAAACAACGCAACAAAATGGCCGTAGTGAAGGAAGGAATGCACGTTTCCGATGTGCTGGTGCAGGAAGGTGTCTATACCTTTGAGAGCATTAATGATGCGGTAGCCGAGCCGGTGGTGTATATGGTCGACCATTTCGTAGTGGGCGGTTTTTATCGCGTGCATACCGGACGTGCCGTGGATGAGAATCTCAATGCACCGGGCATGCACTTTGTGCCACTGGCATTCGATACTAGTTGTATTTTGCCTAATCCAGATTGTGCGCCGGACGACACGCCAAACCGCTTCTATGCGTATGCTGTCGTGGCCAGAATTGCATTGTTGGCAGCGGCGTTAGAGCTGGAAGAAATGGAAGCGTGATTCAAGGATAGTTTTCTGCATTTCTGTGTTTTTATGTTTATTTTTTGCGCGCGAAGGCTGGCCGTATTTTTTATTCCGATTACGGTGATATTTCTCCTTTCTGCCTGTGATAAAGAGCCGTTATATCAGGAACAAGGCTACGTATTTGGCACGCTTGTTGAAGTGAGCGTGTACGGAGAAAACGAGGCGCGTGCCAAACAGTCCGTGTCGTCGGTGATGCTTGAGTTTCGGCGACTGCATGACCTTTTGCACGCTTGGCAACCCAGCGCATTAAGCGAATTGAATGCTGCTTTTGCTAAGGGAGAGAGCGGTGAAATTTCGTCTGAACTGACCGCCATGTTGACGGACGCTGCCCAACTGTCCGCGCAGTCCGATGGGCTGTTTAATCCCGCCATTGGAAGTATGGTGAAGCTATGGGGCTTTCACGCTAGCGAATTCAAGCCCATGTTGCCGGATGAAAATCGACTTGCTGCATTGGTTTCAGCACATCCACAGATGAGCGACATTTATTTTTTTGCCAGCCCCGTTCCTACAAAGGGGAAAGGAGGACGGATTGGAAGCCGCAATGTTGCGGTCCAGCTCGATTTAGGTGGTTATGCCAAGGGCTATGCTTTAGATCGTGCCGCGATATTGCTGAAGCAGCAGGGAATTCGCAATGTGCTGATCAATATCGGCGGCAATGTGCTGGCGATAGGCACACATGGCGCACGTTCCTGGCGCGTTGGCATCCAGCATCCGCGCCAGCCGGGACCGATTGCCACTTTGGAATTGCATGACGGTGAGGCCATCGGCACCTCGGGTGATTACCAGCGTTATTTTATGGTGGGCAATAAGCGCTACTGCCACTTGATTGATCCGCGCAGCGGAAGGCCGGTGCAGGGGGTGCAGGCAGTTACCGTACTGACGCATGGTGCACATGCTGGTGTGTTATCTGATGCCACATCCAAACCATTATTTATTTCGGGAAGCAAAGGCTGGCGTAGTGCCGCCAAAAAGATGAATTTAACGGAAGCGTTGCTGATTGATGATAGCGGTATGGTGCATCTTACCGCCGAGCTGCATAAGCGGCTAGAATTCACAGCCAAAACCACTCTCACGAAAGTTGAGCCGTGATTATGATGAAAGGTAGCGTTTAATCCAGATAGAAGCTGTTTGTAATTTATTATTGGGTTACTTTTACTGAGTTTTCCTCTTGTTTTATTTTAATTTTACCGTTTAGGAGTTGCTTGAAGTGATCGGAATTTTATTGATAACCCACAATGGTCTTGGTGATAGCCTGGTGGATTGTGTACGGCATGTTATGGGCGGTGTGTCGCCTAACCTGAAGGTATTGTCGGTTTTGGCCGATGATGACCCGCAACGTAAAGAAGACGAAGGACGGGAACTTATGGCGCAATTAGATACCGGAGAGGGGGTGTTGGTGTTGTCCGACCTAATTGGTTCAACTCCGTGCAATATTGGACGACGGCTGTTTCAGCCTGGCCAGGCAGTAGGGGTGGCTGGGGTAAACCTGCCTATGCTGCTACGCGCGGTTTGTAATAGCCATAAGCCGCTGGCGGAAGTCGCTCAGAAGGCATTGGAATGTGGGCGCGAATGTATTGTTTTAATGGATACGGATGAGGGATGTGATGTTGAATCAAGATGTAATAATCATTAACAAGCTGGGGTTGCATGCACGCGCCTCGTCCAAGCTAACTCAGCTTGCCTCAAAGTTTCCTTGTGAAATATGGATGTCACGGGCAGGTCGGCGCGTGAACGCAAAAAGCATTATGGGTGTAATGATGCTGGCCGCTGCCAAAGGAAGCACCATTAACATTGAAACCAGCGGCGAAAAAGAGAGGGAGGCAATGGATGCAATTGTTGCCTTGGTTAATGATTATTTTGGAGAAGGCGAATGAGCTTCACCCTGCATGGCATTCCAGTCTCCAGTGGTATTGCCATCGGTTATGCCCATCTTCTTTCGCACACTGTGTTAGAAGTGACGCACTATGTGATGCCCAAGTATCTGATACATGAAGAAATTGCGCGTTTTGACGCTGCGATGGAAAGCACACGCCAGGAATTGGCCGGATTGCGCAGCAATCGTCCGCTGCATGCAGCTGCCGAGTTCGACGCTTTTCTTGATCTGCATTTGATGATTTTAGCCGATGAGCATATTGAGTTGGCATCGCGCAAAATGATAGAGCGCGAACAATGCAATGCGGAATGGGCGCTTAAAGTACAGATGGATGCGCTGGTCGCCCAATTTGAGGCATTTGACGATGCTTACCTGCGCGAGCGAAAAACTGATGTAGTGCAGGTGGTGGAGCGTGTGCTTAAGAAACTTACCGGCCAACCGGGTTATTTGCCACCGGTCAGCATGCCTGACGTAAAAATGATTTTGATAGCGCACGATATTAGTCCGGCTGACCTGATCCAAGTTAAGCCACATCAATTTTCCGCTATTTTGACCGATTTGGGCGGTGCCACTTCGCACACCGCCATCATAGCGCGTGGCCTAAGTACACCATGTGTGGTTGGTTTGCATCGTGCGCGCCAGTTGATGCGTGAGAACGATTTGCTCATCGTGGATGGTGGGCAAGGTGTCGTTATCGTTAACCCAGACGAGCAGGTTCTTGTCGAATACAAATTGCTTCAGAATCAATGGGACGAAAAACGGAACCAACTTAAGTGCCTGAAATCCACGCTTGCCAAAACACTTGATGGTACTGCCATCGAGCTGCACGCGAATATCGAACTTCCCAACGACTTGGTGGAAGTTTATGAAAATGGCGCCACTGGCATAGGGTTATTCCGCAGCGAATTTTTGTTCCTTAATCGTGATGTCCTGCCGGATGAAGAAGAGCAATTTGTAGCGTATCGCGCTGTGGCAGAAGGAATGAAAGGGCTGCCTGTGACCATCCGTACCTTCGACCTTGGTGCGGACAAACAGCTTAATGGTGCCCAACGCGTTGCCAGCAACCCTGCATTGGGGCTGCGCGCTATTCGGCTGTGTCTGGCCGAGCCGCAATTGTTCCGTACTCAACTACGTGCACTTCTACGCGCCTCGTATTATGGCAATGTAAAAATACTGGTACCTATGCTTTCCGGTGTGTCGGAGATTAACCAGACCTTGCAATTTATCTCCTTTGCTAAGCAAAGCCTGGATGACGAGGGTATCCCCTATAACCGTGAGATACAAATTGGCGGCATGATAGAAATTCCTGCAGCTGCCCTGGTGCTCGACGTGTTTATCAAAAAACTGGATTTTCTTTCCATTGGCACTAACGATTTGATCCAATATACGCTGGCAATAGACCGTACAGATGAGGAAGTGGCCCATCTGTATGATCCGTTGCACCCCGCTGTCCTGTATTTGCTGGCACATGTTATTGGTAACGCCAATAAAGCTGGCATTCCGATTTCGGTGTGCGGAGAAATGGCTGGTAATGTTGACTATGCCCGGCTGCTGCTCGGCCTCGGCTTGCGTCAATTCTCCATGAATTCGGCGCAATTGCTCCCTGTTAAACAGTGCGTTCTTACCACCAGCTTGCCAGAGATTGTAACGCTGACAGAAAGGATATTGCGCGCTAATGATCCGCTAAAAATACGTGAGTTGCTGGAAAAATTGAACGCTGCTTAGTGAGCTCAGCAATGGAGTCAATCATTAACTTAACACAGCACCCGTAACATGCCATCGGTATCAATAACGGCCGTTCCCTTCATCTTCGATGACTTTTAAAAAATCATCTCCATAACGGGCTAACTTGGCTAAGCCGACCCCGCTAATTTTTCCTAAATCGGTGAGATTATCAGGACGATGTTTGAGAATTTCCAGCAAAGTGCTGTCGTGAAAAATCACATAAGGTGGCACGCCTTGCTCGCGGGCAAGCTCCATGCGCTTGGCTTTAAGCGCCAGCCACAGCGGGTCTTCATTTGCACCGGCAAATGCTTCGCGCATTCTTGCGCCACGCTCAATTTTGCTGATTTTGTTTTTAGTCGGTTCAGCATCGCGCCGCAACCACACTTCGGATTCACCGCGTAGCACCGGGCGCGCTTGTTCGGTAAGACGCAATCCGCCATAAGCTTCCATGTCCACATTGAGCAAACCAGCAGCAACCAACTGGCGATAGACACTGCTCCATTGAGTCTGTGCGAGTGACTGGCCAATCCCAAAAGTACTAAGTTGCTGGTGGCGAAATTTTTCAACCTGTGCAGTGGCCTTGCCCAGTAGCACGTCGATCAAATAGCCAACGCCGAAGCGCTGCCCAGTGCGGTAAACACACGACAATGCCATTCGTGCCGCTTGAGTCGCGTCCCAAGTATCCATCGGCTCCAGGCAATTGTCGCACTGAGCACAGTTGCCAGGATGCTCCTCACCAAAGTAACGCAAGATAATTTGGTGGCGGCAAGCAGTGGATTCGCAAAACCCCAGCAGAGCGTCAAGTTTATGCAGCTCTAATCGTTTGCGCTCTTCGGGCGCATCGCCGGATGCCAGCATCTGACGCATGGAAACCACATCGCCCAAACCGTAAGTCATCCATGCATCTGCGGGCAAGCCGTCGCGTCCGGCACGGCCCGTTTCCTGATAATAGCCTTCCATGCTCTTGGGCAGATCAAGGTGAGCGACAAAGCGCACGTTGGGCTTATCGATGCCCATGCCGAATGCGACAGTGGCAACTATGATGACACCCTCCTTGCGCAGGAAAGAACGTTGATTCTCGCTACGCACGGCCGCATCCAGCCCGGCATGGTAAGGCAATGCATTCCAGCCGCGCTCCTGAAGCCACGCGGCGGTTTCCTCCACTTTTTTGCGCGACAAACAATATACGATGCCAGCATCGTTAGCATGTTCCGTTTCCAGAAAGGTCAGCAACTGCTGCCGGGCATTGGCTTTCAGCGTTATCCGGTAGCGGATGTTGGGACGGTCGAAGCTGGAAACAAATTGGCGCGCCTGCTCCAGCGCCAGCCGCTCGACGATCTCGCCTCGCGTTGGCGCATCCGCCGTGGCCGTCAGCGCGATGCGTGGCACGTCTGGAAAGCGCTCATGCAATACAGTCAAACCGCGATACTCTGGACGGAAGTCATGGCCCCATTGCGATACGCAATGTGCCTCGTCAATAGCGAACAGTGCCATGCCATGTTCGGCTTGCACCTGTTCCAGCATGGATAAGAATCCAGGCATCAGCAACCGCTCTGGCGCCACATACAAGAGATCTAAATCTCCCCGTAATAAACGGCTCGACACGGTGCGTGCCGTGTTCGCATCCAGGCTGGAGTTAAGAAAAGCGGCACGCACACCAAGCTGATTAAGAGCGTCCACCTGATCCTGCATCAGCGCAATCAACGGTGACACTACGATGCCCACCCCACGCCGCAACAATGCCGGAAGCTGGTAGCACAAAGACTTGCCGCCGCCGGTTGGCATTAATACCAGCGCATCACCCCCAGCAACAACATATTCAACGATAGATTGCTGTTCACCACGAAAGGACGTATAGCCAAAAACATCGTGGAGAATTTGTTGGGCGGTAGGAGCAGTCATAAAAAGAAAGGTATCACACCAGAAGCTATTCTGCCGATGCGTACATTTCCCCCAGAGTCATCCAAAAAATGGTGACATACTGTGTGATGGAGTCGCGGTGCAGTAGAGGGTTGTTGTCTCCAACTGACCCACGCCAGTCAAGTCGGATTGGTGCATAACTTGCCATATTGGGCCCATCAACAAAAAAGGCGACATTAGTCGCCTTTTGTTTGAACTTGAATCAGTTTATTCAATTTTCGCTTTGGCGCGCAGGTCAACGACAGCCTTTTGTATGGCTTGCTGCTGTAGACGTTGCATTATGTTCGCTTTCACATCCCGGTAAGCAGGAAACTTGAAATCACGCACATCTTCTTGTTTAATCAGGTGCCAGCCAGCGTCAGATTTCACTGGCGCACTCACACCACCTTTTTTCAGGTTTACCAGTGCATCAGCAAACGTCTGCATGAAATTACCTGGCAGGGCCCATCCCAGAGAACCACCCTTGTCACGCGAGCCTTGATCTAAAGAGTGCTTTTTTGCTAACTCTTCAAACTTGCTTCCTTTTTTTAGTTGGGCAGCAATAGATTTAGCTTCATTTTCATCTTTTACCAAAATGTGGCGTGCATTGTATTCCTTACCACCTGTGGTTTGCTTAATGTTTTCATATTCTTGCTTGATTGCGTCTTCGCTAATTGGATGGTTTTTAAGATAGTCTTGCAAAAAGGCATTTACAAGAACGGTTTGTTTGGCTAGTTCGAATTGGTTAATAGTGTCGGGTTGCTTATCGAAACCATGCTTTACTGCTTCTTGTGCCATGATTTCCCGGTTGATTAATTCATCTTGGATAGTAAGACGTAGCTCCGGACTGTCCATTTTACCTTGCGAAGCGGCAGCCTTCACGAGCATGTTCGCGCGCGCTTGCGGGATGGCGACGCCATTTACTACTGCGGCGGGCTTTTCTTGCGCATAAACCTGATTCGCTGCAAGTGCAGAAAATAGAGTGATAGTGGCAAGTTTTGAAAATTTCAGCATTGTTCTGTCCTCGTTGAAAGTTTAAGTTAAAAATTATAGTTCTTCTGGTGCATAGGCAGCAATGGCCAGCGCATGAATGTCGTGCTTCATCATGTCTCCCAGTGCAGTATATACCATACGGTGCCGAGTCAAAGTAGGCTTGCTAGCAAATTGTGTGGATACAATCAGAAGGCGATAGTGCCCACCACCACCACGCGCGCCAACATGTCCTGCATGCTTATGGCTATCATCGGCAATCTCTATTTTTATGGGTTGAAGCGCCGCAAGGAGGGTATTCATCCGCTCTATGCGGTTGTTTGAGTGATTGGTTGCGGGATGGTTCATATTGGAAACACTTTCTTAAATGGTTTGACCAGAATTTCTGCATATACCCCAGCGATCATATAGGGGTCAGCCTGTGCCCATGTTTCCGCGTCCTTTAACGTAGCAAATTCTGCTACGATCAAGCTGCCGGAAAACCCCGCAGCGCCGGGATCCACCGCATCCACATTTGGGAAAGGGCCAGCCAGAATTAAACGTCCTTCGTTTTGCAGCGCTTGTAGCCGCGCCACGTGTGCGGGGCGTGTTGCCAAACGTTTTGTTAAACTGTCAGGTACATCATGGCCGATAATAGCGTATAGCATTTAGTTGCTTTCCTTTTCTTCTGGCATGTATTTCGACAGTGCCATTGCTTGTAGCAGCACAAATACTAGCATCATTCCGGTTGCACCAAAAAGTTTGAAATTAACCCATGCATCGGTAGAAAAGTTAAATGCAACATATAAATTTACAACGCCGAGCAGAACAAAAAATAAACTCCAGCTCAAGTTGACTTGGTTCCATACTTTAGTTGGAAGCGTCATTTTTTCCTTGAGCAAAGTGTGCATCAGATTCTTTTTTAAGAGTAGATTGGAACCCAACAGTATGATGGCAAACACCCAATATAGAATCGTGGGTTTAAATTTGATGAAGGTTTCATCATGAAGAAGGAGTGTCGCGCCACCGAATACGGCAATGATGGCAAAGCTTACCCATAGCATGGTATCTACCTTGCCGTGCCGCCATTTCACCCATCCAATTTGGGCGATAGTGGCAACAATCGCAGTCCCTGTGGCAACATAAACGTTGAACACTTTGAATGCGATAAAGAATAGGATAACGGGGAATAGGTCAAATAATAATTTCATGGCGATCGGTTATGCAGGGAAATTTATTCTCGGTCTAGGGTTAATGCGGCGGAGTTGATGCAGTAGCGCAGTCCTGTCGGTTTCGGGCCATCCTCGAATACATGGCCAAGATGGGCATCACAGCGGCTACACAGAACTTCCGTGCGTTCCATGCCATGACTGGCATCTTTTTTCACAGTGATGCTGTCAGGTTGGTGCGGTTGCCAGAAACTGGGCCAGCCGCTACCGGATTCATATTTCA
Source organism: Candidatus Nitrotoga sp. MKT (assembly GCA_003402345.1). Classification (GTDB taxonomy): domain Bacteria; phylum Pseudomonadota; class Gammaproteobacteria; order Burkholderiales; family Gallionellaceae; genus Nitrotoga. Next base: position 141,982 of record QFXH01000004.1, on the reverse strand, counting down.
CATCTGAATCGAACAGTGCGTTACCACAGCACACACAGCGATACAGTCCGCTGTCATGGCAATCCCAATACGTGCCAGTAAATGCGGGTTCGGTGCCGCACTGGCGGCATACTTTATATTGTTCGGGGGTAAGTTCGTCGCGCCAGATAGCGTCTGGTTTTTGGATTTTTTCGCTCATTAGGCTATTTTGAAAATAGGTAATCTGACAAATTTCCCCCAAGCTTTTCATTTGAAAGCGAGGGGGTTGGAAAAGTTGAAATTAAGATACCGGAATGATGATTACTCACAGCACTTCTCCGGCATGGTCGGCCAGGCGTGAACGTTCTCCCCTTTGCAAGGTGACATGTCCGCTATGTTGCCAGCCCTTGAAACGATCCACCACATAAGTCAGCCCGGAGCTGCCTTCGGTCAAATAAGGTGTATCAATCTGAGCAATGTTGCCCATGCATACTACCTTGGTGCCCGGGCCAGCACGCGTGATCAGCGTTTTCATCTGCTTGGGCGTGAGGTTCTGGGCTTCATCAATGATCAAATATTTATTCAAAAAAGTGCGTCCACGCATGAAGTTAAGGGATTTGATCTTGATGCGCGAACGGATCAGATCGCGCGTGGCGGCTCGCCCCCATTCTCCACTTTCGTCATTGGGCTTGTTGAGTACATCCAAATTGTCATCCAGCGCGCCCATCCAGGGCGACATTTTTTCTTCCTCGGTACCGGGTAAAAAACCAATGTCTTCACCAACCGGCACGGTGACGCGGGTCATAATGATTTCTGAGTACAACTTGTGTTCCAGCATCTGTACCAACCCTGCGGCGAGTGTTAGCAGGGTTTTGCCGGTACCCGCCTGACCGAGCAGGGTGACAAAGTCAATCTCCGGGTTCATCAGTAGATTAAGTACAAAGCTCTGTTCGCGATTACGCGCAGTAATTCCCCAAATGGCATTTTTGGTGTGGGTATAGTCAGTCAACGTACGTAGCATGGCAGTGTTGTCACTCTGTTCTGTGACTACCGCATAGAATGGATTACCGCCGTTTTCTTGATATACAAACTGATTTAACAACATGTCACGGCATAGCGGCCCCTGAATATTGTAAAAAGTGTGTTCGCCTTGCGGCCCGGATTTCATGTCCTTGCCGTGTTTGTCCCAGAAATCCTGCGGTAATGCCAGTACGCCGCTGTAAAGCAGGTCGGTATCTTCCAGTACCTTGTCATTAAAGTAATCCTGAGCATCCAGTCCAAGCGCACGCGCTTTAATGCGCATGTTGATATCCTTGCTGACCAAGATCACGGAACGCTTGGGTTGCTGTTTGTGGAGGAACATTACCACCCCAAGGATGGCGTTGTCGGCTTTGCCAATCGCCATATTGGCAGGCAACTCGTTGTTGATGAATTGGGTTTGCAAAAATAAACGACCAGTAGCGCCCTTGTTGCTTGACGTTTGTAGTGGCACGCCAGCATCAATGTTATGCGTGCTTTCGCTTACCAAAGAGTCGAGAAAGCGGCTGGCCTGCCGGGCATTGCGTGCGACTTCAGTCATGCCTTTTTTATTGTTGTCTAACTCTTCCAACACGAATATCGGCAAGTAAATGTCATGCTCCTCAAACCGGAATAGGCTGGTTGGATCATGCATCAGTACATTGGTATCGAGCACGAATAGCTTAGTAATATGATTTGCAGCCAATGTTTTGTGGGAGGGCATGATGTGCCTTATGTGGTTAAAGATTGCACGAATTGCAATACTTCCTGAGCGTGGCCGTCGACTTTAACACCGCGCCATTCGCCACGCAGTATGCCATCCCGGTCGAGCACGAAAGTACTGCGCTCGATACCCCGCACTTGTTTGCCATACATATTCTTCAGCTTCATTACGCCGAACTGTTCACATACCGTTTCATCTGAATCGGCAAGTAGGGCGAATGGTAGACTGAACTTGGTTTTGAATTTTTCATGTGATTCTATGCTATCGCGTGAAATACCGACTATCTCACAATCAGCTTTTTTAAAATCCGTATACAGATCCCGGAATTGCTGGCTCTCGGTAGTACAGCCAGGTGTATCGTCTTTGGGGTAAAAATAAATTACCAGCAATTTGCCACGTGTAGCAGAAAGTTTGAAAGTCACTCCGTCAGTGGCTGGTATTACGAAATCGGCAATAGTTTGATTAAGCATCTAGTCTGGGTAATCTTTCATGAGGAGATGCCATTGTTGACAAAATTCTCGCACAAGGCAAGCGTCTCATGGGTTAATGCGTAAAAAGTTTTTTGTTCAGCGTGTTGAAGGTAAGAAAATTAAATCTTCAGGAGCTATTCAGCGAATTGCATCAGAAAGTTTGGCAAAAGCGGGTGTCAATGTGTGGATATTATTTGATAGGGTTCCATAGTGACTGATTCGACTTTATCACCGAGCAAGACCAGTCGGCCTTCAAGTCGGGTATTACCCGTTTCGCTGAATAAAAAACGATACGTGCGTCGCAATACCCTTCGCCCACTCTTGTCGCGGGCAAGAGCCAGTCCGATGCTGGCAACCGTGTCGTCGAGGAACTGTAAATTTTCATTGTGGCAAATATATTTGCCCATATCCCGGGCAGTCTCAAGGGCGCGTAGGCTGTCGAACCAGAACCACCCAAGCGCGACTGTTAACAGTATAAATAACAAACTTGTTATATCCATAATGTAAGCAATTTTGAATGACCAACCGATAAATTTTTACTGATTCTGATATGTGTTTTTAGAAAACTTTTTCCGTTGATGAAAGACGAACAAGGTGTTTGCCAGTTTACGGTAAGTGTCGCTGATGGACTGATTGGTTAATTGCTTCAACCGTTGAGAGTATTAGAACTGATTACACCGCTTGCTTCAAACTGGCACTAATAAATTCATCCAGATCGCCGTCCAGCACCCCCTGAGTGTTGCCTATTTCGACATTGGTGCGCAGATCCTTGATGCGCGATTGGTCCAGAACGTAAGAGCGAATTTGATGTCCCCAGCCGATGTCGGTTTTGCCATCTTCCATTTCCTTTTTTTCGGCATTGCGTTTGCGTAGTTCGGCTTCATACATGCGCGACTTCAGCATTGCCATCGCTTCGGCGCGATTGCGGTGTTGCGAGCGGTCGCTTTGGCATTGCACCACAATGCCGGTGGGGGCGTGGGTGATGCGCACCGCTGAATCGGTCTTGTTGATGTGTTGTCCGCCTGCACCACTTGCGCGATAGGTATCTACGCGCAGGTCTGCCGGATTGATTTCGATCTCGATGGATTCATCTACCTCAGGATAGACAAATACACTGGAGAATGAGGTATGGCGGCGGTTTCCAGAGTCAAACGGGGACTTGCGCACCAGCCGGTGTACGCCAGTCTCAGTGCGCAAATGGCCATGGGCATAGTCACCAATCACCTTGAGTACGGCACCTTTTATGCCGGCCACTTCGCCATCGGATTGCTCCAGTATTTCTACCTGGAAGCCTTTCTTTTCGCAGTATCGCAGATACATGCGTAGCAGCATCGAAGCCCAGTCTTGCGCTTCTGTGCCACCAGAGCCTGCCTGAATGTCGAGGAAGCAGTTGTTGGAATCCATGGGCTTGGAAAACATGCGGCGGAATTCCATGTCCGCCACTTTCTTTTCCATTTTTTGCACATCTTGCACAATGCTGTCGAGGCTGGCATCGTCATTTTCCGCCTGCGCCATTTCAAATAGCTCGGCTGTATCATCAAGATCTTGATTGAGTTGATTCAAGGTTAGAACGATGCCTTCGAGCATCTTGCGCTCACGCCCCAGTTCTTGGGAGCGTTTGTTATCCTGCCAGATGGCAGGATCTTCGGCGAGGATTATGACTTCGGCCAGTCGTTCTTGTTTTCCATCGAAGTCAAAGATACCTCCGTAGCTCAGTGATACGAATACGGAGGTCTTGTAACTGGTGGGCGAGGGCGTTGAGTTGTTCGGCTTCCATTTGTAGTGTCAAGTGCGGAAAAGGTAGCGATTATAGCTGAAAGACCAACCCTGAGTTTAACGAGGCAGTTATTGAGATAGAGCATGTCCTCTGTATGCAAGTCAATTGATTCATCCAACTAAAGCATAACCAATCCAACCGCAACGCCCACTCCCATTGCCAAAAACCCCGCCGCGACATGTTTTGCTAAAGTCGTTCCGCCGATAAATACTACTAGCCCAAATTTGAATATCATATTGGACAGGAAAGCGAGGGAAATGGCTATTACTGCCTGATCATCGCTTAATTTATTCAAATCAAACAAACGCAGACTGGAAAGTGTGATTGCGTCCACATCGGTGAGCCCGGAGATCAGCGCGACCACATACAGACCGCCACTACCGGCAATATCCGAAATCCAGGCAGAAAAAAATAGTACTACTGCATAGAGCAGGCCGAAGCTCAGGGCGGTAAGAATCTCGGTCGGGTTGGAGGTTTTTGGCATGGGTAAATCTGAAGAGGTATGTAATTTGCGCCAGTCGAAAAGGGTAACGGCCAGACCAAACAAGAGGCCGAGCCCCATCACTGGCAATAGTTTGGCGAGCAGGTTGGGTGATACGACCGCACTTAGCACTGCCAAGCGCATCAGCACGACTTGGCTGGAAAGCAGAATAACCACAGCAGACACGCGCGCCATAACTTCATTGATTTTACCGTGGCGCGCGTAAACCAATGTAGTTGCGGTGCTGGATACCAATCCACCGAGCAAGCCTAGCAATGGTGCGCCATAGCGTTGGCTCGTCCAGTGCAGAGCGACATAACCAGCTAGGCTTAGCCCAGAAATCAGTACTACCATCATCCAGATCTGATGCGGATTGAATGTATCGTAAGGACCGTAGTTCTGATTCGGCAAGATTGGCAGGATGACGAAGGTTAGTACCAAAAATTGCAGGATGGAAACCAGGTCACGGCGCGTCAAACGTTTCGTGATGCCGCGTAGTTCGGGCTTGAAGTAGAGCAGGGTAGTGGTGATTATGGCTAGCATGACGGCCAATGTTGTTTGTCCATACCAAATGAGTGCGCCGAGTGCATAACACAGCAGTAAAGCGGCAACCGTGGTGGTGCCCGGATCATTTTCTTCGGTGGGACTGGTGAGATAGGCTGCAATGATCATCACGCCCACGATGCAAAAACCTGTAACCAGTAGCCATGGTGAGCCAATTTTGCTGGAAAGCATGGCGGCGAGAGTGCCCATGAGCGCAACCAGCGCAAAGGTTCTCAGTCCGGCTTTGGATGAAGGCCTGCGCTCACGCTCCAGACCGATTAGCAGGCCGATGGCGAGGCTGGCGAGGAACTGCGGCAGAACATCAATACCGTTGTTTTGCCAAATTTGATGGTTCATCGCTTGGCTGCCTTAAATAGTAAGTTAAACGAAGCGTGATTTACCGGCATTTCAGATTTTAAGCAAACGATCTGTCGCGGCTTTATACATCTGCATTCTGCCAGTGCCGGACGATGAGCTGCAAGCTGACGCTGCCATTGTATTCATTGATAGCTAAATTGAAAACCGCACGAATGTAGGCAGGCATGGGGTCAACGCAAAAAAAATGAATGGCATCATATGCAGCGTTTGACGTCGTGAGTTTTAGTTTGAGATGTTTTTCGCCAACGATGCGCTGGCTTTGTACGGTGAACTCGCCTTCAAAAAAAGGCTCCGGGAAACCCTGTCCCCAAACCTGCTGTTCCAGGCTGCGCGCAATGCTTAATGTGAATTCTGAGGGTGCGAGTAGGCCATCTGTTTCAATAATCTTGGTAAGGTCGGCTGGGGAAAGTAGGCTTTGGGCTACGGCTTCAAAGGCGGCCTTAAATTCATCGAAATGCTCCTCGCGCAGGCTAAGGCCTGCCGCCATGGCATGGCCGCCGAATTTCTGCAGCAGATGCGGATAGCGTTTGGACACAAGATCAAGTGCGTCGCGCAGATGCAGGGCGTGGATGCTGCGTCCAGAACCCTTTATTTCACCATTTAAGGATCGTGCAAAAGCGATGACGGGACGATGGTAGCGGTCTTTCAGGCGCGAAGCGAGAATGCCGATAACACCTTGGTGCCAAGTTTCGTCGAATAGCGTGAGGCTGCAACTGTCAGTCGGAGTGATGTGTTCCAGCGTGGCCAGCGCCGCTTGCTGCATGTCAGCTTCAATATTGCGCCGTGTATGGTTTAGTGTATCAAGTTGTGCTGCGATTTTGGCTGCTTCAGTGGCATCATCGCTAATCAAACAGGTGATACCCAGGCTCATATCTTCCAGCCGTCCAGCCGCATTCAACCGTGGCCCCACGACAAAGCCCAATTCATAACTGGAAACCTGCGCATAATTTTTACCGGCTACCTGCAACAAAGCGTTGATGCCGCAACATGCGCGCATGGCGCGGATGCGCTGTAGTCCTTGTTGTACCAGGATACGATTGTTTTCATCCAGTTTTACAACATCTGCAACTGTTCCTAAAGCGACGAGATCAAGAAGCTTGCCTAGATTGGGTTCCGCCTTTTCTGTATATGTGCCACGAGCCCGCAGTTCGGCACGTAATGCAAGTAATACATAGAACATGACGCCAACCCCCGCCAGATTTTTGCTGGGAAAATCGCAGCCCGGTTGGTTTGGATTGACAATGCAAAGCGCATCCGGCAAAGCATCGCCTGGCAGATGGTGGTCGGTAACCAACACCTGCATGCCCAATCGGTTGGCCTCGGCCACACCTTCCACACTGGCGATACCGTTGTCGACGGTGATTAATATGTCGGGGGTGGATTGCGCCGCGAGGTGCACGATCTCCGGCGTTAAGCCATAGCCATATTCAAATCGGTTCGGCACGATGAAATCCACTTGCGCACCCAATATACGCAGTCCACGCAGTCCTACAGCACAGGCGGTCGCGCCATCGGCGTCATAATCTGCCACGATCAGCAGCTTGCGTTGTGTGGCGATGGCATCAGCCAATAAACACGCCATTTTTTGTGCATTTTTTAGTTGTGTGAAGGGCAGCAGATATTGCAGGCCGGTATCCAATTGCGTCACATTACCAATGCCGCGCGCTGCGTAAACACGTGCTAAAAGGGGGGCGATACCAGAGTCAATAAGCTGTTGTGCAGTATCGGTTGGATAAGAACGTTGCCTTATTTGTATCATGCGGTTTAGTAATGTGTGGGCAGGGTGGGATGATTTTAGCAGAGACAGGATACATCCCCTGCTTGTGGAAAAAGAGGAGAGGCAGTGTAATCGAACTGGTTAATATGGGAAATATTCGGATTTAGGGGAATTAGACGATTCTTGAAACGCTCTTTCAGCATCACTTCAAACGGGATTGCACTAGATTTGGGATGCTAGTTTAGATTGGCTATGAAAAGGGAAAGGGGGTTACTCCGTTCAACGAGTGGAGAACAACCAAACTTTGATGGATTAAAGCTTCCGTAGTGCCCCTTCCAGCACCAGCATCGGAATAAAGCGGGAATTGAACGCCAACCACAGTCCAATTGGAGCCAAGGCAGGAAGAATAAGCGTCCCAAACTGGTAGCCTAGAGCAATCCCCTCAATCTTCCAGGTAGAGAAACCGGTTTGTTCTGATACGGTCGGCCCTGCGGTGACTGCAACTTGTTTAAGAAGATCGAAACAGATTCCCCACGTCTGGAATGGTATTAACAGTATTGCGCCTAGCGCCAGCTTATGCCAGCGGATTGTTTCACTGCCAGCGAGGAATAAGGCGACGAATAGCGGCAATCCAAAGCTATAGGTTAGCGGATTTACCTCCAGCACTAAGGCATATTCTCCCGCTGGCATTCCAGGAGCCGCACCAAGTTTCAGGGTGGTAGCGACACTGAGGATGCGTTGTGACCATTCCACCGACTCTATCCAGCTGGGAAATAGTGACTGCATAATCCAACCCGATAGCATGACGGTAGGGCCGTTGAACCATTCCGCCTTCCAGTACCAGAACCCTAAGCATACAGGCACCCAGAGGGCGGCCTTCAACAAAAATTTGTACAGGGGATTACGCGTCATGGCGGGCAATATTTTGAACCGGCATGGCGCGTATCCAGATCAGCCACACCACCAGCACGTCCAGCATGATAAGTCCTTGCCACAGATAGAGGTGGGCGAATTCAAAAGCGTCCATGCGCCATTGCCCCAAATAAAAGAGACTGATAATGCGCAGAATATTGGCTACTTGTACGGCAACCATACCTATCACGAGACCGAGCAATTTATGCCGCCAGGGCGCAGGGAAAGCGAGGATGGCCGCCGCCAGGACAATGCAGGCTTCGACCGCGTTGCACCCGGCCTCAATGGCGACTCCAAAGCCATTGGATTGGCTCTGGATGACATTACCGTAAGTAATAACCTTTGGGTCGAACAGGGTAATGAGGGAGGCGCTGAAACCAGCCAGTGATGCAGCCCACGGATGCACCAAAGCTTGACCGGGCGGGGTGAGTTCCAGTGCGAACAAACTACCTAAAATCAGTAGGAAAATGAGAAGAAATCGCAGCATGTATATTTATCCCGGATTGTCCATTAGAGTAGTTTGTCACTTAAAAATTAGAAATTCCATTGATTTTATTGGATTCATGCTTTTAATAGACAATCTAGATTTAATGAAGATTTATTTGCTCCATTTTTAACGGTGTCGTGGATATTATGATTAATTCCCCCTTCCTGTCGACGAATTGTTGAGCCGATGTAGCCGGGGCATATGCTTTCGTACTATTAATTTGGCTGAACAACAATTTGTTTGTAACCGTAAAGTGATGTCCAAGATTGCTGTAACAATATCCGGTGCCAGTGTTGCCAGATTTACTTTCCGGCTTACGTAGCTGCTGATGAATACATGAGTTGTTTGACACTCAATCTTTAATAAACCCACTTGCTGTAAAATAGCTCTCTGCCCTTAGCGGGCGCTTTGTTACTCCCTGACAGAATATACCGGAATACTGTGCATGTTGCGATTGACTGAAGTTAAGCTTCCTTTAAACCACCCTGATGATGATCTTAAGACTGCGCTTCTAAAACGGCTGGGTATTAGCGCCGATGAGCTGATTGGCTATGCAATATTTCGCCGCAGCTATGATGCCCGCAAGTCATCGGCCATTGTTTTTATATATACGCTGGATATTGAAGTCAAGAATGAAGCTGCACTGTTTAAGCGCTTACAAGGCGATAAGCATATCTCACTCACACCCGATACAAGCTACCATTTTGTTGCACATGCGCCGACTAAACTGGCTTCTCGTCCTATCGTGATTGGTACCGGTCCCTGTGGAATATTTGCGGCTCTGATTTTGGCGCAAATGGGTTTCTGTCCGATTGTTTTGGAGCGCGGTAAAGCCGTGCGCGAGCGCACCAAAGATACTTTCGGTCTGTGGCGGCAAAAAAAACTCAATCCAGAGTCCAACGTCCAGTTTGGAGAAGGTGGCGCGGGAACATTTTCTGATGGCAAGCTGCATAGCCAAATTAAAGACCCCAAACACTACGGTCGTAAGGTGCTCACGGAATTCGTCAAGGCGGGCGCGCCAGAGGAAATTCTTTATGTGAGCAAGCCACATATTGGCACGTTTCGGTTAGTGGGGATGGTGGAAGAAATGCGCGCGCGCATCGAAGCCCTCGGTGGTGAAATTCGTTTTCAGAGCAAGGTTGAAGATATCGTCATAGACAACGGACAAGTCCGGGGAGTGGTGCTGGGTAGTGGCGAACTCATTGCCAGCGATCATGTTGTGCTCGCTGTTGGGCATAGCGCGCGCGATACCTTCCATATGTTGTATCAGCGCGGTGTATACATGGAGGCAAAACCATTTTCCATCGGTTTTCGCATTGAGCATCCGCAACCGCTGATCGACCGCTGCCGTTTTGGCAAGAACGCTGGTAACCCCTTGCTGGGCGCGGCCGATTACAAGCTGGTGCATCATTGCGGCAATGGCCGCTCAGTCTACAGTTTCTGCATGTGTCCGGGCGGCACCGTGGTAGCGGCAGCTTCCGAGGAAGGCCGCGTCGTTACCAACGGCATGAGCCAGTATTCGCGCAACGAGCGTAATGCCAATAGCGGGATTGTTGTGGGCATCACTCCCGCTGATTATCCGGGAAATCCATTGGCCGGCATCGAATTACAACGTTACTGGGAAGCGCGCGCCTTTGAGCTGGGCGGCAGCAATTACTGTGCGCCGGCACAAAAAGTAGGGGACTTTCTCGCGAATCGGCCCTCGGCCAAGCTTGGGTCTGTTATACCGTCTTATACACCCGGTGTGCACCTATGCGATCTTTCTACGTCGCTGCCGGATTACGCTATCACAGCGATAAAAGAAGCCATCCCGGCATTCGATAAACAGCTTAAAGGGTTTGCCATGTTTGATGCCGTGCTCACGGGCGTGGAAACACGAACTTCTTCCCCTGTACGCATCAAGCGCCGCGAAGATTTTCAAAGCCTGAATGTCGTAGGACTCTATCCGGCAGGTGAAGGCGCAGGCTATGCAGGCGGCATACTTTCCGCTGCAGTGGACGGCATACAGGTCGCTGAAGCGGTGGCATTGAGCATGATCCAACATGGCAAATGCTGAAGGAGAAAATTTGAAATTTCATTCAGCCAATTTCATGACGTTAGTGAGTTTTACATGTTATTGCCGTGCAGCATCCTGGTTACAATTCTTTTGCCACTCTGCAAAGTTTTATACGTCCATCAAGCGAATTCATAAACGCTCAGATACCACTTGTGATACTTGTATAGCTAGAAAATTTCTAGATTTATGCAATAACATCTTGACTTAATAAAAATATGCATTTAAAAAACCATAAATGAACCTGCTTAAAGCTCTTGGTACCATAGGCAGCTTTACGCTGGCTTCGCGCATACTTGGCATAACCCGCGATGTATTGGTTGCGCGCGTTTTCGGCGCAGGCATGGCGACCGATGCTTTTTTCATCGCTATTAAACTGCCCAATCTGTTGCGTCGCTTATTCGCGGAAGGTGCATTCTCCCAAGCCTTCGTACCAATTTTGGGTGAGTATAAGAACCGCCGAGGGCATGAGGAAACCAAGTTATTGGTTGATCATGTAACCACATTGCTGGCAATCATCCTGTTCATTGTTACGCTCATCGGTATAATTGCTGCGCCTATTTTGGTTTACATCAGTGCGCCGGGTTTCATAGCGATGCCGGCGAAATTTGATCTGACCGTCCAGTTGCTGCGCATTACCTCACCCTACATATTTTTTATTTCGTTGGTCGCTGTGGCATCGGGAATACTCAATACCTACAATAAATTTTGGGTGCCTGCCTTCACCCCCATTCTGCTCAACCTGTGTTTTATCGGCGCTGCGCTTTGGCTGGCTCCGTATTTTGATCCGCCTATCATGGCACTGGCATGGGCGGTGTTCGTAGCTGGGTTTGTGCAGCTGGCATTTCAGCTGCCATTTCTGAAGAAAATCGGCATGCTGCCGACCCTGCGCTTTAATCTGAAAGATGCGGGTGTATGGCGCATCATCAAACAGATAGGGCCAGCGGTATTCGGTGTATCGATTAGTCAGATCAGCCTCATCATTAACACCATCTTCGCCTCTTTTCTGGTGGCGGGCAGTGTATCCTGGCTTTATTACGCCGATCGTCTGATGGAGTTCCCATCCGGCGTGCTGGGTGCGGCAATTGCCACTATCCTGCTGCCATCGCTATCCAAACATCACGCCGATGGCAATCCGGTTGAGTATTCCAAGCTGCTCGACTGGGGGTTACGCCTGACCTTCATGCTGACTTTGCCCGCAGCACTCGCGCTAGGCGTGATTGCGGTACCACTTCTGGCAACTTTTTTTCAGCATGGCGCATTTACGGTGCTCGATGTACTTATGACGCGCAATGCGCTGGTTGGTTACAGCGTCGGCTTGATCGGTATCCTTTCAGTAAAGGTGCTTGCACCAGCTTTTTATGCACGTCAGGATATCAAAACTCCGGTGAAAATCGGTGTCATCACCTTGTTTGCTACCCAAGCGATGAATCTGTTGTTCATCGGCTGGCTGCACCATGCAGGGTTGGCGCTGGCCATCGGCCTTGGTTCCTGCCTTAACTCTGCCATTTTGTTCTACCTACTGCGCAAGCGTGACATCTACCAACCAGAACCTGGTTGGGGAAAATTTCTCGCCAAGCTGGGTGCGGCAATGCTGGTGCTGGGGGTGACACTTTGGTTTGGTATGGGAAGTGAACAAAGTTGGCTTACCAGTGCTGGTTGGGCGCGTATCTGGCGACTAACTGGATTGGTAGTGATGGGTATGACGGTATATTTCGCCGTGTTATGGATGCTTGGTTTTCGGCTTAAAGATTTTTCAAGGCGCGGCGCATGAACAGTTTATAGGGTAGGGTATTGAATCTTGTCCGGCCATTGGAGCTATTTATGGAAGAAAATCTTCATCCTCTGAAATCCGAGTTTATTTTTTGGGAAAAGCGCAGTTCATAAGACATTTGCATGCAATATTGAGGGGGAGCGAATGACGAGTTTTGTTTTTGAGTTGGTTATGATGCTTTTTATTATTCTTGCAGCCTCTGAACTCTTTACTAATGCATTAGAGCACCTTGGTGAGCAACTAAAAATATCGGAAGGCGTGACCGGCTCCGTGTTCGCCGCCATCGGCACGGCTTTGCCTGAAACAATGGTCCCGCTGCTCGCATTGTTCGTCGGTACGAAAAACATTAACATTAATGAAGAAATTGGTGTCGGTGCTATTCTGGGCGCACCGCTAATGCTATCGACACTTTCTACCTGCCTTATGGCATTTGCCATTCTGCATCGGCGTGGAGTCAAGGGCCATGTCCGGCCGGAGCGGAGCGGTTTCATACGTGATCTAAACTTTTTTCTGTTCGCATTCATTCTCGCCGCTGTGGCGATGTACATTCCGCAGGAGGCGCGCACCCTCCGTGGCGCGCTAAGTATTGCACTGGTTCTCACCTATTTCATTTACATTTTACTTACGTTGCGTGCTTCGGAAAAGTTGGTTGAGGACGGACACGGCACTGCGGCTGAGGGCAAGATGTTCTTTGCCAAGCTTGGATTGCCGACTAATCTATGGACCATTTTGCTGCAACTAGCAATCGGGTTGGCACTGTTGATTTTTGGCGCTAAGGGGTTCATCCACGGTATCGAGGGTACTTCGCACATCCTGGGCATTTCTGCATTGCTGCTGTCGTTGCTCATTATTCCGATAGCGACCGAGCTTCCCGAAAAAGTAAACAGTATTTTATGGATTCGGCGTGGTAAAGATACGTTGGCTTTTGGGAACATTACCGGGGCGATGGTGTTCCAAGGAACGTTATTACCTGCTATCGGAATTATGCTCACACCTTGGCAACCGCGCATAGAAGTGTTGACCGGCGTACTGGTTACCTTGGCCGCCGCCGCGTGGCTCCGGTTCCATGCACGTTCAGGCGGATTGCCGGTGTGGGCGTTGTTGGTAAATGGCGGCCTTTACGTTACCTTCCTCACGATCACATTATCGCGATAGGGCAATAATAATCAGCCATGCAGACCCGTAAATCGCCACCGTATTCACATAATCGCGTCTTCGACGAAGACCGTCACGCAGCCGAGCGCGGCACACGCGTGGTCATGTGGATAACTATCGCCATGATGGTCGTGGAAATCATATCGGGCTGGTGGTTTAATTCGATGGCACTATTGGCAGATGGCTGGCACATGAGCTCCCATGCCGTGGCCATTGGCTTGAGCGCTTTCGCATACGCAGCAGCTCGACACTATGCCCAAGATTCACGTTTCACATTCGGCACCTGGAAAATTGAAGTGCTGAGCGGATTCACAAGTGCAATCTTTCTCTTGGGCATCGCCGTGATGATGGTTGTTAGTTCTGTGGAGCGTATTTTTTCACCGCAGCCGATTCACTATATGGAAGCAATAATCGTCGCGGCCATCGGTCTTGCCGTAAATGTTATTTGCGCAATTATTCTTGGTAAAGCGCATGATCACCACAACCATCATGAACATGGCGAGCATCCTCATCACCACGACCTCAACCTGAAGTCAGCATATGTGCATGTGATCGCTGACGCAGCTACGTCCGTGCTCGCCATCATTGCCCTGGCAGGTGGCTGGATCTATGGCTGGTCTTGGTTGGATCCCGCTATCGGGATTGTCGGTGCGGTATTGGTAGCGATTTGGTCTAGAAATTTGATCATTGCGACTGGCACAGTGCTGCTCGACCGTGAGATGGATCATCCTGTTGTGGACAAAATCAGGAAGGTCGTAGAATCAGGGTCGGCGACAATTACTACATTGATCACTGATCTCCATGTCTGGCGCGTCGGTACGCGGGCATATTCTTGCGCGCTAAGTGTCGATACCAACGACAAAACATTGACGCCCCGGCGCGTACATAAGCAACTCGCCCAATATGAGGAAATTGTTCATGCCACCATCGAAATTCATCATGTGGATAATATGGAAGACTGAATAAAAGCAATGTTACGAAAGAAATTGATATTTAGTGAATAAATTTACAATTATGACAGGGCGGTTTAATCGCTAGGTGCAAGATTGATCTATAAATGAATTTTGCCAACTTTGAAGCATAGTTGAATTACAAATTTTATTTCTACTTGTTTGGTTTTAGATACCTATAATTTCATCTAAATTAAATCCCCATTGCAGAGGATTTTCTAAATTAGCGATACTGTCAGGAGATTTCGATAGATCAATTATTTCCTGCAAGATGTGCGCGTTAGAGCGGGTAGAAAAAAACACTTTCACTAATGGCTTGGTCAAACTTTGTTTCGATTGGTCAGTCACTACGCCTAGGCGCCCGGACTTCAGCTTAAGTAAGCTACCGGTTGGATAAATGCCGACCGTTTTAACGAATGCATGAAAAATGACTTCGTCGAAATGTCCGTTCTTCCATTCTGCCATCTTTCGGATGGATTCCGCTGGTTCCCATCCTATTTTATAGCAGCGGTTTGAAGTGATTGCATCATATACGTCACATACCGCACCCATACGTGCAAATAATGTTAATCCCTCACCGGATAGTTTGTCTGGATAGCCTTTACCATCTACGCGTTCATGATGATGCCGGCAGACATCTAATGCTAGCTCGCTGACTCCGCTGCAATCTTTAAGTATTTCCCAACCTTTTAAAGGGTGTGTTTTGACAATATTGAACTCTTCATTTGTCAATTTCCCTGGTTTGTTGAGTATCTCATTGGGAATAAAAATTTTTCCGATGTCATGCAGTAATCCGGCAATGCCAACTTGCTGTAGTTCCTCGTCTTTCAGTCCCAGCTGCCGCCCCAGTGCAATCATCAGGACGCAGACAGCAACTGAATGCAAATAGGTGTAGTTGTCTGCATTTTTTAGTCGGGATAAGCTGATCAATGCGGAGGAATTGCGTGCTATCGATTGGTTTATTTCGTTTACCAACGATACCGTTGCATCAAGCTTGAGTGTATTACCCATGCGTATATCGCTGAATATCGAGACAACCGCTTCTTTAGTCTGAGTGTGTAGTTTTTTCGCTGCAATTAATTCGTTCTGTAAAGATACAAGCGTTACAGTTTTCTGTGAGGTTTGTTCAATTTTCCTCAGTTCGTTTTCGACCTTGAGTTCCTCTTCTTGTTGTGAAAGTGCTGTCACACCAGTATCGACATCCAAACCGATGCTAGTGTCTATCCATATTTCAGCCACACCACAGTTTTTAAGGGTATTGAGATCTTTATTTTCAGTCAGCTTGAATGAATTTTTCCAAAAAGGATGATCCATCCAGCTGCCGCAGACCTCTTGGATATACATGCCTAAGCGGATGTCTTTAACTTTTATTTTTTTCAGCATGGCTTAATACGAACTGCAAAATTCCATAATCTAAAGAGCACCTCTAAATATCTAAATTCGGCGTGCGAGAAAGTGATTTATCAAACCATTAGTTGAAGAGTCATGCATAGAGGCGCGTTCTTTTCTTTGAATTTCAGGTAGTAGTTTACCGGCAAGTTGTTTGCCGAATTCAACACCCCACTGGTCAAAAGCATTGATGTCCCAGATTATGCTTTGCACAAACACTTTATGTTCGTAAAGGGCAACCAGCATTCCCATCGTGTATGGATCCAGCTGATCAAATAATAAAGTGTTGGTTGGGCGGTTTCCCGGAAACACTTTGTACGGCAACAGCGTTTCCAGCGCTGCACCACTTAGACCTTGCAGCTCAAGTTCAGCACGTGCTTCCGCTGTTGTTTTACCGAGCATCAATGCCTCGGTCTGTGCAAAACAATTTGCCAGCAATATGGAATGGTGTTCGCCTATCGGGTTGTGGCTGGTAATCGGCGCGAGGAAATCTGCAGGCACCATGCGCGTGCCCTGGTGTATCAGTTGATAGAAGGAGTGTTGGCCGTTGGTGCCAGGTTCGCCCCAAATTACCATACTGGTGGCATAGTCCACGACCTGCCCATTGCGGTCTATGCGTTTACCATTGCTTTCCATTTCCAGCTGTTGCAGATAAGCGGGGAAATGTTGCAGATATTGATCGTAGGGAAGGATGGCCTGTGAAGCTGCACCAAAAAAATTGGCGTACCAGATACCAAGCATTCCCAGTATTACCGGCATGTTGCGTTCTAGGGGCGCTTCACGAAAGTGCTTGTCCATGGCATGGGCACCAGCAAGCAGGCGTTCAAAATTGTTTATTCCAATATAAAGCGCAATGGGCAAACCTATCGCTGACCACAATGAATAACGGCCGCCAACCCAATCCCAAAATTCAAACACATTCTCCGGGTTAATGCCAAATTTAGATGTCTCGGTGAGGTTGGTTGAGATCGCAACGAAGTGCTTGCTGACAACTTCATCAGCGCCTAAATGCTTAACCAACCAGTCGCGCGCTGAATGGGCATTGGTAAGTGTTTCCAGTGTGGTAAATGTTTTTGAGCTAATTATAAAAAGAGTGGTTTCTGGATCGAGACGTTTTAATGTTTCTGCCAAGTCTGTCGCATCCACATTAGAAACGAAATATACGTTCAGTTGCGCGCTGCCATAAGGTTTGAGCGCTTCGCTGACCATAAGCGGCCCTAAAGCGGAACCACCGATACCGATATTGACCACGTTCCGGAATGGTTTCCCGGTATGTCCACACAGCGTTCCATTGCGAACCGCTTCGGAGAAGTGGCGGATATGATCCAGTACGCGATGTACGTCCGGCACAACATCTTTTCCGTCTACATACACCGAAGTGCTTCTGGGAGCTCGCAATGCAGTGTGTAGCGCCGCCCGCTGTTCGCTAGAATTGATTTTGTCGCCATTGAACATGCGAACAATCCAGTCATCCAGTTTTGACTGGCGCGCAAGGTTTAACAACAGCGTGAGTGTTTCTGCGGTAATGAGATTCTTCGAGTAATCCAGCAGCAGGCCATCCAATTGCAAAGAGAATTTGTCGAAACGCTGCGGGTCATCGCAAAACATTTCGCGCATGGTCCGCTGGTTTATTTCTGTTTGATGAGCCGTTAAAGCTTGCCAAGCTGGCGAATGGATTAGAGTCGACATAGTTGTTTTAAAATTATCGATTGAACATTTATATTATTGACGATTTTGCAAAATATTTCCCTGATTCATTCCCGCAAAGACGGGAAGAATGCGCTTGTTTGTTATAAATTTTAAAGGTTAATAAAAGGCGCTAAAGCGTTTGCAATCTTAGTTTTATGCCCGTGCTGGCGTTAGCATGATACCTGCGAGCGGCGGCAACTCTATCTCGATGGAATAGGGCTGTCCCATCCAGGGTAGAAGTTCGGCATGAATTTCGCTGGGGTTTCCGAGATTGCTGCCGCCATAATAGTGCGAATCACTGTTGAAAATTTTCCGATAAGTGCAATTGAACGGAACGCCGATGCGGTAGCGGTGGCGTGGGACTGGGGTGAAATTAAAGGCAACTATAACTGTCCCGCCATTTCGTCCACGGCGGAAGAAAGAAAGTAGTGAACGTTCGGCGTCCTGACAATCAATCCAGGAAAATCCATCTTGTTCGAAGTCCTGTTCATATAAAGCCGGTAAGTCGCGGTAAAAATGATTCAAATCGCGCACCATGTTTTGTATGCCTCGATGCGGCTCCAGGCCGAGTTGCCACCATTCAAGTTCCCAGCTCGATCTCCATTCCCGTCCTTGGCCGAATTCATTGCCCATGAAGTTGAGCTTTTTGCCCGGATTTGTCATTTGATAAGTCAGTAATAACCGCAAGTTGGCAAATTTCTGCCAGTTATCGCCGGGCATCTTGTCGAGTAACGAACCTTTGCCATGTACGATTTCATCATGTGAAAACGGCAACATGAAGTTTTCGCTATAAGCATAAAGCTGACTAAAGGTCAGTTGATTAAGGTGATAGCGGCGGTGAATCGGGTCTAACTGCATGAAGCTAAGAGTGTCATTCATCCAGCCCATGTTCCACTTCATGGAAAAGCCGAGCCCGCCAAGATAAACAGGGCGCGAAACCCCCGGCCATGAGGTGGATTCCTCGGCTAGGGTCAATGCACCTGGGAATACGTCATGCACCATGATGTTAAGTTCGCGCAGGAACTCGATGGCCTCGAGATTTTCCCGCCCGCCATATTTGTTCGGTAGCCATTCACCTTCCTTACGCGAATAATCGAGATACAACATGGAAGCCACCGCATCCACTCGCAGGCCATCGAAATGAAATTGCGACAGCCAGTAATGCGCACTCGACAACAAAAAGCTTTTTACCTCATTACGTCCATAGTTAAAGATGTGCGTACCCCAGTCTTGATGGAAACCGAGGCGCGGATCTTCGTGTTCGTATAGCGCGGTGCCATCAAAATGGGCCAGCGCAAATGCGTCTTGTGGGAAATGTGCTGGCACCCAGTCGAGCAGCACGCCAATTCCGGCTTGATGGCAGTTATCTATGAAATGGCATAAATCATCAGGTGACCCGAAGCGGCTGGTTGCGGCGAAATAGCCGGTCGCTTGGTAACCCCATGATTCGTCAAGTGGATGCTCCGAAATGGGCATTAGTTCAACGTGGGTATAGCCCATATCTTTGATATAGGGGACAAGGTTTTCAGCCAGCTCGCGATAGGTATAACAACGCCCATCTGGATGACGCTTCCATGATCCAGCATGAATTTCGTAGACATTGAGAGGGGCGTGTAGCCAGTCCCATTTGCCGCGTTGCTCCATCCATTCTGCATCCTGCCATGGGTGGCGGATAGTAGATCCAGCACGAGCGGCAGTACCAGGCCGTAATTCAAATGCGTTGGCATAGGGGTCGGTTTTGACCAGCAAGATGCCGGCGTGATTGCGGATCTCAAATTTGTACAGCATGCCTTGTTCAATTTCTGGGATGAATAACTCCCACACGCCGCTGGAACCATGCGCCGCCATCGGATGGATGCGCCCATCCCAGCGGTTAAATTCACCTATCACACTGACTCGCTCGGCATTCGGTGCCCACACTGCAAAACGCACACCCAGAATGCCGTTAATTTGCATTGCACGCGAGCCCAGTACTCGATAGGCCTGATGTAACTTTCCTTCGTTAAAAAGGTGCAGGTCGAAATCGGAAATTTGTGGTGCAAAGGCATAGCAATCATGCACCAAACGCTCAATACTGTTGTTTAGTCCCGGTCCGTTTTCCTTGATGCGCAGACTATAGGGGTGGTGCGGTTCTTCGCTGCCATGCCATTCGAATAAACCATCTGGATGAACGCGTTCCAGCGCCTCGCCGCCATGCGCGGTTTTCAGCCAAATTTCACTTGCGTAAGGGTTAAATACCCGTATTACATATCTATCTTTTTCTTGATGTGGGCCAAGATAAGCGAAGGGATTATGCAGTCGCCCTTGCAACAATAGTTCAGCACGCGGATCCAGTTTGATGCGAAGGTTCTTTCTCATGGTGAGGTGATTATAACCACAATTAAGACCCGGCTATAATTACAATTCTGATACAGTTATGAACAAGATTCTAAATCAACGACTAGGAGGGGAATCATGCCGCTACCTGAGAATTTACGTTTTGTCAGTTCAATAACTAAAAGCACATATGCCATGATTTTAGCTGGGGGACGTGGCACCCGTTTGCATCAACTTACTGATTGGCGGGCCAAGCCAGCTGTGCCATTTGGCGGCAAGTTTCGCATTATCGATTTTGTGCTGTCAAACTGCGTAAATTCTGGCATCAGACGGATAGGTGTGGCGACGCAATACAAGTCACATAGCTTGATTCAGCATATTCAGCGTGGCTGGAGTTTTCTGAATGGCCAATTTGGTGAATTCATTGACGTTCTGCCGGCTCAGCAAAGAATAGAAGAAATGTGGTATCGGGGCACGGCTGACGCGGTATTTCAAAACCTGGACATTATGCGCGATAGTAATCCAGATTACGTGTTGATACTGGCGGGCGACCATGTCTATAAGATGGATTACGGCAAACTTCTGGCCACCCATGTTGAAAAACAGGCCGATATGACGGTTGCCTGTATTGAGGTGCCTATCAAAGATGCGACTGGATTTGGCGTAATGGGTGTGGATACGGAGTCACGGGTAGTGAATTTCAACGAGAAGCCTGACCACCCCACGCCGATTCCGGGAAACCCTAATTTGGCGTTAGCCAGTATGGGGGTGTATGTGTTTAATACCCGTTTTCTGTACGAACAATTGGTGCGCGACGCAGATGATAAAAATTCCAGTCATGATTTCGGCAAAGACATCATTCCGCATCTTGTATCCGCGCGCTATCGCGTGTTTGCACAGAGCTTTGAAGACAGCTGTGTCAATCTGAATGGCGAACTCCCCTATTGGCGGGACGTGGGAACAGTAGACGCCTACTGGGAAGCTAACATGGAACTTACCAAGGTCACTCCTGCCCTTAATATGTATGATCAAGAATGGCCAATCTGGACGTATCAGGAACAATTGCCACCGGCCAAATTTGTATTCGATGACAGTACTCGCCGCGGCATGGCTGTGGATTCTTTAGTATCGGGAGGCTGCATTATTAGTGGCGCTTACGTGCGTAATTCGCTGCTATTCTCTAACGTGCACATACACAGTTATAGTAATGTCGAGGATTCGGTAATTTTGCCCAACGTAAAGGTGTCACGCAATGTAACGCTGAAGCGTGTGGTGGTGGATAAAAATTGCGTGATCCCGGAGGGCATGACCGCTGGGGTTAACCGTGAAGAAGATGCGAGACGTTTTTTTGTAAGTGATAACGGCATTACGTTGATCACCCCCGATATGCTGGATCAAGAAGTGCACCGCGTACGTTAAATTTAGGCCTATCCACATTTTAATTTAATGAGATTTTTATGTCCAAGCCTCTCGATTTAGTTTTTCTTTGGCACATGCATCAGCCAGATTACCGCGATTATGCCAGTGGTGATTTCTTGTTGCCGTGGGTTTATCTACATGCGATCAAAGATTACTCTGACATGGCTTTTCATCTGGAACAATATCCTCAGGTGAAGGTGACGGTGAATTTCGTACCGGTTTTGTTGGATCAATTGGAAGATTACGAACAGCAGTTTATCACTGGCCAGATACGCGACCCGCTGTTGCGGTTGCTGGCGCGCGAGAACCTCAATGACTTGAATGCAACGGAACGCGATCTGGTGTTGACGAGTTGTTTCCGCAGCAACCACCATAGTATGGTCGCGCCTTATCCCGCCTACAAGCGTCTGTCCGATTTGTACAAAATGCTCGAATCCGGCGGCAGTACAGAGCTTGCCTATCTGTCCGGTCAATATTTTGCTGACTTGCTGACCTGGTACCACTTGGCGTGGTGTGGCGAAAGTGTACGCCGCGAACACGATTTAATCATTCGCCTAATGAGCAAGAATGAAAGTTTTAATTATGCCGAACGCAAGTGGTTATTCGACCTGATCGGACAAGTCATATCCGGCATTATTCCGCGCTACCGCAAGCTGGCCGAAAGCGGTCAAATCGAACTTTCCACGACGCCGCACTATCATCCGCTTGCGCCGTTGTTGCTCGATATTAATAGTGCGCGAGATAGCAAACCGGATATCAGCCTGCCGCAGTCGAAATGCTATCCCGGCGGGAAATCACGCGTCCAGGCGCATCTTCTTTCCGCCCAAAAAAGTCATCAGGCACGTTTTGGCGCCACTCCTCACGGTATTTGGCCAGCAGAAGGTGCGGTTTCAACTGAATTACTGGGGGTGTTTGCGCTGCAAAAATGCCGCTGGACGGCCAGTGGAGAGGGCGTATTGGCTAACAGCTTGCGTACTGCGGAGCATTATTTGCCTGAGCGCGCCCAATATCTCTATCGCCCTTATCATTTGCAAGGTGCAGCAAGTAGCGTGCGCTGTTTTTTTCGGGATGATCGTCTATCCGATTTGATCGGCTTTGAATATTCGCGTTGGAATGGCAAGGACGCCGCAATGCATTTTGTGTCCCAGCTTGAAGCGATTGCACAACAAGCGCCTGAGGGCGAAGCGCCAGTGGTCAGCGTTATCCTTGATGGTGAAAACGCTTGGGAATATTATCCATATAACGGCTATCATTTCTTTGCTGATTTATATTCTGTATTACAAACCCATTCGTCAATCCGCACCGCGACCTATTGCAGTTATCTGGATCGGCTTGACGATGCTGAAGGAAACCAACAGCTTGCCAAAGAAGGAGAGCTGCCGCGTCTCGTTGCCGGTAGTTGGGTATACGGTGATTTCTCCACCTGGATTGGTTCACCCGACAAGAACCGTGCTTGGGATTTGTTGTGTATGGCGAAACAAAATTATGATTTGGTGGTGGCAAGTGGCCGCTTGAACGAGGCAGAGCGCTTGGTTGCCGAAAAACAGTTGGCTTCATGCGAGAGTTCCGATTGGTTCTGGTGGTTTGGTGATTACAATCCCGATCATGCGGTGAAAAGTTTTGATCGCCTCTATCGCAGCAATTTAATGCAGTTATACCGTTACTTGAAATTACCAGTTCCAGCCATTTTAAACTCCCCAATCAGCCAAGGTGGTGGTTTACCTGAAGCAGGTGGTACGATGCGCCGCAGCTCTTGAGGGTATGCTCGCATTGGCCTGGCAACGAATATCAGTCGGCTGTATTTCAACTTTAGCTTAATATTTTTTGAAATATTACGATGTCATTGGCAATTACACAGATTTTTAAAAATGAAAATACACGAAACAGTTTCTTTGCTTTTTGGCGTTCACGCCCATCAGCCAGTGGGCAACTTTCCGGAAGTGGTGGATGACGCGCATCAGCGTTGCTATAGGCCATTTCTGCATATCTTACATCGCTATCCTGAATTTCGTTTTGCCGCACATTTCAGTGGTTGGTTGCTCGATTACCTATTTAATAAATATCCGCAAGATATGGCTTTGCTTACTGAAATGGTGGAACGTGGCCAAGTCGAAATGTTCGGTGGCGGGGACACCGAGCCGGTTTTGGCGGTCATTCCCAACCGCGATCGTATTGGACAGATCGTCAGGTTGTCTGACAAACTGGAAGCCAGGATGGGCAAACGGGCAAAAGGTGCATGGCTAACAGAGCGCGTGTGGGAGGCAACGGTAGTGCCTGCCTTATCGGATTCCAAAATTGAGTACGTCACCGTAGATGATTACCACTTCCTGTGCAGCGGCAAGCGCATTGAAGAATTGAATGGCTATTTCACCACCGAAGAGGATGGCCGCAAACTCGACTTGTTTCCGATTTCCGAGGCGCTACGCTACCGCATGCCATTTTCTCCGGCGCATGAAGTAGTGGCCTATTTGGAAAGTTTGGCGCGTAACGACAGGCAAGCATCAGCCGTGTATTTCGATGACATTGAAAAGTTTGGCATCTGGCCGGAAACTTATCAGTGGGTTTATGAAAAAGGCTGGTTGGAAGATTTTATCCAGGGGGTGCTGGCTTCGCCGAAAATCACCACACAGACCTATCGTGACTATCACGCCAATGAAAAAACGCGCGGCATTGTATATCTGCCTACCACCTCGTACATTGAAATGAACGAGTGGACTTTGCCGGTAGCTGCCGCACATACATATGCTGATTTAGTCCATACGGAAAAAGCAAGCGGCCATTATGAAGAGCGCAAGGCATTCCTGCGCGGCGGCATCTGGAAGAATTTTTTCACCCGTTACCCCGAGTCAAATTGGATGCACAAGCGCATGTTGGGATTGTCTGAGCGTTTACATGCCCTGCCGGAAGAAAAACGCACACTGGAGATGCTTGACCAACTCTACATTGCGCAAGCCAACGACGCATACTGGCATGGCTTGTTTGGCGGGTTGTATCTGCCACACCTGCGCCGGGCGGTATACGGCGCCATCGTCAAGCTGGAATCTTTACTGGATAAAGTTCTTCCACGTGCAGCGTGTTTTTGCGCCGATGCTGATAGTGACGGCCACGATGAGGTTTTCCTGCATAACGCAATGCTGCAAGCGATCGTGAAGCTTGACGGCAGCGCCAGCATATTCGAACTTGATTCATATCAATTGCATCACAACTTTGGTGATACCTTGCGCCGCCAGGTGGAGCATTATTTCCGCAAAATTGAATCCAGTCACGGCACGCACCCGCATGAAGGTAGCGGTATCGCTTCAGCGCATGACCGCGTGGCTTTTAAGCATGAAATCACTGCGGAAAATTTGATGGCAGACAGCCACGCACAGACTTTATTTCGCGATTCCTTATTACTGGATGGCAAAGAAATTGAGCTTGCTTATGAACTGGTTGAAGCGAACGCCGAAGGAATATTATTTCGCACCGAATTTGATGGTAAAACAATACAAAAACGTATTAGCCTGAAAGCTAATTGCCTATGCGTTAGTTACATCTTCGATAGCGTATTGCAAGGAAGTTTTCTCACACGTGTGGCATTAGCGATGCCGAGCTGTGATGGTTATGCTGGCCGTTATATCCAGGCTGAAAAAATTTTGAGTGGTTTTGGCGGTGGAATTGAATTGAATGATATGAATGGCGTGGTGCTGGATGATGGTGTATTAGGCGGAAATTTAGTGCTGAATAACAACCATCCGATTCAGTTGCTTGGTATGCCATATTTTACAGTTTCCCAATCTGAAGCCGGATTCGAAAAGATCATGCAGGCTGTAATGTTAACCCTGCAATGGCCACTTTCGCAAAATGAGATGAGTATTACGTTGACTATAAATCCGGGCAATGCGGTGCTGTAATTATTAACCATTACAATTTATCATTATTCCCACACTGTACATGACAGCAGCAGCGTTAATCAGAGTGGGTTACGCAACTCATGTTAGCAGCGCCGCTTCAAGATAAACATCCACACCGTTTGTTGGACTAATAGCGGCAGCAGGAATAGCCACTCCATTGCGCCAGTCCCTTACTGCTTGCTGTTTCATAACCCCGCTTACTAGAAATATAACTTTGCGAGCCGCACTCAAGCGATGCGCGCTAAGCGAGATTCGCTGTGGCGGATATTTTGGCGCATTCTCAACCACAATAACGGCTGGAGCATCGTCTGCGCTACCCAGCTCGTGGCCAGGAAACAGGCTGGCAGTGTGGCCATCTTCCCCCAATCCCAGTAAGACTAAATCAAATAACTTAATCCCCGCCAATGTCTGTGCATAAGCGCTGGTTGCTGCCTGTGCGCCTTTTTCTGCGGGAATAGGGTAAATCTGGGTACGGGGGATGGCGACATGGTTCAGCCACGCCTGCGCGGCCATCCAGCTGTTGCGTTCTACATGGTCAGCTGGCAGGCAACGTTCATCACCGAAATACACATGCCAGGCAGTCCAGTCTGTATCAGCTTTGCGCAGTGATTCATAGACACGGCGCGGTGTTGTTCCACCAGCCAGCACGATATGGAATGTTCCGCGCAGGTTAATGGTATGTAGTGCCGCCTGTAATATGGCTTGTGTTGCAGCCCGTTCCAGTTCGGCGGTTGTGTTGAAACTGTGCCAATGGCTTTGTTGCTTTGGGCTGTTGATTAATAAAGGCATACAATTAATCCGGGAGTAATATGGCAATGTATGCGATTGTACGGCTGGCTGAGATTGCTGTTTGGCCTATTAGAATGCGGCATGATTAAAACGGTGGTATAGCTGGCTATGCCATGAAGTCCCGCCATCCATTATTTGAGTTGGATGTCACAACGCGATATTTTGGATGGAATTAAAAATTTCAGAAGTTTCTTGCCTGTTAACTATTTAATAGAGAACGTTATATATTAAAATTTGCCCAATTTTTTGATGCTAAAAATCTCCTATATCTCATGTAAGCGAATAATATAAATATGAAAAATATTTTGCAATGGATATTGCTTGGCGCACTATTGTGCAGCATGTCCGTATGGGCAGTGCCGCAACAAAGCCATGCCGAAATACGCACGGTCATTACCGCTTTCGCGCACGAGCAAACACTTCACCTGCCAGGCCAAGTTACTATCACGGTGAATGAGATTGATCGGCGCGTCTCCCTTCCAGCTTGTCCAGCGCTGGAAGCATTTCTTCCTCCTGGCGGACAACTTTTGGGTAACAGTACAGTAGGTGTCCGCTGCACTGCCAATATGAAGAAATGGACACTGTTCGTTCCAGTGCATATTAAAGTGAGCGCGAATTTACTTATCACCAATCGCCCCCTGCAACAGGGGTATGCACTACGTGCTGAGGATATTGGAAGCCAGCAAAGTGAATTAGCTCAAACAGGTATTCTCACTGATCCTTTGCAAGCGATTGGCAAAGTACTTAAATTTAGTGTTGGGGCAGGGCAAGTGTTAAAGCAAGATATGTTGCGTGCCCCCTATGTGGTAAAGCAGGGACAGACAGTAAAAATTCAAATTGAAAGGCAAGCCTTCAAAGTTCATGCTGATGGTCAAGCATTAAGTAATGCGGCGGAAGGAGAAACCGTACAGGTCAAAACTTTATCGGGCCAAGTGGTGAGCGGTGTAGTACAGCCGGATGGCGCGGTAAACATTCGACCCTAGCAGACTCAAATTTCCCACTATTAAAAATAAAAACAGCCGGCCACTACTCTGGAGCGTTGTGTTGACGATACCAATTGATAAAATCCGTGTCGGGCAGTGCGCGGCTGTATAGAAAACCTTGCACCAGATCGCAGCCCAGGTCGCGTAACAGGTCGAATGTTTTTTGGTCTTCCACCCCTTCAGCCACTGTGGTCAGATTGAAATTTTTGGCCAGATCAATAATGGTACGGACAAGATGTTTGTCCTCTTGTGATTGATGTATGTTCCGAATGAAAAGTATATCGATCTTTAGCTCCTGTACTGGGAAGCGCTTAAGGTACGCCAGTGATGAATAGCCAGTGCCGAAGTCATCAATTGACAGGCGAATACCAAGCTCTCTCAATCTTGATAGCATCGTGAGGGAGGATTCATAATCTTCGATGAGCAAACTTTCTGTGATTTCAAGGGTAAGATTCGATGCGGGAACACCCCAAATATCGAGTGCTTGCTGGATTATTTGTGGAAGCTCTTTGTCTTCCAGTAGCTTGGGTGGAAGATTGACGCTGATGCCTATTTTAATGCCGGCTTTCTTGAAAGCGGCTGTATGGCGCAGTGCAGTGTTAAGTATCCATAGGGTCAACGTGTTGATTAGGCCGGCGTTCTCTGCAACTCTGATTAATGTGCTCGGATTGATTATGCGCTGTCCCGGCGCCGTCCAGCGTATCAGTGCTTCAGCGGAGATACAGCGTCCGGTCTGGATATTAATCTGCGGCTGATAGTGAACTTGCAACTCGTTTGCTTTAATGGCGTTACCAAGTTCAATGTCGAGACCGTTATAAACTTCTGCTTCAATTCGATCTTCGGGCTGATGGACGTGATATCCCTCTTCATTGGTTGCGGCAATGTCTGATGCGATGTCGGCATACATCAATAATTGACCTGCATCACGGCCAAGTTCTGGAAAATTGGCAATACCGATATGTGGACGCAGCGATACTGGATGGTCATCGGCAATGAAGGGTTTATGCAATTCAGAGAGAATCTTGATCGCTGCCAGTATGCTTTGGGCACTATTGGCAAGGCCGGACAAAACAAGACATATCTGTTCATCAGAAAAATGTGCATAGCGATCAACATCACGCAACAGGCTATTAAGACGCTGATCTGTGTAGTTTATGATCGATTGAGTGGATGTATCGCCGATGATGGCATCCAGCCGTTTGGCTCGCCTTAATTTCATAATTAGCACGGCTGTTGTATTGGTTCCGATTTTACCAATTTGATCACGCAGGAAACCGACCAGTTGATTATGGGTTAGCTGGTGTCGTATCGCCGTGGTAGTGGATTGACTTGGCGGAAGGGGGCTATGACCGGTCATGTCAGGTAATACTCTTGGACATCAAGACCGAAAGCGCCAGTTGGCAGGCCGCGCAGAATATGAATTGGTGCCATCATTTCGGGCTGGGAAAGTAAATCTAACGTCACGGGATGCGGTGTCGGACTTTTATCTGGGCTACTAATGATCAGCACACGTGGTTTTAGCCGGCGAACCTTGCTCTGGCTGATGACGACGGCGATTTCGCCAGAAGACAGCTCAACCAAGGAGCCAACCGGGAAAATACCGATTGTCTGGATGAATTGTTCGACCATAGAATCAAGATAATACTCGCCGCTCATCGTATTTATACTTTTCAATGCGTCATAGGCTGACACGGCTTTGGTGTGGAAACGGGTATTGGTCAGCGCGGTATATGAATGAACGATAGCGGCCATACGTCCAAACAGGCTGATTTCATCTTTAGATATTCCGGCGGGATAGCCACTCCCGTTTTCCCGCTCGTGATGTTGGGCGATACCTTCCAGAATGTCAGTATGCAGATTAGGCGTCTCTTTAAGAATCTCAAGACCTAAACGTACGTGGCTTTTGATTATTTCAAATTCTTCTGAAGTCAGCCGCTCTTTTTTTTGCAACAATTCACTTGGTAATTTTATATTTCCAATATCAAGCAACAATCCGGTAATGCCCAGGCGTTCGAGGAAATCTTTAGGCAAGCCTATATGTCTACCCAGCGCAATCAGATAAACGGCTGTCTGGAGTCCGTACCCATAGCTGACGTTGTCTTGTTGACGTAATCGCATGATCAACATCAGCGCATTAGGATTTCGTACCACGCTGTCCACTACTTCCTGAATTACTACCTCTACTTCTTCGATGTCGAGATTGTTGTCGGAGTGTAGGTCTTGAACAAGACCCTGCAGTACTTTTTCTGTTAGCGTGTAAGCTTTGCTGGCTGGAGCAAGCTCCTCTTCGACAGGTCTGATATCGTTGTACAGTGTTAACTCAATGTTGGCAGGAATAAAGCCGGGTCGCTTGGCATTCGTAATCTGCACTTCCGGTGTTGCAGGGGGCTGATCAGAATCGAAAGCTTTTTTTTGAGTGTGGGATTTATTTTTGTAATCTGATTTAAATTTAAATAAATCTTTTATTTTTCCGGAAAATGAGGCAAGCAACCCCCCTTGAACCTGCGTTTCTGAAGTTGCGTGCAGATATTTATTTAAATTCTGTGGAGTTGTGGTGGTAGGAGATAAATGACTCGATTCAGTCCGTTCGAATGCCGTATCTTTAGCGTCTAATGCCGCAGGAATTTGCACGTCAGCAGGCTTTTCCTGGGCTAATTCAGGCACCGAATGCTCGGTGGTAAAAGTTCGGTTGGCGCTGTCGGAAGCATGGCTAAAGCTTGTAACTGGCGGTGTAATGGGATCGCGTTTGTCTGGCTCCGCTTTCTTCTTAGAAGTCGGTTGCGCTGTTTGGAGTCCTTGTGCTGATTTATCCCATTCGATGAAAACGAATTTACAATATTCTTGCAATTGCCCGATTTGTTTATTGTTCTCAATCAGGAATCCTTGAAACAGAAAGGGCGTCCCAATCCATGATCGATCAAGATCAGAGACAAACATGCCGATCTTAAGTTTGTTGGAAGGAATTTCTGTTTTCATGCGGCTAAGTGTATCGTACATTCTTTCTGAAAAACACCTCAGTTCTATTTCAATGACGTACGTCATTGAAGAGATGTTTCCTGTTTACGTTACCTATAAATTGCCCGGGTTAATATTTTATCTATAGATTATCCTGGCAACAAAATATAAAGTTAATCCAGATTGTTAGTTAGTGTGAAATAGGCTATGTTTCATAGGCACGAAACGAACAATTTTGTATTATTTTTCAAATTGATACTAGTATTAACCGATGGAAGTGGCAAACGGGGTGATAGATGACGGCCAATTATGGTTTTGAGATGCGCGCCATCAAGCTAAGGGCATGTGTTGGACTGGCGTTTCTCAAGCGCATACTTAATCGCCGTTGCTATCAAAAATCTACCCGCACCTGA
Source organism: Candidatus Nitrotoga sp. MKT (assembly GCA_003402345.1). Taxonomy (GTDB): domain Bacteria; phylum Pseudomonadota; class Gammaproteobacteria; order Burkholderiales; family Gallionellaceae; genus Nitrotoga. Next base: position 111,740 of record QFXH01000004.1, on the reverse strand, counting down.
TGAAATGTATCTGGCAACAGAAAAAGCCGGGCCGGAAATTGCAGGTGAAGCTAGTGCGGTATGCTGGGCTTTATCGCGCTGTACCCGAGTAACATTGCTGTGCCGCTACACATCGTCGAGGAATTTTGTTTTCTGGAATTTGAACTAAGGATGAGCATTGGATAAAAAGGTGCGCTTTGCCTACACACCAAACCGGTAGTAAAGGTGGAGAGAAGGTAAAAGGCCGCATTAGTGAGGTGGTAATGTGGATTTTTTAGGAGGAAGTAAACTTGTAATAAAATTTTCCCCGCTTGGCAAAGTGGGTGTCAGGGGGTAGAGCCCAGTTTTCACTAAGAAGCTGATTTTTTACCATCGTATACCCCGTTTTGTAAGCGCGGCAAATCCGGGTGCGCAAGCATCATTCAAGCGGGATTGTTCGCGGGCATCCAATGTTTGCCATGTGGCAGTAGGCCGTTTTACCGACGACATAACTGCATCACACCAAGCTGCATTGGCGCTGGAATCAGGGGATACGAACTGAATCATGTGCTCAATGGTATTGCGGGTGTCGGTTAGAATCGACTCATACTGCAACGTGAGTTGCTGCGCAGCAGGAATAAGATCCAACACGTCCAGTCCGGCCATAATTTCGCCGCTCCAGTAGTGTCCATAGAGAGAGGGCGGCACGTCATAGGCAAGAAAATCCTTGCCAGAGAAAGATTCTGGCAAGAAGGAAATCAATTCATCGGGCAAATCGTCCTGCCAGCTACGATCATCGGATTCGTAAGGATCGATGCCTAAAATTTCGGTGATCTGAAATACCAGCAATACCATTTTGAACCCGTTATGGCGTTGCATTGATAATGCACAATCACGGCCATCGCGCACAATATGGAGAAATTTTGCATTTGGAAATTGTTGGTAGAGCCTTTCGATCACACGTAAGGAGCCACCAGAACGTTCTACCCAAATGCTTTTACCGAAGTGTGCGGCAAGCCAGCCAAATAGCGCATGATAATGGGCTTCTGCAGTGGCCATCCCACGGGCTGCAATCACCGCATGAATCTGATCAAATAACGCATCGTACTCAGTTGTCAGATGCGGGAGCGTAGTTTGCAGTATGGCGGGCACGCCAGTGCTGGCATTAAAACGAGCGCCCGTTTTGAAGGGATAAAGCACCTCTTTTATTGCAATGTCGTGCGCCAGCATAATGTTTTGCTTGGCATAGACCCCGCTGACAATTTGCCAAAACTGCGCGCCATTAATTTCCATGGCTGGAAACGCCTGCGGAATCAACGTGCCTAGATCAGTGACAAAAGTGAAAAACTCCGACAGGCTTAGTACATCGGGGTGATGGTTGAGAATATTGGAAATAAGCGTTGAACCACAGCGCCCAGTTCCGATTACAAAAATTTCATTCGGCATCGTGCCCCCAAATATTAACGAGATACGGGTACTTGGCTACGCGTTTGGGCAAGCTGCGCGCAATACCAGCCGCAATATTCGTTTAAATTATTTGCGGTTACTGCATATCGTGTGGTGTTGGTATGCTCTCCCAGGGCCGCGTTGCTGGCACTACGGTCAAACTGTTTGTAACCGGTCAGATAAGATTTATAGAACTCTATTTTTTCGTTAAACTTTTCGTCAATCCAAGCGTATTGCGTAGTGTCTTGCACAATTTTTGGTGGTGGAAGCCCCACCGTTGAAAACAGTACTTCCAGCGCTTCGCCTACAGTAGGCACCATCGGGTTAGTAAGATGAAAAATAGTGTTGCTGGAATCAGAGCGAGCAATGGCAACAGCCTGTTTTGCCACTTTATCCACAGGAACCAAATTTATCGGCACATCGGGATCGACATTCATGCGGATGGATTCACGTTCAAGATAGCCACGCTGGACACGCGCCATCATCCCTTTGAACTGAATTAAACGACGCAAAAAACCATACATTCCGCTAAAGTTAATCGCATGATAAGTGCGGCTGTGACCAATAATAATGCTGGGGCGGAAAATGCGGTACTTCATATCCTGTTGAGCATAAATCAACTGCTCTGCTTCCACCTTGCTACTTTCATATACATTACTGCTCTGCACTTCGGCCATGGGTGATTCTAAAATGACACCTGTATTTCGTCCCGCTACATAGGCAGTGCTGACATAATTGAAGCAATCAATATTCAGCGCACGCGCCAAAGCTAACGCTTTGCGCGTGCCTTCGACGTTGATATCATAAATTTCAGCGGCAAAACGTTCTTCATAATTCAGGGATGCCGCACAGTGCCAGAATTGCGAGATACTACTCGGAATGGATTTAGCCAGTGAAGTGATGTCACCCTGAAGATCTGCTTCTATCGCATGACAACGTTTTTTGACCTGGTTGATCAGCTCAGGTGCATAGCCTGAACCCTCAATTACCTGCACAAGCTGCTGGTGCAGCCGCTGCTCCGCACTTGTGTTTTTTGCGCGTACCAAGCAAAACAGCTCAGCATCGCTTTGTTCTAATAATTCCAAAATCAAGTGCGTTCCAACAAACCCAGTCCCGCCCGTAATTACGATCTTTTCACTCATTCCTTGCCTTGTTTACAAAAAAAATCGCACATCATAGTGTAGCGTTTTTGTTGTTGCACGTTTTTTTGGCGAGTGTAAGGTTTGAGCAATGGCTGCTTTGTTGTTTTTACGAGATTCCTTAGCAAATCCAATGCTGTAAATATCTACAACAACTCCGTTTCACTATTCGTCTGATTTATATCAATCAAGCCTAACCTCATCCCGTTTTTGAGGGAAGGATACGGTCTGGTTGAACGTCGGGTTAAGCTCTGGACTGCCAAATGCTGGGGGCTCTGCTACCATGGAATACTGCTAAGACAACGATGCAATGTTTCTCTGTGCGAAAATAAACGTTGTATGGAAAACGATAGGCGACGACACGCCGAATATCTTCGTGAACAACGGCAAACTGGAAAGGATGTTCAGATGCCAGTGATAGGCAACGGTCAATCTCGGCCATGAACTCAATAGCAAGACCAACTCGCTTGGTCTCATACCACGCACTTGCTTCGATGAACTCTGCACTGGCGGCACGACGAAAAGTAACGGGCAGGCTCATTGCCTGATTTTGGCAAGAGCAGCAGCCTTTACTTCACTCCATGGAACTACATCATCAGGGTTGGTAAGGTGATCTGCGAGGCGGTGGTCAAGTTCCGTTTTTTGCGCTTCGGTCAACGATGGCGCGGCACCACGGCTAACGATACCGTCCCAGATGGCTTCAACCAGTTCGATCTGCTCGTCAATGTCGAGCACACGAGCTTGCTGTAAGAGTTGTGTGTTCATGATATGGATTCCATTTAAAACTAACGAAGTAATTCTAGCGTGCTGCGTATCCTATGTCGAACGTAGATCTAAAGTAAATTAGACACCTTAAAAAATGCCGACAATGAATCAATGGGTGACCCTATTGATGCTATTCAACATATCCTGTCCAAAGGTTACCGCCGCGCCCGCAATTTCGGCTTTATCAACAGCAAACTGATTTCGTTGGTGCAACTGCGCAAACCTGTCATGCTCCTCTCGCAGCAATCGCGCCCGGCGATATGCTGTAAATATCACGCCCGGCGATACGCTGTAAATGTTGTGGCGGGGAAATGAAGATTATCCGCACCCGCATCAAAACATTCACCCACCGATTAGGGGCTCCCGCGTCGAACAGGGAGATGACCATGTAACGCAACACACACCGCCAACCTGCCGGACTTGGCAGGTATGGGCGCACTCGCCCTGCAAAAAGGTGGAATCAGGTAAACACGCATTAAGAATGGCAGGTTGAGCGGAACGGGTTGCTGCAATGGCAACTTTTAGCGGTGGAATTGGGGGGATGGCGCGGAACAGGTCGCGATGGCGCCGCTATGATCAGAAAGATATTTTCATAATAAGCAGATTCACAGCAGCCTCACCGGGCTTGTTCAACAAACAATTTAGATTGTGGCTCGCTTCGCGATCACAATCTAACCTTACTCGTTAGCTATTTACGCCCCTGAAGAATGCGGGGCGCTTACATGTGAGTCCGGTTTCATCGCCGCCGCTCATTTTTGAAACTGCTTTAAGTAATTTCAGAGCTTCCAGATATTCTTCTGTGCGTTCATAGGGCCATAAGCCTGGGTATTTTTTCCCACCTGCTTTTTTAACTTGTGTGACCTGCTCAGATGTGACTAGCATTCTTTGAACCAAGTTTTGGTTAACCAACCAAGTTGATTTTAGAATTATATCCTTGTCCAAAAAAGTGCTGTATTTTGTGAGAGCCATATTGGTCTGTGCAACAAACTTATTTGATTGAGCAGTAATAAACTCATCAAGCGGGCGCATATCGCCAATTCTTGGCCTAGAAAGAGGGCGAGCGAGAAGGTCAATATTCTCTATCGCATCAATTGTTTTTTCATTTTCGAGCAGAGTAAACTGAAAGCCAAGATCTGCTCCGTCCTGAGTGGTCTTGCCAGTCGCTATCGCTGCTAGCACATCAAACGCAGCTTTGAGATGAGCGGATGCAAGGCATATCTCCATTTCCGCAATTCTATTTACCATTTTTCGTTGCTCTCGTGCGATTCGATTCTCATCGTTTTTCATCCAAGCCGCCGTGCTCCCTAATGACAAGGTAAGCAACGCACACACTGCTATTATCCAGCCTGTCTTGGTTAATCGTTTCCATCCTTTAGCTTTGGCATTCCAAGTGTTTCCGTGGATGCCGATGAGTGCAACAATGAACGATAAAAAAGCTGCGATGTATTCCATTGGCTAACGTAATGTAGAAAACATTCTTATAAGCCAGCAATGTCGTCTATATCGGCGAGCATTGTCAAGCATCACCAACCCCCCGCTATTTTTCATTACCTTGGCCGTTTGTTCGGCTGGACTTTAATTTTAGGGCAACCTGGAATTCTGTGAATGGAAGCTCAAGTTGTTTCTCAGGACTCTCCCAGCCCGTCGAAAGGTGAATGGGCTTCGACAAGCTGTGCCCGAACGGAGTTAATACTTCACTGTGCCGGATCAATAATGGAAGAGGCGGTAGAGCGCATGCGATAAGTTAAACATTGTCAGCAAGGCGTACTGACGTTAAAGTTCCGCACATGCAGATATAAAGGGCACCTCTAAAAATGCGGTCATTCCGTTGCCGGGATGGGAAATTCAGGATAATGGGCATCCACTTCACGCACGTAACAGATTGATGTATCAAAATGACAAGATGCCGTTCGGCCTGGGCTTATCGAAGGCCAGTGCTGGCGAGGAACTAGCGGTTCGACAAGCTCACCGCGAACAGTAACTGGTTTGCTGAAACGTAATACTACATGCGTCAAGTAGATATCAATTTTCAGGATTATAGAGGTTGCCCTGAGAACAAGAAGGGACGGTAATGGTGATATTGACTTTGCTAGCGATGCTGGCTGTAATGGTTTTGTTGGCGTTCTTTCGGTCCTCCATCTGGGGGTGGTTGTTGGCGATGGTAGTGTTTGTTTTCATCATTGCTATCCAAAGCAAACTTTCAGCTGATCTGTTTCAAGTTGCAATTATCCTGCTGGTCCTAGTTATTGCAGTGCTGGGCGTTCCTTCTTTACGTCGGCGGTTGGTGAGCAGTCAAATTCTCAAAATTTTCCGCAAGACACTCCCACATATCTCGCAAACGGAACAGGAGGCGCTCGATGCGGGTACGGTTTGGTGGGACGGTGATCTTTTTAGTGGCCACCCGGACTGGCGCAAGTTGCTGAATTATCCCAAGCCGACGCTCAGTGCAGCAGAGCAATCCTTTCTCGATAACGAAACTGAAACTTTGTGCGCCATGCTGGATGACTGGGACATTACTCATGTGCGCCAGGATTTGCCGCCGCAGGTATGGCAGTACATCAAAGACAACGGGTTTTTCGGCATGATTATTCCCAAGGAATATGGCGGGCTGGAATTTTCTGCCCTTGCGCATTCCGCCGTGGTGGCCAAGCTCGCTTCCCGTAGTATTACTGCTTCCGTAACCGTGATGGTGCCGAACTCTTTGGGGCCGGCAGAGCTGCTTATGCACTACGGCACGTCAAAGCAAAAAGAGAAATATCTGCGCGGATTGGCACAGGGCAAAGAGGTACCCTGCTTTGCGTTGACCGGGCCATTCGCTGGTTCCGATGCAGGATCGATTCCCGATTATGGCATCGTGTGCTACGGCGAATTCAACGGGCAATCAAATGTGCTCGGCATGCGGGTAACGTGGGAGAAACGCTACATCACACTGGCACCGGTTGCGACGTTGATTGGCCTCGCTTTCAAGCTTTATGATCCAGACGGTCTGCTTGGTGGGCAAACAAAACGCGGCATTACCCTTGCGCTGATTCCTGCGGACACACCAGGTGTGCAGGTCGGGCGTCGTCATTTCCCGCTCAATTCGGCATTTCAGAACGGCCCCATTTCGGGCCAGGGTGTGTTCATCCCGATGGAATATATTATTGGCGGCATGGATCGTATCGGGCAGGGCTGGCGCATGCTGATGGAATGTTTGGCCGCGGGGCGATCGATATCACTGCCGGCCTGTGCCACAGGCGGGGTAAAACTGGCGGCGCGAACGTGTGGCGCCTATAGCCGTGTGCGCAAGCAATTCAAGCTACCTATCGGTAAATTTGAAGGCGTGGAAGAGGCGCTGGCGCGAATTGGCGGTAACGCCTATTTGATGGATGCGGCACGCGCGCTAACGGCGGCAGCGGTGGACATGGGTGAGAAGCCGTCTGTAATTTCCGCCATCGTTAAGTATCATTGCACCGAGCGCGCGCGCACGGTTGTCAATGATGCGATGGACGTTCATGGCGGCAAGGGAATTTGCCTGGGGCCGAGCAACTACCTGGGGCGCTCCCACCAGCAGAATCCCATCGCCATTACGGTGGAAGGCGCGAATATCCTGACGCGCAGCCTGCTAATTTTTGGGCAGGGCGCGATCCGTTCTCATCCTTATGTGCTTAAGGAAATCCAGGCGGCGCAAGATAGTGATACGCAACGTGCGCTACTAAATTTTGATGCCGCCCTACTTGGCCACATGAGTTTGAGCCTGAGCAATGCGATGCGTGCTTGCTTGTTTGGTTTTACCGGTGGGCTTGGCCTTTCGGTGCCGGCGGGCGAAAAAACACGGCGTTATTACCGGCAATTGACGCGCTTTTCTGCTGCATTCGCGTTGGCAGCGGATGTGTCCATGTTGGTGCTGGGTGGAAATCTCAAACGGAGTGAGAAAATTTCTGCCCGGCTGGGCGATGTGCTGAGCCAGCTTTACTTGTGCTCGGCCACGCTCAAACGCTTCGAGGATGATGGCCGTCCCGCTGACGACCTGCCGTTGCTGCACTGGGCGATACAGGATGCCCTGTACAGGATTCAGATTGCGTTTGATGGTGTGCTGCATAACTTTCCCTGTCGTCTTTCCGCGCTGCTCTTGCGCGCGCTTATTTTCCCGAGGGGGAAATATCTGACGCCACCGTCGGATAAACTGGGGCATCAAGTGTCAGTGTTGTTACAGCAACCCGGCGCTGCACGTGACCGACTGACAGCGGGTATGTATTTGCCCGATGATGAGAGTGATGCGGTCGGTGCACTGGACGCTGCGTTACATAGCACGTTGCAGTGCGAACCTTTGCAAGCAAAAGTGGATGCGGCGCACAAGGCCGGGCAGGTCACTGCCCTGGGCGAGTCGATGCGCATTGCAGAGACACATCAAAAAGGGTTTATCAACGCTGAAGAAGCGCAGTTGCTGGAGCGTGATTATGTGTTACGGCGCAAGGCCATTATGGTGGATGATTTTGCGCCGGAACAATTGGTGGCAGCGCCGAGTAATTTAAGTGATAGTGAGAGGTAGCCATGCCGGACAACCAAGACCACATTATCACGCCGGAACAAGCAGTCACCTTGCATGGGTTGTTTGTCGAGCGTGTGAAACGCACGCCTGAGACTATTGCTTACCGCTATTTCGATGCGCACGTAAATTCTTGGCTGTCGATGACATGGGCGCAGGCACGCGATCAAACGGCGCGTTGGCAGGCGGCGCTGATTCGTGAGGGGTTAACAGCAGGTGACCGCGTCGGCGTTATGTTGCGCAACTGCCCGCAATGGGTATTGTTTGATCAGGCGGCGTTATCGCTCGGCCTTGTTGTGGTGCCGCTATACACTGAGGACAGGCAGGATAGCGTGGCCTATATCATCAACGATGCGGGCGTGAAGGTGCTGCTGTTCGAGAACGCAGAACAATGGCAAGCGTTGCGCAGTGTGTGCGCACAGCTTCCATGCATACAGCGCATGATCAGTCTGGACAGGGTAGCCGGACATAATGAAGTACGGTTGCAATGTGTAGAGGAGTGGCTGCCCGCGCATGCGGTTTTGGTCGAGGAACGGGGGCGCGAGCGCGATGCGTTGGCCACGATCATGTACACCTCGGGTACTACGGGTCGCCCTAAGGGCGTGATGCTGTCGCACCGCAATATTTTGTTTGACGCCCATGCTGCCTTGATGACCTGCCCCATTGCCGGAACGGACACCATGTTGTCTTTTTTGCCGCTTTCCCATGCTTTTGAGCGGACGGTGGGTTATTACATCTGCGTGATGGCTGGTGTTACGGTTGCCTATGCGCGTTCCGTCCAGCTGCTGTCAGAGGATCTAAAAATCATTCGCCCAACTATCTTGGTTTCGGTGCCGCGCATTTTTGAGCGTGTGTACGGGGCGATTAGCGCCAAGCTGGAAGAGGCATCGCCGTTGCGACGCAAACTATTCGCTTTGGCGGTTAATGTAGGTTGGTGCCGTTTCGAACACGAACAGGGGCGTGCCGGTTGGCATTTATCCTTATTGCTATGGCCGTTGCTTAATCACTTGGTTGCAAGCAAGGTAATGGCCCGTTTAGGTGGTCGGCTTCGCCTGACTTTGTGTGGGGGAGCGGCTTTACAGCCGGAAATCTCACGTGTATTTATTGCACTGGGTTTGCCTATTTTGCAAGGCTATGGTTTGACCGAAACCAGCCCGATTGTTTGCGCTAATCGCTTGGATAGCAATTTTCCATCCAGTGTAGGTCTCCCTTTGCCGGGTGTGGAGGTGCGCATCGGCGAACAGGGTGCGTTACTGGTTAAAGGGCAGAATGTGATGTTAGGTTATTGGAATAATGTCGAGGCGACCCGCGCCATGATAGGTGAGGATGGCTGGCTGAACAGTGGCGATATTGCCGCCATTAGCGAGTCTGGACATATCACCATCACGGGGCGCCTGAAAGAAATTATCGTGATGTCCAACGGTGAGAAAATTTCTCCGGCGGACATGGAGCAGGCCATTCTGCGTGACCATTTATTCGAAGTGGTGATGGTGTATGGAGATGGACGCCCCTATCTGACTGCGCTGGCGGTAGTGAATGCGACAGGCTGGGCACACTTAGCGCAAGGAGTCGGGGTGCGTGCTGATATGCCGGAATCGTTGCATGATTCCCGTATTGAGCAACAGGCATTGCGGCGTATCGCTGATCAGATAAAGGAGTTTCCGGGTTATGCCAAGATTAACCGGGTATTGTTGTTGACCGAGCCGTGGAGTGTTGATAACGGACTGCTGACGCCTACCCTGAAAGTTAAACGTGGATCTGTGGTGGAGCACTTTGCAAAAGAAATTGAACAGCTTTATCAAGGACACTGAAATATGGATGAAGTAGCATTGACCCTCTTGCCGCAACGTGAGCCTACCTTGCGTATGGTGGCCATGCCATCTGACTGTAATTATACCGGCGATGTGTTTGGCGGTTGGGTGATGGCGCAAGTCGATATCGCCGGAAGCATTCCCGCCCTCACTCGTGCGCGCGGACGTGTGGTGACAGTAGCGGTGAATTCATTTGTATTCAAGCAGCCGTTGTTCATGGGCGATGTAGTGAGTTTTTATGCTGAGCTGGTGAAAGTAGGGCGCACCTCACTCACTGTTAAGGTCGAAGTATATGTGCAGCGCGATCCAGTCAAGCCAATCTACGCCAGAGTAACCGAGGCCATATTGACCTATGTGGCGGTGGGAGAAGACCGCAGGCCGCGTATTGTGCCACCTGGCGAATGAGCGCATTATTTTGTTGCGTAGGAAGTTGGTTGGACTTGTCTTTTCCGCATAATCCATTCAAATAACGTATGGTTCAAATAATGTATAGAAAAAACAATGATGCAAATCAGGAAACCGCACTGGTTTGGTCTATTGGTGTTGTCCTCGCGGGAATATCTGGAAGCGTAGCGGCATCGGGTTTTGCGCTGATTGAACAAAATGCGAGCGGTTTGGGTAACGCCTATGCGGGCGGCGCGGCTGTAGCCGAGGATGCCAGTACTATATTTTTCAATCCGGCAGGCATGAGCCGTTTGTCGGGTAAGCAGATTGTGGTTGCGGCGCACGTGATTCAGCCTTCCGCAAAATTTATTGATTCTGCCTCTGTCCCCGCGTCTCCTGCGGCGCTCCATTCGACATTAGCGGTGCCTGGCGATGCTGGCAATTGGCAGTTTGTGCCTAATGGCTACTTCACCATGGAAATCAATCCTCAAATGAGATTCGGTCTTGGGGTGAATGCGCCCTTTGGATTGAAGACGGAATACCCAGCGGGTTGGGTCGGACGTTTTCAAGCGCTCAAGTCAAGCATGAAGATAGTTAACGTTAATCCTTCGCTATCTTATCGGGTGAATGAAAATTTTTCCATTGGCGCTGGATTGGATTATCAGCATATAACCGCCCATCTTTCCAATGCCCTGAATTTAGGTGCGACCGAAGGAATGACAACCGTTTCTGGCAGCGATTCGGCCTGGGGTTATAACTTTGGTGGCTTGTATGAAATAAGCAATAGCATGCGCATTGGTGTGGCCTATCGTTCTTCACTTAAGTACAAACTGAGTGGAACTGCGCTGGTTACCAATGCTGCCGGGGTGGCATTGCCGACTTATCCAACCGGAGTGACGTCTGGGTTTAAGACACCGGATACTTTGTCTGTTAGTTTCTTCAGTAAGCTTGATTCGCATTGGGATGTGATGGCGGATGTCAGCCGTACCGGCTGGAATAAATTTTCCGAGTTGCGCCTCATTAAAAATACGGGTGCATTGTTGAGTGTTACTCCAGAGAACTGGAGTAACACTTGGCGTATTGCGGTAGGCGGGAACTACCATTACAACGAACGTTGGACCGCCCGCGGCGGTGTTGCGTATGACCAGTCGCCTGTATCTGATGCGTTTCGTACAGCACGCATCCCTGACAGCAGCCGTACTTGGTTGTCAGTGGGCGGACAATACAAACCAGGCAAAAATGTTGCATTTGATTTTGGCTATGCACACTTGTTTTTGAATAACGCTAGTATCAGCAACAATACGGGAGCAGCCGGTACGCCTTCCACCGCGACTGTAGGTAATCTGGTTGGCACATACAATAGCAGCGTAAACATTCTGAGCGTGCAATATACACATAGCTTTTAAAGCGCGAGCAGGGATGGCAAGGCTTAAGCCCCCTTATATTGTTTTGGGAATGAAATATGCCTAAGAATTTTATTGTACGTAAGGCCGCAGTATTGGGCGCGGGGGTAATGGGCGCGCAGATTGCCGCGCATTTGATCAACGCCAATGTGGAAACGCTGCTATTCGAGTTGCCTGCTAAAGAGGGTGATCCTAATGGCAACGTAACCAAAGCGCTGGAAGGCTTGAAGAAGCTAGAACCCAGTCCATTGGCATCCTCTGCCAAACTGACGTATCTCCAGCCTGCAAATTACGGGCAGCACCTCGAATTGTTGTGCGGCTGTGATTTGGTGATTGAAGCCATTGCCGAGCGCATCGATTGGAAGTCAGATCTTTACCGCAAGGTCGCTCCCTATCTTGGCGCAAACTGCATTTTCGCCAGCAATACTTCCGGGCTGTCTATCAACGAACTGGCTCAGGCGTTTCCAGAAGCGCAGCGCCATCGGTTCTGCGGAATTCACTTCTTTAACCCGCCGCGCTATATGCATCTGGTTGAGCTAATTCCTTGTGCCGGCACCGACACTGTGCTGCTGGACAGATTGGAAGAGTTTCTTGTCTCTACTCTGGGCAAGGGCGTGGTGCGCGCCAAGGACACACCCAACTTTATTGCCAACCGCATCGGCGTATTTTCTTTACTGGCTACGCTGCATCATGCGCAGCGGTTGGGGCTGAATTTCGATACCGTGGATGCTTTAACCGGCCGTTATTTAGGGCGCCCAAAGAGCGCTACTTTCCGCACTTTGGACGTCGTTGGGTTGGATGTATTCGCACGTGTGGCTGACACCATGCGCAATAATCTTGCGGACGATCCCTGGCATACATATTTCGCGCTGCCGGGCTGGTTGAGTAAGTTGATAGAGGAGGGCGTGCTGGGGCAGAAAGCCAAGCGCGGCGTGTATCAAAAAGTCGGTAATAAAATTCATGTTTTTGATCTGGGTTTGCAGACTTATCGCTTGTCGGAAGACAAGATTGATGATGCGGTGAAGGACATGCTGCGCGAACGCGATTGGGCGAAAAAGCTTGCCGCCCTGCGTGACAGCGCGCGTCCGCAAGCGCAATTTCTGTGGGCGGGGTTTCGTGACTTATTTCATTATTGCGCGGTACATTTGAAAGACATCGCCAACAATGCGCGCGATCTGGATTTTGCCGTGCGTTGGGGTTTCGGCTGGGACAGTGGGCCGTTCGAAATTTGGCAGGCGGCAGGCTGGCAAAAGGTAGTGGCTTGGCTTAACGAGGATATCGCAGCGGGGAGGACAATGTCGTCAGCACCTCTGCCCGACTGGGTGACTGATGCAACTCGGATTGAGGTGCATAGTGCGCAGGGCTCATACTCGCCGGGCAGCAATCAATATCAAGCGCGCTCGACGCTAGCGGTATATCGCCGTCAGGAGTTTCCAGACCGATTGCTGGGCGAGGCAACGCAATATGGCGAAACGATTTTCGAGACCGAAACAGTACGCATGTGGCACAGCGGTAATGATATCGCCATCCTAAGTTTCAAAACCAAAATGCATATCGTCAGCAGTGAATTGCTGGACGATATTTTGCGCGCGCTGGACGAAGCAGAGGAAAACTGGCATGCGCTCATTATTTGGCAGACCGACCCTCCGTTTTCTGCCGGTGCCAATTTGCTGCAATTGATGCAAGGGGTGCAGCAAGTTGGCGAAGAACAATCCAGTGGGTTTTTTGGCAAATTTAAAGGCGCGGTGCAGCGTGTCAAATATACCGTGGCGGGTGGCGGTGGATTAAGCGAGATCGTCAATGCGGCAACCGGCAATGTAGCGCGTGTAGAAGATGTAATCGTCAAGTTCCAGCGGGTGTCACAGCGCCTGAAATATGCGCAGGTGCCTACTATCGCAGCGGTAGATGGTCTCGCGCTGGGCGGTGGCTGCGAAATTTCGATTCATTGCACGCGCATTGTTGCTGTACTGGAAAGTTATATCGGGCTGGTAGAAACCGGGGTCGGCTTGCTGCCTTCCGGAGGCGGCTGCAAGGAAATGGCGCAACGCGCGGCGGCGGAAGCAAAGGGCGGCGATATTTTTCCGTTCCTACGCCGCTATTTTCAAAATATCGCCATGGGCGAAGTATCCAAGAGCGCAGAGCTGGCGCGCGAGATGGGCTATTTGCGGGCCTCGGATCGTATCGTTATGAATCATTTCGAATTGCTGCATGTGGCCAAGCAAGAAGCGTTGGCGCTGGTAGCCACGGCGTATCGTCCACCCCTGATACAGCGTCAAATTCCGGTAGCGGGCAGGGCGGGCATTGCCTCCTTCAAGGCGTCTATGGTGAATATGCTGGAAGGGGATTTTATCTCGGAGCATGATTACGCTATTGGCTGCCGCGTGGCCGAGGTAATGTGTGGCGGCGATGTGGAAGTTGGCAGCATGGTCGATGAGCAATGGCTTCTTGATCTGGAGCGGCGCAATTTCCTTGAGTTGCTGGCAATGGACAAGACGCAGGAGCGCATTGAGTACATGCTGAGACATAGCAAACCATTGCGGAATTAAAGGGCACCCTAAAATCCCCCGCCCTTATCGGATATTCCCTTGAAATCAGGACAGAGTCGGTCTTCAAAAGGTGTAATTCATGTCTAAACAAATTCAGGAAGCTTATATCGTTGCAGCCACTCGCACCGCGGTGGGTAAGGCGCCGCGAGGCATGTTCCGCAACACTCGGCCAGACGATTTGCTGGCGCATGTGCTGAAAAGTGTGATGGGGCAATGTCCCTCACTTGACCTTGCCGCAGTGGGCGATATCATCGCCGGTTGTGCCATGCCGGAAGCTGAGCAGGGCATGAACGTGGCGCGAATTGCATTGCTGCTGGCGGGTTTGCCCAATTCAGTGCCTGGCATGACCGTTAACCGCTTTTGTTCTTCCGGGTTGCAGGCTGTGGCGCTTGCGGCAGACCGAATTCGTCTCGGCGAAGCGGACGTGATGATTGCGGCGGGTACCGAGAGCATGAGTATGGTGCCGATGACGGGAAATAAAATTGCGATGAATCCAGCCATTTTTGCGCACGATGAGAATATCGCCATCGCTTATGGCATGGGGATAACTGCGGAGAAGGTGGCAGAACGCTGGCAGATAAGCCGCGAAGCACAGGATGCCTTCGCCTGCGAGAGTCATCGCCGCGCCTTGCAAGCGATTACGAATAATGAATTCAAGGAAGAAATTACACCCTATCAAATCCAGAGCCATGTGCCGGATTTATTATGTCGGGAAGTGAATGTGCGTACAAGTATGGCGGAGCAGGACGAAGGTCCGCGTGCAGACACTTCGATGGAAGCGCTGGCTAAACTCAAAACCGTGTTTGCGCAGCATGGTTCGGTTACCGCTGGCAACACTTCGCAGATGTCGGATGGTGCGGGCGCGGTGTTGCTGGTCAGCGAGACCGCGCTGAAGCGCTACAACCTGACGCCCATCGGAAAGTTTCTCGGTTTTGCTGTAGCGGGCGTGCCGCCAGAGATTATGGGCATCGGCCCGAAGGAAGCTATTCCACGTGTGCTGCGTCAAGTCGGTTTGCAATTGAACGACATCGACTGGATTGAACTCAACGAAGCTTTTGCCGCGCAATCGCTGGCGGTAATAAAGGAAGTTGCCCTGGACCCCGCCAAAGTCAATCCACTGGGTGGGGCGATAGCGTTGGGTCACCCGCTGGGTGCCACCGGCGCGATCCGTACTGCTACTTTGCTGCATGGGTTGCGCAGGCGCAAACAAAAATATGGCATGGTTACCATGTGTATTGGCACTGGCATGGGTGCTGCCGGAATTTTCGAGGCCTTTTAGCCCGGACGTTCGGTTAGAATCCTGCGCGATCGAATTTATTAAACATCTGCGCTGGGAAAGTGAAATTATTCCGTGAGCATTGAAGCTGCCAAAGTACTGAATAGCGATTGCCATTCGGCCATTGTGAATCGTGGCGCGCTGGAACGCACCCTGCATGAGCAGGGCGAGGTTTGGCACCAGCGTGTTAATGAGCGTTGCCCCCACCTGTTCGCTGCTGCCCCTTTGTTTATTTCCAGTGGAGAAATGGAGCAAATGCATGCGGTCATCGAAGCCGTCCAACAGGTTGTGGCGCTATCTGCATGGCGCGACGCCGTGTTGCAACACGCTCCTGCCGTCGCTCGGCATGCACCTCGTGCTAAAGGTGTGTTCTTCGGTTACGACTTCCATCTTAATGCCGAAGGTGCGCATCTCATTGAGATCAACACTAATGCTGGGGGAGCGCTGTTCAATGCGTTACAACTGCACAGTCAGCGTGACGTAGTTGCGCCGGGCAAGCCTGCCGCGGCTGACAATTTGGAACAAGTCTTTCTCGACATGTTTCGCAATGAATGGCGCCTGGAACGGGGTGATGCGCCGCTGCAAACCATCGTTATCGTGGATGAGCAGCCACGCGAACAATATTTTTATCCAGAGTTTGTGCTGATGCAGCAATTGTTTGAGCGCGCGGGCATTGCAGCGTTCATCGCAGACCCGGCTGAACTGGAGGCGCGAACGGATGGCCTCTATCTCCATGAGCGCAAGGTCGATCTGATTTACAACCGCCTGACCGATTTTTCCTTGTATCAACAAAGCGCCATAAGCACTGCTTACCTGAGCAATCAGGTGGTGCTCACGCCGCACCCCCATGCATATGCGTTATACGCTGATAAACGCAATCTTACCCTGCTCACTGCACCCGACAGCCTGCGTGCGATGGGTGTGGCAGAGACGACGATCGCCACTTTAACTACGGGCATACCGCAAACCAGGTTAGTGGACGCGCAAGAGCATGAACAGTGGCGGCAGCAACGCAAACAGTGGTTCTTCAAACCCGCCACTGGTTATGGCGGCAAGGGTACCTATCGTGGCGCCAGTACCACGAACCGGGTGTTTGCTGAAATCATGCAGGGAGGCTATATAGCGCAGCGTATGGCTCCTCCCGGTGAACGCATGGTATGCCTGGAAGGTGCGGAGCCAGTTGCGCTTAAATCGGATGTGCGCTGCTATGTGTATGACGGCCAGGTGCAGCTTATCGCCGCGCGGTTGTATCAAGGGCAAACCACTAATTTCCGCACGGCTGGTGGCGGTTTCGCGCCAGTCCGTGTTGTCGATTAGAATGCGCGCATGACACTTTATGCTTTTATCGCAGTTGGCCTGGGTGCAGCTATTGGTTCATGGCTGCGCTGGGGGTTAAGTGTATGGCTTAATTCCACGCTGCCAGAGCTGGCGCTGGGTACGCTTTGCGCAAATCTGATTGGTGGCTATCTCATTGGCCTTGCTGTGGCCTTTTTTTTGCAACAACCGGCGCTGTCGCCCGAATGGCGCTTATTCATCATCACCGGCTTTCTTGGTGGACTAACGACCTTTTCAACCTTTTCTGCCGAAACCGTCGCTTTGTTGGCACGCGGACAATATGCTTGGGGTGCCGTAACAATTGCCGCCCATCTCGGTGGTTCATTGCTGATGACTGTGCTGGGTTTGCAGACCTTCAAGTGGTTGCATCAATAAGAAGCAACAAGCCCTAGAAATTCGTCGATAAATTTTACAGCCATGTGTTGAAGTTTGCCCGGGGAGTTATTGTGGCGAGTACGCATGTTTCGTAACATACTGTATTTATGCTACATATAAGTTTTTATTATCCGTATTGGCACGGATAATGCTTGTTTTTTAAAAATCAATGCAACAATAAATTTTTATTGAAACGCAGGTAGACGTAACATTCTAATAAAGGTGGTTGAAGGCATTTTCACCCGGTAAATATTCGGGAGTTTTTGGAAGTATGGTGCGTTGCACTTTTTGCACACTGAAATACTTGGGAGTTTCCCTAGATTAAAAGGAAAGAGGGGCTAAATATGTTACGCAAGGCTTTGCTTACAACAGCATTATTACTGTCGGTTTCTGCCGCTCACGGCGGCTTTTTAACTTTCGAGGCGGCTGGGGCCGATCCCGCTGCCATAACTTCGACCCGCGATGCCTTCCGCACCGCAGTCGGCGGTGGTACGACCGTTGGTGCAAACGGATCTTTCGGCGGGATGCGCCGCGAGATCAATTGGGATGGTGTACCAAACAGCTTTGCTGACCCCAACTTCCTTCCCGCCAATTTCTTTAATACCAACTCGCCGCGTGGCGCCGTGTTCAGCACCCCCGGCAGTGGTTTCATGGTCAGTACCAACGCTGGCGAATCTAGTTCTGCGTTGTTTGGTTTTTCGCGTGATTTTCAGACGTTTAGCGCACAGCGGTTGTTCACCGCCATTGATAGCTCGATCACTGACGTAAATTTCTTCGTTCCGGGCACTAATACGGCGGCGACGACCAGTGCCTTTGGCTTGATTTTTGTGGACGTTGAGGTGGAAAATCTCACCAAGCTCGAATTTTTTGACCAAAATGACGCGCTGATTTTCAGCAAAAATGCCTCAGTGTTTGGCAATCAAGGTCTGACGTTCTTAGGTGGTGTAGCCAATGCTGGCGAGCGCATTAGTCGTGTCCGTATTACTTCCGGTCAAAATACCATTATCTCTAACGGGAGGCTTGGCAATCCAAACGACGATGTGGTGGTGATGGACGATTTCCTTTACGCTGAACCTGTCCAGCTGCAACGAGTTCCAGAACCACCGACCTTTGCGCTGCTCTTCCTTGGCTTGCTGGCTGTCTTTAATCGCCGTCGGTTGAGGCTTGGTAGATTCGGCTGGAACGTTTGAATATCTCCCTAAACATCGAATCCGGTGAATTGGGGTAGTGGGTTAGGTAGATAGTAGATAAGAGATAAGGTGTGCGGTTGGGCTTCGTTTTATTTCAGTTTGATTCATTTAGGTAAACCCCCGGTTCTGCCGGGGAACTCACCAACAAAAGCTTCATCAAAAGTCCAGATGTAGGGCAGAAATCTTTACCTTAAATGGACGTCCATGTATGCCGGGGGGGCATTTAACTTCTTGGCTAATGAAAATAGCCCTCGATCCGCACATACCAGCTTGTTGCTCTTATGAGCGGAACGATCTGGATAGGCTTGTTATATATTAAGTTGCGCTCCCTGTTATTTTCAACGGGCTTGACTTGCAAGCTTACGCCTGCTGAATCCAAGTCCAGCTAGACCAAGGCCAAAAAGGGCGAGGGTGGCAGGTTCAGGAACGGTGGTGGAAAAATTGGGTGGAGGAGCAACTGTGAAAACAACCATGTCCTGTGTATTGTTAACAGTGCCATCATTTAAGTACGTAAGCTTGTAGTTTCCGGTATAACCTGTTGTGCCTAAGTTTTGTAACCATGTATCAGCCAAGACTCCATAGGTTGAACTCGCTGTAGTAGTGCCTACCCTGAAACCTCCGTTTGTCGTATTGATGCGGTAGCGGCCACCTTCGATTGTCCCGTAAGTGATTGCCCATACGGCTAGCTGAAAAGCTGCTGACTCATCTTTTGTGTCAACAATGCTATATACTTGATTAGCCAGCTGACCCAATTGGCTCACTCTCATTGCTCCATCTGGAGTCCCCGGACGTAGCGCACTTAATGAAGTTGCAAGTTCAGCTCCGGTAGCAACGGTATAAGTAACGTTGCCACCAACCAACCAATGGTAGATGTCAACACACCACGTATTGAATTGGCCAGTGGCGGAGAAATCATAGGTATGATTTGCCGTTGTGAAGCTATCACCGCCGATTAAAACACCCGCCAAACCTGTACCGGAAGGGCTCGGAGCGATTGAACCGCTGTTATAGCCAACAGCCCCGCTGCCGAAGTTGGATGAACCTGCATAGGTAACATTAATAGTCCCCGCCAGCGCCGAGTGACTCCCCATCACACCGCTGATTAAACCAATTGCCGCCAAAATTTGTTTAGTCTTCATTTTTACACTACCCTAAGTTTAATTGTTTGCAGTCTACTTAAGCATTTATCATGCCAGTTAATATAAAATATATAAATTCAATGAGTTGATTGATTGTTAACCCATTGCACAATTAAGCTTTGTAAAAATTACTGACGAATATCTCTGCTGATTGACCCATTTAGGTCATAACAATCTCCTTTGGTGTGGCTTCGGTGCGGAAATGCACTACCCATCGGTATAAGCAATACCGTAAAAAACTCTGACAAATACTTTTGCCGATTGGCCCATTAGCTTTAGTGTGGGGGATCGCCACCATGGGCAAACATGGCACTCTGATCCATTCTGCAGCTTCGTTTCTATCCGATGGGAGTCAATTTTATGGAAGGTATTCGGTGGTAGCGCGCTAGAAATACTGAGCAATTTAGTTTGCTATTTTTGTTTTGGCAGGAGGATTCAAATTACCTTGACAAATGCCACTTCTGGGCGACATTTACTAATGGGCATTAGCAAGGTTTCTTACGTAAATGCCTACAGTTTTTAATGAACCTAACTGACTTTATTAAGTATTTTATGTTGTCCACAAAAACTGTGGATAACAATGTGGATAATTTCAATATAACTAAGCTAACCGTTCATATTATATACAGTTTTGCTTAGTCGCTTATTTCATAAGCAAAATTTATTTAGAATAAAAACAATATGTTATATTTTTATTCTAAATGTCAGTGCTAAAATATTTTTCATTATTGGGTCTATGCGTAAGTTGTGAATAACCAGCGTAATGTCAAGCGCTTTTGTTAATGTTTAGCTTTATTTATGTGTCACAGCATTGGCAAATTGAGAAATTAAGCCATCCATGCTTCAGTGTTGAATCCGCCATTTTTTAAAAAACTCGAACGTTGCATTGTCGCCGCAATGGGCTACGTTAAACCTGAACCAAGGTGAGGATTCCTGATGTGGCCGGAACATGTTTCCGGGAGCGAGCATGATTCCCTCTTTTGCTGCGAGGCTTGCAATTTCAGCCGCGTTATTTAGGCCATTTAATTTTGCCCAAACAAACATTCCACCTTCTGGCTCACAATAAAGTGTAAAGCCAAGACTTTCGAGTTTAGCGATCGTGTTTTGTCGTGCCAGTTGTAATTTTGCCCGGAGTTTATCCAGATGCTTTCGATAATGGCCATCAGTTAAAAGCTGGTATATTAGCCGCTCGCTCACTTCCGAAGTGGTAAGGCCTGTCAGTAACTTAACATCACAGAGGCTCTCTGCGATTTCTCGGTTACATGCAAAATATCCAACACGCAGACTTGCTGAGACCGATTTCGAGAAGCTGCTTACATAGATCACCCGATTGAGCTGGTCGAGCGTGGCAAGACGAGTTGCCGTTGCCGGATGAAAGTCACCATATATGTCATCTTCAATCAGCATCATGTCGTATTTTTCGGCCAGCTGAAGCATGCGATGGGCAACAGGCTGACTAATACTGGCACCGGTCGGATTGTGCAAAATCGTATTGGTAAAAAAGAGCTTGGGATGATGTTCCTTTATCAGCGCTTCCATCGCATGGGTATCAGGGCCATCATGATTCCAGGGTACCCCGACAATTTTAGCGCCAAATGATTTCAGCCCTCCGAAAAGAATAAAATATCCCGGGTCATCGACTAATACGGCATCTCCTGCCCGTACAAAATATCGGGTTACCAAGTCCATCGCATGTGTCACTCCTGTAGTCAGGATAATCTGCGAGGTATCCGCCACAACGCCGATACTGGATAATTTTCTTTGCAGTAGGTCCCTCAAAGGTAAATAACCGCCCGGCGTGCCATAGGCGGTAAGAAATTCTCCGTCTTTTAATGACAATGCCCTCAAACTTTTTTTGATGCCTGTTTCTACCATCCATGAGGCTGGAAGCCACCATGCTCCGGGCATTGTCTTGCTAGCGCGATCCTTAAGTGAATTCCTTAACAGCCAAACGACATCTATTACGCTATCGAGTTTGTATGCCGCTTCCGATGAATCACGAGGCGCCAAACGAGATGAAACATAGAAACCGGAACCTTGCCTCGAATACAGATATCCCATCGCCACTAATTTGTCATATGCCTGGACAACAGTGAAGCGGCTTACTCCGTGGTTCTGGGCAAATTTTCGTATCGAAGGCATACGCGCACCCGATCGAATTGCCCTACTATCTATCATTTTTTTGATGCCATCGGCAATCTGATCAATCAACGGAAAAGGATCATTTGGATCTAAACTTAATATTGGCATGGTTAATGAACCAGTACAGGTTGGTTAAATATAAGTACAACTGTACCTGTATTGTCAGATTATTGTCTAGTAATGTAAGCGCTGGGAGATAGGGATAAATATAAAATAGCTTTTAAGTAACTGGCCCCTATTTAACGCCTTTAAAAATAAGTCATTTGTTTAAAAAGGAGTAATTAAAATGAATTCCCGTTACGTTAAAGGATTTATTGCTGTGTTGATTGGCATGGCATTGAATTATTTGGGAGATAAAGCGCTGGGGGTGAATATTGAAGTGTTTACGGGTATCGCCACATTTACTTTCCCTTGGATGATAGATATATTTTTGGTGCCATTCGTGGCGGGTTTCGTGGTGTCGTGGATTTTTGGTTTGGGCGGAAAATGGCTGGCTTGCTTACCACCTCTGTTTGTACGTTGTATTAACTTTGTCTACATGACCTATTTTGAAAACCCATCTACAGATGTAGATATGTTTTTCCAAATCCCCCTTGCTTACTGGGGGCCTTGTCTCATCCTGGTAGTGGAAGCTGCCAATTTTGGCGGAATTATTGGAGAGGTTGTAAAAGGTGTATATCGTCGCCCGGGTAAAGAAAATGGGGAAGTAAATGTGACTGCCACCCAAAAATAATCCCTTGATCCGATTATAGCGAGTTTATTTAATCATCATATGCCAGTACCGTACATTGCTATGCCCCCTGAAAGCTTGATCAAATATCGTTTTATAACAGAGAAAACTACCTGTCATCATTAAAGAAGGTAAATAACCATGTTAAAGTCATTTTTGCCATATTTTATGCTGTGTTCACTTTTAGCCATCAATTTCAGCGCAATCACAGTAGTGCTGGAAATGGATTTAATTGATACTTCGAGCACAACTAAAATCATTTCGTGGATATTAACTGCGTGCGCATGGGTTTTGGTATACGTAAATCGTAACCGTTAATATTGATTAGACATTCTCCAAAATGCCTCATAGCGCTCCCTTGGTATAGTTTCAGCGTGGAGAGCTGTAACCCATCCGCTGCCTATCACGTGCGTGAAGTGGATACCCATTTAATTGTTTAAATTCAAACCGTCAATACTTATATTGTCTCTCGAAGCCCATTAACATTGGCTTAGCAGCCGACTCGATTCAAGTAAACTGGATATTTCTAGTCTACCTTGAACACTAAGTTCAGGTAACATTGGACATTAAAACAATGAATGTTATTTACCTGGCTTCCAGAATCACATATGAATTCCTCCGATTTTCAGAAAAAAATATTTTTGCTTCTGCTAGCTATTGTCTCTATTGCGTTTGGCTGGATCGTATGGCCATTTTTTGGTGCCGTTTTTTGGGGCACCGTCCTTGCCATAATGTTTACCCCCCTCTATCGTCGTTTACTTGTTATCACACGGGGCAGGCGAAATTTGGCTGCGCTCGCCACCTTGGTGCTTTGTTTGGTTATCGTAATTCTTCCACTAGCATTTATTACCGCTTCACTAGTACAAGAAGGAATACATTTTTATCAAAAGCTTCAATCAGGGGAGCTACATTTCGGTACATATTTTCAACAGATAATCAACGCATTGCCGCGATGGGTAGTTGATCTATTGGACCGTTTCGGATTCGGAAATATTTCTGCGTTGCAGGAAAAAATATCTACTGGCGTAATGGAAGGTAGTCAATTTATTGCGACTCAGGCTTTTGCTATCGGTCAAAATACTTTCGACTTCATCATCAGTTTTGGCATCATGCTGTATTTGTTATTTTTCCTGCTGCGTGAAGGTTCTGGTTTATCCGGGCGAATCAGACAGGCAATTCCATTAAGCATGGAGCATAAACGGTATTTGTTCAGTAAATTCATTACGGTTCTTCGTGCGACGGTAAAAGGCAACATCGCTGTAGCTGCGATGCAAGGCGCGTTAGGTGGCGCAATTTTTTGGATTCTTGGTATTCAAGGCCCCTTATTATGGGGCGTTTTGATGGCGTTTCTTTCGTTATTACCTGCAATTGGAGCAGCATTAATATGGGCGCCGGTCGCAATTTATTTTCTCGTCACCGGTGAAATTTGGAACGGCATCATTCTGACTGCATTCGGCGTGCTTGTGATTGGAATGATTGATAACATTCTTCGGCCTATACTCGTCGGTAAGGACACACAAATGCCAGACTACGTAGTACTTATTTCCACACTTGGCGGCATGGCTCTTTTTGGCTTGAACGGTTTTATTATTGGTCCGGTAATTGCAGCAATGTTTATCGCTGCCTGGGATCTCTTTTCTTTATCGAAAGAAACAGATAAAGAATTTACATCGTAACTATATAATTTTAAAAGTGATCCAAAAAAATCATTGTATGATCAAAATAAAATTCCACTTTGAAAAGCGGTCAATGGAGAAATTGTTATGAAATGGGCAGTAATCTCGATTTATGTGATATCAATTTTTACCGTACATTTTCGGGGTAAAGTCCGTCTTCCTCTGTTTCGTCAGTTATTCGATCACTCATCCATCGTGGCTCCGATGAACCTGTTCATGTACCTGTTTTCCGGGGTTCCTTACACTGCCTATTTTCCTGTCAGCAACTTTCGCGGCTTGGAATTGCTGGAAAAAAATTGGGAATTAATCAGGGATGAAGCGCTTAATCTGCAAGCTTTGGAAAAGATCAAATCTACACAAAAAAATGATGATGCAGGATTTAATTCTTTTTTTAAAAACGGATGGAAACGCTTTTATTTAAAATGGTATGACGCCAGCCATCCTTCAGCTGAATACTATTGCCCCAAAACGGTTGCGCTGTTGCGCGCTATTCCATGCGTGAAAGCCGCTATGTTTGCAGAATTGGGGCCAGGTGGAAAACTCAATGAGCATCGCGACCCTTTCGCAGGATCGTTGCGCTATCACCTTGGTTTGGTAACACCAAATAATGATCGCTGTTTTATAGAAGTTGATGGCCAACGCTATAGTTGGCGGGATGGGCAGGCCGTTGTCTTTGATGAAACCTATATTCATTGGGCCCAAAATGGTTGCGATACCAATCGAATCATTTTGTTTTGCGACATTGAGCGTCCAATGCGCTACCGCTGGGCTCAAGCGATTAATAAATGGTTAGGCAGAACAATCATGACCGCAGCAAGTTCGCCTAATGAAACCGGGGACCAAACCGGCGGCATCAATAAAGTATTCCGTTTTATTTGGTTGGCAGGCCAGTACCGTCGAAAATTAAAAGCTTGGAGTCGACCTTTGTATTATGTGATCAAAGGGGGATTAATTCTGGCAGTTGGAATTTTGATTATTTGGATATGATTATTTGGAACAGGATGATGGTTTTAAATTTCAACTGATGAAGCAAGCTGTAAACGGCGGCGTATTTAACACCGCCGTTTCGTGTTTCAATAAGTTATAAAAAGCTTTCGCTCCTGTTTCCAGTCATCAAATTGAATTCCATTCCAGAAGCTTGTGGGCCATTTTTTCTGCCAGCCTTACAGTTTAGAGCGGTCAAGGCCCATCACTTTAGTCCACGCCTCAATAAAATCCCGCACAAACTTCTCTCGTGCGTCGTCAGCTGCATAGACCTCTGCGACGGCGCGCAGCTCAGAGTTCGACCCAAAAACAAGGTCAACGGAGGTGGCCGTCCATTTGAGTGTACCCGTCCCGCGATCGCGCCCCTCGTAAATTCCTTCGGATTTGGATGATTTCGCCCATTTCGTCGACATATCCAGTAAGTTAACGAAAAAGTCATTGCTCAATGTCCCGGGCCGGTCGGTGAGCACACCATGCGCAGATTGTCCGGCATTTGCATTCAGAGCTCGCATACCACCTACTAGAACTGTCAATTCAGGGACTGTTAGGGTTAAAAGACTCGCCCGATCAACTAGCATTTCCGTCGGTGATCTATGGGTATTCGCTTTGAAGTAATTACGGAACCCGTCTGCGGTCGGTTCAAGTACAGCAAAAGAATTCACATCAGTCTGTTCTTGCGATGCATCCGTGCGTCCCGGCGTGAAAGGAACCTGCACGTTATGGCCAGCCTTCTTCGCGGCTTGCTCAATGGCTGCGGCGCCACCTAGAACGATCATATCGGCGAGTGATACCTTCTTGCCGTCCGATTGCGCACGGTTGAAGTCTGTTTGAATACCCTCCAGACGTTTCAGCACCTTTGCCAGTTCGTTCGGATTATTGACCTCCCATTCTCTCTGCGGTTCAAGACGGACGCGCGCCCCGTTAGTTCCACCCCGTAAATCCGTCCCGCGAAAGCTAGCGGCAGACGCCCAGGCGGTTCTGACGAGTTCGGGAACGCTTAACCCCGATGCAAGGATCGTAGACTTCAGCTGAGCGATATTCTTTGCGTTAATCAAATCATGATCAACAGCTGGGACTGGATCCTGCCACAGCAAGACTTCGTCGGGAACTTCAGCGCCAAGATAAAGGGCGCGCGGTCCCATGTCGCGGTGCGTCAGCTTAAACCACGCCTTGGAGAAGGCACGTTCGAATTCCTTTGGGTTCTCATGAAAGCGCTTGGCAATCTTGCGATAACTCGGGTCGAACTTAAGCGAAAGGTCCGTCGTGAACATGATAGGGGCATGCCGTTTCGAAGGATCGTGGGCATCCGGCACGATGTTTGACCCATTTTTATTATCTGGAATCCATTGGATCGCACCTGCTGGGCTCTTTGTCTGCACCCAATCAAAAGCGAATAGGTTGCCTAAATATTGTGTAGTCCAGGCAATTGGGTTGGCGGACCATGCGCCTTCTAAACCGCTGGTGATAGTGTCGTCGGCATTGCCGCTGCCACATTTGTTTTCCCAGCCAAAACCTTGCTGCTCAATACTAGCAGCTGCGGGCTCTGGACCTAGGCACTTGGACGGGTTATAGGCACCATGGGCTTTACCGAACGTATGGCCGCCAGCAATAAGTGCAACCGTCTCTTCATCGTTCATCGCCATGCGGCCGAACGTCTCGCGAATGTCCCTCGCTGCCGCGAGCGGATCCGGATTGCCGTTCGGCCCTTCCGGATTCACATAGATTAGGCCCATCTGAACAGCGGCAAGGGGATTTTCCAGCTTTCTATCGCCACTATAACGTTCGTCCGCGAGAAATTTAGTCTCAGGCCCCCAGTAGACCAGGTCAGGCTCCCAATCGTCCTCACGCCCGCCGGCAAAGTCGAAGGTTTTGAAGCCCATGGATTCCAGCGCTACATTTCCCGTCAGGGTCATCAGGTCAGCCCAAGAAATCTTCCGGCCGTATTTCTGTTTGATCGGCCAAAGCAGTCGCCGCGCCTTGTCTAGGCTAACATTGTCGGGCCAGCTGTTGAGCGGCTCGAATCGCTGTTGGCCGCCACCGGCACCGCCGCGTCCGTCAGACACGCGGTATGTGCCAGCACTGTGCCAAGCCATCCGAATAAAAAATGGCCCATAGTGGCCATAATCTGCTGGCCACCACGCCTGTGACGTAGTCATCAACGTCTCAATGTCTTTTTTCACGGCCTTAAGGTCGAGAGTCTTAAACTCCTTAGCGTAATTGAATTCAGCGCCCATTGGATTGGATTCAGCCGCATGCTGGCGAAGAGGTTTGAGATCCAGTTTTTCAGGCCACCAAAATTGGTTCGACATTGGCTTACCCTGAGCATTAGCAAGGTTTGACGTTACTGCCGGTGTCATGACTATCGCTAAAGCGGAAAGTAAATATATTGATTTTTTATGCATGGAAATTCCCTCCTTTGAGTATGAAATTCAGCATTTTCACAGTTGGACACCTCTAAAAATTAAGAGTTCTAAACAAGACTAGGCGCGAATAAAAAATGTTGATGCAGCATACAATTGATATATAAGGAAACATTTTTTGTGAGCAACAACGTATTGTGACGAGGCGGGTTAAGCAGGCAATCCCCGAAGGGGATGCTCGCAAATCTGAATTTTCAGAGGTGCCCATATAACATTAGCAGGTAAATGCAAGGGTAGCGCAATTTTACCAATCCTGGTCGGATGGATGAAATGCAGTAGCCTCCATGCTCTGTTGACCAGTCAATCGAAATTGCAAGCATGAATTTACGCACCTTACCCATGAAGGACGATACCAGATTTATGCGTTAAAAAAGCAGGTATGAGACAAAATAAAAGTGAAGTAAGCTGGAAAAATTGAATCCGACGATGTTTGTAACATACTGGGAACGAAAGACTTAATATGGTGTAGACCGAGTGGGATTTACACGCAGAAATTTCTGTAAAAGGCAGTGTGCCTGCATGAAGTTGATACCTGAAGTAGCAAAACTGAGTGGACAAGGAGGGGCTAGTTAACCCACTTGCGCGCATTCTGGAACATTTTCAACCATGCTCCATTTTCTCCCCACTCTATTGGATGCCAGGAATGCTGCAATGCTCGGAACAGCCGTTCTGGGTGTGGCATCATGATGCTGAATCGTCCGTTAGCTGTGGTCAGCCCAGTAATACCCTGTGGCGAACCGTTTGGATTAAGTGGGTAGGTCTCTGTCGGCTGGCCGTAGTTGTCCACATAACGAAGTGTGACCAACGGCTGCACTGCCTTCAAGCGTTTGCCGTTACCGAAATGGGCATATCCCTCGCCGTGCGCTACCACAATGGGCATAAGGCTACCTGCCATACCATCAAATAAGATCGAGGGCGATGGCTGCACTTCCACCATCACGAAACGCGCCTCGAACTGCTCTGACAAATTACGCACAAAATGTGCCCAATGTTCTGCCCCTGGAATAATTTCGTGCAAATTGCTCATCATCTGGCAACCATTGCACACGCCTAAAGCAAACGTATCATCGTGCTTGAAAAAAGCTTCAAACTCATCCCGTGCACGTGGGTTGAACAAAATAGATTTTGCCCAGCCTTCGCCCGCCCCTAGTACATCGCCATAGGAAAAACCGCCGCACGCTGCCACCCCTTTAAAATCCGCTAACTTAACGCGGCCAGTGATGATGTCGCTCATATGCACGTCCACCGCTGTGAAGCCAGCGCGGTCAAACGCCGCCGCCATCTCGACATGGCCGTTCACACCCTGTTCACGCAAGATGGCGATTGGTGGACGACATTTCAGCAGTGTAGGCGCGGTAATATTTTCGTTCAGGTCGTAAGTGAGTCTTACTTGCAAGCCAGGATCGGCAGCGTCCAGGATGCGGTCATATTCTTGCTGGGCGCAAGTCGGGTTGTCACGTAGTTTCTGCATCTGATAAGTAGTTTCAGACCAGATGCGCTTCAGATTAACCCCAGTCCCGCTGAACAATGTTTTGCCTTGCTGCACGATATCGATCATGCCATCCGTATTCAGCGTAGCAACTGAACGTACCGCTGCAAGCCCAGCGTTATGGTACACGTCCAGCACATACTGTAAATCGCGGCGATGTACCTGCACCACCGCACCCAATTCTTCGTTGAACAAGGTGCTTAGGATGTTTCCCTGCCATTCATCAAGATTGATGGTCAGGCCAACATGGGTAGCAAACGCCATTTCGCACAGCGTGGTAAACAATCCACCGTCCGAACGGTCATGATAAGCCAGCAATTTGCCCTCGCTATTCAGGCGCTGAACAACGTTGAAAAATATTTTGAGCTTGCCCGCATCGTCGAGGTCGGGTCCAACATTACCGACCTGTTTATACACCTGCGCCAGCGCCGAGCCGCCCATGCGGTTCTTGCCTTCGCCCAAATCAATCAGCAGTAATACGGTATCCAAATCGGCCGTCAATTGCGGCGTCAATGTCAAACGTGCATTCATGCACGGCGCGAAGGCTGTCACGATGAGCGACAACGGAGCCGTGACCGCCTTCTTCTCGGTACCATCCTGCCACGCTGTACGCATGGACATGGAGTCCTTGCCTACCGGAATGCTAATACCGAGTTGTGGGCATAACTCCATACCCACCGCACGCACGGTGTCAAATAGCGCGGCATCTTCTCCGTGATGACCGGCGGCCGCCATCCAGTTGGCCGATAGCTTGATGTCGCCGATCTTTTCGATACGCGCCGCTGCAATGTTGGTGATTGCCTCTCCCACAGCCATTCGTCCGGAAGCTGGAGCGTTCAACACCGCCAGTGGAGTGCGCTCGCCCAAGGCAAAAGCCTCACCCAATGCAGTATTGAAACCCATCAAGGTCACTGCCACATCCGCGACCGGAATTTGCCACGGCCCCACCATCTGGTCGCGTGCAGTCAAGCCACCCACAGTGCGGTCACCGATGCTGATCAGGAAAGTTTTGTCGGCCACGGAAGGTAAGCGCAGCGTGCGCTCGATTGCATCGTTAAGATTTATTTTGCTGACATCAAATGCAGGAAGCTTCACACTCTCGCGCTTTACATTGCGCGTCATTTTAGGTGGCTTGCCCAACAGTACCGACAACGGCATATCCACCGCATTATTTTTAAATAATTCGTCATGCACGATCAATTGGTCATCGGCAATTGCGTGCCCCAATACTGCAAATGGACAACGTTCACGCTCGCACAAGGTTTTAAACTCACCCAAATGAGCCGGATCAATCGCCAGTACATAGCGTTCCTGCGCTTCGTTGCTCCAAATTTGCATCGGCGACATCCCTCGCTCTTCAGAAGGAACGGCACGCAATTCAAAACGAGCGCCGCGCCCACCGCCATGCACCAGTTCCGGCAAAGCGTTGGAGATGCCGCCCGCACCAACATCGTGTATAGACAAGATGGGATTGTTGTCACCCATCTGCCAGCAACGGTCAATTACTTCCTGCGCGCGACGTTGCATCTCTGGATTGCCGCGTTGTACCGAAGCAAAATCCAGATTTTCCGCATTGGCACCGGTATCCATGCTGGATGCCGCACCACCGCCCAGACCAATCAACATCCCGGCTCCGCCCAATTGGATCAGCAGCGCGCCTACAGGTAACGAATGCTTGTGTGTATGCTGCGCCGCGATACTGCCTACCCCGCCCGCTAGCATGATGGGCTTGTGATAACCGCGCATCTCGCCGTTCACTGCTTCTTCAAAGGTGCGAAAATAACCAGCCAGATTAGGGCGGCCAAACTCATTATTGAACGCTGCACCGCCAAGTGGTCCTTCCAGCATGATCTGCAAGGCGGAAGCAATGCGTGACGGCTTGCCATAAATCGGAGGGGCTTTACCCGAAAGCGGTTTAGCGAGAGCGCCGCCGTAAATTTCCCACGGCTGCCTGAACCCAGGGATATTCAAATTGGACACAGAGAACCCGGTTAGCCCCGCCTTGGGTTTGGAACCGGAACCGGTCGCGCCTTCATCGCGTATCTCACCACCCGCTCCGGTGGCCGCACCGGCAAAAGGCGAGATGGCCGTGGGATGATTATGCGTTTCCACTTTCATCAACGTGTGTGTCAGTTCATTGCTGTAGGCATAGCCGCCATCGGCGCGCGGATAGAAGCGCTCAATGCGCGCGCCTTCAATCACAGAGGAATTATCAGAATATGCAACCACCGTGCCTTTTGGATGTAGCTTATGGGTATTACGGATCATGCCGAACAGCGAGATCGCCTGCTGCACATCGTTTATCACCCAATCCGCATTGAAAATTTTGTGGCGGCAATGTTCGGAGTTCGCCTGTGCAAACATCATTAACTCTACATCGGTAGGATTGCGTCCTATCCGATGGAAATTCTCCACCAAATAATCAATCTCATCGCTGGACAACGCCAGTCCCATCTCGATATTAGCCGCCGCTAGCGCAACATTGCCGCCATGCATGATGTCCACAGTAGAGAGCGGCAGTGGCTCACTGTGACGGAAAATCTTTTCGGCTATACCATTGAAGCCTGTTTTGAGACTCAGCACAGGATCAAACACGGACTCTGTCATGCGGTCATGCAGTAGCGGCAGCAACGCGTTCAGTTCTGCTTGTGTCAGTGCTTTGCCATTCTTAGTCTTGACTGAGTACATAATGCCGCGCTCGATGCGCTCAACCCTATGCAGACTACAATGCTGCGCAATATCGGTGGCCTTGGAGGACCATGGCGAAATGGTACCCAAGCGCGGCACAACCAGCAGATGTTGCAACCTATCTTTACCGCTATGCCGGCCTTTCTTCACATGATCCAAACCAAGCAATGTGTCCAGCAAATTGGCTTCAGTGGCCGACAAATCCGCATTGAGCGCCACGAAATACCAATGGCATGCATCTGTTATAAATACATTGGACAGTGCGTTGCTGACGACAGCACACAATTTTTCAAGACGGAAGGAAGACAGTGCGGACTTACCGGGGGACACGCGGAACATAAACAGGCTCTCAGGGGCTGTTAAAAACAGCTTGCCATTATACTATGTGACCTCATTTGCACTTGAAGGAAAATACAGTCATGCCAGCTGCACCGCGCATCCCCACCATTACACAAAAACAAGTCGCCACTTTTCTTGCCCCTCGCCCGCTTGACAGTCATAAGGGTAATTTTGGCACAGTGGCCGTCATAGGGGGAGCCAGCGGCATGGTCGGTGCCCCGGTGCTGGCTGCGCGTGCTGCGCTCAAACTGGGCGCTGGCTGCGTATATGTAGGCATTCTGGCGGACAACGCCCCGAGTGTTGATATATTGCAGCCCGAGTTAATGCTGCATAGCGCACAAGCTGCATTGCATCTACCCAAGCTGGATGTGCTGGCCATCGGCTGCGGGTTGGGGCACGATGACACTGCCCAGAAAATTTTACATGATGCGCTCAAGCTGGACATTGTGCTGGTACTGGATGCTGACGCACTTAACATTCTCGCCCTCCGCCCAGATTTACGCACTGTGTTAATTTCACGCAAGGATGCCAGCGTAATGACCCCTCATCCTGGCGAAGCAGCACGCCTGCTCGGCTGCAACACTGAAGAAGTGCAGGCCGCACGCGCCGACGCCGCACAGGAACTAGTTAAACGCTTTCATAGCGCCGTGGTACTGAAAGGTGCCCATAGTCTGTGCGTCACTCGCGATAACAAAATATATATAAATAAGACCGGCAACCCTGGCATGAGTAGCCCCGGCATGGGTGATGTGTTGACTGGCATGGTCGCCGCCTTTATTGCCCAGGGATTGGATGTGGACCAAGCTTTATTGTTGGCAGTGCATCTGCATGGCGCGGCAGGCGATGCGATGGCAAAACAGAAAGTTACAATCGGCATGACAGCCACAGAGGTGACAGAATGGGCGCGCTGGTTATTGAACCAATGGAAAGGTTAAAAACTGCCGTGCCTTTTTATACCTTGAATCGACTCACCGCACCCTGCAGCTCTTTGGCTAACTGCTCCAGACGCCCGATGTCCCGGGTATTCGCTTCCACTGCCGTATGGTTCTCTTCCGACATCTGAGCAATCTTTTCCACATTGCATGCGATCTCGGTGCTTGCCAAGCTTTGCTCGCCGACGGCCGAGGCGATATCTGCCACGCCGAGGCTCGATTGTGCGACGGCTGCACCCGCTTCAGTCAACACTGCGGAGACGCGCTCTACTTGTTCCTGCGTCGCCTGCAGTGACCGCAGGCCGGATTGGACGGTAACCTCGACATGGGCGGAATTCTGGTTCAGCGAATTGGTCACTTGGTCAATCTCGCTGGCCGATTTCGCGGATTTCTCCGCCAACTTGCGCACCTCATCCGCCACCACCGCGAAGCCGCGCCCCTGCTCGCCGGCGCGCGCCGCTTCGATCGCCGCATTCAGCGCCAACAGATTGGTCTGGTTGGCGATATCTTTCACCTGTTGAGTCATGCCGGAGATTGAGTGCATGCTGTCGGCAAACTCCTTCACCGACACGGCGATCTGGTTGACCGATTCCTGCACATGACCAATTTCGTCGATCATCGCAGTGACGCTCTGGTTACCCTGCTGGGTTTGTTGCAGGCTCTTCTCAGACAACTTGCGCACATCTTCGGTATTGGCCGCCACCGAATTGATACTCACGGTGATCTGCTCCACCGACGCCGCAGTAGATGCGGTCGCTTCACTTTGCGCCTGCGAGCCTTGTGCGATTTTTAGTGAGGAAGCGGACAGAAGCGCCGCCGTGCTGGACAAGGTGTCGGCATTGCCGAGCACCTGGCGGATGATGTTGACAAAGCTGTCTATAAGACCGTTGAATGCCGTCGCCGCCTGACCGATTTCGTCCTCCCCGTACACCCTTGCGCGCGAGGTCAAATCGCCATCCGCCGACATCTGCACCATCACGCCGCGCAACTCGTCCACCGAACGGTTAATGCTATGGATGATCGAAAACCCCAGCGCGCCGCTCATCGCCGCGCCCAGCAGCAGCAGCGCGATGAACAACTTGCGCGAGTTATTATAGGTGGCATCGGAGTTCAGATATAGATTGTTTGCCTCGCGCTCCTGCAGCTTGATCAACGCGTCCAGCGCAACCTTCATCGGCTCGTACAGCGGCTGGATATTTCGCGTCTGCACCTGCCTGATCGCTTCTACATCATGGGCCTGCATCGCCGCCATGGCCGGCTTGATGCCTTCTTCGACGAAGCGACCACGTACCTCCTGAAATTTAGCCGCCAAACCCTTCTCTTCCTCGGTCAGGTAGGTCGCCATGTAGGCATCCCACTGATTTTTTATTTCGGTGCGATTTTCTTCGATTTCCTTAAGGTAACTGGCCATATGTTCCGGCTGGACAATCCCATTGGCAATAGCGATTCGGTTGCGCAGGTTTTTTCGCGCGATGGTGTTCAATTGCACAATAGGGAGCAATCGGTCGTCGTAAACCGATTTCATCGACGTATTCGAGTTGCTGGAAGCAATCAACCCCATCACGCCGACCACCATCGCCAATACTAGCAATAACACAAGCAGAAGCATCAAGCGCGTGCTGATTTTCATATTGTTTAGCACCATCATCTCCTAAAGAATTAATAGTTTCAATCGCTCAAATTAAAGTATCCATACCCGCAGCACATCGGTCGATACGAAATATTTCATTGAACGCCCACAGAAAATTCGGATTCCACTTCACCCTCACACGACAAGGCAAGTGTTTTTCAGGCACACACTGCCCCCTGCCGAACCGAATTGTGGGATAGATTAAATACCTAATACCAGTCGATACTTCAAAGCTACATAATTTCTGACAACCGGATGCATAAGCAACAAAGATAAGCGACAATGAAGCTGCCGTAGCTTTGAACAACACAAGAAAAATGTTTTTAATCCTTGCTTTGAATAAAACAGCAGGATTGAGCAATAAAATCAGCAAAACAAAACGAAGAAGCACTTATCAACTTGATCGAATTAGAACAAAGTTCTGTTACTCAGATTAAAATCCCATCACTCAGACTGATTTCTGGATAAAAACTTTGAAAGTTTTGCGTCACAAGGTTTCTGCACATCGTGCAGCTATGTAGATGATATCTGGTTGCCGCCGCAATTCCGGAATTCAGGCCGCCATCGAAAGCTACTATTGGAGTAGGCGGGGTGATTGGATGCTTCGTCGGTCGTTTACTCAACTTAAACCTGCACCCAAGCAAAGCACCTGCATAATAAATACAAGTTTCGGTAAAAAATTATGAGCGTCTCAATTGATATTCGCGAAGAATCCGGTGTCCGTACCCTGCACTTTGGTTCTGAGTGGACCCAAGGCGCGATGCGCATCGCGCGTCCATGGAACCTGGAGCTCGATTACACCAAAGAAATGATGGCGAGCTTACTATTACGCGGTGAGACCCGTTTTCCCCGCAAGGTATTATTGATTGGTCTCGGCGCAGCTTCACTAACCAAGTTTCTTTATCGCAGCCAACCTCTGGCCAAGCTCACTGTGGTAGAAATCGAACCCGCGGTAGTCGCTGCTGCCCGGCAATTTTTCAAGTTGCCGGAAGATCCCAAGCGATTGAAAATAGTGATTGGTGATGGTGCCGAATTTGTCGCCAACAGCGACCAGACCTATGACTTGATACTGGTGGATGGATTTGATGCCAATGCCCGCGCGGGTGCGCTCGACACTTTGCCATTCTATCAAGTTGTACGCGCCCACCTGAGCGAAGAAGGCATCATGGCCGTTAATCTTTTGGGACATAGCCGTGGCTTCAAGGATAGTGTCGAACGCATCCGCAGCGCCTTTGATGGCCGCGCCTTGGCTTTCCCTTCCTGCGACAGTGGTAATACCATTGCCTTCGCCGTAGCGGGTGAACCAGTCTGTATTTCAATCGATGATTTGAAAGACCAGGCGGTGATATTAAAAAATGAAACTGGCCTTAACCTACTGCCAACCCTGACGCGCCTGGAGCAAGCTAAGACCTGTAAAGGCGGAATGCTTGAAATATAACCTTGCCCATTATTTTTTAGCAGCCTGTTCAGCCAGATATAGCCATGTTTCTACTACGGTATCCGGATTCAACGAAACTGCCTCAATACCTTGCCCTACTAGCCACTGCGCTAAATCAGGATGATCGGACGGGCCTTGCCCACAGATGCCGATGTATTTATTGGCCTTGCGGCAAGCCTGAACTGCCATGCTGAGCAACGCTTTCACTGCCGGATTGCGCTCATCGAATGCCCCCGCTATCACCCCCGAGTCACGGTCTATACCTAAAGTAAGCTGGGTCAGATCATTTGAGCCAATGGAGAAACCATCGAAATATTCCAGGAACTGTTCGGCCAATAAAGCGTTAGAAGGTATCTCGCACATCATGATTACACGCAGGCCGTTCTCGCCCCGTCGCAAGCCATTTTTAGCCAGTTCTTTTATCACCCGCTCGGCTTCATCCAGCGTGCGTACAAAGGGAATCATCACTTCTATATTGGTCAGCCCGATTTCTTCGCGCACCTGGCGTATGGCACGGCACTCCAGCGCAAAGCAATCACGGAAGCTATCCACAATGTAACGGGAAGCGCCACGTAAACCGATCATCGGATTCTCTTCATTCGGCTCGTATTGAGACCCTCCGAGCAAGCTGGAATATTCGTTGGACTTGAAATCCGAAAAGCGCACGATCACCGGTTTAGGAGCGAAGGCTGCGCCCAGCATGGCGATGCCTTCGGTCAATTTCTCAACATAAAAATCTAGCGGCGTGGCATAACCTGCGGCCTTTGCCTCCACCAGTACTTTTAACTCCTCTGGCAAATGGGGGTAGGCGAGCACCACCTTGGGATGTATGCCTATCATCCGTGCGATGATAAATTCCAATCGTGCCAAGCCCACGCCAGCATTGGGCAAACGGCTGGATTCAAACGCCAATTCGGGGTTTGCTACGTTTAAACTGATTTTAATTGGCGGGGTCGGCATTTTATCCAGCGTCAAATCCGATACCTCGATGTCGAGCATACCTTGATACACCTTGCCGGTATCTCCCTCGGCACAAGAAACTGTTACCGCATCGCCAGGCTTTAGAATTTGCGTTGCATCACCGCATCCCACTACTGCCGGAATGCCGAGTTCGCGCGCCACAATGGCCGCATGACAGGTACGCCCGCCTCGGTTGGTAACGATCGCAGATGCGCGCTTCATTACTGGCTCCCAGTCAGGGTCGGTCATATCCGTCACCAAGACGTCGCCTGGCTGCACTTGGTTCATCTTGCTGGCATCCGCTACCAAGCATACCGGGCCGCTGCCTATGCGTTGCCCAACGGCACGTCCGCTGACCAATATTTGGGACTGTTGCTTTAACCGATAACGCCTCAGCTTGCCTTGGATTTCGTGTGCCTGTACCGTTTCAGGCCGTGCCTGCAATATGTAGAGTTTGCCATCCACCCCGTCCTTGCCCCACTCGATATCCATCGCGCGGCCATAATGCTGCTCAATGATCAGCCCATAACGCGCCAGCTCTTCCACCTCTGCATCGGTAATGGAGAAGCGCTGACTCTCAGCCGGCGGTACCGCTACGGTGAGAACTGAACGCCCTGTTTCGCGTCCTGCACCGAATATCATTTTGATCGCCTTGCCGCCAAGATTACGGCTGATCACTGCCGCTTTACCTTGTTTTAATGCAGGCTTGTATACATAAAATTCGTCCGGATTGACCGCACCCTGTACTACTGTCTCACCCAGCCCGTATGCGGAAGTGATGAGCACCACCTGCTCAAAACCAGACTCAGTATCCAGCGTAAACATCACGCCGCTTGCGCCTAAATCGCTACGCACCATGCGCTGCACGCCTGCCGACAATGCTACATCCTGATGTTTAAATCCCTGGTGGACACGGTAAGCAATGGCACGATCGTTATACAGCGAGGCGAATACCTGTTTAATGGCTGACAGGACATTATCCACGCCATTAATATTGAGAAAAGTTTCCTGCTGGCCGGCGAACGAAGCATCCGGCAAATCTTCCGCCGTGGCAGAGGAACGGATGGCCCAGGAAATATCCACACCCGCCTCGGCCTGCATCTTTTCATAGGCGTCACGTACTTCACTTTCCAAACGCGGCGGCAAAGGCGTGTCCACAATCCACTGGCGTATCCGGCTACCAACCTCAGCCAGCGCAGTCACATCGGCCACAGCAAGATCGTCAAGCATTGCGCGAATGCGCTTATCCAAATCACTCTGCGCGAGAAAATCACGATAGGCTGCCGCTGTGGTAGCAAAGCCGCCCGGTACACGCACCCCGAGATGGGCAAGCTGGCTGATCATTTCTCCAAGCGATGCATTCTTGCCGCCCACCTTGGCCACATCGCCCATACGCAATGTCTCAAGCCACACGACATACCGTTGCTGTTCCATACTTTCCTCCACTCAACAGATTGGCTACATCATAGTAGAAAGCTGCATTTAAAAACGATTGCGAACTTCACTGGCTCTCGGTATTTTAGGTCATTTGAATAAACGACCGACGAAACGTCCAGCTATTCTGCCTACTTTAATCGCTGCTTTCGATGGTGGCCTGAAACCCTTTGTTTCAGTTCTAGCCTGCTTTGCACGGTTTTCACGGATAATTTGCAGGGCTTGTGGAGAATCAGCAGGAATGATTGTCGCTTGGTCACAAATTGCGCATATCGCATGCCTGGAACGGAAACGCCAAATTGAATAAATCAAGCCCGGAATCAAAAAACAAAACCAGAGGATAACTTCGGTATCAGTATTGCCCTTGGGAATAGTTTTCGTCTCACCTACATAGCCGCATGATGTACATAAACTTTGTGCCATAAAACTCTCCAGTATTTTTTAATCCAGAAATCGCCTGAGCAAAAGGATTTTTAATCCACGTAACTGGACTTGTTCTGATTTGACCTGGTTGATTGGTGTTTTTTTTATTTTGCCTTGCTGATTTTATTTATCAAGCCTGTTTTTTAATTGCAAGGTAGAGATGCCCTTAGACAATTTTTTTGCGTTGTTCAGTGACCAAGGTGGCTTCATTGTCGCTCATCTTTACTGCTTATGCATCCAGTTGTTGGGAGGCAACATAAAGTTTTAAGACGGGCTAACGTTGGGTATTGATTTAAATTTCTCATGAAAAATCTTTATCTTCTTGAGATCGAGCGCGCTCGGTGGAAATTGATGAAGAAGTAGGGACGATCGGCATGGATTGTTTCCGCGTTATTGGCATAATTTTTGTTGTTTTTTATAGGCTTTAATCAATTGTGGGGCAATTAGTTTGATGGTGTCTCTTCTATGCTTTCAACTTGCGTGCCAAATGGTGCACACTACCGCAAACTTTAGCATGCCGATTACACCGTAGAATAATGTTGGGGTTTTGTATTACGAAGCTCAGCAGGACTTATTTGCCGTAGGCGAAAAGCCATTTTTGGACTATCCGCAGGATTATCATGTAGGCCTTCGTTTTGGCATCACACCAGCGGTCAGAATAAAGAGTGATCATTTGAGCTAGTGCCGGTACAAGCTGAAGATTTTTTCAAGTCATGAAAAATAACCATGAAATCATCACCGCAGCCAGTTAATACAAGCACAACCAATCCCGCTGACGGGAAAGATGCGCATATTTTAGGTCAATTGCTGGAAATAGGGCGCGCCGATGCAGCTGTTGCTTTGCAGCAGCTTGCATCGCGTTTAGATGGCCTGACGCAGGCTGAAGCCGGTGCTCGTTTGAAGCAATATGGGCTGAACGTGATTGCCCGAGAAAAACGGCTGTCCGCCTTGATCCGCCTGTTAAGCAATGTTAAGAATCCATTGGTTCTGCTGCTCATAGCGCTGGGCGTTCTTTCTTTTCTGACCGGTGATTTGCGTGCGACGGTCGTAATTTTTGTGATGGTAATTCTGGGCATTGTGTTGCGTTTTGTGCAGGAGATGCGCGCCGATAATGCGGCCGCCAAACTTGCGGCGATGGTTAGCAACACGGCTACGTTGGTGCGGGACGGTAAGGAAAAGGAAGTTCCGCTCAAGATGTTAGTGCCCGGCGATATTATCCGGCTGGCAGCTGGTGATATGACACCAGCCGACGTTAGGGTGCTGTCCGCTAAAGATTTGTTTCTCAATCAGGCGGCGCTTACCGGTGAATCTTTGCCGGTGGAAAAAAAGGCCGACACAGCGCCTGCGAACATTCACAACCCGCTGGAACTCCCGAATATCTGCTTTTTGGGTACCAACGTGGAAAGCGGGGCCGCAACGGCGGTGGTCATTTGTACCGGCAAGCAGACTTACTTGGGATCGCTGGCTACCAGTATAGTCGGACAGCGTCAGTTGACCAGCTTCGACAAGGGCATCAACAAATTCACCTGGCTGATGATCCTGTTCATCGCCGTTATGGTGCCAACCGTCTTTTTGCTCAACGGGCTGAGTAAACATAATTGGACGGAAGCATTTCTGTTTGCTATGGCCGTGGCAGTCGGACTGACGCCCGAAATGCTGCCGATGATAGTCACGGTCAATCTGTCCAAGGGCGCATTGGCGATGGCGCGTAAAAAGGTGATTGTAAAGCGCCTGAATGCCATCCAAAACTTCGGTGCGATGGATGTGCTGTGTACTGACAAGACTGGCACGATTACCCAGGGCAAAATTGTGCTGGAAAAAAGCTTGGATGTGAACGGTGAAGCCAGTGAGAAAGTGCTGCATTTTGGTTACCTGAACAGTTTTCATCACACCGGCTTGAAGAACCTGCTGGACGAGGCCATCCTTAAGCACGAGGAGTTGGAACACCACCTGCAAGTGCAGGAGAAATATCGAAAGATAGACGAGATTCCATTCGATTTCGTGCGGCGCCGGATGTCGGTGGTGGTGGAAGATGGAAGCGGACTGAACACGCTTATCTGCAAAGGCGCGGTCGAAGAAGTGCTGAGCCTGTGCACGAGGGTGGAACTGAATGGCGAGGTGATTGCTGTTCAGACCGAGCATGACACCAGACGCCGGCAGCTTGCGGACGAGCTGAATGGTGAAGGTTTCCGCGTGATTGCCTTGGCTTACAAGCAAATGCAGGGCG
The DNA here is from genome assembly GCA_003402345.1 of Candidatus Nitrotoga sp. MKT. Taxonomy (GTDB): domain Bacteria; phylum Pseudomonadota; class Gammaproteobacteria; order Burkholderiales; family Gallionellaceae; genus Nitrotoga. Next base: position 70,933 of record QFXH01000004.1, on the reverse strand, counting down.
CGTCGGATGAGCCGGTATACGCGGTCAAGGATGAGTCGGACCTAATCCTGTTGGGTTTCCTGGCCTTTCTCGACCCACCCAAAGACACCGCTGCTGAGGCCTTGAAGCGGTTACACAGACTGAACGTCGACGTCAAAATTCTGACCGGTGATAATGAAATCGTCACCTCCTATATTTGCAAGGAAGTGGGCATGCCGGTCGGGAATTTGTTGCTCGGTTCTCAAATTGAGGTGATGAGCGATGACGAACTTGCTTTTGCCGTAGCCGCAAGTAGTGTGTTTGCGAAGCTTGCCCCGGCGCACAAGGAGCGCATTATCCGTGCGTTACAGAGCAAGGATCACGTAGTCGGTTTCATGGGCGATGGCATCAATGACGCCCCGGCGCTCAAGGCTGCTGACGTAGGCATTTCAGTGGATAGCGCGGTCGACATCGCCAAGGAGTCCTCGGACATCATCCTGCTGGAAAACAACCTGCTGGTACTGGAGCAGGGCGTGCTGGAGGGGCGGCGGGTATTTGGTAACATCATCAAGTACATCAAGATGGCGGCCAGTTCCAACTTCGGTAACATGTTAAGCGTGGTTGGAGCCAGCGTGTTTTTGCCATTTCTGCCGATGTTGCCGATCCAGGTGTTGATCAACAACTTACTATATGACTTTTCGCAGACCACGATCCCCACCGACGAGGTGGATGCCGACTGGCTGACCAAGCCACGTAAATGGGCGATCGGTGAAATTGAGCGTTTTATTTTATTTTTCGGTCCGATCAGTTCGATTTTCGACTACCTGACATTCTTCATCATGCTGTACCTATTCAACAGCTGGCAAAATCCGGCACTGTTTCATACCGGTTGGTTCGTGGAATCGATCTTCACCCAGACGTTGATCATCCACATTATTCGTACAAACAAGATTCCGTTTATCGAAAGCCGGGCCAGTTGGCAGCTCATTGCCACGTCGCTGATCATCGTTGCAGTGGGCGCTTTGCTGACGGTTTCACCACTGGCCGACACGCTCGGTTTTGTCGCGCTGCCGCCGCTGTACTGGCTGCTGCTGGCGATCATGTTGCTGTGCTATATGGTCTTGACCCAGTTGGTGAAGACCTGGTTTATCCGCCGGTTTGGCGAATAATCGTGGTGAGTAAATTAAGCTATATGGCTATTCAAAACCGGTAAGCCTGATTTTTCAAATGCAGTGTCAGATCAAATGGAGGCTGCTACAAGACTAAATCTTCGCGCCACAGCATAAATACAAATTCATTACCTGTTGCCACTTCCAGCCAGGTGAAAGGTAGATTGGGATATGCGGCTTCAAGTGCGTGACGATTATGGCCGATCTCGACCACCAGCAGTCCATTGGGATTGAGGTGGTTGGCCGCATGTTCAAGTATTTCGCGTGTGGCATCTAGCCCATCTGCGCCACTGCCCAATGCGAGTTGTGGTTCATGCTGATATTCTGGCGGTAACGTGGCCATGGATGGCGCATCAACATAAGGGGGATTGCTGATGATCACGTCATATTGCTTGCCCGTCAGATTGGCAAATATATCTGACTTTATAATATTGATTCGGTCTTCCAAGCCATAGTCAGCAACATTGCGTTGTGCAACTTCCAATGCGTCTGGGGAAATATCAACAGCATCCACTATGGCGTCAGGAAAGGCGTGGGCAGCCAAAATGGCGAGGCAGCCACTGCCGGTACATAGATCCAATACGTCAGTCACAATTGTTGCATCGGCTATCCAGGGCGTAAATTGCTCTCGTATCAATTCGGAGATAAAAGAGCGGGGTACGATAACGCGTTTGTCCACATAGAAGCGATAGTCCCCTAACCAGGCTTCATGCGTCAGGTAGGCGACAGGAATTCGTTTGTCTACACGCTGTTTGAGCAATGTGATCAATGCATTTTTTTCGTCGGGTATGAGTCGCGCGTCAAGAAAAGGATCCAGCGTGTCCAGTGGCAGATGCAGGGTGTGCAGAATAAGGTAGGCTGCTTCATCGTACGCGTTGGTCGAGCCATGTCCAAAGCTGAGCTTTGCTTCGTTGAATGCACTTACCGTAAAGCGTAGCCAGTCACGCACGGTGTGAAGTTCGTTGGCACAGTCAAAATGGTGCAGCACACTCATATTTTATTCACCAGCAGATTGACCAGAGTGCGGCAGTAGATTTCCGACAATACATCCAAGTCGGTTACGGATACGCATTCATTGAGTTTATGTATCGTTGCGTTAATCGGGCCGAACTCAATTACTTGCGGGCAAATATCGGCTATAAAGCGCCCATCCGACGTGCCGCCACTGGTAGAAAGTTCGGTTTCGATACCCGTTACTTCCTTGATGGCAGCGCCCACTGCATCTACTAAATCGCCGCGTGGAGTAAGATAAGGCTTGCCGGATAGTGACCAGGCCAACTCATAATTCAGCCTGTGCTGATCGAGAATGGCGTGGGTCTTGGCTTTTAGTTCGTCCACTGTGCTTGCTGTTGAAAAACGAAAATTGAATTCGATTTCCACTGTGCCTGGAATAACGTTGGTTGCCCCGGTGCCGCTGTGTATGTTGGAAATCTGCCAGGTAGTGGCCGGGAAGTAAGCATTTCCATTATCCCATACCATTGTGGCCAGATCGGCGATGGCAGGAGCGGCGAGATGGATGGGGTTTTTGGCTAAGTGCGGGTAAGCGATATGGCCTTGCACCCCTTTCACGGTAAGTTTGCCTGAAAGTGAACCGCGGCGGCCATTTTTGATGGTGTCGCCAGTTTTGGTTGATGAGGTGGGTTCGCCCACGATACAGTAATCCATTTTTTCGCCGCGCATTTGTAATGCTTCCACTACGCGAACTGTGCCATTGATGGCTATGCCTTCTTCATCGGAAGTCAGCAACAAGGCAATTGAACCGGCATGGCTTGGGTGTGCTGCCACAAATTGTTCGATGGAGGTGACGAAGGCAGCCAGTGAACCTTTCATGTCGGCAGCGCCGCGCCCATATAACAGTCCATCGCGTATGGTAGGCGTGAATGGGTCGCTATGCCACTGGTCTAATGGGCCGGTCGGCACGACATCGGTGTGGCCGGCAAAACATACTACGGGGCCGCTATTACCGCGTCGTGCCCACAGATTATCTACATTGTCGTAGCGTAAAGTTTCCAGTTTGAATCCAAGTGGTTCGAGGCGTGCGCAGATGAGAGCCAGGCAGCCTTCATCCAATGGTGTGAGTGAACGGCAGGTGATAAGTTGTTTGGCAAGTTCCAGAGTGGGGGACATATATAGTTTAAGGTTTGAAATTGAAAATTTTTTCGTAGCTGCCTTCGTCGAAGCCGATATGCAGCAGTTTGCCATCCTGTTCCAATAGTGGGCGTTTAATGACGCTGGTTTTTTCCAGTAGCAGCGCTAATGCGCTGGCATTATCCCGGATGATTTGTTTTTGTTCTGCCGATAAACCGCGCCAAGTCAGACCCTTGCGGTTGATTAGATTTTCCCAGCCTATCTGTTGCAGCCAGCACTGCGCTAGTTCCGGTTCAAGACCCTGTTTTTTAAAATCGTGAAATTGATACTCGGCACAATGCTGCTCCAGCCAAGCGCGGGCTTTTTTGACAGTGTTGCAATTTGCAATGCCATACAATTTCATCTTGCTCAATCCATTATTATATTTAAATATTTTTATTTCGATTAGTGTGATAGTGCAAAAGTAGGCTGCAATCTGGCGGGGTAGTTATGAGTAAGAAATCAAGGAGGATAGATTGCTGGCTGAGTCGGCGTTGCGCAGAGCATCTTCCTTGGTGATCTCACCATTTTTGTACAGTTTATACAAGGCCTGTTCAAAGGTCTGTGAACCGGACGATACACTTTGGTCGATCGCATCACGAATTTTATCGAGCTCATCATTCTTAATCAGCTCTGAGATAAGCGTTGTATTGAGTAATACTTCCACAGCAGGTACCAACGTGCCGTGCACGTTGGGTACCAAACGTTGTGAAATCACTGCCCGTAAGCTCATTGCCATATCAGCGAGTACAGCCCGGCGTGTATCTTGTGGGAAGAGATTTACGATGCGGTTTAGCGTATGGTAGCTATTATTGGCGTGCAGCGTGGACAGGCACAGATGGCCACTCTGGGCAAAAACTAACGCATGTTTAAACGTTTCACGGTCGCGTATTTCACCAATCATTAGTACATCGGGTGTCTCACGCATGGCATTTTCCAGGGCATTGCCATAGGAAAGCGTGTCGGTACCGATCTCACGCTGATTAACAATGGATTTATTGTGTTGAAACAAGTATTCGACGGGGTCTTCAATAGTCAGGATATGGCCGGTGACAGTGTTATTGCGATGCTCAATCATGGCCGCCATTGTGGTGGATTTACCCGAGCCAGTCGCACCCGCAACCAATATCAGGCCACGTTTTTCCATAATGAGTTGGTTCAAAACCGGTGGCAGATTCAGTTCCTCGACGTTAAGGATATTGAACCGTATATAGCGAATGACAATGGAAATGCTGCTGCGTTGGCGGAAAATATTGACCCGATAATTTCCGGCATCCAAAACACGATAGGAAAAATTCATTTCCATGCTGGATTCAAAGGCCGCGATTTGCTCCGGTGTCATTATTTCATAGGCGATGCGCTCAATTGTTTCGCTATCAAGTTTCTCCGTGTTTATTGGCATAACCACGCCATTGATTTTGATGTTGATGGGCGCACCAGCGGAGAAAAAAAGATCAGAAGCCTGTTTGTCAGCAGCTAACTGTAAAAAAGGTGTAATGACCATAAATTTCTCCCGGAATTAAATCAGGCTTTAAATTCCGCGTAGTAGCTCATTTATTCCGACTTTTGCCCGCGTTTTGGCATCCACTTTTTTTACGATCACGGCGCAATACAAGCTATAACTTCCATCCTTGGAGGGCAGGTTGCCGGACACGACCACCGAGCCTGCCGGTACGCGACCATAATGTACTTCGCCCGTTTCACGATCGAAAATCTTGGTGCTTTGCCCGATGTACACACCCATCGAAATGACTGCGCCTTCTTCTACAATCACGCCTTCGACAATTTCCGAGCGCGCACCGATGAAGCAGTTATCCTCGATAATGGTCGGGTTGGCCTGCACCGGTTCCAACACACCGCCGATACCGACCCCGCCACTTAAGTGAACATTTTTGCCAATCTGCGCGCAAGAGCCGACCGTCGCCCAGGTATCCACCATCGTACCTTCATCCACATAAGCGCCAATGTTGACGTAAGAAGGCATCAAAACCACGTTTTTGGCGATAAATGAACCTTTACGCGCCGCAGCGGGCGGCACTATGCGGAAGCCACCTTCACGAAAATCACGCGAGTTATAGTCGGCAAACTTGGATGGCACCTTGTCGTAATAATTGGTAAAGCCGCCCTTGATGAAAGCATTGTCTTCCATGCGGAAAGACAATAGCACCGCTTTTTTCAGCCATTGATGGGTTATCCACTGACCCTCTATTTTTTCCGCCACCCGCAGGGTACCGTGGTCGAGGTGGCCAATAACAGTGTCTACCGCCTCTTTCAGTTTTGCGTCTACGTTGCGTGGCGTAATTTCGGCGCGATGTTCAAAAGCGGGTTCGATGATCTGTTGCAGTTGTTCCATGATTTTCCTAGTCAAGTTTTCGGGTAAATTCGGCGATGCGTTGCGCGGCTTCCATGGTTTCGTTCAGCTCTGCTACCAAGGCGATGCGGATAAAATTTGCGCCTGGATTTATGCCATGTGCATCACGCGCAAGGAAACTGCCGGGCAGCACTGTGACATTATAGTCTCGATGCAGATATTGCGCGAAGCGGGTGTCAGCTATGGGCACGCGCAGCCACAAGTAAAAACTGGCATCCGGTAGCGCTACGGGCAATACGGGTTTCAGGATGCTGACAACCTGTGAGAATTTTTCCGTATAAAGACGGCGGTTTTCGGTGACATGTTCTTCATCCTGCCAGGCAACGGCACTGGCGGCTTGCACTGCGGGGTTCATGGCACAGCCGTGGTAAGTGCGATACAGCGTAAATTTCTCTATTACTTTCGCATCACCTGCCACAAAACCGGAACGTATACCGGGTACGTTAGAGCGCTTGGACAAGCTGAAAAAAGATACCAGATTGCGATAATCGCTGCGTCCCAGTTGCTGCGCTGCTTGTAGCGCACCGAGCGGCGGCGTATCGAAATAGATTTCAGAATAACATTCGTCGGCAGCGATGATAAAGCCGTAACGGTCGGCCAGATCGAATAGTGTCTTCCATTCTGCGAGTTCAATGACACGCCCGGTGGGGTTGCCAGGCGAGCAGACATATATAAGCTGCGTGCGCTGCCAAACTTCTTGCGGCAATTGATCAAAATTCAACGCGTAGTTATCTTCCGGCAGGGTATTGAGGAAATAGGGCGTGGCACCTGCTAGCAGGGCTGCGCCTTCATAAATCTGATAGAACGGATTAGGACAAATTACGGTGGGGTTGTCGCATGTACGGTCAATTACCGCTTGGGCGAAAGCAAACAGCGCTTCGCGGCTGCCATTCACGGGCAGGACTTGTGATTTTGCATCCAGCGCAGGAAGACCGTAACGTTGCGCAAGCCAGCTGGCAATGCTGCCACGTAGCGCGTCACTCCCTGCGGTTGTGGGATAATTCGAAAGTCCCGACAGATTGGCGCTTAATGCGTCACTAATGAAGCGCGGCGTAGCATGTTTGGGCTCTCCAATGTGCAGGCTGATAGGCCGGCAGGCTGGATTGGGTGTAACTGAGCTAAATAAATTGGCGAGTTTCTGGAACGGGTAGGGCTGCAGACGATCAAGATCAGGATTCATAATTTTTTGTTTAAGCTGAATAGGCACAATTATAAAGGTGTAGCGAGTGGCATCAAAACAAAAAATTTTGTCGGTGATAGGCCTATTGAGTGGTGCGCTGGTGTGGGGACTGATGTGGTATCCCTATCGCGCATTAAATAATATGGGGGTAGGCGGCGAATTATCTACATTGCTGAGCTATTCTATGGCAATGATATTGGGCCTGCTGTTCCTGGGGCCGATATGGCGCGAGCTAAGAGTGGCCGGATGGCTGAGTATTGCATTGATGGCAAGTGCGGGCTGGACTAATTTAGGCTATGTGTTGGCGACGTTAGACGGTGAAGTGATACGCGTGCTGTTGTTGTTCTATCTCGCGCCATTGTGGACGGTGATCTTTTCGCGCTGGCTACTGAGTGAAAAATTAAATCGTTACGGTTACGCCATTATCGCGCTGTCATTGGGTGGTGCGTTTGTGATGTTGTGGGATATGCGGCATGGTTTGCCATTACCGCAAAACCAAGCCGAATGGATAGGACTTTCAGCGGGAATTAGTTTTGCTTTGATGAATGTAATAGTGCGTCGTACGCAGCATCTAAGCGTGAATTTCAAAGTGGCTAGCGTGTGGTTTGGCACGGTGTTGTTTACCGCTGTATTGTTGCTGTATCAGGGCAATATCATAGGGCAATTGCAGGGCGTCACACCGGATGCGTGGTGGCTGCTATGGCTGATTGGATTGGTGTTATGCGCCATTAGTTTTGCCGTGCAATACGGACTGACCTATTTGCCCGCCAACCAGGCTATTACGCTGCTTTTATCCGAGTTGGTGTTTGCTGCCTTATCCTCGTATTTCTTGGCGGGTGAGGAAATGGGACTGCGGGAAGTTATCGGTGCAGCGTTGATTGTTTCGGCCAGCTTGCTGTCTGGAAAATGCACGCCACACCATGAAAAATGATTTTGGGGGGAGTAAATGAATAAGGCAAAATTTATAACCTTTGAAGGGATAGACGGGGCAGGCAAGAGTACCCATCTAACTTGGTTTGCTGAAACTTTACGCAAGCGCGGCAATGAGGTGCTTGTAACACGTGAACCGGGTGGCACGTCCGTGGGCGAAAGTCTGCGTGACATTCTGCTAAACCAAACCATGCACGCAGAAACGGAGGCTCTGTTAATGTTTGCCGCTCGCCTAGAACATATTGGGCAGGTTATCAAGCCAGCTTTGCAACGGGGAATTTGGGTGATATCCGACCGTTTTAGTGATGCCAGTTTTGCTTATCAGGGTGGGGGTAGGGGGGTGAGCGTGGCAAAGCTGGAACAATTGGAATGCTGGGTACATGAAAATTTTCAGCCGGATTTGACATTGTTGTTTGATCTTCCGGTTGAGGTGGCGCGCCAACGGTTGTCAAAAAATATAACGCTGGATCGCTTCGAACAAGAAAAAGACAGCTTTTTCGAGAAAGTGCGGCAAGCTTATCTGGAGCGTCGTAAGAAACATCCGGATCGCTTCGTGTTGATTAATGCTGCCGAATCACCAGAACAAGTTAAAGTAAACTTGGAGAGAGTGATCCTATCACTTTCTTGATTTTGTATAGCCACAGGCCGCTTGCCCAACCGCTTCTGCCAGCGTAAAGTACTAAATGAGGTTTACGTATTTACGTGGGATTTTTGTTAAGTGCAGGTTATTAAGTTAAAGGTAAAAAGCGTTTAACTTGATAGTATGTTCCCAATTATTCTGGCTAGATGTCTGAAGGGGAATGCGCCATGCGATCAGCAAGCTCATCAATAATTTCATCCGACGTGCGCCAAAAATTGAAAAGGTGTTGGGCAGCGTGCCTGACTCCCCTTTACAAGCACACCATCTTGGTACTAAGCGTTATTTTTTGTAGCGGCACGCTGCTTACGTTAGGGTATTTGTCCCACGCCACTACCACTCTGATGCAATCCGCCGCACTCCAGGGCATTACTCTGCACGCAGAATCTCTGATGGAACTGCGCAATTTATACACAACTGAAGTTGTGGATCGCGTAAGCGGCCGTAACATTGAAGTGACGCATGACTACTTGCACAAGGCGGGGGCCATTCCGTTACCCGCTACTTTCAGTATGGAACTCGGCAGAAGGATTAGCTTACGCGGTTCTGGCATGGTGGTGCGTTTATATAGCAATTACCCCTTTCCTTGGCGCAAGGATGGCGGTGCGCATGATGATTTTGAGCAGCAGGCTTTGGCAGCATTGCAGGCGCGCCCACAACAACCTTACTATCGTTTTGAAGATTTTCAGGGGCGGGCTTCGCTACGTTACGCTACGGCGGATGTAATGCGCGCGGAATGCATCAGTTGCCACAATGCACGTTCGGACAGCCCTAAGCATGATTGGAAAGTAGGGGATGTGCGCGGTGTGCTAGAAATTATTCGGCCGTTGGATAGTGTAGTGGCGCAAAGTCGCACCGATTTGCGCGATGTCTTCATTCTCTTTGGCGCATTGCTGGTGCTGGGATTGGGGGCGCTTGCATTGGTAATTACGCGTTTACGGCGTGTGTCAGTGGAATTGGAAGATCAGGTAGCGCAGCGTACTATCCAGCTGGCTGCGGCCAATCAAGAGTTGGAGGCGTTCAGTTATTCGGTGTCGCATGATTTGCGTGCGCCGCTACGCAGCATAGATGGCTTTAGCCGCGCTTTGCTCGATGACTATAGTGTGCAGCTGGACGAAGTGGGGAAAGATTATTTGCAACGGGTACGCGCCGCTACCCAGCGCATGGGACAGTTGATTGACGATATGCTGAAACTATCGCGCGTTACACGCAGTGAAATGAATTTTGAGACGCTGAATTTGAGCGTGTTGGCACAGACGGTGGCTGACGAATTGCAACAGGCACAGCCTGAACGTCGCGTGGAGTTCGTCTGTATGCCAGGAATGACGGTGCGGGGCGATGCCCATCTATTGAAAATAGCGTTGGAGAACCTATTGGGCAACGCATGGAAGTTTACTTCTAAACGCGAGGATGCACGTATAAAAATGGGTGTCACCCACCAAGTCGGGGCATCTGTGTACTTCATTCGTGATAATGGAGCAGGGTTTGATATGGCATACGTCGGTAAACTTTTTGCTGCGTTTCAGCGGCTGCACGCTATGGCTGAATTTTCCGGCACTGGGATTGGATTGGCTACAGTGCAGCGCATTATTCACCGCCATGGTGGTCGAGTATGGGCGGAAGGGGAGCCAGACAAAGGCGCGACATTTTATTTCACTTTGCCATAGATAGGGGTGTGCACCAAATAAGGGGGGCCGCAGCATGGGTAATAAATTTATTTTACTGGTCGAGGATAATCCTGATGATGAGGCGCTTGCCTTGCGGGCGCTCAAGCAAAACCGTATCGACAATGGAGTAGTAGTGGCACGCGATGGGGCGGAAGCGCTCGATTACCTGTTTGGTAAAGGAAAGTATGCGGGGCGTGACCTGAATGTGATGCCAGCGTTAATTTTGCTTGATTTGAAATTGCCCAAAGTAGATGGCCTCGAAGTATTAAAACAATTGCGTGCGAACCCGCTAACTGCACTGTTGCCGGTGGCGATGCTTACCTCCTCGCGCGAAGAGAGTGATCTGTTAGCCGGCTACAAATTGGGTCTCAACAGCTACATCCTTAAGCCAGTGGATTTTGATCAATTCACTGAGGCGGTGCGCAACCTTGGGGTGTATTGGCTGGCAATCAATGAAACCCCTCCAACTGGTAGGCGGGTGCAATGAGCAAACCGATATTACGTACGCTGGTTATTGAGGACTCGGAAGATGACGCACTGCTGTTGACGCGATATTTACAACAACACTATGAACTCATCCATGTAAGGGTAGACAGCGCAGATGGTTTAAATCAGGCCTTGCAACAGGGTGAGTGGGACTTGGTGCTTTCTGATCACGTGATGCCAGGTTTTGACTCATTTTCTGCGTTACAAATTGTGCAGCAAAGAGGACGCGATCTGCCGTTTATTATCGTTTCCGGCGCCATCGGCGAAGATTTGGCGGTGGCGGCGATCAAGGCTGGGGCGCATGATTACCTGCTAAAGAGCAATTTGAAGCGTCTGATTCCCGCTATTGAACGCGAGTTGCAGGCGGCACAGGCGCGGCGCACCCATTTCCAATCCGAGCAGCGCTTTCGCGCGACGTTCGAACAGGCGGCGGTTGGCATCGCACATGTCGGGCTGGATGGCCGCTGGCTGCGCGTTAACCATAAGCTGTGCCTCATCACTGGTTGTACTGAGGAAGAACTCTTAACACACGATCGACCAAGCATCACCTACCCCGACGATATGTCAGACGAAAGGGACAGTATGCAGCAGTTACTTGCCGGCGAGGTTCCTAGCTGTACCAAGGAAGTACGCTATGTGCGTAAGGACGGTTCATTGGTATGGGTCAATCTTACATGCTCGCTTACCCGCACCTCTACGGGTGAGCCGGATTATTTTATTGAGGTGATCGAGGATATTACCGCGCGTAAAGAAGCCACGGAACAGCTTCGATTGTTTGCGCGTATATTCGATACCATCAATGAGGGTGTAGTAGTGACAGATTCAAGTAACAATATTGTGTCGGTCAATCCGGCTTTTTCCGCCATTACCGGTTACAGCGCTGCTGAAGCGATTGGCAAGAACCCGCGAATGCTTCATTCCGGTCTAATGGATCAATCGTTCTACGACAAGATGTGGCAGAGTATTAAAAAAAATGGCCGTTGGCAGGGCGAAATAACAGATCGCCGCAAAAATGGAGAGAGTTACGTTGAGTGGTTGAGCATCAGCACGATGAAAGATGCGCGGGGCGAATTTAGCCATTATATTGCGGTGGTTTCTGATATCAGCGAGCGCAAAGCGGCAGAAGAACGCATGGTTTATATTGCGCAGCATGATTTTCTCACCAACCTCCCAAATCGCATGATGTTGCATGATCGCTTAGCGCAGGCGATTGCCCATGCTGGACGTGAACAGCGCAAGGTGGCCGTTATGTTCCTTGATTTGGATCGTTTCAAGGGTGTTAACGACACATTGGGCCATCTTGTCGGTGATAAGTTATTAAAGGTTGTGGCAGGCCGCATTAGCAGTGTTGCACGTACTAGTGATACGGTAAGCCGGTTGGGCGGTGATGAATTTGCCATCATGTTGCCATATGTAGAAAATACGGATGATATTGCCACGATTGCCGTAAAACTTCTGACATCTATTGCAGGTCCTTGTGTAATTGATGGAAACGAAATTGAAGTGACTACCAGCATTGGAATTAGTGTGTTCCCGGAAGACGGGAATGACAGTGAGTCCCTGATTGCGCACGCTGATGCCGCGATGTACCAAGCTAAGGGAAATGGGCGGAATAATTACCAATTTTTCACCCATGAGATGAACCGGCGTACGCTAGAACGGATGGCGATCAAGAATAAATTGAGTCACGCCTTGGAACGGAACGAATTATTTCTGCTTTACCAGCCACAAGTGGATTTGCAAAGCGGTCGTATTGTCGGTGTGGAAGCCCTGATTCGCTGGAATCACCCTGTGCATGGAAATATTTTGCCCGCGCAATTCATCCCCATTGCGGAAGAGAACGGTTTGATCCCCCCTATAAGTGAATGGGTGTTGCGTGAGGCTTGCCGTCAAAATCAGGAGTGGCGTAAGCTGGGATTGGTAAAAATTACCATGGCGGTAAATCTTTCGGCGGTGCAATTCCGCCAGAAAAATCTCGGCGAGATAATTAAGGCTATTCTGTATGAAAGCGGCCTGGCCCCATCTGGTCTGGAGCTTGAAATTACCGAGGGTGTTGTCATGCAGGATGCGGAAGCCGCAATTTTGTTGTTGGAGGACATGAAGGCTATGGGGCTCAAGCTGTCGGTGGATGATTTTGGTACGGGCTATTCCAGTTTAAGTTATCTCAAGCGTTTTCCAATTGACAAGTTCAAGATTGATCAATCGTTTGTGCGTGATTTGGCGACAGACACGGATGATGCGGTGATTGTAAGTACCATTATTTCAATGGCTCACAGTCTCAAACTGAAAGTAATCGCTGAAGGGGTGGAAACCTTAGAGCAATTAGCTTTCCTGAAACAGCAGGGATGCGATGAGATACAGGGTTATTACTTCAGTCAACCGATATGCGCTGAGGAATTAACCAAGCTTCTTTCTTCAGGCAGGGGGTTACTTGAGATTTAAGCGGTAATAGCTTTGCCTGGAGACCTTTTTCTTCCGGGTCTTGGAGAAACGCTCGATGTTATTCGATTCGTCTGACATGTATTTTAAAGTTCAACAATATGTATTGCCCTACGACAAACGCCATTCAAGATGACTCGTTGGATATTTTTATCAGATTAGCCCTATCATTAATTTCCTTTGAAATTGGTTTCGTCGCTTACACCATCTGCTTGCTGTAAGAAATGGGAGGTGCAGCCTGGTAGTGTCGGATGGTATTATTCGTATCTTAATAAAACATAAAAATAATTGCTTTTTTTAAGATTGGTAAACAGATGAACAGCAGCGAAATCCGCCTGAAATTTTTGGATTACTTTGCCTCCAAAGAGCACACTATCGTACCTTCCAGTCCATTGGTGCCGGGCAATGACCCTACATTGTTATTCACTAACTCCGGCATGGTGCAGTTCAAAGACTGTTTCCTTGGCCACGACAAGCGTCCGTATGTACGCGCTACGTCTTCGCAGCGTTGCGTACGTGCGGGCGGCAAGCACAACGACCTGGAAAACGTGGGTTATACCGCACGGCACCACACATTTTTCGAGATGCTGGGTAATTTCAGCTTTGGAGACTATTTTAAGCACAGTGCCATCAAATATGCCTGGGAATTGCTTACTGAGGTTTATAAGCTGCCAGCTGACAAGCTTTGGGTAACAGTTTATGCCGAGGATGATGAAGCTTATGGCATTTGGTCCAATGAAGTGGGTGTGCCTGTCGAGCGTATTGTGCGTATCGGTGATAACCAAGGCACGCGCTATGCTTCCGATAATTTCTGGCAGATGGCTGATACCGGCCCATGCGGTCCATGTTCGGAAATTTTTTATGACCATGGGCCTGATGTTTGGGGCGGTCCTCCGGGCAGTGCGGAGGCCGATGGTGATCGCTATATTGAAATCTGGAACTTGGTATTTATGCAATACAACCGTGATGAGAGCGGTGTGCTGCACCCGTTGCCCAAGCCATCGGTGGATACTGGCATGGGATTGGAGCGTATCGCGGCAGTATTGCAACACGTACATTCCAACTATGATATTGATTTGTTTCAGAATCTTATTTGCGCGGCGGCGCGCGAAACGAACACCAGCGACCTTACCAATAACTCACTCAAGGTGATCGCTGACCATATTCGCGCTTGTTCCTTTTTAATCGTGGATGGAGTGATTCCTGGCAATGAAGGGCGCGGTTATGTGTTGCGCCGTATTATCCGCCGTGCCATTCGGCATGGTTATAAACTGGGCTGTCGCGCAGCATTTTTCCATAAGATAGTAGTTGATCTTGCTAGGGAAATGGGTGGGGCGTATCCCGAGTTGGTCGCAGCGCAAACCCGGGTGACTGAGGTGCTACGCATCGAGGAAGAGCGCTTTTTTGAGACGATTGAGCATGGTATGAAAATGCTGGAAGTAGCACTCGATAAAATCGTAACCGCTGGTCTTGGTTTTGGTGCCGAATCGGGCAATGGAAAGAATCGAGACGAAGGCAAGTTACTTCAACCCAAAATTCTTGTGGGACATATTGCTTTTACTTTGCACGACACCTATGGTTTTCCGCTCGACCTGACACAGGATGTATGTCGTGAGCATGGTGTCATAGTTGATGAAGTTGGTTTTAATGATGCCATGACACGCCAGCGCGAACAGGCGCGCGCGGCGGGAAAGTTCAAGATAGCCGCAGGGCTGGAATACGAGGGCGTGAAAACCCAATTCCACGGGTACGAAAAGCTGGTTACACAGGGCAATGTCGTGGCGTTGTACAAGGATGGCGTGGCTGTGCATGAGTTATCCGCTTCTGATATAGGTATTGTGGTGTTAGACAATACGCCGTTCTACGCCGAATCTGGTGGGCAGGTGGGTGACGTGGGTGTGCTGCAAATATCTTCCAACAATCCAACGCTTTTTGTTGTAGAAGATACACAAAAAATTCAACCCGATGTGTTTGGCCATCACGGACAGGTAAAGAGTGGTTTTATCAAGGTGGGTGACTCGATCGACGCGATTGTCGATAAAGCCGCGCGCGCGCGCACCATCCGTAACCACTCTGCCACGCACCTGATGCACCGGGCGCTACGTGATGTATTGGGTGCGCACGTGCAACAGAAGGGTTCGCTGGTAGATCAGGCAAAAACACGCTTTGACTTTAGCCACAATGCACCGATGACCGATACGCAAATCCGCGAGGTGGAAAGCCGAGTGAACCATGCCATACAGGCGAATGCTGCGGTGAGCGCGCAGGTGATGGCTTATGATGATGCGCTTAAATCCGGTGCCATGGCATTGTTTGGTGAAAAGTATGGCGATGAAGTGCGCGTGCTAGGCATGGGCGAGTTTTCCACTGAACTATGCGGTGGCACGCATGTACAGCGTACTGGCGACATTGGCTTATTCAAGATTGTAATGGAGAGCGGTGTGGCTGCTGGCATCCGCCGTGTCGAAGCGATTACCGGGGAGGGGGCATTGAGCTGGGCGCAACAGCTAGATGCAAGGGTGCATGAAGTCGCCGCCACACTTAAGGTGCAGCCACACGAACTAACCCAGCGCGTTGCGCAAATGCAGGATGGGATAAAAGCGCTGGAAAAAGAACTGGCTACCTTGAAATCCAAATTGGCTACTTCGCAAGGTGATGACTTAGCAAATCAGGCTATAGAAATTAACGGCGTCAAAATAGTAGCTGCACTTTTGGAAGGTGCGGATAATAAAATATTGCGTGAGACATTAGACAAGCTGAAAGACAAACTTAAATCGGCGGCTATCGTATTGGCTGCCGTGGCCGATGGGAAAGTGATGCTTATCGCAGGTGTTACCGCTGATATTACGGATAAGGTGAAGGCGGGAGAATTGGTTAATTCAGTGGCGCAGCAGGTGGGCGGAAAAGGTGGTGGCCGTGCGGATATGGCTCAAGCAGGGGGTACGCAACCAGAATCTTTGGCCACCGCGCTCGCATCTGTATCGGCTTGGGTAAAGGGAAAGTTATAAGCGAGCTTAAATCAAAGAGGGGATAGGTAATTGTATGACGTATCTGTCCCAAAGAAATTTTGGGTTTAGTCATGTTGTAAAGACGAAATGCGACAGATTGCACGCTCCTGTTTGATGATACGTAGCATGGCATGAATGAGTTTGAGTGCCGCTAATGATGGTGGTAGGATACGGGAGCACCGTTAGTGATCATAATCCAAGCATTCAAAGTAGATGGTGTTGGTATCCGTGGGTAAGATTTATTGGCAGATCTAAAAATGGCAGCGAAGGTGTAGGGTAGAATAGAATCACGTCGGGTTAATAGACTTAAATTACGAGGAATGGAAAATGCACAACACAATTACGGTAAATTTATTCAGGCTATTGTTGGCAGTGATTTTTTTTGCGATGAGCGCAGGTGCGCAAGCTGATTTGCAAGATGCGACTGAGGCTTATGAAAAAGGCAATTATCCCGCTGCATTAAAAGAATTTCGTCGGCTTGCAGTCAGTGGCGATGCAACTGCCCAATACAATCTTGGTATGATGTACCACAAAGGCCAAGGTGTTGCCCAAGATTTCAAAGAAGCTGCGGTATGGTATAGATATGCAGTTAAGCAGGGGGATGCGGATGCGCTAAATTCTCTTGGAATTTTGTACCAGTATGGTGAAGGTATGTCACGGGACTATGATGAAGCAGCATCGTTGTATCACAGAGCTGCTGGACAGGGTCACGCAGGTGCGCAGTTTAATCTTGGGCAAATGTACCATAATGGTAAAGGTGTACCACAGAATTATAAAGAAGCTGCATGGTGGTACCGCAAAGCGGCAGCCCAGGGTAGCGCGATGGCGCAGTACAATCTTGGTGTGCTGTATGCAAATGGTCAAGGCCTTCCACAGGATTTCAAGGAAGCCGCATCGTGGTATTTAAAGGCAGCTGAACAAAAAAATTCGAAGGCGCAGCATAGCCTTGGGTTGATGTATGAAAGTGGCCAAGGCGTACCGCAAGACTGGCTTCAAGCGCACATGTGGTATAACTTGGCGGCAGGGGATGGATACGAAACGGCTGAGAGAAGCAGAAGAAGTATTGAATACAAATTGGCTGCCGCACAAATAGAACAGGCACAGGCGCTGGCACGGAAGTGGCTGGCAGAGCATTCCAAGTAATGGTTGGAATATGATGGCACCGTGCTCTAAAAATTAGAGTCGCCATCTTTAACATAAATTGGCAAACAAGTGGACATCCCCGTTTTGATACACTTAAAACGGGGATGTCCACTTTTAACTGGTCTTAAAGACACTTCTAAAAATCAGATTTGCGAGCATCCCCTTCGGGGATTGCCTGCTTAACCCGCCTCGTCACAATATATTGTTGCCCACAAAAAATGTTTCCTTAACGTTATTCAGCCTGAAGCGGTGCCACACCAGCACGAATCACCGCTTCATCAAGGGCGGGAGAACAAAGCTCGATGAAACGGTATGCGAAGTTGCGCAGATAGTGTCCGTGCCGCAAAGCGATATATGTGGTGTGCTTGCCAAACAAGTGTGAGCTGTCGAGCAATCGAAGCCCGGTATCCTTGGCTGGATTGAATGCCATTGAGGCAATGATTCCAATGCCTAATCGCAGTTCTACATACGTCTTGATTACGTCCGCATCCAGTGCCGACATGACGATGTCTGGCTCCAGCCCCGCCGCAGTGAAGGACTGATCTATTCCGGCCCGTCCAGTCAGGCCATCGTGATAGGTCACGATGGGATAATCCGCAACCGCTTCCAGCGAGATCGGATGAACACTTTCCAAGGGATGCCCGGTAGGTACAATTACCGCGTGGTGCCAGGAATAATAAGGAAATATATCGAGTCCGATCACATCGGAAAGTGCTTCAGTGGCCACGCCTATGTCTGCCTGGCCATCCAGCAGCATGGAAACTATTTCATTGGGGCTGGCTTGGTGCAGTTTTAGATGCACCTTGGGAAATGCTTTCTTGAATTTAGTCACTACTCCAGGTAGAGCGTAGCGTGCTTGGGTATGTGTGGCAACGAGGGTAAGGCGACCTTCATCACGTCCGCTATATTGGTTAGCCAAATTTGTTATATTTTTCGCATCCAATAGAATACGATTAACAATCCCTACAAGTTCACGCCCTGGTTCGGTCAATCCCAGCAGTCGTTTGCCTTTGCGTACGAATAACTCAATGCCCAGTTCATCCTCCAAATCCTTGATGTGCTTGGAAACGCCTGACTGAGAGGTGAACAGCGCGTTAGCCGCTTCGGTGAGATTGAAATTGCTTGCGACCGTTTCGCGGATAATGCGCAATTGTTGAAAATTCATGACTTCCTCCGTTATGCTTCGAACACCTTAATCTGGCGGGGTCGGATGAACACTTCGTCACCTACAGCCACAGGGGTGAGGTTGAAACGTTCGCGACTTAGCTCGATCTCCACCACTTCACCATCTTGTCCTATTGCTGCTTCCAGTCGTACCACCGATCCGATGGCGCGCACTTGCTTTACAACTACCGGCAAGGAAGATTGCTGCGGTATCAGACTAATGTCAATGTCATGCGGACGTACGTAGGCTACGGCATCGCCTTGTTGTTGCGTCCAAAGGGCATGAGTCCGGCTGTGAAATAAATTTACATTGCCGATGAATTGATAGACGAAAGGTGAGGCAGGATTAGCATATACGTCATCGGGGGAACCAACTTGTTCAATGTTGCCTTTGTTCATTACCACGATGCGGTCTGCCACTTCCAGGGCTTCTTCCTGATCGTGAGTGACGAATACGCTGGTGATATGAAGTTCATCATGCAAGCGACGCAACCAGCGGCGTAGTTCTTTGCGGACTTTGGTATCCAGCGCGCCGAATGGTTCATCTAACAATAAGATCTGTGGTTCAACTGCTAATGCGCGTGCCAAAGCGATGCGTTGCCGCTGACCACCGGAAAGCTGTGCCGGATAACGATCCGCCAGCCAATCGAGTTGCACCAGTTGCAACAGCTCATGTACGCGGCGCTTGATCTCGGTTTCAATGTGACGTTCCTTTTTCGGCTTCACGCGGAGACCGAAAACAACATTTTCGAACAAGGTCATGTGACGGAGCGCTGGAGAAAGTTTCTATATCCTCTCACGAATCCTTGGCTGGCGGACAAGCACACCGTCTGCAAATCAAGTCCTATAGAGCACAGGGACCAATCTTTGATTGGGTGTGAAGATGGAGCATTTTATTAAAGCCGAGATACTCGGGGGGAAATGCTATTGCAACTATACATATCACCACTTCAGTACGCGTTGCCCGAGCCATAAACCGATGATACCTATGGCGAGCATGGGCAAGTAATGCCACTCGATGACATGCACGATGGAGTCATTCACTTCGTGCAACCGCAACCACAATGCGCCGACACTAAAAGCAGAGAGCAGTGCAACGCTGCCTGCCAGCTGAGAGTGCGTACTGGCATATTTACGCATCGAATAGAAAATCCACACTGTTGGTAGTAATGCCATTAACGTGATGCCGAGAGTGCACTCAAAGTTATGGACAGGCAGCGGTATGGGCGAACTGTCTGCATGCCAGGCAAGAAACAGGGTCAGCAGGAATAGTGCGAACATCCATACCGGTGCCCAGGCCAGATTGCGCTTCTGATACAGATCAGGGAATGCCAACAGGGCGGCGCTGATCGAAGTAACGATAAAGATGCCGAGCAGCACAACGATCTCGGCGACGAACCACGTGTTGTGAAATCTTTCCAACAGATCCGGGCGCAGGCCGGAAAGCGCGAGCGATACTGCAAGATAGATAGCAGCGGCTCCCATCCACTGGAAACTCAGTATGAACGGGTGCGGCGCAAGCTTCACTCTTATCTCATCTTGGGCGAGTCTCGCAATAAGGTTATCGATATTTGTCATTATTTTTTTCCAGCTTCTTTCTTAATATTTTATAAGCGCGGTGCGCCGCGACTTTTACGGCAGACTCATTCATTCCCATCTTTTCTGCTACTTCTTTAGCGGTGTAGCCCTCCTGATGCATCAGTCTCAGGATGGTCGCCTGCTTTTCGGGCAGCTTTTGTACTTCCCCACTAATAGATTCGAAGCTAATGGCGGTTTCGGTTACAGTTTCCTGCAAATTCTCTTCCAAATCATCGAAATCAATGGCATGGCGTAGCTGATCGGAATAATGTGCGCGTAGATAATCCTGCAAACGAAATTTGGCAATGGCGTATACCCAAGGCTTATAAGGGCGGTTGCTATCGTAGGTATGGCGGGCTTTATGGATGGAAATTAGGATTTCCTGCAACAGGTCATCCACTTCGTTGGTGAAGCGGAGGCGATTCGCAAGGAATGTACGGAGGAAGAATGAAGTTTCTTTTAGCAATGAAGCATAGGCCCGCTGGTCTCCATTCTGAGACTGCCTCATCAATACTTCAAAACTGTCGGTTCTATCCGTCATTCGAGTGTCGCAAATTTTTTACTTAACTTTTCTTCTGACATGCCTAAGTCTATCCAGATGGCATCTGATGAACTTACGTTGGGCCGTTCTGCTTCCGAGCATGTATTGTCTGACGTATATCACTTAGACAATGTAACTATTTAACGACTAAATTCGAATACATTAGCAAGCAGAGCGAATCAGCATTGATTTCGATAGTTAGTTTAAACCAAATGCAGGATTTGCTACTCGAACAAATTTGATACGCAGGAGGGCTCATCATGCACCGCAGACAGTTTTTATTCGCTTTATCCAGTGCCGCCGCCGTGTTTTTGACCGCCCGAAATTCTGCCAACGCAGCATCCGGTGGCGACAAGGTGACTATCATGCAATTTTCAGATGAAGGAAAACCGTTGGGCAGCGTCAGCCTGTTAAAGGTGCATAAAGATGCCGAATGGCGCAAAGTGCTGTCGCCATTGGCCTATCAGGTAACCCGCGAAAAAGGCACGGAGCGGGCGTTTTCTGTGCCTGGTTATGACAGACATGAGGCAGGATTGTATCGTTGCGTGTGCTGCGATAATGCGCTGTTCGATAGCAGTACCAAATACGATTCCGGCACGGGTTGGCCCAGTTTCTGGCAACCCATCGCGCCAGAGAATGTACGTAATATCGCCGATCACCAGTTCGGCATGACGCGCACCGAAGTGCAATGTGTGCTGTGCGATGCACACTTGGGTCATGTGTTTGACGATGGCCCAAAGCCCACTGGATTGCGCTATTGCATGAACACGGTGGCAATGCGCTTTGTGCCTAAACCCAAAAGAAACTAACACCTTATGCTGATATTTTTCTTGGCATATCTGGGCGGTCTGCTGACCATTTTTAGCCCGTGCGTGCTGCCAGTATTACCGTTTATCTTTGCCCGTTCGGATCAGTCTTTCCGCCGTTCCGGCCTGCCAATCTTGCTCGGCATGGCAGCGACTTTCACACTGCTTGCCAGCTTTGCGGCGGTGGGCGGAGCGTGGCTGGTCGAAGTAAATCAATATGGCCGTTATGTGGCAATGTTGTTATTGCTGCTATTGGGAGCAGCGCTGATCTTCCCCGTCTTATCGGATCGGCTGATGCGCCCATTTGTCTCCTTAGGAGGACGTTTGCAGCAACACGCCGATCAGCAAGGTAACTTCAAAGGTTCGCTGCTACTGGGTGTAGCCGTCGGCTTTTTATGGGCGCCTTGCGCCGGGCCGATTCTGGGTCTGGTATTAGCAGGCGCTGCGCTAAACGGCGCAAACCTTTATAGCGCCCTATTGCTGCTGGTATTCGCCGCCGGTGCCGCAACTTCATTAGGTTTTGCTCTATTGGCGGGAGGACGAATGTTCAGACTGATGAAACGCGGCCTGGGAGCCGAGGAATGGGTGCGACGAGGATTGGGCATCGCGGTGGTGGCAGGCGTAGTGGTCATCGCGTTGGGCTGGGATACACGCTTTCTTTCACAATTTACTTATTTAAATACCGCCAACACCGAACTAAAATTGATTGCGCAATTGGCACACAAACCCGGTGCAACTATCGTCGCCGAGACCCTCACAATGCCGCCATTGACCGGTGCGACGCAGTGGCTGAATTCTCCGCCACTGAGCAGCGCGATGCTGCGCGGCAAAGTGGTACTGGTGGATTTCTGGACATACTCATGCATCAACTGCTTGCGCACTCTGCCCTACCTGAAAGCATGGGATGAAAAATATCGCGCTCAAGGTTTGGTCATCATCGGTGTCCACGCCCCGGAATTCGCCTTTGAAAAAGATCAACGTAATGTTCAACAGGCCATCCGCGAACTGGGCATCACTTACCCGGTGGCGATGGATAATCAATATGTTATTTGGAATGCCTATAAAAATGAATATTGGCCGGCACATTATTTGTTCGACGCAAATGGAAAAATTCGCCATAAACACTTCGGCGAAGGCGCGTATCAGGAAACTGAGCAAATGATCCAGACTTTACTCAAGGAGGCGCATCAAGGCGTGCTGGCAATGGGCGATCAGTTAGTAAATGCAGCGGGGACAGGCGCAACGGCTGCGGCGGCGGCGATAGAACGTTCGCCGGAAACCTATCTGGGTTATGCACGCCAGAAAAACCTGGTTTCGCCTGAAATATTACGCAAGGATGTGGTCAGCTCATACAGCATTCCGCCGGTGCTCAAGCCAAATCAATGGGCATTACAGGGGAAATGGCTGGTATCCGAGCAATCCGCTGCATCGCCAACTACAAGCGGGGCAATCAGTTATCAATTTCAGGGACGCGATTTGCATCTGGTGCTCGGTTCGCGCAGTGGCAAGCCGGTACGATTTAAGGTCACCCTGGATGGGAGCGCCCCCGGTGCCGATCACGGCGTAGATATTGACGCACTCGGCAACGGCATAATCCTCGAACAGCGGCTGTACCAGCTCATACGGCAAAACGGGAAGATTGGGTTTCACACCTTCAATATTGAATTTTTAGATGGCGACGCAGAAGCGTTTGCCTTTACCTTTGGCTAATTTTAAGGAGTACCACCATGCTAACGATCAAAGATCTCCGCGGTTTTATTTTCAGTAGTATATGTCTCATGCTCAGCTCAGGCACATTATCAGCCGCCACGGCAATACCAAACGAGCAAACGGCGGTATTTGCCGGTGGCTGCTTCTGGGGTGTGGATGCTGTTTTTAAGCACGTTAAAGGCGTCTCTGACGTGGTGTCCGGCTATACGGGCGGCAGTGCGGCAACAGCGCGATACGAACTAGTCAGCGAGGGGAATACCGGGCATGCTGAAGCAGTGCGCATTCATTTCAATCCGGTTCAGGTGTCCTATCAACAACTGCTGCAAGTATTTTTCAGCGTGGCGCACGATCCCACCCAACTCAACCGCCAAGGCCCGGATACCGGCAGCCAATACCGCTCTGCGATTTTTTACACCAATGCCAAGCAACAGAAAATTGCTCAAAGCCATATCCAGCATCTCACCGCCACGCACACTTTTGCTGCTCCCATCATTACGCAAGTCATGCCGCTACAGCAGTTTTATCCGGCCGAAGAGCATCACCAAAATTATCTGGCTTTGCATCCTTACCAGCCCTATATTGTCCACCACGACATGCCCAAGCTGGTGCAATTACGTAAACAATTTCAAGGTCTGTATCATTAAACTTATCGCGAGGACAGTTAAAGGGCAATTAGACCACCTCGGAGAGGCTGCCAATCTTCATATTGATATTCTTGCTACAGGCCGCATCCTAGGTCATGGTGAAGTGAAGATTTCTTTGAGTATGATGGAGCTAATAATGGGAAAACTGATTTGAAGCATTCAGTGATGGCATGATCCATCACTATCCTTTCGTGCCATGCATCGCGTCAATGGAGTAATCTTAGAAGATTATTAAGTAGTCAATGTAACTATTTAATCACTAAATGCGAATACATTGGCAAGCAGAGCGAACAAGCATTGATTGTGACAATTAATTTACAGCAAATGCAATGTTTCTACTCGCTTGTCGAACTTAATCCTCGGCTCCCCTGTTAAATCAACCATAAGGAATTACCTAAAATGATTAAAGAAAAATTAACAAAATGCGCACGAGTAATTACGGCATTAGTAACCGCGGTTGCTTTACAAACCATAATTTTCGGCGCCTCAGCACAGGCCCAGCCCGGGCTTAATAAATCAGCAGGAGCGGTGTTCGCAATGACGAACGCTACCAAAGGCAACGAGATAGTGACCTACGCGCGAGCGAGTGACGGCACTCTTACAAGACTTAACCACGTCGAAAAAACCCGTGGACTTGGTCAAGGTGTTGATACTGATACTCAGGGACCCCTTAGACTGAGCCCTGACAATCGTTTTCTGTATGCGGTTAATCCGGGCAGCGACAATATCAGCGTATTTGAAGTGAGAGGAACACAGCTTAAATTTCTTCAAATAATACCTGCGGGCGACCAGCCTTTAAGTCTCACAATCCACGGTAATTTGCTTTATTCGCTTGATGGTTCGGTTGTTGGAAATGGGATCAGAGGTTTCAGGATTGCGCCGGACGGAACTTTAACCGAACTACCGAATTCTTTCAGGATGCTAAGTTCGCCAATTGCCGTTCCCGGAGAGATCAAGTTCAGCCCTGACGGTCAAACTATTCTCGTTACTCAAAAAACGACTAATGTTTTGTTGACCCCCCAGAATGCGATAGACGCATTCGCGATTGGAACGGATGGTTACGCAAGCGCAATGCCGATTAGAAACGCATCGTTCGGGCTGCGTCCGTTCAGTTTAGCCTTTCGCAATGACGATAAATTAGTCGTAGTCGAAGCTTTTAACGCCGCGCAAAATCTATCTGCCGCATCGTCATATCAATTAAACGCAGATGGAACGATAACAGCTATTAGCGGTTCAATTCCGAACGGTCAAACCGATGTTTGCTGGGTTTTGATTTCCAACGACGGACGTTACGTCTACGCGGCAAACTTCGGCAGCGGGACAATTTCCAGCTACAGCTTATCGCCTTCGGGTTCACTGACCCTGCTCAACGGAGCGGCGGCTTCACTGGGGGCGATGAGCCAACCTGTAGATATAGACGTTAGCGCGGATGGACATTATTTATATCAGCTCCTTAGAGGAACAGGTGCGGTCGCCGCTTTACGTATCGAGGCGGACGGAAGCCTCACTTCTTTAGGTTTAGTAACGGGCGGACTTCCTGTGGCGGACGGCGCATCAGGTCTCGCAGCTTATTAAAACTGAGCCTTTAGCTCTATGTTTAAATAGTTGATGGGGAAGTCGAATATTAAAAAGTATTCTTCTTTCCTTTCTTATATTTAATATTATTTATGTTAAGTGACCATTGATATTTTTTTGGCTATCTCGCGATATTTTAAGGGGATTTTACTTTTTTACGCTGGCTATCCAAGCGCCAATGTTCATAGCGGGGAATAAATTGCCGCTTTAAGAAGCGAGCTGCAGTTGCTGCAGCCGGTCAGGCAAAGTTGAAAGGTTACGCAAAACCAAGAGACTCATTCCGAATAAGTGAGCCACCGTGCGTACATATAATGTACGCTTGTCAATACTATTATCTAGCTTAATTAGGAGGATACATGCCAACGGTTCTCAAAGGTCAAGTTCCACTTGTTTAGGTCGTGACGAATTTCATATTGAGTTTCAAAAGTCGTTTATTTATCCCGCCTTTGAAAGCGTCTCTGATCAACTTTCGAAGGAACAGTCAGCAAGACCAACTATCACGTATATGGACACAAATTGTGTGCACTATATTTCCGACAAACTTAACCTAATCAGGAGAAACACATGAAACACTTGACCATCACATTATCATTCCTGTTTCTTGCCACAATGGGTTTGACTGGTGCAGCTCTAGCTGCCGAAGAAAAACCCTTTTCATCTAACGTTGATATGAGTACGGGATCCATCAGTGTCCCTAAGGATTATTACCTGTGGCCCACATTGGGTACATGGAGCCATACCAAAGCTGAAGGGGGAGTAGCCAATATTCACGAATATCATGTGGTCTACACTCAACCAGAAACCATAGAGTATTACAAAAAAAATAGGCAATTCCCGGATGGAGCGGTGCTCGTCAAAGAGCTTCTTAATGCCGAGACCATGACTATGACAACTGGGCCGGCGGTGGGACATGGCACAACACTCAAAGGTTTCTTTGTCCTTGTGCGCGATACCCAAGGCCGATTCAAAGGCTCACCGTTGTGGGGCGATGGTTGGGGATGGTCATTTTTTAATCCCGATGATCTCGTTAAAACCGTATCTAAGGATTACAAAATTGATTGTGTACCGTGTCATAAGCCAGCTTTAGACCTTGCGCCAAGGAACGCCAAAAAAGATGACAAATGGATTTATACCCTTGGATATCCGGTGCTTCAAAAAAAATAATGAATATGTAATTTATCTACCAACGGTTGTTTGGGATGAGACCTCATAATGGCAAAAAGCTTAGCGGACATGCATTGCCAGTATTGGCCGACTTTTTCTACCGCATTTCATCAATAAATTCCGCTCGCTTCGTTAGTTCTGTAAGAGGAAGCTCGCAACGTCGCTCGGGCTGTTGGCGCCGCAGTAGAAGAATTACGAAAAGGCGCCATGGTTCCCCGGATGTATTCCTGAGGAAGCCCCGGCCAAAGTGAATCGCTCTATTGGGCATGTGAACAAAAAAGGCTTACGTACCAAGCTTACATTACGATAAAACAAGGTTAATCAAATGCGAAAGTTCAGCAAGGACCCCGAAGCAATCTCAAGGCTCTCCCGGGAGCAGTATCGTGCCACTCAGCAAAGTGGCACCGAAGCCCCTGGAAGCGGTGAGTATCTGGACAACAAGGAACCGGGCATCTACGTCGATATCGTCTCGGGCGAACCGCTATTCGCCTCGTCCGATAAATTCGAATCGGGATGTGGCTGGCCCAGCTTTACCAAGCCCATCGAGCCAGCACATGTGAACGAGCTGCGCGACAGCGAGCACGGCATGATCCGCACCGAGGTGCGCTCATCGCACGGCGACAGCCACCTCGGGCATGTGTTTCCGGATGGTCCGAGGGACCGCGGGGGATTACGCTATTGCATCAACTCAGCCTCGCTGCGCTTTATTCATCGGGATGATATGGAAGCCGAAGGTTATGGCGCTTAACTGAACCAAGTGGAGGATGCGCAATGACAATCGAACGCACAGTGCTTGCGGGGGGTTGCTTCTGGGGCGTGCAGGATCTTATTCGTAAAAAGGACGGCGTTCTGTCGACGCGGGCCGGATACACGGGTGGGAGTAACCCCAACGCTACGTACTCAAATCATGGCAGCCATGCCGAAGCAGTCGAGATCATTTTCGAACCAGCGCGTATCAACTATCGCGAGATCCTTGAATTCTTCTTTCAGATTCACGACCCGACCACACACAATCGTCAGGGGAACGATGTGGGTACGAGCTATCGATCGGCGATTTTCTACACCAGCGACGAACAGAAACGGATCGCCGAAGCCACGATCGCCGACGTTGATGCTTCAGATCTTTGGCCCGGCAAGGTTGTCACCGAAGTCGCTCCGGCAAGCGACTTTTGGGAGGCTGAGCCCGCGCATCAGGATTATCTGCAACGAAATCCTGGCGGCTACTCCTGCCATTTTGTGCGGCCCAACTGGAGGCTGTCGACTTTCAGCAAAAACAGTAACGAAACAGATGAGTATTAACTAAGTTCGAATATTTCGTAAAATGGGAACAAAGAACGATGAGGATGGAGAAATTTCAAAACTTGCAATACATTCCTAAAATTATGCGCACACCAGTGCGAACAAGCCTAATGATTGGATTTAAATTGATGTTCCGCGAAAACACTTTCACTGCTCAAAAGGGAACATTGAGATAAAGAATCACTGTTATTGAAAAAGGCAAGAAGTGATTTAACATATCGTAATGAAGAATACCGAGCGCACCGTTGATAGACACCGTGAGAATCGATTGGATTCAAAGGTAGCTACACGCTCGATTTCAGAAAGTGGTATTCCAGCACCTCGCAAATCACTCTATATTATGGGCCATTGATAAAGGTTTTACACTACCTTGAAAAACCCGTTATCCGTTTACCTATAGCAAAAAATCATTCACTAGCGTGGTTTCGAGCTTCGAAATACCCTTTACACGTAATCCCCTGGAAGTACCTAAATAGTCGCCCCTGCAAAACCACCACAACCCTTATAATCAAAGGGAATTCTATATAAATATAATCAACCGAATCCCTCATAAATCGTTACTTCCCGAGTAGATTTCTGAGGGATTTTGTCATGAGCACACCGGACTTTTTTCGCAGCCGCCTGGATACGATGATCGGCTTACGTCACCCGCTTGCGGTACTGGCTACCCGTCTACCATGGATCGATCGAGTCTCCGTTACCCCCCTGTTTGTGCACAAGGACAGAGCTGGTCAGTAGATAGAAAGCTGATCTATTCGGACACAGCGTCGTCTTATCCGGTGTCGGTGTCAGCCATGCCGGAGGTCCCTGCCTATCGATACGGTTAATGACCAGCCTGCTGTATCTGAAGAACAGCTACAACCTCAGCGATGAATAATTGATTGCGCGTTGGAGCGAGAACGTCGTGTGGCAGTTCTTCAGCGGTCTGGAGTACTATGAACCCCGGCTGCCGTGCGACGCAACCCAGATTGGGCGCTTCCGCACTGCCATCGGTGAAGATGGCATGGAACGGCTGCTGAAGCTCACCATCGAAACTGCGGTAAAGATCAAGGCCGTCAAGCCCGCCGAATTCAAACGCATCATTGTTGACACCACCGTTCAGGAAAAGGCCCTTGCCCATCCGGTTGACAGCCGCTTGCTGGAGATCGCACGCCACAAGGTGGTCAGCGCAGCCAAGCGTGCAGGAATAGCGTTAAAGCAAACCTTCGCCAAGGAAGGCCACGAACTGCGCCGCAAAGCGGGTGGGAACGCCCATGCCAAACAGTTCAAACGACTGAGGAAGGTCGTCAAACGCCAGCGCACGATCTTGGGCGTGTCATGCGTGAAGTGCAACGCACGCTCGACCCCCAAACCTTGGCGCTTGCCGCAGTCAGCGCCCATGCAGCAGGCGTACCGTTCAGCCAGAAGGCCTTGGGCGATCTGCTTATGTTGATTGAACGTGCAGAGCGAATTCGTACCCAACAGAGCCGTGAAAAGAACAAACTCTACGCACTTCATGCACCCGAAGTGGAATGCCTGTCCAAGGGTAAAGCCCGCAAACCTTACGAGTTTGGTGTCAAAGTCAGTGTGGCCGTGACGCATAATCAAGGACTGATAGTGGGTGCCAAGCACTTTGCTGGCAACCCATACGACGCGCACACGCTGGCACATCAATTGGCGCAGACGAACTCGATGCTCGACAAAATTGGCGTCAAGCCAACCACTGCTGTTGTTGATTTGGGCTTCCGGGGTGTAGACCAGGACGTAGCCCCCGTGAATGTGATTCATCGGGGCAAGTACAAGACGCTCGTCCCTAAAGAGAAACGCTGGCTCAAGCGTCGACAAGCCATAGAGCCGATGATCGGGCACATGAAGTCGGACAGCCGTATAGATCGTTGTTGGCTGAAAGGTGGGCTCGGTGATGCGATACATGCGCTCAGTTGTGCGGTAGGCTACAAAATTCGCTGGCTGTTGAGAGCAATCGCTCGTCTGGGCATCAAGCTGGTTTTTTTGCGCCTGTTATTCGTGGCGATATTGACGAGTATCCGTGTAAATTTCTGCCAGTTTGGCTGCTAATCCATCATGTGTGGCTCGGTAACAAGCCATCGGGATGGGCTATATCAGAATCATCTTGCACTTTGGCTTGATTTGAATTTTGCAGGTGAGACTACGTACAGCGGTATGATGTTGGACATCCCTCGAATGTGCTCGGACACCACTGACACCGCACCGAATTCACCTATCGCACGGGCATTACACAAAATCACGCCATACCAGCAGACCCCATTTGATGTTGGGCAGGATGACGCGCCAAAAGGTTTGCCAGCCGAAAGCGCTGAGCGATACCGCCGTTTCTTCTTCCTCTTTGCCTTGTGCCTGCATCAGCGGAATTAACTTACGTGCAATGAAGGGAAAGGTAACAAAAATAGTGACCAAGACAATACCCGGCACCGCAGAAATAAGCTTGATGTCATGTTTCCGCAGCCACGGCCCGAACCAGTCCTGCGCGCTGAACAGTAGTACACAGATCAGGCCGGACACTAGCGGGCTAACGGTATAGGGCAGATCAATCAGTGTGAGCAATACACTTTTTCCGCGAAATTCGAATTTGGCAATAGCCCAAGCCGCCGCGACCCCGAACACCAGGTTGGCTGGTACCGCAATAGCTGCTGCAATCAAAGTTAATTCGATAGCCGACCAAGCGTCCGGGTCTTGCAATGCTGCCCAGTAAAGCGCCCAGCCTTTGCCCAGCGCTTCGTAGAACACGGCAAATAACGGTATGCCGAGAAAAAGCAACAGATATGACAGCGCAACGGTGATGAGTACCAGCGTCACCGCTTTGGATTCATGTGTGGCGATTTTTCGATTGTTGATCGATTGATGTGATGAAGACATTATGGCGCCTCTAAAAATTCAAGTTTCTAGGCAAGACAAGGCACGAGTAAAAAATTTGAGCGCGGCATATAGTTGATATGTAGCGATAATTTTTTTCGAGTAACGCCGTATTGTGACGAAACGGGGTAAGCAGGCAAGTCGCAAAGCGGCTGCTCGCAAAATTGGATTTTTAGTGGTGCCCATTATTTAATTTCCCGGCAGTTGCTCCACCACTGCAAGCCATTGATAGCCAATAACAGGGCGAATGAAATTATCAGCATGACCAAGGCAATTGCCGTGGCGCCTGCATAATCGTATTGCTCCAGTTTGGCGACGATCAGCAATGGCGCGATTTCTGAAATGAACGGCATGTTGCCCGCAATGAAAATGACTGAGCCATATTCACCAATCGAGCGAGCGAAAGCTAATGCGAAACCCGTTAACAAAGCTGGATATATTGAAGGAAAAATAACCCGACGGAATACATCCCAGCGACTTGCACCCAAGCTCGCGGCTGCCTCTTCTATTTCGGCCTCAACATCAGCCAATACTGGCTGCACGGTTCGTACCACGAAGGGCAAGCCGATAAAAGTGAGCGCCACCACTATGCCGAGCGGGGTGTACGCTATTTTGATGTCATGCTCGGCAAAGTAGTGGCCGATCCAGCCATTAGGCGCATACAGCATGGCGAGAGTGATGCCCGCTACTGCGGTAGGCAAGGCGAATGGCAAATCCACCAACGCATCCACTAAGCGCTTGCCGGGGAACGAATAGCGTACCAGCACCCATGCGACCACCAGACCAAAAATGGCATTCAGTACCGCAGCCGCAAAGGAAGCGACAAAGGTGACACGCAGTGAGGCCAGCACCCGCTCGCCTGTGGCCACCTCCCAAAAGCCGCCCCAGCCTAGTGTCGCTGTTTTGAAGAACAACGAAGATAGCGGAATCAGTACGATCAACGAGAGATACAAAAGCGTGAAACCAAGTGCCAGATTGAATCCCGGTAACACGCTGTGCGCTTTGAATTGCGCCATTAAAATATCCTTTAACCAAGAAAGTCGTGCAGTGTATAGACGCCAGAAGCATCGTAAAAATCATAAATTCAGCTTTGCTTATCATGTTTTTGAATAAGCATAATTTTTAGAGATGCAATACACTTCCAACTTTGCTAGGTCAGGAGTTGAGATATGTGCGAACTGCTTGGCATGAACTGCAATGTTCCCACTGATATTTGTTTTTCCTTTACTGGCTTTCAGAAACGGGGCGGCGAAACGGGCGTACATGCTGATGGCTGGGGCATCGCTTTTTTCGAGGGTAAGGGAGTACGGCTATTTTTAGACCCAAAACCTTCAGCCAAATCGCCTATCGCTGAACTGGTGCGCAATTATCCTATCCATTCCCTTAACGTCATTGCGCATATTCGTAAGGCGACACAAGGCTTAGTGTCGTTGGAAAACACCCATCCGTTTGTGCGCGAGTTGTGGGGCCAATACTGGGTTTTTGCACACAACGGTAATTTGCCGCAATTCCAGCCTGAGTTATATGGTGGCTTTGTTCCTGTGGGAAATACGGATAGTGAACGTATTTTTTGCTGGTTGCTGCAAAGTCTGAGAATTCGCTTTAATGATACATCGCCAACGCGTGATGTTCTGTTTGCCGCGCTACATGAGCTCACCGACCAGCTAGCTGGCATGGGCATCTTTAACTATTTATTGTCTAACGGCGAATGCCTTTTCGCGCATTGCTCTACCGAATTAAATTACCTTATCCGCCATAGCCCATTCAATGTGGCGCATCTCAAGGATGAGGATATGACAGTTGATTTCAGTCACGTGACCATGCCCAATGATCGCGTAGCTATCATCGCCACCGTGCCATTGACTGATAACGAGCCTTGGCACGCCATGATGCCGGGCACATTGTGGATGTTCCATGAAGGTGCGGCTGTCGCACAACTTACCACGACTCCCAGCCCAATAAAATCGCTGGCCGAAGATTTGCGTACCACGAATTAATCAAGGGGTTAATCGAGGAAATTTTCCGGGGTGTGGGCAAGCATTCTGAATGCTTGGGCAACTGCGTGATGAGTGATTTTTCCATTTACGATATTGAGTCCTTTGCGCAACGTAGCGTTATCTTTTAGTGCCTGTTTCCAGCCTTTATTTGCCAATTGCAGTACATAAGGCAAGGTTGCATTGGTTAGCGCCAGCGTGGAAGTGCGGGGTAGGGCGCCGGGCATGTTCGCCACAGCATAGTGAATGATCCCTTCGACTACATAAATCGGGTTTTCGTGCGTGGTGGGATGGGTTGTTTCAATGCAGCCGCCTTGATCCACTGCAACATCCACTATCACGGAGCCTTGGCGCATGGTTTTGAGATCATCGTAGCGTATCAGCTTGGGTGCAATGGCCCCAGTGATTAACACCCCGCCGATAACAAGATCGGCGGTGGCAATCTGTTCCAGTAAATTGTGTCGATTGGAAAAAATCAGTTGTACGTTAGCGGGCATGACATCGCTCAGGTAGCGTAGCCGCTCCAGTGAAATGTCGAGGATGGTGACACTTGCACCCAAACCTGCTGCCATTTTGGCGGCATTCATGCCCACTACACCGCCGCCGAGGATGACAACATGTGCGGGTGACACACCGGGGACACCACCTAGCAGAACGCCCCGTCCACCATATAATTTTTCGAGATATTTGGCCCCTTCATGTACGGCCATGCGTCCGGCGACTTCAGACATGGGTGTCAGCAGTGGCAATTCGCGTGTAGGTAATTCAATCGTTTCATAAGCGATGCAAGTTGCACCAGAATCCAGATGCGCTTGGGTTAGTTTTTCGTTAGCGGAAAAATGAAAATAGGTGAACAGTGTTTGACCAGTCTTGATGTGCTGCCACTCTAGCTCAATCGGCTCTTTAACTTTAACGATCAGATCGGCATCCTCCCATATTGTGTCGGCATTGGGGACGATGCCTGCACCTACCGCAAGATACTGCTCGTCCCTGAAGCCACTACCCAATCCTGCACCTGCTTCGATCAGCACAGAATGCCCGGCCGCAATAAGCGATTCT
This sequence comes from Candidatus Nitrotoga sp. MKT, assembly GCA_003402345.1. Lineage (GTDB taxonomy): Bacteria > Pseudomonadota > Gammaproteobacteria > Burkholderiales > Gallionellaceae > Nitrotoga. Next base: position 37,413 of record QFXH01000004.1, on the reverse strand, counting down.
GCGCCGGATGGAACCAGTGCGACACGGCTTTCGTTTGCTTTGATTTCTTTTGGTATTCCGATTTTCATATGATTAGCCTCACTAAAGAGACCCAAGATAACAAAAAATATAACGATGGGTTGCTCATTTTGCTTGTAGATATTGTCTCTATTTAAACATTATTGATCAATCGCGCATCGCTCAAAGCCTATGAATAATAGCTTGGGTAGGTTTTGCGCCGATATTCTGTTTTGTGCATTGCTTATCTATTTTTCTTAGTTATTGATTTTAGTTTGGGAGAGTACGATCAGCATCCTTGATTATCAAGGATGCGCTTGCACTCGCACAGCGCCCGTTTTGGTAGATATTTGTTTGAGGAGATTGTTGTATGTTTATTGCCGCTCAAAGTAGGCATAGCTTGTATCAGGGTGTTGCACACATGCAAGCTCAAGTTACCGCTAAATTCTACGCTGGTGTTAAATCCATTCCATCCTGTTCGATGGGGCTTCCAACGCGACGGGCTTGCTAGTATGAGATTGATGGATACCTTCGTTTCGCATCATAACTGGGGGCTGGATCATGTAGTCAGGGAGTTACACGAAGTGCGTCGGCACTGGCGTGAAACCTGTGCACGAAATCAGGAATGCGGCGGACGCGAACTACCCTCGCCAAGCTCCATCCGTGATATTGCGGAAGGATTGCGCGGGGCGTTGTTTCCCATGCGTCTCGGTCCACCTGATCTGCGGCAGGAGAGCGAAGATTTCTTTGTGGCGTATACCTTGGATAGCACATTGCATGCCTTACATCAGCAAGTGCTGCTGGAGTTGAACTACACTGCACGGCAATCCGGCCGGGAACCGGACGATGACATCAAGGCTCACTCGAGGGATATCGTACTGGCTTTTGCGGCCTTGCTGCCCAAGGTACGAAGTTTGCTGGATACCGATGTGCGTGCAGCCTACATCGGCGATCCGGCGGCACATAGCGTGGATGAAATCCTGTTGTGTTACCCCGGTGCACAGGCCATCATTTATCATCGTCTGGCGCATGAACTGTATCGTCTGGGTGTTCCCATGATTGCCCGCATCTTCGCCGAGCTGGCCCATTCTAAAACCAGCATCGACATCCATCCGGGCGCACAGATTGGTTCCGGATTCTTTATTGATCACGGTACCGGTGTGGTGATTGGCGAGACTGCGATCATCGGCGAACGAGTTCGTTTGTACCAGGCAGTGACGTTGGGGGCAAAAAGATTTTCAGTGGGTGCAGACGGCGTCCTGGAAAAGGGTCAGCCGCGCCATCCGATTCTGGAAGACGATGTGGTTATTTATGCAGGGGCTACCATTCTTGGTCGAATTACGATCGGAAAGGGCTCAACCATCGGCGGAAATGTCTGGTTGACCCACAGCGTGCCGCCAAATAGCCATATCACTCAAGCCAGTTCGAAGCATGAATTATCTAATACCGAGATGTGCCGACCATGAGCACATCCATCGAACAATTTTCTTTGGTGCTACGTCAGTTAAGGCAGGAGCGTGGCTGGTCTCAGGAGCAGTTGGCAGAACGTGCCTGCCTCAATCGCTCCTATTTGGGTGAGGTTGAGCGCGGCTGCGCTAGTCCCTCTTTGGTAACTGTTTTTAAGTTGGCCAGTGCGTTAGAGGTTCGGCTCTCAACACTGATTGCGCGCTGCGAACATTCTTAGATGTTTCAAACTTAGATGTTCCAAGGCAGTTTGGTGGCTATAGCATGTTGAAGCTCCTCGAGAACTGGCGGAATATCACTTAGCATTTTTTCGAATAACTTTATTCTTTTATTTCATAAGGAGTTGATCATGGCTGTAGACCAAAAAGAACAATTGGCGCTCGGTGATGTTGCCGCGCGTACGCTGGCGAATGCCACGAAAACCGTCCCGCAACTCTCTACCATCACTCCACGTTGGCTCGCACATATGCTGAACTGGGTGCCGCTCGAGGCTGGTATTTATCGCGTGAACAAGGTGAAAGATGCGTCGCGTGTAACTGTTGCCTGCTCGCAGCGTGATGAACGCGAATTGCCGCAGACCTTCGTCGATTATGAAGAATGGGGCCGGGAATACATGCTAAGTGCAGTGAATACTGTGGTTGATGTCCATACCCGTGTGTCAGACCTCTATAGCAGCCCGCACAATCAGATTCGCGAGCAATTACGTCTGACCATAGAGACTGTCAAAGAACGTCAGGAAAGCGAACTAATCAACAACAAGGAATACGGTTTATTGAACAATGTTTCGGATAGCCAACGCATTAAAACCCGCACCGGTGCGCCAACACCGGATGATTTAGACGAGCTGATCGCTAAAGTATGGAAAGAGCCTGGTTTTTTCCTGGCACACCCGTTGGCGATCGCCGCATTTGGTCGTGAATGTACGCGTCGCGGCGTACCACCGCCCACTATTACCATGTTCGGATCGCCGTTTCTGACTTGGCGCGGCATCCCTCTGGTTCCTTCAGATAAACTGTCCATCACCAAGAACAAGACTAGCATCATTCTGTTGCGCACGGGTGAAAGCCGACAGGGCGTGGTGGGCTTGTATCAACCGAATCTTCCCGGCGAACAAAGCATAGGCCTGTCGGTTCGTTTCATGGGTATCGATCGCAAAGCGATCGCGTCCTATCTGGTTTCGCTGTATTGCTCACTTGCCGTATTGACCGATGATGCGCTTGCCGTGCTCGATAATGTCGAAGTGGATAAGTACCATGAGTATAAGTAATCTACCTCTTCCGGATATCAGTACGGGCGGTATTCCAGCGCACGAAGATGTTGCCGCATTGGCGGACGGGCAAAATTTTGTGCCGGATACTGCGCTGATCGCTCGGCTGGCGAATGAATTTTTTTCTGCCGTGCCGGGCAATCCGTCCCCTCACACGCCTTCCCAAAGCGTTACCACACCGCCACGTACAAATGATTTAATTTTGCCATTGGCTGGCCACGATCCGCTGGATTTGCACTTGGTGACCCGCGATAACCCGGCACCGGAAGTGGCGGTTAGTCGCAATTTTGTACCCGGTGCTGATTTTGGATTAACACCGAATCTGGGCACAAGATTGCCCGGTGAAGACGTGCTGCGCGATTTGCTAAAAGAAAACGCCAAGGAACATCCGAGGGCGACCGGTGCAACGTTCTATTTTCTGGAAGAAGCCGCACGATTTAACCGAAATCCAGCACCGGTCAGCTTGCCGCAAACGCCTGCATCAGGTCAGATTGCAGCTTCGGCTCACCCGCCATTCGATGTATTTGCGGTGCGTCGTGATTTTCCTATTCTGAAAGAGTTGGTGAATGGTCGTCCGTTGGCGTGGCTCGACAATGCAGCGACGACCCAGAAACCGCAATCGGTGATCGACAGTTTGTCCTATTTCTATCAGCACGCGAATTCTAACATCCATCGTGCAGCACACGAACTTGCGGCACGAGCTACCAATGCCTATGAGGGTGCACGTGACAAGGTCGCCAACTTCATTAATGCCAGTTCCAGCAGCGAAATCGTGTTCGTGCGTGGCACGACCGAAGCGATCAATCTTGTCGCCCAAAGCTGGGGACGCAAGAACATAGTTAAGGACGACGAGATCGTCATCACTTGGCTGGAGCATCACGCCAACATCGTGCCTTGGCAAATGCTGTGTGCCGAGACGGGCGCGAAGCTGCGCGTTGCACCCGTAGATGACAACGGTCAGGTGCTGCTCGATGAGTATGAAAAGCTGCTCAATTCCCGCACCAAACTGGTGTCATTCACCCAGGTTTCCAATGCGCTCGGCACGGTCACTCCCGCTAAACAGATGGTGGAAATGGCACATCGCCACGGCGCTCGAGTATTGGTTGATGGCGCGCAATCTGTTTCGCACATGCGTGCCGACGTACAGTATCTTGATTGTGACTGGTTTGTATTTTCTGGTCACAAGGTATTCGGACCGACTGGCATCGGGGCGCTGTATGGCAAGAGGGAAGTACTGGAAGCTATGCCACCGTGGCAAGGCGGTGGCAACATGATCGAAGATGTTACCTTCGAAAAAACGCGCTACCACGACGCGCCCACGCGCTTCGAGGCAGGGACAGGCAACATTGCCGATGCGGTTGGTCTTGGTGCGGCCATTGATTATGTGCAGAAGATCGGCATCGATAACATCAATCGCTATGAGCACGAGTTGCTGGTGTACGCGATTAAGGGGTTAAATAGCATTCCTGGCCTGCGTTTGATTGGTACTGCACCGGAGAAGACTAGCGTGCTGTCCTTCGTGTTGAAAGGTTACCAAACTTCCGAAGTAGGTGACGCGCTTAACAGGGAAGGAATTGCTGTGCGCTCCGGCCACCATTGCGCCCAGCCAATTCTGCGTCGCTTCGGACTCGAAGCGACCGTGCGTCCGTCGCTGGCGTTTTACAATACCTATGAAGAAATTGATCGTCTGCTAAGCGTGGTGCGACAGCTGGAACGCAACAAATAGCTATTTGTAAATTTTGAACACCAGTCCTACTGGCCTAACTTACGGAGTTTCCTTGGCTCCGTAAGTATCACTAATTTGTTAGATATTAGTTTTTTAAATTTCAATTGGATACAATTTCAGTGTTTTGCTAAGGTCATTGATGTGTCAATGAATTTGACCCATTCCACGGTGCTACTTTTAATAGTAATAACATTCCTGGCAGTGCCAGCAGTGCGCACAGCAAAAAGAATCCCGTCCAGCCGATTGTTTCCACCAACCAACCCGTCGCTGCGTTGGCAAAGGTGCGTGGCATCGCTGCGAGGCTGGTGAACAGCGCAAATTGTGTGGCGGTGTAGGCGGGGTGGGTGGTGCGCGCAATGAAGGCGACGAACGCGGCTGTACCCAGTCCCACGCCCAAGGCTTCTATGCCAATCACTATGGCGAGCTGGGTGAGTTCCACGGTGGTAATTTCGGCATGGTACCCCACAGATGCCAGCCAGAAGAAACCAAAGATTGATACCACTTGAACGACACCAAACAACCATAAGGCGCGGTTGATGCCGATCTTTACCATCCATAATCCGCCAAGCAAGCCGCCAATTACAGCGGGCCATAGTCCCGCATTCTTGGCGATCAGGCCGATCTGTGTTTTAGAGAATCCCATATCCATGTAGAACGGGGTGGCCAGTGCGGTGCACATGCTGTCCCCGAGTTTATAAAAGAACAGGAAGGTGAGGATGAGCAGCGCGCTTTTCCAACCATGCCGAGTGATGAATTCGTGAAACGGTTCGACAACCGCATCACGCAGGGATTTCGGCGGGTTAATATTCAATGGCTCTTTCACCATGAGCGTCATCGCCATGCCGGGCAACATGAACAACGCTGTAATGATAAACACGATGCTCCACGGCATAAAATCTGCCAGGATCAATGACAGTGAACCCGGCACCAAGCCTGCAATACGATAGGCATTTACATGCACCGCATTGCCTAATCCCAGTTCACTTTCCTCTAGCAATTCCCGTCGATAGGCATCAAGCACGATGTCTTGAGTAGCGCTCAGAAATGCCAATAGCGTTGCAATGTAGGCAATAGTGTGTAGATCACTTTGTGGCGAAAACGCACCCATCGAGGCAATTACAGCCAATAAACCCAGCTGGGTGAGCAGCATCCAGCCGCGCCGTCGCCCAAGCAAAGGCAGGACATAGCGGTCCAACAGGGGAGACCACAGGAATTTCCAGGTATAGGGGAATTGGATCAGCGCAAACAGGCCGATGGTTTTAAGATCAACTTGCTCGCTACGCAGCCAGGCGGGCACCAAATTGAACAACAAGTACAACGGAAGGCCGGAGCTGAAGCCTGTAAATATACAAATCAACATGCGCCGCGTGAACAGCTGCGCCATCACACTCATGGATTAAACAGCACGCTTGAAGCGATATACTGCTGTGCTGCCTAATAGATTTGGCAATAGTCTTATCTCGCTATCGCCTGTCATGACGCGTCGGTCGAGAATGTATATTTTGTTATCGTGACAGAACGTTTCAAAGTCATGCAGCGTACACAGATGAACATTGGGCGTGTCATACCACTGATAGGGCAAAACTTCAGACACTGGCATATTGCCTTGTAATATGTCCATACGGTTCCGCCAGTAGCCGAAATTAGGAAAGCTGACGATACCCTCACGCCCCACGCGCAGCATTTCCTGCATCAGAGGTTCCGTGTGACGGGTGGCCTGTAGCGTCTGCGACAGGATGACATAATCAAAAGCATTGCTTTCAAAGCCGGAAAGTCCTGATTCCAAGTCGCCTTGAATGACATTCACCTGATTCCGAATACATGCCACGATATTATCGTCGCTTATTTCCACTCCGTAGCCCTGCACCTTGCTTGTACCCTGCAAATAGCGCAGCAGGCTGCCGTCACCGCAACCCAAGTCCAGCACTGAAGCGCCCTGCGGAATCCATGCCGCGATTGCAGCAAAATCAGGACGGGTTGCGGCGAGTGTGGAGTGATCGTGCGTGCTCATGCAGTAAACTCGCTGGCAATATTGTCGAAGTAAGCGCGCATCACATTATGGTAATGCGTATGCTGCATCAGAAAAGAATCATGTCCATGCGTCGAGGTAATCTCAGCGTAGCTAACTTTAAGGCGATTATGAAGCAGTGATTTGACGATGGCGCGCGAACGCTCTGGTGCAAAACGCCAGTCGGTGGTAAATGACACAACTAAAAAATTTGCACGCGCAACGGCGAAAGCTTTATTCAGGTCATCATCGTATTCGCGGGCGGGATCAAAGTAGTCTAACGCTTTGGTCATGAGCAAATAGGTATTAGCGTCAAAATAAGCGGCAAATTTGTCGCCCTGATAGCGCAGATAAGATTCGATCTCGAAATCGATATCATAGCTGTAGCTATACTTGTCGGAGCGCAGCCCACGCCCGAATTTGTCCGCCATCGCATCGTTGGAAAGATAGGTGATATGTCCCAACATGCGCGCTAAGCGCAAGCCACGTGTAGGAACCACGCCGTGTTCATAATAATCACCACCGTAAAAATTGGGGTCAGTCAAAATTGCATTGCGCGCCACATCATTGAATGCGATATTTTGTGCGGTCAGGCGGGGTGCCGAGGCAATCGCCAGTACATGGCGCACCCGCCCAGGATGTGCCAACGACCATTGCAATGCCTGCATTCCACCCAGGCTGCCGCCGATTATTGCCGCAAATTGATCAATGCCGAGCTGATCGGCTAGACGTGCTTGCGATTCCACCCAGTCTTCCACTGTCACCACGGGAAAACTTGCGCCATAAGGTTTGCCAGTTTTCGGGTTGATACTCATGGGGCCTGTGGAACCATGGCAGCCACCAAGATTGTTCAGGCCGATGACGAAAAATTTCTCAGTATCGATAGGCTTACCGGGACCTACCATCGTGTCCCACCAACCGACGTTTTTCGGATCATCCGCATAATAGCCGGCTACATGATGATGTCCGGAAAGCGCATGGCAAACCAGGACGGCATTGGATTTATCGCTGTTTAGCGTGCCGTAAGTCTCATATACCAGTTCGTAATTGGGCAACACAGCCCCGCTTTTACATGAAATTGGGGTATTGAACTGCGCGTACTGCGCATTGACGATGCCGATGTTATTTGATGCGTTCAATTAAGGATCCTCAAAAACAAAACCCGTTCAGCTAAAGCGGAGCGGGTCGCTTCGCTTTAGCTGGAATTTTTAAAGTGCCCCGCAAGCTGATGTCAAATCGGCACTGACGCGTAGTTTCCGTGTTTTGTCCGGGACTGTCAATTTCGTTGCATGACCTACCCCATTTTTTCGTTTCGTCCTATATGCAAAAAACAGATATGCAATTAAGAATTAATTGGTTCACGCAAGAAAAAAATCTCTCCAGAATGCGCATCTCGCTGAAGCGTATTGGCGTCAAATTTGTTAATGGGCTTTAACTATAAAGGAAATCTAAGTGAAAAAAATTATTATCACATCGACACTGGCATTGCTATTCACCACTATAAGCCCAGTCGTTTTGGCGGCAAACATCAAGTTGCTGAACGTCTCCTACGATCCAACGCGTGAGCTTTATCAGGAATTCAATGAAGCATTCGCCAAGCACTGGAAAGCGCAGACCGGTGATGATGTCACCATCAAGCAATCGCATGGCGGCTCTGGTAAACAAGCACGTGCCATTATCGATGGCTTGGCAGCAGATGTGGCCACACTCGCCCTGGCTTACGATGTGGACGTATTGCAAAGCAAGGCTGGTTTGATCCCGGCTAACTGGCAAACACGCCTGCAGCACAATAGCTCGCCTTATACATCCACTATCGTGTTCTTAGTGCGCAAGGGCAATCCAAAAAAAATTCGTGACTGGGATGATTTGATCAAACCCGGTGTATCGGTCATTACGCCTAATCCTAAAACTTCTGGTGGTGCACGTTGGAATTATCTTGCAGCTTGGGGTTATGCGTTAAAGAAGAATGGCAATAACCCGGCCAAAGCCAAGGAATTTGTCGGCAAATTGTTCGCCAATGTGCCTGTATTAGATTCTGGCGCGCGTGGTTCCACAACTACATTTGTTGAGCGCGGAATTGGCGACGTACTGCTGGCATGGGAAAACGAAGCAAATCTTGCTGTCAAAGAATTGGGACCGGATAAATTTGACATCGTGGCACCTTCGCTGAGCATTCTGGCTGAGCCATCCGTTACCGTGGTTGACAAAAACGTTGACAAACATGGCACACGTAAAGTGGCGGAAGCTTATTTGAATTATCTTTATACGCCAGTAGGCCAGGAAATCGCCGCCAAAAATTATTATCGTCCCACGGATGAAAAAGTAGCTGCGAAGTACTCAAAACAATTCCCGAAATTGAACCTTATTACGATTGATGGGGAGTTCGGCGGTTGGAATAGAGCGCAAAAGGAACACTTTGCTGATGGCGGCTTGTTTGATCAGATTTATTCCAAAAAATAACGGTTATGCATATCTGGCTGATTCGTCGAATGTGTTGCGTAGCCAATCTAATTTTTGAAAATCAATTTTCCTATCAATTAAGGAGTAGCTTATGGACACACACAACAAAGACGAATTAGCCACCCAAGCAGTAACTACAAACAGCGAATTGGATAATTACCAGAATGCCCTTCAATTCGTAATCGGAACCGAAGATCAGAAGGAGTATTTAAATGTCGATGCGGTCTTGCGGCAGCTAAACGGTTATTCGAATAGCCTGCTGCTCTATGAAATCCGGGCAGGCATAAATGCAATCAAGGCTGCGCAATCCCCGTTGAACATTCAATGGGAACAGGCATGGCTAAATTAGCAAGTTCATTGCTGGTGCAATGCGATATTACTAATACGAATATAACGATGTTAGATATTAGGACTGAATGCAGTCTTTTAAAAATTACCAATTTTCCGGAGGAAAAATGACCATCAAAGCAATTAATTCAAGGAATCAATTCAAGGGCAAGATTCTTGAAATCGTGACCGGACCAGTGGTGTCGGAGGTTGTGGTGGGAACACCATTCGGCGCGGTAACTTCAGTCATTACCACCCGCTCCATCAATGAGTTGGAGTTGAGAATTGGCTCAGACGTAGTGGCACTAGTGAAATCTACCGAAGTATCACTTGCAAAGTTATAACCTGAAGAATGGGATAAATAATAAATAAAGAGTTTTACCAGACTGACGGGGACATTGGGTATCCCATAATTTTAAGGAATTCATGAATGAAAGCATTGCGGCTACACAAGAAAAAAGCTTTCCGGTTGCGGGTAATTACCAGCCTGCTGGCTAGTACTGTATTAATAACGCCACTCATCGCCTTTGCGCAGGAAAATGTACCAGAATTAAGCGAGCAGGAGTATGAGCTGGACCAAAAAAGGCGCATATCAGAACGATTACAGGAGATAGAAAGGGAGAATGCTTTCCTGAAGGCTAAGGAGTCCTCTAAGGCAGAAAACCCCACATATTATATTCCTGTTCGTAGCTATGGGTTGCAACCTGAAACTGAACCGCCACGCTATGTAAGGCAGGCGAACAAGACTTGGCTGAATGATACGGAAGCCTTTAAAAACGTGGACTGGCTGGACTTGGGGCTGGAATACCGGCTTCGCTACGAATATCGTGATAATGACTATCGGCGTCAAAAAGAGACTCTGGATGAACCATTCTTACAACGCACTAAACTCTATGCTGCCGTAAAAAGCAAATTTGATCCGTTTCGTGCCACCGTTGAAATCCAGGATTCCCGGCGTTTTAACAGCCAGTTTGCACCAGACAACCGGGATTTTAACTATTTGGATGTAATCCAGGGTTACGGAGAATTGTATTTTAAAGATGCACTGGGTATAGATGATTTGGGTAATGCCCGTCCCGTTAGCCTGAAAGCTGGCCGCATGGCCTTCGAATTATCCGACCGCCGTCTGATTGCACGGAATGAATGGCGCAATACCACGAATTCATTCCAGGGTGTACGGGCGACGTTAGGGCAGCAAAAGAGTGACTGGCAGGCTGAATTGTTTGCATTGCAGCCAGTAATCCGCTTCATTGATTCCGCAGATAAGGTCGATAAAGCCCAGTGGCTCTATGCTGCGGTTGGAGATTGGCGTAAGTGGTCAGAAATTGTATCCCTACAACCTTATTATTATTTGCTCCAGCAAAATGGCAGCAAAGTTGAATTTGGTTCGGATGGGAAACTTGCGGCCGCAAGCGCCAAGAAAGATCGTGAAATTCATACCCTGGGTTTGCGCGGTTTTGGTGTCATTGGCAAGACCGGCCTGGATTATGACCTGAATTACGCTAAGCAATGGGGGCGGGATGGCGCGGTTGATCACGATGCCTACGCCTATAACTTGGAAGCAGGCTATACCGCCGAAATCCCATGGAAGCCCCGTTTCAGCTGGAGCTTTGGGTTTGCCAGCGGTGATAAAAATCCAACAGACGGGACAAGTCAACGGTTTGAAAGGTTATTCGGCTTCGCACGGCCGTGGTCCAATAATGATTATTTCCAGATGGAAAATATCGTCACCAACAAGCTTCGCGTTGAGTTTACCCCTCTACAAAAGCTTAAGATTGATGCTGGCGTCAGCTCATATAATTTGGCCAGTGCGACGGACCGCTGGAATAACGCGGGTCTGCGCGACCAGACTGGTAAAAGTGGGGATGACGTAGGTTCAGAATTTGATATCCGCTTTCGATATCCAGTTAATAAATACCTAGCGCTGAATATAGGTTATGCCTACTTCAAGGCAGGAGATTTTACGATAAAGACTTCCCAGAAATTAGATCCCGGACGTAAGGACAATTCAACCTTCATATATGTTGAAACTTCGGTTTTTGCCTTTTAAATTGTAAGCGGTTAACTTTAATCTATTAGTTTAAAAATCCTGTTTCATTCCCTCCTGGACAGCCCTGTCCAGTTTCAGGGCAGATGCTGCATCTGCCCTGTTTTTAATAAAGAATGGCATAAGAAATAAATGGTTACAAGAAGTTATATGGCCGCAGCAGAATATGACGAAAGGAAATAATGAAATGAAAAAATATTTGTTGCCAGTCTCTCTGTCACTTGCCTTGTTAACAACAGTCGTGCAACCCAGCTTTGCTGCCAAGGTGACGCTGCTAAATGCGTCTTATGACGTGTCGCGCGAATTTTATAAAAATTACAATCCACTATTTATCAAATTCTGGAAACAGAAATCCGCAGATGACCTTACCATTAATCAGTCACATGGTGGCTCCAGCAAACAGGCACGGTCTGTTTTGGATGGAATGGAGGCAGATGTGGTGACGATGAACCAGTCTATTGATGTAGACGTTCTGGCAGACAAGCATTTGGTTCCAGCTAATTGGGCTGAGCGTTTGCCATATGGCAGTTCGCCTTTTAGCTCTACTTCGGTGTTTTTGGTACGTAAAGGGAATCCAAAAGGCATTAAAAATTGGGCTGACCTGGCGAAGTCGGGTGTGTCGGTCATTATTGCGAATCCAAAAACGTCCGGCAATGGACGCTATGCTTATCTGGCAGCTTGGGGTTCAATCATCAAACAAGGCGGGAATGAAACACAAGCAAGGGACTTGGTAGCCAAGATTTTTGCCAATGTACCCATACTGGAAACAGGTGGACGTGGAGCAACGACGGCCTTCGTACAACGCAATATCGGAGACGTGCTGGTTACCTTTGAAAATGAAGTGCAATTAATCAAGCAGGAATATGGTGCCGACAAATTCGACATAGCCTACCCGGCTGTCAGCATTGTGGCTGATCTGCCGGTGGCCGTGGTTGACAAAGTGGTAGACAAACGCGGTACGCGCAAAGTAGCGGAAGCCTACCTGCAGTATCTGTATTCACCGGAAGCACAAGATATCGCCGCTCAACATGAGCTGCGCCCACGTGATCCAGCGATTCTGGCGAAATATTCCAGCACCTTGCCGCCACTCAAGCTGTTTACCGTGAACGAAGTGTTTGGTAGCTTGAAACAAGCGCAGTCAGTCCATTTCAAAGATGGCGGCTTGTTCGACCAAATTTATTCCAGGAAATAAGGGTATTTGTCATGTCACAACTTTATCGCTTAAATGCACTACAGAATGAACTGCGCGATGTATTAAGTCTTAGCCTTAATGACTATAGGCTTGAAGTTCAAGAAAACGATGTACGGGCAAACTTCATTGGTTTGCAATTACGTAGCGTGTTTCAACCAATATTCAATTTGGCCACCAATGCACTTTTTGGATATGAGGCATTGCTACGGGCATTCGATCTTAAAGGTAATGCTATTGCGCCGCCCATCGCGTTCAAACAGGCAGAGGTCGCCGAGAAGCTGGTAAAGTTTGATCGTTTATGCCGTACCTTGCACACGCTAAACTATTTAAACATGGGCTCAAGCAAAGAGTTGTTATTCCTCAATGTACATCCCGAGCTGCTGGTGGCAGTCAATTCCCATGGAAAAATATTCGAACGGGTATTGCATAACCATTCGTTGCCGACAGATAAAGTCGTAATCGAAATTAATGAAAGCGCAGTCAGTCAGGACGACTTACTGAATGATGCCATTGCCAATTATCGTGAACGCGGCTACAAGATTGCCATTGATGATTTTGGTAAAGAACACTCCAATATCAACCGGTTGTGCAAATTTTCGCCGGATTATGTGAAACTTGATACCAGTATTATCCACCTTGCCGAACATAACAACCGCATGCAACGTATTTTGCCCAAGCTGGTTGAAATTATTAATGAACTTGGCGCGGAAGTGATCATTGAGGGTATTGAAACCCAAAGCCAACTCGAACTTGCGCAACATGCCGGGGTGCAATTGGTGCAAGGCTATTTTCTTGGCCGTCCCGCGCCTGCGCTGAGCTGGGAACAGGCGGATTTGACGCTACGCGTTGCAGCTTGAATACGTACCGGTACTTTTTGTTATTCGAGTAGCAGAATATCCATGCAGTGTGTCAGTAAATTGCGCGATCGAGCCAGAAGTATTATTTCAATGCATTTTTGAATGCAGCTAAATGCAGCCCCCTCACAAACAGTGCAAAGCTGGAACTAACGGCATCATCAATATGGCTGATGCCGTATTTTGTCGTTTTAACAAACTTGGCTCAACCAGGCCCGCATATCTAAAATACTGCAAAGAATATAATATCTTATTGGTTTTAAAAAGGAAGTTTATCTTTTAGACTGATTCCCACATGTTATATATGGGGAATGAAATGGCCGCATTAATTGTAGGGGGTGACAAAATCGCAACAATTAAAGATGAACTATTTGCTCGTGGTATTGTTGATATCGAACATTGGAACGGTCGCAAGCCTGGCGAGAAATCGCGCGTCATTCCCAAAAATACCGAGTTAATCGTAGTGGTAACAAATTTTATTAATCACGGCTTGGCGTCAAAAATAAAAAAAGAAGCCAAACGCCTCAATTTACCCGTAATGTACAGCAAAAATTCTCGCCCATTTTTTGCATCTGTTCAGTAGCAGTTGTGGCTAATCCGGGTGAGGTGGATAGTTGGACGGACATGACTATATACCACTGTCCCCTTGTTGTAATTGGTAGGTTAAACCAAGTTTGACACTTATCGTGCCGTACCGTTAAGGTCAAAGATTTTTTAAGTGGTATCAGTCAGTATTGTTGATTCGTCACTAAAGATTTCCAGAATTTAGAACGCTCAATTTTCAGTTGCTCGTCGCTTTACTTTAAGTCATTCCACGAAGCTCAAGTTTTCGGCTTAGCCTAAAATTTAGGCGAGGCATTGAGATGCCTAATACTCTCGTGAACCACATTGATGACTAAGCATCGGGTGGTGGCGGTGGTGGATTGCCGCTTGGAGGCATTGGCGGCTGAAAATCATCAGAAGGCATTAGTGGTAATTTGCCATCAGGCGTCAGTAGTGGCTGAGCGTCATCAGGCGCCGATGGGGGAGTGTAAACATCAGGGGGCGGTGGAGGTGGATTGCCACGTGGAGGCGGCGGAGGTATGAAAGAACGAGTAGATGGCAACGATGGAACCGCGCTTGGGGGCGGTGGGGAGGCGAAATTACTCTTCTTGACAGGCGGCCGCGAATATTCCAAGCGCCCCGATATTGGAACACGATGGCCCTTTGCATACATGCATTGGTGATACGCAAAGTCATAACGCTGTTGTAGGTTGTGCCCCGAGCGTTCACCTGTATCCATTCCTACCATGGAACCAATGAGCAATCCAGATCCGGCACCCACGCCAGCACCACTGTGCCCTCCTAGCAATGCGCCCGCTGTGGCACCAATTGCCGTTCCAATTACGGCGCTTTTGACGCCACTATCGGCCGCAGCTTGATTTGCTGTGCGGCCATCGACTTGGGCGCTGGCATATTGCCTGCAATCGGCCTCGTCAAATCGGAACTGATTAAAGCTTTTTCCCGTGCCAGGTAGCGCAAGCATACCTGGACCAGTCGGTATTGATGAACAAGCGCTCAGTACAAGTACTGTTATTAGCACAGCAGAAAATCGCATTTTATGGGTCATGGCGCAGGTACATTATTTACAGTGGGCTGATCGTCTGAATCAGGAGCAGGTTGCGGTGCGACCCGCAGCCAACCTCCGGGGCATTTATTAATGTAGGGATAATAGGCCTTGGCATCGACGCAGTAATACCACCAGGACTCTTGAACATCTTGTGACGTTCTCGGTGCTTCCTGTGTTTTTATCGGTGGGTCGTTCCTTTGCTCGGTGTAAGTTATTGGCGCAGGCTGCATTAGTGGGTAAGCTGGAGGATAATAAGCGGGTGCCGGTAAATAATAAGGCGATCCATAGTACGGCGATCCATAATACGGTGTCCTGTAGTATGGGTACGGGGAATAGCCAAAGTTAAAACCAATCGGTGCACCGAGATAGATGCCTACACGCCCCCCTCCCCAGCCATTACCACGCCAACCGCCGCCATGCCAGCCGCCCCCTCCACGCCAACCACCATACCCTCCGCCTCCCGCGAATACTGCTTCGCTAGTCAACGTTCCCACCATCAGTGCCATGATTAAAGTTAAAGAAAGACGCATTTTTGATGTCTTCATTATCTCAGTACTCCACTATTTAGCATACGTAACAATTTAATTTACAGAACGGCTATCCGATGGGTTTAAGTAGAAAATTTGATCTGGTTATCATAAAGAATCTTAACTCATAAATAATCAGGGTCTACATCTTTTAAAAACGCATGACTTAAGTGACCGTTGACTCAGTGCGCAGATTTTATGAGCGAAGTCTGATTTAGTGAACGGGCAAATCAATGGTTTGTCCGACTTCTAGCACTCGCTGTGCTGTAAATCTTAGCTGGTACCATTGAAATCGTGTGGACGGAATGGTTCATCATGCACATGCCGTAGCCGGACGCTTTCTTTTTGGTGTGCCAATTGATACAGAATCGGCAGAACCAGTAACGTCAGTGCAGTTGATGACAAAATGCCCCCAATCACAACCGTCGCGAGTGGCCGTTGCACTTCGGCACCCGTGCCGATCGCGATTGCCATAGGCACGAAGCCCAGGGAAGCTACCAATGCCGTCATCAATACCGGGCGTAAGCGGGTGAGCGCCCCCTCCTGGATCGCTGCATCAAGATGCATGCCTTTATCACGCAAAGATCGTATGTAGGAGATCATCACTAAGCCATTGAGTACGGCAACACCTGACAGCGCAATAAAGCCTACACCCGCGGAAATGGAAAGTGGAATATCCCGCAGCCACAGCGCCAGAATCCCACCGGTTAAGGCAAACGGCACGCCGGTGAACACTAGCAATCCATCTTTCACGTTATTAAACATCGCAAACAGCAGCATAAATACAAGCAGTAGTGCGACAGGAACCACAATCCGCAGGCGCTTTGCCGCTGATTGCATTTGTTCGAAAGTGCCGCCCCAGGTTGTCCAATAGCCAGTAGGTATCGGAACCTTTTGCTGAATCTCCTGTTCGGCTGCGGTGACGAACGAACCAATATCCCGTTCTCGTACATTAGCTGTTACCACTACGCGACGTTTGCCATTCTCGCGGCTGATTTGGTTTGGCCCAGGCACCACCTCAATGACTGCGATTTCACCTAGTTGTATATAGTTAGATGGGGGGCGACCACTGGCTCCAAAGTGCTCAACGTCACCAAGTTGCAAATAGTTGGAACGAAATCGGTCATTGGCTTGACCATCAGGTAAACGAATCGGCAATCGTTTAAGCGCCTCCATATCACTCCGCAATTTCTCAGGCAGGCGCACGACAATGTCGAAGCGGCGGTCGCCCTGAAATAATACTCCGGCTGTCTGACCGCCCATCGCAATTGCAATCGTATCCTGCACATCCCCAACACTCACGCCATAGCGGGCGGTTTTCTCGCGGTCTATCTTGATGGTCAGAATGGGCAAGCCTGTGGTTTGTTCAACTTTGACATCCGTTGCGCCGGGAATTTTGGCTAGCACGTTTGAAATTTTATCGGCAGTATTGTTCATTGTGTCCATGTCATCGCCGAACACCTTTACGGCCACGTCGCTGCGGACACCAGATATCAACTCATTGAAGCGCATCTGGATGGGTTGGGTGAACTCATAGTTATTGCCGGGTACTTTGGTCACGGCTTGCCGCATGGCATCGATCAGGTCGGCTTTACTACGGCTTGGGTTGGGCCACTCTGATTGTGGTTTTATCATCACAAAATTGTCGGCGACGTTAGGCGGCATGGGGTCGGTAGCAATTTCGGCGGTTCCCATCTTGGCAAAAATCCTGTCGACTTCTGGAAATTTTTTGATTGTCCGTTCCAGTTCAGTTTGCATTTCGACCGCTTGTGACAGGCTGGTTCCGGGAACGCGTAGTGCATGCAGTGCGATATCGCCTTCGTTTAGGCTAGGCACGAATTCGCTGCCCATGCGTGTGGCAAGCAGGCCACTGAGTATCACGGCGACAATTGTCACGATTAACACCAATTGCTTGTTAAGCATTGCAAAATTAAGCATCGGCTGGTAGCCGCGTTTGGCCAGGATCATCAAACGGTTTTCTTTTTCGCTAACTTTGTGGCCAATCAGTACCGATACCGCCGCAGGAATAAATGTGACTGACAGAATCATGGCTCCCAGCAAAGCGGCCACCACAGTGAACGCCATCGGGTGGAACATTTTTCCTTCCACTCCAGAAAGAGCAAATATCGGCAGATAGACCACCATGATAATTAGCTGGCCAAACAAAAGCGGTCTACGCGCTTCTTTCGAGGCTGTAAATACTTCATGAAAACGCTCATCGTGGGTTAATGCCCGGCCTGCCACGGTTTGCGCATGGGCGAGTCGCCGTACGCAGTTCTCTACAATCACCACGGCACCGTCGATGATAATGCCAAAATCCAGAGCCCCCAGGCTCATCAGATTGGCGCTGACC
The DNA here is from genome assembly GCA_003402345.1 of Candidatus Nitrotoga sp. MKT. Taxonomy (GTDB): domain Bacteria; phylum Pseudomonadota; class Gammaproteobacteria; order Burkholderiales; family Gallionellaceae; genus Nitrotoga. The sequence continues at coordinate 19,582 of QFXH01000004.1, read as the reverse complement.
CTGTTAGTAATCATGCCGGTGAAAGTAAACAGCATAGCCAGCGGAATGACCAGGGCAGTAATAATGGCAGCGCGGATGTTGCCGAGAAATAAAAATAGTATGGTAATTACGAGCAACGCGCCTTCGATCAGGTTCTTTTTAACGGTCCTGATGGCTTTGTCGATCAGAACCGTGCGGTTATAGACCTCGTTAGCTACCACGCCTTGTGGCAGCGTGCGGTTGATCTCCCTCAGGCGTTTGGCGACGGCTTGAGAGACTGTTCGGCTGTTCTGTCCGATCAGCATGTACACGGTGCCGAGCACCATCTCGTGGCCATTCTCGGTCGCGGCACCGGTGCGTAGTTCTTTGCCGATGCCGATTTCGGCCACTTCCCGAATTCGGATAGGTACGCCTTGTTGGCTGTTGACGATTATGTTGCCGATGTCTTCAATGGAGGTTACCTGGCCGGGGGCGCGGATCAGATACTGTTCGCCGCGCTTTTCGATATAACCAGCCCCGACGTTGTTATTATTGCGTTCGAGCGCCACAATCAAGTCTTGCAACGTCAGATGGTAAGCCACTAATTTATCCGGTAATGGCGCGACTTGAAATTCTTTTACGTAACCCCCAACGCTGTTGATTTCGGTCACGCCGGGCACATGCCGCAGCTGCGGCTTGATGATCCAGTCTTGGATTTCCCGCAGATCGGTGGAAGTATAGGGTGTGCCGTCGGCCTTGCGTGCATCTTCCTTGGATTCGACCGTCCACATGAAAATTTCCCCCAGACCAGTGGAGATTGGCCCCATGCGGGGTTCGATACCCGCCGGTAATTTCCCCTTGGCCTGTTGGATGCGCTCGTTGACGAGCTGGCGTGCAAAGTAGATGTCGGTACCGTCATTGAAAATTACGGTCACTTGCGATAACCCATAGCGCGACAGCGACCGGGTCTCTCGCAGATGGGGAAGGCCGGCCATGACAATTTCGATCGGAAATGTGATGCGCTGCTCGGATTCCAGCGGCGAATACCCAGGTGCCGCAGTATTTACTTGAACTTGTACATTAGTAATATCTGGGACAGCATCGATCGGCAAATTCTGATAGCTAAAGATCCCCAATATTGCCATTCCAAGTACCATCACCAGCACCAGCCAGCGTTGATCAATGGCAAAACGTATTATTTTTTCGAACATGAGGGGCTCCTAATGGTCATGGCTTGCGCCAGCTTTGCCCAAATCAGCCTTGATCAGGAAACTATTCTTCGCGGCGTACCGCTCGCCTGCATTTAACCCTTTGACCACTTCAATAAACTGGCCGTCGCTACGCCCCAGCTCCAGCGGGCGCGCTTCGAAAAAGGTGCCATAGCGGACGAAGGCAGCCGTCCAGTTGCGCACAGTCTGAATGGCATCCACGGATACTGCCACCGGCACTTCGATTTCGTCAGCCACCAGTTCGATATTGACTGGCATGCCGGGTCGCCAGATGCCTTTGGGGTTGGGTAGAATAATGTGCGCTTCGGCTGTGCGGGTCTGTTCGCCCAGCAACCCGCCAAGATGGTCTACGCTACCACTGCTCTGGTATTCAAATGCAGTCGCTTTGACAGTGGCCATCTGCCCGATTTTCACGGTATTCAGGTCTTTGGCGTAGATAGTCAATACCGCCCAAACGGTAGACATATCAGCCACGACAAAGATGTTGGCATCCTCCTGAAGTACTTGGCCGACCGAAATTTGCTTCTTCATCACGATGCCATCGATTGGCGCGCGAATTTCATAGCGTGTGAGATTACTACTGGTCATCAGGGTGCCGCCGAGCGAAGCCAGTTTTTGCTTTACCTTTTGAGTGACGATTTCGGCTTCCTGCATGGCGTTGCGTGCTTGTAGATAGTCTTGCTCGGCAGAAATTTTTTCTTCCCACAAATTTTTCTCGCGTTCGAAGGTAGTACGCGCCAAACTCAACCGTCTTTGTGCCGCCAGCAGTTCGCTTCGCAGGTCGGCCAGCGCTTGGCTTGAAATCACTGCCAAAACATGACCTTTACGCACGTGGTCACCGGCATTTGCGCCAACCGATTCAACTACTCCGGCTAGTCGCGGTACGATATACACCATGTGGTCTTCATTGAAACTGATGTGGCCAATAAGCTGTAATGTACTCTTGATGTGCGCGGGCCCAGAGGTCAACATTTCGATGCCGCCTAACTCAACCTGTTGATCGGTCATGCTCACGCGTGTTTCGATCTGCTCATAGGTAAACGAATAAGGCTTATTGCCGAATTGCGCGTCGACCGTTACTTTGAAAGAGTGCGGCTCCTCAACTATTGCCTTGCCTTTTAGGTAATCATTTTGCTTGACGAAGGTGATTTTATGAGGCTTTTGGCCGAGGCGTTCGAGGGTGATCGTAACCTTGCTGGCGGCAGGATCGAGCGGCTTGCCATTTTTGTAGGTATAGACTCGAAACTCAGGTTTCACACCCTCTTCGAAGATAGTTATTTCAATCCCATAGCCATTTTGCGTGAACAGCTTTCCACCGTGTTGACCAATCTGCGGTTCTTCTGAGTGGCTGTGCTGCCCGCTTCCATTTTCTTCGTGTGGCTGCTGTTTTGTGCCTCCTTGGCTATTTAAAATCAGTATGGCGATTACGATACCGATCGCTAGAACAGCAGCAATATAAATAGTTTGCTGCTTGTTTGGATTTAGTTTCATGGCAATTTCCTTATGGCGTTGTGGCGGTCGGCCTTAATGGTTATCAAAGCGTTGAACCATCGGGCGTTTCGCCAAGAACACGTTCGATTTCGGCAGCAGATCGATGCGCTTCCGCTAAGGCGCGCAGGTATTGGGATTTGGCTTGGAACAACGTGCGCTGAGCGTCGAGCACTTCAAGGAAACTGAATTTACCCATAATGTAACCTTTGGTCGCGGCATCGTAGGCACTTTGGGCACCCGGGAGAATCTCTTGCTGCAAAATTTCAATTTCTTGCCGGGCAATGTTAAGACGTTCGAGCGCCTGAGCGATCTCATTATTGAGACGGATCTCGGTTCCGGACAGTTCGTCCCGTGCCTTGTCGGTGCGGCGTAACGCCTCCAAAATATTTCCTTGGTTGCGATTGAAGATCGGGATCGGTAATGACACGCCAAGAAGCGCTTGGTTGAGGCCTATTTCAGCGTTGCGTCTGCCACCCAAACTAAGTGTCACGTCTGGAACGCGAAGACTACGTTCTACTTCCACCAGCGCCTGTCGGCGGTTCACTTCGAGTTGTGCGCGAGCCAGCCCGGGTGAGTTTGCCAAGCGGGCAGTCAAATCTTTCAGTGCGGGTAGTGCGGGCAGCGTTTCAACCTGACCCTCTGCCCGCTCGAAGCGGGGCGTTGCGTTTCCCCATATAGCCGTGAGGCGTTTGCGCGCCATTTTTAGGCTGGTGGCCGCTTGACTAAGTTCGACCCGTACGCTCGCTTCGGCGACACGTGCCTTAGTCTCTTCGACCGGGGACACCTTGCCCGCCGTTACCCGTTTTGAGGCAGCCGTGGTTGCGCGTTGTGAGAGTTCGACCAACCCTTGCGTTAAAAGAAAACGTTCTTGTGCCACAAGCACATCAAAAAAAGCCACCATGACGGCTGCGCGAATTTCTGCACGCATTGCATGCAGTTCTGCCGAGGCTACATCATGGCGCCGCTCGGCAGCGGCAATACGCGCGGGTCGCTTGCCGCCAAGCTCCAAAGGCTGGTTGACATAGACTGCGGTGAGACGATTCGCAGGTCGTGGATCCTCGATTAACGCCTCAACTCTTGGGTTGGGCCGCAGGCCAGCTTGAAGGACTGAGCCAGCAATTGCTTCAAGCTCCCGTCTGGCGGTGGACAGGGCTGCATTGGCGCCATAAGCTAATTCGAGGGCGGCTTTTAACGTGAGTGGGGTGGCTGGCTCAATAGCGCGAAGTGCATTACTTTCGGTAGCTTCATAACGAGCGTGGCTCGCCGCCTCAAGAGCAAAAGAGGGATTAAAAATTAGCGCCGCCAACCCCAGTGGTAAAAGAAATATCCTCATTCAGTTCTCCTGGTGAAATAGAGAAGAAATTCGGCGAAACATCAAAAAATACTAACCGCAATAATTAATGTTCCGCTGATTTAACCTGAATATTTCATAAGCGTGCATGGATTTCCTGACCCATAAATATTTGTTAAGTAATTTTTGTTCCGTCGGATGTATGGATAACTACATCACTTCTTCACATTGTTGCTTATCAAACAAGTAAGGTTCGCAGGGATGAGCGGTTGTGTGAGTGTTGCCATGCAAATCCTGCGAGAAGAACCTCGTCTGATTCGTAAAAACTCCGCACACCACCATGCAACCACATGAAACGCCCAAGTTTTGTATGTTATTTATCTGAGGAAAGCGTCGGAGGTGCCTGAGCTGGAGGGTGGCAATACGAAAAGCGAAAGAAAGTTTGTTTTGTCTGATTGATATTGCCCAGAGATATTGCATTTAATAAAGAGGCCGACAATCCAGTATGAGACGGTCCATGGCTCCCTGTTAAAAACAGGATGTAATCATTTTTATATCCCTGCGCCATGCCAATGGTCGGAAATTCCGACTGGATACCGCTCAACTCTGGTTTGGCAGTTTCAGCGTCATTATGGTTAAGTATGTCGCCATTGAGATGAAAATGTACGCTGCCGGAATGGAAATCGCCGCCGACATGGGCATGCACTAGCGGCGCGATGCATTGCAGCACCGACAGTAGCGCAACCCAGCTTAAGTTTTTCCATCTTCTCATCATTATGATCAATCTAAATATGTCAAACAATTATCCGACTGATGCAGTTTAGCCGCTTAGCGTACCTGATAATAGGGCGAGAGGCATAAAAATAAAATAGGTAATTTGCTTATTCGTAAGGAATGACAATTTGTCAGCTATTTTCAACCATGCACTATTAAGCCAGAATGCAGGCAAGCGCCTACGTGGATATTTACAAATTTGATTTTTAGGGAAATTGGTCATTCACTTTGCAGCGTGTCGGCTGAGGTAAATGTCCACGTGCGTGTGATAGTAAGAATATCCGTGTCTTTGCGGATGTCTGGCGGGAGCGGGGAGAAAGGCGCCGCCAGTTTTACAATGCGTCGCGCCGCAGCATCCAGAATGGGCTGCCGGGATGAACGACTCACCTCTATTCTTTCTACGCTCCCGTCCGCACGGATGGAGACGCTGAGTTGCAGTTTGCCATAAATATTTTTTTGGCGCGCAGCCTGGGGATAATTCATGTTGCCTATGCGTTCTACCTTGATGCGCCAATCTTCAATATATTGTGCGAAGCGATATTCCTGAGTGCGCGCACCAATAAATTTCCGCCGTGGCAATTTTTGATAAGCATTAAAATCCTTGCTGATTTGTGCTTCAAGACGTGCGATCTCCAGCTTGCGCTGCACCATGTCTAGGTTATTTGCATTGTCACTGGTTTTTTGTTGTTGTTCTTGTCCCTGGGTTTTTGGTTGCGGTATGCTGTGAGTGCTTATGGCTGCCTGTGCCAGCAGGAGTTTGACTCCTTGTTCGAGCTGTTGTACACGCTGCGCGGATTGTTCAGGCGTGTATTGTTTGTCGTCGTTCAGCGTGGGTAAAGGGCTTTGTGCATGACGATCTTCATGTGTATTGCCACCGCCGTCGAGGTTGTGTTGCGCCAAGGCATCGGCTTTAACAGGACGCGATTTTGATTTGCTGTTTACCAGTACCACTTGCAGTGGTTGCATGAAATCAGTCATTTTACGTGGGGCGGGCAAGACGAAGCCGACGCCAAACAGCATAAAAGCATGTAGCGCTAGCGAAAATGCCAGGGCAATGGCGATTGGCTGTTTGAACATCGCTAGCAAACGGGAGTCTCCTCCTCTACCGTGGAGATGAAGCGGGCATTGAAATTCAGGTCGAGCAAGTCAATTTCGCCTATTTCCAGGATAACTCGCGTGTTAGGCGGCAATTCCGGTAGTGATGGGATGCGGCTTACCAAAGGAATGTGCATGAGCTTTACCAGGTTTTCACGTAGCACCAACGCCTCTGCTTGCTGAATATTTTCTTGTAGCAACCAGCGCAAACACCAGTAACGTTCCATATTACGCTGGAATTCGTTGTACACCACATAGGCAGCATCGAAATCGCGCATAACGGCAAACAGTGCTGTGTCATTTTTGGCATAGACGGGTGAATCTTCGCGCAACAGGCTGATTATTTGGCGCTGGTTGACAAAGTCTATGTAGCGCCGCAGTGGCGAACTCGACCACATATACTGCGCCACGCCCAATCCTTGGTGTGGTGCCGGCACGGTGCTCATCTTCACTTTACCATTGCTTTGCGTACGGTAAATGCCTGCTACGTCGTGTGTCGCGAGTAGTTTGCCCCATTCCGAGTTAACGAAAATCATCAGTTCTGCTACCACCTTATCGATGGGTGAACCACGCTGCCGAGTGCTAATACTAACGCGGTCGTTTTCTATGTGAAAATTGTAATCCACCTGTTGGATATTATTGTCGGCAGATTTGCCACGTGTTGCTTCCAGCTTTTGCGCTAAATTCCATAATAGCGTGAGCTCTGCCGCAAATAGAAAATCCTGTTTGCCAGCAGCCAGCGTATCCTCGTTGAATAGCGGTTCCAGCGTGTCATGGCGCAGGTTGGCGGCGATATGGATACGCTCAATGCGGCTTTCCGTGCCGAGCACGGCCAGAGTTTCGGCATCGACTTCGAGGTACATGGAAAGCGATGGGCAAACCTTGTCGGCACATAGAGTAAATGCTTGTACCACGCTGTCTGGCAACATGGTGATCTTGTCCCCGGGCATGTACACAGTGGACATGCGCTGCATCGCGATGCCATCACCTGGCGAACCGGGCGCTATGCCCAGCGAGGGAGCCGCAATGTGTATACCGATGCGCCAGTTGCCATTGGCAAGCTTTCTGACCGAAAAAGCATCGTCGATTTCTGTGGTGGTCGCATCATCTATGCTAAATGCCGTATCCGTTGCCAGTGGCAGATCGGGCCAGACAGCCAAATCGATCTCAGCGAAATCCGTTCCATGCGGGAAATTTTCAAACAAGAAACGCTGCAAATGGTAAGCCTGCGTGGAAGGAACTGCTCCGCAGCGTTGCAACAAGTGCGTGGCCGACAAGTGTGTAGCGGTGCAAGCGGCCTCCAGCGCTTTCACCTCTAGGGTGTTACGATCCGGTTTGTATAGCAGATGCGGTAACTTGCTGGTGAATTCTGGCGGCAAGGTGAAAGTGACCAGTTCATTGGTATAACGTGCTTGCAAGGCAGCTTGCAGGCGTTTTTTTTCGGCGCTGGCTAGCGCAGATTTGAGGGCATCCGGTGGTGCGGCCTTGTAGTGTCCCTTGCCTTTTTTGTAAAAATGCATTGGAGAGGAGTGTAGGCAGATCAAAGTGCCCGCTGCTTCGATTGGATTGGGTGCGTGGCCAAAATATTCACTGGCCAGCTCATTAAAGCCGAAATCATCTGGCGGGCTGCATTCCCATAGAAATTCCACATCTATATCGGCTGCGATGCCATCCGCCTGTGTCATAAACTCAATCAGCCCCGGTTGGGCAAAGCGTAACAGCACGTTGGTTGCCTTGATCTTGCTGCGCTTGCCATGCGTGCTTTCCACTTGTAGAGAAGTTGTGTTGTCAGTGAGGATCGAGCCGACCTTGAAAGTGCCATCTTCTTCATAAAAAACGTTCATAAGGGAGTGTGGCGAAAAAAATGGCGCAATTATACCCCAGCGCTGATCATGACCTGGAGTTTCACTGAAAATTGCATTAATTTAAAAACAGCTTGTTGAATCGGCTTGATGTTGTGAAGGTGATTGCAACTATTTTTTGTATGTGTGCGATAGCGCACAGACGCTGCACTGACTTACTGTTATTTTTCTTTTCAGAGCCAGCTAAGTTATTAGAAATAGTCGGGCTCAGTTTGGATGAGTAGCAGTGCGGTATGTTGCACCTCTACTGGCCTATGAATGTAATAACTTAATATTAAGGAGATTATCATGAAAAAAACTGCTCTTAGTCTGGCAATTGTTTCCGGTCTTGTATTGGGTGCTACGTCGGCGTATGCAGTAAAGGATCCAGCTGGGTGGCAAAGGGAAGGTCAAAAAATGGTAGAAATGAAGCATGATAAGAGCTTCGATGATTTGTCGAATTCAGTGACTAATGAAGAGTATAAGGCTTATTTTGACAAGCAATTCGAGCATTTAAAAAAAGATCCAAAAGGCAGAATCTCACATGAACAAGTGTTATTTGTCGACTTCGTTTTAGCAGACACCAATAAGGATGGTGCACTGGACTCAGTTGAAGCGGAACATGTTCCGCTGATAAAAGATCATTTCAATGCAATCGATGGCAGTATCGATAACAAGAAGGATGACAGAGTAACAGGAGATGAATTATTAGAATTCATGGCAACCTGGAGAAAAAATCATGAAGGCAAGATGTTGCATTAAGCCTAATTAGTTTGCCTTGAGTAATATTTAGCGATAAGGCGGTTGTACACTCGCCTTATCGCTAAATTTACATAAAGTGGATTGTAGTGCCGAATTCAGGAAGCGCCACCATATCTTTGAATCCGTCATTGTCCATAATTTATGGTGTAAATTCATGAATAATGTTCAGCTACTTAAAGGTAGGAGAACATTTTTTGACTTGGCGATCTCAAAGTTCTTGACATATTCCGAAGCTGCCCCTTAGTATGCTAGCCTGAGTCTGCCAAATTTGGAGTATGGGTAGGCTCCGTAAAAGCCTGTGGCGTAGAAGCTTGGCGTGCCTTGACTCTATTCAACTAATCTCGCAAGTTTTATATATAAGGAGCTTCTCATGAAAAAAAATGTTATTAGTCTCGCTATTGCTTCCTGTTTTGTATTTGGCGCTTCCTTAGCGCAGGCGCAAGCAATTTCGGCCCCTAAGCCGGCATTTACAGCAGATAAAGCAACCCCGTTTACTGGGAAAGGTCTGAACACCCCATGGAATTGCTGCAAACAGTATGTTGGTTTTGAAGGTGAGCGCGATCAGCCTGGAGCCTCTCATGCACCTGGGGCATTGATAAACCATTCGCAAAACCGGGACTTTACAATCGATCCTGGCCATAAAAATGATGATGGTCAACGTATGCCAGATTTCAGGCTAGCATCAGCGGTGGTTAAAAATAACGAGCCTACCGACAGTAAGGCATATGGTGCTGGAAGAGATGCCGCAACCACAGGTAACGCACAGGGAACTGGGGATACATTAGGCAATAGCCATTTTACTGCTAACTCAGGCCATAATCAGTGGGTTAAAAAGTAATAATTATATTGTTAATATAGTAACGATGAGGCCAGCTTTAAGCTGGCCTCATCGTTTGTGTAGCAGCTTTTTGCTGAAGGCAACGCGAAATATAAGTTCACTTAAGTACTTAACTGTGGCCGTATGTGTGCTTTTTTACGGAGGGCATAAATGGTTCCGATATTAACGCAGCCCGCCACTTAAATTCTCTTGCTGAAGTTACACTTCAGAGTTGAATCCACCTCTTAAAAATGTCTGGTTGGTATTCTTGGCCAAACCACGGTAGTGCTCTTCCATTTAATCTTTCAATCGCTTGATTACCACAAAGGCTGGGGCGAATCTGGCTTTGATCTTTAGATTCCTCCCGGTTTTCTGTGTTGACTCATCTCATTGGTTACGCTGCCTGATTTACGGGTGCAACAGCTGAAAAGTTGTGGATTTTAGGCGTTATTCTTTGGATCAAATTCTTTTAGTCAGCATATTCTGTATATCAATCTTCTGCAGTATTCATTGGCGCGTACATGATTAAGTCTCTTTCGATTTTATTCAGCATTTCAGGTAGGCCAAGGTTCATTGATTCACAAGGGGTTCAATAGTTTTTTTTTGGAAAATTAAACAGCTGCCGTTCTAGTAGTCTTTGCCTTTGTTTTTAGGATTCTATTACTGCTAAATTGAGGTCGTGCCACACAGGGGGTTTCCGGGTAATACGTACTGAAATTTCCCTAGGCTATGTAAATGCGCCCTAAAGTTTTTAGTCGTATCGCCGTTACAAGTGACTGTAAAAAGAATAATTTTTACGCAATTTAACGTAACAACCTGAAATAAGTGAAGTGATGGTAATAAAAAAGTGAAGGGTAATATTTTTTAAAACTAGCAAGTAGATTCCAATTGAATCTAGGGAGCTAAGAGTTTAAATCATTGCGCAGCATAGACAATTAAGCGATTCAGGTTGTAAGTAAAAGTAATTCGAATTAATTGTTGCTGGGTATTAAATAGTTCTTTTTATATAAGGCATGTGGCAAATCATGAAAAATATTTCTATATCAAAAAAATTGATAATGTTACTGGCTCTGCCGCTGATTGGACTGATTATTTTCTCGGCCATTAATGCTCAACAAAGCTATAGAGAGTGGAGAAGTCTGACGCAAACCGAAGCATTGATGAACGTCGCTGTCGCAATAGGTGACGCTACGCATAACCTGCAAATTGAACGAGGTGCCACAGCGGGTTTTATTCAGTCCAAAGGTGAGCGATTTGCCAATGATTTGCCAGGATATCGCGCTGAAACAGATCAAAAAATCGGGGTGCTCAAGAGTAGTTATTCCCATCTCAATACAGCCGGTTTGCCCGTGTCCTTGCGGACTACGATGGATGCCGCAGTGAGCAAACTGGATGGTCTTAAAGATAACCGTGATGCCGCTTCGCAGTTCAGAATCACCGCACCAGAAGCTGCCAGTTATTACACTAAAACTGTTGCTAATTTGCTTGAAATAATGCCGGTAATCACCGAGCAGGCCAGTGATTTGCAAGTAGCTAAACAAATGACGGCATACCTTGCTTTCCTTTACGCTAAGGAACGTACCGGACAGGAGCGTGCGTTAATGGTACCGGTATTTACCGCCAATAAAATTGAACCAGCGCAGTATCGGACTTTTATTGGTCACATTTCTGCGCAGCAGACGCATCTGGATATGTTTGTTAATTACGCGACAGATGAAGCCCGCGCGTTTTTCAAAAGTAAAATGGCTGGTTCATCTGTGGATGAAGTGGAGGTCATGCGTAAGGCAGTAATCGAAAAAGTAGCCGTGGGTGATTTTGGTATCGAGCCAACCAAGTGGTTTAGCAGTATTACATCCAAGATAAATAGCATGAAAGAAGTTGAGAATTTGCTCGCCGAGCGCATACGGGCATCTTCTGCTGCGACTGCAGCCAGTGCCCGCACGGCGTTCATGGCTAGTGCAATATTCGGTTTAGTGGCTATCCTGGTGACCGTGATGGCGGGCATGTTTATCGTTAAAAGTATTGTTAACGAATTGCATTCCTTGCAGGAAACTATTGCCCTTATTCAGAGCGACAATAACCTTACGCACCGCATTGTGGTGGAAGGCGAGAATGAAATTGCCGAAACGGGTAATTCCTTCAATCTTCTGATTGGCAGTATGCAAGTCATTATTAACAATGTTATCGAGAGTTCCAAGCAGGTTCGCCAGAGTACCACCCAGCTTTCTGCAGCCTCCCAGAAAATTACTCACAGTTCGCAGTCGCAAAATGAAGCAGCGGCTTCCACAGCAGCTGCGGTGGAACAGATGACGGTAAGTATTTCGGAAGTGGCGGCGACTGCGGCAGATGTGCATAAGCTTTCCGAGCAAAGTCTGCAACAAACCAAGCAAGGCAATCAAAGCGCAGAAGTGATGATTCTCGAAATCGCCAGCATTGAAAAAGCGGTGAATCAGATTGCCGCATCGGTCGGTGATTTCGTACAAAGTGCGCGCACCATTGCCAGTATGACTCAGCAGGTTAAAGATATTGCTGACCAAACCAATTTGTTGGCATTGAATGCAGCGATTGAAGCGGCGCGTGCAGGTGAACAAGGGCGAGGGTTTGCGGTGGTGGCGGACGAAGTTCGTAAACTGGCTGAGAAATCTGCGCAATCGGCCCGTGAAATAGACAAGGTAACTAGTACGATGGACAGCCAGTCCAGCAATGTGGAAAAAGCCATTGAGCATGGTTTGCAGTCATTGAAGTCTACTCAACAGCAGATTAATACTGTGTCCAATATGCTAGTTCAGGCAGGAGCTTCTGTAACAGACGTCAGTAGTGGGGTGAGCAACATTGCCGCATCGGTAGATGAGCAAAGTAAAGGCAGCCATGAAATTGCCCGTCACGTTGAAAGTATCGCGCAAATGGCGGAAGAAAATTATGCGGCGATCGAGCATGTTGGGCAGGACATATTGCGGTTAGAAAAATTAGCTGAAGATATGGAGGCCGCTGTGGCCCACTTTAAGGTGTAATTACTAAAACAATAATGCCGTGCGCTCCCGCGCTTCATCGTCCAGTTTGTAAACCCCACCTTTTTGCGGTGGAGTGAATACGGGGAATGAAGTATTAAGGAGAGAGGGGCTTACAGTAACGGGGTTAGTCATGTCTGAATTGCTTAGAAATATAGATGGACGCACCAAGCTTGCAGGAACCAACAAGTTAGAAATTCTGATGTTTACGCTTGGTTTGGATAATCGTACGGGGCGCTGCGAAACCTTTGGTATCAATGTGTTCAAAGTACGTGAGGTGATGCGTGTGCCAGCCATTACTCATGCCCCAGAAATGCCTGGCTCAGTGGAAGGTATGGTAAGTCTGCGCGGAGTGCTGGTGCCAGTAATTGATTTGGCGAAATACACTGGGGTGCAGACTGACATTAAACCAGGGATTATGGTGGTCACTGAATACAATGGCCATACCCAGGGCTTTTTGGTCGAAGCGGTGGACACTATTCTGCGTCTCGATTGGGCCTCAATGAAGGTACCGCCGGAAATGCTTAACGCCCAAATGGGTGGCTTGGTGACTGCTGTCACTGAATTGGCAGACGGGAGGTTGGTGATGATGATGGATGTAGAAAAAGTGTTATCTGAAACCGGACATTTTAATGATGACCTTGCATTGAAGGCTGTTAAACCCTTGGGTGTGGCTGATCGTACGGTATTTTTTGCCGACGATTCTGCAGTGGCGCGTAAGCAGATTGTTGGTGCGCTAGAGGCAATGCAAGTGAATCATATTTCGGCTATTAATGGCCGTAAGGCATGGGATGAATTGCAAAAAATTGCAAGTTACGCTGAATCGGCGGGGATACCTGTGAGTGATATGGTACAGGTCATTCTTACCGATGTAGAAATGCCGGAAATGGACGGCTACATGCTTACGCGCAAGATCAAGGAAGATAGGCGTTTTGACAATATCCCGGTGTTGATGCATTCGTCGCTCTCCAGCGAGTCTAATCAGCAGCTCGGCAAGGCAGTCGGGGTGGATGAGTACGTGCCAAAATTTGAACCGAAGAAGCTTTCGCATACGCTCGCTCGGTTGCTGACCAGAAACAGAAAGGACTGATCATGTCGATTGCTGAATATCAATCACAGTTAGCAGACAATACGCCACTGTCGCAGAGCACAGGTGGTTTGTTTGATACCGTGGATGCTAGAACTAGTCTGGCCGGTTCTAATAAGATGGAGATCCTGTTGTTTTCGTTGGGCACCCCAGAAACTTTTGGCATTAATGTATTCAAGGTTAAGGAGGTGTGCCATGCGATGGCAATCACCAAGACGCCTAACATGCCGGCGGGTGTAGACGGTATTGTGTCACTACGTGGACACATTCTTCCCGTATTGACCTTGGCTAAATTTATGGGGTTTGATGGAACAACGTTGAACGACCAAAGCACTATGATGGTGGCCGAATATAGCCGTCATATTCTCGGTTTTTTAGTACATGATGTGGATCGTATTATCCGGGTTGATTGGGATAAGGTACGCCCTGCAGAAGATATGTTTTCGGGTAATAAGGATATGATTACTGCGATTACCGAGTTACCGGATGGCAAGCTTGTTTCGATATTGGATGTCGAACAGATTCTTTCCTGTGCATTCGGTGAGGATGTGGTGGGTAGTGTGGATAAGATTGAAAATGGCCATGAATTATGTATCTTTTTTGTGGATGATTCGGCGGTAGCGCGTAAGAAAATAACGGAAGTACTGGATAAGATGGGTGTTAAAAATTTGCAGGCGAATAATGGATTGGAAGGATGGGAGCGCTTGAAGGGGCTGGCGGATGCAGCGCAGAGCAGTGGTATGAGTTTGCATGACCAGATTCAGGTGGTGCTCGTAGATGCAGAAATGCCAGTAATGGATGGCTACGTGTTGACTCAGCATATCAAGGCAGACAAGCGTTTCGATGGTATTCCGGTGGTGATGCATTCGTCGTTATCGTCTGATGCCAACCGTGATATGGGAAAGCGGGTTGGAGTAGATTATTACGTACCTAAATTTGATGTGGCCATGTTGAGCAATACATTACGGCCTTTGTTGGATTGATGTATCTAAACGTGATTAACGGGATAAGAAATAAGCATAGTAGATGACAAGTCGTGACATAGCGCATGGTTCTGCATTCTTAATCTGCCCACCGTTTCTCTTAGAACTAAAAGTAACTGGAGGTATATCGTGGTAGATGCAAACATGAAATTTTTGGTGGTCGATGATTTTTCCACAATGCGACGTATTGTGCGTAATTTACTCAAGGAGCTTGGTTTCGTCAATGTGCAAGAGGCAGAAGATGGTGTCGATGCGTTAAAAAAATTACGTAGTGAGAGTTTTAATTTTGTAGTCTCTGATTGGAATATGCCCAATATGACTGGCATTGATTTGCTTAGAGCCATTCGTGCTGACGCAACACTGAAGCACTTACCGGTATTGATGGTGACTGCTGAGGCTAAGCGCGAAAACATTATCGAGGCGGCACAGGCGGGTGCCAGCGGATATGTCGTTAAGCCGTTTACTGCTGCCACACTAGATGAAAAACTGAAGAAAATTTTCCTGACTATGCAAAAGTGAGTGATGCCATGACTAATAAAGCAGTTGCAGGACAAGATTCGGATGACTTGGAAGCGTTGTTTGACAGCATTGTTTCAGCAAGTGATGGCCACGAAGGAGAGGCTGCTAATATTGCATCGCCTTCGGATAATAAGGGGTTGAACCAAAGTGCTGATGCGGGTATTCCATCGGGCAATGTAATAAACAAATTAGGACAAATGACACGTAAGTTTCATGACACTCTACATGAACTTGGTTATGACAAGGATCTTGAGAAGGTCGCAAATTTTATTCCTGATGCTCGTGATCGCCTAAGTTATGTCGTTACCATGACTGAAAAAGCGGCTGAACGGGTGTTAAATGCCACTGAGGCTGCGCAGCCTATTATGACAAAGATTGAGGTTGATTCTCAACTGCTGGCGCAAGAATGGCAAAGGGTGTTTGCCAAGCAACTTGATATTGAACAGTTCAAGAGCTTGGTAGAGCAAACTCTTGCTTTTTTGACTGAGTTGCCCAAGCAAGCAAAGGCTACCAATGCCTATTTGACGGAAATCATGATGGCACAAGATTTTCAGGACTTGACTGGGCAGGTCATTAAAAAAATTGTGGATGTAACACAACAAATGGAAAAGCAACTTGTAGAGTTGCTAGTTGAGAGTTCTCCGCCTATAGCTAACCAGGATGCCCATGCTGGGCTGCTTAATGGACCAGTGATAAACCCATTAGGGCGTACTGATATAGTATCTAGTCAGGATCAAGTAGATGACTTGCTAGAAAGCATGGGGTTCTAAAATGAACGACTTTGCAGGTATGGAAGAGTTAATGCAAGATTTTCTGACTGAAGGTTCAGATTTGTTGTCTGACGTCGACAGTAAATTGATAGATTTGGAAAAGCAGCCGCATGATCGCGATCTGCTTAATATTATCTTTCGTGGCTTTCATACCATTAAGGGTGGTGCTGGATTTCTCAATGCAACGGAGTTGGTTACGTTATGTCATCTCACGGAAAACCTGTTTGACAATCTACGTAACGGCGAGTTGGTTTTGAATGCAGATCTTATGGACGCGATTTTTGCAGCCACGGGAGAGGTCAGGTTGATGTTTGATTCACTAGCGCAATATAAGCAGCCAGAAGCCGCGCCTCCCCATCTGATTACAGCACTACAAGCTGCTTTAAATGGGGAGGCTGTTGGTGTTTCGGCTGTTACGCCGCAGGTGGTGATGCCTGAACCTGCGACTGATAGTTCTCCATCGTCATCAGTGTCTGGTCCAGACTGGCCTGTTTTGTACCAGGCATTGACGGCCACTTCCCCTGTTCAAGTTCAGGCGGGATCCGGTGTACCTGAGTTAACTTCTTCGTCAGCCGCAATACAAGCACCATTGCCTTCCATAGGCGGTGCAGAAGCGTCATCTCCAGAGATTCGTTCGTTTGGCCGACGCGGTAACGATATACCGGGCAATAAAGCCCCCGCTGCCGGGCGCCGTGAAAGTGAGGTCGGCAAGGACAATACTATCCGTGTTGATACTGACCGGCTGGATCAAGTGCTCAATCTTTCCGGCGAAATTGGATTGACAAAAAATCGTTTGACTCACCTACGTACCGACATTTTACAGGGGCGATCTGACGCGGCCATATTGCTTGCATTGGATGAGTCAGTCAGTCAGCTTGATATGTTAGTAGTGAATTTGCAAAATGCAGTGATGAAGACGCGTATGCAACCTATTGGTCGTCTCTTCAATAAATATCCCAGGTTGGCACGCGATTTGGCGCGTCAACTTGGTAAAGATGTTGAGTTGGTGTTGTCCGGTGAAGAGACCGAGATTGATAAAACCATGATTGAGGATCTTAACGATCCATTAGTGCACTTGATTCGTAATGCAGTGGATCACGGCGTGGAAAATTCGGAACAGCGCGCGGCGGTAGGTAAGTCAGTGAAGAGCTTAGTGCATTTAAGTGCTCAACAGGAGGGAGATCACATCATTATAAGAATAACTGATGATGGCAAGGGTATGCGCCCCGAGGTGATCCGCAATAAGGCAATTGAGAAGGGAATAATCAGCGCGGAATCCGCGAGTAGTCTGGATGATGAGCAGAGCTTAAGTTTGATTTTGCTCCCAGGGTTTTCAACTAAAGAAGAGATTTCCAGTGTTTCCGGTCGCGGGGTCGGCATGGATGTGGTGAAAACCAACATTGAGAAGTTGAGTGGCACCATCGGTATTTCATCTGTGCCGGGGAAAGGCAGTGAGTTCACTATTTCCTTACCGCTTACGTTAGCGATTCTGCCAGTTCTGTTGCTTCGTCTTTGTAATCAGTCATTTGCAGTTCCATTGTCACTGGTTCGGGAGATTTTATCAGTGCCGCCAAATGATCTGCAACAAATAGCTGGTAAGGCTACCATGGTAGTGCGCGGTGAGGTTTTGCCGGTACTTTCATTGGCTAGTTTGATTGGTTGGGAGCAAACTGAAAAACCTGAAGTAGGTGTGCTGATGCAGATCGATAAAAATAGTTTCATCCTCTCGGCAGATGGCTTTGCCGGACATGATGACGTGGTGATTAAATCATTGGATACTTTCCGGCCTAAGGGTGTCGCAGGTGTGACGATGTCTAGCGAGGGTGAAATTATATTGATTCTGGACATCAAAGAATTGTTTGGTGAACTATCCAGATGAGGGGAAATTAGCGGATCAAGCTAAAATGAGGATATTGTGTGTTAACGGTAGGCCGAGATGGGGAATTGATCCGGCAGTATATTCGGCACCGGGAGGAACAAGGCAAGCGCCTAGAATAGATACCTTATGGCGTTGACCAGCCACTGAAAAGTGGCCCCAATAGCAGGGAGCGACCCCGTTAAGCCACTTGAGCGGCTCGTACATTAAAGCCCCCGGCTTTAGCAGGAGATGCTTACTTTAGGATTTATTGTCTGTGCTCTACCAGCAAAAATTCTCGCTGTTTGGAAGCCCTGGCCTGATACAGGCTATATCGTTGAATAAAATTACAAAGATCACCCGCACCTTGCACCATTATGCAATCTTTGTTAAGGTTGGCCGCATTATGCAATTTTCCCGTGCCCTTTTCCCGCTGCTGCTTACCTTATTGCTGCTTTTTGCCCAGCAAAGCGGAGCGGCACATGCTCTGCACCACGCTCTTGCGAAACAAGATCAGCAGCACGACAAGCACGCACCCCATTCAGCTACATGTGGGTATTGTGCGGCTTACGCGCAACTGGGTGGCGTACTTGGTAGCGCTTCCCATTCCTTCGCAGTTATTGCCATTCCGAACGAAACGGTACGGTTTGACACCATTTCATTTAGTTCCAACCAACCCCTTATCGCCGTTGCGCGCGGCCCGCCTGCTCTTCTCCAAGAAATCGCATAAAACACACCTCGTGTAACGCGGGGTCATATCATTTATTTTTGGAGAATTGCTATGTTAAAGCACGTCATACGTGGCGCGGCGCAGCGCGCGCAGCTATTCACCCATGCAGTTTATTTAATGTCCCTGCTATTCTTAGCCTTCGCGGTATTCCCAAAAGCACACGCGGCTGGCTCAATGCTGAGCGTCACTTGCGAAGATAAGGACATGGGCGCCGAAGTTTTCATCAACGGCAAATTCAAGGGAAAATGTCCATTAGATTTAACCGTTCCCGCTGGCAAATTGAAACTGAAAGTGCAAAAGAAAGTTGATGCTCTTAATGATCGCGTATTCGAGCAAGAAATCCGAGTAGGCAAAGGCGTGAACAAACATGTCAAAGTGCCATTAGTTGCTGCGCAGCTTAACGCCAAAGGCAAGCAGCTTCAATCCAAGCGACTGAGCCTGGAGCAAACCGAGATGAAGAAGCCAGGAACAGAAGACAAGCGCGAAACTGTGGCAATTCCAACCACCAATTTTGCCATAATCAATCCTGTCGTTCCGCCAGTCGTAGTAGCTGCTCCGGACGTAATTAATCCTCCCATCATTATGCCGCCGAAGGTTATGGTTACTGACCAATCAGCACCCGAAGCAATTTTATTGCCGCAGATTGTAGTGACCGCCAACCCGCTGGGAAGCGCCCTGTTTGACCTTGTCTCCCCGGTTTCTGTACTGACCGGAAAAGATTTATCGTTTCGGCAAGAAAGCACGTTAGGTGAAACGCTGTCCAAGCTTCCCGGCGTAAGCTCCACCTACTTTGGCCCGAATTCGAGCCGTCCCGTAATCCGGGGGCTTGATGGTGATCGTGTAAGGATTATGCAGAACGGCGTCGGCATACTCGATGTTTCGGCTTTGAGTCCCGACCATGCTACGGCCATCGACCCACTAGTGACCGATCGGATCGAAGTAGTACGCGGCCCTGCAGCCCTGATGTACGGCGGTGCCGCGGTCGGAGGCGTAGTAAACTCGCTCGACAACCGCATTCCCCAATCATCAATTCAAGGCATTACAGGCCGCGTTGAACCCCGGATTGGCGGTGCCGCCAATGAGCGCAGCGGTGCAGCCGTTGTGGAAGCCGGCAATGGCGTGGTCGCGCTCCACGCTGACGTCGCTTCGCGCCGAACTGACGACCTCCGTATTCCCGGTTTTGCGCGGTCAAACCGGCAACGCGCCCTGGATGATCCCACAGTCGAACAAACCCAAGGACGCCTGATCAACAGCTCATCGAAGAGTGACAGCGCCGCATTGGGTGCCTCCCTCACATTGGACAAGGGGTATATTGGCCTTTCATACAGCGATATGCAATCAAACTATGGCACAGTGGCGGAACCGGACGTGC
>QFXH01000003.1 GCA_003402345.1 Candidatus Nitrotoga sp. MKT | reverse complement strand
CTAGATTCTTCATCGACGTTCGGGGTGTGGGTGGGAGAGTTCTCACTGAGTCTGTCCGCTGCACGGCAGAGGCTTGTCGATGTCCCTCCACCCCGGCTCCTTCCAGTCTCTCAAGAAGGAGACAGAAACACCATACAAGCTTGTCGAAGCATAAGAAGCCATTCACATTTCGACAAGCTCAATGCGAACGGTTTCTTGAATAAACTGTGCCGGATCAATATATAGCGATTCGCGCTTCCAATCTTCGTAGATATCCAACTTATAGAAAATACCAAAAAGGCTGGAATTGATTCCGTAAAATGGCTTCACGACTCCAGAACTGCTTGCAAATCTTTATCTTTAACCTCGGTAATCATTCTTATCTGGCACGTTTTCCTGAGCTATATCAACGGGTAGAAAACTTTTAATTTCTCACTCTGGTGACGATGGTAAAATTTTGGCTGTAACCGTCATTTCGCCACCATGCCCCAACCCTCTTTCATCCACCTGCGCTTACACAGCGAATACTCCATTGCCGATGGCATTGTGCGCATTCCCGAGGCGATTGCCGTCGCCAAGCAGGATGCCATGCCCGCGCTGGCGCTTACCGACCTCAATAATGTATTTGGCCTGATCAAGTTCTATCAGGCAGCGCGCGCAGCCGGGATTAAGCCCATCATCGGCTGTGATGTGTTCATCAGTAATCCAGCCGAGCGCGACAAGCCGCTCCGGCTACTATTGTTATGCCAGTCCAATGTTGGCTACTTGCGGCTGTGTGAATTAGTGACACGCGCTTATTTGGAAAGGCAAAGCAGTGGCCGCATCGAGATACACAAACAATGGTTGCGTGATGGTACAGATGGATTGCTCGCATTATCCGGAGCGCATCTTGGCGAGGTCGGTACGGCGCTGCTGAATGGCAATCAGGCAACGGCACGGCAGTTGGCGCTTGAGTGGGCGGAGCTGTTCCCCAGTCGGTATTATCTGGAAGTGCAGCGTACCGGCATGGCGCGCGAAGAGCTACACGTGAGTGAAACGGTCAAACTAGCCGCAGAGTTGGCGTTACCAGTGGTAGCCACACATCCGGTTCAGTTTATAAGCCAGGAGGCTTATAAAGCGCACGAGGCGCGCGTGTGCATAGCCGAAGGGTATGTGCTGAACGACAAGCGGCGTGTGCGCCAATTTACCCCGCAGCAGTACTTCAAAACCCAGGCCGAGATGATGGCATTGTTCGCCGATTTTCCTGAAGCGTTGCAAAACAGCGTGGAGATCGCCAAGCGTTGTAATCTGACCTTGCAACTGGGTAAGCCATATTTGCCGGATTTTCCTACCCCAAATGGCGAAAGTTTGGATGATTTTCTGCGTACGGAATCCGAACACGGTTTGCATCAGCGCATGCTGCAGTTGTATCCGGATGAAACTATGCGCGCGGCGAAGATGCAAGAATACACGGCACGCTTGGCGTTCGAGATTGGGACCATTATAAATATGGGGTTCCCCGGTTACTTTTTGATCGTGGCAGATTTCATCCGTTGGGCCAAGCTCAATGACGTGCCAGTTGGCCCTGGCCGTGGCTCTGGCGCAGGCTCACTAGTGGCTTATAGTCTCGGTATCACCGACCTTGACCCGCTACGCTATGCCCTGCTATTTGAGCGATTCCTGAATCCAGAACGCATATCCATGCCCGACTTTGATATAGATTTCTGCCAGGATGGGCGCGAGCGCGTTATCGATTATGTAAAGCAAAAATACGGCGCGGCGAGTGTGTCTCAGATTGCCACTTTCGGCACCATGGCGTCCAAAGCGGTGATCCGTGATGTCGGGCGCGTGCTGGATTTTCCTTATGGCCTGTGCGATCGCCTGTCCAAGCTCGTTCCGCTGGAAGGCGTTAAACCGGTGTCGTTGAAAAAAGCGCGTGAGCTGGAGCCGGAATTCAATGCGATCATCAGCAGCGAAGAAGGCGTGGAAGAGCTACTTGAACTGGGTACACGGCTGGAAGATTTAACGCGCAATGTCGGCATGCACGCGGGCGGGGTACTGATTGCACCGGGCAAGCTGACCGACTTTTGTCCACTATATTACGCCGAGGGCAGCGACAAGGGCATCAGTCAATTCGACAAAGACGATGTAGAAAAAATCGGCTTGGTAAAATTCGATTTTTTGGGGTTGCGCACACTCACCATCATCGATTGGGCGGTGAAATATGTAAACAAGATGCCAACAGGTATAGGCTTCTCCATTGAAAATCTTCCACTGGAGGACAAACCAACTTACGCCCTGCTTAAGGCTGCCAATACCACGGCGATATTTCAGCTTGAATCTCCCGGCATGAAAAAGCTGATTATCAAGCTGCAACCGGATACCTTTGAAGACATCGTGGCGCTGGTTGCGTTATATCGTCCAGGCCCGCTCGAATCAGGCATGGTAGAAGACTTCATCAACCGCAAACATGGCCGTTCCAAGGCTGATTATTTTCATCCCGAACTGGAGGTTTCGCTCAAGCCGACTTACGGTGTGATCGTGTACCAAGAGCAAGTGATGCAGATCGCGCAGATTATCGGCGGTTATTCGCTGGGAGCGGCGGACTTGTTGCGTCGCGCGATGGGGAAAAAAAATGCTGAGGAGATGGCGTTGCAACGCAGTATCTTCGTGGATGGCGCTGTGGCGCGCTCTATCAACAAGGGACTGGCAGAGCAACTGTTCGACCTGATGGAAAAATTTGCTGGGTACGGCTTCAACAAATCGCATTCTGCTGCCTATGCGTTGGTGTCCTATCAGACCGCCTATCTAAAAGCGCATTACCCGGCGGCATTCATGGCCGCCACACTGTCATCGGATATGGATAACACCGACAAAGTCCATATTTTCTATCTTGATACCCTGGCGCAAGGAATCAGCATTTTGCCGCCGGATATTAACTCGTCTGTAAACCGCTTTATGCCGGTGGACGAAAAAACGATTGCATATGGATTGGAAGCCATTAAGGGTACAGGCAAAGCTGCGATAGATAGCATTGAAGATGCCCGAAAACTCGGTGGGCCATTCCGCGACCTGTTCGACTTTTGCCATCGCGTAGATAAGCGCGTAGTGAACCGTCGCGCTACTGAAGCGCTGATCCGCAGTGGCGCATTCGATAAAATTTCGGATCATCGCCATCAATTGCTGGCATCGCTTGAGGTCGCACTGTGCAGTGCGGAGCAGCAAGCACGATCAGTCAATCAAAATAGTCTATTTGAGGACGATGCAAGTGTGGCGATGCCGGCGCAAATGAAGAATGTCCCGCGCTGGACATTGCGCGAACAATTGCAACACGAAAAAGTCAGTTTGGGATTTTATCTCAGTGGCCACCCCTATCAAGAATATGCCAGCGAACTGGAAAATTTCGTCAAGACACGCCTGGCCGATATCACGCCGCAAGCGCTGCCGCAAAACGGCAACAACAAACGCGGTGGAATGCCGGTTATATTGGCTGGCATCGTATCCGGCTTGCGAATACAGCAGACGCGGCGTGGACGCATGGCAATTGTCACACTGGACGATGGCAGCGCACAGTTGGAAATGATGGTATTCAACGAAGTATTCGAGGCCAATCGGCCGTGGATACGTGAAGATGAATTGCTGGTGGTGCGCGGTAAAGCCAGTCTCGACGAGTATTCCGGCAATATGCGCGTCAATGGTGAGGAGTTGTTCGATTTCGCCTCGGCGCGTTCCACTTTCGCGAAGCGCCTGGAACTTGTTGTTTCGTCTGACGCACGCATTAGCGTGACAGAGTTAAAAGAACTACTCACCCCCTACCGCGAGGGTAAATGCATGGCTGTAGTGTGCTACCGTAATAGCAGCGGGAGCGCAAATTTAAAGCTGGGCGAGTCTTGGAGCGTCACGCTGCACAGTGATTTAATGAGCGGGCTAACAAAGCTGTTGGGCGAACAAAATGTTCATATTGTTTATTCTTGAGCAAGTTTTTTCTCTTCCAATAATTTGGTAGCACGGCGTAATGCGCTGTCCAGATCAGTCGTTATATTGTCGCTTCCCATCTCATCAAAAAATCCTGCTTGATGCATCATGAAATAGGGTTGTGTATGTGCGCCGCACAGGACGAGATATTTGCCGTTTTTGCGCAGTTTGCGCTGCATTGATGCCAGTGTGTGTAGCGCGCTCGCGTCCATGGAGATGACTTCATCCATTTTCAAAATTAGCACGTCTGGCTCGTTTTGTTGTTGCCGCAGGATGGTTTCCAGTTTGTCGGCCGCACCAAAGAACAATGCGCCGAATACGCGGTAAATCATCACGCCTTTTGGTACGGCTTTGCGTGCCAAAGTCATCTCGCTACCATCATGGTGTGGCAATTCTTGCGTCACGCTGACATGAGTTAAGTCGGTGATGCGACGGATGAAGAACAGTACCGCGAACACCATACCAATTTCCACCGCTACGGTAATGTCGAATACCACCGTAAGCACAAATGAGATAAGCATGACGGCGCTATCGCTGGCCGGATATTTTTTCAACGTCGTAAATGCTTCCCACTCGCCCATGTTGATGGCAACCACCATAAGAATGGCGGCTAGCGTGGCAAGTGGAATGTGCTTGGCTAACGGGGCTGCGATGAGAATGATGAGCAGTAGAGTAAGGGCATGCACCATTCCGGCGACTGGGCTGTTCGCTCCCGCGCGTACACTGGTAGCGGTGCGAGCAATTGCGCCAGTGGCGGGAATGCCGCCGAAGAACGGACAGACAATATTGGCGAAACCTTGGGCAACAAGCTCCTGATTCGGATCGTGTTGGTCATCTATCATGCCATCTGCCACTGTAGCGGAAAGTAAGGACTCAATCGCGCCGAGCAAGGCGATGGTGAGAGCAGGAGAAAACAAGTAGCGTACGGTGGCGAAGGTAAATTCCGGCATCTCAAATGCGGGCAGACCCTGTGGAATCCCGCCGAAACGCGTGCTTATGGTTTCCACCGGCAAATCGATTAATGCCACTATGGTGGTGCCCAGAACCAGTGCCACGATGAGCGACGGCACGTGGCGTGCCCAGTTCTTGGGATAAAACAGGATCAGTAGTATGGACAACGTTGCCAGGACAATGCTTGTCAGATCGAAGCTGGGCAGTGCCTGGTAAAGCGCATTTAACTTGTGCGAGAATTCTGCGGGCACACTGTCCATTTTCAAGCCGAGAAAATCCTTCACCTCGCTTAGCATAATCAACACCGCAATGCCGTTGGTAAAACCGATAACCAGGGGATGCGGAATGAGTTTGATTAGGCTGCCCAGTTTAAACAGTCCCATCAACAGCAACATGATGCCCGACATGATGGTGCAAATAAGCAGGTTGGCCAGCCCGTACTGCATCACAATGCCATACACAATCATGATGAATGCGCCGGTGGGGCCGCCAATTTGCACACGTGAACCGCCTAATGCAGAAATTATAAAGCCAGCAATGATGGCGGTAAAAATACCCGCCTCAGGTTTAACGCCGGAGGCAATAGCGAAGGCGATGGCTAATGGCAGCGCTACGATGCCGACAGTAACACCGGCGGTCAGGTCAGAGATAAAAAGCTGGCGATTGTAACCCCGTAGTGTGTCAAGCAATTTGGGGCGGAAAAATTCAGCCAGCTTCATAGAGCGGGCTACTTAATCCTCATGCCCGGTTGTGCGCCATCGTCCGGACTGAGGATGAATAAACCAGGTGCATCGCCGGAAGCCGCCAGCACCATGCCTTCCGATAAACCAAATTTCATCTTGCGTGGCGCAAGATTAGCAACCATCACCGTCATGTGGCCCTTTAATTTTTCCGGGTCGTAAGCCGATTTGATGCCCGCGAATACGGTGCGCGGTTGTGTTTCGCCGATGTCCAACGTCAGTTTCAGCAGCTTCTCCGCACCTTCTACATGCTCGGCGTTGACTATTTTCGCCACGCGCAGATCGACCTTGTTGAATTCGTCGATGCTGATGGTTTCGGCGATAGGCGCAATGGCGTACTGCTGTGCTTCGGCATGACGAACTTGTGAATGAGAATCTGCGGCAGGGGCGAGGGTTTCTTTGTTGGCTTCGATCATGGTGTCAATTTGTTTTTGGTCTATACGGGTCATCAGGTGTTGGTAAGGGTTAATTCGATGACTGATGATCGGGCGATTAACATCTCTTAAGCTTAGTGGTGCAATGTTTAAGAAGGTCTCTACATTGCTTGCAAGTTGAGGTAATACCGGTTTGAGATAAATTGTGAGAAGGCGAAATAGCTCAATAGCGGCAGTGCATACTTGGTGAAGCTCATCCCTTTTCGCGTCGTCCTTGGCGATTGCCCAAGGGGCTTTTTCATTGACATAGCGATTTGCAATGTCAGCAAACTCCATAATTTGGCGGATGGCCTTTCCATAATCTCGATCTTCATACGCCTTCCCAATATCATTTGCACGTTTCCTAAATCTGTCAAACAAATCTTCGTCACCAGGGATAATTTGCGCCACAGCAAAGCTACCGCCTTGCTTCTTGGCGGATTCAAGTTCATCTTCGGCAATTTGTTTGTAATAGGGTTTGGGGTCGATTTGTGGAAGAGAAGAAGCTAATTGACCATAAAAAAATTTATGGATGAACCCCGCACAGCGGCTCGCAATATTTACATATTTTCCGACCAGATCGCTATTCACCTTCGCCACAAAATCCTCAAGGTTCAGATCGAGGTCTTCCAGCGTGCCATTGAGCTTAGCAGCGTAGTAGTAGCGCAGGTATTCGGGATTGAGTCCTTGTTTGAGATAGCTGTCTGCGGTGATGAACGTGCCGCGCGACTTGCTCATCTTTTCGCCATTCACAGTGAGAAAACCGTGCGCGAATAGTTTGGTTGGGGTGCGAAAACCGGCGTGTTGCAGCATCGCGGGCCAGAACAAAGCGTGGAAATAAAGGATATCCTTTCCGATGAAGTGATACAGTTCGGTATCGGAGCCGGGCTTCCAGTAATCGTCGAAATCTATGCCTTTGGCATCGCACAGCTTTTTGAAGCTGCCCATATAGCCCACTGGCGCATCCAGCCACACATAAAAATATTTGCCCGGCGCATAGGGTATTTCGAAGCCGAAATAGGGCGCGTCGCGCGAGATGTCCCAGTCGGTGAGTTTGTTCTCGCCCGCTGCGCCCAGCCATTCCTGCATCTTGTTGGCGGCTTCGGGTTGCAGCGTTCCGCTGCGCGTCCACTCGCGCAGGAACTGTTGACATGTGTCAGCGGAAAGCTTGAAGAAGTAATGGTCGGAATTACGCCGCTCAGGTTGCGCACCGGAGACGGCGGAGTATGGGTTGATCAGTTCGGTGGGCGAATAAGTGGTGCCGCACACTTCACAATTGTCACCGTATTGATCCTTGGCGTGGCACTTCGGGCATTCGCCCTTGATGAAACGATCTGGCAAGAACATATTCTTGACGGGGTCATAGAATTGTTCGACAGAACGCACTTCAATCAAGTCAACGGCTTTAAGTTTGAGATAAATCGCCTGCGCGAATTCCTTGGTCTCGGCGCTATTGGTGCTGCCATAGTGGTCGAACTCAACATGGAAGCCTTCAAAATCTGACTTGTGCTCATGCCACACGCGGTCTATCAATTGTTCCGGGGTAATACCTTCCTTTTCGGCGCGAAGCATTACCGGCGTGCCGTGAGTATCGTCAGCACAGACGTAATGACATGTGTTGCCCAGCATTTTTTGGAAGCGCACCCATATGTCAGTCTGAATGTATTCGACTAAATGACCCAAGTGAATACTGCCATTGGCATAAGGCAATGCGGACGTAACCAGTATCTTGCGTGACATATATGGAAAACCCCTTGTAAAGGGCCGTAATTGTAGCAAAATTGAACTATAGGCGTGACGGGGAATCTTGGGTAGAATGCTTGCCCCCTATCGTTTTAATTGCAGGAGCAGCACATGAGTTTTACCGATGCAGACGTACAGGCCGCACTGGCAAAGTTGATTGACCCCAACACAAAAAAAGATTTTGTAGCGGGCAAATCGGTAAAAAATATAAAGATCAGCGGTGATAATTTATCGCTCGACATTTTGCTTGGCTACCCTGCGAAAAGCGTGTGGGACGAAATACGGGTGATGGTAGAAAATCACCTGCGTAGCGCTTTACCAGGCATTAACACGCTTTCCGTAAATGTAGGCAGCAAGGTAGTGCCCCATGCTGTACAGCGCGGCGTAAAGCTGGTTGATGGGGTAAAGAATATTATTGCGGTAGCCAGCGGTAAAGGCGGCGTGGGTAAATCCACTACGGCGGTGAATCTGGCGCTGGCACTGGCTGCGGAAGGCGCGCGCGTCGGAATTTTGGATGCAGATATTTATGGTCCTTCCCTGCCCACCATGATGGGCATCAAAGGCGAGCCCGTATCACGCGATGGCAAGTCGGTCGAGCCCATGCAGGGACACGGACTGCAGGTCATGTCCATCGGCTTCATGATTCAAGGCGAGGATGTGCCTATGGTCTGGCGCGGCCCCATGGTTACTCAGGCGCTGGATCAGTTATTGAATCAGACGCGCTGGAATGGGCTGGACTATTTGGTGGTGGACATGCCGCCCGGTACGGGCGATATCCAGCTGACCCTGTCGCAAAAAGTACCGGTAACCGGCGCGATCATCGTAACCACTCCACAGGACATCGCACTGATGGATGCGCGCAAGGGACTTAAAATGTTCGAGAAGGTGAGCATAAAAATACTGGGTATCGTGGAAAATATGAGTACGCACATCTGCTCGAAATGTGGGCACGAGGAACATATCTTCGGGAGCGGCGGAGCCGAAAAGATGTGTAACGATTATCAAGTAGAGTTTCTCGGCTCATTGCCTTTGGACATCCGTATCCGCGAGCAGGCCGGTTCCGGCAATCCCACCGTAGTGGCCGACCCAGACGGTGTAATTGCCAAGGAGTACAAACAGATTGCGCGGCGTCTGGCGGTAAAAATTGCTGACATGGCGCAAGATTATAGCGCGGCATTCCCTAAAATTGTGATGCAAAAAACGTAACGAAAAAATGCAAGTGCAAAGTGCATGAAGCATTTATATTTTTATTCTTTCCCCTTGAACATAACTTCTGTATCGAATTAAATATGAGCATTAAATCGGACAAGTGGATACGTCACATGGCCAAACAGCACGGCATGATCGAGCCGTTCGAACCCGGGCAGATGAAAGAAACGAATGGCCAGCGCATCGTGTCATATGGCACGTCAAGCTACGGCTATGACGTCCGTTGCTCAGACGAATTCAAACTTTTCACCAACATCAATAGCACTATAGTCGACCCAAAGAATTTCGATGCCAACTCTTTTGTCGAGATCAAGAACGACTATTGCATTATCCCGCCCAATTCTTTTGCACTGGCACGCACCGTGGAACACTTCCGCATCCCCCGCAACGTATTGACCATTTGCTTGGGGAAATCGACCTACGCGCGGTGCGGCATAATCGTTAATGTCACGCCGTTAGAGCCGGAATGGGAAGGCTATGTCACGCTGGAATTTTCCAATACCACACCGCTACCGGCGAAAATTTACGCCAATGAGGGTGTAGCGCAGATGATCTTCTTCGAATCCGATGAAGTATGCGAAGTCTCATACCGGGATAGGGGCGGCAAATATCAGGGACAGGTTGGGGTTACACTACCCAAAATATAAAATCAGGTGCATGGCTACACTCCACCCATTCATTGAGTTCTACTGAATCATAATAGAGGCATAAATTTAATGGCACTCAATCCGCAAACCATTTGGCGTAGCCCCACAGGCGAGGTAGTTGCCTGCGTGGAAAAAAACAAAGTGCTGAGTGAAAACATGGAAGAAATCCGCCAAATCTGCCAAGATGCGTTGGAAGATGCGGTACTAATGGGTTGTGATGAACAGCAATTTCGCGCGGTACTGACTGATTTAGTCAAAGCTCTGAAAAATCCCTATCTTCCGCGCGGCTAACTGCACCAGAATAGTTAAGATTTTTGATAGATTCCGTTTGATCATCCCCGTTAATGCAGCTGGCAATCCTTTATTCACGTTACCGGATAACATAATTCTTAATGTTATTTAACACTACCCACGTTATTTAAATCTGCGACAATCCGCGCCAACTCGCTGCCCGGCAGATATTCCCCACCAAGGAGCACTGAATGAAATTTGATTTTCCCATCATCATCATTGACGAGGATTTCCGCTCGGAAAATTCCAGTGGCTTGAGCGTGCGCGCTTTGGCCGGGGCCATCCAGAAAGAAGGCATGGAGGTGCTGGGTATAACCAGTTACGGGGATTTGACTTCATTCGCGCAGCAGCAAAGCCGGGCTTCAGCCTTTTTGCTATCGATTGACGATGAAGAATTCGGCGGCGGCAGCAAAGAAGAGACGGCAATCGCACTGAAAAGCATACGCGCTTTTGTGGAAGAGATTCGCTTTAAAAATGCTGATATCCCCATCTATTTATACGGCGAAACACGTACTTCACGCCATATCCCGAATGACATCTTGCGCGAATTGCACGGATTCATTCATATGCATGAAGACACGCCGGAATTTGTGGCGCGGCACATTATCCGTGAAGCTCGACTATATTTAGACTCACTCGCCCCGCCATTTTTCCGCGCACTGGTTAATTACGCGCAAGATGGTTCCTATTCTTGGCATTGCCCCGGCCACTCGGGCGGAGTGGCTTTCCTGAAGTCGCCGGTAGGTCGAATGTTCCATCAATTTTTTGGCGAAAATATGTTACGTGCAGACGTGTGCAACTCAGTCGACGAGCTGGGCCAGCTGCTCGATCATACCGGGCCGGTAGCGGCCAGTGAGCGAAATGCAGCGCGTATTTTCAGTTGCGACCATTTATTTTTTGTGACTAACGGCACCTCTACATCAAATAAAATTGTATGGCATTCCACCGTCGCACCCGATGACATCGTAGTGGTTGATCGCAACTGCCATAAATCCATCCTGCATTCCATCATCATGACTGGTGCAATACCTGTATTTCTGATGCCGACACGTAATCATTTCGGCATCATCGGACCGATTTCACTGGACGAATTTAAGATTGAAACTATCCAACGGAAGATCGATGCAAATCCGTTCATCAAAGATAAAAAGCAAAAGCCGCGCATCCTGACTATCACTCAAAGTACTTACGACGGCGTGCTGTACAACGTGGAAACTCTCAAACAGATGCTGGATGGGCAAATTGATACCCTGCTGTTCGATGAGGCATGGTTACCACACGCTACATTTCATGACTTCTACAAAGATATGCACGCCATAGGCCAAAGCCGTAAGCCGTGCAAAGAATCCATGGTGTTTTCCACTCAATCGACACATAAAATGTTGGCCGGATTGAGTCAAGCCTCACAGATTTTGGTGCAGGACAGCGAGATGCGCAAACTGGATCGCGACTGCTTCAACGAAGCCTATATGATGCATACCTCTACCAGCCCGCAGTACGCCATTATCGCGTCATGCGATGTGGCTGCCGCAATGATGGAGCCGCCCGGTGGTACCGCCCTGGTAGAAGAATCCATTGCTGAAGCGCTCGATTTTCGTCGTGCCATGCGCAAAGTGGATGAAGAATGGGGGGTGGATTGGTGGTTCAAAGTTTGGGGGCCGGACTATCTCGCCGAAGAAGGCATGGCTTCGCGTGCGGACTGGATGCTGGGTGCGGATGATCGCTGGCATGGCTTCGGCAACTTGGCGCCGGGCTTCAACATGCTCGACCCGATCAAGGCCACCATCATCACCCCGGGGCTCGATGTCGGGGGTGATTTTGCCGATTCCGGCATTCCGGCTGCCATCGTCACCAAATACTTGGCGGAAAATGGTGTCGTAGTAGAAAAAACCGGTCTCTACTCTTTTTTCATCATGTTTACCATTGGCATTACCAAGGGACGCTGGAATACCATGGTAACCGAGTTGCAGCAATTCAAGGATGACTATGACAAAAATCAGCCTTTATGGCGGGTATTGCCCGAGTTTGTCGCCAAATACGCACGCTATGAGAAGGTCGGCCTTCGTGACCTTTGCGACAATATCCATGGCATTTACAAGATCAATGACGTAGCGAGGTTAACCACAGAGATGTATCTTTCTAACATGGAGCCCGCCATGAAGCCATCCGACGCTTTCGCTAAAATGGCGCACGGCGAGATTGACCGCGTGTCGATTGACGAACTGGAAGGACGCATTACCAGCGTGCTTTTGACGCCTTATCCACCAGGCATTCCGCTACTTATCCCGGGTGAACGCTTCAATAAAACTATCGTGGATTACCTCAAGTTTGCGCGTGACTTTAACCAGAAATTTCCAGGATTTGAAAGTGACATCCATGGCTTGGTGGCAAATGAAGATGGTGACGGGCCACGCTATTATGTAGATTGTGTAAGATAAAGGTAGATGCAGTCCGAACTTGAATTCACCAGTTTGAACGAGAGATTTTGAATTCGGGGAGAGTAACGATGCTTTGGTTCGGTCTAAACGTATAGATGCTTCTTCGTTTTGAATTGCGGTGCATTCTTGGAGTTCGATGCATGTCGCGCCCGGATCACTATCATCATCGCCAATGATGTCTGAGATCACCTTGGTCAATTGCACATTCATTCGGATTAACGCTCATTACATGTGTTGAATATGCCGACCTTGAGAGGCCAGCAAAATGTCGCGTTGTCGTAATGCCGCACGCAGTATAGAAATTTCATCCATCAGGTGAAAAGTACCGGACAGCAGGCCATAACCCATCAACTGTTACAGCCACGTGTAATCGAAAACATCTGACTTGCGACCGGAGATATTTTTTACCCGCCAGATTCACGACCAATCCACGCGTTGTGGGAATCCCATAGAGCGGTATCCAGTACATACTCGTTGATGCCCCCCATTGCCACCGTATCTACGCCGCAGCGCATCAGCCAGTCCGCCCACTCCCAGGTCTTTTGTAAAACGTTTAAACCCCTGGTTTACATCTCGCCGCATCGTGTTCCTATCAAACGTATTGCGGCCGAAGGCCGGTTGTTACGCTTATTTCATGTTGAAAGAGGCTTCCCTTTGACAAGAGGGGTATAAATATGGATAATCATCGGTTGCTCCTGGAGGGATTCCCGAGCGGTTAAAGGGATCAGACTGTAAATCTGACGGCTCTGCCTTCGAAGGTTCGAATCCTTCTCCCTCCACCAGTTTTTGTTTTTATAGCTTGACGATTAAGTTGCCTAAGCTTTGTGTGCTTGATTGCATGTTATTTTGGCGGCAAAGTGCGCGGGTGTAGCTCAATGGTAGAGCAGAAGTTTTCCAAACTTACGACGAGGGTTCGATTCCCTTCACCCGCTCCAGTTTGAGTTGGCCCATGTGGCTCAGTGGTAGAGCACTCCCTTGGTAAGGGAGAGGTCGCGGGTCCGATTCCCGCCATGGGCACCAAATAGTTAGTATTGTTGAGATTCTTTTGTTAATTCGGTGTTGATGAGGAAAAATCATGGCAAAGAGTAAATTTGAGCGTACCAAGCCGCACATTAATGTGGGTACAATTGGTCACGTTGATCATGGCAAAACCACCCTGACTGCGGCGATTACCACGGTGCTATCCAAGAAATTTGGTGGTGAGGCCAAAGCTTATGATCAAATTGACGCAGCGCCGGAAGAAAAGGCGCGCGGCATCACCATTAACACCGCCCACGTTGAGTATGAGACGTCCGGACGTCACTATGCCCACGTTGACTGCCCTGGCCACGCGGATTACATCAAAAACATGATTACTGGCGCTGCGCAAATGGACGGAGCCATTCTGGTCGTGTCTGCCGCCGATGGTCCTATGCCGCAAACGCGTGAACATATTCTGCTAGCCCGTCAAGTAGGCGTACCTTATATCATTGTTTACATGAATAAGGCCGACATGGTAGATGATCCCGAGCTACTTGAATTGGTTGAAATGGAAGTGCGTGAGTTACTTACCAAGTATGATTTTCCTGGTGACGACACCCCGATTATAATCGGCAGTGCGCTTAAGGCTTTGCAAGGCGATCAGTCCGAAATTGGCGAGCCTTCCATTTATCGTCTGGCCGAAGCGCTGGATGCCTACATACCGCAACCTATGCGCGTCATGGATGGAACTTTCTTGATGCCTGTTGAAGACGTCTTCTCTATCTCTGGCCGAGGCACTGTGGTGACTGGTCGGGTTGAGCGTGGAGTCATCAAAGTGGGTGAGGAAATTGAAATCATTGGCCTCAAACCTACTATTAAAACTACTTGTACCGGCGTGGAAATGTTCCGTAAACTGCTTGACCAAGGTCAGGCTGGGGATAATGTTGGTGTACTGTTGCGCGGTACGAAACGTGAAGAAGTTGAACGTGGTCAAGTTCTGGCTAAGCCTGGCTCCATTACTCCGCATACTAAATTTACAGCCGAAATTTACGTGCTCAGTAAAGATGAGGGTGGGCGTCATACCCCATTCTTTCAGGGTTACCGTCCACAATTTTACTTCCGGACTACTGACGTGACGGGTGCGGTTGAACTGCCGGCTGGCACTGAAATGGTGATGCCGGGAGACAATGTATCAGTGACGGTGAGCTTGATTGCCCCAGTTGCGATGGAAGAGGGGTTGCGTTTCGCGATACGTGAGGGCGGGCGTACCGTCGGTGCGGGCGTGGTGGCTAAGGTGATTGAGTAGTGGAGGTGGCTTGGGTGGGGCGCGTTTAAATGGCGGGTTTTCACTGTGACTTGTTTGTTGTTTCCATTTAAAAATTAGGCCAGTAGCTCAATTGGTAGAGTATCGGTCTCCAAAACCGAGGGTTGGGGGTTCGAGACCCTCCTGGCCTGCCAGTTAAATCATCAGAAAGACGGACAGATTGCGCATGGCGGATAAAATTAAATTAGTTGTCGCGTTCATGTTCGTTGCGGCGGGCATTGCGGGGTTTTATGCTTTGCATGAAAGTGCGGCGGCGGTGAAGCTTCTGGTGATATTGCTTGGGTTTGTGTTGGCTGCCGTTGTGGTTTGGACGACCGAACCGGGTAAGCGTCTGTTTGCGTTTGGTGCGGAATCTGTAGCGGAAGCCAAGCGTGTGGTATGGCCGTCACGTAAGGAGACGGTGCAAACTACAGGGGTGGTGCTCCTGTTTGCGGTTGTTATGGCGTTATTTTTGTGGGCAGTTGATGCCGGTTTGTTGTTGTTGGTTAATAAACTAATGGGGCGTGAATAGTGTCCAAGCGTTGGTATGTGGTTCATACGTACTCCCAGTTTGAAAAATTTGTGCAGCGTGCGTTGCCAGAGCGTATTCAGCGCGCGGGTTTAGAGGATCAGTTCGGTCAGATTTTGGTGCCGGTGGAGGAGGTTGTAGAGCTGAAGCTGGGTCAGAAGAATATCAGTGAACGTAAGTTTTTCCCGGGCTATGTGCTGGTTGAGATGGAGATGACTGACGAGAGTTGGCATCTCGTTAAAAGTACACCTAAGGTTACTGGATTTTTGGGTGGTTCGGCAATGAAGCCTACTCCCATTAGCGAAAAAGAAGTGCAAAATATAATGCACCAAATGCAAGCTGGAGTAGAAAAACCGAGACCTAAGGTGCTATTTGAGGTGGGTGAGGCGGTGCGTGTTAAGGATGGTCCATTTACTGATTTTCACGGTGTCGTGGAAAATGTTAATTATGATAAAAATAAATTGCGGGTGGCGGTGACCATTTTTGGCCGTTCGACACCTGTGGAGCTAGATTTCGGTCAAGTTGAGAAAGCTTAAAATTGAGGGTGAATGGGGGGGCGATTGTGGTCGTCCTTTCCCTTTTTGTAGTGCTGTACTGATCGGGAAGAGCGTAATAGCGTTCGTTTGAACCCATAGGGAGATGTGTGATGGCAAAGAAAATTATAGGTTTTATCAAGTTGCAAGTTCCTGCGGGCAAGGCAAATCCCAGTCCGCCTATCGGTCCGGCGCTTGGTCAGCGTGGGCTGAATATAATGGAGTTCTGCAAGGCTTTTAACGCACAGACCCAGGGCGTGGAGCCGGGTTTGCCAATTCCGGTGGTAATTACAGCTTTTGCAGACAAGAGCTTCACTTTTATTATGAAGACTCCACCCGCGACCATTCTGATTAAGAAGGCGGTGGGTTTGCAGAAAGGTAGCCCTAGGCCGCTTACAGAAAAGGTTGGTAAGTTGACCCGTAAACAGGCAGAAGAAATTGCAACAACCAAAATGCCAGATTTGACCGCTACTGATATGGATGCGGCGGTGCGTACTATTGCTGGTAGCGCGCGTAGCATGGGTATAGTGGTGGAGGGTATATAAAATGGCACATATTTCTAAGCGTTATAAGGCACTGATTGCCAAAATTGATCGTAACAAGCTGTACGCTATGAGTGAGGCCTTGAGTCTAGTAAAAGAAACGGCTACGTCTAAGTTTGATGAGTCTATTGATATTGCAATCAACTTGGGTATAGATGCACGTAAATCCGATCAGCTAGTGCGTGGTGCTGTGGTGTTGCCCAAGGGTACTGGTAAAACTGTGCGTATTGCTGTATTTGCTCAAGGTGCAAAGGCTGAAGAAGCTAAATCTGCTGGTGCGGATGTGGTGGGATTTGAAGATTTAGCGGAGAGCATTAAGGCTGGCAATATGGACTTTGATGTAGTGATAGCCTCTCCTGATGCTATGCGCATCGTTGGTCAATTAGGCCAGATTCTTGGTCCGCGTGGTTTAATGCCTAACCCTAAGGTGGGTACGGTTTCCGTTGACGTGGCTGGTGCCGTGAGGAATGCCAAGGCTGGTCAAGTGCAATATCGTACGGATAAGAATGGTGTTGTGCAATGTACTATTGGACGCGCTTCATTTGCGCCAGAAGCGCTGCGTGAAAATTTACTGGCGCTGGTTGATGCGTTAAACAAGGCAAGGCCGGCTACTGCCAAAGGTGTGTACCTAAAGAAAGTGTCTGTTTCCAGTACCATGGGCGTGGGTATTCGTATTGAGCAGGGCAGTTTGGCGGGGTAGTTTATCTGGGTTCTGCCTGTATGGGGCATGGGAACGTGATGGTTTTATCGCATGGCAAATCCTGGCCTAAAGGTGGGTAATTGTAATTGTACGGCATGATTGGCTTGTCTATCATGTCGTTAACAGGCTTTGACTGCTGTTTATTGGCAGGTTATCAAAGACCGTAAGTACCTATAGGGTTTAATGTGCAGGCGCATTGTGTGGTGGCATTAAGATCGAGGCTGCTGTTCTCTGTTTCATGACGCTTACGTAGATGGTGTGCCCATGAGCAGGGGGATGTATTTTCTTGGCTTAAGGACGCGGTTGTTAACAATGGATCGCTGAGCTTTGGTTTGGTGCTCCAGCTGAAGATGGAGAATGATTTGGGTTTAAATCTGCAAGAAAAACAAACAATAGTGGCTGACGTTAGTGAGCAGGTAACGCAGGCTCAGACTATTGTTTTGGCAGAGTATCGTGGCATTGCAGTTAGTGATATTACCAAGTTGCGTGCCAGTGCACGTAAGTCTGGGGTGTATCTACGTGTGCTAAAAAACACATTGGCGCGCCGTGCTGTGCTTGGTACTCCGTTTGAGGATTTGGCGGAAAAAATGGTTGGTCCGTTAATCTATAGCATCAGTGCTGACCCTGTTGCGGCAGCAAAAGTAGTGCATGAGTTTGCCAAAACGAACGGCAAGTTGGTAATCAAGGCAGGCGCGATGGTGGGCTCTTTGATGTCTGCGGAGCAGGTCGCTGTGTTGGCTGCTATTCCAAGCCGAAATGAGTTGATCGCACGTTTGATGGCGACTATGAATGCCGCAACTAGCACTTTTGTCCGTGGTCTGGCCGCTATCCGCGATAAGAAGGAAGCTGAAACGGTTGCCGCTTAACGTTCTTACAAAAAATTTTGAATTAATATTTAGGAGAGCAACATGGCTGTTAATAAGGCTGACATTCTGGACGCAATTGCACAAATGACTGTGTTGGAGTTGTCTGCATTGATCAAGGAAATGGAAGAAAAATTTGGTGTGTCCGCTGCTGCTGTAGCAGTCGCTGCGCCAGCTGCCGCTAGTGCTGCTGCGGCGGTTGAGCAAACTGAATTTAGTGTGATGCTAAGTTCTGCCGGTGCTAGCAAGGTAAACGTGATTAAAGTGGTTCGTGCGATTACCGGTCTTGGGTTGAAAGAAGCTAAGGATTTGGTAGATGGGGCGCCGAAGTTGGTTAAAGAGGGTGTGAGCAAAGCTGACGCTGACGCTATCTTGTCGCAATTGATCGAGGCTGGTGCAACTGCTGAAATCAAGTAATTATAGTGTGCGTCGAAAGGCTGACGGATGCCCGCCAGCCTTTTGCCGTTTTAAGAAGATAACGGATAACAAATTACAAAATGTTTTTTGTTCATTATCTTTTCCCTCGGTCGTGGAGATATCATGAGTTATTCTTTTACTGAAAAAAAACGTATTCGTAAAAGTTTTGCGAAACGTATCGGGGCTTTGCCGATACCATTTTTGCTGTCCACGCAATTAGAATCATACAGTGCTTTTCTTCAGGCTGACCAGTTACCTGATCAGCGTATCAATGATGGCTTGCAGGCAGCTTTCCATTCTATTTTTCCGATTGAGAGCCACAATAAATATGCGCGTCTCGATTTTGTCAGTTACAACTTGGGCATGCCGCCTTTCGACGTGAAGGAGTGCCAGCAACGTGGCCTGACTTATGCGTCTCCGATACGCGCTCGTGTTCGTCTGACCTTGTTCGATAAGGAGGTGTCCAAGCCGACTGTCGTGAAGGAAGTGAAAGAGCAAGAAGTATACATGGGCGAAATTCCCCTTATGACCAATACTGGTTCATTCGTCATTAATGGCACCGAGCGCGTTATTGTGTCGCAATTGCATCGTTCGCCGGGTGTGTTTTTTGAACATGACCGCGGCAAAACGCATAGCTCCGGCAAGCTGTTATTTTCCGCGCGCATTATTCCCTATCGCGGCTCATGGTTGGATTTTGAGTTCGATGCTAAAGATTACGTCTATTTCCGTATAGATCGTCGTCGTAAAATGCCGGTCACTATTCTACTGAAATCTTTGGGTTATACGCCAGAGCAGATACTCGCGGCATTTTTTGAGTTTGATACTTTTCATATCGGAAAAAAAGGTATCCAGTTTGAGGTGGTGCCAGAACGGTTACGTGGCGAAGTGGCACGCTTTGATATCTTAGACAAGAGTGGCAGGGTGATCGTGGCCAGTGGTAAGCGCATTACTGTGCGCCATATCCGTGAAATACAGGGAGCTGGTATTGACAAGTTGGCGGTAGGAGAGGACTTCTTGTTCGAACGTGTGCTAGCGCATAACGTGATAGATAAAGATACTGGCGAAATCATCGCTAATGCTAACGATGAAATCACTGAAACATTGCTGGCCAAGTTGCACGCGGCTGGAGAGAAAAAAATTCGTACGTTATATACCAATAGCCTGGATCAAGGCGGCTACATTTCGCAAACTCTGCGTGCTGATGAGACCACCGACCAGTGGACAGCGCGAGTGGCCATCTATCGTATGATTCGTCCTGGAGAGCCGCCCACAGAGGATGCGGTGGAAAATTTATTTAACGGCCTGTTCTTTTCTGAAGAGCGATACAACTTATCGGTTGTGGGGCGTATGAAATTCAACCGTCGTATTGGGTCGGATGAGTTGACTGGACCGGTCACGCTATCTAATGAAGATATTGTGGCGGTAATTAAGATTATGGTCGAGTTGCGCAATGGTCGTGGCGAAATTGACGATATTGATCACCTTGGAAATCGGCGTGTGCGCGCTGTGGGTGAGTTGGCCGAGAATCAGTTTCGCACTGGGTTGGCTCGTGTCGAACGTGCGGTAAAGGAGCGTTTGGGTCAGGCCGAAGCGGACAATCTGATGCCGCATGACTTGATTAATGCAAAACCAATTTCTGCGGCGGTCAAGGAGTTTTTCGGTTCTAGTCAGTTGTCGCAATTCATGGATCAGACTAACCCTTTATCCGAAGTGACGCACAAGCGCCGTATTTCTGCGCTTGGCCCTGGTGGATTGACTCGCGAACGTGCTGGCTTCGAGGTGCGTGACGTACATCCGACACATTATGGTCGTTTGTGCCCGATTGAGACGCCAGAAGGTCCGAATATCGGTTTGATTAACTCGTTGGCGCTGTATGCGCGCATCAATAATTATGGTTTTATCGAAACTCCCTATCGTCAGGTGGCTAAGGGTAAAGCAACTGATGAAGTTAAATATTTGTCCGCGATCGAGGAGGGTAAGTTTACTATTGCTCAAGCCAACGCTGAGTTAGATAGTAAAGGAAAGTTTACCAATGACGTGGTTTCATCCCGGCAGCACAATGAGTTTGTGCTGGCTTCCCCAGATTACATTGAATACATGGACGTGGCACCTGCCCAGGTGGTATCGGTGGCAGCGGCGCTGATACCTTTTTTGGAGCATGATGATGCAAATCGAGCTCTAATGGGTGCCAATATGCAGCGCCAAGCTGTGCCTTGTTTACGTGCGGAGAAAGCGCTGGTTGGAACTGGAGTCGAGCGTACAGTGGCGGTGGATTCTGGCACCACAGTGCAGGCATGGCGTGGCGGGCGAATAGATTACGTGGATGCAGGCCGTATTGTGGTACGCGTTAATGACGATGAAACTACACACGGCGAAGTTGGTGTGGATATATATAATTTAACCAAGTACACCCGCTCCAATCAGAACACCAATATTAATCAGCGTCCGTTGGTTAAAATGGGAGACGTGATTGCCCGTGATGACGTGATCGCCGATGGCGCGTCCACCGATATGGGCGAGCTGGCTCTGGGCCAGAATATGTTGGTGGCGTTCATGCCCTGGAATGGTTATAACTACGAGGACTCGATTCTGATTTCCGAGCGCGTGGTGGCGGAAGATCGCTTCACCTCTATTCATATCGAAGAACTTACAGTGGTAGCGCGTGATACTAAGCTTGGTTCGGAAGAAATTACTCGTGATATTCCTAATTTGTCCGAGGGGCAAATGGCGCGTTTGGATGAGTGCGGCATTGTGCATATTGGTGCGGAAGTTGGGGTTGGTGATGTGTTGGTTGGTAAAGTTACGCCAAAAGGCGAAACTCAACTAACACCGGAGGAGAAGCTGCTACGTGCTATTTTTGGCGAAAAAGCATCTGATGTTAAGGATACTAGTTTGCGGGTGCAGGCGGGTATTTCTGGAACCGTGATAGATGTGCAGGTGTTTACGCGAGAAGGTCTGCAGCGTGATCAGCGTGCGCAACAGATTATTGACGACGAATTGAAACGTTACAAGAAAGATTTGGCGGATCAAATGCGTATCGTTGAGGCTGATGTATTTACTCGTTTGGGTAAGCTGCTATTGGGTAAGGTGGTTAATGGAGGGCCAAAAAAACTGGTTAAGGGTACCAAGTTGACCAAGGATTACCTGGCCAGTTTGGAGCGTCATCAGTGGTTCGACATACGTCTCGCAAGCGAAGACACTGCATCGCAATTGGAACAAGTCAAAGAAGGTTTGGCACAGAAGCGTTTGGAATTCGATGCGGCATTTGAATTAAAGAAGCGCAATTTAACTCAAGGCGATGAGCTGCAAGTTGGTGTGCAGAAGATGGTTAAGGTGTATGTGGCGGTGAAACGCCGTTTACAGCCTGGCGACAAGATGGCAGGTCGTCATGGTAATAAAGGCGTGGTGTCACGCATTGTGCCGGTAGAAGACATGCCTTACATGGCGGATGGTACGCCAGTTGATATCGTGCTGAACCCACTTGGTGTTCCATCGCGTATGAATGTGGGGCAAATATTGGAAACTCATCTGGGTTGGGCGGCTAAGGGTTTGGGGAATAAGATTGGCAAGATGTTGGAATCACAAGCCAAGATTGAAAAAATACGCGCATTCCTCGGTAAGATTTATATGCATGATCAGGCTGCGGAGATTGCTGGGTTCAGTGATGAGGAGGTGTTAGATCTGTGCCGTAATCTGAGCGGAGGTGTGCCCTTCGCCACACCAGTGTTCGATGGGGCGAATGAAGATGAAATTAAGGACATGCTGGAGCTAGCGGATTTACCACGTTCTGGCCAAATAACCTTATACGATGGGCGTACTGGGGTTGCATTTGACCGATCGGTTACGGTTGGTTATATGCATGTACTGAAGCTGAACCACTTGGTGGATGACAAGATGCATGCGCGTTCCACTGGCCCATACAGCTTGGTAACACAGCAACCGTTGGGCGGTAAGGCGCAGTTCGGTGGTCAGCGTTTCGGTGAAATGGAAGTTTGGGCGTTGGAAGCGTATGGCGCAGCCTACACGCTGCAGGAAATGCTTACGGTCAAATCAGATGACGTGGCCGGACGTACTAAAATTTACGAGAGCATTGTCAAGGGCGATCACAAGATTGATGCCGGCATGCCGGAGTCGTTCAATGTATTAACCAAGGAAATCCGCTCCCTGGGCATTGATATCGATCTTGTTCGTCATCGAGAGTAGAGCGCGGCGCGTTCTGGGCGCCGCTCAAGATTGGTGCGCCGGGCGCACCCTACATTGCTGCCGAATATTTAGGAGTTACATATGAAAGCATTGCTGGATTTGTTCAGGCAAGTTACGCAGAAGGAGGAGTTCGACGCGATCAAGATCGGGTTGGCTTCACCGGAGAAAATTCGTTCTTGGTCCTACGGTGAAGTGAAAAAACCGGAAACCA
This sequence comes from Candidatus Nitrotoga sp. MKT, assembly GCA_003402345.1. Classification (GTDB taxonomy): domain Bacteria; phylum Pseudomonadota; class Gammaproteobacteria; order Burkholderiales; family Gallionellaceae; genus Nitrotoga. The sequence continues at coordinate 279,051 of QFXH01000003.1, read as the reverse complement.
TTAACTACCGAACTTTCAAGCCGGAGCGGGATGGTTTGTTTTGTGCCAAGATTTTTGGCCCAACCAAGGATTATGAGTGTTTATGCGGTAAATATAAACGTTTGAAGCATCGTGGGGTGATCTGCGAGAAATGCGGTGTGGAAGTAACGCTATCTAAAGTGCGTCGCGAGCGGATGGGGCATATTGAGCTGGCAAGTCCGGTGGCGCATATTTGGTTTTTAAAGTCATTGCCGTCGCGTTTGGGAATGGTGCTGGATATGACGTTACGCGACATAGAGCGCGTACTTTATTTCGAGGCCTATGTAGTGACCGATCCTGGGATGTCCACGCTCGAACGCGCTCAATTGCTTTCCGAAGATGATTATCTAGCTAAGCTGGAAGAGTATGGTGATGAATTTTCTGCAGTAATGGGGGCGGAGGGCATACGTGCGCTCTTGCACGCGTTGGATGTGCCAGCAGAGGTGGAAAAGCTGCGTGCTGACCTTGAAGCGACCAGCTCCGAAACCAAAATCAAGAAATATGCGAAACGCTTGAAGATTCTTGAGGCGTTTTTGGTTTCGGGCATCAAGCCCGAGTGGATGATTATGTTGGTACTGCCCGTGTTGCCGCCAGAATTACGTCCCCTGGTGCCGTTGGATGGTGGCCGCTTTGCGACTTCTGATTTGAATGATTTGTATCGTCGTGTAATTAACCGGAATAATCGTTTGAAACGCCTTTTGGAGTTGAAGGCGCCAGAAATTATTGTGCGTAACGAGAAGCGTATGTTGCAGGAATCGATTGATTCGCTGCTGGATAATGGTCGTCGTGGCAAGGCAATGACTGGGGCTAACAAGCGTCCGCTGAAGTCGTTGGCGGACATGATCAAAGGTAAAGGTGGCCGCTTCCGTCAGAATTTGCTGGGCAAGCGTGTAGATTATTCCGGTCGTTCCGTAATTGTTGTGGGTCCGCAACTGAAATTGCATCAGTGCGGCTTGCCTAAGAAAATGGCGTTGGAGCTATTCAAGCCATTCATTTTCCATAAACTGGAAATTCTCGGGCTGGCCACAACCATTAAGGCGGGTAAGCGTATGGTGGAAGCGGAAGAACCAGTTGTGTGGGATATCCTGGAAGATGTCATCCGTGAACATCCAGTACTGTTGAATCGAGCGCCTACGCTGCATCGTCTCGGTATTCAGGCGTTCGAGCCGATACTGATCGAAGGCAAAGCAATTCAGCTGCATCCATTAGTTTGTACAGCTTTTAACGCCGATTTTGACGGTGATCAAATGGCAGTGCACGTGCCGTTGTCGTTGGAAGCGCAGATGGAATGCCGTACCTTAATGTTGGCCTCTAATAACGTTTTGTCGCCCGCCAATGGCGAGCCTATAATCGTTCCGTCACAAGATATCGTGTTGGGGCTGTACTATATGACGCGTGAAAAAATCGGTGCGCTGGGCGAGGGTGCATTGTTTGCTGACGTGTCTGAAGCTTTACGAGCTTATGAATCTGGTCATGTAGATTTGCATGCCAAGGTAGTCGTTCGCATTAAAGAAATATGCTTGGATGAAAACAATGAGCGTCAAGAAAAATGTACTCGCTATGAAACTACCGTGGGACGTGCCATTCTGTCAGATATTTTGCCAGCTGGCTTGCCGTTCAGTTTAGTCAATAAGGCATTAAAAAAGAAAGAAATCTCTCGTTTGATTAACACCAGTTTCAGTCGTTGTGGTTTGCGCAACACCGTGATCATGGCTGACAAGTTAATGACCACCGGTTTTACTTATGCTACCCGCGCCGGTATTTCTATTTGTTTGGACGACATGCTGGTGCCACCGCAAAAAAATGAGTTAATTAACGCGGCAGGGAAAGAGGTTCGTGAGATTGACGTGCAATACACATCTGGTTTGGTCACTCAGGGCGAACGTTACAACAAGGTAGTTGACATCTGGGGTCGCACGGGCGATCTAGTAGCCAAGGCTATGATGGATCAACTGGGTAGTGAGCCAGTGATAGAACGTGTCAGTGGCAAACAGCTTGCCGATAAAAAAGGCAAAGTAGTGATGCAGGAGTCTTTTAATTCCATTTATATGATGGCAGATTCTGGCGCGCGCGGCTCTGCGGCTCAGATTCGTCAGTTAGCAGGTATGCGTGGCCTGATGGCCAAGCCGGATGGTTCTATCATTGAAACCCCGATTACCGCTAACTTTCGCGAGGGGCTAAATATGCTGCAATACTTTATTTCCACCCACGGTGCACGAAAAGGTTTGGCCGACACTGCATTGAAGACTGCGAATTCTGGTTACTTAACGCGTCGATTGGTAGATGTGACTCAGGATTTAGTGGTGGCTGAGGAAGATTGTGGCACTAGCAATGGTGCTGCAATGAAGGCATTGGTTGAAGGAGGCGAGGTAATTGAAGCATTGCGGGAGCGCATATTAGGTCGTGTTGCTAGCAAGGATATCGTCAACCCAGAAAGCAGCGAAACTCTATATGAAGCGGGCACTCTGCTGAATGAAGATATGGTGGAACGCATTGAATCGTTGGGTGTTGACGAAGTTCACGTGCGGACGCCTTTAACATGTGAAACTCGCTATGGTTTGTGCGTCAAATGTTATGGTCGCGACTTAGGTCGAGGTGGTCCTGTGACGGTAGGTGAGGCAGTTGGCGTAATTGCCGCACAGTCAATCGGCGAGCCAGGTACCCAATTGACCATGCGTACCTTCCACATTGGTGGGGCAGCATCGCGTACTGTGGTAGCTAGTCAGGTCGAAGGCAAATCTAATGGTCAGGTGAAATACAGCGCGAACATGCGTACCGTCAGCAATACACGAGGCGAGTTAGTGGTGGTGGCGCGTAGTGGCGAAATAATGGTTACCGATGATCATGGACGCGAGCGCGAGCGTCACAAGGTGCCTTATGGTGCGATGTTGACTGTGCGTGAGGGCAGTCTGGTTCGCGCAGGTGAAGTGTTGGCTACATGGGATCCCCATACCCGTCCTATTATTACCGAATATGCCGGTCGGGCACGTTTTGAAAATGTAAAAGAGGGCGTTACTGTTACCAGGGAGATTGATGAAGTAACTGGATTGTCAACTCTGGTGGTGGATCCTAAGCTTGCTGGTACGCAAGGCAAAGGCGTGCTGCGGCCATTGGTACGCTTGCTCGACGAGGAAGGGCACGAGATCAAGATTGCCGGTACCGAATTACCAATTTCGGTGACTTTTCAGACCGGTTGTATTATTACCGTAGAAGATGGTCAGCATGTTGGCGTGGGTGAGGTGCTGGCACGTATTCCGCAAGAAAGCAGCAAGACGCGTGACATTACGGGTGGCCTTCCGCGCGTGGCGGAACTTTTTGAGGCTCGTTCGCCCAAGAATGCGGGTATGTTAGCGGAAGTTACCGGAACAGCATCGTTCGGCAAGGATACCAAGGGTAAGCAACGTTTGGTTATCACCGACATGGAAGGTGTGGCGCATGAATTTCTGATTACTAAAGACAAGCATGTTCTAGTACACGATGGACAAATGGTGACTCAAGGCGAGATGATTGTGGATGGTCCGCGTGATCCGCATGACATTTTGCGCTTGCTCGGCGTGGCAGCGCTGGCGCGTTACATTGCCGACGAAGTGCAGGATGTGTACCGCCTGCAAGGTGTTAAGATTAACGATAGGCATATTGAAGTGATAGTGCGTCAGATGTTGCGCCGAGTGCAGATTGTGGATGAAGGTGATACTAAGTTTATCCCAAAAGAGCAGGTGGAGCGTGCGGATTTACTGCAAGAGAATGAACGTGTTGAGAAAGAAGGCAAGCAACCAGCAACCTATGAATACATGCTGCTGGGAATTACCAAGGCTTCATTGTCTACTGATTCGTTTATTTCTGCGGCATCTTTTCAGGAAACTACGCGTGTGCTGACCGAAGCCGCGATTATGGGCAAAAGAGACGAGTTGCGTGGGCTAAAGGAGAATGTCATTGTAGGTCGATTGATTCCGGCTGGTACAGGCTTAGCTTATCATGCCGCGCGGCGAAAGCAGCGGCTAGGGACGGGTACGGTAGCAATGAAGTTGAGCGAAGAAGGGGAACGGATTACAGAAGTGCAGGATAATCAGCTTGCTTGACAGTTTGGATATCTTTCAATAGAATGCGCGGTCTTTTTTCCCATCCATGGCTGGGAAAGCAGTGTCGCTTATAAGGTTATTTTTATATAGTTGATAAGTAAAATTTTTAGGAAAATTTAGATAATGCCAACCATCAACCAATTAGTGCGTAAACCTCGTGTTTCCGAGCCTGAGAAAAGTAAAGTTCCTGCTCTGGGCGGGAGTCCGCAAAAGCGGGGGGTGTGTACTCGTGTGTACACTACAACACCAAAGAAGCCAAACTCTGCCTTGCGTAAGGTTGCTAAGGTTCGGTTAACCAATGGTTTTGAGGTTATCTCATACATTGGTGGTGAGGGTCATAACTTGCAAGAGCACTCGGTGGTGCTTATACGTGGCGGTCGTGTAAAGGATTTGCCTGGTGTACGTTATCATATGGTGCGTGGTAGTTTGGATACTGCGGGTGTGAAAGACCGTAAGCAGTCCCGTTCCAAGTATGGTGCTAAGCGTCCAAAAAAGGCTTAGTGTATCGCTAGGTCTGTGGTTTGTGAATTCGTCAGTTAACATGAGGTTTTAAGATATGCCAAGACGTAGAGAAGTTCCCAAGCGCGAAATTCTTCCGGATCCGAAATATGGTAACCAAGATCTGTCTAAGTTTGTTAATGTTTTGATGGCGGCGGGTAAGAAATCTGTTGCTGAGCGTATTCTTTACGGTGCTTTGGATCAAATTGTTAAAAAAAGTGGTAAGGATCCGATCGAAGTATTTAATCTGGCGATGGCCAATGTTAAGCCTCAGGTTGAGGTAAAGAGCCGTCGTGTCGGGGGGGCTAATTATCAGGTTCCTGTCGAGGTTCGTCCTTCGCGCCGAATGGCTTTAGCTATGCGTTGGCTCAAAGATTTTGCGCGTAAACGTGGTGAAAAATCGATGGGTATGCGGCTGGCTGGCGAATTGCTCGACGCGTCAGAAAGCCGTGGAGGTGCAGTTAAAAAACGTGAAGAAGTTCATCGTATGGCTGAGGCAAACAAAGCCTTTTCGCACTTCCGTTTCTAGGAAATTATTGGTTGTTTTTGAAAGTTTTATAAATTAGGTAATTTATTGTGGCACGTAAAACATTAATCGAGCGATATCGAAATATCGGCATTAGCGCGCATATAGATGCGGGTAAAACTACGACTACTGAACGTGTTTTGTTTTACACGGGTGTGTCGCACAAAATTGGCGAGGTGCATGATGGCGCCGCAGTGATGGACTGGATGGAGCAAGAGCAGGAGCGGGGTATTACCATTACGTCGGCTGCGACGACTTGTTACTGGAAAGGGATGGATTCCAGTTTGCCTGAGCATCGTATTAATATCATTGACACACCGGGGCACGTTGATTTTACTATTGAAGTTGAGCGATCGATGCGTGTGCTGGATGGCGCATGTATGGTGTATTGCGCTGTAGGTGGTGTGCAGCCGCAGTCCGAAACGGTGTGGCGTCAGGCTAATAAATATGGTGTGCCGCGTTTGGCTTTTGTTAATAAGATGGATCGCTCGGGCGCAAATTTTTATAATGTTTACGAGCAAATGCGTGCTCGTTTGCGTGCCAATGTGGTGCCGATCCAATTGCCGATTGGAGCGGAGGAAAAATTTGAGGGTGTGGTTGACTTGGTGCGGATGAAGGCGATTTACTGGGATGAGGCTTCTCAGGGCATGAAGTTTGAGTTGCGTGATATTCCCACCAATCTAATGGCGTCAGCGCAAGAGTGGCGTGCGAAGATGGTGGAAAGTGCGGCCGAAGCAACTGAAGAGATAATGAATAAGTACCTCGAAGATGGCGATTTGTCCGAGGTTGAGATTAAACAATGCTTACGTATTCGTACCATTGCTGGCGAAATAGTGCCGATGTTATGTGGTTCTGCCTTCAAAAATAAGGGTGTGCAGGCTATGTTGGATGCTGTGGTTGACTATCTGCCTGCACCGACTGATATTCCGGCAGTTAAGGGCGAATTGGAAAATGGGGAAATGGGGGAACGTAAGGCGAACGACGATGAGCCGTTCTCTGCGTTGGCGTTTAAAATCATGACTGACCCATTTGTTGGGCAGTTGATTTTCTTCCGTGTGTATTCTGGTCAGTTGAAAGCGGGTGATACAGTTTACAATCCAATTAAGGGCAAAAAGGAGCGCATTGGCCGCATCTTGTTGATGCATGCTAACGAGCGAGAAGAGATTAAAGAGGTTTTTGCGGGTGACATTGCTGCTGCAGTGGGTTTAAAAGAAGCGACTACTGGTGAGACTTTGTGTGATCCGGCCAATGTGATAACGTTGGAACGTATGGTATTTCCTGAGCCAGTAATTCATATTGCTGTTGAGCCGAAGACTAAGGTCGACCAAGAAAAGATGGGCATGGCGCTGAATCGTTTGGCAAAAGAAGATCCATCTTTCCGTGTTCATACTGACTTGGAGTCAGGCCAGACTATTATTTCTGGTATGGGAGAGCTGCATTTAGAAGTTTTGGTTGAGCGTATGAAGCGTGAATTTAGTGTAGAGGCGAATGTTGGTGCGCCGCAAGTGGCTTACCGTGAAGCGATACGTAAGATGGTTGAGGTTGAGGGTAAATTTGTTAAGCAATCTGGTGGTCGTGGTCAATTTGGTCATGTATGGTTAAAAATTGAGCCAAATGAAACGGGTAAAGGTTTTGAGTTTGTCGATGCTATTAAGGGTGGGTCAGTTCCGCGGGAATTTATCCCGGCAGTGCAAAAGGGTTTGGAAGATACCTTGCCGAATGGTGTGTTAGCTGGTTTCCCTGTGGTAGATGTTAAGGTTACTCTTTTTGATGGTTCCTACCACGACGTGGATTCCAATGAGAATGCATTTAAGATGGCTGCTTCTATGGGCTTCAAGGATGGTATGCGTAAGGCTAGTCCAGTGTTATTGGAACCGATGATGTCGGTCGAGGTGGAAACGCCAGAGGATTATACTGGTACGGTCATGGGTGATTTGTCATCACGCCGCGGTATGGTTCAAGGAATGGATGACATGATTGGCGGTGGAAAAATCGTGAAGGCTGAAGTGCCCTTGGCGGAAATGTTTGGCTATTCTACGGCGTTGCGTTCCGCAACCCAAGGTCGGGCTACATATACAATGGAATTTAAACATTATACCGAGGCGCCAAAAAATGTGGCTGAAGCGGTGATGAATAGTAGGAAATAATTTTTGAATAACTCAGAATCGTCAAATAATCAAGGAACTTTAAATCATGGCAAAGAGTAAATTTGAGCGTACCAAGCCGCACATTAATGTGGGTACAATTGGTCACGTTGATCATGGCAAAACCACCCTGACTGCGGCGATTACCACGGTGCTATCCAAGAAATTTGGTGGTGAGGCCAAAGCTTATGATCAAATTGACGCAGCGCCGGAAGAAAAGGCGCGCGGCATCACCATTAACACCGCCCACGTTGAGTATGAGACGTCCGGACGTCACTATGCCCACGTTGACTGCCCTGGCCACGCGGATTACATCAAAAACATGATTACTGGCGCTGCGCAAATGGACGGAGCCATTCTGGTCGTGTCTGCCGCCGATGGTCCTATGCCGCAAACGCGTGAACATATTCTGCTAGCCCGTCAAGTAGGCGTACCTTATATCATTGTTTACATGAATAAGGCCGACATGGTAGATGATCCCGAGCTACTTGAATTGGTTGAAATGGAAGTGCGTGAGTTACTTACCAAGTATGATTTTCCTGGTGACGACACCCCGATTATAATCGGCAGTGCGCTTAAGGCTTTGCAAGGCGATCAGTCCGAAATTGGCGAGCCTTCCATTTATCGTCTGGCCGAAGCGCTGGATGCCTACATACCGCAACCTATGCGCGTCATGGATGGAACTTTCTTGATGCCTGTTGAAGACGTCTTCTCTATCTCTGGCCGAGGCACTGTGGTGACTGGTCGGGTTGAGCGTGGAGTCATCAAAGTGGGTGAGGAAATTGAAATCATTGGCCTCAAACCTACTATTAAAACTACTTGTACCGGCGTGGAAATGTTCCGTAAACTGCTTGACCAAGGTCAGGCTGGGGATAATGTTGGTGTACTGTTGCGCGGTACGAAACGTGAAGAAGTTGAACGTGGTCAAGTTCTGGCTAAGCCTGGCTCCATTACTCCGCATACTAAATTTACAGCCGAAATTTACGTGCTCAGTAAAGATGAGGGTGGGCGTCATACCCCATTCTTTCAGGGTTACCGTCCACAATTTTACTTCCGGACTACTGACGTGACGGGTGCGGTTGAACTGCCGGCTGGCACTGAAATGGTGATGCCGGGAGACAATGTATCAGTGACGGTGAGCTTGATTGCCCCAGTTGCGATGGAAGAGGGGTTGCGTTTCGCGATACGTGAGGGCGGGCGTACCGTCGGTGCGGGCGTGGTGGCTAAGGTGATTGAGTAAATGTGTGTGCGATAAGGTGTTATATTATTGTATAATAATCAGTTGATTTGCAATTGTGGCAATAGCTGCCGAAAAATAAAGTACAAAACTTATGAAAAATCAAAATATTCGTATACGCTTAAAGGCATTTGACTATCGTCTGATTGATCAGTCTGCGTCTCGCATTGTAGAGACTGCGAAGCGTACTGGTGCGGTCGTGAAAGGTCCTATTCCTTTGCCCACTAAAATTGAGCGCTTTGATATTTTGCGTTCTCCACATGTCAATAAGACTTCGCGTGATCAATTTGAGATTCGTACGCATTTGCGTATGTTAAATATAGTTGATCCGACTGAGAAAACTGTAGATGCGTTAATGAAGTTGGATTTGCCTGCGGGTGTAGACGTTGTAATAAAGTTACAGTAGCTGTAGGTTAGTGAATCGGCTGGCCAATTGTAGTCAGCCCCTTAAAAGGATATAAAAATGAGCTTAGGACTTATTGGTCGAAAGATTGGTATGACCCGCATTTTTACCGATGACGGAGTGTCTTTGCCGGTGACAGTGTTGGACGTATCAAATAATCGAATTACTCAAATTAAAACCATTAATACTGATGGTTATAATGGACTTCAGGTTACGTTTGGTGTGCGTCGTGCAACCCGAGTAACGAAAGCGGCTTCAGGTCACTTTGCTAAGGCGGGGGTGGCGGCGGGTAGTATGCAAAAAGAGTTTACTGTTACTCCGAGCGAATTAAGTGGTCTGCACGCGGGTGGTACGCTAAGCGCAGATTTATTTAAGATTGGCCAAAAAGTGGATGTAACTGGCGTTACCCTTGGTAAGGGTTTTAGTGGTGTAATTAAGCGTTATCATTTTAGTTCTGGCCGTGCTACGCACGGTAATTCAAAATCTCACAATGTGCCTGGCTCTATTGGGATGGCGCAAGATCCGGGTCGTGTGTTTCCGGGTAAGCGCATGTCTGGGCGCTTGGGTAATGTGCAGCGTACTGTGCAAAACCTCAAAATAGTCCGTATCGACATCGATCGTCAGCTATTGTTGATAATGGGTGCTGTTCCTGGCTCAAAAGGTGGGGATGTTATTGTGCGTCCAGCAGTAAAAGTAAAGGTGGGTGCATAATGGAACTTAAAGTTATTGATAGTAAGGGGCTGGTGAGCGCCAGTATGTCCGCCCCTGATGAGTTGTTTGGTCGCGAATATAACGAGGCGTTGATCCATCAGGTGGTGATCGCATATCAGGCCAATGCTCGTTTTGGCAATAGCAAGCAAAAAGGCCGTAGTGAAATTGCGAAGAGCACGCGTAAGCCTTGGGCGCAAAAAGGGACTGGCCGTGCCCGTGCTGGTATGGCGTCTAGCCCTTTGTGGCGTGGCGGCGGTAAAATTTTTCCGAACAGTCCGTGCGAGAATTTTACTCAGAAGATTAATCGTAAGATGTATCGTGCTGGTTTGGCCTCTATTCTCTCGCAATTGGTACGCGAAGATCGCTTGATGGTGATTGACAGTCTGACGATTGAGGCGCCAAAGACCAAGCTTTTAGCAAAAAAGATGATGGATATAGGTTTTGATTCAACGCGTGTACTGATTATTGTTAGTGATATTGATGATAATTTATATTTGTCCTCGCGTAATTTGCCAAATGTGCTTGTGTTAGAGGCTTATAAGGCAGATCCAGTAAGTCTGGTGTGCTCTCAAAAGGTGCTTGTGACGCTTGATGCCATGAGGAAATTTGAGGAGGTGTTGGCATGAGCAATCAAAAATTCAGTCAAGAGCGCTTAATGAACGTGTTGCAAGCTCCGCAGCTATCTGAAAAGGCTACGTTTGTTGCTGAAAAATACGAGCAAGTAATTTTTCGTGTTGATTCTACTGCGACGAAGCCAGAAATTAAAGCTGCTGTCGAGTTGATGTTTAAAGTGGATGTGGAGAGCGTTCAGGTTACCCTGGTCAAGGGTAAGCAAAAACGCTTTGGCAAGTTCATGGGCCGGCGTAAAGATTGGAAGAAGGCATATGTATGCCTCGCGCTTGGTCAGAAAATCAATTTTTCTGAGAGTGAGCAAGGATAATATGGCGCTAATTAAACTTAAACCAAGCTCTCCAGGGCGGCGCGCCGTCGTGCGTGTGGTCAATAGTGATTTGCATAAAGGTAAGCCACACGCGCCGTTGTTGGAAAAAAAGAATAGAACGGCTGGTCGTAACCATAATGGGCACATCACTGTCCGTCATATGGGTGGCGGACACAAAAAAAATTATCGCATAATTGACTTTAAGCGTGATAAAGATAATGTCTCGGCTATAGTTGAGCATTTGGAATATGACCCGAATCGCAGCGCGCATGTGGCGCTCTTGTGCTACGCTGATGGCGAGCGTCGTTACATTGTGGCTCCAAGGGGGGTGATGGTAGGTTCTCAACTGGTCAGCGGATCGGAGGCCCCAATTAAAGCGGGGAACGCCTTGCCATTGCGTAATATTCCGGTGGGTTCGACTATACACTGCATTGAAATGATGCCAGGTAAGGGCGCGCAGTTGGCACGTTCGGCTGGGACTTCAGTGCAGTTGTTGGCGCGTGAGGGCGGTTACGCGCAATTGCGTTTGCGCTCAGGCGAAATTCGTAAAGTTCATGTGGATTGTAAGGCGACTATAGGTGAAGTGGGTAATGCTGAGCACAGTTTGCGGTCTATCGGTAAGGCTGGTGCAATGCGTTGGCGTGGAGTGCGCCCGACTGTGCGTGGTGTGGCAATGAATCCGGTAGATCATCCGCATGGGGGTGGCGAGGGAAAGACTGCTGCTGGTCGTAATCCGGTCAGTCCATGGGGTGTGCCTGCTAAGGGTTTTCGCACGCGTCGTAATAAGCGTACAACGGGCATGATAGTCCGCCGCCGCTTTCAGGCTTAAGGGGTAAAAAATATGGCACGTTCGATTAAAAAAGGTCCGTTCGTTGACGCTTACTTAATAAAAAAAATTGAAATAGTGCGCGCGAACAGTGATAAGCGGCCAGTGAAAACGTGGTCGCGTCGTTCTACGGTTCTTCCTGAATTTGTTGGTCTAACCATTGCTGTTCATAACGGTAAGCAGCATATTCCCGTGTATATTTCCGAGAATATGGTGGGTCATAAGCTTGGTGAATTCTCGTTGACCCGCACTTTCAAAGGACATGCTGCTGACAAAAAAGCAGTAGTCAAGAAAAAATAAGGAGGTATGATGAATACAGTTGCGGTAGTGAGAGGGGTTCGCCTTTCAGCTCAAAAAGGTCGTTTGGTCGCGGATCAAATTCGTGGCTTGCCAGTTAATAAGGCCTTAGATACATTATCCTTTAGTCCAAAAAAAGCTGCTGTAATTATTAAGAAGGGCTTGGAGTCTGCGGTCGCTAATGCTGAGCATAATAATGCTGCTGACATTGATGATTTAAAGGTTGCTACTATTTACGTGGATAAGGGAGCATCGCTAAAGAGGACATCGGCTCGCGCTAAAGGACGAGGCAACAGCATCGAAAAACAGACTTGTCACATTACGATTATTGTCGGGAGCTAAAACAGATATGGGACAAAAAATCCATCCAATCGGTTTCCGATTGAGTGTTCAGAAAAACTGGACTTCAAAATGGTATGCTAACAGCAAGAATTTTGCCGGAATGCTTCTTAAGGATATAGAAGTGCGCAGTTACCTGAAAAAAAGGCTTTTTGGTGCAGGTGTATCAAAGATCGTTATCGAACGACCGGCTAAAAATGCTAAAATCACAATTTATACAGCTCGTCCCGGTGTTGTGATTGGTAAAAAAGGTGAAGATATTGAATCCTTGCGGGCTGAATTGAGAAGACGTATGGAATTGCCCGATGTTGCGCTTAATATTGAGGAGGTGCGAAAACCTGAAATTGATGCTCAGTTAATTGCAGAAAGTATTACCTCGCAGTTGGAGAAACGCATCATGTTTCGCCGTGCTATGAAGCGGGCTATGCAGAATGCAATGCGTCTTGGTGCTCAAGGCATCAAAATCATGAGTGCTGGTCGTCTTAACGGAATCGAAATTGCGCGAACTGAATGGTATCGCGAAGGACGAGTTCCACTGCATACTTTGCGTGCTAATATCGACTATGGTACCGCTGAGGCTAAAACGACTTATGGCATAATCGGGGTCAAAGTTTGGGTCTATAAAGGTGATCATGCTGAAGTGGAAGATGTGCCTTTACCGATAGTGTCTGAGTCTGAAAAAAGAGTAAAAAAGTCGGGGGCGAAACATGCTACAGCCAGCTAGAAGAAAATATCGTAAGGAGCAAAAAGGTCGTAATACTGGAGTTGCTACACGGGGTAATAAGGTTAGCTTCGGTGAGTTTGGTCTTAAGGCTATTGCTCGTGGTCGTTTGACGGCTCGTCAGATTGAGGCGGCACGGCGTGCTATGACTCGTTATATTAAGCGTGGTGGACGAATTTGGATTCGCATTTTTCCGGATAAACCGATTTCTCAAAAACCCGCTGAAGTACGTATGGGTAATGGCAAGGGTAGTCCGGAGTATTATGTTGCTGAAATTCAGCCTGGTAAAATGTTGTATGAAATGGATGGTGTGGATGAGTTAATAGCTCGGGAAGCGTTTCGCTTGGCTTCTGCTAAATTGCCTATTGCCACTACGTTCGTAATTAGACAGGTAGGAGCATAAAACAATGAAAGCTGATGAATTAAGAGTGAAATCAATAATGGATTTAAATAATGAGTTGTTGTCTTTAACCAAGGCTCAATTTGGCTTGCGTATGCAGGTGGCAACGCAGCAGTTGAGTAACAGTAGCCAGCTTCGCAAAATTCGTCGAGACATTGCTCGTGTGAAAACTATATTGACTGAAAAAGGTGCTCAATAATGAGTGTAATAAATTTAAAGCGAACCCTTGCTGGTGTGGTTGTAAGCAATAAAATGGACAAAACCGTTACCGTTTTGGTTGAGAGAAAAATTAAACATTCTTTGTTGGGTAAAGTTTTGCGTGTTTCAAAAAAATATCATGCTCATGATGAAAATAATGAATTTCTTCAGGGTGATTTAGTATTTATTGAAGAATGTCGGCCATTGGCTAAAACCAAAAGTTGGCGTGTGACTAAATTGGCAGAAAAATCTCAAGCGGCTTGACACTGGATTTTTATTAAAATTGGTGATTTAATTGTATTTATTGCTTGCCTTATTTAATAATAAGGCATATACTGTAAAGCTTCGTTTCACTGCTGCTGGCGCTGCTAGTTAGTAGCCATCTAACCCAAACAGGTTCCAAAACTAGCCGTTATAATGCGGATAAAGTTGGAGTATAAATTATGATACAAATGCAATCTATTTTGACTGTTGCTGATAATACCGGTGCGCGTTCGGTAATGTGCATCAAAGTGTTGGGCGGTTCAAAATGTCGGTACGCGGCTATAGGCGATGTAATTAAGGTCAGTATAAAAGATGCTGCACCTCGCGCTCGTGTAAAAAAAGGAGAGGTATACAGTGCGGTGGTGGTGCGTACGGCTAAAGGTGTGCGTCGTCCAGATGGGTCTTTGATAAAGTTTGACGGTAATGCTGCGGTTCTTCTGAATGCGAAGCTTGAACCGATTGGTACTCGAATCTTCGGTCCAGTTACGCGTGAATTGCGTACTGAGCAGTTTATGAAAATTGTATCGCTCGCTCCTGAGGTTTTGTAAGTGGCGGGGGTATTGTAAGTGATGGTATAACGCAGTCTAAGGAATAGTCATGCGCAAAATTAAGAAAAATGATGATGTGATCATTATTGCGGGAAAAGATAAAGGTAGTCGTGGTAAGGTATTGCGTGTGCTTGATGATCGTTTGTTGGTAAGTGGCGTTAATATGGTTAAAAAACATCAGAAACCGAATCCTGTAAAGGGATTGGCTGGTGGTATCGTGACTGTGGAGATGTCGATTCATGCTTCCAATGTTGCTATTTACAACTTAATGTCAAAAAAAGCTGGTCGTGTGGGTGTTAAAACGCTGGAAGATGGTCGCAAAGTGCGCGTCTTTAAGTCTAGTGGTGATGTAGTTGACGCGTAAAGGAGGGGATGGCATGGCTCGTCTATATGATTTTTATAAGGGTACGGTAGCTCCAGAGTTGATGAAGCGGTTTGGCTACAAGTCCATTATGGAAGTGCCGCGTATAGAAAAGATCACTCTAAATATGGGTGTTGGTGAGGCGGTGGCGGATAAAAAAGTTATGGAGCATGCGGTTGGCGATATGCAAAAAATTGCTGGGCAAAAGCCGGTCGTGACTAAATCCAAAAAATCTATCGCGGGTTTTAAAATTCGTGAAAATTATCCTGTTGGGTGCAAAGTTACCTTGCGCAAAGTTCGTATGTATGAATTTTTAGATCGCTTGGTGTCTGTGGCTATTCCGCGGATTCGCGACTTTCGTGGTATTTCTGGGAAGGCGTTTGATGGCCGTGGCAATTACAATATGGGCGTTAAAGAGCAGATTATCTTCCCAGAGATTGAATATGATAAAATTGATGCATTGCGTGGTATGAATATTACTATTACTACTAGTGCAAAAACTGATGAAGAAGCGCGTGCGCTCCTTTTGGCTTTCAAATTTCCGTTGAAGAACTGAGGGCAAAATGGCTAAAGCAGCTGTTGTTAATCGTGAACAAAAACGTCGCGACATTGTAAAAAAATACTCTATTAAGCGTGCTGAGCTGTTGGCAACTATAGTTAACGTTAAGTTAAGCGACGAGGAGCGTTATGTTGCGCGCCAAAAACTGCAGGCGCTTCCGCGAAACTCTAGCCCTGTACGTTTGCGTAATCGCTGCTCATTAACCGGGCGTCCGCGTGGTGTTTTCAGTAAATTTGGTCTGGGTCGTATCAAGTTGCGTGAATTTGTAATGCGTGGCGAGGTTCCTGGTGTAATTAAGGCAAGCTGGTAGGGGGTGAACTATGAGTATGAGTGATCCGATCTCCGACATGCTGACGCGCATTAGAAATGCGCAGATGGCGGAAAAAATAAATGTAAGGATGCCGTCTTCCAAATTAAAAGTGGCAATTGCTCAAGTATTGCAAGATGAGGGTTATGTGGAAGGATATGATATTACTAGCGTAGATGGTAAGTCTACGTTAGAAATCGGTCTGAAATACTATGCAGGGCGACCAGTGATTGAGAAGATTCAGCGCGTAAGTCGTCCTGGCTTACGCATGTACAAGGGTTGCGATGATATACCTAATGTAATGAACGGTTTGGGTATTGCTATTGTGTCTACTTCAAAAGGGTTAATGACTGATCGCAAAGCGCGTGCCAATGGGATTGGTGGCGAAGTGTTGTGCATAGTCGCGTAACGGGGTAATTATGTCTAGAGTCGCTAAAAATCCTATAGTTTTGCCTGCTGGTGTTGAAGTTACGCTGGTCACGAATGAGGTTTCTGTTAAAGGTCCGCTGGGAATAATGAAGCAGGGGTTGGGCAACGATGTCGTTGTGCGGCAAGAGGGTAAGGAGTTGTTGTGCAGAGCTAGTAATGAATCTGCAAAAGCGGATGCTATGTCGGGCACTATTCGTGCGTTGATTGCTAATATGGTACAGGGTGTGACTAAGGGTTTCGAGCGCAAGCTGACCTTGGTTGGCGTTGGTTATCGTGCTCAAGCTGCTGGTGACACTCTTAATCTGACTCTTGGTTTTTCTCATCCTGTGGTTTATAAAGTTCCCGTTGGTGTGACTGTTTCGACGCCGACTCAAACTGAAGTTGTATTAAAAAGCGCAAATAAGCAGCAGGTTGGTCAAGTTGCCGCTGAGATTCGCGCGTTCCGTGAACCTGAGCCATATAAGGGTAAGGGGGTTCGTTATGCCGAAGAGGTGGTAAAGCTGAAAGAAACTAAGAAAAAATAATTGAGGTTGATAATGTTTATCAAGAATGATGCTCGTCAGCGCAGGGCTCGTAAAACGCGTGCTAAAATTGCTGGTCAAAAATCGATTCGTTTAGCGATACGTCGCAGCAATTTACACATTTATGCTCAAGTAATTTCTGCTTGCGGTAGCAAGGTGTTAGTGAGTGCTTCTACTTTAGAGGCTGAGGTGCGGAAAGAGTCTGCTAATGGGGGCAATATCGCAGCGGCTATGTTGGTAGGAAAGCGTATCGCTGAAAAAGCCAAAAGTGCTGGTATTGCTGAAGTCGCTTTTGACCGTTCTGGCTACAAATATCATGGTCGCGTAAAAGCGCTTGCTGCTGCGGCGCGTGAGCATGGCTTGAAGTTCTAATTTGAGGTGAATGATGGCTAAAGCGCAGGGAAGAATGCAGCAATCAGAAGATCGTGGTGATGGTCTTATTGAGAAGATGATCTCGATTAATCGTGTAACTAAGGTGGTGAAAGGGGGTCGCATTATGGGATTCGCTGCGCTTACCGTAGTTGGAGATGGCGATGGTCGCATAGGTATGGGTAAGGGGAAATCTAAAGAGGTGCCGGTTGCTGTACAAAAATCGATGGAAGAGGCACGTCGAAAAATGATTAATGTTAATTTAAATAAGGGTACTTTACACCATACGGTGATCGGACGTCATGGTGCAGCTAAGGTTTACATGCAGCCAGCATCAGAAGGTACTGGAATTATTGCGGGTGGCGCGATGCGCGCTGTGTTTGAGGCAGTGGGTGTGCATAATGTATTGGCTAAGTGCATTGGTTCAAGTAATCCATACAACGTAGTGCGTGCAACTCTTAATGGGCTGCAGGCTATCAATTCTCCATCTGAAATTGCTGCCAAGCGTGGTATGAGCATTGAAGAAATTCAGGGGTAATATAATGGTTCGCTCTCAGCAGAAAGCTAAAATAACAGTTGGAATGTTTCATGTAACGCTCATTAAAAGCGTGATTGGTACCAAAGAATCGCATCGTGCCTGTGTGCGTGGGTTGGGTCTGCGCCGTTTGAATCATACCGTCATGGTGGAAGATACGCCAGCTGTACGAGGCATGATTAATAAGGTTTATTATTTAGTTAAGTGCGAGGTATAAATGCAACTCAATAAAATTAAACCTGCAGAAGGTTCTACGCACATTAAGCGTCGAGTTGGGCGTGGTATTGGTTGCGGCCTAGGAAAAACTTGTGGCCGTGGCCATAAAGGTCAGAAATCGCGTTCTGGCGGTTTTCATAAGGTTGGGTTTGAGGGTGGTCAGATGCCGCTGCAACGTCGTTTGCCTAAGCGCGGTTTCATATCCTTGACTCGTTATGACAGTGCTCAAGTGCGCTTGTCTGACTTGGAAAAAATGGTGGTTGATGTGATTGACTTGTTAGCACTGAAGCAAGCTGGAGTCGTTCCTACTGCTGCACTGATCGCTAAAGTTGTGATGTCTGGTGAGATCAAGCGTTCCGTAAAATTACAAGGTTTGTTGCTTACCAAAGGTGCTCGTGCTGCTGTTCAAGCAGCTGGCGGTAGTATTACAGACTAATGGCGGGCTCCGTGGATGTGGCATCTAAAAAGCGTTTGAATAATGCAAAGTATGGCGATCTTAGCCGCCGTTTGTGGTTTTTGTTGGGTGCGTTGATAGTTTACCGCATTGGTGCGCATATACCAGTTCCGGGTATTGATCCTGTCGTACTAGCTGAATTGTTCAATTCGCAAAAAAGTGGTATTTTGGGCATGTTTAACATGTTTTCTGGAGGTGCTCTTTCGCGTTTTACGATTTTAGCGTTGGGCATAATGCCATATATATCTGCTTCTATCATTATGCAGCTCGCCACACATGCTGTACCGCATCTGGAGCAGTTGAAAAAAGATGGTGAGGCTGGACGCCGTAAGATTACTCAGTATACTCGCTATGGTACTTTGGTGCTGGCGTTGTTTCAGGCATTTGGCATGTCTGTGGCGTTGCAATCTCAGTCCGGTTTGGTTGTGCATCCTGGTGTTATGTTTCAGTTGACAACAGTGATGACATTGTTGTCTGGCACTATGTTTTTAATGTGGCTAGGGGAGCAAATTACTGAGCGTGGTTTGGGCAATGGGATTTCTCTGATTATTTTTGCCGGAATTGCCGCTGGATTACCTAATGCAATTGGTAGTACTTTAGAGTTGGCGCGGACGGGTGCATTTTCTATCCCGCTTGTGTTGCTGCTGTTGTTTGGTTCCGTTGGAATTACTGCTCTAGTGGTGTTTGTTGAACGGGGGCAGAGAAAAATTCTTGTTAATTATGCCAAACGTCAGGTTGGAAATAAGATTTATGGCGGTCAAAGTTCGCATTTGCCACTGAAGGTGAATATTGCTGGGGTAATTCCGCCGATTTTTGCATCAAGCATTATTTTGTTTCCGGCTACTTTAGCGGGTTGGTCTGCTACCGGTCAAGGCCTGACTTGGTTAAAAGATTTTAGTGAAATGCTGTCGCCTGGACAGCCTATATATGTGATGTTGTATGCGTCGGCGATTGTTTTCTTTTGTTTTTTTTATACCGCACTGGTTTTTAATCCAAAAGAAACCGCGGAAAATTTGAAGAAAAGTGGTGCTTTTTTGCCAGGTATTCGCCCGGGTGATCAGACAGCCCGCCATATTGAAAAAATTATTTTACGCCTAACTTTGGTTGGTGCGGTGTACGTGACATTAGTCTGTTTGTTGCCGGAGTTTTTGGTTGTAAAGTGGAATGTGCCATTTTACTTTGGTGGAACATCGTTATTAATTATGGTGGTGGTAACCATGGATTTTATGGCGCAAGTTCAATCATATTTGATGACGCATCAGTATGAAAGTTTGTTGAAAAAGGCAAACTTTAAAGGCGGATTGGTTCGCTGATGGCCAAAGAAGATGCGATGCAAATGCAAGGAGAGGTTGTTGAGTCTCTTCCTAATGCAACTTTTCGTGTGAAATTAGAGAACGGTCATGTCGTTCTGGGTCATATCTCAGGTAAAATGCGTATGCACTACATTCGTATTTTGCCGGGTGATAAGGTTACAGTTGAACTGACTCCTTATGATCTGACTAAGGGGCGGATTACGTTTCGCGCTAAGTAGTAGTTACCTATAGAATCGAGGAGAGGGAAATGAAAGTGCATGCGTCGGTAAAAAAAGTGTGTCGTAATTGTAAAATAGTACGGCGTAAAGGGGTGGTACGCGTGATCTGTAGTAGTGATGCACGTCACAAGCAGCGCCAGGGCTAAATGAGGGTGAGCCAAGCTTTCTCTCAGGTGGCAATTTTTAATGCCTTTTTAAACGATAGGGTAGTTGTATGGCTCGTATTGCAGGGGTAAATATTCCAAACCATCAACACACTGTAGTCGCGTTGACTGCGATCTATGGTGTCGGTACCACTCGAGCGCGTAAAATATGCGCTGCTGTAGGGGTTAATGCCGCCACCAAAATAAAAGATCTCGCCGATGCGGAAATGGATAAGTTGCGCGACGAAGTTGCTAAATTTACTGTGGAAGGTGATTTGCGTCGAGAAATTTCGATGAATATAAAGAGGTTGATGGATTTGGGTTGCTATCGAGGTTTGCGCCACCGCCGTGGGTTGCCAGTACGAGGTCAGCGAACTCGTACTAATGCGCGTACTCGCAAAGGTCCGCGTAAGTCTGTCGCTGGCGCCAAGAAGTAATTTCGAGAGGATTGATTATGGCTAAAACGAATGCGCGAGTGCGCAAGAAAGTAAAAAAGAACGTAGCCGAAGGTATTGCCCATGTGCATGCTTCATTTAATAACACTATTGTGACAATTACTGACCGCCAAGGGAACGCTTTGGCGTGGTCAACTAGTGGTAGTAATGGCTTTAAAGGCTCGCGTAAAAGTACGCCGTTTGCAGCTCAAATTGCTGGTGAGACTGTTAGCAAGGCGGCTTATGAATGTGGTGTGAAAAACCTTGAAGTGCGCATAAAAGGTCCGGGTCCTGGTCGTGAGTCGGCGGTACGTGCTTTAAATGCGGCAGGTTTTAAAATTACTAGTATTTCTGACATTACGCCAGTTCCCCATAATGGTTGTCGTCCGCCAAAAAAGCGTCGTATCTAATTTTAGGAGATAGCCTTGGCTAGAAATCTTGATCCAAAGTGCCGCCAGTGCCGTCGTGAAGGCGAAAAACTGTTTTTGAAGGGCGAAAAATGTTTTACCGACAAATGTGGGGTTGAGCGACGTGCTTACCCTCCGGGTCAGCACGGGCAAAAGAAAAACCCCCGATTATCTGATTATGGTGGGCAACTACGCGAGAAGCAGAAAGTTCGCCGTATTTATGGCATGCTTGAGCATCAGTTCCGCTTGACGTATCGCTCTGCAGAAATACAGCGCGGTATCACTGGTGAAAATTTATTACAGTTGCTGGAATCTCGCCTAGATAACGTGTCTTACCGTATGGGTTTTGGTGCATCTCGTTCGGAGGCGCGTCAAGTAGTTCGTCACAATGGTATTTTGATAAATGGAAAACGTGTAAATATACCGTCCTACCAAGTTCGTGCTGGTGATGTGGTCGAGATAGCAGATAATGCTAAGATGCAGCTACGAGTTAAAGCATCCTTGCAAGCAGCTGAGCAACGAGGTTTTCCTGAGTGGGTGGAGGTTGATTCTAAGGCGATGAAAGGTATATATAAATCTAAGCCCCAGCGTTCGGAATTACCCGCATCAATTAATGAGCATCTTATTGTCGAGTTGTATTCCAAGTAATTTATGCGGAGTCGGATATGCACAACAATGATTTTCTGAAACCCCGCATTATCGAAGTGCAAAGAGTTTCTAGCATGCAAGCTAGAATTGTAATGGAGCCTTTTGAACGTGGCTATGGACATACGCTTGGCAATGCTTTGCGTCGGATATTGTTGTCTTCTATGCCTGGCTATGCTCCGACAGAGGTAAAAATTGCTAGCGTTTTACACGAATATTCGTCTATTGATGGCGTGCAGGAAGATGTAGTTGAGATATTGCTTAATTTAAAGGGTTTAGTGATCAAGCTTCATAACTCTAACATGGCGATACTTACTCTTAAAAAAGAAGGTGTTGGTGTTGTGACGGCGGGTGATATTACCGTTGATGCGGACACTGAAGTGATTAATCCCTCACATGTCATTGCCCATCTGACTGCAGGTGGTAAATTAGATATGGAAATTAAGGTTCAGCAAGGTAGAGGATATGTATCTGCTATTGCGCGTCAGGGCCCGATAGAAAATCGTGCCATTGGACATATTGCACTTGATTCATCTTTTAGTCCAGTAAGTCGTGTTAGTTATGCGGTTGAAAGCGCGCGTGTAGAACAGCGCACAGATTTAGACAAACTAATAATGGAAATTGAAACTAATGGTGCCATTGATCCTGAAGATGCTATTCGGTATGCTGCCCGTATATTAGTCGATCAGTTTTCAGTATTTGCTGCATTGGAAGGAACACCAGCGCCTGTGGAAAAGCCACAAACTCCTAAGGTTGATCCGATGTTGTTGCGCCCAGTGGATGATTTGGAGTTGACCCCGCGTTCTTCAAATTGCCTTAAAGCACAAAGCATCCATTATGTTGGTGATTTAATTCAGAATACTGAAAATGATTTGCTACGCACTCCTAATTTGGGCCGTAAGTCTTTGAATGAAATCAAACAGGTACTTGCTGAGCATGGTTTGTCATTGGGAATGAAATTGGAAAATTGGCCTGTGCCAATTGAGAAATGAGAAAGGGTGTTTATGCGTCATCGTTTAGGACTAAGAAAACTTAATCGTACTAGCAGTCATCGGTTGGCAATGTTACGCAACATGATTACTTCTTTGTTGCGTCATGAAGCTATAAAGACCACTTTACCCAAGGCAAAGGAGTTGCGTCGTGTAGCTGAACCCATATTGACGCTGGGTAAAAATCCTAGTTTGGCTAATAGGCGTTTGGCTTTTGATCGGTTGCGTGACCGTGAGATGGTTACTAAGCTGTTTGATGAGCTTGGCCCACGTTATGCAACTCGAAATGGTGGATATTCGCGAATTTTTAAATTTGGTTTTCGTAAAGGAGACAATGCACCAATGGCATTGATTGAATTATTAGATCGACCGTTGGATACTAAGTTGGTTGAAGCTGAATAAAACAAGAAGAATAAACATATAATAAAGAGCAGGATTTGCCCCATACTGCTCGGATAAATAAAAGTCAGTTGTACTTACCATTGTCCCTACGTAAGTGAAAATGGTACAAATCAAAGCAGTTTTGAATACCGGAGCCTAGTTAAGTGGCTGTCTGTGTGTAGTTTTTTGGCTAAAGTATATTTAACAGAGTATATTTACAAAACTCTCGATAAACACTGGCTGTAACAGCCAGTGGATACGCAAATTTTCGGCTGTTACAGGCGTCTAAGACTGCATAGTACTCAGTTTCTATCCCGAGTTGTTCTCTACAAGGAAGTATTCGTTGTCATTGCGCAGCATTTTGTCTAACGCGGTTCAGTTCGACGTCTGCATCGATAAGTCAAAACATCACAGTGAACTGCGTAACAAAATAGGCATGTGCCCGTTGTATGTGCTGATGGCACGTGACTGTGTGCCGTTGTTTGTTGGTTAGCTCCGAAATATCCAATTCCATTTTATGCGGGTTTACGGCTCGTGGCGATTGGTGGCGATAATTTCGAGTTATCCGATGAATAAAGGGAGGCTAACGTTCAAGTAGCCTGGCAGCCGGATGGTTATTGTAGGGCGCACTAGCCCCATATTCGTGTGGAGTTGTGTCTCCATCTAATCGTGGGTGCGTGCCAGTATTGGCTTATCCCACCAACACATGGGAAGTATGCCAAGGACTTCTTCCTCAGTATGTATTATGCATAGTTGACCGGGGATTAATGGCTACCGCTATTGGCAACAAGCACGCCAGATGGATGCCATAGTTATCATGGCGTTTACCGGATGAAATTAAATAACTTGATTAAGAATGTAGAGCTGTTTGTAGCGTAATTGCGGGCGTGGATTCAATTCCCGCCACCCCGCCGATAATCAAACCCAAAATGATCTCAGTAGTCCAACGTATATTTTAGGCACATTTTCAATATGGTTGACCAGGTTGTGCCATTGAGGGGGAAAATCGGATACTGCGGGTCATGTAGTTGAAAATAGCTATTTATTGGCAGTCTTTAAGGTTTTGAGTACTCACTATCATTTTTTCTCTCCATTCGCGCGCCGTTGTACCGAATTTTGTGCGAAACGCGCGCGAAAAATGGGATGAATTGTTAAACCCGCAACTATATACAATTTGGCTTATTGTTAAACGCGATTTGGCCGGATCTTGTAGCGCTAATTTGCACGCGAGAAGGCGTGCGTGCCCAGATCCATGCGCTGAATGTTTGTTCTTCTATTTTGAACAAGCGGTGGATATGAGCTGGCGAAATATGCAGGGCTTGGGACACGTTCTGGATCGACAATTCTGGATTATTCAGGTTTTTAAAGACGTACTGTTTGATCTGAGTTATGTGGAACAGTTCTAAGTTTGGTTTAGTTGTGTCGGCCTTGGTGGAAAATTCGGCCACGTTTGCAGCGAATATTTCGGCTAATGCATTTGTGGCGTGGGTTATGGTATGCGTGGACAAGATTTCGAACGGGGTCTGAAAGTAATTGTTGGCCATCAAGGTTAGCAGCTTCGTTGTCGGGTTGTGACTATCTAAGGTAGTCGCTGTCAGTGCATTGATCGCCGGACTTATCGCCCGCATCATCTATGCGGGAAAGATCAGCACGGTCTGTGAAAATGCGGCGTCAAATGTTAGCTCATAGCGCCGGGCGCTCGAGTACAGGGTTATGTCTCCTGAAACGAGCTTGGCCTCGCGGCCATCCTGCCGTACTAAGCTGCTGCCTTGGCGCTGAATGTTCAGGAAAAATACTCTTTATCTGCTTGCGCTATGGGCGGTGCCGTGCGCGCCATATGCTGGGCACATGACTCCACCTGTGAGACATCCACATGCGCGATTTTGCGTAATTGAATGGATCCATGAAACTGCGCTTGGTCTGCAATCGAATTGCAATCAACTTGAATTAAATGTTGACAGATTATGTTAGCCCAGAATGTTGATTTTTCCTCTTTGCATACTGAGTCAGTCGACACGTGCTTAATTCCTGCAGTGGCTTGTGGCTGATTATTCATATACATTGTTTAATGCTTGCCATGAGACGGTCAGCAAAGTATTGCGATACTTATGACAAAGTTATGTTTTTTCATTAAGTTAAAATAGAAAGTTTTTTATAAAGCTGGCGGTCGTTATGAGGCAAGCGGCTGTAAGTATATTCATTGATTTTATACGTCAAATAATGAAAGCGCATACTGGCCAATTGTAAGGAATATTGTTACGTGTTGATCCGGCCAGAATAGATTTTAACTTGTCTGGCAGTTAAATTTTTAACGGTACCTCCACTTCATACTTTGCTTGGCTGCATTAATAAGAGCAATTAAATTTTCTTATGGTACCTGATGCGTAATTTCTCATGCTTTATATTATTTTTATAATTTAACTTACTAGATAGAGCTTGATCGCCGCAACTACTGAATAGCGCATTATCCAGCGCAACGAGCAGTCCATTATAGGCAACCTATATTAATTGCTTGCTATAGCATCTTTATGATTCTAAAAAGTATCGCCAGCTTGAGAAATTGCCAAAACCTCAGCGAGCAGCGCTAGAATATATAAACATCGCCATATGACAATTGCCCGCAATACTTTGTATGAAGATATGGCACATCAGTCGATCGAGGAAGCTCCACATTATGTGACAGCGATCACCGACATGGCAGACCATAAGGAAGTAATTTCCTATGAGGACATTTACACAGCCAATGGAATCAAGTTAATTACAAAGAACACGACTATTGGTGGTAGTCAGCGTGAAGGGTTGATAAAGCACAAGCTGTGTAAACCGATCGACCAAAGCCTCATAGTCCAGAACGGTGTCACGGTGGATTCCTTGGCAAGAGAAGTCACTCGTCTAATCAAAGAAAACTCCAACCTGCAATATTTGGCGGCCTTCAATGGAGATTTACGGGTGCTACCTCAAGAACTCGTCCTTTTGGTGTTATCACCGCATATGGCGTTCAAACTTACTGTTGCCAAAGAGCAGCATCCGCATTTATTTCAACACCTAGTGCTTGTGATTTTGATTGCCACTATTTGGCAGTACGTAAAAAACTGTCAGGAACAGACATGGAAAATCTGCTGTGTGCAGCCTTGTTTCATGATTTGGGAGAGCTTCATATCAACCCTGCATTTGCTGAATTCAACAAACCACCTCAGTGAAACAGAGCGTTGCCACATCTATGCACATTCAATTGCAGGCTTTCTTATTGTCCGTGAAGTGGCAGGCATTTGATCCTGCTGTTTCGACCGCGATTCTACAACACCATGAGAGGCAGGACGGCAGCGTTTATCCTTATGGGTTGCATGGTGAGCAAATTGGAACCATAGCCCGTATCGTCAGCGTTGCCGATGTCTGCGCTTTTATTTTTGCGCGCTTTGGCTCTAATCTGCGGTTGGCCACCTTGATGCGCTTAAATGTAAAAAAGTACGACCCTGAATTGCTTTCCTTTGTTCATGAAGGGTTTGGCCGCATGACCAACGGCACTGTCGCCGCCAACATTGTTGAGCTACCCCGGCTTGAGGCGGTTTCTCAATTATTTGAGACATGGAGTGAGTTTCGCGCTGTACTTGGTCTGTTAGCTACTGACAGTAGTAGTCTGGCTGGGGAGCTGGAGTTTATGTTCGATCGCATGGCGAATTTACGTTTAATGCTTTTTTAATTCGGTTTCGATCCAGGCAGTTTGGAGTCACTGGTTGAAATTGCGGTGGCAGACCCCCAGATTGCCAACGAATTGACTGCGGTGTTAGACGAATTAGATTGGCAATTTATAGATCTCGAACGGGAGATTTGTCGCCGCAGAGAGATCATCCGTGTGGTCTTGAACGAAGGTGAAAACCATCATCTTGATAGCTGGACTAAAGAATTGCTTGCCTACCTCGCAACGCGATGACACGTTATCACTATTGTGTTGCAACAAGTTCTGGCCAGATTACTGAGGTTAGCCTGACAAAGATCATTGCGGACTTATAAGCGCGTCGGTGAGTTGTCTTAATCAGAGATGGATAGAAGTATGATCTGGAATTTGTAGTGCAAAGCCATGTGATGGAGTAGTCTGCAAATTTACTCAATGCATTCAGAAAATCGACACGACTGTAGGCGCTAAAAAGGTATCGCCGTTCGATTAGTGCAGGCGTAAAATAAGAAGAGTATAGCTCCACAATATTATTGTCAGTTAATGCAACTAAATACTAGCAACGATCCTGCTTTACAGATTAACGATAGCGATATATGAAAACAATTACGCCTATAGAATTGGCTCGACAGGCCTTTATACAGCTTTCCAATGACAAGAGTCCGCCAACACCGGACAATTATCGACGTGCCTATAACAAGATTGCAGGAATTGAGTTTGTAGATCATTCTGCAATTCTTAGTAAATCTCTGGAAAAAGTTTTATATGAGATGGGCACGGAACGCCCCAAGTTGGTGGCCGTTGCGCAGTCCATTCATAAGTTGGTTGAAAAACCCGATCCAACCAAGTTGGAGAAGCTGCTTCGTAGCCTTTTTTCAACAGGAACTGATGAAGCTGTTGCAGTGAATTGGACTACGCTTTTACGCTCGCTGCTAAAGCAATTGGAAGTAAACCATGGAAATCTTAGCCTGAGTAAAAAAATTGAAAACTTGAATCGCATATTAATCAAGTTTGCCAATGACCCCAATCAATTGGGTCAAAAGATGCATATCTTAATCACGTCTTGGGGGGAAGGTCAGATAACCCATCAAGCTCCTGAAATAAGTCACGTCCATGCGAAAGAAGCAGCACAAGAACAACAATTTACAATTCAGAAAGTTGTTCAGTCATCCAACCCAGTAGCTAATACTGATGATAGCCAGCGGGAACTGGCAATTATTTGGCGCGATATGCTGATCAGAGCCGTTAATTTAGCGGTCGTTCCACAGCTTGCTAACATTGGAGGCGCGGCTCAGAGAATAGAAGCATTGCTAAAACGTGTGCGCGAATCTCTGTCCATAGAAGAAGCGAATTCACTGGGCGAGGCATTAAAATCTACGTTACTTCGAGCGGAATTACAAAATGATTCGCAACGCCGCATGCAGGAAATGCTTATCCAAATGTTGCGGCTGCTGGTTTCTAGCATGGGCGAATTGACCATAGAAGACGAATGGTTTCATGGGCAAATCACAATCGTTCAAGAGATCATTTCGAAACCGATTGATATTGATTCACTTTACAGCGCAGAAAATAGTCTCAAAGAGCTGATCTACAAGCAATCACATATCAAGCAAGGGCTTAATGAGGCTAAAGGAGCCATTAAAAAAATGGTGGTTACTTTTGTAAATAATTTGGCAGATATAACAGAGAGCGCGGGTAGCTATCAGTTTAAAATAAAAAATTATCAGGAGCAAATCACATCGATACATGACGTAACTAATTTAAGCGCCATACTTGAAAATTTGGTAGGCGACATACGGAAGATGAGTGCAGATGCGCAACGTAGTCATACAGCTTTCCAAGAAACTCAGAAAAAAGTGGATGAAGCAGAGAAGCAAATTAATGAACTCACTACAAAGCTTGATTACATAAGCGAAGTTGCGCATCAAGATTTTTTAACTGGTGCGCTGAATAGACGTGGTATGGATGCAGCATTGGTGCGGGAATTTGAAAGGGCTGATAGACATGGCACACCTCTAACCCTTGCAATGATAGATATTGACCACTTCAAAGAAATCAATGATAGATTAGGACATTCTACCGGTGATGTGGCGCTTGTACACTTGGCTAAAGTTGTGAAGAGCGTAATACGCAGTACCGATGTACTGGCTCGCTATGGAGGTGAAGAATTTATTATCATTCTTCCGGGCACAAAGGAAGACGATGCGATAGAGGTAATAAAAGGGGTGCAGCGCGATTTAACCAAGAATTTCTTCTTACAAAATAACGAGCGTATATTAATTACATTTAGCGCTGGCGTGGCAGAGCGATTTTTGAATGAGACAGTTGATGAGGTATTGCCACGAGCTGATGCTGCACTTTATAAGGCAAAACAGACTGGGCGCAATCGAGTGATTGGCGCGTCAGAGCCTAAACAATAGTCTTGTTTTTATGAATAGTGGTAGCGCAATCTTTCGTATAGAACGGCTCAGGCGTATCAATGAGCAATTAATTACAGTTGCTAAGTGGCTGGTTATCGGTGCGAATGAACAATTTAATTTGTGCTTTACGCATCCTTGCCAATCATTACATATGCCAGATAAATAGAGTGGAATGATGCAAGTCATCTACCTGCACGGTTTCATGCTGTGTTTGATCAAGTACGCTAAAGGTGCTGCTGATAAACATTGTGCCAGGACGCATTTCGGCGCGTGCCTTGTGCCAGAGTTTACCCATCGGCACTGGTGAGAGGTAGGCAAACACCACGTCGTACTGCGATAAATCGCAGTCCCACAAACTCCCCCACTTCACCTGACAATTGCGGTGGTTGCCTAGCCTAATACGTAACCAACTCCAGAAAAACGGCAAGGGTGCTGCCTCCACGCCGATATAGCGTCCGTCCGGGCGAACGTTGGCAAGATGTGTTAACACCCCACCCAAGCCAGAACCCAAATCAATGAAGGTGAAATTTGAATTAGCTTTTGCGGCAGGTAGTAAATGTTCCAAGGCACGCCACACTTTATTACTGGAAAGATATAGCGGTACTTGTGTGCGAAAAGTGCTCCAATATACAAGCAGTAATATCAGAAATGCGCCAAGAAAAAGAGAAGGGGGCAATTTGGCTGAGAGCATTAGCACTAAGGCTGGCGCGAACAGCAGTTGGATGGCCAGCCACCATTTGGCAAGTCCAGCAAAGAAACTGAACGTGGCGGCGAGTAAGCCGCAAAGTAAGGCAAACAACAATGGCGATTCGTGCTGCCCTATAACTTTAACTGTCAGCAACATGAGCACTACTGCTGCTGCTTGCAGCAGTAGTGCAGCGATGGCGGGCGGGAGTTTTTTGAGCAAGGGCCGCACAGTTAATAATTGAGTTTCACATGGTCGGGATTGGGCACGGCCAGTATTTTGATTAAACGCGTTCTATAAATTCTTCGAATTCTTCTAGCGGCAGGGGACGGCTAAATAGATAGCCTTGGTAAGCATGGCAGCCGTGCAAATTTAGGAACTCTAATTGTGCTTCGATTTCTACACCTTCGGCAATGACGTCCAAACCGAATGTGCGCCCCATAAGGACGATGGCCTGCACAAGGGCTGCATTGCTGGAGTTGTCGCCTAGATCGCGGACGAAGGTTTGATCGATTTTTAATTGATCTAGCGGTAGTTGTTTTAGGTAGGCGAGTGAGGAGTAAGCGGTACCGAAATCATCCATCGAAAAACGGATGCCGAGTGCCTTGAGCGCATTCATTTTAGCGACGGTATCACTGATATTGTCAATTAGCTGGCTCTCAGTCAGTTCGATTTTCAGAAGTGCCGGGTTGATACCGGTTGTGGAAATGGCCTGCCGCACATGTTCGACGAAATCCGGTTGGCGCAACTCGAGCGCACTTGCATTGAGGGCGAGTTGCAGGCTGCTGGTGGCCGGATTGCCAGACCAGTCCTTGATCTGAGCGCACGCCGTTTGCAGCACCCACAGTCCAATCGGTACGATTAGGCCAGTTTTTTCGGCCAGCGGAATAAATTGTTCAGGAAGAATCAAACCCCGTTCGGGGTGTATCCAGCGGAGCAATGCTTCGGCACCGATGGCACGACGCTCATTGTTTACTTGTATTTGGTAATAGAGACGTAGTTGCTGGCGACCCAGTGCATGGCGCAGGTCGCTTTCAAGCGCGCTCCGTTCGATCAACGTGGCCTGCATTTCGGGGTCGAAGAAACGTACACTGTTGCGCCCCTCTTTTTTGGCATGATACATCGCGAAATCGGAATATTTGAGCAGTTCATCAACTGAAGCTTCATGGCCGTAAAACAGGCTGACCCCGATACTGGCGGTACACCATAATTCGAGGCCCTTAAGCTTATAAGGCAATGCAACGGCATCGCGAACCTTCTCGCCTACCAAGTCTGCCTGAATGGCAGCTTCCTGAATGTTGTCGCTCAAATTTTCTAGCATCAATACGAATTCATCACCCCCCAACCGCGCCACAGTATCGCCTTCACGCACGTTGGCATTTAGACGGTGTGCGATTTCAACTAGCAGCAAGTCGCCGATATAGTGGCCACGCGTATCGTTGAGGTTTTTGAAATTATCCAGGTCCAAAAATAGAAGAGCGCCATAATGCTTGCTGCGGTTGCTGGCAGCGAGTGCCTGTCTCAGGCGGTCAAGCAGCATGCGACGGTTGGGAAGCTGGGTGAGTAAATCATAATAGGCCAACCGGTGGATTTCGGCCAATGACTCGGGGTTGCTGGTGATGTCGGAAAAAGTTCCGACGTAATGAGTGATGTTTCCATCGGGCGCAGCGACGGCAGTAATGGTCAGCCAATCGGCACATATTTTGCCATTTTTACGTTTATTCCACATCTCGCCCTGCCAGTATTTCTGCTCATTCAGGGTTGTCCACATGCACTGGTAAAAGTGTTTGTCATGCCGTCCGGAACTCAGCAGCGCCGGTGTTTTTTCCACTGCGTCTTCCATACTGTAGCCCGTGAGGCGGGTGAAGGCATTGTTTACCCGCTGGATGACGCCGTTGGCATCGGTTACCATGATCCCTTCCTGTGACTCGAAGGCGATGGCGGCGATGCGTAACGTTTCTTCAGCTTGCTTACGCTCGCTGATATCGGTAAATGCGATGCGTGCTAAGTGTCCGCCATTGTCAGTTTTTACATGCAAGCAGTCCAGGTGGGCATGAAAGAGCGAGCCATTACTGCGCTTAAGTACTAATTCACAATCTTGCCGCTCATCACGTTGTAAAACGCCCAGGAAAAAATGGTGCCAGTGATCGCTGTAATCATCTGCAATAAAATGCGTAAAATGGTGTAGCAACAATTCCTTGCGCTCAATTCCCAATAGCGTAGCACCAGTGAGATTTACTTCGGCAATTAAGGCTTCACTGGTGAGAGTAAGGTAACCGACAGGAGCAAAATTATAAAGATCCATGTAGCAATCACGGGATTTTTCCAGTTCAGCGAGGGCGTGCCGTAACTCCTTGTTCTGTATCTCCAGCTCAGCCGAGGGTAGTTGGAACTCGTGCAGAAATTTCTCAACAGGCCACGATATTCCGTCCTGCTCTGGTGTGAGAGCAAGTTGCACTTCAGTTTTTGTGCATAGCTGGCCTGGCCCGCTTGTCTTCCTACTCATGTATTTTCCTGGCAGCCCGGGTACGCCCGGTTTTACATAGGGACAAATTAATTCGCCTAGTTTACGCCCATTTCATGAAAATACCCACAGGGAGCATCGTTTAACGATGTTTGAGTCTGAAACAGGTGGTTATAATTAAACATTATGCGAGGGGCACGGTCATTAAAATATGAATAACAGAACATCTGTATATCTTGACTAGGGTTGTAGTCATTTTAACTTAAACCTTGGCGATACGGCCATGGCCGATTGAAACGCGTCAGATGGTGGCGCGGCGCTTATTTGATATGGCAGTTGTACTGCAAAGCCAAGGGTGAAAGCTAACCTGTTGGTCAAGAATTGTAAAGCGCTGTCCCAGTTATCCTTCGCGCAAGTGTTTTTTCGCCGCCGCAAGTGGCCTTGGTTGACCGAGCAATACCAGTACGTCACCAGCTTTCATGATCATATTGCCTGCAGGTTGATTGCCGCGCACGTTGTGGCGTCGTACTGCATTTACTTCAACATTTAATTTGGCTAGGTTAATTTCATCAAGTGTCTTGCCCACGGCGGCATCGCGTTCTCCCAGTAATACGCTATGGAAGCGTGGCTGTAGGTTTTCTGTAATTTCACCCACTACATTCACGGCAGTACGAAAGTAGGTGCTGAACATGCTATAGCGACGTGCCCGGTTTTCTTGAAGGCGGCGGACAACGCGGTTGAGCGGCACGCCAGACATTAGTAGTGCTTGCGACGCCAGCATTACACTGCCTTCTAGCACATCTGCCACAACTTCGGCCGCTCCAGCTTGTTTGAGCGCTTCGATATGGGTCTCGTCGGCACTTCGAACTACCACTGGTAAATCAGGGCGTAGTTCATTAACTAGGTGTAAAATTTTGAGTGCGGAGTGAGTGTCGATGTAAGTGACAACCAGAGTTTTAGCGCGCATTAACCCGGCTGCCAAAAGTACTTCACGCTTGGCGGCATCACCGTACACCACGTTTTCACCTGCTGCTGCGGCCTCATGTACACGGCGTGAGTCGAGATCGAGTACGATAAATTGAACATTTTCCTGTCTCATAAAACGAGCCAACGATTGTCCACTTCGACCGTAGCCGCAAATAATGATGTTTGCATCGGCGGATATGCTTTGCACCGCAATTTGATGTATCTGCATGGCGCGGCTCATCCATTCGGAAGGTGCAATGCGCCGTACAATAGCTTCGGTATGCTGGATTAAAAAAGGCGCGGCCAGCATGGAGAGAAGCATAGTGTCTAGGATGAGTTGTACTGTTGCAGGGGACAGTAGATTTACCCCGCCTGCTAGAGTTAAAAGCACGAAGCCGAATTCACCGGCCTGCGCCAATCCTAAGCTACTGCGAATCGCTACGCCCCAATCGCCGGAAAACTGGCGCACTAATAAGGCTACTACAGTAAATTTAATTAGTACTAAGCAGAGTAGCATTAGAAGTACCCAGCCAATATTGGCAAACATTTCGCCGAGATCCAGCATCATGCCGACAGTAACGAAAAATAGGCCCATTAGTACATCGCGGAACGGTTTTATGTCATCTTCAACTTGATAGCGGTATTCAGTCTCAGCAATCAAAATGCCGGCCACAAATGCTCCCAGTGCCAGCGATAGCCCAACTAATTCAGTGAAATAGGCAAGACCCAGTGTGATAAAAAGTACGTTGAGCATAAATAGCTCGGAAGATTTTTGCCGAGCCACGATATGAAACCAAGATCGCATTACGCGCTGGCCGAATACCAACAGCACAGCTAGCACTAATGTGGCTTTAAGCAGTGCAAGGGAAAGAGTGAGCGGTAGATCGCCTGGTGGACTTGCCAAAGCCGGAATGATGATGAGCAGCGGCACTACAGCTAAATCCTGAAATAGCAATACGCCAATAATCTGCTGGCCGTGCGGTGCACTCATTGCGGCGCGCTCGACAAGCATCTTGCTTACAATAGCGGTGGATGACATCGCCAGCACACAGCCCATCGCTAAACTTGCACGCCAATCAAATCCTGCCAGCCACCCAGCTGTCATAATCAACAAAAGAGTTACCATTACCTGCGCGCCACCAAGGCCGAATACTGTGCGTTTCATTTTGTGAAGACGCGCAAGGCTGAATTCAAGGCCGATGCTGAACATTAGAAATACCAGGCCGAATTCCGCCAGATGACGAGTGCCTGGTGTATCAGGTATCCAGCCCAGCGCATGCGGACCGATCAGAATGCCCACGGTTAGGTAGCCAAGTACAACAGGCAAGTGCAACACACGGCATGCCACCACCACACCTACGGCAACGGCGAGCAAAATTAGAACGAGTTGTAGCGAATTGGTCATGTGCGTATTAAATATAATGAGCTGGTTCATCATTGGTATTACTACACCCGAACGCAGGCAATGTTAGAGATACCTGAGTATATTGCGATCCTGCACAATGGGCAGGGGAAATAGCCCTATTTGGGCTATTGGTTACGTACTGCCTCCACGTAACAATAAGTATAAAACCGTTCGTTGTTTAACCTATTGGATTTTATTATTACCAATCGATTTCAAATCTGTTTTTTCATTGCTGCAGAGGTATCGTTGTAATTGTTTTTCTTGTGCTGTCCGGAACCAAGGTTGGCATCATTGTCGCTCATCTTTGCTGCCTGCGCATCCAGTTGCTTGAACGTGCTCTCTTTTCAAGATACTCGCTGGCCCTGGATATTGATTTGAATTTTTCATAAGAGGTCATCACGCTTATGTAACGGTGTTTTTTGCGTTTGTTCTCTTGGGTATCTGTGATTACCTCTGGAAAGAAATATGATCAATGGAAATTGACGAAGGGGTTTATTAGGAATGCGGCACAGAAGATGTTGACCAAGCTGGTGCAATATTGCGGGTTATACGCATCATCCAGATAGCTACGTACCACGGCAGTCGCGTTGTTGTAATGCCGCACGCAGTATACAAATTTCATCCATCAGGCGAAAAGTACCGGACAGCAGGCCTAACCCATCAACTGTTACAGCCACGTGCAATCGAGAACATCTGGCGGCTTGCGACCGGAGATATTTTTTACCCGCCAGATTCACGACCAATCCACGCGCTGTGGGAATCCCGTAGAGCGGTATCCAGTACATACTCGTTGATGCCCCATTGCCACCGTATCCACGCCGCAGCGCATCAGCCAGCCCGCCCACTCCTCCAGGTTTTCTGTGAAAATGTTTAAACTCTCGGTTCACATCTCGCCGCATTGTGTTCCTATCAAACGTATTGCGGCCGAAGGCCGGTTACTACGCTTATTTCATGTTGGAAGAGGCTTACACTTGAAGAAGGCTTCTGTTTCATGGATAATCCTCATCTCAGCGTGCCGGGATGGCGGAATTGGTAGACGCGCCGGACTCAAAATCCGGTGCTGGAAACAGTGTGAGGGTTCGAGTCCCTCTCCCGGCACCAAACCTAGATTCATTGCCAAATTGTCAACCAATAGTAAACTGGGGCGTTAATGTCACATGACACTAACTGATGTCATAATTGTATTGTCAACCTAACCTAAAGAACTGGAGTTCACATGAAACTGTTGTCCACATTGATTGCTGCTATATTCGCCGTTGCTTCTTTCTCCGCTGTTGCTAATGATGCTGCCCCTGCTGCCCCTGCTGCAACAGCAGCAGCTGCGCCGGACGCTGCTGCCCCTGCTAAAAAAGCTAAAAAAGCTAAAAAAGCTAAAAAAGCCCATTCAGCTGACGAACATAAAGCTAGTGAAGCAGCTCCCGCTGCAGCTCCAGCAGCTCATTAATTTTCTGAGTTGATAGTAGTGGCGGGGCTATCCTGCCATTACTATTCGATCCGACTCTCCGGTTAAATACACGCAATCTAAAATTGACAAAGATGGCTTGAAAAACAAAAAGTACGGTAGTAGCCGATAATTAAGCAAGGTTACTTCTATTATTAAAAATATCTCTGTTATTCACAAACCTATTGGTCATCTCTCACCTAGTGAATTTCCGCAAAAACTTGTAGCGTGGGGAAAACTAGTTTGCCAACTCAAGATTACAATACGCGGTTGCTTTTTTTGTGGCATGCGACGGTGTATTAAGGCATTTATCTATGTTCATCCTCGCCGGATGTACCCGCTCTCTGATCTGGCATAGGATAGTTTATTATCTGCCAGTCAAATCGCGTAGTAACAGCACTTCTCACTTCAAATTTTATTTGGCCGCACCAATTTCATCTATTCATCTGAAAACCGTAGTTTAAGTTTATGTGAAAATGGCTGTAATTTGTACTAGCTTGTGCTTAATATTTGCGACAAATAATATCAACGCCCCAACCCTATGAATTGGTTGAAAGAGCACGCTATATCTTTGGTTAGTTTTGCCGCACTGTTGAATTTTGAAGCGACAATTAGTTTGATGCAGGAAGGGGCATAAGCCTTATTTAATCTTTCCGGGATCAATTTCCCGTCCCTTGGGGCGAAGGCTGACTAAAAGTCGGCAACTTGGAGAGTGGTCTTAATACCCCGCTTTGCGGCGGGGTTCTTTATTTTCAACTTGTTGGGGGGCTTTGAATAGTGGCTTTGTTCAACAAATAGGAGGCATGATTTTTGTCATAGTCCCGCCACCTTGTTCTGGATCAGGATTTTTTTGGCAGGTAGGTTTTTATCATATTGGTCTTGTAATATAACAAACTCCTCATGTTTTTTTAATCTCTCCTTGCCGTATATATCGCGAAGCTCAACTGAAATGTTATGACTGGGTGCGGTTACTAAAAAATCATCAATTGTTTCTACAATATCGTGATCAATAAATTGAGATTTGCTGGCGTCGATTATGAGCCTACTGTTTGGTTTGACATGCAAAAGAAGCTTCCTTAACAAGGCCTTGTTAAGGAAAGCAACATCTTTATTAAGCGTTAATATATAAGATGAGCCATCTTGAGTCATAGTAATGGCGGCACGGTAATTCGCCTTGATAACGAAAAATAATCCAATTATGAGGCCAATTGCCATTCCTTTTAATAAATCCGTTGTCAAAATTGCTGATATTGTGATCACGAAAGGTAGCAATTGACTCCAGCCTTTGCGATAAAAATCCATAAATAAGGCGGGTTTAGCCAATTTAAAACCTGTATGCAGCAAAATAGCGGCTAAGCAACCGAGCGGAACATAATTTATGTAATTTGCGAAGAACATTACGCTAAATAATATACATAAGCCATGAATAAAACTGGATGTTGGGGTTTTACCGCCAGCATTAATATTACCTGCGCTGCGCACAATGACAGCAGTAATCGGTAATCCTCCGATTAATCCAGAAATAATATTCCCGACTCCTTGTGCTTTCAGCTCTCTATTGGTAGGCGCAGTGCGTTTTAAAGGATCTAACTTATCTACTGCTTCAAGGCTTAACAACGTTTCGAGGCTACCAATAATAGCTAGTGTTGCTGCAATAATATAAACTTGGGGATTTGTCCAATAACTGTAATCTGGGAATGAGAAATTATTCAAAAACTCACCGAAATCATTTGAGACAGGAACATTCACTAAGTGCGCTGCGCTGACCGCCCATTCCGGCGCCCATCGTTCAGCAGCTAAATTATAGATCACACCCCAGATTACGGCGATTAGAGGGCCAGGAATTAATTTCAAAAATTTTTTACTTTTAAACCAAGGTCTTTCCCAAATTATTAATATTAATAGGGCAATCGCGCATATAAGTATAACGCCTTGTGAAATCGAACTAAATGCGTCAAATATTGGAAGTAAGAACTCTTGTACATCTTCCTCTCTGTAGGCTTCAGGGCCTCCAAAATGTTCACTATAGCCAGTAGCATGAGGAATTTGTTTAATAATTAAAATCAAGCCAATAGCCGCCAACATCCCTTTGATAACCGCTGAAGGAAAAAAAGCTCCAATGATCCCTGCTTTAAGAAAACCAGCGATTAATTGCATTATGCCTGCTAGTACAACAGCAACCAAAAACCCTTGGAAACTGCCTAATGTTTCAATAGCATTGAAAACAATCACCGTTAAACCAGCCGCTGGTCCAGAGACACTAAGCTGCGAACCGCTCAACCAAGAAATTACCAAGCCACCGACCATTCCTGCTATAAGACCAGAAAATAAAGGTGCTCCAGATGCAAGAGCGACACCAAGACATAGCGGTAAAGCTACTAGAAATACCACAACACCAGCAGGAAAATCATCTTTTAGATGCCGTAAGTAGTGTTGCACTGGGTAATGATTCATTTTTTCGCCTCCAAAACT
Organism: Candidatus Nitrotoga sp. MKT; assembly: GCA_003402345.1. GTDB lineage: Bacteria > Pseudomonadota > Gammaproteobacteria > Burkholderiales > Gallionellaceae > Nitrotoga. The sequence goes on along the minus strand of QFXH01000003.1, from coordinate 241,095 downwards.
TTGGGTCTAAAAATAATTTAATTGTTACGCTTGGTTAACATTGAAAAACAATAACGGCTTATATTTTACGAACAGATACATCTTTTATACCGCAAGAGTATCCACTTAAAACTGACTAACGACATCTTATAAAGATATATTAATTTTTAATTCGGTCTTAAAACCAAAATATCACAGGGTGATAACTTCAAAAGGCGATCTGCAAATGAACTAAGGAATATCCCAGCGAGGCCTTTTTTGTTTCTTGTTGCTACCACGACCATTCCTGCATTAATTTCTCTAGCATATTCAGCAAGTCGATCTGCTGGAGACTGCGCAAATATAACTTCAAAATGAGCTTTGTTGAATGCCTGTGAAGGCATCATCTCACCTGCTTTATTTTTAATGAAGTCCAGCAGTTGTTTTTTTATATTTTCTTGTTCGACCTTGCCAGGGATTTCGTCAACACCCATCTCGTGAACGTAAAAATCTTTCCTGGCAACATGAATAAAATATACTTCTTTATGGGTCCAAACATACTCATGCCCCCACCTTGAAATACTTGGCATAAATTCATCTTCGGTTGGCATGGCAATTACTATTTTTTGTGGGTTCATTTTGCTCATCCTTGAAAAATAAATATAAACGCCGGAAACAAATGCAAACCATCGGTTCAGACAGTATCGATAAAGAGCCCACTAGTCAAGATGGTGATGAATCGGTTAGCGTCAGCGTAAATTGGCAAGAGGGGATTGAATTAATATTAATGAATCAGTCGGCTCAGCCAATTTTCAGCAGCTATCTTACATTGCTGTTCATAATTAAATCAGGAAAAAATCCCCAAAACAACACCAATAATGCCGGAGCGCACAACAGCCCGATTTCACGAATTTGCAGATACTGTACATGCATGTTGTGCAGCAATGCTTTGGGTTATCTGACGAAGGAGCAGAAGATGTGCTTTATGACAGTCAGGCCATCCGTTACTTTGTCGGTATTGGTTTGAGCCGCTAAGCAGTCTCGGATGCCACCACGCTCCTCAACTTCCGCCATTTGCTGGAAACACATCAACTGACCGAGTTGATCCTTAAATACGATCAATACCCATTTCGCCGAGAAGAGCCTGTTTCTTCAGAAAGGCACCATCGTCCATGTCATGCTGATTGCAGCGGCGCCCTCAACCAAGAACAAGGAGGGGAAGCCGGAAGAAAACCTGGGTACGCCCGTAACCCGGCATATCGCAATGCGACCGGGAAAACGTAAGTTATTACCCAAAACAATGGAGGGCGAATTGCTACAGAAGATTGGATATACAAAAGCTAGCAGTTCGGTTTCGCTAATTTGATGTTGGCTCGCTGGTAATTGTTCAACTCATACACCCAAGGTGCGTTCTGAAAATAGGAAATAAAGAAATGACTCGAAAATCGCCGCAATTCATGCCAAAAATAAGCTAATTTTCCAGCTACAGCCGCAAAATTTACCCGGAGTCTCTGGCGGAGTGAATTATTCAGTGCTTCTTTAAGAGAATTTAGGTGGCGAGCTGGGTTTGTATCGGAGCCACTTAAACGATCCAGTTAAAGTGATATAAGGAGTGTAGACGAAAAAATGCAAGCAGTTTGCCAGCGGGCAACGATATTAGACTTACGGGTTGAAACAAGCGGCGCTTGACACTAGGGAGACGCTGATTAATTCAAAATTTCGCGAAATTTCACGCGTAACAAATTGATTATTATAAAATCTGTCATTAAATGGTACGATTAGTTATACCAGCGAAGGCTGGAATTTGATGGTCAGCTCTATAAGAAGTATGTGAATTTTTGAAACGTGAATTAATTAGCGCTTCCCTAGTTAAATTGAAAGGAATTGTGTTATCAGGGATTTTTCGTTGGTATGGAATTCAATTTTTTGCGATTATTGGAACTTCGCACAACTGAGTATCATTAAGGGTAGGAGTCGTGATGGTGACCGATGACGTTGCGTGGGATTGTCGACTCAACTGATGCCTTGTTAATATTAAGAAAATACGGCTGACGATATGTGATGATATTGTTGGGTTATAGCGCGTTAAATTTTGGGTGATTAAAATTTTTTAAGCTTAAATACTATGCTTCAGTCACCCCTTAACTCAAAATTTTCACTGCTAGTGCGTGTGTATTTTCAGGACACAGATGCTGGAGGGGTGGTATATCATGCTAGTTATGTGAACTTTTTAGAGCGCGCGCGGACAGAGTGGTTGCGGGAGTGTTATGGTTACAGTAATGCGGGGTTGATGCGCGAATTCGGTACGGTATTTGTGGTTCGTTCACTAAGGCTGGATTATCTCAAGCCCGCGTTGTTGGATGATTTACTTGCTGTCAGCGTACAATTGAAGGATGTCGGACGTAGTCGTGTGACCTTGTGTCAGGAAGTGCTGTGCGGTGAAGATGTACTGGTTGAGGCAGAAGTACATTTAGTATGCGTAACAATGGATAATTTTAAGCCGGTGAGCGTGCCGGAAATATTGCGAAAGCAATGGAAAAACTAAAGGATATTGTAAATTATGGATGTAACACAGGATTTATCGTTTATCCATTTGATTCAGAATGCCAGTGTACTTGTCCAGCTGGTAATGGGTTTGTTGTTACTTGTTTCATTGATGTCATGGTGGTTCATATTCATTAAGATGTTTACTGTCAGGCAAGCAGTGAAGCAAAGTGAGGAATTTGAAGAGTCATTCTGGAATAACGATGACCTCAACAGATTGTATCAAAACACTTCTGTAATGCGCGGTGACTCGGGCAGTATGGGACGGATTTTTGCGGCGGGCTTTACCGAATTCCTTAAGCTTAAAAAGAAACATGATATGGATAACAATGCGGTGATGGATGGCACACGTCGTGCCATGCGTGCCACTTATCAGCGTGAAATGGATAGTCTTGAATCGCATTTGGCTTTTTTAGCCACAGTTGGCTCGGTGAGTCCTTATGTCGGGCTATTTGGTACGGTGTGGGGGATTATGAATGCATTCCGTGGGTTGTCTAATGTTGGTCAAGCTACGCTAGCGCATGTTGCGCCCGGCATAGCCGAGGCATTGGTAGCCACTGCGATGGGGTTGTTTGCCGCCATTCCCGCTGTGATTGCTTACAATCGTTACTCGCATGATATTACGCGTTTAGCCTCACGATTTGAAATTTTTATGGAAGAGTTCTCTAACGTTTTGCAGCGTCAGTCATGATCCCGCGCCGTTCTGCCATGCGCCCAATGAGCGATATTAACGTCGTGCCTTACATAGACGTAATGTTGGTGCTATTAGTGATATTTATGATTACGGCACCATTGATGAATCCTGGGCAGATTGATTTGCCCAGCGTGGGTAAATCACTTTCACCGCCTGTTGCGCCATTGGAGGTGATTATCAAGAAAGACACCACGCTGGCGTTAAATGACCGCAGCAAGAAAGGTCAGGAACAGAGCGTTACACGTGAGGAATTAATTGAGCTTCTCAAACAAAAGCAGGTGCAGAATGTGGATCAGCCAGTTGTGATTTCTGCTGACAAGAATGTGCGTTATGAAGAAGTGATCAGTATGATGGACGTGTTACAACGGCAACAGATTAAGAAAGTTGGCTTGTTGGCGCAAACCAAGGAGCGATGAGCACGATCGTGTATGCCAAACCCTATAAGTTACGTGCTGGGGCATTGGCATTGGTTGTTCACTGTGCATTCTTCGCATTGTTATATTTTGGTGCCAGCTGGAAGGTGCGGCCTCCGCAGGGTATGGTGGTGGATATTTGGGATAGTTTGCCTGGGGAGGAGGTCGCTCCTGTTAAGGTTGAGCCTTCTAAATTGATTGCGCAACCTAAATTAGACAAGCCTATGCAGCCTGTGGCGCCACCTAAGGCGGATATAGAGTTATCTGCAAAAAAAAGGTCCCAGGAAAAATCCAAGCCGACGAAAACAGAGTCTAAACGGCGAATTGAAAAAGTAGATGTGGCTGAGCACAAAAAACAGGAAAGGTTGAGGGTGCAGGCTGAGCAGAAAATGCTGGTGGAGCAAAAGATGATTGAAGTGCAAAAGGCCAGGGCTGAGCATGAGCGAGCTCGCGCTGAGCAGGCTAATATCGTTGCTAAGTTACGTCGTAACCTCAAGGCTGAATTGGAGAAAGCCGAGCCACCCAAAGTGGTTGAACCAGTGAAGTCTGCGGCGTCACTCAAAGCTGATTTGGAATTGGCTGAAAAGAAACGGTTGCAGGAAAAATTCCAAGAAGCCGTAAAGATTGAGTCTAAGCGACAACTAGAGAAGGTGGATGCTCAACTTAAACTTAAAATCCAGGCCGAGCAGAAGATTGAGGCGGAACAGAAAGCTGAGGCTGAACATAAAGCTCAGGCTGAGCAGAAGGCCTTGGTGAAACAAAAGATGCAGGCGGAACGAAAAGCTGAGGCGGAACGAAAAGCTGAAATGGAGCAAAGAGCTGAGGCGGAACGAAAAGCTGAAATGGAGCAAAGAGCCGAGGCGGAACGAAAAGCTGAAATGGAGCAAAGAGCTGAGGCCGAACGAAAGATGCAGGCAAAACTGAAAATTTTAGCCGAGAAAAAAGCGCAGGCCGAGGAGAAAGAGCGGGCGAAACAGAAGATACAAGCTGAGCAAAAGTTGCTTGCGGAGCAAAAGGAGCAGGCTGAGAAAAAGGCGCAAGCCGAACAGAAAGCGAAGATTGAACAGGAGCGTGCGCGTGCCGAACAGAAAATGCAGGCTGAGCAGGAGCGCGCGCGTGCTGCCCAAGCAGTGGCTGTAGGTAGGGAAGTGGCTGAATATAAAGCTAAGATTATCGCCAAAATACGCCGCAATATCGTGATGTTGCCGGATATACCATATAATGCGCGCGCGGAATTTGATGTGACACTGCTACCTGGTGGTATGGTCTTAAATTCAATATTGGTTAAGCCGAGTGGGAGTGCGGCGTATGACAGCGCGGTGGAACGCGCCATTAAGAAAGCGGAGCCGTTGCCCTTGCCGCCGGATGCGGCGTTATTCAGCAACTTTCGTGAATTGCGTCTCAAATTTAGTCCAAAGGAATAGTTTATGAGAGGAGTGAACATGTTACGTTATTGGGTTTTGCTGGTTTTGTTTTGTGCTGCCTTGCCCGCTCGCGCTGCGTTGACCATTGATATTGTAGGGGCAGGAGAACGTCAGATTCCGGTAGCTATTGTGCCATTTGCCAACGAAGACAAACTCGCTCAAAGCATTACTGAAGTGGTGTCCATGGACTTGAAGCGTAGTGGGTTGTTCCGGTTGGTTAGCCCCACAAGCAAGACGCCACATGAGCCACATGAAGTGGTATATGCCGACTGGCGTGGAGCGGAAGCTTTGGCCATTGGTAGTGTGGAGACGCAGCAGGATGGCCGTGTCATGGTTAAATTTCGTTTGCTTGATGCAGTAAAGCAAACCGAATTGTTTGGCCAAGCTGTAACCGCTAAGGGTGACCAAATGCGTGCCATCGGTCATCGCATTGCCGACTTGATATATGAAAGGCTCACTGGAAATCCTGGTGTGTTCAGCACGCGTATTGCGTATGTAAACCGGCAAGGCAAGAACAACCGCTTGGTGGTGGCGGACAGCGATGGTTATAACGATAGAGTTGTGCTGTCGATCAATGAACCTATTATGTCGCCAGCGTGGTCGCCAGATGGTAGCCAGCTTGCCTATGTAACATTAGAGCAGGGTCATGCGGTTGTGTATGTGCAATCTTTAGTTACTAATCAACGAGTGGTTTTGTCCAATGCACGGGGAAGTAATAGTGCCCCGGTATGGGCGCCGGATGGTAAGCACCTCGCCGTCGTGCTGACGCGCGATGGTAGCCCGCAGATATACCTGGTTCGTCCGGATGGCACCGACTTGCGTCGCCTCACATTTAGCGGTGCGATTGATACTGAACCTAGCTTTTCTCCAGATGGACAATATCTGTTGTTTACATCCGACCGTGGAGGAAGTGCGCAAATTTACAGGATGCCTGTAGAGGGAAAGGCTGCTGAGCGGCTGACTTTTGAAGGTAGCAATAATTTCTCGCCGCGATATAGTCCAGATGGCAAAAGTTTTGTGTTTGCGCATCAGATTAGTGGGCGATTTCATGTTGCGGTTCAGGATTTTCAGAGTCGGCAGATGCAGTTGTTGACCGAGGGCGGATGGGAAAAGCGACCAAGCTTTTCACCCAACGGAAAGCTGGTCCTGTTTGCAACTGAGGCACAGGGCCGTGGTATACTGGCCATCGTTTCCAGCGATGGCAGGGTTAAGCAAAGGTTGTCCTCACAGGCAGGTGAGGTTCGTGAGCCGACTTGGGGACCTTTTTTGAAACAGTAAGTATTATTTTATAAGGGATAGAGGATGAAAAACATAGCGATTGGAGTATTGTTGGCAAGCTTGTTGGTTGCTTGTGCCAGCGACGAGCCGCCTGTGGGTGACCTCAAGAAGAGGGGGCGAGCAGCTGGCGTACCCGTGTCGGCAGCGGTCGATTCTGCTCCTGGCGCATCCGTGGCGGTTGATACTTTGAGTGGCCAAAATGGTGTGTCTCAAACTTCTCAGTCTACTAGGGCGTCAGATCAAGAGGCAGCAGCTGCCAAGGCAGCAATTGAAGAGGCAGCGCTGGCAGCTGCCCGTGCTGTTGAGGTTCAAAATGCTGAACTTGAGGCTGCCAGAGTAGCAGCCGCCAAAGCGGCAGCTGAAGAGGCAGCGCTGGCAGCTGCCCGTGCAGCTGAGGTTCAAAATGCTGAACTTGAGGCTGCCAGAGTAGCAGCCGCCAAAGCGGCAGCTGAAGAGGCAGCGCTGGCAGCTGCCCGTGCAGCAGAGGTTCATAGTGCTGAATTGGAGGCTGCCAGAGTAGCAGCTGCCAAAGCGGCAGCTGAAGAGGCAGCGCTGGCAGCTGCCCGTGCAGCAGAGGTTCATAGTGCTGAACTTGAAGCAGCTAAGGCTGCTGCTGCACAGGCTGCAGCTGATGCAGCAGCAGCGCGCGAAGCGGCTAGTGCTGCTGCTGCGCGGGAAGCGGCTAACGCAGCCAAGGTTGCGGCTGAACTTGAAGCAGCTAAGGCTGCTGCTGCACAGGCTGCTGCTGAAGCGTCTGCTGCACGCGAAGCGGCTAATGTGTCTGCTGCGCGGGAAGTGGCTAATGCAGCTAAGGTTGCGGCTGAACTTGAAGCCGTTAAGGCTTCTGCTGCGCAGGCTGCTGCTGAAGCGTCTGCTGCACGCGAAGCGGCTAATGTGTCTGCTGCGCAGAATGCTGCTAAGGCGAATGCTGCACGGGATGCTGCTAAGGCAGCTATAGCGCGGGAAGTAGTTGCTGAGGACTCTCTTGGTATCCCGGGCAGTTTGCTGGCTAAGCGCAGTATTTATTATCCGATAGATATGGATGCTGTACCGGAACAAGATAAACGCACTGTGCAAGCTCATGCTAAGTATCTGGCGGAACATCCAAATCGTTTAGTACGTTTGGAAGGACACGCCGATGAACGAGGGAGTAGTGAGTACAACTTGGCCTTGGGTCAACGTCGTGCTGATGGTGTGAAGAAAGTGCTGTTAGTGGGTGGCGCTAAAGAAGGCCAGATTGAGTCGGTAAGCTACGGCGAAGAGAAGCCAATGTCTACCGCACATAATGAGGCTGCCTGGTCACAAAATCGTCGCACCGACTTAAACTATAACGTCAAGTAATTAGGAATGAAGTTTCAAGCTTTGCTGTTTGCGGGACTGTGCGTTGTTATAGGGCAGGTTCAAGCTGCGCTATTCAGCGATGATGAGGCGCATAATCAGATCCGGCAACTAAGGGAGCGCTTCTCAATGTTGGAAGGTGCTGGCAAACAGCAAGCTGATACTATCAAGCAACAATTTGACCTGATTAATGATCTGCAAACGCAAATCGAGGTTCAAAAAACAGAATTACGTAAATTGCATGGGCAAAATGAAGAGCACTTGCACAATTTACAGGATACGGAAAAGCGACAGACAAATCTTTATGGTAATCACGAAAAAGAATTGCTTAACTTGCGTAGTCAATATGACAAGTTGATACACAATCTACAAGATCTGGATAAGCGGCAGACTGAGGCTAATAAAAAACAGGCTAGTTTTGTACTAGACCAACAAACGCAACTGAAGGTACACATTTCTCAGTTGGAAGAGAGCAGCAAACAACAGGCCGAAATAATAAAACAACTAGAGTTCTTGAAACAACAAGTTAATGCTGCGCTAGATCAGCAAACGCAGGTGAAAGTGCGTGTTTCTAAAATTGAAGAAAACAGCAAACAACAAGTCGAACTATACAAACAACAAATGAGTTCTCTTTCCAGCCAGCAAACGCAGCTTAATGAGCGTATGTCAAATCTGGAAGAAACTGGCAAGCAACAAATAAATACTTTGCTTGATCAGCAACAAGCGCAATTCAAAATACGTATTTCTCAGTTGGAGGAAATCAGCAAGCAACAAATTAACTCTGTTCTCGATCAGCAGCAAGCAGAGTTTAAGGCCACTATCTCCCCGCTGGAAGAAAGCGGCAAGCAACAAACCCAGGCTATGTTGGATATCCAATTACAGATCGAGGCTCAACGTGCAGAGTTTCGCAAGTTGCAGGGGCTGAATGAAGATTTGGATCACAAATTACAGGATGTGAATCAGCGGCAGAAAGATGTTTACACTGATCTGGATACTCGTATACGCCATTTTGAAACTGTATCTCCACTGGAACTACAAAAGCAAGTTCAAGCTTTGGATGAAGAATTACATAAATTGCATAGTCACGACGAAGAGGTATTAACGCGCAACTTACAGGATATCGAAAAGCGGCAGGTAGAAGCCAATAAACAACAGCATAATTTTATGCTTGATTTGCAAAAAAATATTGAGGCGCAGAATACCGAAATGCGCAGTCAGAATGAAGAGTTGATGCACAATCTGCAGGAAATAGAGAAAAAGCAGAAAAATTTTCACAGTGATTTTAATAATCGCTTGCGCCATGTTGAAACAGTAGCCGTTCTTGATTTGAAAAAAAAGATTGGAACTCATGATGATGAAGCAAGCATGTTGCGAGATCAGAACGAAGAACTGGTGCATAACATGCAGGAAATGGAGAAACGGCAGATAGAAATTAGTAAGCAACAAACAAGTTCTTTACATAAGTTGCAAACGCAGATTGATGCGTTGAATATGGAATTACACAAATTGAGCAGTCAGAACGAAGATTTATTGCGTAACTCGCAAGAATCGAAGCAGCGGCAGGCAGAAGCCAGCAAGCAGCAAACTAACTCAATGCTTGATTTGCAGACTAAGATCGATGACGCACAAAATACAGAATTACGTATGCTACGTAGCCAGAACGAAGAGCTGTTGCGCAACATGCAGGATGCGGAGAAACGGCAGAAAAATTTCTATATTGATATGGACGCCAGTTTGCGCCATTTTGAATCGATAGTTGCTGGGACATCAGCTGTGTCGTCTGCCTCTCAGTCCGCAAAAACGGCTGGAAAGGTAGTTAATGGCGATGCATTGGAAATAGATACTGTTAACATGGAAAACCGTGCTTATGAATTGGCACACGGCCATGCTAAAGTTGGCGACTATCAGAATGCCATCAGTGTGTTCCAGGAATTCTTGAAAAAATATCCTGAATCAAAGCATGTAGCTAATATTCACTACGAGATGGCTAACACCTATTTTGCGTTGAAAGATTACAAAAGTGCATTGGACAGTTATCAGTTGCTAGTAAATAAGCATTCATCCAGCCCGAATGTGCCAGATGCTATGTTAAAAATTGCAGATTGCCAGTATCAACTTAAGGCTATAGTTGGAGCCAAAAAAACACTCAATCAAATAATCGTCAAATTTCCCGGCAGTAAAATAGCTGATCAAGCTAAGAAACGCCTCGATGTCCTTAAGTAAGTGTGTCTTTGTCCGATATTTTGTAAGTTAGAATTTGAGTGTTATCTTTAATTCTAGCGATGGCATGAGTGATAATAAGACGTTCTGGTAAGCCAAAGGTGCACGCGGTTAACGTTAGGCTTTTTTTAAAATAGCAACTTTGCGAGAGTTGATTATAATGAAGATAATGAAAAATGTTAAAAGATTAGTGATTGGCATGTTATTAATGCATTTTTTAGTTGCTTGCGCTAAGCCTCCTGTAGCTGGTGGTATTAAAGGAAATGATAATGAGGTGACCATGGATGCTCCCTCTCTTCCCAATACATCAGTAACTGGTGATCATCCGCTTACTAGTGCCTCTGGCGTTACAATTTACCCAGGTTCAGGTTCAGGTTCAGGTTCAGGTTCAGGTTCAGGTTCAGGTTCAGGTTCAGGTTCAGGTTCAGGTTCAGGTTCAGGTTCAGCTGGAGTGAATGACCCCTTTAATAATCCGAACAGCTTGTTGGCTAAGCGCGTTATTTACTATCCAACTGACATGGATACCATATCAGAGCAGGATAAACCCATTGTGCAAGCACATGCTGAATATTTGGTCGAGCACCCAAGCCGCACAGTGCGTCTGGAAGGAAATTCAGATGAGCGTGGGAGCAGTGAATATAATCTGGCTTTGGGGCAGCGTCGTGCCGATGGAGTAAAAAAGAGGTTGCTAATGGGTGGTGTTAGAGAAGGTCAGATTGAATCGATCAGTTATGGCGAGGAAAAGCCTAATGGTAAAACGCATGATGAGTCGTCTTGGTCGAAAAATCGCCGTACGGATTTGATTTATCCTTAAAGCAGGCCGGGTATGAGACTTCACGTTTTGCTGCTTACTGGATGGAGTGCCATTGCAGCCTGTTCTGCACATGCTGCTTTCTTTACTGATGAAGAAGCGCATAATCAAATCCGGCAACTAAAAGAACGTGTGTCTAATTTGGAAGGTAGCGGTAAGCAGCAAACTGAAACAATCAAGCAGCAAGCGGAAACTATAAAGCAACAGATTGAAACTCGTAAGCAGCAAATCCGTGAGATATTTGATCTTCAAGCGCAGATCGAGGCGCAAAAAGATGAATTGCGTAGATTGCGTGGGCAGGACGAAGTGCTGGCGCATAGCCTGCAAGAAGCGGACAAGCGGCAGAGAGATTCTTACATTGATTTGGATGCTCGTTTGCGACGTTTAGATAAGCTTGAGGTAGCCGTGCCACCCCGACCGGTAAAGCCTTAAACGGCTGGTGAATCTTAAATAAAGCAGGTTTTCATGATTACGTGCTCCGTTAGCGAGCAGTTGCGCATCACCGAAATTTTTTATTCCTTACAAGGCGAAACGAGCCGTGTCGGCTTGCCGACAGTTTTTGTACGTCTGACAGGCTGTCCGTTACGTTGCTCATACTGCGATACTGCTTATGCTTTTAGTGGTGGACAGAATATGACAGTTGCAGGAATACTCACTGAAGTGGCTCGGTATAATACGCGCTATGTTACGGTTACCGGGGGCGAGCCTCTGGCGCAGAAAAACTCCCTATTTTTGCTAAGTGCCTTGTGCAATGCAGGTTATGAAGTATCGCTGGAAACAAGCGGGGCGCTGGATGTGTCTAGTGTCGATGTGCGTGTGATGAAGGTTCTGGACATCAAGACGCCAGCATCAGGCGAAGTAAAAAAGAACTTGTGGAGTAATCTTATTGCATTGCATGCGCACGACGAAATAAAATTTGTCTTATGTGATGAGTCTGATTACATTTGGGCCAAGCAGGTGTTGCGTGAGCGTGATTTGGCTGGAAAATTCACCGTGCTATTTTCACCCGCACAAGATCAGCTGTCACCTACAGTACTGGCCGATTGGATTCTGCGCGATAGCTTGCCGGTGCGCCTGCAAGTGCAATTGCACAAGTTACTGTGGGGCAGCCAGCAGGGAAAATGAAGAATGCAGTAGTGTTGTTGTCAGGCGGTCTGGATTCCGCCACAGTGATGGCTATGGCGAAGCAGCAGGGCTATCTCTGTCATGCGTTGAGTGTGGACTATGGGCAGCGCCATTATGCTGAGCTTGCTGCAGCAGAGCGTGTGGCACAGGCTCTGGGCGCGATTGAGCAGCGTGTCATCAGGGTTGATTTGACTGGATTTGGTGGCTCTGCCTTGACAGATGCACGCATTGCAGTACCGGAACAGAGAACAACAGGTATTCCGCTGACCTATGTGCCAGCGCGCAACACCATCATGCTGTCACTCGCCTTGGCTTGGGCGGAAGTGTTGCAGGTACAGGATATATTTATTGGGGTGAACGCAGTTGATTTTTCCGGTTATCCCGACTGTCGTCCAGAATATATAGCGGCTTTTGAAAACATGGCTAATCTCGCTACCAAAACAGCGGTAGAGGGTAACTATTTGACATTGCACGCACCTTTGTTGCGCTTGTCTAAGGCCGATATAGTCAAGCTAGGTACGGAACTTGGCGTTGATTACAGCCTGACAGTATCCTGTTACCAAGCTGATTCGGATGGCCGTGCATGCGCTGTATGTGATTCCTGCCAATTACGTCGGGCCGGTTTTAAAACCGCTGGAATAGTCGATCCGACACGTTATCGTATTGCAGGATGATGCGCCCTGTCGCGTTGACAGGGCGGGTAAAGTCCGTATAATGCGCCCTTCTTTAGGGATATGGGTCGTTAGCTCAGCCGGTAGAGCAGCGGACTTTTAATCCGTTGGTCGCCAGTTCGAATCTGGCACGACCTACCAGTTTTAATATGTGGTTCATGATTCAGACATTTGGACGCAATATCGATGGTTTTTCGCCGCTTTAGCTCAGTTGGTAGAGCAACCGCCTTGTAAGCGGTAGGTCGTCAGTTCGAATCCGACAAGCGGCACCAAATAAATAAAGACTTGCAGGGATGCAGGTCTTTATTACTTTATGCATTGTGGTGTGCAAGGCCAGCGTAAGCATTGCAGGAGTGCCATTAAATGAAACTAACGGGTTATCGTTAGTCCCATCAGTACTGTTCTCAAAAATCCATGCACTGCAAGTTGTGTGTGCTCTTTGTTACCGCACCCAGCCAGCTATTTAGCCGAAAATTATTGGCTGGTAAATTTATGACCTGGACAGTAGGGATCTAGCGGGGGATGTCATGCGCGATATTTGCGCTAGAGAGGTCATCTTGCCGAACCAAGACGGGGTGAATTGTTCAGTATTTCCCTAGATCTTCGGATTTCTTGTAGACGGCCAACAGGCCATCAATTAGTTTAGGGGATAACGCTTTCAGTACGGTTACCATCGCTTCGTGCAAGACAGCTATTTCCCGCCAAATGGTCGTTTAAACAAAATTTCTTACACCCACCACCCGCAGATTTTATCGAAGTCTGAATGATAAGTTACGGTAGTGGTCGCCACTTCATTTGGCGGATTCAAGACCATAAAAGACCTTAAGCCCAAGACAGGGTTTCTCAATAAAATGCCATGAGGCAATTGCAAATAGCGTCACAATGGGGAGCGAGGAGAGGAACAGGGAAACTGGCGAAATGCCGGGTGCCAGAGTGACCATGATTTGTTGAATTGGAAAGGCGTAGATATAAACGCCAAAAGAATAATCATTAATTCGTGTTCTTTTTCCTAATAGATGAAATGATGAAGTAGCTACGAATAGCAAAAAATATCCATGCGACAAATATATAAAAAGCAAAAATAGACTGGTTTCCCGAAGTAAATATGTAAGGCTAATGAGTCCCGTCACTAGTAACCCGGAACGAGGAATCCAGTGGCGTACAGTGTACACAATAGCTCCGAGTATAAAGACCCCGATCAATTGGCACGAAAATAAATCGAGGCCAGTATTCCAACTATCGAATTCGGCTTTGGTAACGGTGATCATCCGAACAGCTAGATAAAGTATCACTGTAGCAAATAAAATACTGCGCCAACCTTTTCCTTCGGTTGGCAGCAGACAGGTCGCACCGATCACTCCAGTCGCGATGTAAACCAGGAATTCAACCTTTAAGGTCCATAGAGAACCATTAACGGCGTGAGGTATCGGCAGGTCTTCAAAAACGCCAGGTAGCGTGTTAGTTTTCAGGCTTAGGACATTAACGTTGTCGTGGATATATCTGAATGCCTGGCCAGATGAAAAATAGTGATTGATATCCAGAGAGCTTGCTATGGGACCAAGCAAAAGTGCGCTGATCGCCACAACAACAGCTAAGCCAGGCAAAATTCTCAGCGCTCTTTTGCCATGAACGAAGGAAAGTGTGGCGTGGAGGCCCAACTTGAGGAAATAAGATAGCCGCTCAAAAAGAAAAAAGCTATCACGGCCAAGGCACCGCCATCAAATATATGAAGAAGACGACCAATTGGCTTTAGTCGGATATTTCCGCTCAATGCGTAGCAGTGAGAAAAAAGTACCAATACCGCAGCGATCAGGCGTAAGGCGTTTAAATTATTTTCGCGGCTTGCCAATTTCTCAGAGATTGAGGCGCGCAATTGGATCGTGGTCATATTTTAATGTGACTAAAACAGATTATTTTTTCATATTGAATCAAAGTGCTCGTCTGGGTATGGAAATTAAGCTGAAGTTAAGGGCCAGTGCCAGCCAGCTTCTGTACTGATCGTAAGATGTTCGTAGAGGATTTGAGACAATGCGGTCAACGGTTATAAAATGCGATTTGTTTTAGAACTAATGGGCTTCTATCATTAGTTTTTCAGTTCAGCTTAGAAGGTCGGCCCACGTATCCATGACACCAATTGCAGGTTGAGTGCGACGCCCGATGACCGAAGCCCTGCCTTTCCTGTCGATGACGACCACTTCCATTGCACTTCGATTAGCGACCCTGTCGAGGTATCGACGATCCCCTCAAAACCGGCCTTGGCCGCATCCGGATAATCTGGGTAAGCCTGCGCGACATTCATCCGTATGACAGCGATTTGCAAAGGGATAGGAATTGGCCATTCAACACCAGCTCTACAACGCTTACGCTGTCTTTGGCCAAGCCCCAACTACCTTGATTTGTGTGCTGTTGGCTGGATCCTCTGTTAACTTACCAATGTATCCGATTGCGGCTTGAGGTTGTGGTGCTGCTTGCGTGAACTTAAGCCGTTGTTGTGGACGATGACTATTGAAGAATTTGCAACCAACGCTGCCCATTATAGAAATGGCAGCCACTAACAACAAGACAGCTAACCGGCGGCGATTTCTGGAGAAAACAATCATGTTTTCAACCTGTCAAGCTATTTTGTAAATGCGGTTATCAAGGCACTGACACTCAGAAAAGAACGTCATGGATTTTTGGACATCCGGTAATCATTACCCAAAAACAAAAAAACATCGCCATAAGTCAAGTCATATCCAATTGAGATAAACAACGTTTGGTGTTCATTTGTCTGATCAGTTGCGACTACTACCAATAAATTTAGTTTGTTGTGTTTACAATAAAATCAAGTTGTCTCGATGTATTAGCTCTGGCTCATCAACATAACCCAAGAGAGTTTCGATTTCGCTACTGGGATGCCCGGCGATGCGACGTGTTTCTGTGGCATTGTAATTAATCAGGCCGCGCGCGATATCTTGTTCATTCGTATCTAAAATGGCGACTACTGTGCCGCGCTCAAATTCCCCGCTGACTTTGGTGATGCCGACCGGTAGTAGGCTTTTGCCTTCGTTACGTACTGCATGCACTGCACCAGCATCTAGCGTTACCTTGCCGCTGATTTGCAAATGATCCGCTAGCCATTGTTTGCGCGCATTCAAAGGCAATGGTTGTGCTTCCAGTAGAGTGCCGATACTGTTGCCACACATCAGGCGTGGCAACACATCTATCTCATGGCCGGATGCGATTACGGTGTGTGCGCCGCTACGTGAAGCCCGTTTGGCAGCGAGCACCTTGGTAAGCATGCCGCCGCTCCCGATGTGGCTACCCGCGCCACCTGCCATGGCTTCAAGCTTTTCATCGCCCGCTTGCGCGAAACTGACTAGCGTAGCATTTGGATCCTTGCGCGGGTCAGCAGTGTAAAGGCCGATTTGGTCAGTAAGGATAATGAGTGCATCAGCCTCAATCAGGTTGGCAACTAATGCGCCTAAAGTGTCGTTGTCACCAAACTTGATTTCATCGGTGACCACCGTGTCATTTTCATTGATGACGGGAATAACGCCAAGAGTCAGCAGGGTGCGCAGTGTAGAGCGGGCGTTGAGGTAGCGTTCACGATCGGCGAGATCGGCATGGGTGAGTAATATTTGTGCTGTATGCAGGCCGTGTGCGCTAAAGCAGCTTTCGTACACCTGTATCAAGCCCATCTGACCGATTGCGGCAGCGGCCTGCAATTCATGCACGGCGCTGGGGCGTTTTTTCCAGCCAAGGCGCTGCATACCTTCGGCAATCGCACCAGAGGAGACCAATACTACTTTGTGCCCACTGTCACGTAGCGTAGCAATTTGCTGCGCCCAGTTCTGGATTGCAGAGATATCCAGTCCTTCCCCCTGATTGGTGACCAGACTACTTCCAACTTTGACGACGATGCGCTTGCACTGGGCCAGAATGGTTTTCATGATGCATTAAAGTATTAGATTATCGGGTTTTTGGACATTTTCGACGTTGGCCAACGCTTCCTGCTTAGCAACCTGCTCTACATGCTCCATAATGGCATAGCACAGCTCTTTACAGCCTTCGCCATTAATCGCGGAAATAGTGAAATAACGCGTGTAGTCGCCGAACCCTTGTAGAAAAGCAGCGATCTTCTCATCTTTATCTTGCAGCAGGTCAAGCTTGTTTAACACTAGCCAACGCGGCTTGTTATACAGCGTTTCATCATATTTTTTTAGTTCATTCAGAATTGAATGGGCTTCATGTACCGGATCGACTCCCTCGTATATTGGGGCAATGTCGACCAAGTGCAATAGCAAACGGGTACGCATTAAATGGCGTAAAAACTGGTGTCCTAGTCCCGCACCTTCGGCAGCGCCTTCAATCAAGCCGGGAATGTCGGCGATAACGAAACTCTTTTCGGCCGATACCCGTACCACACCCAAGTTCGGATGTAGCGTGGTGAAGGGGTAATCAGCCACCTTGGGGCGGGCAGCGGAAACCGCGCGAATGAAGGTGGATTTACCTGCATTGGGCATACCCAGCAAACCCACGTCGGCGAGTACTTTTAACTCTAGTTGCAGTTCGCGCCGTTCACCTTCAACGCCTGGAGTACATTGACGTGGGGCACGGTTGGTGCTGGATTTAAAGTGTAGATTGCCTAGGCCACCTTTACCACCTTGGGCGAGCAACATTTTTTGCCCATCGTGATCCAGGTCAGCAATCAATTCACCGGTATTGATATCAGTAATAACCGTGCCGACTGGCATGCGCAGTACAATATCTTCCGCACCTTTACCATAGCAATCTGCACCCCGTCCGGCTTCACCATTACGCGCGCGGTGATGGCGCGCAAAACGATAATCCACTAGGGTGTTGATGTTGCGGTCTGCGAGCGCATACACGCTGCCGCCCCAACCGCCATCTCCGCCATCGGGGCCGCCCTTGTCGATATATTTTTCTCGCCGAAAGCTGGCCGCACCATTGCCGCCATCACCTGCGATGACTTCAATTTTTGATTCGTCGATGAATTTCATGATGTCGGTTATTCCTGCAAATAAAAAAGCCCTACCTCGCGATAGGGCTCATTGTACTTTGCTAGGAGTACTTAAGCTGGAACCACGAAGATAGTTTTGCGTTTTTGTGCACCTTTAACGGCGAACACAACTTTGCCGGCAATTTTTGCAAACAAGGTGTGATCCTTGCCCATGCCAACGTTATCACCAGCGTGGAATCGCGTACCGCGCTGACGTACGATAATGCTGCCAGCATTAATTAATTCGCCGCCATAAGTTTTCACGCCGAGGCGTTTTGAGTGTGAATCGCGTCCGTTACTGGTACTGCCGCCGCCTTTTTTTGATGCCATGTTTTTTCTCCTTCAATATTACGCCGAAATGCCGTCAATACGGATTTCAGTGAAGTTTTGACGATGACCTTGATGTTTTTGGTAATGCTTGCGTCGACGCATCTTGAAGATTCTAATCTTCTCGCCACGACCATTGGATATTATGGTTGCCGTGACAGTAGCGCCAGCCAATAGAGGTTGGCCAACAGATACTTTCTCGCCACTGCCCACCATCAGCACTTTGTCCAGCACGATAGCACTGCCGACTTCACCAGAAACGGTTTCAATTTTCAGGGTTTCGCCTGCGACAACACGATATTGCTTACCACCAGTTTTGATTACTGCGTACATAACAACCTCGCTTGGATGCGGTTTTACAGAGTCGCGCATTATACACAAACGGCACCATCCGTCAAAATGGTTTTTAATAGATAGCGTTTATTTGCCGTCAATTAAGATTGCGTGTTTAACAAGCTTTGGAGAGGGCGTCCAATCATATTATTGGCAACTTACTTGTTTGTGTACTGCATTCTGCTCAATAACTGATCAATCCACATCAAGATCAGCAAACAATTTAGTGGACAAATACCGCTCACCAAATGACGGGATCATCACCACGATCATTTTGCCAACATTTAACGGACGCTTGGCAATTTCAAGGGCAGCCCAAACAGCCGCACCGGAGGAAATGCCAACCAACAAGCCTTCTTCTTTTGCCAAGCGCCGCGCCATATTGAATGCATCGTCATCTTTAACACGTACCGCTTCGTGGAATATATTTTTGTTGAGAATTTCAGGTATAAAACCCGGCCCTATCCCTTGAATAGAATGCGGACCACGCTGTCCACCTGAAAGTACAGGCGAAGCATCCGGTTCCACGGCAATTATTTGCACGCCCGAATAAATCTCTCTCAATGCTTCACCTACACCAGTGATAGTTCCACCAGTTCCAACACCCGCAACAAAAATATCAATCATGCCATCGGTGTCGCGCATAATCTCTTCGGCGGTAGCAGTTCGATGGATGGCAGGATTAGCGCGATTAGAGAATTGCTGCAGTATGAGGTAGCGTGAATCGGCCAAAGCCATTTCTTTTGCCCTCTTCATCGCCCCTGGCATACCGTCCGAACCAGGAGTCAGGATAAGCTCCGCACCATAAGCCTTCATTAATAGGCGGCGCTCACGGCTCATGTTTTCCGGCATGATGAAAGTGCACTTATAGCCGCGAGCTGCGCAAACCATAGCGAGGCCGATGCCAGTATTGCCAGATGTTGGTTCCAAAATAATTGTGTCTGGTTTGATTTTGTCTGCTTTTTCAGCAGCTTCAATCATTGACGCGGCGATACGGTCTTTAACGCTAAGCGCGGGGCTAAAAAACTCCAACTTAGCGAGGACAGTGGCATCTATGCCTTGGGTCACGCGGTTTAATTGCACCAATGGTGTGTTGCCTATCAGTTCCAAAACATTTTTTGCAATCTTCATCTATGCTTCCTCTCTTCTATTCATATTCTATTCATGTTCATATTGCAGTACATACAGAGTCGGATGCGCCCGTGTGTTGCGTCGCAGCAAATAATACCTTATGAGAGGTTTTCCAGTCCAAGCATTTTAGGGTTTAATGGTCATGGCACACGGTTAACGATAGAAAATTCCGGGGCGTTATTTTTTGTGCGAGGCTGGATGGGATCCGTTGGTAATTATTGATGCAACGCCTGATTCAGTCAGTTTGTTAATTGCTCATTAATCGCTATCCCGAACCAACGTTTCGTTCGAAGCCAACAAATAAAACATCTACTTATTGAGATTTTTTATTGCGCACTTCTTTTTTTGGCTGTGCAGTTTTTCTTTCTTTGGGTGGATCGTTTCGTTCCGTAAGTTGTTTTTTGAGATCGTCCAATTCTTTTTGCAGTTTGACGACGCTCGCTTTGCGTTGTGCGACGCGCTCATCCCAACGGCTTACGGCGATGTCGCGCTCCTTGATGGCGATTTCGACCTCAGCTTGGGCACGGACAACCGATTGTTCCTTTTCCTTGAGCGTCACTTCAATGTTCGGCATTTTCCCTGTGCGCTGCAATGCCATGCTTTGTGTGAGCCGAGCAGTGAGGTCATTTTGCAGTTTGAGCGCTTGCTCCAATGTCTTGATGTCCATGTTGTGCACTCCTTAAATTTTGACGTTGAAATTATTGAACTGTAGCGGGGTAACTTTGTTGGTGCCAGTGTAATCACCGGTAGTAATGTTGCCCATGAGTGCGGCGCTGCTGTTGGCCAGTGACATGGCATTGACGTTGACCGCAGCTTTGACATGATTGCCCATGGCGATCAAATGCCCGCCCCACAGCCGTACACTCGCGCCTCGTGGATTGGCTTCGGCGCTGAAATGGTCGCAAATATTATTGTTGAAAGTCACCTTCTCGAAACGGAGATCGATGTTGTCGGTTATTACAATACGCATGAATTCCACCAAATGAGTACGACCCGGGCCACTAAAGTGATTGTCATTCACCTGCGCGCTGCCAAACATATAGGCGATTTCGCCTGCACCAACCAAATAATGTAAAGCAAGCGGCCCGATCAACAACAATGCGCGGTGTTCGTTGAGCAGTTCGAGCTTGGCAAGCTGGGTGTAACCGACACGGTTGCCATTAATCTGGCAGGCGGGCATCCAGCCGCCAATGCCAACAGCATTGCCAGTAGTAACTTGATTGCCGTCAGCAGAGATTCCGGTGTCGGCCACTTCACAGTTTTCAATGCGCAGATGGGCACCGGAAGGCGTTAATATTTCTTCAGCGTATACGCCTATCCCCATCGAGAAATTGGGGGCGTAACCGCAATTGAGTACCCGATTTTCGAGCAACGCAGTAGTGCCTCGCACGAACATCGCCATACCTAAAAGCAGACAGGATTGCAGACGATTACCGCTACTCTCCAGATTGGTTTCTTGTGTGGCGGTGATGCCGGTACCTGCCTGTTCGATGCAATTACCCGTTATACGGTTGCGTTCGCCCTCACTAAGATGCACGGCAAAAAACACTTCGCGCAGGTCGTTGTTATCGATACGGCTGTCGCTACAATCATCCACCCGCACACCGTACCATCCGGTACCACCGCCGTCGATGTGATTGCCGACGACGGTCGGGCAGGTAATCCGTGAGGTGACAATGCCCAATTGCGGACCCAGTAATTGATTGTCACGCACCACAACGTGATCGGCGGCGTGGCCATTTTTTGCATCAGCCAGGCAATAAATGCCGACGGGCACCGTCAGCTGCCCCTTTGGTACAATCGCCTCCATGAAATTAGCGGCGATTACTACGTGATTACCGCTGGCACGAATGCCGCCCCACGCCGTCGAGAGTAAATCGATCTGGTTACCGCATACCTCGCATTGGGCCGCTTCGACATCAATTGCGTAGAAGCGGGCGTCCAAGTAATTGCGCATTTGTGCAACGTCGGAGGGAGCCTTATCTTGCGTGATACCGGCGCTGCGGCTGATGCGATTACCAGATATGCGGGAACCCACGGCATTATGGCCCAAAGAGATACCGACCCAAAAATGGCGGATGCGATTATTTTCGATACTGCAAGCTTGCGTAAGACCGGTGTCTATCCGTATGCCGTATTGGCCGTTTGAGCCATTGGCCTGGTCAAGGAATTTACCGGTGATGCCTGCAATGGCGTTGTCGGTGATGTGCAGGCCACCCTGATAATCTTGGCTCAGGATACCGACGAGAAAATTATCCAGGCGATTGGCGACCAGGTCGACATCGGTCACACTGCTCAAATTGATGCCGACATAGGACGGTGGTGCTTGCAGCTTCAAAATCATGATGGCAAGCGCACAATGCTCTACCCTTACCCGCGTACAGTGATCCAGATAAAGCAGCGCGCCAATATCGGCGGCAGCGGCTGTTGCCTCAAAGCGTATGCCCTCGACGATAATATCGCTCACTGGTGAACTGGCGTCGCCGATCTGCAAGGTTCTGGCTAGTCCCGCCGCACGCACGATAGTACCAGGACTCTCGCCACGCAGGATGATGCGCGAGGAGAGTATCTGAATGGTAGCGCTGACGTTATGTACGCCCGTTTTCAGGCATACGCAACCGCCCTCGTCCGGCAGCGAGTCGATCGCGGTCTGGATATTTTCGCCAGGTGCGACATTGATAGTGCAGCATCCGCCGCATTCGGGCGGCCATTTCACACGGCAGTCGGTTTCATCGTCGGGAAAGGTAACGATGGACAGCCGCGCGTAATGGCGATGAATGCCGCGCGGTGGCGCTTGGGTGTAGGTTTCCACTGATGTATCGTTGGTGCGTGCCGCAGACACCCAATAGTCCCCACAGTGAAATCCGCCGCCGGAGGAATCAAGACCGAATTGAACTTGAATTCCATTTTCCAGCACTACCCAAACACCCGCAGCCGGCACTGGGATCAGACCAGTGCTACCCGCCGCGTCAAGATTGACGATAACATTGTTGTTGGCATCGCGCACCGTGCCCTTCTGGTCCCAGCGCCGCACACGGGTGTGACGGGAATCCAGGGTGTCGAGGCCGCCGCCGGGAATGAGATTCGCCGGCAACGCGGGTGAGAAGCTGATGGTTTGCTTGGCGTCGTCGACGCTAATTTTGCGCATCACACCACGGCGCAGCGCGGGATCGCCGTTTTCACCACTGAGTTCGCGCCGGTCATCGAGTATCTCCACCCAGTCACCAGTGTTGAAACGCAGCACTGCGTCACGGCCCAAGCTGGCCAATTTGAGTTCGGTGCTGGTCGCGGTTTGGGAGACAATTTCCACTACATTACTCGCCACGCTCGCGTTGTCGCGCGACCATTTGAACTTCGCCGCGCCCACGGTGCCGCCATCGTGAATCTCAACGCGATAGAGCTGATTCTCCAGTCCGCGATAACCGCCGCCGGGCGGCAGTTCGCATGGATCAAGACCGGGCGGAACGCCCTCCGCCTTGATCGACATGCGCCCGCCGGAGGGAAGGGAAAGTGCTTGCCAGCCCGTTACCGTGGTGTCAGGTGTGGTGCAGTTGGCGCCGCTGACATTGGCCAGCAAGTGAACCTGCCAGACAGTTTGCAGACGCGTGGTGGTGTCCACGCCCACAGCGCTTTCGACCAAGTTGGGCTGTTGAAGATGGGTAACTTCGCGCTGCCAGACTTCGAGATAGGCGAGGTGCGGTCCACCGCTTGGCAAGGCTGGCGGCGCAGGAAAATAGGGCTGCAAGTTGTACGTCAGCGCAGATTTACCACGCAGCTCGGCCAGCACCGGGTCGAACTCTGGCGTGCCGCCGCCGTGATTCTCTGCCAGTAACCCATCCACATACATGCGGCCACGGCCAATGCTGATGTTTCCGCCGGTAGCCTCGATTTTGAAGGCGTCTGGCGTCTGCGGTGAGACCACCGCCACGCCCGTGATTCCTGGCGTGACATGTACGCCAAGCGTATCCACGCTCTCGGCGCGCAAGCGCCTGTCCAATACCGCCACCCACTCGTTCCAATCCGAGTCCAGTTGCACGCGCCCTTGCTGCATCAGCACGCCGGACAGGTCGATGCGGGGATCGAATCGAACTCGGCTGTAATCTCCACTCATGACTATTCTCCTTTAACTTCCGTAGATCAATCCCGCTTCCAGACCGAAGCGCAAATATTCTTCCAGCCGCACGCGCAGATTGGTTTCGCGTTGCGGCTGATACAAACCATGTAGCACACCCATCTCGCTCTCATCATGGGCGCCACGGCGTATCTTGTCTGAGGTGCTTTGTAGTAACTGACAATAGCCGGGATCACCGTAATGCAACGAGGTGAA
This sequence comes from Candidatus Nitrotoga sp. MKT, assembly GCA_003402345.1. Lineage (GTDB taxonomy): Bacteria > Pseudomonadota > Gammaproteobacteria > Burkholderiales > Gallionellaceae > Nitrotoga. The sequence continues at coordinate 217,499 of QFXH01000003.1, read as the reverse complement.
TTGTGGCCATATCTGCTGGTCATTATTCTCAGGTTGGCAGTGATAACGGGACGGTGTGCGTGAGCCAGGCGGTATATAGGAAAAACGCACGCAACCTTGTTGGCGGCGTTCAGCCCAAAGCGGCGCTTTCCACGGATCACTGCCACTAATTAGCGCGGCGACGAAAAGGCAATTGCTGGCCAATGTCAATTGCCGGGTGTGAACTTTACCGATCACGGTACAGCTTTCCAATGTCAGCGCACCGCCTTCTGCGAGTGCGTCGGCACCGGGGCCACGGTAGGCGATGAGGTTTCGCGCAGTTGCATCCACGATGCATTCGCGTAACGCTATTTCAGCGTCGGCGGCGATATGCAGCGGTGCGGTAATGCAGCGTTCCAACTCTATCTTGGCGAAGGCATGACTTACCACCAGGCCGGGGGTATCGGCCGCTCCGAACGTTCCCGGCACCAGCGTGCAATCGCGCAGCACGAGATAACGCGGCAGAGTGTCGGGGAAAGCAGCCATCCTGAGTGTGCCGCCGCTGATCACCCAGCCGTCGAGGATCAACGTGGCTTCGGCACCGAGCGTGAGCGTGATATCGCCGCTTGCCGCCAGCAGTGGGCGCGCGCTATTGATCGCGCGCAACACGACCGTCTTGCCGGCATTCACAGTAATGCTGGGCGTTTCCACATAACGGCGGCTGTCGAGCACTTCCACCGTGCCGCCATTCTGCACCAAGTTGAGCGCTGGCTGCAGCGCAGCCCCATCATGAACTTTTTTTACCGGTATGACCGGCACGGCGGGGTCGCCGCGTTCGTATTCGCCTCCACCAATAGAAATCGTGTAGCCGTAATAAAAGCTCACCAGCGGCGCAGTGGCCGGTGCGTCAGCGAAGGCGATGCGGCCTAGTACCGGATCAATGGACACCAGTCCGGAACCGGCAGCAGGCTGGTGCGCCCAGGCGATGACATTGCCGCCACCGTCCTTGATGTCGCTAAGATTGCAGATACGGATGTTGTTGCGTGTAATTAATTGCGGTGGATTGCCGTCCAATTCCAACCATAAACTCTTGCCCGGACCGTAGTAGTCGTCAAGATGGGCCTTAAGCCAGCGGCGCGCGAGCGGCATAGGCACATTACGCGGTTCGGCTAGATGGCTGATTTCTTCTTCCGTTTCTGGCGTGTTGTAAAGCGCCATGTCGGTACCCAGCGGATTGAAGCGGAAGCGCAGTCCGCCGCCAATATTTGGGTCGAGCACGGCTTGTGACCGGGTTAGTGGAAACGCACGTACCCGCCACAAATAAAGGCCTATGTTGGGAATATTGTGGCGTGCGGCACCGGTGCCGATGCCGGTTCGTCGCACGTCCACGGTGTGGGCGATGGTGTCGAATGCGGTGTCGCGCCAGTGCAGTTTTTCCCGGTTGCGCAGATTTGGCGCGTAGTGCGCATGGGTACGCAGATGATTCATGTTCTGCGTCCAGCCCAGCAGCTGAAAGAATTCCACCGCCCGTGCCGGCCAGCCAGTGACATCCCGCGCCAGCTGCTCGAGCATCGATGCCGTGCCCTTGCGGCGGCGATAGCGGATGGTGTTGGCCACATCGGCGCGCGGTGACGCCACATTGGGTACCACACCATGCAGGGTGCGATAGCCGATGAGATCACCGATATAGGGCGCCACCCACGGCGCGCAGGTTTCGATGAATTGGTCGTCGTAGAGTTGTTCGAGGTTTTCCTCCATCGCTGCCACCTGCTCGGCGATGACGGCGAGCAGCTCGCGCAGCGGATAGCCTTGCTCCGCATCACGGATGCGGTGGATGGCGGGCAGCAGTTCGTAGAGGCGGTCGGCGGTCGTGTTCACGGCATCTCCTCCAGATAATCGAATGGGCCGGTATTGAGCAATAATATCTCGGCGGCGACGCCGTTGCCTTGCGCATCGGTCGTCGCGGCGGCCGGTGTCAGTCGCTGTTCTAGCGCGATGGTGGTGCCACGGTAGAAACGATCCAGATCCACGCCCAACACGCCCTGCACCCCCTGCGCAATAGCGATAATCTCGGAACGAGAGACAATCTGGTTGAAGTCGCGTGCGTCAAAGGAAAAGGCGGCGCGCAGGGCAGCCTCTACGTCGGCCAATACCTTTTTGCCCTCGTGATCCGGGTCGCATTTGATGCGCAGGGCGAGATGAAAGGTCGCTTCGTTGTACGCCTTCGTTTCGCAGTGCACCAGTGGATCACCGTTTTGTTTGAGGGTGTTGAGCAGTTTGGCGAGAGTCAAATCCGGCGGCTGACCACCGTCATCGCCGGCGACAGTAATGAATACCGTGCGCCCGGCGCGGGTGTTGAGCACACTGGCTTGGGCCTTGGCGATGCCAGTGAATGCGAGCGCGTAATCTTCATAATCCTGTACCGAGACCACACGCCCGAGTGTGCGCACACCTAGCGGCATGTTGCGTCGGGCATGGGCTGCACTGTCCGAATTCACACCGCCTGCGGCAGGCAATGGATTGCTCACCGCTTTTAAGCCCAACGGTCGCGAGAGCAGTTGCGAGAGCTGTCCCGCTTGCAGATTGCCCGCTGTGCCGATGCCCTTGCGATAAACGGCGCGCAAATTATCTTGACCAGTCGGCAGGCGCGCGCCGTGGCGGCCATCACCAAACTGAATAGTCCCCGCACCGTCCTTTTCTACGCGCAGCACGTAGGAGCGGTCATCGGCACCAGCCTGATAGAGGGAGGGCGTCTCATGCCAGCGTATATCGTTGACCCGCACCTCCAACGCCGCCTCGGCGCCGGTCTCGTTCTCGGCGCCAACGAAAGTGAGCGGTGTGTGTTTGAGGGTGTAGCGTTGATGGGAAAGTCGCGCTGCACCACTGCCGAAAATCTGCTGCACAGTCTCACCATGGGTGGCGAGCGCAACGTTGGCGTAAAGTTTGACACTGGCGCGCTGGTACTGATGTTGTAACGAGGCGGTGAAGAATAGTTTGCTGGTATCGCCATCCGTTTCGGTTTTCAACAGCGTCAACACTTCGCTCGTCTCCTCGCCGGCGGTGGTGGTGCCGCTGATTATCAGCTTGCGCCCGGGCGCAAGCTCTTCCACTTTGCGATCGATGCGCAGGAAGTCTCCGGCTACATCTGTGGTAATGGGTGTTTCCGCCAGTATCAATTTTTCACTGTGGGCGAACACCGCCGTCTCGCGCAGCCGTTCATTGAAAAGCTCGCGTAAATTCTCACCTTTTACCTTCAGCCGCGTGGTTTTACCGGTCAGTGTAAAACTTGCGCGTGCATCCTCGCCTGCGGCGTCAATTTGGTACAGTTCCTGATATTCGGGGATGGACAGCACCAGCCAGCCGTCGTGCACAATCTGCGGATAGAGCGCATCAAGATGCAGCGTATGGACGTTGCGCGGATAGAGTCGCGCTTGCGGGATGATCTGCTTGGCTAGGCCCGGCGGCGTCCACGAGAGTTTGATGGTTGCCGCACCACTGTCCTCGTAATACTCCAGTTTGATGTCGTATTTTTTGCCGGCGGTAAGCGTAATACTGCCACTGTTTTCAGTGGCGCCGTGATTGGTCCAGTTGTTGATAATCAACTGATTGTTAACCCACAGGCGCACACCGTCGTCGGAAAAGGTGTGGAAGCTATAACTGCCGGTTGAGGGCGCATGCACCCAGCCTGTCCAGCGCACCGAAAACGTGTCAGCGCCTATCAACGCATTGGGCGAACCGTTGCCCCAATCGAAATTCACCGTAGGGTCGGTGCGTGTGAGCTTGCGACTCGAAAGATATTTGTTGTCGAAATATTCGCCGTAAAGACCCGTCCCGGTAGCGGTAGCTGTCGGTGGGTCGGAGATGTCGGCAATGGTGAAGCCGGGCCATTCGGTGGCGGTGATGGTCGAACCAGTCGGCAGCCCCAGATAGCCGCTTTTAATGTCGTTGGACATTATTCGCCAGTCAGGGGCGTTATAACCAAACAGAGAGGCGCGTTGGCGTAGCGCGTATACCTTAGGCTCAGCAGCCGGCAGGACGTAGGGTGAGGCGGTGCCTAAGCCATGACTCAGCGTAACAATGGTACGATCTGCATTGCTGTCGAGCACCACGCTTTGGACACGGCGGAAATCCCAGTTCTCGTTACTGGTATTGTTTTCACGTTCCGTGCCGACGAACAGCAGCGCGTCACCAGCCTTAAGCTGTGTCGTGGTGCCCTGCAGATAAACGATCTTGGTGCCGAACACCGGCAATTTCATCTCGTGCATTTTCGGCAGCAGGACGTTCCATGCCGGCCGTGCTTCAATACTCTCGACAGTCTCGAAGGTCTGCGGTTTCTCATCGGGACCGGGAATGCTTTGCACTTTGATGCCGATGTCCAGCGTGATTTTTTCTGGTACGCCGGTAGCCTGCTTGGGGTCGCTACTCACGGCTTGTGGCGGCTGCTCTTGCAATGTGAAAGCGAGGTAAGTCTCTGCGGCAACGCCGGGTTTGAGGCGATAGCCGATTAGCCGCGCCAGTTCGCTCAATGACAGGCGTTCGCCAGCAGTGCGTAAATAGGATTCATTGGCGAGACGTTCCTGATAGAAGCTCAATACGTCGGCCATACAAGCATAGGCGTCCAGCAGCGCGATGGAAAAATCATCAGTGTCACGGGTGCGCAATTTTGCCAGCGCGGGATATTTCTGCGACGACAGCCGCGCCTGCATGCTAGCCAGCACCTCGCTGTGCGTGCCGATGCGATAGGCGATGGCCGCAAGCCCCGGGCGGTTGTAGAGTAGCGCCGGCGCCTGGATGCCCACACCGGCGCAACAACCGCATGCGTCTTGCGATGATTGTTCTTCGCCGCTCATTTGCCGCCTCCTATCGAGAGCTTCAACACACCCCGTTCGGGGAAGTTGGGATCGTTGTCCAGTCGCGCGATCTCCAGGCGTCCAATCGTCAGTACGCCGTCATCCATGGGCTTGGGGTCAGGTGGCGTACGCAGACGCTGGAAGGTTTTGATCACCACCGAAGCCACGCCTTGTATCGCCTGAGCCGCTTCATAAATCGCGCTGAGATAAACTGGCTGGCCGAAGCTGAAATTGTCAGGATGGAACAGGGCAGGTGTGCCGTCGGCCAGCCAGCCGCGGCTGAATACACGCATCAGCGCGGCGCGTACATCAGCACGGAAATAATCAGGCTTGACGCATACAGTCATTTCCAGAAGCAAGGGCACATAACTCGGGCCGTTCACCTCCAGGTCATAGCCAGCCATGCGATAGCGCTCGACGTGGTCACGGATGGTTTGCTCGTAGACCGCATCCACTTCGCCGCCGCCCTTGCGGTCGACGGTAAGAAACACCGTGTACCAACTGCCGGTCCAGCGGAAAGTGGCGGCGGCACGCTGCACGCTGGGATGACGTTCAGTCACCTCGGCATAATCTTCGGGGGTAACCGCGCGTTCTTGGGTGCGAAACGCTTCCGGCGCATCGCGCCTGATGTCCTCGGCGTTTTCAGGATCGCTGCCGCCTTGCGCCGGCAGTGGATTCGACGCGCGCAATAGCCGAGCATCGTTACTGACGATGTGCGCGATGGACTCCAGGCCGATGTTGCCTGCCACGCCATTGCCGACGCGGTAGTTCGCGCTGAATGTGGTGCTGACGTCGGGGCGCTTGCCGTGATAATCGTCGCCGAAACGCAGTAAGGCGCTGCCGTCGTGTTCGCTCTCCACCACGAATTCGCTCGCCCCGGCATCGCTGGCGAGCAGATCGGGGCGCGGCAACCAAGTGCCTGGCGTGCCCTGAAAATTGCTGGCAAGAGAGATGGCAGGACGGGCACGTTGCGGCTCGGCGGCGGTAATCAATACGGCGGCATCGGCTAGTGGCGACACTTGCACCTGGCCGCTGTCCAGCCGCAGGCGATAGGCGCTCACGCCGTCAGACACCGACCACATGCCGTCACCACCTTGCACTACCACCGGTCCCGCCTGCAACAGCACGCCCTGCGCCTGCAAGGCATCATGCAGCGCCGGTGTAAAGCTGCGGGTCTGCAACGCGGTGGCAATGGCCGCTGTCGCGGTGAAACCGAACAACGGCGTGGCTGTGAGCGGCAAGGCATGAGTGAGCGGACGTTCCGTAAGTCGTGGCCGGAAACGGGGGGGCACGGCCTGCAAAGGTGGGCGCTTGCAACTCAATATGTCGTTTTTGGATGTCAGGGTGAGTTGCGAGGCGGAAACGGCACCCAAATCTTCACCCGTCAGGGTGCGGCCATGGTCGGCCAGCACAATGTTGCCGTAAACCGCGCTCACTTCACCGAGATAAGTCGCGCCGTGATCCAGGTCAGTGATGGTCGACAGGCATAATGGAAACGGCAGTGCATCGTCTTCTGCCCAGCGGATCTCGGTAACATTCAACGGATTATTGTTGGGTACCGGCAGGAACAACCCCCCGCTGGGGTCGCTATCCAAACGCACGTCGGTGAGACGTACCGCCCAGCGATGCGCGCGGTCTGCATCTGCGGCAAATCCGGTGCGCGGGCCAAATTCTTCCGCGAACACCAACACGTCGCCCGCCTTGAGGTTGGGATAGTGTCCGTTGAGCGTTGCGCGCGTCGCACCTTTAGGTAAACAACATTCGCGTTCGCCCCAGGAATAGAAACTAATACGTCCGTGATCCTGATAAAGCAAAGTGTCTTCCACCGTCTCGAATACCAGCGCACCGTTTGCCAAAGCATCGCGCAGTTGGTCGCCGAACGGAGCGATACGCTCGGGCGTGTCAGGCACGCGCGTGAGCAGCGGTGTGCCGCGTGGTATGTTTACACCGTCGTCGTTGACGAATAGCTGCACCCACACTCGGGCATTGCAGCCTTCGTGCACCTTGTAATCCACCAGCCGCGCATGGCGGCGCAGAGAGATGCGCTTGCGCGCGGTAGCGAGATAAGCTTCGGTGGCGACGGCGTCTTGTTGATAGGAAAGTTGATCGCCCACATAGGCCAGCATTTCCACTAAAGTTACGCCGACATCGGCGGCATTGCGGCTGGACCAATCAGGCATCAGCACGCTCATGCGGTCAAGCATCAGGCGGCGGAAGCTGGCGTAATCCTTGGCGAGATAATCGAGGCGTGGATTCGTCGCTGGCGGTGTAGGACAGGGGGTAACGCTGGCGCAATCAAAATCCGATTCGCACTGCACCTTGAATGAGAACTGGATCTCGCTCAGGCGCGGATCGAAACCAGCCGGCGGCGTATCGCTACCGGGGCCGCTCAACAGGCGTAGCGTATACAGCGAAAAATCACCGTAAATCTTGGTGCGGACCACCATGAATTTGTTAAGAGGCACGAGACCGTCAACCAGACCGGGCGGTTCACTGGCGGGCAGCGCATTGGCGATCGCGACCCATGCAATGTCCACGCCCTTGATGCGCTCGCCGCCTTCGATGCGGAAATTGTCCTTGCCGAGAGTGGCGGGCACTGCACGCAGGAATTTTACGAACAATGTGCGCTGGCGTGTGGGATCGCCAGGCATACCGCTGTCATGTACCTCCAGATATTCCAGACCGTTGAGGGTGCCGTTTAACTTCACTACTTCGCGGCGGCGCTGGTCACAGCAGTAGTATTTCATAAGCCGCTTCCCGGCGCGCTGATCTGCGCCATGCCGCGAGTTTGCGTGCGGCGTTCTACATATTGCACGGTAATGAGTAAGGCGCTGTCCTGTGCCTGCACATCGACGGTGTCCACGGTGATGAGGTCGCCAAGCCATTGCTGCAAGGCGCCTTGAATCAGGAATTGTGTGGTCGCTGCCACTTCAGGACTGGCGGCGGCAAACACCAATTGCATCACGCCACTACCGAAGGTGGGACGCATTACGCGTTCGCCCGGCGAAGTGAGCAACACTTGCTCGATGAGGTCGCGAATATAGCCGGACTCGTCCGTCTGCGCGGTGCGACCACGGCCATCGAATTGGAAGGGATAGTCAATCTGGCTCATAAGTACCTCATGTCGCGAGCACCCTGGGTTGAACCACTAATGGCAACAAACCAGTGCCAGTAGGCACGCACACCGCCTGTCCCGTTTGTATCAGCACTGGCACACCGCCAGCCAGCACCCGTACTGCGCCCACCACCCATTGCGCGGTGACGCAGGGCGGGTTGGGTGTGCCGGTGAGGGCGCAGCCGGTAATCGCATAGGGCGTGGCCACTGTGGTCACTGGTTGGCCGCTCAGCAGCACACGCGGAAATGGCGTAAGCGGTGTCGCTGGCCCTGCATGCATGCAGGTTACCGTGGCGCCAAGATGAAGGATGGGTGCGGGCATAGTGTCGTTCTCCTTATATCACCGTGAGTGCCCCGAGATTGATGTCCACCGTCGGCCCGGTGAGATTGATCACCGCGCCCTTGCCGTTGGAAATCATGATGCCGATGTCGGTCACCGAGATCATGGCACCGGTCGTGGTTTGCAACTGAATGCCTCCCGTGGGGCCGGGTACGTCACTAATAATCAGGCCATTCTTCAGCGGAGTCTGCAACGTGATGCCAGGCACTGCGGGCGGCACCATACGTGACAACACCGGCAGCTCTGCGGCGCTGCCCCAGAAGCAACCGACCCAAATCGGGTGATCCGGATTACCCTGTTCGAATTCTACCCATACGCCGCTACCGATCATAGGCAACGCAAACATGCCCATATTTATCCCGGCCACCGGCACGCAGGGCATTGCCCAGGTTGTGGGAATAAGGCCCGCCACATCAGGCACCTGTACCTGCAATCGTCCCATCTGCATTGGGTCTATATTGTTGAGTACCATGCCGCGGTACTTGCCATAAAAATTGCCGCTGTCGCTCATACGGGAACCCTCGGTGTAATTGAAATCAGACCGTTGCGTGTCAAGTTGAAACTTTGCTTGAACTCGCCGCGCTTGAGTGTGCTGGTGACGCTTTGTACAAAATACAGGCCGTCGTAAGCGATGCCTGCGCCACGCACACCGACCAGCTGCCTGGCTTTCAGTGGCCGACCGTAGCGCAGTACATTAATGCTGCCATTGGCGCTCACTGAGTCCTGCGACTTCTTCGCTTCATTGAGCCCCCTTAAAATCGCCTGCATCGGGTTCATCTTTGCCGTGTCCTTCAATATCTTGAGGTTGCTGAGCGTTGTAGAAAGCGCTCCCAGCGGTGGCTGTAACGGATTAATGTTGGGAATCGGGATCGGAATTGGGAAGCGCGTAAGTTGATTCTGGATGAACACGACCGGCAGCACACCCTTGGTCGGATCGAACGAAAAATTCATATTCTCAACGTTGGTTAACCCGTCCATGTCCACGTTTAGCGCCGGTTGCGGCACGCCTACTTTGATCTCGGGCCCAAAATAAGCGATGTTGGTACCCGCCGCCGGCCCAGGCTCGATGTAAAAAATGTAGCCGGCCTCTTCAGCGAGCTGTTGAATGTATTGAAGGTCGGTACCCTTATGGGCGGGAATTTTGTCCACTGGGATAGGAACATCAGGAAACAGTACTGGAATAACCAGCGGAATTAAGCCAAAGGCCGCGTATTTGGCGCAAATCAGCGCCACGCGTGCCTCGATTGGCAATGCAGGGTAAGGCAGGCCGCTGAAATCGAGCATGTCCATGACCTTGGTAAGATCCTCCCCGGTAACCGTCACCGTGCCCGGAGCGCCGTTGCTTCCCGCCTGCACCTCTACATTCGTCATTACCCCGTCAAACAGCGGCTGTGGCGTACCGTTGAGGGTGATGGTCAGCATGACTCGCAACGGCGGTGTAGCGGGACCGCTATTCATTGCGCCGGCGATGATGAAGAACGTGTTCAATTCCGACTTGCTGCTGAATTGGAAGCTCATCTGAAAGCCACTCGCCGCGCCCGCCGCCGTAGTGACCTGCACGCTATCGAGCGCGTTCATCACCATCTGCGGTACCGGCACCGGCACGATAGGGCCGATCATCAGCGTGAGATGTATCCCCTTAGCCAGCATCGGTCACTCCCTGAACGCCTTCTGGCAAAGTGATGCGCAGACGCTTGCCCGCAGTATCCGTCAATTCTTCGGGGCGTATGGCGCCGTTGGCATCGCAGATGCGCCAGTACTGTGACGGATCCCCGATATAGTGCGCGGCAAGATTATCCAGCCGGTCGCCCGCAGTGACCATGTGCTCCTGCAATAGCGAGAAGTTTTCCGGCGGCGGCACGAAGCGGCGCTTCAGATACGCGACGACCGTGCCATCCGGCTGAGTGGACTGCACCGCTGCGATACCGTGGTAACGGCTCTCAGGCGGAAACAGGGGAGTGACCAGAGAATTCGCCTGCATGAACGCCTGGATTGGATCTATCATCAAATGCCTCCTATTCCAAGCGTGGAGAAAGCGCCCGCCTGCGCTTTAGCCGCAAGCCGTTCCTTGTTTTGCAAATAGCTCATGAACAAACTACCGCCCTTATGACTGAAACCGAGATCATCCACGTTCAGCACCCTAAAGCCAATGCTTACCTTGGCGACGATTGGATTCAAGGATGGGTCAAAGGCTTCTTCGGTCACGCTGAAATCTGTAATTCGCACCGGCACGATGCGATTTTTTCCCCATACAAAAAGGGCCAGTGGCGCCTCCATCGGCGCGATCTCCAGTGTGCCGGACTGTGACATTGCATTGCGGTCGAGCAACTGGCTGCTGGTCGGGTTGACCAGCGATTCCAGCACTGACACTTGCGGCTGAATGCCGTTTTCCACCACGGAGCGGTGTTGGTCGGGAAATTCCAATTGATCCGCCGCATCGATGTCCGCCTCCAGCTTGAACGTCTCCACCGCTGGACCCTTGAAACGCATGGCTTCCGAGCGGTTACCACCCTCGCCGCCGGCACCCTGCACTTGCAGGGTGCGCGTCATTTTTTCCGGGTTGTACTGCAGCGAAATGATGCGCAGCACCCGGCCCGATTCGGCATCGATCAGCACGATGCCGCCTTTGAGAATTTTTGGAGAATTCGAATAGCCACTCATGGCATCAGGTACCTGTTTGTCAATTTAGCCACCTATAATCTAATAGCCAAGCGCTGTGCGAACACGCTTTTTCTGTGCAGCAGTACTCATATCTTTAACAAAACTGTCAACATCGGAGCGGATCTTGGTCAGATTGCTCGCCGAGGTGGCGTTGGCAACCTTCACGACTGCATCGACGTCACGATCGCTAATCCAGCCTGCGAGCAACATCCGTATCCAACGTGACTTCTCTTGATGATGGAAACTATTCAATGTGCTTTCGCCCCACATCTCAATCGCCGTCAATACCTCCTCGTCGGTGCCCATCCCTTTTTGCTCGTCTTCCAGATTTTCATTCAACGTATTGGGGTTATCGATTGACGGTATTTTTTGATAGTAAATTGTTGTAGGTTTGCTCGCCGAACTTGGCAGGTTTTTGCCGGCTGCGTTTGTCACATTAGCGGCAAAAGTGGTGCAGGTGTAACTAACTTTAGAGCTATCAATGCCGTAAAAATGACCCGTGCGACAGATTTCCTGGGCATGTTCTAAGCCGGACAGATATTGCTCTTTTTTCAGGGAAAAAGTCACGGCACGGTCAGTACAGGCGTCGTGTTTTGTGTCAGGGTGATTTACACAGCCAGGTACGCTGGGCTTTTTTTCGTTCGGAGTTTCGCCAGCAGGATAGAAACCATAGCTATATTGGGTACCATTGCTCTCCGCGAATCGTACGTGGGTGTGTCCAAGTCGCATCGATCGCAGCGCGGATTCGAAGTCATCCGCTTCAACATCTACATTCACGGTGAGACTGTACCATTTACTCTCACTACCGTCGCTCTTCTCATCCGCATCTGGCTGTGTACAATTTTCGGTCTCACTGCACTTACGATCAGACTTACATTCGCGCCGCTGTAAGAGTTGCATCTGTACCGCCGTGGCACCCAGTGACTGTTGCTGTAGCACGTGAGTCAACTCATGGGCAAGTAAACGCTGACCTGCATTTGACCCCGGCGAGAATTGGCCGGCACCAAACACAATATTATGTCCCACCGTGTAAGCATGGGCGCTCACATCCCTTGCCGATTGTTCGGCAGCCGCGCCGGTATGCACCCGCACCTGCGAAAAATCATATCCAAAGCGTTGCCCCATATCTTGCTGTAGCACCGGATCAAGCGGTCTGCCGGAACCAGTAAGCACGCGATCAACACTGGCGGGTGCCATATCCGCCTCTCCGGAGGATTGCCCGGTGAAGCGTTGGAGGATGCGTGGCGGTGACCTACTGACTGTGGAATATGCTGGCGCTGCTAATACTTGATCGGCGATCTGATCCGCTTCTTGTTCCAGCGGATCGTTGTTGGCGCCTATGCTAAGTTTCTTTTGCAAACGTTTTTTATTGCATTCCTCGCATTCACCACTTAATGATGATGACGCTGACCCGCCGCAAGCGCACTTGCGCTGCAAGAGGAATCCCGCGTGCGGCGATTTGCCCACGAGCGGAGATTTGGCAACAGTGTTTTGTAGTGTTGTAGCGGTACTCATTACTTCATTTCCTGGTTTTCGAATAGCAGGTCATTTAGGTTTTCCTAATTTTCTCATTGCTTGATTTTCTAGTGCGGTCATTACAGTTCTGTATGAATAAAACTACGGTTCTTTGTTAATCAACAATGAAGATTCATTGATTCAGCTTCTTATTTGGCTAAAATTTCAACTTATTTGTCCATTAATCCCGTTGCTGGCAATTCGCGCTTCTCGAGCACTTTGGCACCTTGATGCCAGCTATGAACTTCCTTGATCCACTCGGGAAGAGTACGGTAAGTGTCTGTACCGGGCAAATGTCCCCAAAACTTTCCGTTACCGGTATATATAAGATTCTCCCCCATCACGCCGATGCCGCCACCTGGTGGGTAATTCGTGTTCTCGATGTAACCAGCTTCGCCAGGCACCCAATCATTAATGTCGCTGCTGGGCTTGTCAATAATGTCCGCACCCTTGCTGCCTCCTTTCATCGTCAGGTCCGTCGCCGCCGCACAGCCGATTGCGTAAAGTTGTGCATTAACATTAAGATCGTCCCAAGCTTCTTGGCGATTCACATCGGGCTTCATCTTCCAGGTTCCTTTGTTGACATCCCACTCATAGTATTTAGGATTCATCGACCATCCGGCCAAAGCGGCGAAGTTGTATTTCTTTTGCCCTGCAAAGGTGACAATGCCAATCCGCGCTTTGAGATGGTTGTTCAGATTGGATGCCGCAACTGGGTCACTGCCGCCTTCGACGTTAAAGATGCGCGGTGAAGCCAGCATGTCGATGAGTATCTCCTGTTCGAAATTCACAGCGCCCCCTTTGGGACGTTCGTAGACGCTGTTACTTTCGGTGTAATGTTGAACCCCCTTTTCAGATAAGAATTTATTAAGTGAGACTTGGGGATCACTCCTGATCTTGCGCTTAATCTGAGTGGGTGCCTGTTCCATCTGCACCACATGCGTTAATTCATGCGCAAGCAGTTTGCGCCCCTCGTGTGACCCTGGCGCGAATCCGCCTGCCCCAAACACAATGTTGTGTCCCACCGTATAGGCATGGGCATGTACGTCCCGCGCTGATTGCTCGGCAGCCAAGCCGGTGTGCACGCGCACCTGCGAAAAATCATGACCGAAGCGTTGCCCCATGTCTTGCTGTAATGCCGTATCAAGCGGCCTGCCCGAACCAGCAAGCACGCGATCGACACTGACTGGCACCGTATCCATCTCCCCGGAGGATTGCCCCGTGAAACGTTGAATGCGCGGTGGTACCTTGCTGACTTTGGAATTTACTGGCCCTGCCAGTACTTGATCAGCAATCCGATCCGCTTCCTGTTCCAGCGGATCGTTACTAGCGCCTATGCTGAGTTTCTTTTGCATACGTTTTTTATTACATTCCCCGCATTCACCACTTAGTGATGATGACGCCGACCCACCGCAGGCACACTTGCGCTGCAACAGCAGTCCCGCGTGCGGCGATTTGCCCACGAACGATGACTTGGCAACAGTGTTTTGTAGTGGTGCAGCGGTACTCATTACTTCATCTCCTGGTTATCAGGGTCTTTACTGGATTACTTTTCTTCTGCGCAGTTAAGATAAACTTTCTTTTGTTCCAATAATGATTACTCACTGTCAATCAAGTATTGCAATGGAGGTATCAATCACCTTCCATTCGGCGCAATATGCTAAGCCATTGTCACTTACGCCATTGTATTTACGCGTTATCATACGGCGAATTCTCCATCCACCTTACGCAGGCTTTTCAATTATTTGGCGATTGCTAAATCGGTCACAGGCATCGCCAATCACCCCGGCTAGTTCATCAACTGCAAAAAACCCACTGCGCTTCATACATATCTCGCCATCATGGAGCAACACCCAAAGCGGACTTTGCCCACAGTACTCTAAGCCGGGACACCAAGCGCCAAGTTCTTCCGTATCATCGAAAGGGCGTAGTCCAAGATTAAGTTTTCCACTAAAGCGTCTGGCCACATCAAGAGCCGTTTGAATGGCTAAGTTGTCTGGCGTGCTCCAAACGGCGAAGGCCATTACTAGCCAATTGTCCGTATTGAGCTCGGGTTCCCGCGCAGAAGGTGCCGCAACCAATGCATGAACATAGGGTGGTTCGTCTGTTAAAGTAATACTCGGGCAACTATCTTGATCACGGGTGACTTTGTAGGACATGGTTACGGTCCTGGAACGACAATCGTCGTCTGTACGGTTTCTACGCTCCTGCTGTTGTTGGTAACTACCTGATTAACGGTACCGCCCGTCGCTTTGGCGACCTTGTCGTGGCTGGCCTTTTCACTTACCGGATTGATAAGCACGATGGTGCCACCAGGGGCGATGATGCGGGCAATCTCTTCGGCAAGACCCGGCATGTCAATGGGACCGTTTTCTGAAGTGACCAAATCCGCAACATGGTCGGCGATCGGCAGCGTGTTGGTGTTCTTGCGGGAAAACTTGCGGTAAATCAAATTGGGCACGCGTGAGTTGTTGATACCGGTGGTGCTGGTGCGTTCGGCCATGCCAATGTTGACCGCCCCTTTGAAGTAACCCTCGCCGAAGATGTCTACGTGATACTTGGCCGTAGTGGGAACGTTTTTGGCATGGATGCTATCACCCTGATCGTTACCACTGCCTACCGCCCATTCTGTATAGGTACCTTTAGCTGCATCAGGATACTGATGCAGCGCGAGCAATTTATCGCTTGCTATCCACAGTTGTTCGGCAGACGCATAAATACGCCGATAATCATCCAGATTGCGCCGTGTCAGTTTGGCATCTTGCGGGGCCAGCGTTTTGCCTATGCTCGTCAGCCAAGCCTTTATTTCGCTACGCGATGCCCAGACCAGCTTTAGATTCGATTGGGTCGGATCAGCTTGGGCTTTCTGGTACAGGTCCCAGGAATTGCTAATGCTCGAACTGGGGTCCAGCCAACTTTCGCCCGAATCCAGCGGGGAAATTGGTTCATCAACAAATGCTCCGAGAACATATGTCAGCTCTTTAGGCCCAATATCGGCAAAGCCCGTGTTCTCGATCTGTAACCAGAAGCCGTCATGTAGTTTCTTGACGATGTTAACCTCTCTACCCGGTTCCAGGACAGTTGGACAGTCTTCTTTAGTTAATTGTTTACCGATTTTTCCGGTCGTTCGGCAGACTTTGGCTTCGACCTGTCCTGATTTTTCACGACGCTTCTCGCGCATGGAGTCAGACTTGATCTCTTCTAGCGAGAGTATTTTCCATTTCTTGGGCGGTGCCGGCTGCCGCTGCACGACATGAGAATTGGTGGACAGGCTACTGTTTTCATTACTTTGACCAACACGAATCCTATCTGAACCTGATTGCTGTACCACATGCGTCAACTCATGGGCAAGTAGCCGCTGCCCTTCGTGCGACCCCGGCACAAACTGGTCTGCACCGAACACAATATTTGGTCCCACAGTGTATGCATGGGCGTTTACGTCCCGTGCTGATTGCTCGGCAGCTAGGCCGGTATGCACGCGCACTTGCGAAAAATCATATCCGAAGCGCTGTTCCATGTTCTGCTGTAATGCAGAATCCAGCGGCTTGCCGGAACCAGAAAGCACTTGATCCACGCTAGGTGGTGCAGCATCTAAATTCCCTGTCGCTTGACCCATAAAGCGCTGAATGCTCGGTGTTGCGCTGCTAAATGAGGAATGTGACGGCGCTTCCAACACCTGATCAGCGACCCGATCCGCTTCCTGTTCCAGTGGATCGTTACTAGCGCCTATGCTGAGTTTCTTTTGCAAACGTTTTTTATTGCATTCCCCGCATTCACCACTTAATGACGATGACGCCGACCCACCGCAAGCGCACTTGCGCTGCAACATCAATCCCGCGTAAGGCGATTCGCTTACGGGCGGTGACTTGACAGCACTATTTTGCAGTGATGCAACGGTACTCATTACTTCAACCCTCTTGGCGATGGTTATAGTTCATCTGATCTTTAAAATGGATGCAAATATTATTTCTGTAAAAATGGTAGTGGCTTCCAATTGCTAAAATTGGCATCAAATTGAAAGATGGGTATCGGCGCTACTATTGAAGTTGTTTTTAACTCTTTGTCCGTTATTTCCCACCATTTAGGATTGCTGGCTTTTAATTGCGCATCAATGGCGAGCGGAGCGGTCAGATTGGCGGCTTTGCCTGCCCATTTATCACTCACTCCAAAGCGTTTGAAGAAGTCCAAATTGTATTTCCATACACCCAGGGCTGAAGTTGGATCCCAAAGCTGAAAAATATTCCGCTCGAAAAAAGGTTGCTTGAGGCTTAGAAAGTCCGGTTCGGCAAGTTGGACGGAAAGCGTTGAGTCATCAGTTTTGTTTTTTTCAGGGTTCGCATCAGATTTAGCTTCCTGTTTTTGTATAGTGTGGTTACGCCCTGAGGATAATGTAAGTTTTTCACCACCTTGGCCAGCATGGATCCTTGCCGCACCTGTTTGCTGTACCACATGCGTCAACTCATGGGCAAGCAATTTGCGCCCCTCGTGCGACCCTGGCGCAAATCCGTCTGCACCAAACACGATGTTGTTACCCACCGTATAGGCATGGGCGTTAATATCTTGCGCTGATTGCTCAGCGATGGAGCCGGTATGCACCCTCACCTGCGAAAAATCATGACCAAAGCGCTGCCCCATGTCTTGCTGTATTGCCGGATCAAGCGGCCTACCGGAACCAGATAGAACACGGTCTACGCTGGCGGTTGCAGTTTCCCCATCTCCTGCCGCTTGCCCAGTAAAGCGCTGGATGCGCGGTGCAGCTCCGCTCACTGCGGAATGGGCAGGTGCGGCCAATACTTGATCCGCGACCCGATCCGCTTCCTGCTCCAGCGGATCATTGCTTGCGTCTATGGTGAGCTTGGCTTGCAAGCGCGTCTTACTCTCGTACTCGTTGATCAGCGACGGCTTTGGCAAGCCCAAAGCGTATTTACGCTGCGACAACAGTCCCGTGTTAGGCGAATTGCTCAAAAGCTGTGACTTGTCAGTAGTGCTTTCCTGCATTGCAAAAGTGCTCATATCTTCATCCCCTTGCCAATGCCCTGTGCCACTTGCGATCCGACGCGCTGCGGTTTTGAATTCTGGTCGATAGATATGCTGCCGAGCCGTAGCCGCGACACATCACCATTCGCCGTCAACTGCTGAGCGGCTTGTGGATTGGCAAACAGACGGGTCAACTCCTGCTGTAGGCCCTCGGCGATGCCATGCCGGTCTTCGTGCCGAAAACCTTTTAATACCAGACTATCAATATGCAGGACGACACGTTTCATACCCACCCCCGCGTTTCTGCGTCGGTCAAAGGGCGCTCGCGTTTTGAACCCTCGCTGTGGGCGGCGTGCAGTAGATGCACCATGCCGACAGCCTCGCCTGTATCGGCGGCCAAAAATGCGGCATTAAGGGCGATGTTGCGGATGTTTCCGCCTGCCACTTGGAGCTGCGCTAGCTTGCGGTAATCCAGGCCATGGGTCGGTGTGGCACCAGGGAATACACTGCGCCAGATGGCCTCGCGCTGTTCGGTATCGGGGAAAGTAAATTGCACAACGAAACGCAAGCGCCGCTGAAAAGCGGTATCCAGCGACGTTTTCAGGTTGGTGGTCAAGATGGCAAGGCCGGTGTAAGCCTCCATGCGTTGCAGCAAATAACTCACTTCGATGTTGGCATGGCGGTCATGGCTGTCTTTCACTTCGCTGCGCTTGCCGAACAGGGCATCGGCCTCGTCGAATAGCAGGATTGCGCCGCTGTCCTCGGCAGCGTCGAAAACCTTGCGCAAGTTCTTTTCCGTCTCACCGATGTATTTGCTGACCACTGATGATAGATCTATGCGGTAAAGATCGAGGTGCAATTCGTTGGCCAGCACTTCGGCGGCCATGGTTTTGCCGGTACCGCTTTCGCCGGCGAATAGGGTGCTGAGGCCCATGCCGCGGGCACTCTTGCGGGCAAACCCCCATTCGTCGCAGACCTTGAGCCGGTTGCGCACATGGCTGGCGACCTGGCCCAGGATCACTTTTTGATGTTCCGGCAGGATCAGATCTTCCCAGCGGGAGGTCGGTTCAACACGCTGCGCCAGATCATCCAGCTGCCGTCGCCCCAAAGTGCGGCAGGTCCGCCACAACAGTTCGTCCGGTTTATCGCTTGCGCTGATAGCGTCGCTGATCTCGGCACCGGTACTCAAGATCGTTTGTGCGCTCAATCGGTATTGGGACGCGATCCCGTCCAACGAACCATTAAGCTTCTGCGCCGCTGAACCCAATGCCTCTTGCCATAAGGCTCTCTGATCCATAGCGCCCGGTTTGTTTACGGTGAAGCGCAAGGTGCTGCGTTGTAGCTCCAGCGGATCATGGCTGGAGATAAACAGCAAGCCACTTAAATCTTCGGCAAGCCGGATGGCTGCGGCTGTATTTGTCTGGTCGCGGCATTTAATCAGCAAGGCGCTGGACAGCAGCACGGATTCACGTTGCCACAGCACGGCGAAGGCGTTACGTTCATGAACACCCGCTGGTATGTCTTCCGCATGCAGGATATGAAGTTGCATCCCGAGTTCAGCCGCGACACTGGCGGCGATATCTGTCTGGCCATCGCAGTCATCCCCCAGCAGTTGGATGACTGGAACAGGTGCGTTGCGCTCATGCAATGCCTCCAATATGGCTTGTGCAGTTTTGCGTTGGACATCCGCCATCATCGCTGCCACGCTGCTTTTTTGCAGCAGGGGTTCCAGACGGATGTCGAGGTAATTGATCCCCACCAGAAAGTGCAGTACCCGTTCATCTATGCGTAGGCGCGTATTTGCCAGACTGGTTTCTTCCGTAACCTCAATTAGACGCCACCGGCGCAGGGGGCGTATCGGACTAAGTGCACTCCAATGCGGTTCTTCCAGCGTCGCCAGCGCCAGACTGAATGTCGCATAGGATCGCTGGGGATTATTTTGCGCAGTGGCGCACAGCGAGGAAAATTTTGTGTCCATTTCCACGCCTGCACAAAGCAGAAGGATGTCTCGTTCAAAAGGACTCAAGCCAAAGCATTCAGCCAGGCGATCTATGGCTGACTGTGCCGATAATGCCGCGCGAATTTCGGCTGCTGTAGCCATCGATTCCTGCTCCTCACCCGCTAAACGCGCCTTGATACGAGTGAGTTCAGCCCCCATCAGGCGTTGATTTGCATCGGTCCAGTCGTGGCGTGGGCCGGGGGCGTTCATGGCACGGTTAACACTTGTGTGTTGTCGAATTGCGGCGGCGTAGTAAGCCGGTTCACCAGCAAGCTGTCAGCGCCATCGACGCGTAAACGCAACAGGTGGCTCCCCGCAGGCAATTGCGCATACTTGAATTGAAGGCTGGCTGTCGGGGCGGTAAATTTCTCTGGCGACGCTTCATATCCGCCTGCATTGAGGCTTATCCGTTGGCCGGGCCGGGCTTGCGGAGCAAAAATAAGATTGATGGTTACTCCGGAAGAGTCGCGAGTGGCAGTGGAGCCCGCTACGTCGATACGCGGTGCCAGGAACAACATAAGCGAATTGGTACTGCGGATTTCGGTCTCGCCAGGACGTTGTAAAAGTGCAGTCACTTCCCATATACCCGCAGGCCAGTCGATGTTGTCCTGAGCGGTATTGGGCAAGGCCACTGAAAAACTTTCTTCATTTGCATTGGTACCGAAAGCGATATCAATCGGTGCCGTCAGGCTAGAATGCGCAAAACGCACGACAAGATTTGTTCCGTTGAGATTGTAGCCTTTCAGTTTAATGGTCTCGCCTAGGCGCGCGGCTATTTGCTTGTTGGGCAGTTCTATGCTAACGAGTATCGGATAAGGGGGAATAAGGCCAGTCACAGCACTGATGCCACTTTCGTACCACGTATCTACATTTAGTGGATCGGGCTTTACCACAGGCCCCCGCGTTAGCACCGGCAGGGCAGATCGGACTGATTTGCTCGATTCTATTAACACCACGCTGGCCATGTAGGCTGCGGTGGGACGCAAATGACTTTGCGTGGCGGTCCAGAGCTTGGACATTTCTTCGGTACTGAGATATTCCGGTGTAATTTTGATCAGCTCGATCTGTTTTTCAAGTCCAGAATCCGCCAACGCTTTCAGCGCGGGCGGAAGTGCCGTACCCCCTACCGGAGGCGATGGATCGAGTGCCTTCCGGATAGCTTTGCGGCTGAGTATCGGTGTTTCGTGCAGAAGTTGCATGGCATAACCGAGCAGAATTTCACCGTGCAGGTCTACGCTGCCGTGGGCTGAAAGCAGGTAATGCAGGTTGAGGGCGAGCGGTGCGTTGGATAATCGCTGGTTACCGGAGGCATCGAGCGAAGGAAACCTTTCGTTGCGCCAGCCACTGTTAGGTGTAACGTGGTACATAAACAGATTGAGTTGGGAGGACTCAGTGCCACCGTTTGGCGGTATCACCCGATCAGGCGGCCCAGCGGTTACTGAGACTGTAGCGCCGAGAGTGCCCGTTGCGTCATTGTTGATCAACCCGTCATTGAGCAGATCGCGCAACACGGCGGTTACTCCGGCAATGGCGAGAGCGCTGCTCATGTTTTTTTACCTCGGCGAGCAAGATATTCATCGAGCGACAGCGGCTTGGCTGATGTCGGAGCCTGGCGTTTTGGTGGTGGCGGCTCATGCACGGCAGTAACCTCGATGCGGCCTATGCTCACATGTACTTCGGTGATTTCATCGGCCTGACCTTGTCGACCAGGGCTACTGTGTTCGCTACGTTGCGCTGCCACACTTGCATTCAAAGCCGAAGGACGTGCGGCATTCTTCAACGGCAAAAGTGGCGTAGGGTAATTGCTCCCTGGGAGCGTTGTGGAATCATTTTCCGGGACACGCATTTCAATTTCCTCAGCCAAAACTGGAGGTTCGCCCGCAACCGTTTTTTCCATACTTGGTTGCCGCAACATTGTTTTTGCCGATGAGGGTAGGCCGCTGGGGCGATCTGATTTTGTATGCAAGCTAATGTCCGGTTTGGTAACTAATATTTCAGGTAGCGACGGCGCAATTTCATTGGCGCGGGGCTGTATGTCGATTTCTGCATAGGTATCGACATGTTGCTGCTCTTGATTGGCCACAGAAGCCCTTTCCGCATCACCGTTGCCCCTATGTTGCCGTTCGGTATCAATTGGGTTCAGCGTAGCAGCTTGCGTGTCCGGTTCTACCCCGTTTACCGGTGAAAAAGGGGCATACGGTGTGCGTACTGCGGAACGTAGGGTATTTGTCCTGCCCATGGCCTGTGCGGCGAGCCGATGCAGGAATCCGCTCATACACCCACCATGTCGAGATAAACTGCACGCCGTTGCGGTGAGAGCGCGAATATTTCCGGTTCAGTCCAACCATACGCCTGGGCAAGGCTATGCACTTCGGCAAGCAAGGCCCGGGCACGCACATCGATTTCATCCCACAACAACGTGCCGATATTGAAGTCCGCCAGCCAGCTGTGGCCACAGTCCTCACAGCTAAGGGACAGGTTGATGTCAGCTGCAGGATCGAGTTCTTCCATGGCTGCTTCGACCTCAGCAAGCAGATTTCCAAAATTTGCGTCACTATTTTCTGGATGTTCAAGACAACATTGTTCCAACAGCTTCATTGCCGCCACCTTGAGATCCCGCTCCCCGCTAACTGCCGCGAGATCACGGCTGCATGGTACACGGAAACGAAAATTGGAAACCTCGAACTCAGCCGGTGTATCGTCGAATTTGCTGGGTGTAGTGTCCTCGTTGATACCAGCCAGTAGTTGCCCGGTATCGAGGGCGATTTCCATGCGTGTGCCGCAATGCCCGCAATCAATGCAGGCAATGATGCGCGGCCCGAAGCAGGTTTCGCGCAGGCGTAATAGCGTCTTGTTGATTGTTCCTAACGGCAGATCCGGGAAACTGGAAGGCGGTAGATCTGGTCGCGCCCAAGCGTAAAGCAACAGTGCCCGGTCAATCGGATGCCGCGCGAGGCCACGCTCCCACAGGGCGAGTATCTCCGCTTCACCAGGCACTGGTATGTGCATCAGGCTGGTTCCGTGAAGCTAGGTTCGCTGGGCTCGGTTACATCGTAGTCACGTTCCCAGCCCTCGTTTTCCAGCTTGATGTGCTGGATGGCCACCGCGTTGGCATTGGCGTCGAGATCAGGCAAGGCCTGGTATTCTGACACCCAACAACGATACACCTTGTAGGCGAGCGCAAGCTGACCCGCCTCGTTATAGACTTCGATGATGAGATCCTTGCGGAAATCCTTCAACGAGACCTCGGCGCCCAAACCAGAGCCATAGTTCCAAACCTTGTTGGCCCATTTTTCAAATTCGGTGTCATGGGTAACGCCGCGATCCAGCGTAATTGCCTCAAATTTGGTGCGGCCAGGTGACTTGCGTGACGTTGATGGATCGCCCCCCTCCCGGTGTTCAACCAATTCAGTGCTGCGCTTGATTGCGCCCACCTTGGAAATGCCCGCGACATATCGGCCATCCCATTTGACACGGAATTTGAAATTTTTGTAAGGATCGAAGCGCTGTGCGTTAACAGTGAATGTTGCCATGGATATGCCTCCTAAATTATCAGGGTCAGACTTGAACTTGGCCAGCGATCTGCTGAAGCTTGATCACCACGAATTCGGCGGGCTTGAGCGGCGCGAAACCCACTACGATATTGACGATGCCCAGATCAATGTCATTCTGGGTGGTAGTTTCTTTGTCGCATTTAACGAAATACGCCTCGCGTGGGCTGCGGCCCTGAAAAGCGCCTTGGCGAAATAGGTTCTGCATAAAAGCGCCAAGATTGAGGCGTATCTGTGCCCATAGCGGTTCATCGTTCGGTTCGAACACCACCCATTGCGAGCCTCGGAACAGGCTTTCCTCGAGAAATAGCGCCGTGCGGCGCACCGGAAGGTATTTCCATTCCGAGGCAAGCTGGTCCGCGCCGCGCAAGGTGCGGGCACCCCAAACAAGCCGGCCAGTGACCGGAAAGGAACGCAGGCAGTTGACTGCTAGTGGATTGAGTTGGCCATTTTCGCCATCGGTAAGTTTTACCGCCAGTTCAACTACGCCATTAAGGGTGGCGTCGTTGCCGGCAGGGGCTTTCCACACGCCGCGCTGGCCGTCGGTGCGCGCCATGATTCCGGCCACCGCACCGCAGGGGGCAAAGTCAGCTAAGCGATTTTCCTGCAAAGGATCGGGCTGGCGAAGATAGGGGAAATACAGCGCCGCATTTGCGCTGCGGGCCAGACCCCAGCTGACGCTGTCCAGGCCGCTGGCGCCGGTAAGGTCGGAAGGCTCGTCCCAGGCCATGAGCGGGTCGACGATATACATGGCGCGCCGCGCAAGGCAATAGGCAGCGGCGGCGCTGCGGGTTTGGGAATTTACATCGCCGCCTGGTTCACGCGTCAGCGGAGGAACGCACAGCAGATTGAACAGGTCTGCCTTCTGTAATGCCCATATCCCCTGTTTGGATGCTTCCAGCGAGGCCAGAGATATCTGGTTGTCGGTGATGGCTGCCCCTTCATTGCCCGTTGCCGTGAACGCGGTTGAGGAGGCGTTATCCAGCAGCGGATCGGCACCGGCAGGCGGGTTGCCATGGGCGGTGGGACGCAGCGCAGGCACCGTGCCGGGGGGGGTGACAATCCGCACCAGGTTGGACTCCTGTTCGAGTACCCGTGTGACAAAGCGCGCATTATTGGGATCGGTAGAGAGGTTAAGGAAACGCTCGGTCGCACCGGTGGCGGTGTCACGCACCGAGAGATTAAACAGGCTGTTAGCAGGATCGGTGGGAAGATGCGGGCGGGTGTTGTAATCGATCCGCACCCGCAGCTTTTCGCCCCACTTGCCGGGATTGGCAGCAACCAGGTTGAAGCCTACCGCCAAGGTGAGCGTGGCGGCGGCCGCGCCATTGTGAACGCGCACGATAAGGGCATCGGTGCCGCCATTCTGGAAGAACTGTTGTAGCGCGTAGCTCAGGGTGCTGTCGCGCCACAGCCCGCCAAAGCGCCGTTCAAACTCGCCGAAGCTTTGCACGCGCACCGGATCATTCACCGGGCCGCGCAGGGTGCGCCCGATAAAGGCGGTGATGGAGGTAGCCACACCGGTAATTGTACGCACGCCACTGGACACTTCTTCAATATAGACGCCAGGGTAGGATAAGGTAACCGGCATGTTGCTCCTCCTTTAAAGTGATGGTTATGTTTAGGGTACGGATTTATGGCGTCGCGTCGCGTCCTAGCAGTATCTCGATAGTCGCATCGGCGGCTGTGTTATTAGTGAAGGAAAGATTCGCCGCGCCGCCAAGCAGACTTACAGCGCCTGTGCCAATCAACACGTGCGGACCGTCCAGTGCAACCACATTGGCACCGACCTTATAGCTAAGGTTAACGTCGGGCATGGCAGGATTGATAATGAGTAGGGAAACTGTGCCACTTGGTACCAGATTGACCTGCTGGGTCGCACCGGCAGTGATTGTCACCTTAATCTTGTCGTAAGCATCAAGATTAAGGTTGCCTGCGCCTGAGACGGAAGGGCCGTCAAGTGCTTGTACTACAAAGTTCCAATTGATTTTTTCTGCCATGCGAATCTCCTTGAAGTATTGGAGTTGCTTAATAAATTGGCTAATTTTCTGGTATTGGGCTAACGCCCATGCTGCCAATCGAGAATCGTTGCTTACTCTTCAGGACTCAACTGCTGGTATAGATGTTTTGTTTCTGTTATTCCAACACCTTAATTTTTAAAGACGTTGAAATTTATTTTTGAGTGCATTCATTTGAGTGCATTCAGTAGACGAGTAATTCGTCATTTGCGCTGCATTCAGCAGGCACCCTATATTAGCGCGTAGTCCTGCCTCATTGCAAACTCTGTGCGTGGCGATTGTCGTCATCTGCGGCAGAACAAAACAAATTTTTCGTGGCGCCCAGCAATTAATGGCGGTACGAGAAATTATTCATTGAATCCGAGACGGCAGCGGATGGATTGTGCCATCGGTATGTCCAAACCTAAACTGCTATCGCTAACAAGGCCTTGCAAGCTTCCATTTTACTCACAGCGCCAATTTGAAGTTTTCCAAATCCGCAGATGAGAGCGGACGGCTGAAAAGGTAGCCTTGCGCGTCGCCACATTTTATATTGCGCAGGAAGAGAAGTTGCCCTGCATTTTCTACCCCCTCGGCCACTACATTCAGACCAAGCTTATGGGCGAGATCGATGGCCGAGGTACAGATTTCCGCAGCGTGGTGATCGGTTTCAATATCGCGCACGAAAGATTTGTCAATTTTCAGGGTGGTGATTGGGAATAGTTTGAGGTAAGTCAAAGATGAATGGCCAGTGCCGAAGTCATCCAATGACAGGGTGATACCCATGTTTCTAAGCGTATTGAGAATCTCGATGCTGCGTTGGGGGTTTTTCATGGCAGCAGACTCGGTGATCTCCAGTTCCAGATGGGCCGCATCGAGTTGGGTCTCTTTGAGAACACTCGCCACAAGCGCTGGTAATGTAAGCTGCTCGAATTGGCGGGCCGACAAATTGATTGCCACACGATTGATGTGCGTAAGTCCCGCCGCATGCCATACCTGCATTTGCCGGCAAGCGGTACGCAACACCCATTCCCCCAAAGGTAGAATCAAACCTGAACTTTCCGCCATGGGGATGAATACGTCGGGGAAAAGCAGGCCGCGTTCTGGATGATTCCAGCGTACCAAAGCTTCCACAGCAATCATGCGCCCAGAATGCACGTTAATTTGGGGTTGGTAGAACAACACTAATTCATCCCGTACCAGTGCCTGATGCAACTGATTCTCCAGCA
Source organism: Candidatus Nitrotoga sp. MKT (assembly GCA_003402345.1). Classification (GTDB taxonomy): domain Bacteria; phylum Pseudomonadota; class Gammaproteobacteria; order Burkholderiales; family Gallionellaceae; genus Nitrotoga. The sequence goes on along the minus strand of QFXH01000003.1, from coordinate 191,307 downwards.
GCAAACGATCCATGGCATCCCGGCTCAGATCCGATGTGAACTGGCAGTAGCTGTTACAACCCTGGGCCTTGGCGTGGTACATGGCAGCACCCGCATTTTTCAGAAGCGAGCTGACATCGCTGCCATCGTCCGGATAAAGGCTGATGCCGATACTGGAAGTGATGTGCAATTCCTGACCCGCAAGATGATAGGGCTGTGCGAGCGCATTCAGTATTTTTTCTGCGCAGAGCACGGTTGAAGTGGCTTCCACTCCATTAATAACAATACAAAATTCGTCTCCACCCAGACGCGCGACAATATCGTTGGTACGAACGCTCGACTTCAAACGGGCGGTTACGTCCAACAACATTTGATCTCCCGTTTCGGCGCCAAAGGTGTCGTTGATAGCATTAAAGCCGTCAAGATCAGTCAGCAGGACGGCAAGGCTGCTTTTATTCATGTGTGCACCTTCGATGGCATGTGCGATCTGTGCGTGCAGGGCAAAACGGTTAGGCAGCAATGTAAGTTGATCAACGTTGGTAAGGACATGAATTTTTGCCTTCTGCTCCTTATTCAAAAGGCGCAGTGAATGCATGGTTTCCAATATATTGACGGACAGTAACGTCAGCAGAGGCAGCAACAAAGAGCTTTCCTGTTTCAGCCAGTAGAGCAGGCTTAAATGGATTACATAAACAACAAATGCCGCACCGATGCTGATTGCCGCACCGGCAAGTGCATGCCTGCGGGGCTGCCATATCAACAATAGGGCAGGAACGAGCGCGATGAGCAGCAACCCCGCTGACCAGTACCAGCGGGGTGGCGTGAGTACGAGATTTTGTGCGAGGGATTGATGGGTAATGGCTAGTACATAGAGACCATTTAATTCACCCACTGGGGTGTGAATTTGGTCGGCAAAGACAGCGGTATTCCCGATGAAAATGGTCTTGCCGCGAATCATGGCTGGGGATAATTCTTGGCCGGGCGACCCCAGCATTGCCATTGCGATACGCGAGAAGGGCATGGATAGCACTGAATTGGGATTGCTCGGGTAGAAGAGATGGACAGCGCCCTTCTTATCCGTAGGCCAGTTAAAGGAGCCGACTTGCATGCCACCACCCGGAATGAAACGCACCGGTGGGTGGGGTGCCCCAGAAAAATGCGCAGCAAGAGGCAAGCTTGGAATAACCTGGCCGTCAATACGGTGGAATAGTGGAAATCGACGCAGCACGCCATCCTGATCCGCCCGCACAGACACTACGCCGATACCTGCATAACTAGGCGCAGGTTGGGTAAATGACGCCAACGGTAATTGGATTGCTGGCCAGTGATAAGAAGGCAATCCAGGCGGGACATCCCAAGCCAAACCATTTAGATCAGTGAGCGCTTGTTTTTCACCCTCAGTTTCACTGCGCATGGTAGTGGCAAGCACCACATTGGGATTGCGTGCAATCGCTTCCCGCAGCCGCCCATCATTTTCCCTCTGATCGGCTAAAAGAATATCGAACACCACGGCACGTGCACCCATCTCGCCCAGATAATCAAGGAGCAAAGCAAAGGTGTCACGCTTGTAAGGCCAAGACCCGAAATATGGTTGCATGGCGCGCAGGGAAGCATCGTCAATATCGATGACTAGCGCATCTTGAAAGAAATGCTGCTGGGCGGCCAGGCGTGTCTGTTTATCCAAAGACAACACATCTAGCTGCTGATACAGCGAGGCAAAACTCAGAATCCACGTTAGTGTTAAGGCTGTCAGCGGAATCCACAGGGTACGGATAAATTTTGCAGCCAGGGTGAGCATGGTAGGAGCCGGGTTTACAAAACAAATAGTACGAGCGGTAAAAATAGCAGCCACCAATAATTGGTTTTGGTTGGTACTTCTATTTGTTGCACGGATCCGAAGGGGCCAGCAAAACCATCGGCATCGATGGTTTTGACGCGCAGATAGTAAATGCCTGGTTTGGGGCCGTCGATCTGGCGCTGGCTAATATTCACTACGTTGTCCATGATCGGTTGAGTAAAATCAGGATTGCGCGCCACTTGAACCTGAAATTTTTCACCTACTTCGCCGCTGCGCCAGCGGAACAGCAGTCGCTTGTCGTCAATCTGCGGCGCCTCTAGTTGCGGGCTTTCGGGAATCTTGCGTTGGGTAAAAGACTGCATATTGCTGAACGGACCTTGATTTTGTTCCGCAGCGACAGAGGCAATACGCCAGTAGTATTGCCCCGGTGCGAGTGACACCACATATTCGTTATTTACATGTTCCGGCAAATCGACCAGCAGTTCAGAAAAATCCGGTTTCGCGGCTAATTGCACGTGATAAAACTGAGCTGCGTTAGGGGCGCTCCAGCGTAATGTTGCCTGGGAGCCATAGACTTTCTGACCGTTTTGTGGCGCGCTGATCAAAGGGGGCTCCGGCGGTGCCTTATGCTGGGTGAAGGATTGCATATCGCTGAACGGGCCCTGATTTTTTTCCGCAGCGACAGAGGCAATACGCCAGTAGTATTGGCCCGGTGCGAGCGATACCACATATTCGTTATTTACATGTTCCGATAAATCGACCAGCAGTTCAGAGAAATCCGGCTTCGTAGCCAATTGCACGTGGTATGAGTGAGCCGCGTTAGAGGGGTTCCAGCGCAATGTTGCCTGAGAACCATAGACTTTCTGACCGTCTTGTGGTGCGCTGATAGAAGGGGGTTCCGGACGTGCCTTAAGTATGAACTCCCGGTTTGCATTTTCACCTTCCAGACCGTTGCTATCGATCGACCGCACACGCAGTACATAGCGACCATCCGGTAGATCAGGCCAATTCGCGGCGTTGCCTTGAAATACACCATCCAGAAGCAGCCGCTCGAACGAACGATCCGCAAACACCTGTGCATGGTAGCGTTCGGCACCCACTACAGTGGGCCACTCAAAGCGCAGCGGAACACGTTGCAATAGGCTGGGTACCATGCTCAAATCAGGAGCCAACGATAGTGCTTGCGGGGCACGGGGTGGCTCCCCCGGCGCGGCCAGCGTGCCGAAACCGGCCAAAACGGCAACTGCCTCACCGCGGGTGCCGCTGGCCTGTATGGTGCCCTCGAGCACTTCGCTGCGCGAGATCTGACCGATGTCGCTCACATGGGCGCGAAAGTTGGTTCCGCGCACAGCCAGGTTGAGCGCGTGTGACTTGATTTCATAACGTGCGGCTGGTTTCTGCTGTTCCGCTACTTGGGTGTCCAGGCTGCCTCGATTCAAATCGATAACCGTTTTGGCCATGCCAGTTTTTCCAAAGAGAATCATTTCCGCTAAGGTCACTTGCGTGTTCTGGATGAGCAGGAGGCGTGAGCCGTCTACAAAACGCATGGACACACTAGCAGCAGTGCTGGTTTCGATCATGTCGCCCACCTCTAGTCGTGTGCCTGCGATAAGATTTTGAGGGCGGCCATTCTTCGCAGTATGCGTGACCTTACCTTGGACATGAATGACTTCAGCGATGACAGCTTCACGCTTCAGCAGGGCCACCGGTAAACGCAACTTGGTTCCAGGTATGAGCCGCTTAGGTTTAGTCACGTAATTGAGTTTTTGGAGCTTGCGCCAGTCGTTTGGATTGGCTAGATAGCCTGCCGCAACGCTGATCAAAGTGTCGCCGGGATTTATCGCGTACAACCACTCTGGTTCAGCCGCAGCGTCAGCGTTAACAAGCTGTAGACTTAAGGCGAGTGCTATAACGTAGCGCAAGGGGAAAAATAAATGCAACATGGCCATCTCCAAACGAGAGCTGTATTTTCCAATACAGAAAAGTTGAACAAAGAATGTTGAATCTAGGGAGCTGGGTTTTTTCTTGCCTTAATAGCATGGATTAAAACAGCTCACATCTTAATACCGCTAGCTTTAACGAAGCCATTATCATTCGTTTTGCTGTTGGTACATCCCGTGCCCAAGGCTGATGTCTGGCTTGAGGTAATCACTGGCGTTAATCAAGGAGTTAAGTGTCTCATATAAGGACGAATGCAACAAAGCCAGGCAATTCATTGCCCGGCGTTAGCTGTCGCACCTGTCTGAGGACTACATGGTATAGAGGTGTTAACAAATTAGAATAAGAAAATTTCTTATTCTATATCAAGAGACGCAACTCTTTTCGTGAAGCATAGCCACAATGATCGTAAAAAATTGCCTAACCACTTTCTCTGAAATGCGTGCGTCGGATGATAATTCCACGCGGGGTAGATCATCAAGATTATTTCCGTAATTGAAGGTTCAAATACTCGGTATTACTGGAGTCAGACGCCTTCACCAAGAAAGGGATGAACGCTCTAGGCGCGGAAATTGTTCCAAGCGGCACAACCAGATATTTGTCAAACGATGCTGCCGTTGCCACAGGTAGGTAACTAAAAAGACATGCCACTAGCCCAATCAGGGCCATGCTGGATTTAATGAAGGACATACCGCCTCTGAACATCAATTGGGGAAAAGTAAGAAACAGCCGCGCGACGCAATCAACTAATGCACATGGGCAACAAAATTCATTATCACCGTGCCACCCGCCTCAGTGCAGGTGAGCTTCCACCGATAATAGTTGTGGTCAAGCGCAACCGGCGGCCAAACGTAGTATGTAGGTACGGCTGAGACAGAGCACCAAGCTCTCCCGACTCCCTAAAGGTTTCACTGAACAGTGTCCCACATTTTCAAAACTCTAATTGCAACATATGTATTTCTAAATTGAGAAATTCTAGGATTCACAATTTAGCGCAGTTTTGTTGACCTGATTACAGCATGAAGGAATAATATAATGATATGACAAAAATCAGTTCCACTCGACCGTAATAATCAATCACTCTGTAACTTCGTGAACGTTACGAAAAACAATCAAAATTCGCATATCTGAAGGAGGATCCCCAGTGAAAAAATGGATGTATTCAAAAATACCTGTGCTAATCGCGCTCACCGCTGGTTCTCCGTTTGCTGTTGCAAACACGATCGTGACTATAGGTGAGCAGGATTTTGCCGATGGATCGACAATGAATATTGTTCCTTTTATGACTGCAAGTTCAGGGGAGCCCGCCCCATTCGATGGAGTATTTATTGGCAGTGACGTATCCGGCCCGAATTTTTCGGCCAGTTGGTTCTTTTCTTATGGTCCACTCATCAATGTCACGGGCGTAAATTTCATACTTGGAATTTATGACCACGAATCCGCCGCGACAGGTAATCAGGTTTCGTCCTTTAAAGTTAACGGCATCGATTTGACGGCTGAGCTTAATACACTGTTCGAATCACACGGTGGCGGAAGTAGAGAGGACAATGTTTATACACTGGCGCTACCAACAACAACCTTTGCCGGTTTGGAGTCAGGCTCAGTGAATATCTCATTATCTTTAACCGCACCAGGGTTAGGTTTGTTCGGCGAGACGGCATTTAATGGTGCTGCCCTGGATTTTTCAGCATTGGATATCTCGACACGGCAAGACCCGCCGCAGACTGTCCCAGAGCCTGCGTCGATACCGTTACTGTTAGTCGGGTTTTCGGCATTGATTGCATTGCGGCGAAAAGTAGCATAGGTCTGCCAAGACCATTGGTACAATAAATCATCCATATAGCTTGATCTCGCGTGGCATGATAAAAAATTTACGGTAGGCACTGTGACAAAATAAACAATCCGTCAAGTTTTTATCCGTGCAAGCTTGATCTTGCCAATCAAGCTTGCACTTATTACACCCACTAAAATTGATCGGTACCTCCAACGCTAACGGATTAGCGCACCACGAAATCACCGGTTTATTTTAAGAATCCAAGTTTAGGGTGCCTCTAAAAACCCAAGTTTCCGAACAAAGCAAGGCAGAAATAAAAATTTTAGTGCGGAATATATTGTTGATATATAAGAAATAATTTTTAGTAATGCCGTATTATGCCGCAACGGGGTAAGCAGGCAAGCCGCAAAGTGGCTGCTCGCAAAATTGAATTTTTAAAGGCGCCCTTTAAACACTCAGCTGCTAATAGTCGGTATACCCTTTTTCCCCCGGTGTATAAAAGGTATTGGAGTCTGGTGCTGTCAACGAACTGCCATTACGTAATTTTTCCACTAGATCAGGATTGGAAATGAATGGGCGGCCGAATGCGACGAGGTCGCCACGCTGTAAATCGAGATCGGCGTTTGCGCGAGCCAAATCATAGCCGCCTGACATAATGTATTTCCCTTTAAAGGTGGCACGGATTTTTGCCTTCAATGCTGGGCTTACTTCCGGTGCGCCTTGCGAGCTGTGATCGACGATGTGGATATACGCCAAGCCGATGCTGTTTAATTCGGCGATTAAGCATTCATACAAAGCATCCATCTCCACATCGGCAGCCATGCCGTTGAATACACCGTAAGGTGAAATGCGCATGCCGATGTGATCTGCACCGATAGCAATGGCAGTAGCCTTGGCAACTTCCACGGCGAAGCGGATGCGATTTTCAATACTGCCGCCCCAGCGGTCAGTGCGGTGATTGGAGGCGGCGTTAAGAAACTGATCGATTAAATAGCCATTTGCCGCATGCAACTCTACGCCATCAAATCCAGCTTCAATCGCCCGCTTGGAGGCGGTTGCATACTCGGCGATGGCGTGGGCGATGTCAGCTTCGTTCATTGCGGTGGGAACAGGATGCGGCTGCAATCCATTGCTGTCCGTCCACATTTCGCCCGGCGCGGCAATAGCGGATGGCGCGAGCACCTTGGCATCGGCTGGCATATTCGCGGGATGGCTAACCCGTCCGGTGTGCATCAGTTGTGCAAATATTTTGCCACCTGCCTGATGTACGCTGTCCGTCACCCGCCGCCAGCCTTGTACTTGTGCGTCGTTAAATAGGCCGGGGATGCGCGCATAGCCGAGCCCGTTCGGCGAAGGCGATGTACCTTCTGTGATGATGAGCCCGGCTCCGGCGCGCAGCCGGTAATATTTTTCCATCAGTTCGTTCGGCACATTGCCGATGGCGCGTGAACGCGTCAGCGGTGCCATGGTGATGCGGTTCTTCAGTTGCAATTTACCAAGCGTGGTGGAAGTAAAAAGGGTGGTAGTCATATTATTTTCCTTAGTAGATATTTTCTAAATTAAATTACGGGCAAGTTACTCAGCGTTAAAAATTATTGATTCGGCCATATTATGTTTGAAGTCCGTTCGCCTTGAGCCTGTCGAAAGGTGGGTGGACTTCGACAATTTCAGCCCGAACGGAATTAATACTTCACCATCCCGGATCAATAAGCTTTTGTTTCCCCGTCCAGGCTCATACGGCCAGCGCCAAATAAGGTGAATGCCAATAATCCGCCTGCCATTGCAAGATTTTTCATAAACATAATCTGTTGCATCGGATCTGCGCCAGAGTGAAACAACACACCGGAAACGATGCAGAAAACCGACAATGCAAATGCCACCAAACGCGCTTGAAAACCAAGCAATAACGCTAACCCTCCACCCATTTCCAGCGCAATCACCAAGGGAAGTAGTTCACCGGGAAGACCGACAGATGCCATATAGCCTTGCGCTCCCGCGTAACCTGCCCCCAGCTTGCTGAATCCTGCGCCAATAAAGATTGCCGACGCTAAAAGTCTGGCGGTGAGCGCAAGTAACGCGTTGACGGCGGGTATTGATACCAATTTCACGATATTGCCGTTGACCTGCTTGAAAATATTTTGGGTAGCCATGTCATGCTCCTTATTAATTTAAAGTTATTTGATTCAGGCAAGGTGCCCATTCCTAAAATCGTCCATCGCCTGATGAATCTCTTCCTGTGTATTCATCACGAACGGCCCGTATTGCACGATCGGTTCGTTCAGCGGTCTGCCAGCGATCAGGATCAAGCGTGCGTCTTCAATCGCTGAAAGCGCTACACCATCGGCTTCCGTTGTGTTGCTCAAGATACCCATGCGATGCGATTCCACTAACGTATCACCAACTTTCACCGTGCCCCGATAGACGTAGATGAAAGCGTTATGCGTACTAGGCAACGCCGTCGAGAATGAAGCGCCCGCAGGCAAGTGAACATCGAGATACATGGGCTCGGTATCCTCGCGTGTAACAACGCCTGCCACGCCGTTGCTGGTTCCGGCAATTACACGCACGGTAACGTTCCCTGTTGTTACGTATTCTGGAATCTCCCGGCTTGCGATGTCGCGATACCACGGCTCGGCCATCTTGCGCTTCGCGGGCAGGTTGAGCCATAGCTGAAAACCTTCCATCACACCGTCTTTTTGTTCGGGAATTTCTGAATGAATAACGCCGCGCCCGGCAGTCATCCACTGCACACCACCATTTTCCAGCAGTCCCTCGTGCCCTGCGCTATCGCGATGCCGCATCCGCCCAGACAGCATATAAGTTATCGTCTCAAAACCACGATGTGGGTGATCCGGAAAGCCTGCGATGTAATCGTTCGGGTTATCGCTGCCAAATGCGTCCAGCATTAAAAATGGATCAAGGCGGTGTTGCAGCTTACCGGTAAGCACGCGGGTTAGCTTCACCCCTGCGCCGTCCGAGGTGGCAACGCCTTCGATGATGCGGTCGACACCGCGCGATTGGTGAAGTATTGTTTGATTGACAGTATTCATGTTGGCTCCTCAATTAAATTAACGTGAGCACATTTTAGATGGCTCGAAAAGATAGATAAAGCCATCAATGTGGGATAGACTATTCCACAAATGGAACAAAAAAATATCTCCGCTGACGACTACATCCTTTTCGCCACCATTGTCGAACAAGAAAGTTTAGTGCGCGCGGCAGAACATCTCGGTATGCCCAAAGCCACCGTTTCCCGCCGTTTGACGAATCTTGAAGCGGCACTTGGGCAGCGGTTGTTGTTGCGCACTACCCGTCGCCTTACACTCACCGACTTCGGGCAGGAATTCCTTGATCATTGCCGGCGCGTTGCGGAAGAGGTCGCCACCACGCAAGATTTTGTGCGTAGCCAAGATGTGCAGCCGCGCGGACGATTGCGCGTCTCCATGCCGGGCGACTATGCCAAGCAACATTTCTCGCGCGCCATCGCCACCTTCATCGAAACCTATCCCGAGATACAGCTTGATCTCGATCTGACTTCAAGGCGCGTTGATCTGATCGGCGAACGCTTCGATCTTGCCATTCGCATGGGCGTGCTGGAAAACGACTCCACATTAGTAGCGCGCAAGATTAACGAGCTTGGATTCGGCCTTTACGCCAGCCCCATTTATCTCGCACTTCATTCAGCACCGAAGCATCCTGATGAGCTGGAGCGTCATTCGGCGGTTCGTTTGCTTTCAGCGCGAGGAAGCGCAACTCCTTGGAAACTAATATATGGCAAGGCCGTTTGGGAAGGGATTCCGCCCGGACGGCTCACCCTGAATTCACCTGATATGATCCAACAACTTTTGCTGGACGGTGCGGGTATCGGGGCATTACCGGATCGCTTCGTGGCAGAAGACGTGCGCGGCAAACGCTTGGTGCGAATATTACCGAAGTGGTGTCTTCCCGCTGTTCCCGCCTGGGCAGTGATGCCCATGCGCCGCTACCTGCCCGCCAAGACACGCGCCTTTCTTGCGCATCTTGAGCTGTTTATGGAGAGAGGGTGATTGAGGAAAATATTGAGGCTCATGACATTGGGTTGACGCTACACTTCAAAACTTTACAATCGTTAAAGGTTCCGTTCTCCGATGGTTCAGTGCAACGAGGTTTATCCGCCGCCAATAGGGTCGTGGGTTTAACAAGTTTGGGAGGAGCGGCAGATAAACGCTATTCGTTGGGCAACAATCGTGGGCACACTGCTTCGTTTAATTCAGTAGTCGTGGCGAGCATGGCCAATACTCGTCCTTATTTTCCTTTTTTGCGCACATTTACTGCTGCTCAATTATTTTTCACAATGGGCTAACGTCATCAATAAATTAGCCTCCCTGGTTTCCCAGTTGGTAGGCGGGCTACTAATTCTGTATTCGATTGACTCCAATATTGGCGTAATAAAGCAGAAGTCGCTTTATTCTATACTTACCGATTACTTCAAAGAATTCCCGCTGCTCAAAAGGTCTGTTGTAATTGAGCTGCAAGGAGCAGCGATAGTCATGTCAGGAGGGAAGGCAAAAGTTACTGTTGGCCGTAATCCGCAAAGTATTGACGAGAAACTCGAGTACCTCCAAGAGCAGATCAATGAGGTAAAGCGTGACCTTGAGCAGAAATCCAAGGGGCTAAATGAAAAAATCGACCGCCAATCTTAAGGAAATAAGCGAACAAATCCAGGATGCCGTAATGGCATTACGAAGCCTTGAATCCAAAATGGATGAAGTTTCTACTGGCGGAATAAAGGTTCAGTTTTTTGGTGTGCTACTTATGGTGTACGGTGCAATTGCAGGCTATGCGGCCTAACAATTTCATTAACACGGACAACCAAAAGCGCCGCTTCTAAAAGTGCAAAAGTGTGGCCGTGGTCAGTTCTAGTAATGTAGAACATGCGCGTGGGGCACTAGCTAAATAGCACGCCGTCTCATGCAATCTTCATAGACAGGGCTTTTGTAACACTTCTCATTGACCGCTGCGGAAATAATGGCCACAATTAAGCATCTTATTTAGTGCCTATCGGAGACAAAATCATGGAGAAATTACTGGCTAATCGCTCGGTTAGCATTACCGAACTTAAACGTAGCCCCAGCGCTATCATCGAGCAGGCGGGGGATGAAGCGGTTGCCGTGTTAAACCATAATCGCCCAGCGGCGTATTTGGTTCCGGCGGCAATGTATATGCGTCAGATGGCGGCACTGGACGCCGCAACTTTGCGCGAAGCGATTGCGATCAGTCGACGCGATCAGCACCCGCCAATTTCGGCTGAACAAATGTTCGCCGAAATGAATGTTGCAATTGATCAGGTGGCCATTGAACAAGCCAGGGCATAATGGCGAAGACTGCACAACTGGAGTTTGCCGAGTGGGCGCGCAAAGATTTGTTGGAAATTGCCCGTTACATTGCTCGTGATAACCCACAACGCGCCCGTAGTTTTGTGAACGAACTGCGCCAGCAATGCACCTTGCTGGTGGAACAGCCGGGGCTGGGAGTCGCCAGGCCAGACTTGGCCGAAGACTTGCGCCAGCTCCCGTATGAGCGATATTTGATTTTCTTTTCTGAAACTGATTTTGGCATCCTGGTTGAGCGGGTGTTGCACAGTGCGCGCAATCTTCCTCAGCAGTTTGACTAGCCATTTCCAAATGCAAATTGCTGGGTAGGTCTGGCAATGTAGTGTATGCACGTGGGGGGCACTAATAATTAGCATATCGTCCCATGCAGTCTTTAATAGATTTGACCCAGAATCTTCTCGAAATATTCGCATTCGTCAGTACAATCATGCATATAACGAATCAGACTGAATCTGGTGCTTATCATTCATCAACATAATTCTGGAGTCGCTTAAAAACTGTTAGGTCTAATTCTTTAGGAGCAAAGTGATGAATATACGCAATACCACGACCCGTTACGGAGCACTAGCTATTGGAATGCATTGGTTAATGTTGCTAATGTTCGTAGCAGTGTATGCATGTATTGAGTTACATGAATTTTTCCCCAAAGGAAGCGATCTTCGCGCGGCTTTAAAAACCTGGCATTTTATGTTGGGCTTATCTATTCTTGCTCTAGCCTCGTTACGCCTAATAATTTATATAACAGGTACTGTCCCGCGTATTGAGCCAGATCCACCTAAGTGGCAGATGCAATTAGCTAAGCTAATCCACGTAGCGCTCTATGCACTGATGCTCGCTATGCCGCTGGCGGGATGGCTATTACTCAGTACGGAAGGTAAGCCGATACCATTTTTCGGCTTGCATCTGCCGGCACTTATCGGTAAGAGTAAATTTCTGGCGGATGTGATCGAAGAGATTCATGAAGCCGGTGGCACGATCGGTTATTTTCTCATTGGCCTACATGCCGCAGCTGCGTTATATCACCATTACATTGTGCGCGATAATACGCTTCGGCGTATGCTCCCTAATCGGGATTGAGTCGGTACTGTGCTTGACGACCCCTGAGTCCCCCAGAAACCATTTGGCAGTCGCATGGCTGCTGTCCGTATGATATGTGCCACCATTTTGCGGCTAGTGAAGTGCCAGCATTGGATACAATCCAGCTATCCTGAAGGTAAATCCTGATGGCCTGACGGTGAAATTTGTGGCACGATGATGAAACCATTATGCTGAATATGGTTATACGCGACTAAACATGCTTGAATATTATGAACATACCGCTGTAGATAGTCGCCTGCACCGATGAAGCTGCGTAAACTTTCAATCTGGTTTTCTGTGGGAGTGCTGCTGGTATTGGGCGCAAATGTGTTGTGTGTCGTGCTGATTGAGCAGGCGTACATCAAAATGATGGCCGTACAAGAGCATCAACGGCTGTCCATTCAATTGTCTAATGAACTGCAACAAGAGACCGAGCAACTCGCCAGGTTGGTGCGCGCTTACACGACCACCGGCGAGCCGCGCTATCTGTTTTATTACTACGATATCCTCGCCGTACGTCAGGGCGAAAAATCCGCACCTACCACGTTTAATCCTGCGACTTATTGGGATGATGTAATTGCAGGGCGGGTGCTGCATGTCCTACCCGAGCGAGTTGCACGCCGTTTATTAAAGGACAGAATGCGCGCTTTGGGTTTTAACGCACAAGAACTTCAGACACTAACGCAGGTTTTCGCGGCGACCGAGGCCATGAAACAAACCGAACAAATTGCTTTTGCCGCTACGCAAGGGCTTTATGATCCAGACAAACGCGTATTCGTTTCCGAAGGGACTCCCCGCCTCGATTTTGCCAGTAAGCTGGTTCACAGCCAGGCTTATAACCGGCTGAAAGCCAATTTGGCACACGCTGTAGAGGAACTCAAAGATCAAGTCAGCAAACGCACCCAGAGCGAGGTCGAACAAGCAACCACACGCTTGGAGCGGCTTATTATGGTTTTGTTGGCAAGTATGGCGGTTACCATCGGTCTGGTTGGGTTAGCTTTTAATACCGTGCGTCGCCAAGTATTAAAGCCGATCGAGCGGCTTAAGCTGTCTGCCGACCGATTGTCGGCAGGTGATTACACCAGCCGTACCCGATTGGATTCGGTACAGGACTCAGCGGTAGATGAGCTGGCCGTGTTGGGCGAGACGTTTGACAGCATGGCGCAATCAATTGAAGCCGATATCAGCCGCCGCCAAACCGTACAGTTGGCATTGGAAAAAGCGCGCAATCAAGCCGAGAATGCGACCAAGGTTAAATCCATGTTTTTGGCTACGATGAGCCATGAAATCCGCACGCCCATGAACGCTATTTTGGGTATGGCCTACTTAGCGCTAAAAACAGACCTGAATGCGCGTCAGCGCGATTATGTTTCCAAGGTTCATAACGCCGCCAAGATGTTGATGGACATTATCAACAACGTTTTGGATTTTTCCAAGATTGAAGCGGGCAAGCTGGAGCTGGAACAAAATCGCTTCCTGGTTGAGGAGGTGGTTTCCAACGCTCTGGCCTTGTTGCAACAACGCGCTTACGAAAAAGAAGTGGAATTATTGTTTGAAGTGGACACCCCCCATTTGTTGGATGAAGGGGGTGCTTTGGTTGGGGATGCGTTGCGCCTAGGACAAATTTTGATCAACCTATTATCCAACGCCATCAAATTTACGCATAGCGGCCATGTCAAGTTGACGCTGGGCATTGACGCACAAGATGGAGAATCAATGACACTACGCTTTACCGTAAGCGATACGGGTATCGGCATGACGGCGGAGCAGATGGAACACTTGTTCCAGGAGTTTAGCCAGGCGGATGGCTCCACTACGCGAAAATACGGGGGGACGGGTCTGGGGCTGGTAATTGCCAAGCGTTTTGTCGAACTGATGGGCGGGCATATCTGGGCAGAAAGTAAACCCGATGCCGGCTCGCGCTTTATCTTTACCGCCCGCCTCTTGCGCGCGCAACAGCGTACGGCTACTACGGCAAGCTTGCCTGGCGTACAAACCCTGCGTGTTTTGGTCGTGGACGATCAACCCGAAGCGCGCATGGTGCTGGTCAAAATGCTGCGTCATCTTGGCGTGGGCCAAACACCGGGGGCTGGCGTTGATAGTGCCGAGAACGGGCAGATTGCGCTAGAAATGATTGCCCAGGCGCAGCAACAAAATCGCCCCTATCATCTGCTGATGCTGGACTGGGTCATGCCCGGCATGGATGGCGAACAAGTCTTGCGCACGCTGCACGCACAACCCCCGGACAACCAGCCTTTGCCGGTCATCGTTTCCGCTTACGATATGGATGCCATGCACGATACCGTCTCCAGGTTGAATGCCCATCTATTCCTGTCCAAACCGATATTGCCTGAGGCGCTGCGGCATTTACTCAAGGGCCTGTCGCAGCATACGCCCGCATCGCCGCCGCATGAAGTTGGCGCACCGCCAGAGGCGGCCACGCTACCAGGCCAATGGCCAGACTGTTTGCCACAACTCAGAATATTGCTGGAAGAATGCAATGTTGAGGCGGCAGATTTATGGCAAACCCACAAGTCCGCATTTGCAAGCCTGTTGCCAGTGCAAACCGTACATCGCATCTCGGTGGCGTTGGATAACTTTGATTTTGATATTGCCCTAGCCTTGTTGCCGAAAACTTGAAATTTTAGAGATGCCTTTTATAACATAGCGGAGTACAGCCCCATGTTTGCCGAAACCGAACGTGCAACGATCTTGCTGGTGGACGATGTGCCCGACAACCTGAGCCTGTTGAGCAGTATCTTGCGCGAGGATTACCGTATCCAGTTGGCGACCAGTGGCGCCAAAGCCTTGGAGCTGGTTGCGGCCAGCTCGCCGGATTTGATTTTGCTGGATGTGATGATGCCGGAAATGGATGGCTATGAAGTCTGCAAACGCCTCAAGGCCAATCCAGACACCTGTGATATTCCCGTGTTGTTTGTCACTGCCCGCAACCAAACAGAAGATGAAGAACTGGGACTGACGCTGGGCGCAATGGACTATATCCATAAACCGATTAGTCCGCCGATTATCAAAGCGCGGGTGCGCAACCACATTGCGCTCAAGTTGCAAACGGATGCGTTAAAACGCCTTTCGTTCATGGATGAATTGACCCAAGTCGCCAATCGACGCCGTTTTGACGAAATACTGCACAACGAATTGCAGCGTGCGGCACGGCAACAACATGAGCTGTCCCTGCTAATGCTGGACGTGGATTATTTCAAACTGTTTAACGACCACTATGGTCACGGTTTGGGCGATCAGTGTTTGACGCGGGTCGCCCAAGCCATGCAGGCAGAAGTGAACCGTCCGACGGATTTGGTAGCGCGTTACGGCGGCGAAGAATTTGTCGTTTTACTACCACAAACCGATCTGGAAGGCGCGCGCAACGTGGCCGAATCCTTGCGCGGGACTATTGCCGCCATGCAGATTCCCCATGCCTACTCACCGGCCGCAGCACATATCACGATCAGCATCGGAGTCGCTTGCAATACCCAGAGCGAAACAAACTCAGCGGCGGAATTGCTCAAACTGGCTGACCAAGCGCTCTACTTAGCTAAACAATCTGGACGCAATCAGGTAAAGTCTTGGCATCACAAAAAACTCATCCCGAGGAACGTCTAAACATGCGCGCAATCTGGCAAAAATTACCTTGGCTCATCGTGCTGATTGTGGCACTGACCGTTTGGAAATACCCACCGTTACTGCCGTGGATACTCTTGGTGGCGGCCATTTTTATGTGCTGGTTTAGCCCGAAACGCGGTTTGATTGGTCCGGTAAGCCTGCCTGCAGACGATGCATTTTTACCCACCGAGCAGGTGCAGTGGTGGTACTGGACGGGCCATCTGGAAACGGAAGACGGCCAGCGTTTCGGTTTTGAAGTGGTATTTTTTAGTTTTGATGCTTTTTTGTTTATGCGTGATCAGCTGGTGCAAGCGGCCATCACTGATGTGAACGGCAATCGCTTTGAATTCAAGGAATTTGTCGAATTCCATCTCCCCAACAAAACCCCCAATGGTTTCAATCTCAGTAACGGTGCGGACAAATCCGTCACTGCGGTGGGCGGCAATGGCACCGACCACTTGCACAGCGCAATCGGTGATTACGTATTGGATATTGACCTGCAATCAACCAAGCCCCCCGCGCTGCACTACGGCGGTGGTGCGCACCCCTACGTTTTCGGCGGCTATACCTACTACTACTCGCGCACCCACATGGCGACGACTGGCAGCTTGAGCATTAAGGGCAAATCTTACAAAGTCACCGGAACCAGCTGGTTTGACCGCCAGTACGGCGAACTGTTTCAAGCGATTGATAAAGGCTGGCAATGGTTTGCCATCGAATTGGCGGACAACCGCCAAATCATGCTGTTCGATTTTAACGGCGAAGATGCCATGATAGAAAAATCCGGCTCCATCACCGACGCACAAGGGCGCACCACTGACCTCGCCGCACATCAATTCGACGTGGCCATACTGGGTTACTGGACCAGCCCCACCACTGGCTGCACCTATCCCGCCGGCTGGACGGTGACCATCGGCGATGAGACCTTCACCGTGCAACCTGCCGTACAAAATCAGGAGCTATGCGGCAACCACAGCTTCTGGGTCGGCCCGGTATACTGGGAAGGCGCGTGCACCATTAGCGGCGCAGTAAGCGGCAAGGCCTATGTGGAGCTAAATGGCTATTGCAAATGTCCAAAGCCCGCGCTTTAAGCAAACCTGCCAAGGAAAGGCCAAATGGTTATAATTCACCGTGTTTTCAATAGAACCGTTGAATTTTAAAATCCTGTGGCCGCTAGGATCCGTCCCATGCACAATACTCATGCCCATGCAAAAATGGCTTAAAAATAGTGTACGCACGCTGGCCTGCCTCTCACTAGGCGCGGCCAGCCTGCCGACACAAGCCATTGATTTTTCCCTGTCGGGATACGGCACCGTAGGCTATGCCATATCTGATCAAAGCTATACCTACCAGCGCTATATCGATAACGAAGGCAGTTTAAAACGCGACACCCTATTCGGCGCACAATTAAATGCCCAAGTCAATCCCGAGTGGAGCGCGACGCTACAAGTCCAAGTAGCGCCGCCTGCACTGCTAAGGAACAATCAAAACTGGCAACCAACCCTAACTTGGGCATTTTTATCCTACCGTCCAACTGATGATTGGTTGTTTCGCGTAGGGAAATTACGTATCCCCTTCTACCTGAATTCAGAGAATGCCAATATAGGCACGACTTACGCGGCCGCCCGCTTGCCGGTCGAGGTTTATGCCTCCGCATCTACGGTGGATTTTATTGGGGCATCGTTCGCCAAAACCTGGCAGCTCAACGAGAACGAATTCATCCTTGATGGTTATTGGGGGAATGCCGATAAAGAATCGTGGCGCTTCTATGCGCGTGACCCCGGTAATGTCCTCACTAAAAGCGGGGCGGCGGGTGAATTTTTTGCGCCCTTGGCGACCGAGTCAAAAGGACTGCGGCTGAGCTTAAATCGCGACGGAAACACCTTTTTAGCGGGTATGCATTTCGCCGATACCACGGCCCGCAACGGCACCACACTGGGGCCATCCACGTACGTGCCCGCGCCGGTTGACGGTTGCGCACCAATTGGCATTCCGCCGGCATTCATTGGCAACTATTACTGCCCTGCTGCGGACGGCCCATCCAGGATAAAAACCGTTACTACTAATTTTGGTGCCAGCATTGATGTGGGGCACGGCTTTCGCACAATCGGCGAATATGTCAGACGCAAAAACGAAGGCTCAACCCTTTCTCCCGACAGCAAAGGTTTCTACCTGAGCCTGCAGAAAGAAATCGGTCACTGGACACCTTACCTGACCTACGCCAAGCTAACCACGAAAAACCGCGACCTGTATCAGGCGGTAAATGGTGCTCAGACGATTATCCCGGCGGTTAACGCGTTGGAGCGTAACCTGGCCGATACGATAGTGGTGTATGACCAAAATACATGGGCGCTCGGCACCGCCTACTCGCTTGGCAGCAACAGCAAAATCAAGGCTGAATGGTCTGTCGTGCAAACCGGCATCGCATCCAGTTTTATTGATGCGCCGCCGGGTGGACAATCCAGCAATCAACGCATCAATGTGTTGTCTCTCTCTTACAACTTTACGTTCTAAGGGAGACAGTCATGATGAAATTCAAAATCAAACTGGTCTCCGCGCTACTGGCGCTTACGATATGCGAGGCGCATGCGGACAACGTGGTTGTCATTGGTCATGCTGGCTTAAGTAAATTAAACGCGAGTACCGTACAAAGAATCTTTACCGGCAAGATTATTGAAATCGATGGCGTGCATGTCACAGCAGTAAATCTCAAGGCAAGCGCATTGCGTGATCGTTTCTTGCAGCGCTACCTGAATCAGAACGATGACAAATACACCGCCTATTGGACGGTGCGCCGCTTTATCGGCAAAGGTCTTCCGCCAAAAGAACTATCGAGTGCCGCCGAAGTCATTAACTTTGTCCAAACTACACCCGGTGCCATTGGTTATATCGATGAAAACGAACTGAAGCCGGACTTGAACGTGGTAAGCCGTTAAGAAAATGTTAACCAGACTGTTTGTGCAGCGTTTTGGTGTCGGCGAAAAGTGAATCGAGCATGAAAAAGGAATGGGGTTAACATTCCGGCATGACATCAATTCAGGAAAAAAAGTGGCGGCTGTTCTTCGCGCTATGGCCGAGTGAAACAGAGCGCACTGCGCTGGCCTCATGGCAACCACGGTTGCAGGAATTGTGCGATGGCAGGGCTATGCGACCTGCCACTTTACATGTCACGTTGGTATTCCTTGGCGAGGTGGCTGAGAATCGTCTGGAAGCTTTGCAATTGGTGGCGCGAGAGGTGGAGTTTCAGCGTTTTTATCTAGAATTGTCAGAGGCGCACTATTGGGGGCATAACCACATTGTGTATGCTGCGCCAGAAGTAGTCCCGTCCCAGCACACGTCTCTAGTGCATGATCTTGAAAGCAAGCTGCTTAATCATCGTTTTCAATTTGAGCAGCGGCCATATAAGCTACATGTGACACTGCTTCGAAATGCCAAATGGAGCGACACATCTCTACCGAGGCAATCCAGAGTCTGCTGGCAGGTGAGTGATTTTGTGCTAGTGCAATCGCTGAGCGATGAACAAGGCGCTTGCTATGAAGTGCTGGCTCGTTTTTCAGCGAAAACGGATTAGTTATGATGAGTTGATAAAAAGAGGGTGTGGAGTTTTTGGGGCGGGCGACCTATAAACGCTATTCGTTAAGCAACTGGCCGGAGAAAGGAGAAATATTTTGACTTTGCCTTTGTCGCACTATTCACCAGTATTCGCAAACAAGGCATGGGCTAAAGATGATTGCTACATTACATATTTTAGTTGTGAGCATACCTCATCAATAAAGAAGAGTAAGGCTGGTAAGAAGCAATGGGGACGCAAACGGGGAATATATTCTCAGAAGGTTGAAAATTCTTTAGGAAACAATCTAGAGAGCCGAGCAGCTTTAATTTATCAAAAGCTACTTTCATTTAATGAAATTGATGAAGCAGAGCGAAAAATTTGGGCTCAATTTATTCTCTCTCAGCATGTTAGAACTCCAAGTTTCATGAAGTATGAAAAATATGCTAAAAACATTCATGGAATTACGGAAGAACCAAAGCATGATCGAGTTGGATGCTCAGACTGTGGAGATTTATTTTTCATTGCTAATCGAAATTGGTGTTATCTGCTTGCACATGAAGACGATTATTTTGTAAGAACAGATAATCCTGTTTTCATGTCTGGGTTTATTGAGCGTCCTGAGACCTGTATTTTTTATCCTCTCAGCCCTCAGATATGTTTTGTGGCTTGCTCTATGCCGGAGGGCTGGAAAGCATTAACTAACAGACCAGGTGAGCTGTGTGGGTATCAACTTTCTAAGGGTGGTTCCTTGATGATTAATTTCTATTTAGCGAAAAGTGCAAATAACACTTTAATGCTTAGCCCTGATCACGATGGAGAAATCGCAGAAACCATGTTTCAGCATGTGCTCGGTATTTATCCGCAGCCGCCATTTTCGATCCATATTCTGAGCGATTTAGATGAGCAAAAGAGTGCATACGAAAGCATCAGAATGATAATGAGTGCAACTGATGGAATTGAATACCCACTTTGGTCTCCAGAAGAACTTGAACCGTATCATTGCTCGAAAGAGGGGACGCTACTCTTTTCATGAAGCATGGTTACAATTTTCTTTCGTATATTCAATCATGCTTAAAAGGGTAGCAGATGTTGTCAAGATGAAGGTTTTCTGGCTAACGAATAAGGTTAGATTGTGCAAGAGAAGCGAAGCCACGATCTAACTTTATTCGTTACGGTCATGAATGTGCCTAATTTATAAATGATTAGAGACTAATCGGTCTTCGAGCTTCCGGTACATATGTCAATAGTTGCACTTATCCTGTAGTTCCTTACACAATGGTGCTGACCATTGCTACAAAGTTTTACTTTGTAAGTAATCTAGTTTCTGTAACGACTACAATTCAGGAACGTATTGCACTGTCAATCTTGCGCAGTTGCGATGGATAACTATTTGACAGGAATAAGTCATGCACGCCACTCTGCCTTTGTTACAAGCCACTGAATTCCCCGCCTTGCGTCGTCGCACGTTGGAAATTTTGCAGGTTAATCTGGGTTATAAGTGCAACCAGACTTGCTTGCATTGCCATGTGAATGCCGGGCCGAATCGTACCGAGATGATGGATAGTGAAACGCTGGCGTTGATTCCACAGGTGTTGGCGGCGCGCGATTTGCATACGCTCGATCTGACTGGCGGCGCACCGGAATTGCATGAGGGCTTTCGTGAAATGGTGCGTGCCGCTCGCGCGCAAGGGAGTAAAGTGATTGACCGTTGCAATCTCACCATTTTGTTCGAACCGGGACAGGAAGATCTCGCCGAATTTCTCGCCGCGCAGCAGGTCGAGATTGTCGCCTCGCTGCCCTGTTACTCGCTGGACAATGTGGACAAGCAGCGCGGCAAGGGCACGTTTGACAAGAGTATCGCCGCACTGCAAAAACTCAATGTGCTAGGTTACGGGCAGCCTGACAGCGGCCTGACGCTGAATCTGGTGTTCAATCCGCAGGGTGCTTCGCTGCCGCCAGACCAAGCTGAGCTGCAAGAAGATTACCAGCGCGAGCTGTTCGAGCATTTTGGCATCGTGTTCAACCAGCTGTTCGCCATCACCAATATGCCGATCCAGCGTTTCGGTTCAACGCTGGTCTCCAAAGGCCAGTTCAATGATTATCTGCGTCTACTGCAAAAAAACTTCGCCGCTGCCAATCTCGACACGGTGATGTGCCGCAACCTGGTTAGCGTGGATTGGCAGGGATTTCTTTACGACTGCGATTTTAACCAGCAGTTGGGGTTGGCTATCCCCGGCCAAGATCGTCCGCATCTGCGTGATTTGCTGCTGCAAGACTTGCAAGGCCATCCGATCAATGTTGCCGGCCACTGCTACGGCTGCACCGCCGGGCAGGGCAGTAGTTGCGGCGGCGCATTGAAAGAAGAAAACGTTGCAACATGAAGCGCGCGCTGCTTGCTCTGTTGATTCTTGTGCTGGTCGTCAGCTTCTTTGCCTTCGATCTGGAGCGTTATTTAACGCTGGAATCGCTCAAGCAGAGTCAGCATGATTTTGCTGCGCTCAAGGCGCAGTCGCTGTGGTTGGTCGCGGCAGTCGGTTTTGGTTTGTATGTAATCGTTGCTGCGCTTTCTTTGCCGGGCGCGTTGGTTATGACCCTGGCCATGGGGGCGTTGTTTGGGTTAGTGATGGGCACGCTGTTGGTGTCATTCGCTTCCAGCATCGGCGCGACACTGGCTTTTCTCACCTCGCGCTTTGTGTTGCGCGACATCGTGCAGCAACGCTTTGGCGACAAGTTGAAAGCGATTAACGACGGGGTGGCCAAGGACGGGGCTTTGTATCTGTTTACTCTGCGTCTTATTCCCGTATTTCCGTTTTTTATCGTCAACCTGCTGATGGGGCTCACGCCGATGCGCACCCGTACGTTCTATTGGGTCAGCCAGGTGGGGATGCTGGCAGGCACATTGGTGTTCGTGAATGCGGGGACACAACTCGCGCAATTGCAAAGCCTGTCCGGCATCTTGTCGCCGGGAATAGTGTTTTCTTTCGTATTGCTGGGCATTTTTCCGATGATCGCTAAAAAAATCACGGCTTGGCTGCAACGTCGCCGCGTTTATGGCAAATGGAATCCCCCTACGCGATTCGACCGTAATCTGATCGTGATCGGCGGCGGCGCGGGTGGGCTGGTGTCCGCCTACATCGCGTCGGCGGTCAAGGCCAAGGTGACGCTGATCGAGGCGGGCAAGATGGGGGGCGATTGCCTCAACTACGGTTGCGTGCCGAGCAAGGCATTGATCAAAAGTGCCAAGCTGGCGCACCAGATACGCCACGCCGATCATTATGGGCTGGAGGCGAACGAAGCAAAGTTCAGCTTTCGCCATGTGATGGCGCGTGTGCAAGAGGTGATCCGCACCGTGGCACCGCACGATAGCGTGGAACGCTATACCGGCCTGGGCGTGGAAGTGCTGCAAGGCTATGCGCGCATTACCGACCCGTGGACGGTGGAAATAAAATTGAACGATGGCACGACTCAAGTGCTCACCACGCGCAGCATCATCATTGCCACCGGCGCGCAGCCTTTCGTGCCGCCGCTGCCCGGTTTGGATGAGGTGGGTTACGTTACCAGCGACACGCTGTGGGACGAATTTGCCAAGTTGGACATGGCGCCTGCGCGCCTGGTGGTGCTGGGCGGTGGCCCGATCGGTTGTGAACTGGCGCAGAGTTTCGCGCGGTTGGGCTCGCACGTCACCCAGATCGAGAAGGGGGCGCGCATCATGGTTCGCGAAGATAGCGAAGTCTCCGAGCTGGCACGCGCGTCGCTCACCGCAGATGGGGTGGACGTGCTGACCGACCATATTGCTGTGCGCTGCGGGCAGGAAGACGGACACAAATTCATCGTGGTTGAACAGGATGGAAAGTCGCGCCGTATCGAGTTCGACGCGCTGTTGTGCGCGGTAGGCCGCGTGGCGCGGCTGACAGGCTACGGCCTGGAAGAACTGGGGATTGAAACCCAGCGCACCGTAGTCACCAATGACTATCTGGAAACCATTTACCCCAACATCTTTGCGGCGGGTGATGTAGCCGGGCCATACCAGTTTACCCATACCGCTGGCCACCAAGGATGGTATGCCACGGTGAATGCGCTGTTTGGTGATTTCTGGAAATTCAAGGTGGATTACTCGGTGGTGCCTTGGTCAACTTTTATTGATCCAGAAGTCGCGCGCGTCGGGCTAAACGAACAGGAAGCGCGCGAGCAAGGCATCGCTTATGACGTAGTGAAATACGGCATGGATGATCTTGACCGCGCCATCGCCGATGGCACGGCGTATGGCTTTGTTAAGGTGCTGACCGTGCCCGGTAAGGACAAGATCCTTGGTGTCACCATCGTTGGCGAGCACGCTGGCGATTTAATAATCGAATTCGTGTTGGCGATGAAACACGGGCTGGGGTTGAACAAGATACTCAGCACCATCCACATCTATCCGACTCTGGCTGAAGCGAACAAATACGCGGCCGGAGAATGGAAACGCGCCCATGCGCCGCAAAAAATGCTGGCGTGGATGAAGCGCTATCACGCATGGAAGCGAGGCTGAACGATGCGTCTATCCATTATCGTACCGATGCTCAACGAAGCGGAGCAATTGCCGGAATTGTTCGCACACTTGCTGCCATTCCAGCGAGCCGGTTGCGAGATCATATTTGTCGACGGCGGTAGCACTGATGGATCAGCAATGCTGTGCGAAGTAGTTGGATTCATTGCGTTGCGCACTGCCTGTGGCCGGGCAAAGCAAATGAATGCCGGCGCATCACAGGCCAGCGGTGATGTGTTGTTGTTTCTGCATGCCGACACGCGCCTGCCACAGGGCGCAACACGCCACATCGAACAAGCCTTGGCCAATAAAGCGTATTGCTGGGGGCGCTTTGATGTGTGTATTACCGGTCGTCCCTTTATGTTGCGCGTGGTCAGCCGCTTGATGAATTGGCGCTCACGCCTGACCGGAATTGCTACTGGCGACCAGGCAATATTCGTGCGGCGTGCCGTGTTCGAGTGCTTGCGGGGATTTCCTGACCAGCCATTAATGGAGGATGTGGAGCTAAGCAAACGGTTACTGGCGTTTTCTCGTCCCGTCTGCATCGCACATTGCGTGACGACATCCGGCCGTCGTTGGGAGACGCGCGGAGTGTGGTGCACCATCCTGCTGATGTGGCGTTTGCGCTGGGCGTATTGGCGCGGGACGGATGCGGGGGAATTGGTGAGATTGTACCGATGATATCCACCCGCATCATCATCTTTGCCAAAGCCCCGCAGCCCGGTTTCGCCAAGACGCGCTTGATTCCCGCACTGGGGGCAGAGGGTGCGGCCAAACTGGCGCAGCAAATGTTGTTCAGCACATTGCATGAAGCGCTGGCCGCTGGCATTGGCACAGTCGAATTATGCGGCACACCAAAAATTGATGATGTCGCTTGGCAAGGCATAGCACTTCCGCTTGGCATTGAGATTTCTGATCAAGGTGAGGGTGATCTTGGTGCGCGACTGGCGCGTGCATCAGGGCGGGCCATTAAAAATACAGAATTAGTTTTATTGATTGGTACGGACTGTGTAGAAATGTCCGCCACCTTGCTGCGTGAAGCCGCCCAATCATTGCGCGGACACGATGCAGTCATCCATTGCACCGCCGATGGCGGCTATGCGTTGCTGGGACTCAAGCGCTACAGTGCAGCGCTTTTCAGTGATATGCCGTGGAGCACCGATGCGGTTGCCAGCACCACCATCGCGCGCATCGGGCAGCTCGGCTGGTCGCTGCATGTCGGGCAGATGTTGCACGATGTGGATGCGCCGCAAGATTTAAAATTATTGTCACCAAAAATGGTGTTTGCATGAAGATACGAAATTTAATGTGGCTGATAGGGGCCAGTTTTTCTTTGCTGGCCCAAGCAAGTGATGAAGTTAGGCTCGATCATTTCACCCAGGAGTCCGTAGACGTACCCTCTCCGTGGCAGGTAATACAGCTCAATAAAAAATTACCGCCCACCCGTTACCGCGTTACCCGATGGGACGATGTGTTGGCCATCGAAGCCACCGCCGAGCGCAGTATGGCGCTACTGGCGCGACCGGTCGAGGTTGATTTGAATCGCACGCCAGTGCTGTGTTGGCGCTGGCGTGTGGATGCCCCGTTGGCCAAGGCCGACATGGCCACCAAAGGCGGCGACGATTATGCCGCGCGTGTGTATGTCTCGTTTGCCATGCCTGAATCCGCGCTGAATTTTGCCACACGCATCAAACTTAAGCTGGCACGCAGCATCTATGGCGATGCGGTGCCCGATGCCGCGATCAATTATGTGTGGGACAACCATTATCCGGTGGGTACGCGCAAGCCCAATGCCTATTCCGACCGCATCCACATGATTGTGGCCGAATCCGGTGCTGCCAATGCAGGGAAATGGGTCGTTGCACGGCATGATGTACAGCAAGATATGATTACTGAGTTTGGATCAGAGCAGGCACGCCTGGTCCAGCTTTCCGTCGCATCCGACACCGACAATACCGGTGAACGCGCCCATGCCGGCTTCGCTGATTTTCAGTTTGTTAAGAAAGATGCGATGTGTTTTGCTAATTGAAAGTGCAAAAACGCTTATCTGAGTGCGATTAACCGCACGCTATCAATCAATCATTCAAGGAATAACCATGCATGAAATTGTCAAAGACTATTACGGCAAACAGCTGCAAACTTCTGGCGACCTGAAAACCTCTGCCTGCTGTGATGCGTCGCAAGTGCCAAACTGGCTTAAGCCGCTGCTGGCGCGCATCCATCCTGAAGTGATGTCGCGCTACTACGGCTGCGGTTTGGTTTGCCCGCCGCTGTTGGAAGGCTGCCGCATTCTCGATTTGGGCAGCGGTTCCGGGCGCGATGTGTATGCGCTGGCGCAATTGGTTGGCGCGAATGGCCAAGTGGTTGGTGTGGATATGACCGCAGAACAGCTTGCCGTTGCGGAAAGTTATCGCGCCTACCACGCCGGGGTGTTCGGTTTCGACAATGTCATTTTTAAACAGGGCTACATTGAAAAACTCGATGAACTTGGATTGGAAAGTGGTAGCTTTGATGTCATCGTGTCGAATTGCGTGATCAATCTTTCGCCGGACAAAGACGCAGTGCTGCGCGAAGTACATCGCTTGCTCAAGCCAGGCGGCGAATTCTATTTCTCGGATGTTTATGCCGACCGCAGAGTGCCAGACGCGGTGCGCAATGACCCGGTGTTGTATGGTGAATGTCTGGGTGGCGCGCTGTACTGGAACGATTTCATTAATATCGCCAAGCGCCATGACTTTGCCGATCCCAGATTGGTTGAAGACAAGCCGCTCGATATTACCGATGCCAAGCTGGCTGAGCGGGCCGGTAACATCCGCTTTTTCTCGGCCACTTATAGGTTGTTCAAGTTGGATGGGCTGGAACCCGCCTGTGAAAATTACGGTCAGGCGGTGATTTATCGCGGTACGATACCCGATCATCCGCATCGCTTTATCCTCGATAATCATCACGACATCGAAACCGGGCGGGTATTTCCGGTGTGTGGTAACACCTGGCACATGCTGCATGATTCCCGATTCAGGAAACATTTCGAATTCATCGGCGATTTTAGCCAGCATTATGGAATTTTTGCCGGATGCGGTAGTGACCTTCCCTTTACGCAACATGAAATCGCACAACATGAAAGCGTAGCGGTTTCCGGCTGCTGCTAGGTGAGGTTGAAAATGGTGAGGCGGATTCAACTCTGAAGTGCAATTTTTGTAAGTGGCGGATTCAAGTTCGAGTGCAACAGCTGAAGTTGGCTTGGTGTAGCGCATCGCCACACTGAATAGTACTTCATGCGGTGATCTGACCCAGCACTTTGCGTGGCCGATGGTTGAGTTGTTCTACCGCTCGCTGCACTTGCTCCTCAGTAACACCAATCATTTATGCCTTTTCTATTAACGGTAGCAACCGTACTATGGTGTGTGGCCAAGAGTCGCACTGCGTAACCGCAGAGCATTGCCTATTACTGATACCGAACTTAAGGCCATCGCAGCACTCGCGATCATTGGGTTTAATAGCAGACCAAACCAGGGGTACAGTGCCCCCGCAGCAATGGGTACACCAATCAGGTTATATGCAAATGCAAAAAATAAATTCTGTTTAATATTTCGCATAGTTGCCTGGCTGAGCAAACGTACACGTGCTATGCCCAATAGATCGCCTTTCACTAAGACAATGCGCGCACTATTCATCGCAATGTCGGTTCCGGTACCCATAGCGATGCCAACATTCGCTTGAGCAAGTGCTGGCGCGTCATTGACCCCGTCGCCCGCCATTGCCACGATATGGCCCGCTGCCTGTAGCGTTTGCACATGTCGATATTTATCACTTGGCATGACGTTGGCTTTGATATCATCAATGCCAAGTTGCCGCGCAACCGATGCAGCGGTCGCAACGTTATCGCCTGTGAGTAATACTATCCGAATTCCAGCTGCCTTCAGTTCTGCTATAGCACGTGCTGCCGTAGGTTTGATTGGATCAGCAACGCTCACCAATCCCGCTGCTTTCTCATTAATGGCTAGAAACATCACTGACTTTGCTAACGTCTGTAATTCTTGCGTTTTACTTTGAAGTGACGCAATGTTGACACCAACATCTGACATAAGCATGGCGTTGCCAATAGCAACTGACTGGTCATCAATAACCCCTCGTATTCCCTTGCCGGTAATCGAATCAAAATCTTTAGCTTCTACAATATTAATATTCTTTTCTTTTGTGTACCCAACAATAGCTTGCGCAAGAGGGTGCTCACTGTGTTGTTCAAGAGAAGCCGCCAATGACAAAACCTCATTTTCAGTAAATCCATTGATAGCGACTACGTCCTGAACTTTGGGGCGTCCTTCGGTAAGCGTGCCAGTCTTATCAACCACTAAGGTATCTACTTTTTCCATCAGTTCCAGCGCTTCTGCGTCTTTAATTAAAATGCCTTCTTGCGCGCCCCGGCCAATGCCTACCATGATCGAAATCGGCGTGGCCAAACCAAGAGCACAAGGGCAGGCAATGATAAGTACCGAGACGGCTGTTACAAGTGCATGCGCAAGCGCAGGCGGTGAGCCAAAAAAAGCCCAGATAACGAAGGCCATGAGGGCAACTCCCATTACCACCGGCACAAACCAGCCGGCAACCGCATCGGCAATTTTTTGGATGGGTGCACGCGAGCGGCTGGCGTCGTTGACCATTTTTACGATGTGCGCAAGCAAGGTTTCCGCGCCCACTTTCTGCGCCGTGAATACGAATGAACCGGTTTGATTAACAGTGCCAGCAGACACTTTGCTTCCAACGGTTTTCTCAGATGGTATGGGTTCGCCGGTGATCATCGATTCGTCGATATTTGATCTGCCTTCGACCACTTCACCGTCGACCGGTATTTTGTCACCCGGCTTCACACGCAGTCGATCACCTACATGGATCTCGTCCAGATGTATTTCTTCTTCACTACCGTCGAGCCTGAGACGAACGGCCGTATTTGGCACGAGGCCCAGAAGCGATTTGATCGCGCTGTTGGTACGTGACCGCGCCCGCAGTTCCAGCACCTGCCCTACCAACACGAGCGTGATAATGGCGGCAGCGGCCTCAAAGTAAAGCGGCGCCATGCCGTCCATTTTGAAAGCAGCCGGAAGTAATTCAGGAAACAAGAGCGACCCTACACTGAACACAAAGGCCGCCCCAGTGCCCAGTCCAATCAGACTGAACATATTAAGATTCCAAGTACGAAATGATGCCCCGGCGCGCTCGAAAAACGGCCAGCCCGCCCATAGAACGACTGGTGCCGCAAGCGCAGCCTGCAACCAGTTAAACACAGTCGTTCCCAGCCAGCTATGAAAGTCGATTCCTGAAACCACCTTACCCATTGTCAAAATCAGTAACGGTATGGTCAATGCTGCACTTACCCACAGGCGACGGGTCATATCGTCAAGTTCGGTGGTATCTTCTTCCGCAGTCGCCTCCATCGGCTCCAGTGCCATCCCGCACTGCGGGCAACTGCCGGGACCAACTTGTTGTACCTCAGGGTGCATCGGGCAGGTAAAGATTGTGTTCTTTGCGACTGCTTGCAGAGGCGTCTTGGGGGCGATATCGCTGGCTGTCGGCATGATCAGGTATTGCTTGGCATTGGTCCGAAATTTGGCAACACAGTTTTCACTACAAAAATAGTATGTGGTGCCGCCATGCTCAACCGACTTCTTGCTATCGGCCGACACTTTCATTCCACAGACGGGATCGATGTACGTTTTTTCGTAAGTCGGGCTGCTGATGGGTGCTACAACAACTTTTTTTTCAGAACTGGTATGGCCGCAACAGGTGCTTTGATTTTTCTGATTCATAGCTCAACCCCTTGACGTAATTTAAAGACAGGATCATCCTACACTCTGTGCATGACCACAGAGTCAATCTTTTTTTACTTACCAGACAAATTCATGAAAAAAGAAGTTGAACAATTAACAATTGGCCGTTTGGCACGCGCTGCTAAAGTGGGTATTGAGACGATTCGCTATTATCAAAAATTGAATTTACTACCTACACCTGCGCCAAATGGCACGACATTCCGGCAATATCCGGTTGCCCTCGTTGAGCGCATCCGATTTATCAAGCGATCACAAGATCTGGGTTTTACGCTGGGTGAGATTGCATCCTTGCTTGCATTGGAGGACGGCTCTGACAGAGCGGCGATCCGCAAGATCGCAAATGCCCGTCTTGGCGATATCAATAAGCGGATCGTCGACCTTGAACGCATGCAAAGTATCCTCACACATTTAATCCACGAATGCGAAATGACGGGTCGAACCAAGCCGTGCCCTATCATCTCAGCGTTTACAGGTGGATCTACAGCACATTGATATCGATTATTTTATTTCGCTTTTCTACATCGAGGCTGAAGCATTGGACTGAGAACACATCAATCGAACTGGCAAAATTATGTTCAGCAACAACGAGTAAAAACAGAAATATGATGAAATTTGATGTACGAATGTTTCTAATGTTCACCATGACCCACGGGTTTACGCACTTTAAATTCCACCCCATCTTCGGATGGGGTTTCAGTTTGCCTTTGCACAGGCGGTAACTCACAATTAATTTCATAAGCTACGGTGCCTACAGGATGCTGATAAGCGCCAGGGTCTTTGTAATCGTTACGCGCAAGACCTTCGCGGATTTTAACGGTCGTAAACATCCCTCCCATTCCGATGCCACCGAATTGCCCCTGACCGGACATCATCGGTAAGGTGTTATCTGGCAAAGGCATTGCCATCTTCTCCATATCCGCCATGCCGCTTTCACCCATGCTCATGTAATCAGGAACCAGCGATATTATTCTGTCGACAAGCTTGCTTTGATCCACACCAATCATCGTAGGCACGTCATGACCCATTGCATTCATAGTGTGATGGCTCTTGTGACAATGAAATGCCCAATCACCAGGCTCATCAGCAATAAATTCAAACGCGCGCATTTGGCCCACTGCTATATCGGCGGTAACTTCCGGCCAACGGGAATTTGGTGGCGTCCATCCTCCGTCTGTCCCGGCGACAACAAATTCGTGACCGTGTAAATGCATCGGATGGTTGGTCATTGTTAGGTTACCCACACGGATACGTACTCGATCTCCCTGGCGTGCCACCATGGGCGAAATTCCAGGAAACACCCTGCTATTAAATGCCCATAAGTTGAAATCGAGCATGGTGGTAATCTTTGGCGTATAGCTACCAGGATCGATGTCGAAAGAATTAAGTAAAAATACGAAATCACGATCTACTGCCATGAACTTGGGATTCTTTGGATGGGTCACCCAGAAGCCCATCATACCCATGGCCATTTGCGTCATTTCATCAGCATGCGGGTGGTACATGAAAGTGCCGGGCCGTTTAGCTTCAAATTCATAAACAAATGTCTTGCCGGGATTGATACCAGGCTGGGTCAACCCGGTGACGCCATCCATACCGTTCGGTAACCGCTGCCCATGCCAATGAATAGACGTATGTTCAGGTAAGCGGTTGGTAACAAATATGCGCACTCGATCACCCTCAACAACTTCAATGGTAGGTCCTGGGCTTTGGCCGTTATAGCCCCATAGATGCGCTTTCATGCCCGGGGCCATCTCGCGCACTACCGGCTCTGCCACCAGATGGAACTCTTTGACGCCATTGTTCATGCGCCATGGCAAAGTCCAGCCATTGAGCGTAACAACAGGGTTGTAAGGGCGTCCATTTTCTGGCGTTAATGGCGGCTGTGTATCGGGGGTTTCCATCGATACAATTTGAGGCAAGGCAGCCATTGCCACTGCACTTACCGTTGCTGCTGATAAAGCAACCCCTGCCGCACTTGCTCTCAGGAAATCACGCCTTGTTACCATATCCGATATCCTTAATTCTGGAATACTTGCTTAATAGCCCATGCTCATCTGGTTGTCCCTCATCGGTGAGCCAGTGCCACCGGAAAACAGGGGCTTACCAATCAGGGCCATTTCTAAATCGCTTTGCGATAACCAAAAATCACGCAGCGCTTCGATATAGCTGTTGACAGTGCTGACTTGTAATTGGGCATTCACTAATAATTCAAATGCGCTGATCAACATGCCGTTGTAACGAAGCTGGTTTTCAGCAGAAATGCGTTTGCGGATGGGTACAATCTCATCACGGTAATGCTTTGCAATGTCATAACTTGAACGATATAGCTTGTAGCTTTGGCGCACCTCTGAACGTGCATTCACTGCTGTCTCAGCAATCATATGGATGGCCTGCATATAAATTGCTTCAGCTCTGGCTACCCGAGCGGTGCCCCAATCGAAAATGGGAATCTCAAAGGTAATCTCGAAGCCTTTCTTGTAAGGATCTGATCTTTTACCTTCAAGAACGCGTGCAGGCCCAACTTCCAATACATTGATGAAACGCGTGGCTTTAGTTAAGCCAAGCTGATTGGCCAGCGCTTCAGTTTGTAATCGGAGCGACTGCAGATCAAGGCGTTGATCCATGGCGGTTTGTTCGATGTTGTTTGATTCATCTACAGTTACGGGTAAGTCCGGCAATCTTTCAGGGAGCGTGAACTGAGTCTGTTTGCCCCATAAGCCCATAAGCCTGGTCAACTCTTCATAGGCAGTGATTTTATTCCGCTCCGCACGAGCAACTCCCAGTGCAGCATCTGCATAAAATCCTTGTTCCCGGGCCTGGTCTAGTTTTCTCCAATTGCCCGCTTTCACCATATTACGGGCCAGTTCTGCACTGGCTTCTGCCGCAGCTCTAACTTGTTGCATGTAATGCGTGCTTTGATCCGCAGCCACTGCCTTGAAATATGCCTTGCGGGTCTCATTAGCCAACCGCAATACTTCCATCGCAGTCTGTCGTTGTGTTTGCTCAAACAGTCGTTTTTCAATCTGGAGTGCTTTGGGCATGGTCAGTAAAGAAAGAATATTAAATGTGAATAACTGCTCGATCTTATAGTCACCATTATTTTTGGTATGCAGCATGGCAAAGCGTGGATTTGGTAATTTGCCTGCCTGTACCAGATCTGCTTCAGAAATACCTAAATCATAAAATGCTGCCTGTAGACCTTTATTGTTGAATAAGGCAATCTGCACTGCATCATTTACCGTGAGTGGGTTTTTTAATAGCTCTTCAGTACGAGATTGCACAGCATCCTGGTCTTCTACAGATTTGACCCACTGAATATCCTTACCAATAAGATCCTTAGTAGTTTTCTGAACTGCACCAAGTCCTCCGTCTTTGGAAAAAGTAGCACAACCGCTGAGGGTTACACTGATGAAAAGGAAGGTAATAAGCGCTCTTGGCATATTCACCAAACTTGAGGCCAAAAGAGTAGTCATACTCAAATTCAAATCCCATTCCATTAATGTTGATGTGCCGGTTTTGATTCTTCAATAACTGCAGAGACACCATGCTGATAACGATGGCTATCTGAATCACCATGGTCATGACCATGAGAGTCACTTCCCGTTGCAATTTCGGGCAAAGACAACACTCCAATGCCATGACGGTAAACTACTTCGCCACCTAACCAACCTGTTACCGCGACTGATCCGGATAGCAAGGTCAGCACGATCAGGGTAAACCATGACATTACCTCATGGGCGCGTGACTTGAAGACATCCCACATAGCTAAGAGCAAAAGACCGATTGCAGTCGGGATTGCCCAATTACGATGAATTAACATGGCCGCATGTCCAGAATCATCGTGATCAACAGAGTTGAAAGCTAGCCAACCTAAGCCCGCAGCAATGATTGCAGTTACCCCTGATATCCATAATGCCCAGTGGCCAACGGTAGCAAGCTGGGTTGCTAAGTTATGCCTGCTGCCAATCCGAGCTGCGAGGCTGAATAACAAGGCGATTAGTGTGAGCGCGATTGGAAAATGCACAGCGATAGGATGAGCATTGGGAATGAGTTCAAATTTGATGACTGGCCCTGTTTTATTTATTTTCAGTGGCGTCGCACCACCTGCCCCACCTGATACTGCATGCTCGTCTCGATGTTGATGTGCCTGTTCTGATGATTCTTTGGAAGACGGTTGACCGGTGTCGTTAGGCATGTCTTTCATGGAACCATGATCCATGGCTGCCATAGGTGTCATGAATGAGGAAGATTCGGTTTCATTATGCTCATGCGGCATGTTTTCTATCGGAGGTTTAGATGAATGCTTTGATGTCATTTTCTCGTCATTCATCGCCAAAAGTATTTCTTGTTGGGGTCCACGACTAACCCCCTTGACTGAAGGTTGCGTAGTTGGGGGAGGCATATCTTTCATGGAATCGTGATCCATGCCTTTCATAGGTACCATGGGAGTTTCAGAGGTCGAAGGTTCTACATGATCATGTTGCACGCCTTTCATCTCAGGCATAGAGTGGCCAGATGGCATAGATTCCATTCTTTTGTGATCCATGCTTTTCATATTGCCCATGGAGTGGTCAGTAGGGCCTTCCCCAGTTACTTGCTCATTGAGAGCACGCCATGAAGAAAGCTCCTCCTCGACATAGGGTTTGTAACTAGAAAAAGAAGATTGATAAGGCACATTGATAGGAGTGGAGGTGGTAAGGTTGGGGGATGGAGAATTATTGTTCTGAGCCCCTAAAACATTAAATGCAATTAATAGACTTAGCGATAAAACCATAGTAGGCAAATACATCCTCATCCCTTAAATGTAAGTTTAATTTCGGGTTAACTAGCGAACATATTAGAACTTGGAAGCTGTCAAAATGATTACCTGAAGATTACAAAATTGTAAGATTGGGCAAAGTGTCAAACCTAAAAGGACTAGTTTTGAAGTTAATGTCCAAAAATTAGGCAAAATGGTGCCGGTCAAAGAAATATTCATGCAGAATTCAGGTTGACCATTGGACCCATCTACTTATGAGAATTCTGATTGTTGAAGACGAACCAAAAACAGGTAAATACCTTAAACAAGGTTTATCTGAAGCAGGCTTTGTCACAGATCTTGTAAGAGACGGTTTAGATGGAAAACATCTAGCGCTGACTGAGGCTTATGATTTGATAATACTGGATGTCATGCTGCCGAACGTTAATGGTTGGGAGATCATTCAAACCATACGTCGAGCTGGCAAAAATACGCCAGTATTATTCCTGACAGCCAGAGATGGGATAGATGACAGAGTAAAAGGGTTGGAGCTGGGCGCAGATGATTATCTGATAAAACCGTTTGCCTTCTCAGAATTGTTGGCACGAGTAAGGACATTGCTACGTAGAGGTAAAGTAAGAGACCCAGACATTGTACAAGTCGCTGACTTGGTATTGGATCTTCAACGTCGGAAACTTACGCGGGGCGGAAAGCGGATAGAACTTACTGGAAAAGAGTTTGCTTTGTTGGAATTGTTGCTTAGGCGTCGTGGTGAAGTTTTACCTCGTTCCTTGATCGCATCCCAAATTTGGGACATGAATTTTGACAGTGACACAAATGTCATTGAGGTGGCTGTTCGTCGCCTACGAGCTAAAATGGATGACCACTTTGAACCCAAACTCATTCGAACTGTACGTGGCATGGGCTATGTACTTATGGGCCTAGATGACTAATGTTGCGCCAATCAATCACATGGCGAATTACTTTTCTGTTTGCGGCACTTTCGAGTACTGTTCTTATCACCGTGGGTACTATCGCTGGATTGTCTGTTGAGCGCCATTTTGCTGAAGAGGATATAGCTGAAATTCATGGGAAGCTTGAGTTAATCCGTTATGCCTTGCAGAAGATTGAATCCGTATCAGCGCTTAAATCTGTACCTTCGCAGCTCAATGACGCCTTAGTTGGCCATCATGCGCTTTCGGTTGCGGTGTACACGGCTACAGGTGAACAAATCTATAGTTGGGGCGAAGCGAATTTCCCTAATACAATTATCGACCAACGTTCCTTGTCCGGAGAAAGTGAAGAAGCTAAATTATATAAATGGCGAGATGGCTCTCAAACTTATCGTGGCCTCGCAGTTTCAATGCCTTCCCATGACAAGCAAAGCCCCACCCTGATCGTTGCAATTGCGCTGGATATTGCGCATCACCAGAAATTCATTACTCGCTTCAATCAAACATTATGGCTCGCTCTGATTATAGGCATTTTGCTTATGAGTTTGCTGGGTTGGCTGGCTGTCCGTCGAGGCTTATCTCCAATTCGCGATTTTGATCATCTTACCCAAATTATTACAGCCAATCGTCTTTCTGAAAGATTGAAAGTCGAAAGTGTTCCCAAGGAATTGATGCATATGGCTGAGTCCTTCAATAAAATGTTATCCAGGCTTGAAAAATCCTTTCAACGATTATCAGATTTTTCTTCCGACTTGGCGCATGAGTTGCGCACTCCGGTCAGTAATTTAATGACGCAGACTCAAGTCATGTTAGCTAAGCCCAGATCTTTGGAAGACTATCAAGAAATATTGATTTCAAATCTTGAGGAATATGACAGGCTGGCCCGGATGGTTTCTGATATGTTATTTCTGGCTAAAGCAGAAAATGACTTAATTATTCCACACCGGGAACCTATAAATTTGGCTAAAGAAGTTGCTCAATTAATTGAGTTCTATGAGCCCCTTACTGAGGAAAAGCGCATACAGATGGTTAGTCATGGAACGGCTATTATTTCGGGTGATAAGCTCATGATACGGCGGGCGATTAATAATCTGATATCCAACGCGATACAACACACACCCATTGATCAGTTAATAACTGTTGATATCCAACTGAAAGATGAAAAGAAGATTTGCTTAATTATTGAAAACCCTTGTACCGACATTGGTAAAGAGCATTTGGATCGGCTGTTTGATCGTTTTTATCATATTGACCCCTCATGTCAAGGAAACAATGCGGGTGCAGGGCTTGGACTAGCCATAACAAAATCCATTATTGAGGCCCATGGTGGAGGCATTTCTGTTAGCACCGAGAATGGTCGCATACGTTTTGAATTCTGGATGGTGCAAGCATAAGCCGCATTATTGAATAATGGATTGAGGTATGGAAAATAGGGATCGTGTATGCCCATCCGGCTGCAACACCTGTCAAGCTAGCCACCGTCCTCCCCAGCGATGCAGGCATAATCCGAACGCAATACTTGCTGTACCCATCCACACATGTGGCAACACCGTCTCATTATTCAAGCCATGGCCAAGTAGTAATGCCAGCACTGGTGTTACGAGCGTTATCAAAGCTATTTGCCCTGCTTGCATATGTTTGATCATGTAGTAATACAGCGTAAAGCCTAACAGCGATCCGAATGCTCCCAAGTACAAAGTAGCCGCTACTGCCCGCTCGGGCAACAAAGCAGGCCAGTGCCCATCAGCCAGCCACCATACCAATAAAAACAGTGGTAATGCCACAATCAAAGAGCCAAGCGTCATCGCCAGCGGCGGACTATCATCGCTTATCCGTTTGATCCATACCAAACCAAGAGATTGCATGACCACCGCAATGAACAGTGCGACCAAACCCACAGTTGCGCCATTACCTAGATCCAGCCCACCGCGGAACACTAGAACCAGACCGGCCAGGCCCAGCAACATACCTGCTATCTTGCTCGGAGTTATTGCCTCTTCCTTTAGCCACAAAGCCGCTCCCAAGCTGGTAATCAACGGCGACAAACCAAATAGTACGGAGATCATGCCGGAGCTGACATACTGGGAAGACCAATACGTCAGTGCCATCGCACCGAACATGCTTAATCCGCTGGCCAGATAGTTTAGACGCGCCTTACGATGCAATGGGAAACGAATGCGCAGTATAACTAGCAGTGCGACACACAACAGCGCGCCTATTGCCATGCGCGAGAGAACTGCAAAACTAAAGCCGACTCCTATTGCGCTCCATTTGATGGCAAGCGGTGTAGTAGACCAGATAAGAATGACTGAAACAAACGCGGCGGGAAGCGACATACTTGTACTCCAAACGATATAAAAACAAAAAGGCCACAGAAACACTCTGTGGCCTTTTGAAACTGCTAATGTTAATAGTACTTAACTACTAATTCTCCAGGCCACAATACTCATACGCCACACCACTCGAGGGTGTGCGTTTAGCAGAGCTTTGTTTTGTGAAACGGCTTTTAGGGAGGTCATGAGCAGATTATCAGGGTGAATAATGGATTGAGTCAATTTTAATTTCCTATCGCTTTTTTCTTGACGGTTAACCTGATAGTACACGTCCATGGAATTACTGCTTCTAGCGCAGTCAGAAATCGGTTGCGCGCATTTGCTTTTTTCTGCTGCGTATTCCGGTTCGGAAAAACAAGTTTGCATGGCCTGACTTCTCTGCAAACAGCCCCGGGAGCATGTTTTAAAATCGATGATCTAGAATCCGCCTCATTAGAACAGAAGGATAAATCAGCGTTTTCCTAACGTAATTGCTGCAGATTTAATTTGCGCAACTTGGGTGCCAGACGCGCCGTCGCTGCCACGATAGCCAAAGACATTACTCCGCCAAAAATTACAGAGGGTACTAATCCCATTACCCGGGCAGCCAAGCCGGATTCGAAAGCGCCCAACTCGTTGGACGAGCCGATAAAAATGCCGTTGATCGCAGAAACACGACCGCGCATAGCGTCTGGCGTCATCAGCTGCATAATAGTGGTACGCAGTACCATCGAGACCCCATCACACACGCCAGAGAGCATCAGCAAGAAAGCCGCCACCCAAAAATGACTGGTAAGGGCGAACAAAATGATGCATACACCAAACCCGGCGACAGATGCCAGCAATATCCCACCCGCATTCTGGTTCACGGGATGGCGTGCAAGTAGTACGCCGGTGGCGATTGCGCCTATCGCAGGTGCCGCGCGTAAGATGCCCAAGCCTTCTGGACCATAATGGAAAACATCGTGGATAAATACTGGCAACATGGCGACCGCGCCGCCGAATAACACGGCGAACATATCCAGTACTTGCGCGCCTAGAATGATCTGGTTGCTGAATACAAAGCGCAGCCCCTCGGCAATGCTGGAAAATACCGGTGCGCTTTCAGCTTTCGGTGGCTCTGCGATGCGTAGCAAGAATAAAGAAACGGCGGCACTGATGCTGAGGATCGAAGCCACCATGTAAGCGGTAGTAAGACTGGCCCAACCAACGAGTATCCCCCCCAACGCAGGACCAAGCACCAGCGCAGATTGAAAAACCGAACTACTGATACCGGCGGCACGGGCATAATGCTCACGCGGCAAAGTCAGAGCAAGCAGTGCGTTGTAAGAAGGCCCGATGAAGGCACGGGCAATGCCACCAGCGGCGATCGATGCATAGATCCATACTAGCGTGGCGCCCGCTATCCCGCCGTTGGCTACAAGCACGAGTACTAGAGCATTGCAACTTAGCACGATGCTTGCCAGCACGCCAAACATTCGCCTAGAGTGATGGTCTACGACGTAACCCGCGAATAGCGCACAACAAAAGTAGGGAATGACTTCCGCCAATCCGACCAGACCCAGCGCAAAAGGGTCGTGCGTTAATTCATAGATATGCCAGCCGACAACCACGGCGATCATTTGGTAGGCCAGTGAAATCTGAAAACGGAAAATTAGCAGCTTGATAAAGCTGCTGTTGCGTAATGGAGAGGTCAAACGCGGCAGCCAAATTTGATGGCTAGGTCGATGAGAGTACCCCGCACTTGAGTGATTAGATTCGGCATGACTCGGCTTCTATTTCGATTGGTTGGATTAGCTAAAGAATACGCTTCGTACTGTGACGATGCAATTGGAAGTCTCTTTCATTATGTCAAAAAAACGGGCAAGAGTTTTAGATTAGAGGTAGGGAAACATTGCTGTTAAATCGGCCATTGACGAAAAATACTGCGTGCTGTTTTTCGCATGATCAATTGAGATGATAACTAATAGTCATCAGTACAATTGAAGGACGTCAGCTCAATTCCTAGTTTAAATATGACGATTAAACGGTAGTTGTGTTGGTGGATTTGTGGCCACATAATTTATGTATCCCGCTTAATTTTTAAGAGTAAGTAAACAGAGATGATTGCCAAGGTCATATACGCAAAGATAAGGCGGATGCATTTTTGCGAATCTTTCACCATCAGTGAAATTCAACGACGAACCAGTTTGTCGCCCAATCTGTTTGCTATGTGCATAGTTATAATCCATTTCATGAAATACCCCCCAAATTTGGACGCTGATAAATCATGCTGCTAGACAATGAAAGAGAAAGTGAAAATATTGAGGATCGTCGTGGCGGTGGGCTTATTAAAGGGATTGGTATTGGAAGCGTCTTGCTTGCCTTGATTGGAAGTTATCTAACCGGCGTGAACCCGGCCACTTTGTTGGGCTTGATGGAGCAGACGGCCCCTATTCCGCAGGTTAGCGCGCACAAGCCTGCAGCAAATGACAAAACAGCCGTTTTTGTGTCGAAGATCCTCGCGGAAACGGAAGATACATGGGGCGAAGTATTTGCGGCAAAGGGCAAGGAATATCGCAAGCCGAAGCTAGTGCTTTTTACCGGTAGCACAACAACTGCATGCGGTAACGGTGCCGCTGCCATGGGGCCGTTTTACTGCCCGTTGGACAGCAAAATCTATATCGATTTATCGTTCTTCTCGGAACTTCAAAATCGTTTTCATGCGCCGGGTGAATTTGCTGAGGCCTATGTGTTGGCGCATGAGGTGGGTCACCACGTCCAGAATCTTCTAGGAATTTCCGCTAAGGTAAATGCCGTCAAGCAGCAGGCATCAAGCAAAGCAGAGGCGAATGCCGCGAGCGTAAAACTGGAGCTACAGGCAGACTGTTATGCCGGAGTTTGGGCGCGGCGCACGGATAGTCAGAAACATATTCTCGAACCCGGTGAAATTGAGCAAGCTATCGCGGCGGCCACCGCGATTGGAGATGATACGCTCCAAAAGAAAGCACTTGGGTATGCAGTGCCTGAGACCTTTACTCACGGATCATCGGAACAGCGTGTCGCCTGGTTTAAGCGTGGGATGGAAACCGGCGACCCGGCCCAGTGCAATATATTTGTAGCAGCTAGGTGAAGCAATTGACCTTATGGTTAGAAGGATGGAATTGAAGAAGTAATGATTAATAAAACTTCATTTTAAGTGCCACACGCCGAACCGATGAGCAATTCAGATCTAGCGCTA
Source organism: Candidatus Nitrotoga sp. MKT (assembly GCA_003402345.1). Lineage (GTDB taxonomy): Bacteria > Pseudomonadota > Gammaproteobacteria > Burkholderiales > Gallionellaceae > Nitrotoga. The sequence continues at coordinate 150,622 of QFXH01000003.1, read as the reverse complement.
AACCTAGCATGTGCGCCCGCCTAACAACGCACCTGCTGTAACACCAAGTGCACTCGGATTACTTCCAGATTGATTCTTTCGATAGCATAGAGACAACGCAAGAATGGAAAAGGAGTTAAGCTTTTATGCCTAACTCCTTTATTTACTGGTGCGCCCGGAGCGATTCGAACGCCCGACCCCTTGGTTCGTAGGATTGAAATTTAACCATCGTATATTTATTAATCAATACCTTACCAGTGTTCGCCACACTTCAAAACAGTCTAAAACAGCTACAGAAACACCATCAAAGTGTGAAAGTGGTACGGTTTTTACTACAGTCTTGCGGTAGCAAGTCTGTAATGACTTTGCGCAAGAGCATCGCTGTTGTGCCGATAAAACAAGCCACAATCTGGCGCGCCAGTCTGTGACGATACTATCTACAAGTGCGAAGCATTTGTGATACTGCTCAGTTCAGCGCAGCCGTAACCGCTTCCGGCGCGCGCTTGATGACATTCAGCAGCACCAGCGCCGCACCTTGCGGTGAACGATCCCCGCGCTCCCAATGGCGCAACGTCGCCACCGAAAACCCGAAACGGGCAGCAAACTGCTCTTGCGTCATACCCATATTACGGCGCAAGGCAGAGACATCCACCGCCTCCGGTTTGTAAAGTTTCACCGCGACCTTCTCGCCTTTCGCGTGTGCGATAGCTTCATTCAAACCACGCGAAATACTGTCAAAAGCTTTTCCCATTTATTACCTCTCAATCCAAGTTGCAACCAAAATATCCACCAACTTTGCCATACTGTTGCGATCCGCCTTGCTCAAATTGGCCTGCTCATTCTTGGCGAACATCGCTAGCAGATAAAGCGGCATCACTTCGCTGTGGTAGTAGTAGATTACCCGCACCCCGCCACTTTTGCCGCGTCCACCTCGCCCCCAGCGCATCTTGCGAATACCGCCTGTGCCTTCGATCAAATCGCCAGATTTCGGATGTGCTGCCAGATAACTCAAAATATCTTGCCGTTCATCTGCGGTCAGGAGTTTCTCCGCTTGGCGGACATATTCCGGCACTTCGGCAATCGTAATCATATGGCGATAGTAATCCATTGGATTAGCTTTGGCAAATTTGAATTGGGTGGTTGCGCACGTGATTGAAGCGAAATAGGTGTCCTGAACGAAACCTGATCTGACTTCATTCCAAAAATAAATTGAAACAAAAATATCAGATTACGCCTTATTCTTTACAAATCAGCATACTTTCGTACTGATCTGCATTCAAACTAGCCCTTCGGCGATACTACTAGGTCGCGCTGGACAATTCATCAGACAAAACTGGAAGAGTTAGTTTCCGGCTAAAGTACATGACCTCATTTTCAATATAGCGAGTCTGCGCCGCGTAATTTAGACCGTAAGTCAGGCCTTGACTGAGCTTGTACATTTCTTTGATCTCAGACGCTGCATCGTACGAAACGATCCACGGACACTTGAACGATCTGGACTGAAACAAATTGGCAATAGGCGTTTCGATCAGAATGCGCTTATATTAATATCAATGTTTTACCAGAGTTCGCCACACACAAGAACAATTTGAAACGGCTACAGTAAAGTTAATATGTTTTCAAATCGGGACGGTTTTTACTACAGTAATAAATTCTCGGTGTATGAGTTATTTTCCGAGATCGTCTTTTTTTCGGCCAATGCGGACAATCGCTGAAAATCCTTGGTGGTTTGCCAATGTCCACTTTCCGGAACCATAATCCAACGGTCACTATGTGCCAGAAGCGGACCTTGAATTAAGTGAACTAGTCTCAGGTATTCTTGAATTCTCACTACCTTACGGACTCTATTTCTGGATTTCCTGATACTTTGTCTTAATGAATCGCCTTCCCTCTACCTTAGTATATGTAGCCCTAACAGCAGGCTTCAACAAATCAAGCAGTTCCGAATCTACTATCGCGTTCTCAAGGCGGTCAGCATTCAAAGTCAAAATATATTGTTTACCAATTCCAAATCGTGCCTTGTTGACGAGATAACCAAGACTCTTGGTGAGCGTATCCTGGTCGACGTCAAAAATATTATCGTGAATCAGAAACCCAGGATGGTAGGCAGATGTTTGGTCGTTCAGTAAAAGGCATATATCGTATATGAAAACTTTTTCACGTTCGACACTGTGACTACCGTCATCATCTATGCGCATAGTTATTTCGACCACCTGCTTTTTCGAAGTCGGCTTAACTTCGAATGACGCTTTTCGATTTCCCTGAATAAATTCGTGTGCCCCCAAAATGGTTTCTTCCAATGAACCCAATATCTCGTTGGATTCCTGGATGGCGGATTGCAGGTTAAGCAACTCCAGCTCCTTCTCAGTTTTGGCTCGCTGTTTCTGGAATTCGAGCTCATCATACTTGGAGATAAAGGCCTTCAACTGGCTTGCCTCATCGAATTTCGACTGATATGCGGAATAAGTCTGCTTTAGATTTTTGAGATCGCCCTGCTGATCAAGAACCGACAATTTTTCCTTATATTTCTGATCCAAAATATCGAGCTGGGAATCGATTGTTCCAATATTTTTTCTAATCTCATCTCTTCTTTGATAGATTAACTGATTTTGAAAGTCGTCAATTTTCTTCTTGAATTGATAGACCTCATCAAGCTCTCGTTTGATCAGATCACCTAGCCCTTTTCGCATTTGCTCATAGAATTCCCTGATTTCACCGGAATCAATTTTGCTTGCGTCAACGATAGGCTTCGACCGAAGGTACTTTGATCTGAGTATGGATTTTTCCCTTCTCAAATCATCAAGTGTCTTTTCGAGATGAATGATGTCCTCTTTTACGAACTCATAGCCCGAAATATTCTCAAGAGCATCGATACTACGAGAAATTTCTTTTACTTCACTTTCAAGCTCGTTCATATCCGAACGTGCGTCATTAATGTCCTTTTGTCGAAGTAGCTCGACATCATCCTTGATTTTCTTCATGTGCTTCGAAAGCTCATCGATTTCATTTATGACATGCTTGATCGTGGCGTATATCTGTATATCTATTCCTAGTAAATACAAATGGGGGGCATAATCGTCTGGAATCCGCTTGCTCGTATCATAACAAGCCACAAGCGACTTAAATTCTGAGCGTTCATCTCTTATCAGAGGCCCCATCATTGATCTAAAGCTGGGGCTATTTCTATCGTTATTGTCAAAAAGCTTTTTTCCAAGATATGAAGTCGCATCTTCAAGTTTTTGAAACTCTATAATTCGTTCCTTCAAGTAAAATGTGGGCCGCTCTGCATTTTGGAGAGAGCGTTTTATCGTGATTGGTTCATTTCCCACAACAATGTCGAGACATATATACGTTTGAGGCGAAAATATAGCCTTCGGAATTTTCTTTACCCGACTATCGCTTGCCTGCTTTAAAAGCGCAAAGTTAATAAACTCGATACATAGCGACTTTCCGACTCCATTTGTTTTATTGCTGCTCTCGTCTTTTTCACCCAATATAAGATTTAGACCCTCTTCGAACATGACAGGGTCAATCATTTCAGGTTCTGTATAAAGCTTTTTAATTTGCAACATCTTTTACTACGTATGGTTCGTCAAAATCTATTAGGCCAGCGGTATATAAAAAGATCAGTCCTAAAACAATGTTGTTGTATGAGAACCATTTCTCTTTTCTAAATCCGTACGTAATATCGAAGATACTTACTCTTTCGTCTGCTTTAGTTTCAATCATCGACATTATTTTATAAGCAACGATGGGGGGCGACGCCTCCACTTGTTCATCAGTAAGAAAAAGGCTAGGCATTTATGGCTTCCTTGTTAGGGAAAACGTTACATCTCAGTAATTCGTCAATTAGAAAAAATCTGATTGCTGTAACGTCATAGTCTTTGATCTTATTTTTCATTAAGTTCTCCAACTCTTGTACAAGCTGCTTAAGAGCTGCTTTGGGATCACCATCGCAATCGGTTAGAACCTGATCGCTATAAGTCTTAAGATAAATCCCAAGTCTTCGAAGCTTTGTTTGGCCTAGCTCAGAGTGCTGCCGGACATCAGAAAGTACTTCACCATATTCGATGTAGAGGTTTTGAAACTCGCTAGTTAGTAACACTGCATGATCCGCAAACCGCTCATTGATTTTGCCGTTAGGATCAGGCTCTTCTAAAAATCCGGAACCAATAGCGGGATGGTCTTCATCGCTCAGCAGCAGAATAAGATTTTCGAAGGTAGCAATTTCTTTAGAGACATGGTTTTTGGAAATAAACTGGACTTGTTCTTCAAGGAAGCGCTGGACTTCTTGTATCTCCTTTACACTCTTATCGCCAATTAACTCAACGAGCGCGGATATATCCCAAACATCTTTGGCAACGTCCAATTCGTGCTTGGACGAATCTCCGATCTTTTTCTTCCTGTACGTTTTCTTGTTCCCGACGATTACTATTTTAAGCTCATCATACGTTTCATAGAGCTTTTTCTCATTGAACTTTGTCACTGTTTTCTCGATCTTGGAAAACTCATTTGTGGAAGTAACTTGAACAGCAATCTTTGCGGACTTGTCGCCCAAGTCAATTGCCGCCGCATTTTTTTCATCAATGTTGACATTCTGAAAATGGTGACCCAAGACCAAATTCAGCAAATCCCTGAAAAAGTTTTCAGAGTAAACATTGATATCAGTGAGATTTTGAGACGCGGAAATTTCCACCTGAGACTTTATATAGGATAGGCATTTAATTATGGAATCCATGCCAGTTTTTCTTGTAACAACCATATAACTTTCCCACCTTCAACTTGTCAAAATTTGATCGTTTTCTCTCGAAACCTTATTCATATTAAAGATTTGCATCACACGAATAAAAACTTATTGACGCTAAATTAATGATTACCTTTTACCACCCGTAGCCTTCTCAAGCAGGTTATCATGTTAATTCATCCAAAAAATAGATATCTCAGCACTTCCTGTCTCTTGCTCTGGTGCTGCATATGAGTTTAGGAGACAGTTAATAATTCATGTCCGCTTTGTGACGAAACCACGCAGTCGCGTTTCAAGAAAGCAACCGTTCTGAATGATTTCAGCGTCTATAACCGCTGAGGGCTGCTTACCGGTCGTAGTTTCATCTGCACGCCATCGGCAGCAATGGCCGAACAGCTGCCATTTTTGCTACTAATATTTCCTCAACTTGTTTCCCGTTTTGGTAATCCTATCAAAGCTAAATATATGTTCCATAGGACTTTCCTGACACCTGCCAATTAATCTCCTTGGAAAATCTGGCTCTCCCTTATCAATAAGCACCTCTGCGCCACATATCGGGCATTCAGCTAAATACTTCACGAGCCTTAAAATTCGAGGACTGGACTTATCCTTGAAATCTTCTTTGTATAACTCAACGCAAACTCCAAACTCACCAATACTTACCAGGTGATCGGGCGCTAACATGATCCGATCTTCCATAAACGCCCAAAGTCGGCGGAATACATAACGGCAATAAAACAACGCCCCTATGACCGTTAATAACAATATGACATCTTGAGGCGTCAAAGGTGATTTGACTCGGCTTAATAAAATCCACAGAATATCTGCAAACAAAATGATGGCTATTACCCATATCATTGGCGTCAATATATACAGTAACTTTCTCCAGCCGTTAGCGGAATAATTCTGATCGAAAAGCCATTTTGCCCACCAAGAGGGGGTGATTTTCACAGCTGGCAAGTAATGAATATCCGCTGTTGGCAACAGTTCACCAGACACCCTCTCTTCCGAGGTCACCTCTCTCGCTGTTAGGAAATATAAGGCAGCATTCCCAGACCCACCTGCGCTTTCAGTTTTTCCCACCCATGGGTAGACGGTATAGTCTTTAGTAATAGCAAATCCCTCAAGACTATCTTTAATCGATGGTAGTAATTCAGTTGTTATCTTCCTCCATATCGGACTCAACCAAGCGCTTGCATCATCCCCGATTCTCCCCAAAACAGCTTCTTGCAAATCCAGGTTGCTAAATTCTGTTGGCTTGCTTTGCTCGATTCGTTTGATTGTTTCGGAAGCCATAAAAGCCAGTACTCTGTAATGGCGACCACTACCCCCATGGAGTTTTAGATATTCCTGCAGACAGGATGCTGCCCCTTTAAGTGCATCGCGCCCTATATTTACATCGACATTTATCTCATTGATAGACATATACAAATTTCCATGCAAAAGTCTTTCTACAGGGTTTGGTACTGATTCAATTCGGGTCAAAACTCTAACCTGACCTCGTTTTTTAACTAAGCGAGGACATTATGCATGACAAAATATTGAGTTGTAGTGGCTGTTTATCTGGAGCCGCCGCAGCAGCGTTTACGGATACCGACGGGGATGCGCGCGGAGGCGCGCGCCTCGGCGGAAGCCGTGAATGCGGCGAGGTGGCAAAGGGTACGCCGCCTAGTATCACAGTACCCTCTAAATACATTCCAGAAGAAAAACCACAAAATCGGATTCTTCGATGTGCCGTGGATTCTCTTTACCTCTCCTATCAGGGCGAGTTATCAAATGAGGTAGATGACCGCCTAGAGGACAGAAAGAAGTCTGCACAGTCAAACGAAGACGAAGAACAGTCCATTGCTCAAATCGTGATTGCGGATCGTCTGTTCAATGTAGCTGCACACGGTGCGGGTCGCTTCCGCTATGTCATCTCCGATGATCGTTTTCGCATTCAAATCAGCCGTGGCACAAGACTCCCCCTCGCCTATGCCAAGATCAGTAGCGAATATTTAACGTTTGTTCCGATTCCTCAAATCGAATCAGAATTGCGCATTATCGTTAATAGTCTAGGCATTGTTCACGACGAACCTAAAGTCAGTCGGGCGGATGTGTGCGTCGATTTTATTCCCGGCATTCCGATGGATGATTTCAACGTTCGGCAATGGGTGACACGCGCCAGAAAGAAAGCCGCTTACTGGACAAGTGGAGATCGCTTCACGGGTTGGGCAATCGGTTCAGGTGGGGCGATTCAATCAAGAACCTATGACAAATTTCTAGAGATTATCGAAGAAAGCAACAAGGTCTATTTGTTCAAAGTTTGGGAAGCATTCGGCTGGCAGCCCGGCGATCCATTGTGGAGGCATGAATTCCAAGCAGCCAACACTGCCCTGCGAGAGTTAGGAATAGCAACTGTTCCTCAACTTCTCGACAATCTCGGCGGCTTGTGGAATTACCTTACCTCAGACTGGCTGCGATTGACCGAAATGGGGAACGATAGCAACAAATCCAGATGGAAAACGCATCCGCTATGGTCTGATATTCAATCTGCAATTTGGACTCCCACTCCACAACTTGCGCTTGAACGTGTGCGCTCTACCAACCTGCCACAAGACGAAAGGATTATTCCGGGCGGATTGGGCTACATCTCTTCTTTCATGGCACGAGAGGGCATCACGGATTGGGGTGAGGGGTTAGGAACTTTCCTACACTTCGCATCAACTTTCTTTGACCAGCAAGGCATTTCACTTGCAGCTCAGGTGGAGGGGAAAGCTAGGCTCAAAGGGCGTAAGTTCAACACCATCAACAACCGCATCAAGTTGGATGCGCAACACGCCAAGAAAAGTGCAGCAGCCTACCAGCGCGCAAAGGATGGAGATTATGGAGACGCTTAATCTTGAACAAGCTGCCGCGTTCCTAAAAATGCATCCCAACTCGGTGCAATCCAAGGCGCGATCCGGTGAGATTCCAGCCGCCAAACCGGGCAAGTGCTGGGCATTCCTGCAAGATGATCTTGTGTCCTATCTGCGTTCACTCTATTCTTCCAAATGGCGAACGCTGGAAGGTGACACAAAGGAGAATTTACTATGTCACTCTACAAGCGTGAGGACTCATCAATCTGGTGGGTTCGTTTCACCCACAAAGGCAAGCGAGTACAGCAAAGTTCTGGCACTCCCGTCCGCGAAAATGCGGAAGAGTACGAAGCAAAGCTGAAATCGTCCCTGTGGGAGCAGGAAAGGCTGGGAGCCAAGCCGATCTACAAGTGGAACGATGCTGTGGTTAAGTATCTAGGCGAGACGAAGCATAAAACCTCGCAGGTCAGCGACATTTATCATTTGCGCTGGCTTGATCAATATCTGACAGGCATCGAATTGCAGGCAATCAAGCGGGATGTGCTGGACAGAATTTCTGCAGCGAAGCAAGCCGAAGGGGTCGCAAACTCAACGGTCAATCGTATGCAGGAAGTTGTCCGGGCAATTCTCAGAAAGGCCTGTAATGAATGGGAATGGCTGGATCGTGCTCCGGTGGTGCGAATGCTGCCGGAACCGACCAAGCGAGTGCGCTGGCTTACTCGGAATGAAGCTGACAGGCTGATTTCCAAATTGCCTTTGCATCTTGCTGACATGGTGCGTTTCAGTCTGGAAACAGGGCTGCGGCGTTCCAATGTCACTGGTCTGCAATGGTCACAGGTAGATTTAGTGCGCAAAACGGCATGGATACACCCCGATCAAGCCAAGGCCAGAAAAGCGATTCCCGTTCCACTGTCAAGCGTAGCGGTAGAAGTGATACGCAAACAGATCGGCAAGCATCAGGCCAATGTGTTCACCTTTAACGGCAAGCCCGTGCATCAGGTAAACACCAAGGCATGGCACAAGGCACTAAAGCGGGTTGGCATCGAGAATTTTCATTGGCATGACCTCAGACACACATGGGCAAGCTGGCACATTCAAGAAGGCACTCCGTTGCACGTATTGCAGGAGTTGGGCGGGTGGTCAACGCCGGAGATGGTGCAGAAGTATGCGCACCTATCCAGTGAACATCTTGCGCAATGGGTGGATCGCAGGCCAGTAGTTTTGCCTGAAATCGTAGCCAAAAGTGATACGTTTTTGACTACAGGAAATGAACAAGGAGCTAGGCTTTTGGCCTAACCCCTTGATTTACTGGTGCGCCCGGAGCGATTCGAACGCCCGACCCCTTGGTTCGTAGCCAAGTACTCTATCCATCTGAGCTACGGGCGCAAAACTGTTTTTAATATTGTTTCTCTGGCGGAGAGAGAGGGATTCGAACCCTCGGTAAGGCTATAAACCCTACGCTCCCTTAGCAGGGGAGTACCTTCGACCACTCGGCCATCTCTCCTAAAGGTCGCGCAGCTTACCGCAACTCATACAAAAGGTCAAATACTGTACCCCGTAAAGGGCAAAGCGATAGTGGTAACAGGGTATTTCGAGGAGCAAGGGCGGAATTTTACTGGCGAGGTATTTTAGGCTCGTGGGTATTTCGTTTAAGTATTTGGGCTAGAGTGTATATCGGAACCAAGAGGAAGAGTGTTACGACCAGATAAACTAGGGTTATAGCTGTTTTGGAGAGGATTCAGGGCTTATTGGCCGCTGCCCAATAAGTCTCCGGCTTTGCCGGAGATCATTCAACTTCTATCCGCTGCCTTTAAATTACATCTGCAAAATAAGACTCCGCCCGCTTGAAGAATGTGTAACTTAGAGGGAGTAGGATCGCAACTAAAATCATGCCAGGTATCATCGCCATTAGATCCGGCGGCTGATTTTTCAGTACTACACTTTGAAATGCATCAATGATGCCTGCTAGGGGGTTAAGGGTATAAAGGGTATAGAGCAGGTTGGACCACTCGCCAGCAGCTTGTTGTTCTAAAAGTTTATCCTTTACCAGTTGCAATGGGTACATCACCGGAGATGCATACATAAGTAGGGAAAGTAGAACAGGCAGGGCGGTTCCCATGTCCCGATAGTAAACATTAATTGCTGCGCCAACAAATGCGATGCTCAGAGCTGCCAGGATTGTGTAAAGAATGATGAACGGTACCCATAGTATGTGTATGCTGGGTATATATTGAAACCAAATCATAAGCCCGGCTAAAATGACAAAGTTGATGCCAAGCTCTACAAGTTTGGTGACGACTGCCGTTATGGGGAATATCTCGCGCGGGAAATAGATTTTTTTGATCAGGTTGGCATTACCCACCACACTGCTTACTCCCTCGGATGCAGATTCTTGAAAGAAAATCCAGGGCATGAGCGCTGCAAAAGTTAGGAGGGGGTACGGGATGTTGCCACTATCAATACCAACGAAGCTTTTGACCAATGTAAAAATCAGCATGAGGATGAGCGGTTTGACTACAGCCCAGGCAATGCCCAGATATGCTTGTTTGTAGCGTAGTGTGACGTTTTTCCAGGCAAGTACTGTCATCAATTCGTGGTATTCGACAAGATTTTTTACTACTGTAATCATGCGTGTCGTTGCTCCCTTTGCGTTGCTGATAGATTAATAATTTGAGCTACCCCCATTAGGGGTAGCGATCTAACGGGCACTGAGTACGATATAATCTGTGCTGCTTGCCATAAAAATTGTTTGTTTGCTATTTAGTTAAGTTACGAGTTCGCACATTTCAATTTCAAAATGGAATTGCTTAATTCTGCTTTAGCATTTGTGTCTCCGTATCTACTGTTGCCCGGAACCCGAATGTTTAGTGAAATTGCCCGTAGCATTAAGTTAATAACAAGTTCTTTTGTTTAGCGTGCATCCTAGCATTTTTAATAAACCATGTACTAATTCTGGTTTCGTAGACTATTGGGATCTAGGGGTTATTAAAATTCGTATTTAGTACATTTTTCGTACATGAAACTGGCTTGGAGCAAGTAATTAAATTTAAGGCTGGTTATCTATTATGAAAATACATATTTTTCTAGAGATTTTCATATTTACAATGTGTAGGATCATGAATATGAAAGTACTTTAGGTTTAATTTTTGCTTCAGTGTAAATTTAAATTTATAGATAGGCTAAAACTTTGGGACACTGGTTCGATATACCTTATCGCTTGGGGGGTGTTTTTATGTTGAGACAATTTATTTTTGCCTGTTTGATCAGTCTTATAAGTACGCTGCCTGCACACGCTATGAGTGTGTTACCACTTTACCTGGATGAAATCATTAATGATGCCGCTATCGCATTTCAAGGTAAATCACTTGAAAATCATAGTGAACGTGATCCCCAAACAAATTTGATTGTGACTTATAGCACCTTTGAAGTGCAGGAGGTTCTCAAGGGTAAAGTTGGAGCCACGCATACCATAAAGCAAATCGGTGGAAAGGTACAAGGGGAAACAAATCAAATAACGGGAGTGCCTACTTTTACAGTGGGGGAGAGCTATATACTTTTTCTTTATGGAATTTCGGTATCAGGGTTCTCCAGTCCAGTTGGTCTTGAGCAGGGAAAATTTAATGTTATCCCGGGGTTAACGGGTGCTCATGTAACCAATGGTAGAGATTTCAAAGAAATGACCTTGGGTGCCTCCACCCATTTGATGTCCACACCAGCCCTAATTAAAATGCGGCAGGCACCGGGATCTACTAAGCAATTTAATCTCGACGAATTTAAAGAGCTTGTGCGCCAACAAGCAGGAGCGGTTAAATGACATGCCTGAGAGTTCTGCACGGGTTTATAGCTGGGGTGCTGATTCTGTTTACGGTTTCTGCATTTGCAGGTGGACCTTTGGTGGTTTGTTATCAGCTACCTACAAAATATGCTGGCGCAGGTTCAGTGTCGCTTAATTATGACCAAGGGATCCTTGGTTCCCGTACAAAAGCGCAGGCAGACGCACTAGTTACCGAAGCGGTATCCATGTGGACTAATGTGGCGACTTCAACGGTGGTTCTTGCGCGCGGGGCGGATCTGCCGGTGGACATTGCTGCCAGTAATTATGCGACGTTCTTGTATGATTTTTCGGATGGATTGAACCCAGTAATTTACGATTCCGATGGTTCCATTATTGATTCCATATTCGGTGTGGGTGCAAAAAATAGTGTACTTGGTTTCGCAGGTTCAGCTTGGAATAATAACGGTTCACAGTGTCAATATGTGGAAGGCCGTGCTGTTATCAACGGCTATATTTCCGTGAACGATACGACCATGAAAGTCGTTCTTGCCCATGAAGTTGGTCATTTGATTGGTTTGGATCACACGCAATTGGATAATTCACAAGGGCTAGTGACGTCGTACCCCTCAAATTATCCATTAATGTACCCCATTGCTTACCGGAGTTACGCTACTTTACATGAAGACGATACTGCTGCAGTGAGCGCTCTTTATCCAGATGCAACACTGGGCAGTGTTTATGGCCAGCTTACTGGAAGCTTCGTCCAAGTTAATGGTACGCCTATTCGTGGCGCCAACATTTGGGCTAAGGAAGTAAACACTAATAAAGTGTTTAGTGTTGTTTCCGACTACCTAATTCAAAATACCGGCTACTTTAAATTGCTACTGCCCCCTGGCAGCTACACACTGCACGCAGAAGTAATTCAGACAGACTTTACTGCTGGCTCTAGTATTGGGCCTTATTCGGAAACATCTTCTGGATTTTCTTTTCAGCCACCACTTTACAATAATGGGGTGCCAATCGCTCCAATTGTGCTTGGGGGGAGTTCGCCATCACAGTTTGTTATTACGGCTGGATGTGTGGCATCGGCCACTTTTAAGTTGGATGGAACTGGATCGGTGGGTGGAAATTGTGGTGTAGACAATGTTCCACCTAGCGTACCTGTAGGCCTTTCTGCTACGCCTGTTGGTGCCACCCAGATAAACCTAAGCTGGACGGCCTCGACGGACAACGTGGGCGTAACGGGCTACAAAGTTTATCGTGGGGGCACCCTGGTTGGCAGCCCGACCACGACGAGCTATACCGATACGGGCTTGACAGCCTCGACCAGTTATAGCTATACCTTAGCGGCATGTGACGTTGCAAGCAACTGCTCAGCGCAGTCAAATCCTGTTTCGGCAACGACAATACCTGTAGCGAGTAGTAACGTTGCGCTTGCCAGCGTTGGGGCAGTGGCTTCGGCGTCAAGCACCTACAGCAGCGCATACCCTGTGGCGGCGGTCAACAACAACCAGCGCACCGGTGTCATCTGGGGTAATGGAGGTGGCTGGAATGATGCAACAGCCAACACGCAACCCGACTGGGTGCAAATTAACTTTAATGGTACGCAAACGATCGATCGCGTGGTGGTCTATACGCTTCAGGACAACTACGCTAACCCGATCGAACCGACCGATACGCTCACCTTCACCACTTATGGCGTAACTGGCTTTACCGTCCAGGGCTGGGATGGATCGGCTTGGGTTACGCTTGCTACGGTAAGCGGAAATAATCTTGTTAAAAGGACAGTAAGCTTCGCCGCGGTTACCACTGATCGAATTCGGGTAAACGTTACCAGCGCGCTCGCCAGTTACTCCCGCATCACCGAAATCGAGGCATGGGGAAACTAAAAAACTAAACGCCATAGTTCTTATGGAATGGATGTCAGCTAAAATTACATTTAATCTGTTATTAACCGGTCTATAACGGCAACAGAGAATAAAAATGAAAGATGTGAATCTCAGGGTTTAAAGCGTGATGCTGCAAATGAGGTGAAAATACTAATTCAGATAATAATAAGATGGCGTGCCCCAGATTTGGGGGCACGCTTGACTGCGTTGGTTATTTCTTTTTAGCTTTTACGCCAGCAACCGCGTCTTTCAATTTGCTGCCGACTTTAAATTTCGCAACTTTCTTGGCCGGTATTTTTAATTCTTTTCCGGTAGCTGGATTCCGTCCTATCCGAGCAGCGCGCTGTTCGACAGCAAAGGTGCCAAAACCAATCAGCTGCACATTATCGCCTTTTACCAATGTTGCTTGTACAGCAGCCATTAGCGCATTTAGTATCTCCTCGACATTTGTCTTTGGGTTCTTTGTGGATTTAGCTACTACATCAATCAACTCTGCTTTATTCATAATTAATGACTCCCTTTAGTTGAAAAAACACTGCACTGTATCAAGCCATTGCGCCAATGGCAATCACAGCTTCACAAATTAATAAAATATTCACCAAGAAAATTTTTAATGGCTTGTGAATGAGTTTGGCAGATACGATCAATATTGTTATGGGGTTGTCCCATCTAATGTTCGGTGATGAAATCGAATATGTTCTTCGATGAATGTCGAAATAAAATAATACCCATGGTCGTAGTCAGCATGCCTGCGCAGTTCCAAGGGTTGCTGCGCTTTTTGGCAGGCTGCTTCGAACGTTTGAGGAAACAATTGATTAGACAGAAATTTATCGCTCAACCCCTGATCAATCAGTATTCCGTTTGGAAATGGCATATGCCTTTGTTCCATGAGCGCACTGGCATCGTATTGCTGCCAGTTCCCTTGTTCGCTGCCCAGATACGCAGTAAATGCCTTAACACCCCAAGGACATTTGCTCGGCGCACAGATCGGCGCAAATGCCGATACCGTTTTAAAAAGATCTGGATTGCGCAACGCCAGAACAAGCGCTCCATGCCCGCCCATCGAGTGCCCGGTAATGCCAATACTGGAAGAATGCACGGGGAATTCCCGCACAATCAATTCATATAGTTCTAGCACGTAGCTGTACATACGGTAATGCTTGTCCCATGGCGCTTTTGTCGCATCGAGATAGAAACCTGCACCGACCCCTAAATCCCAGCTGTCTGCTTCGCCTGGAAGATTGGCGCCGCGCGGGCTGGTATCGGGCGCAATCAGCATCAGCCCCTGCCGCGCAGCACTACGCTGTGCCCCCGCCTTGACCATGAAAGTTTCTTCTGAACAGGTCAGGCCGGCCAAACAGAATAGGGCAGGAACCTTGCCTTCCCGAGCCTGCGGTGGCAGAAATACTGAAAAACGCATTGGCAAGCCGATTTCTTCGGAATGATGACTATAAAACCGCTGGTTCCCTCCAAAACATGCGTGTTCGCTGATCAGTTCAAGCATGGCGCAGCCCGTTCAATACAGCACGACGGAACGAATCGATTCGCCGCTCTTCATCAAATCAAAACCCTCGTTGATGCGCTCCAGCGGTAATGTATGGGTAATCAAATTATCGATATTCAATTTACCTTCCATGTACCAGTCAACAATTTTCGGTACATCGGTACGGCCACGTGCCCCGCCAAAAGCGGATCCTTTCCATTCGCGGCCTGTTACCAGTTGAAATGGGCGAGTACTGATTTCTTGCCCGGCAGCGGCAACGCCAATGATGAACGATTGGCCCCAGCCTTTATGGCAACACTCAAGTGCCTGCCGCATGGTGGTGACATTGCCAATACATTCGAAGGAGTAATCAGCACCACCGTCCGTCAACTGGATTATGTGATTGACAATATCTCCAATTTCTTTCGGATTCACGAAATCGGTCATGCCGAATTTACGTGCTATCTCGATTCGTCCAGGATTGATGTCAACGCCGATAATTTTGTTGGCACCCACCATCTTTGCGCCTTGAATTACGTTCAGACCAATGCCACCCAATCCAAACACCACCACATTCGCGCCGGCTTCAACTTTAGCTGAAAAAACCACGGCGCCAACGCCGGTCGTAACACCACAGCCGATGTAACAAGCCTTGTCGAATGGCGCATCTTCACGGATTTTAGCCAATGCAATTTCAGGAACGACGATGTAGTTGGAGAAAGTCGAGGTTCCCATATAGTGATAGATGGGCTTGCCGTCAATCGAGAAACGTGATGTAGCATCCGGCATTAAGCCGCGACCCTGAGTAGCGCGGATGGCTTGACAAAGATTAGTCTTGCGCGACAAGCAGTACTTGCATTGGCGGCATTCAGGGGTGTATAGAGGAATGACATGATCGTATTTTTTAAGAGAGGAAACACCCGGGCCGACATCTACCACGATGCCTGCGCCTTCGTGCCCAAGGATCGATGGGAAAATACCTTCCGGGTCAGAACCCGATAGCGTGTAATAATCAGTATGGCAGATTCCGGTCGCTTTGATTTCGACCAGTACTTCACCCTCCCTTGGTCCTGCAAGGTCAACTTCTTCAACTGTCAGTGGCGCATCGGCCTTCCATGCGATTGCAGCTTTTGTTTTCATTCGTTGGCTCCATAACAATAAATGGGGGATTCAGCACTGAAGTGTCATTTTATAAGAGAGTTTCGGCGGCAAGCCGCATTAGTATTCAGAGCCGCTTAAACAATCCAGTAAAAGGGGTGTAAGTAAGAAATGTATCCATGCCCACCAACTGGTAACGATACCAGATTTACGGGTTGAAACAAGCTGGTTTTGGTCAAATTCGGCTTGCCCAAAAGACGGGCGCTATGAGGCGATCTACTGGCATGTCTATGCGGACATCCGTGATGGGGGAGGTTGTGCCAGATTATGCTGCAAGCACTATGCAAATGGGCAGAAGTGGCGAAATTATGATTCAGGGTTATGTGTTAGCGTTAAAGAACGCCTGGAAATCGTTGATCGAAAGATGTTCGTTGTTAGGGGTGAGTGCAGTGGGGGATAGGGCGACTCAACCACGGCTATGCAAAGTGTTGGATTTCGAATTATTGTATGCAGTATATTTGGAATGCGTTATGCCGATCCATCGTTAGCTGTTGCACTTCGAAGTTGAATCCGCCACTTTAAATCCGCCCGTCAAATATAAAAAATACATTCAGATGGCGCAAAAAAAGTGCGTCAGGGGGAGCTGACGCACCAGAAGGGGAGCTTTTATGAAAAAAAACAGAAGTTAACTCAGATTACTGCAAATTGCCGCTTTATTTAGTAAATTCATCTTTGCTTAATTTACCGTCATGGCTGGCGTCCAGTTCTTTGAATACACGAGCGGGCATCTGCTTGGTTGTGGCTTCCTCCAAACTAACAAAGCTATCGCTGTTTGTGTCGTAAGCGGCCCAAGATGGTGCATTTTCCTTGGTAATGGAATCAGCCTGAACAATGCCAGTCGCGCCAATTAACAGCATAGAAATTAGAGCGATTGATTGGGCCGGAGTATTTTGTATTCTTGAAGAATAATTCATATTAACTTCCTTTATCAGTCCAGCAATATTGCTGTATTGATAAAGGAAGCATATACCATGCCATTATTTATTTGCAATAAAAACAAATGATTGCTATTTGATTTTAATTTTTTTTTAAAAATTAAAATTTTTGTGTCGTTACATGGCAACATAAAACCTGTGACAATTCTAATTATTTGAAATAGTGCAAATACTATTGTCGTTGAAAGCCGACGAATTGAAAGTGTATATTGAAAATTGAGTTTGAATGCATCGCATATCAATGGTTACGGCGAAGGTAATTTAGGCTATTACGGTTGAATTGCTGATATGGGTATGATGATCAATCATTTTATGCGCTTTACGACTAAATGTATTTTATTTTTTGCTAAGTATCAATTGCTTGGATAGATAGCGCATGAAATTTTCTACCGCTTGCCATTTATGCCCACGCTTGGCGAACTTTCTGGGGGATGTGCGTCAAACATATCCAGATTATTATGCTCACCCGGTGCCGTCTTTCGGCGATGCGCAGGCGCGCCTGCTAATAGTGGGATTGGCACCCGGTATGCATGGAGCGAATCGCACAGGTCGGCCATTTACCGGCGATTTTGCCGGGAAATTGCTGTATTCCACACTTTATCAATTTGGTTTTGCTAGTCAATCCGAACCTTTGAATGCCGCAGGTCATGCTAATGCCGAACTGATTTTAAGCGATTGCCGCGTTACCAATGCTGTGCGCTGTTTGCCGCCGCAGAACAAGCCGGAACCTGCCGAAGTGCGGCAATGCAATCAATATTTGGTGGCTGAACTGGCTTCTTTACCGTTAGGCGCAGTAGTCCTGGCTTTAGGGGCGATTGCCCATCTTGCGGTGTTGCGTGCGCTGGACTTGAAAATAAAAGACTATAAATTTTCGCATGGCATGCGGCATGCACTGCCGAACGGCATAATGCTGTATGACAGCTACCATTGCAGTCGCTACAATACCCAGACCAAGCGCCTGACCGAGGCGATGTTTCATGCCGTTTTCAGCGCAATTGTTTTATATTTGCATAGCCGTGACCTAAATAATAACCTTGACCCAAACAACCGAGTTTGACCTTAAATCATTTGTTGCCAGTTTGCCCCTACTGCCTGGTGTGTATCGTATGTTGGATAGCCAAGGGCAAGTGCTTTATGTAGGCAAAGCTGGGCAGCTTAAAAAACGCGTTGCATCCTACTTCCAGAAAACAAATATCTCACCGCGCATCAGCCTGATGGTGTCGCATATTGCCCGTATTGAGGTGACGGTCACACGTTCTGAGGCTGAGGCTCTGCTGCTGGAAAATAACTTAATAAAAACATTAAAACCGCGATACAACATACTTTTTAGAGATGATAAATCTTACCCATATATCGTCCTGACCGGGCATGGTTTTCCTCGCCTTGCTTATTATCGTGGTGCGACTGGTAAACACCATCAATATTTCGGGCCTTATCCAAACTCACAAGCCGCCAAGGAAAGTATACAGTTGCTGCAAAAAATTTTTCGCATCCGTACTTGCGAGGACAGCACATTTTCCAATCGCGCTCGTCCCTGTTTGCTGCATCAAATTCATCGTTGTACTGCCCCTTGTGTTGGATTAATTAGCCAGCAGAACTATGCAATTGATGTGCACAATGCGAATTTGCTATTACAAGGCAAGCAGGGCGAGGTGGAAGGATCGCTAAGGCTAGCTATGGAGCAAGCGGCAGAGACCCAACATTATGAACAGGCCGCTGCGCTACGCGACCAGTTGCATGCGCTGCATACGGTGCAGCAAAAGCAGTTCATGGAAAGTGGTCGTGCAACAGATGCGGACATTGTTGCTGTCGCTGAGTTGAACGGTGTGCTGTGTGTGAATTTGGCCATGGTGCGCGGTGGTAGACATCTCGGTGATAAGAGCTTTTTTCCGCAAAATGCCGAAGCGCAGGCGGCTGACGAAGTGCTACATGCCTTTTTGGCACAGCATTATTTAAACCATAGCGTGCCACCTCTTATTCTCACCAGCACGCCTATCGCGGCAAATACTTTGGAAGAATTACTTGGCGAACAGGCCGGGCATAAGGTACAGATACGCCATAGTGTAAGTGGTGAACGGCGCCAATGGTTGGATATGGCGCTGAAAAATGCTCTGCTGGCATTACACCAGCAAGCAGGCCAGCAGGCCGGACAGCTGGCTCGACTGGAGAAATTGCGCGAAGTGCTTGCGCTACCCCAATTGTCACGCATTGAATGTTTTGATATCAGCCACACCATGGGCGAAGCGACTGTGGCTTCCTGTGTTGTGTACGACAATTTGGCTATGCGTACTGTGGAGTACCGACGCTACAATATTAGCGGTATTACTGGGGGAGACGACTACGCAGCCATGCGCCAAGCCTTGTTTCGTCGCTATCAAAAATTACAGGCAGGGGAAGGCAAGCGTCCCGATTTGATTTTGATAGATGGCGGTGCGGGACAGCTAAGTGTGGCTTGTCAGGTGTTAGAACAACTAGGCCTGATGGAAATCTCGTTAATGGGCGTAGCCAAAGGCGTGGAGCGCAAGCCCGGGTTAGAGCAATTGTTACTTCCGCAGCATGAAAAACCGCTACAATTGTTGCCGGACAATCCAGCATTACACTTGATTCAGCAGGTGCGCGATGAGGCGCATCGTTTCGCTATTAGTGGACACCGCGCCAAGCGCGGTAAAACGCGCACAACCTCCATGCTGGAAGAGATTAGTGGGGTAGGAGAGAAGCGTAGGCGTAATCTGCTCGCTCGGTTTGGAGGTTTGCAGGGCGTGTACCAAGCCAGTTTGGAAGAGTTAGCACAGGTAGATGGCATTAGTCTGGCGCTGGCGGAAAAAATTTATCAACAATTGCACTGATCATGCCACTCAATATCCCAAATTTGCTGACTTGGTTTCGCATTATTCTTATACCTGTATTTCTTGGGGTGTTCTACTTACCGGATACAGCACTTTCCCTGCACCATAAGCATTTAGTTAGTACGGTGATATTCGCATTGGCCGCTCTTACAGATTGGCTAGATGGGTATTTGGCGCGCGCGCTCAATCAAACTTCTGCCTTTGGCGCATTTCTCGATCCAGTCGCCGATAAGCTGATGGTGGCTGCCGCATTGATTGTGCTGGTAAAACTTGGTTATGTGGATATGATCATTGCTTTCATTATTATAGGTCGTGAAATTGCTATCTCTGCCTTACGTGAATGGATGGCGCAGCTTGGAGAAAGTAAGAGCACCGCAGTTTCTATGCTGGGCAAGGTGAAAACTGTATTTCAGATGATCGCCATATCATTGCTGCTTTGTCACGACTCGTTGGTTGGTTTGCCTGCTAATACATTGGGTACATTATTGATTTATCTTGCTGCTGTTTTAACATTGTGGTCAATGATCTATTACTTGAAACTTGCGCTGCCACAAATTGCCCGCAAATAACGGGGGATATTATGTTGCATAAAATGGTCACCTTCTGTTGGCAAGAGGCCTCGAAATAATGTTCCGTCATTTAGATTGTGTAGAAATAACTTTTCATTGAGTACACTGCAAAATAACCCGAACATGATTGATTTTTTATCTCACGCAGGGTATAGTTCTCCGCTTTCGGGGTGTAGCGTAGCCTGGTAGCGCGCCTGCTTTGGGAGCAGGATGTCGGGAGTTCGAATCTCTCCACCCCGACCATATATCTTAGTAGTGCAGAGTCAAATGGCTTTACAGGAATTGTGCCCGTAGCTCAACCGGATAGAGCACCAGCCTTCTAAGCTGGGGGTTACAGGTTCGATTCCTGTCGGGCACGCCAATGACATGTCTTGTCGAGTTTTATCCCGTGGTGGCTGTAGCTCAGTTGGTAGAGCCCCGGATTGTGATTCCGGTTGTCGTGGGTTCGAGCCCCATCAGTCACCCCATATAAATTAAGTAGTTTTAGGTTGGTGCTGGCTTACTTTGTTAAGATGAAACTGTTTTTGTAAGCTACGCTACTTAGAATTATGCTATTCCGGGCGCACCTAATCGCCGTTGGTGATGTAAGTTGCCTGGATAGTCCGTTGATATCGCACACGATCAATTGTATAAGCTGCTTCATTTTTGTACCGGGTTTATCCCCCATCGTTACCTGCGACTGCCATCAGGCCGATGGTATGTGCGTTTCGCTTCAAATTCCATTTGGTATCTCGAAATAAGTATAGCTAATGTTGTTGGTAGCAAGATAATAGCCTAGGCAACCACGTTGTTCTGTTTGCCGCCGTTGTAGGTCACGTTTGAAAAGACTTCTGCAGGTGCGGTGCATTAAAGAGCCCTGCATCTTGGCTGCTCATTGGGCATCAGCGTTTCTGTTGTTGTCCGTATTTGGCAGATACATGGACTCAAGCCGCATCGGGTCGTGTCTTCCAAGCTTTCCAACGATACACCCAAAACTTGAGAACATTGTCGGCCCGTACCGCGATCTACTCGAGCACGCGCTGGTGCTGTATTGTGATAAAAACACAAATTCAGACATTTGACCTTACGCAGCCTGACCTACCCTCTCTTAAGCGCGGACGAGGCAGAACTAATGCACATGATTATAAATACAATGCTGCGCTGAATACGTTGGATGGCAAGGTGCTGTCAATAACGGCCCCGACTTTGTCGGCATCAGGGGTGGTTGAAGTTTTCCTCAAGATCATTGATTACAAGATATTAAAGACCAAGGGGCTGCACCTGATTGTCGTGGATAGTTACGTAACCCGAAAGCACTCAGGGCAAGGCTTGGTTAGTTAAGCACCCGCGCTCGTGCTACCTTGAATCAAGGACACTTCTGATTGACGCACTACAGTATTACAGTAGTTTCATACTAAAGTTCACAATTCCGCCGGGCTTGACCAAGAAACGGTTTAAATTGCGGCTTGCTGCGCTACCACAGTCCAAGCTTACTCGTCAGATATTTTATTTGCCCACCATATTTTTTCATAATATACTGAAAAAGTAGGCGCATCTGAAGCTTAGCTTAAAGTAATACAGGCTTCGATGTGCGTTAATCAGCAATGATATTTTCTATAACTTAACTGGAGGAAACATCAATGTGGAAGCTTTATCGGGCAGATTTGCTCGGGAAAGAACTTGAAACCAACCTGCGGCAAATAATCATTGAAGCGCGTGCTAAGCGGCACAAAATTCTTTCAGTGGAGCATTTGCTGTTAGCAATGCTGGATAATCCTTCAGCGATAGAGATATTACAATCTCGTGGAGTGGATATTGAAGAATTGCGAATTTTATTGATTGATTTTGTTGATAAGAATACACCAGTCGTACCTGATAGCGACGAAATTAATACACAGCCTACGCTTGCTTTTCACCGCGTAATACAAAGCGCAATCTTGCACGTGAAGTCGACTAACCAGAAAGAAGTATCTGGCAGAAACATACTTGTTTTCTTACTTAATGAGTATGATTCTCATGCTACATCCCTGCTTAACCAGCGTACTATATATACGCTGGACGAAGGTACGGAAAAGAAGGATGGCAGCGTAGCTTCTAACATTTATAGTAATAGAGGCATTACTGATCCTCACGACGTGCATCGCGCTGCTAAGAATGAGTCGCTTTTAGCGGCCGGATTGATGCCTAAGGTGAGTATAGATGAGACAGGCGCAAATCTGGGTTACTACAGTGCTGATTTGGGGGCTGACACTCTGGCTGCGTTGGCCAATGCAGCACGCTAATGATTATATGGCATGAGTAAGGGTATATTTGTGCAAGGCTATGTCGCATAGCTTAAATGCAGGGATGTTTTCGCATAGTCTGTCTCGATGGCTTTCGGGAAACCTTTAAGTCCGGTTGTACAGGCAATCAAGATGTCTCGACGATTCCCGTTGTTAGTTCTGTGGTTACGTACATAAGGGCATACAGCCCCGATGCTTCCTTGTGCCTATATTTCCGATTGCCAAATACTGTTTTGATTCGAACTGTGTGGCTGCATGTATTTTGCGTACATGCAGCCAAAATATCGAATGTATGGGATTACAATCTCATAAAGTTTTAATGATATACGCGATGATATTTCAAGAATTGGCGTTAAGTTGTTCTTCTGGGTGCGGTGGTTGGGCAGGCAGCGCAACTTTAATTTTGTCTTTATGTTTCTCTTTTCCATTCTTGACAGGCCTACTGTAATGTATTTGTAACATTATTGAATGTAATGAATATTTACTAGTGCTACCCATAACCATTAATGACGCCCAATACGGTCGGATAGGAAAGTCCGCTTAGCTCGACATATAGGGATCACGTTGATTCCCCGTTATGATGCAAATCCTTTCACCGTGTGTGCAGCTGCTTCATGTTTAAATTTTGTATCTTTTTTAGGTTATATATCTTCGATTGCGGCACACGGAAAAAATTTAATTTTTTTGTGCCGAGCCTATAATCTTGAGGCTTTCGGTTCGCTTGCTTCAAGCTCATTTTTTTGGAAATACAGCTCTTATTCAAGTTCATGCCATATTGGATATGACTGAGTTTTGTCAGTCAGTTCATTTGATAGTATGATGACAACATAAATAAGCGGCTTAATAGTTGCAATAAATTTTTTGCTAAGGTGAAACGCATAAAGACGAAACTGAGATGCTTATTGTGTAATTAAGACATGGGATTTTAGTGGTGTTAGTAGTGCTGCTTTGGTATTACGTAATAAGCTGTTGGGTTGCTTGAAAAAATTGGCGGGCCTCCCCGCATTACAAGGTGGTGAACCTGGTCAGATCCGGAAGGAAGCAGCCATAACCATTTATTGCAAGTGCCGGGGGTAAGGCTCGCCTCCTTATTCGAAGGATGGAGTGACAATGAAAAAGATCTGTGTACTGATCGGTGCGTTATTGTTAACTGGGAATGTGTGGGCCATAGATGGTGTTTCCGCTGAGATTGGAAGTGGCGATAAAACCAATATGGCGCGTATCGGCGCCCAATGGGATTGGGAAAAGAAGTGGTTTACCGACGGCAACTGGTTGGTGACTGGCTATTGGGAAGCTTCAGCTGGACGTTGGAACGGCCAAAACAGTGCGGGTAGTAATCATAACATTACAGATATCGGTTTTACTCCGATATTTCGCCTGCAACAGAAAAATCTTTCCGGCTTGGCGCCATACCTGGAAGCAGGGATCGGAGTTCATCTGATTTCCGATACTCATATCAATGCCGACCGTAGATTTAGTACCGCTTTTCAATTCGGCGATCATCTTGGTGCAGGCTTGCGTTTCGGGGATCGGAAGCAGTTTGATCTGGGCTATCGTTTTCAGCATTTGTCTAATGGTTCAATTAAGCACCCAAATCCAGGCATCAATTTTAGCCAAATTCGCCTTGCCTACCATTTTTGAGACAACGTAAATTTTGTCAGTAACTTCTGTTCTAGCGCGCAAATGGCGACCTAAGATCTTCGCGCAATTGGCGGGGCAGAAGCATGTCGTGCAGGCATTAAGCAATGCGCTGACACAAAATCGGTTACATCATGCCTATTTATTTACTGGCACGCGCGGTGTGGGCAAAACTACCATCGCGCGCATTTTTGCAAAATCTTTGAATTGTATCAGTGGCATTACCGCCATACCGTGTGGAATTTGTAGCGCTTGCACCGAAATCGACAGCGGACGTTTTGTTGATCTCATTGAACTGGATGCGGCGTCTAATACCGGCATTGATAATATGCGCGAAGTACTGGATAACGCGCAATATTTGCCCACATTGGGGCGCTACAAAGTTTATCTGATTGATGAAGTACACATGCTTTCCAAGGCAGCTTTTAACTCAATGTTGAAGACATTGGAAGAGCCGCCAGCACACGTCAAATTTATTCTCGCCACAACTGACCCGCAAAAAATCCCCGTCACCGTGTTGTCGCGCTGTTTGCAGTTCAATTTGAAACAGTTGCCACCCGCGTTAATCGTCACACACTTGGAATATGTGCTGGGGCAGGAAGACATCACGTTTGAAATCGCAGCGCTGGCATTGCTGGCTCGTGCGGCGCAGGGCAGTATGCGCGATGCGCTAAGCTTGCTCGATCAAGCCATTGCCTATTCTGACTCCAGAATCGATGAGGCGACGGTCCGTAATATGTTAGGTGCGATTGACCAGAGTTATCTGTATGACGTGTTGCAAACTTTGTTGGTGCGGGACGGAGTCGGTTTGTTGCGTATTGCTGACGATATGCAAAGCCGCAGCTTGGCGTTTGATGTTGCCTTGCAAGACTTGGCGACTCTATTGCACCGTGTTGCTTTGGCGCAGACGGTGCCGCAAGCCATCGCGGAAGATGAGCCGGAGCGAACGCGCTTGCTGGAACTGGCGCAGAGTTTTAGCGCAAAAGAAATTCAATTGTATTATCAGATTGCCATACACGGGCGAAATGAAATTGACCTTGCGCCTGATGAATATGCTGGTTTCACCATGACCTTGTTGCGCATGTTGGCATTTAGGCCAGCTGGCGCCAAGGCGATGTCGGAACAGCGTACAGCTGAAGTGACGGCGTCGCCGATGGCTCAAGCTATTGTGATACCGGCACTAGAGCCGAAGCAGCAACCTCAACCGCAACCTATTCAAACTATTTCACCACCAGTCAATCCAGTAGGAGCTACTTCTGTGGCTCTTGATTGGAGCACATTATTGGCACAACTGAATGTGCAAGGTATGGCGCGCGAATTGGCGAAACATTGCACGCTGGAAAGCTTTGTTGATGGGCGGTTAACTTTAGTTTTAGCGCCGCAGCACAAACATTTGTTGACTAATAAAATGGCTCAGGAAAAATTGCAGGCCGCTCTTACCGATTATTTCGTTCAGTCCGTACGATTGTCGGTTACGTTAGGTGTGAACAACATGGCTACTCCAGCCGCAGTTGAACAGCAAGTGAAACAAACACGTCAGCAACACGCAATTGAGGCCATTATGCAAGACCCATTTGTGCGTGAGGCACAGGCACAATTAGGCGCTCAGATACTTGAAGAAACGATCAAATCAATACAATAAATTAAGGAGGGTATAGACATGATGAAGGGCGGATTGGCCGGGATGATGAAACAAGCCCAGCAGATGCAACAGAACATGAAAAAAGCGCAGGACGAGCTTGCTACAGTCGAGGTAGAAGGTCAAGCCGGTTCTGGCATGGTAAAAGTAGTTATGACCTGTGCCCATGATGTGCGCCGCGTGATGCTGGATAACAGCTTGTTGTCAGACGACAAGGAAATGCTGGAAGACTTGATCGTCGCGGCAATGAATGATGCGATGAAGCAGGTGGCTGCAGTGACCCAACAAAAAATGGGTGGCTTCACAGCGGGCATGAATCTGCCGCCCGGCATGAGTTTGCCGTTCTGAACACTCTAAAGTTTTTAGTACCCGGATGAACATGCTTTCCAGTCTGGAAGAAATGATAGCCGCCTTGCGCTGCTTGCCTGGTGTTGGACCAAAATCTGCGCAGCGTATGGCATACCACTTGTTGCAACGGGACAAATCAGGCGCATTGCGGCTGGCACGGGCGCTGGGGCATGCGGTGGAAAGCATCCATCATTGTGCCAAGTGTAATAATTTTTCCGAAGAAGAAGTTTGTGCTTTATGCCGTTCGCCCAAGCGTGATGCAAGCCTGCTGTGTGTTGTGGAGATGCCAGCCGATTTGCTCATGATGGAACAGGCGCAGTGCTATCGTGGTATGTATTTTGTACTGATGGGACGGCTTTCTCCACTGGATGGCATCGGCCCGCGTGAATTGCACCTGGATCGGCTGGTTAGGCGGGCGCAGGAAAATACATGTGAAGTGATACTCGCTACTAATTTTACTGTAGAAGGTGATGCCACTGCCCACTACATTACTATCTTGCTATGTGCGCAGGGCATCAAAGTGTCGCGCATCGCGCGTGGGCTGCCGGTAGGTGGCGAACTGGAACATGTGGATAGCGGTACCCTGGCGCAAGCCGTGCTGGAAAGGCGAGAGGTTACGGGATGAACGAACAGGCAAAGCAACCAGAACAACAAGGCGAGCGCTTGCAGAAGGTACTGGCGCAAATCGGTTTGGGTTCCCGTCGTACTATGGAAGAATGGATTTCTGCTGGACGCATAACGGTGAACGGAGAAGTGGCGACGTTGGGTATGCGTGTGACTGAGGACGATGTGGTACGTGCCGATAAACGCCTTGTGCACATTAAAACAAGTAATAATAATTTGCCGCGTGTGTTGCTGTATCACAAGCAGGAAGGTGAGATTGTTAGTCGCGATGATCCGGAAAAGCGTGCGAGCGTGTTCGACAAGTTACCTAAGTTGAGAGGCATGAAATGGATTGCCATCGGGCGGCTCGATTTTAATACCAGTGGGTTGTTGATTTTTACGACCTCTGGGGATCTGGCTAACCGTCTGATGCACCCACGTTTTGAAGTGGAACGTGAATATGCTGTGCGCGTGCAGGGCAGCATGACTGACGAGCAGATGGAACAGATGGTGAAGGAAGGTATCACCTTGGAGGACGGTCCGGTGAAGTTCGAGAGGCTTACCGACGAAGGAGGGGAGGGTTACAATCATTGGTACCGTTTGATGTTGAAGGAAGGGCGTAATCGCATTGTGCGTCGTACCTTCGAGGCTTTAGGTTTGCCCATTAGCCGTTTAATACGTGTGCGCTTCGGCATCGTTAATCTGCCGCCCCACTTGAAGCGAGGTACGCTGGCAGAACTTGGCACAGGAGAGGTTAGTCAGATTCTTGACTGGGTGGGTATGGAATCGAAACCTGTCACGGAGAAAGTCACTGAATTGATTGGAAGAAAGGCTGGAAAGTTTGATCATGGAATGATGAATGCAGGCCATAAAAACAAAAAAATAGGCACTAACATGAGCGCCTCTCCCC
The DNA here is from genome assembly GCA_003402345.1 of Candidatus Nitrotoga sp. MKT. Taxonomy (GTDB): domain Bacteria; phylum Pseudomonadota; class Gammaproteobacteria; order Burkholderiales; family Gallionellaceae; genus Nitrotoga. The sequence goes on along the minus strand of QFXH01000003.1, from coordinate 123,008 downwards.
ATCGCAAGACAGACGCACGTCGTAGTACAACGCCGTTTAAAAATAAAGTGCGCCCCTGAAATAGGCGCCAAGCTCTGATTTTTTCTTGAAAATATTTCGAATTGCCAGAAAGTTACCATGCAACGGCAATTTAATCTTCAACCTTCCATTTATTTTACAATCGTATTAGTTGTTTCGCATGGCGCTATGCTCGCGGTTCTGGTTCTATTGGCTTTGCCATTATGGGCGAAGATACTCTTGGCTTCGCTCGTGTTAACCAGCATGCTGTATCACGTATGGCACGATGCCTGGCTGTTAGCGCTATCCTCTAACAAAACGCTACTACTGGACGGAGACATGATCTTGTTGGTTGCGCGCAATGGGGATCAAGTAATTGCGCGGGTTTTAGCCGATAGTCTGGTTACTCCTTTTCTTACCGTACTAAATGTGTTGCCGCAAGGGAGGCACTTAGCGCGTAGTGTCATTATTTTGCCGGATAGTCTGGATGCTGAATCTTTCCGACAGTTACGAGTGTGGCTTAGGTGGGGGAGTTAGCATTTAACTTAAGGGCCCTCTAAAAATCCAATTTTGCGAGCAGCCGCTTTGCGGCTTGTTGGCTTACTCTGTTTCGTCACAATACGGCGTTACTCGAAAAACTATCGCTTGCATATCAATTATATGAAATGCTCAAATTTTTTACTCATGCCTTGTCTTACCTAGAAACTTGGATTTTTAAAGGCGCCCTTGAATGATTTAATTGCTGATTGTCGACTGTTTATTGCAAGCTCGCCGAATTCTCTGAGCTGCCGTAGTACTTCTTGATACGCATATTCTGCTTGATCCTTTTGATAAACAGTATTACTTCTCAGTGACGCTTATAGGCGCGCAGATGGTGGTTGCCTGAAAAAGAAAAATTGTTGGTGAGAAATACCTGTGTCCCGTCTCGGAATCTTCGAATGGGACGACGTAGATATGTCGCGTTAATCGGGGATGCAATTCGACCTTCATGAGGTCATTAAGAAAATAAATTTAAGTTCATGTATTTCGTTGTAAGGAAGTTTGGCTTTCTTCGACTAAGTACGTTTGCTTCCTTTTTTCGAACCAAATATCGCCAAGACAGGCAAGAGTGACTGCTCCAGCAAGCAAGGGGCAATTGTCGCGAATCGATACAAGCGCCATCGAAGTTTATCGCAACAATTATCGCGGCAATTTGCATGGCACACTTGCAGGCGCGTATCTGGTTATCGAGCAACTCGTGGACGCGACAATTTATCGGGCAACATCTTTAAAATATAGGACGTGAAATTGGTACACAAGCTTAGAAAAAGTCGCAGAAGCTTTTCGGTGAAGAGGAGAATGAACATTCTGACGACTAAAATTTCTTAGCATACGGCTAAGAATATTGGTTTATGAAAATTTTGGGGGCCATTTGTACTGGCTTCTTATTGTTTTGTATTTAAAAAAACAGATATATAGCTATCAATTTAAAGCGGTATTATCTATTCAGGATAGAACGAATGATGTGATTTGTTCAGTGACAAAAATAATAAGGTAAATATTTTTATGTGGTTGCCGCAACAAAATGAAGCTTATGCACTAAATTCTAATTCTCAAGAGACACCTCTCTGCTTTTGGGTAGAGTTCAACTCTATGCTGGTGCTGCTGAGACGTAGAAAATCACTACGTTGGTGGAAGTATTTCAAGCTAGGCAGCTGAGAGATTTGTGGAATCGGCGTAGAGACAGAACAAACAGGACACTTCCGATCATGACTAATGCAAGCATTTGCGGCCATACTATTTCGAATCCGGCACCACGGAAAAGAATGGCCTGAGCGAGAGAAACAAAGTGCGTGGTTGGCGCGACCAGCATTATATTTTGCGCGATTTCAGGCATGCTTTCGCGAGGGGTTGATCCTCCAGACAGCACTTCCATCGGTAGCAGTACCAATACCACCAAAAGACCAAACTGAGGCATGGTGCGCGCGAGCGTTGCCATGAAGATGCCCATTGATGTGGTGGCAAACAGATGTAACGTGGCACAAAAGAGGAACAGCACTATCGAACCTTCAATCGGCACCTGCAACAGGCCCTGTACGATAAAAGACAACGAAAAAGCCGATGCCAGCAAGACTACCGCCCCCATAGACCAGACCTTGGACAGCATGATCTCGGCGGCTGTCACCGGCATTACCAGCAGGTGCTCGATCGTACCGTGCTCGCGTTCACGAATCAGGGCGGCGCCGGTCAGAATGACTGACAACATGGTAATGTGACCGACCAGCTCCATGAGTGAGCCGAACCAAGCTGGTGCCAAGGAGGGATTGAAACGTACTCGCATTGCCAGCTCAACTGGCGGTGTAGCACTACCACGATAACGCTGAACAAATTCATTGACTTCACCCAATACAATCTGCTGAATGTAGCTGCTACCAGTGAAAGATTGGCTCATGCGCGTGGCATCCACGTTCAGCTGGATCGTCGGGGAATTTCCGGCCAGCACATCGCGCTGAAATTCCGGAGGAATGTCGAGCGCGAACGTAAACTTGCCAGCGTCCAAGCCCGGATCGACATCCTTCAACGACACCATGATCGGTGACATGAAGTGTGGAGGATAAAAAGCCGAGGTTATGCGCCCTGACAGCGGCGAGTTATCCTCATCCACAATCGCGATTACAGCCTTGTGCAGGGAATCCGGCATTGCGGTCGCGGCGATATAAATTGCTATGGTGAAAGTATAGGCAATCAATATCAGCATGATCGAATCACGCCGCAAACTCCACAGCTCCTTGATACCAAGTCGATAGATATTGGAAGTATGGTTCATGGTCAGCTGTCTTGTTTTTTTAGCAAGGAGATTGATAGAACTACAATTCCCAGAGCGGCTAGCAGCATAGGCCAGAAGTAAGCGACTAGATCAGACAAATTCAGAGCCTTGCTGAAAACCCCACGGCTAATTATGAGGAAATGCGATGCCGGATAGATCTGCCCGATGATTTTCCCGGCTCCTTCTAGCGAGGAAACCGGGTTGAGAAGGCCTGAAAATTGAATTGCCGGAAGCATGGTGCCGAGCATGGTCGCGAATATCGCCGCAATTTGGCTGCGGGTAAAAATGGAAGCGAACAGGCCAAAGCCTGTCGAAAAAATACTGAAAATAACTGCTGCCAGCGCAAGCGTGGCAAAACTGCCGGTGATGGGCACACCGAATATTGTGATGGCAAGTACAGACATCAGCAGGAAATTCAGCATTGACAGCACAATGTACGGAAGCTGCTTGCCGAGCAGGAACTCGGTACGAGTGACTGGGGTGACATAGAAATTGATGATCGAACCCAGCTCTTTCTCGCGTACCACTGACAGTGCAGTCAGCATGCACGGAATCATCAACATAAGGATGGGAATAACCGCCGGAACCATCGCTGGAAGACTCATTACGTCCGGGTTATAGCGAAATCGCGTTTCAATGATAGCCGAACCGATAGCCGCGTCCTGGCCGAGCCGGGTTTTCGTCATGTCGATCAGCCAGCCTTGATGCATGCCCTGCACGTAGCCCTGCACGATTTCAGCCCGCATTGTCATTGCGCCATCGATCCACGCACCGATCTGGACCGGTTTGTTGCGCTGCACGTCGCGAGCAAAGCCGGGTGGAATCTCAATGGCAAGTGATAGTTCACCGCTGCGCATGCGTCGGTCCAAATCGGCGTAGCTGATTATCGGCGGATGCTCGACAAAATAGCCTGATCCAGAGAGGTTCAAAGCGTAGTTGTGACTGAGCGTGGTCTGGTCACGGTCGAGTACGGCGTAGCTGAGATCATTTACGTCCATGTTGATGCCATAGCCGATGAAAAACATCAGGGTCAGGCAGCCGATCAATGCCATCGCCCCGCGCACCGGGTCGCGGCGCAGTTCCAGTGCTTCGCGCAGCGTGTAGCTGAATGCGCGGGACACACTGAAACGGCGGCGCAATCTGGACTGCCAGCCCTTATCAGGATCGGCGGCAGGAGGAGTAGAAGTGATTGGGGGAGTGCCGGCGAGCTGGGTGACCGCCGCACCAGTTTCTTCCAGATAACTGATGAATACCTGTTCCAGTGTCGCTACTCCGCGCTTTTTTAAAAGTTCGGACGGTGCATCGCTGGCCATAACTTTCCCTGCATGCATCAGCGAAATACGGTCACAGCGCTCTGCCTCGTTCATGAAGTGGGTCGAAATGAAGATCGTGATCTTGTCCTTGCGCGCAAGGTCGATCATCAACTGCCAGAAATTATCCCGCGCAATCGGGTCAACACCTGAGGTCGGTTCGTCGAGGATCAACAATTCTGGTTTGTGTACCATCGCTACCGCCAGCGACAAGCGCTGGCGGATCCCCAGCGGTAAACTGCTCGGCAATGCGTTGGGCACTTCACCAAGACCAAATCGCATCAGCATTTCTTCGACCCGCGGCGGAATCTCCGCCTCCGGCATATTGAACAAGCGCGCATGGAGCACTAGGTTCTGGCGTACAGTGAGTTCTGAGTACAGCGAAAAGGATTGGGACATATAGCCAACACGCCGTCGCGTAGCAATATCATGAGGATCTACTTCGTGACCGAAAAGCCAGGCTTGGCCCTCGCTGGCTGGTAGCAGGCCGGTAAGCATCTTCATGGTGGTAGACTTGCCGCACCCGTTGGAGCCGATGAAACCAAAAATCTCGCCGCGGCGGATGCGGAAGTTGACGTGATCAACCGCCATAAAATCGCCAAATTTCATGGTCAAATCGCGTGCCTCAATGGCGATCTCGTGGTCTTCACCGGTAGCGAAGGGCGGAACAACGACAGCGCGGTGGCCACGCTTCTGCTCTTCCGGCAGCAGCGCAATGAAAGCCGCTTCCAGAGATGCAGTCCCAGTCTGCTCATGCAATTCGCGCGGCGTGCCGGTGGCCAGGATTCTGCCCGCATCCATCGCTACCAGCCAATCAAACTGCTCGGCCTCGTCCATGTATGCCGTGGATACGATCACGCTCATATCTGGACGGTGGTTGCGAACGCGTGTGATCAGGTCCCAGAACTGTTTGCGCGCCAGCGGATCGACGCCAGTGGTCGGCTCGTCCAGAATCAGCAGTTCTGGATCGTGGATCAGCGCGCAACACATGCCCAGTTTTTGTTTCATGCCGCCAGAAAGTTTTCCTACCGGGCGACTGAGAAATGGGTATAAGCCCGTGCTGGTGGTGAGCTCATCGATACGGCGCCTCCGTTCGGCCGCACCGTGTCCGAACAGGCGACCGAAAAACTGAAGGTTTTCTTCTATTGACAGGGCCGGATACAGATTTTTGCCAAGTCCCTGCGGCATGTAGGCAATATTTGGGCAAACTTCGTTGCGGTGGCGCACACTGGCCATGTTACCCCCGAGCGCCTCCACCCGACCCTGTTGTACCGCTCGCGCGCCGGCTACCAGCGACATCAGGCTGGATTTTCCGACGCCGTCTGGGCCGATCAAGCCGACCATGCAGCCAGCAGGGATGTCTAAATCAATCGTGTTCAGCGCCACCGTCTTGCCATAGCGTAGGCTGACGCCGACAAGGCGGGCGACAGGCACGCTGCCGGTGGGTAGGGTCATTCCAGAACCCGGGTTGTCAGTTCCTTGGGCCATTTAGCTTGCTGATCCAGTTTAATCCAAGCCACACCAGGCAGGCCAGTCTTGACCTGGTTTATGTGTTTTTTCAACAAACTGGGGGCGATCTTGGCTTTCACCCGGAACATCAGCTTTTGCCGCTCGCTTGCGGTTTCCACTGTCTTCGGAGTGAACTGCGCAGCACTGGCAACAAACGAAACCCTGGCTGGGATGACATAGCCGGACGCGGCGTCGAGCACGATGCGCACCTCGCTACCGAGCGCCACCTTGCCGGCGAGTGTCTCCGGCAAGAAAAAATTCATGTACACATCCCCAAGGTCTAACAGGTTGAGCACCTTGCCCCCGGCGCCAACCACCTCGCCGGGCTGAGCTACGCGAAACTGTATCCTTCCATCGCGCGGAGCCTTAAGGTCATTGTCGGTGATATCGACGCGGATGCGTTCGATGGTCGCATCGGCTGCCTCAGCTGCAGATTGCGCGCCAAGCACCTGTGCACGTCCCGTGTCGATTGCCGCATCAGCGGCGGCCACTTGAGCTTTGGCCGCCGTAATGGCAGCTTCGGCACTGCGCACGTGGGTACGGTCATCATCAGCCTCCTGGCGCGAGGTACCACCTTCTTTAGCAAGCGTCGATGATCGCGCCGCACGGCTGCGCGCTGCCGCGCGTTCTGCCTCACGCTGCACTACCACAGCCAGCACCGCTGCGCGCTCAGCCTGGCGTTGCGCAAGCTGGCTGCGCGCAGTCAAAATGGCGTTATGTGCCTGTTGTGCCTGCGCCTCGGCCTGACGTAGTTGCGCGTTGAGCGAGTCCGAGTCAATATGTGCTAGAACCTGCCCGGCTTTCACAAAATCACCTTCGTCCACCAGAATATCCTTGATGCGGCCGGAGGAACGCGCTGCTACGTCGATCTCAGTAGCCTCGATACGCCCGTTCCCGCTGGCGATGGCATCGAGGTTCTTGTCCTTGCCCAGGAATTGTCGCGCCAGTAGCCCAGCCAGGATCACAATGATGATCACAGCCAAGATCTGCAGGAGCCACTTCTTGTTCAGATTTTTCATCATTTCAACTTCACCGGTTTTACTTCCCCGCCAATCGTACCGCCTCCACCGCCCAGTGCCGCGAACAGCGTGACCCCGCTGGAGAGGTAGGAACGTCGGGCAATCACCAGCACCTGTTCAACGGCAAATAGTGAGCGCTCGGCATCCAGCACCTCCAGATAATTAGTGGAGCCATGCTGATAGCGCAAAGCAGCGAGACGGCTTCTTTCACGCTGAGCTTTAAGAGTGGCACGTTGCGCCTGGATCTGTTCGGTCAGCCAATGTCGCTCGGCCAGAACATCGGCTACTTCGCGAAAGGCATTCTGCACGCTGCGCTCGTACTCGGCCACCGCAGAGTTGCGCCGCGCGTACGACAAATCGAGGTTGGCCTGATTGCGGCCGCCATCGAACAAAGGAAGATTGATGCTGGGCATGAAACTCCAGGCACCGCCGGCTCCTGAGAATAGACCACTCAGTTCGCGGCTGGCAATGCCCAGCGAGCCGGTCAGTGTGATACGAGGGAAAAACGCTGCCCGGGCGGCGCCGATGTTGGCATTGGCCGCCATAAGGCGCCGTTCGGCTGCCCGCAAATCAGGACGCTGAACCAGCAGGTCGGAAGGCAGACCTGCATCGAGACTGCGCACAAACCCGGCCTCGATACTGCTAAGCGAACGGTGAACTGTCGGCACCGAACCGCCAACCAGTAACTCCAGTCCATTATGATTCTGTTCACGCAAGCGGTGCAATACTGCCAATTCGGCCTGAGCCTGACTTAGAAGAATCTCGGCCTGGACGGCATCCACCTTGGCAGCAGTGCCAACCTCGAAACGTCTTTGTGCAATTCGCAATGATTTCTGCCGTGTTTGAAAGGTTCGCATGGTGAGGTCGATGCGTTCGTCCAATTCGCATTCGATGAGGTAACTGTTCGAGACTTGCGCAATCACCGTAGCCTGGACGGCATGACGCGCTTCGTCAGTGGCCAGATAAGTTTCCAAGGCCGCAGTATCCAAACTGCGCAGGCGGCCCCAGAAATCAAGTTCCCACGTGCTTAAAGCAAATGATAGCTGGTATTGATTCAACAGGAACGAGTTCGCCGTGCCGGACTGGATAGGCAATACATCAGCCGGAAGTTGGAACCGGCTGGCGGAAGCGTTTCCGCTGATGTTTGGCAGCAGATTCGAGTGTTGAATGCCATAGAGGGATCGTACTTCTTCTACACGACTCACGGCCAACAAAAGTTCACGGTTGTTACCGAGCGCCCTTGCAATCAACACCCGGAGTTGTTTATCGCCAAAGTAAGACTCCCAACTGGTGTTGGCCACCGTAACGCCCGCCACCCCTTCCGGGGCGGAGCGCGGGAAAGTTGAAGCGATGGGCGGCAGGGGTTTTTCATATGCAGGCATCATGGTACAGCCCGCCAGAAGCAACGACGCCAGAAACGAAACAGGAAAACCTAGTGTATTCATCCTTGTCGGCTAGTTGAATCAGAACCAATTTCATACAGTAACGCAGCGCAAAGTATGCGCCGAGCTGTTGTAAAGTCAAAACGCAGCTTATGACTTAGTCCAGCGCAATTATCGGCAATTCATATCAGCTATCATGGGGCTGCCGCAATTACCTGATTACTCGTTCTTGGTTCTTCGTGCAACAGGGAGTATCCATCAAATCGTGCCAATGCAAGTGTTAGGTTATTTGTTATCTTTCGGGACGCATTTGCGGAAATAAAATTACATCACGGATGCTGGGGCTATTGGTGAGCAGCATTACCAGCCGGTCTATACCGATGCCTTCTCCGGCGGTGGGCGGCAGGCCATATTCTAGCGCGCGAATATAATCGCTGTCCTTGAACATGGCTTCTTCGTCACCTGCCTCCCTAGCCGTTACCTGCGCATCAAAGCGCGATTCCTGGTCTTCCGGGTCATTCAACTCGGAGAAGCCATTGGCGATTTCGCGTCCAACCATAAATAGTTCAAAACGCTCGGTAATTTCCGGGCGCGTATCGCTGCGGCGCGCCAGTGGCGAAGCTTCCGCAGGGTAGTCAATGATGAAAGTTGGCTCAAATAACTGATGCTCGGTTAGCTCTTCAAACAGTGAAAGTTGCAGTCCGCCTACGCCATCCGCCGCCCTGTATTTGGCCTTCAGGTCTTGTAATTCGTTGATGAGAAAATCGCGGTCGTTCAACTGCTCGTCAGAAAACTGCGGATGATATTTTTGAATTGCCTGTGCAATGGTCAGGCGATGGAACGGTTGCCCCAAATCGAGCTCACGTCCCTGATAAGAGAATACAGTGGTGCCTAGCACCTTGCGCGCCACTTCGCTAAACAGCTTCTCGGTGAAGTCCATCAGATAACGATAATCCCGATAGGCTTCATAAAACTCGATCATGGTGAATTCGGGGTTATGTCGCGTAGAAAGCCCCTCATTGCGAAAATTGCGATTGATTTCGAATACCTTCTCAAAGCCGCCCACCACCAGCCGCTTGAGGTACAACTCCGGGGCAATGCGCAGATACAGCTGCATGTCCAAAGCATTGTGATGCGTAATAAAGGGCTTGGCTGATGCACCTCCCGGGATGGGATGCATCATAGGCGTCTCGACTTCGAGGTAATCGTGGCGTATGAAAAATTCCCGTATAGCCTGGATTACCTTGGAGCGGATGATAAATGTATTGCGGGTGTCCTCATTGGTGATGAGATCCACATGCCGTTGGCGGTATTTTTGTTCTTGGTCGATCAGACCGTGAAATTTTTCCGGTAGTGGACGTAGTGCTTTAGTCAACAGACGCAGCCCAGTTACACGCACAGAAAGTTCGCCGGTCTTGGTTTTAAACAGTACACCTGTTGCACCAAGAATATCGCCCAGATCGTAGTGCTTAAATGCATCATGCGCTACTTCGCCGGTATCGCTATTGTTAATGAATAGCTGGATGCGTCCGCTCATGTCATGCAAGGTAGCAAAGCTGGCTTTGCCCATCACGCGCTTCAACATCATGCGCCCGGCTACAGCCACGTTGACATGCGCCGTTTCCAGTTCGTCGTGGCTCATTGCTCCGTAAGCAGCATGCAAATCGCCGGCCAGATTTTTGCGCTCAAAATCATTCGGGAAAGCTACGCTTTCTTGGCGAAGTGTGGTGAGCTTGGCGCGGCGCTCGGTAATGATTTGATTTTCGTCTTGCTGAGGTATGGTTGGCTCGGTAGTCATGATGTTCGGATAGATTAGGATCAAGAATTCAGGAGTGTTTTCACAGGCGCAGGATTGTGGCACGAATGCCACACTACGTGCAATTTAAGCAATGGACTTGCGAAGAGGTAGGAGCACGTAAAATGCATTGCTCATTGCTCATTGCTCATTGCTCATTGCTCATTGCTCATTGCTCATTGCTCATTGCTGTCATACGAATTCTAACAGTGCAAGTCTCTGAGATCGGTTGGTGATATTAGGAGCTCAATGCGCTGACGGTAAATTTCTTGGGTGTGCTCAAAAATGAGCTGCTCTACCATCGATGCGACTGTGCTCGATCACATGTAATGTAGGAAATCATCGAATACATCTGGATATTCTACAGCCGACACAGAATATAGGCTCGCTTAAGCTAATTGCTACATTTATTGGCAATTATTAAAGGCAAACCGTTCTATTAGTGTCGTTGGGCGCCATTGCCGCTATCTGACCTTAAAATCAGGCAAATATTAATTTATGTGTTACAAGCCTGGGAGGCATATTTATACGCTATACAAATAAAATGCTTGACCATTGTTATTTGCTCTGTATAATGCGCCCCTCTCGCTGCTACGGCAGCCCGTTCTTTAAAAGTTTACAGACAACCGACGAGTGTGGGTACATGCGTTAAGGTATTGATGGTCATGGAAATTAGTTTACATGGTCAGCATAACTCAAGACATAAAAGCAGTACCTCACACGAAGTCGAAAAAATAAAATATTAATTCGCTTTGAGTGAGATCGATTTGTCTGCAAAGACAGATCAAACAAGCATAGAGATTGAACTGAAGAGTTTGATCCTGGCTCAGATTGAACGCTGGCGGCATGCTTTACACATGCAAGTCGAACGGCAGCACGGGGGCAACCCTGGTGGCGAGTGGCGAACGGGTGAGTAATATATCGGAACGTACCCGGAAATGGGGGATAACGTAGCGAAAGTTACGCTAATACCGCATATGCCCTAAGGGGGAAAGCGGGGGATTCGCAAGAACCTCGCGTTTTCGGAGCGGCCGATATCGGATTAGCTAGTAGGTGAGGTAAAGGCTCACCTAGGCGACGATCCGTAGCTGGTCTGAGAGGACGACCAGCCACACTGGAACTGAGACACGGTCCAGACTCCTACGGGAGGCAGCAGTGGGGAATTTTGGACAATGGGCGCAAGCCTGATCCAGCCATGCCGCGTGAGTGAAGAAGGCCTTCGGGTTGTAAAGCTCTTTCAGCCGGAAAGAAAACGCACGGGTTAATAACCTGTGTGGATGACGGTACCGGAAGAAGAAGCACCGGCTAACTACGTGCCAGCAGCCGCGGTAATACGTAGGGTGCGAGCGTTAATCGGAATTACTGGGCGTAAAGCGTGCGCAGGCGGTTTTGTAAGACAGATGTGAAATCCCCGGGCTTAACCTGGGAACTGCATTTGTAACTGCAAGGCTAGAGTACGGCAGAGGGGGGTAGAATTCCACGTGTAGCAGTGAAATGCGTAGATATGTGGAGGAATACCGATGGCGAAGGCAGCCCCCTGGGTCGATACTGACGCTCATGCACGAAAGCGTGGGGAGCAAACAGGATTAGATACCCTGGTAGTCCACGCCCTAAACGATGTCAACTAGGTGTTGGGGGAGGAGACTTCCTTAGTACCGCAGCTAACGCGTGAAGTTGACCGCCTGGGGAGTACGGTCGCAAGATTAAAACTCAAAGGAATTGACGGGGACCCGCACAAGCGGTGGATTATGTGGATTAATTCGATGCAACGCGAAAAACCTTACCTACCCTTGACATGCCAGGAACTTGCCAGAGATGGCTTGGTGCCCGAAAGGGAACTTGGACACAGGTGCTGCATGGCTGTCGTCAGCTCGTGTCGTGAGATGTTGGGTTAAGTCCCGCAACGAGCGCAACCCTTGTCATTAATTGCCATCATTTAGTTGGGCACTTTAATGAGACTGCCGGTGACAAACCGGAGGAAGGTGGGGATGACGTCAAGTCCTCATGGCCCTTATGGGTAGGGCTTCACACGTAATACAATGGTCGGTACAGAGGGTTGCCAACCCGCGAGGGGGAGCTAATCTCAGAAAGCCGATCGTAGTCCGGATTGGAGTCTGCAACTCGACTCCATGAAGTCGGAATCGCTAGTAATCGCGGATCAGCATGTCGCGGTGAATACGTTCCCGGGTCTTGTACACACCGCCCGTCACACCATGGGAGCGGGTTCTACCAGAAGCAGCTAGCTTAACCGTAAGGAGGGCGGTTGCCACGGTAGGGTTCGTGACTGGGGTGAAGTCGTAACAAGGTAGCCGTATCGGAAGGTGCGGCTGGATCACCTCCTTTCTAGAGAAGCCTTGGCGTACGTATCCACACTCATCGGTTGTCTATAAAGCTAGTAGCGAGTAGCTGGTAGCGGTTGACGTTGCTACACTCTACCGGGTACGGGCTATGTTTGGGTCTGTAGCTCAGCTGGTTAGAGCATTGTGTTGATAACGCAGGGGTCGTAGGTTCGAGTCCTACCAGACCCACCAGTTTTGCCTGGTAATTTGAATAAATTATCCGGTAAATTTTGAGGGCCAAGCAACGTAAAGTTGCGCACGCTGTCAAACATTAGCGGGGGATTAGCTCAGCTGGGAGAGCACCTGCTTTGCAAGCAGGGGGTCGTCGGTTCGATCCCGTCATCCTCCACCATTTGCCGTACTTTATATTATGTTCAAAGTAAGAACCCATATCCAAGCTATTTGTTTTGATATTGGCTTTTGCTAATAGTAGTTTTTTGTAGTTCTTTAAAAATCTGGAAGAAGTAAAAAAGTGATTCACGCACAAGTGTTAATGGGGAAACTTGATTAATGCATGTGCATGAAAAACATGGGTTTTGATTGTATCAAGCCGTAACCATTCAAGTCAGATGGAAGCGGTTGCAAACGCAAAAAAATCTTGTAACGAAACCTTGGTCTTTAAAAAGCTAAGGGTTTAATGTTATAGGGTCAAGTGAATAAGTGCATGTGGTGGATGCCTTGGCGATTACAGGCGACGAAAGACGTGTAAGCCTGCGAAAAGCTACGGGGAGCTGGCAATAAAGCTTTGATCCGTAGATATCTGAATGGGGAAACCCGGCCCGCAAGGGTCACTCCTGATTGAATACATAGGTCAGGTAGAGCGAACCCGGTGAACTGAAACATCTAAGTAGCCGGAGGAAAAGAAATCAACCGAGATTCCGAGAGTAGTGGCGAGCGAAATCGGAGGAGCCTGCAACCTTTAGCTTCTGAATTAGTGGAACAGTCTGGAAAGTCTGGCCATAGTGGGTGATAGCCCCGTACGCGAAAATTCAGGAGTGGAAATAGGGTTGGAACAAGTAGGGCGGGACACGAGAAATCCTGTCTGAATATGGGGGGACCATCCTCCAAGGCTAAATACTCGTAATCGACCGATAGTGAACCAGTACCGTGAGGGAAAGGCGAAAAGAACCCCGGGAGGGGAGTGAAATAGATCCTGAAACCGCATGCATACAAACAGTGGGAGCGGACTTGTTCCGTGACTGCGTACCTTTTGTATAATGGGTCAGCGACTTACATTCAGTAGCGAGCTTAACCGAATAGGGGAGGCGCAGCGAAAGCGAGTCTGATAAGGGCGATAGTTGCTGGGTGTAGACCCGAAACCAAGTGATCTATCCATGGCCAGGATGAAGGTGAGGTAACACTCACTGGAGGTCCGAACCCACTAATGTTGAAAAATTAGGGGATGAGCTGTGGATAGGGGTGAAAGGCTAAACAAACTTGGAAATAGCTGGTTCTCTCCGAAAACTATTTAGGTAGTGCCTCATGTATCACTCTCGGGGGTAGAGCACTGTCATGGCTAGGGGTCTATTGCTGATTACCAAACCATTGCAAACTCCGAATACCGAGAAGTGCGAGCATGGGAGACAGACATCGGGTGCTAACGTCCGGTGTCGAAAGGGAAACAACCCAGACCGCCGATTAAGGTCCCCAAGACATAGTTAAGTGGAAAACGAAGTGGGAAGGCTAAAACAGTCAGGATGTTGGCTTAGAAGCAGCCATCATTTAAAGAAAGCGTAATAGCTCACTGATCGAGTCGTCCTGCGCGGAAGATGTAACGGGGCTTAAACTATGCACCGAAATCGCGGATATGTACTTGTACATATGGTAGGAGAGCGTTCTGTAGGCCTGCGAAGGTGGCTTGAGAAAGCTGCTGGAGGTATCAGAAGTGCGAATGCTGACATGAGTAGCGATAAAGGGAGTGAAAGGCTCCCTCGCCGAAAGCCCAAGGTTTCCTGTGCAACGTTCATCGACGCAGGGTGAGTCGGCCCCTAAGGCGAGGCAGAAATGCGTAGTCGATGGGAAACAGGTTAATATTCCTGTACCTCAATACAATGCGATGTGGGGACGGAGAAGGTTAGGCAAGCCAAGTGTTGGACGTCTTGGTTTAAGCGTGTAGGGAGATCTCTTAGGTAAATCCGGGGGGTCAATTCTGAGACGTGATGACGAGTGCCATTTTGGCGCGAAGTTGCTGATACCAGGCTTCCAAGAAAAGCCACTAAGCTTCAGTTGTATTGAGACCGTACCGCAAACCGACACAGGTGGGCAGGATGAGAATTCTAAGGCGCTTGAGAGAACTCGGGTGAAGGAACTCGGCAAATTTGCACCGTAACTTCGGGAGAAGGTGCGCCCCGGTAGAGTGTAAGACTTCGCGTCTGAAGCTCGATGGGGTTGCAGTGAAATGGTGGCTGCGACTGTTTAATAAAAACACAGCACTCTGCAAACACGAAAGTGGACGTATAGAGTGTGACTCCTGCCCGGTGCCGGAAGGTTAAATGATGGGGTGCAAGCTCTTGATTGAAGCCCCGGTAAACGGCGGCCGTAACTATAACGGTCCTAAGGTAGCGAAATTCCTTGTCGGGTAAGTTCCGACCTGCACGAATGGAGTAACGATGGCCACACTGTCTCCACCCGAGACTCAGCGAAGTTGAAATGTTTGTGAAGATGCAATCTACCCGCGGCTAGACGGAAAGACCCCATGCACCTTTACTGTAGCTTTGCATTGGACTTTGAACAGATCTGTGTAGGATAGGTGGGAGGCTTTGAAGCGGTGTCGCCAGACGTCGTGGAGCCAACCTTGAAATACCACCCTGATGTGTTTGAGGTTCTAACCTAGGTCCGTAATCCGGATCGGGGACATTGCATGGTAGGCAGTTTGACTGGGGCGGTCTCCTCCCAAAGAGTAACGGAGGAGTACGAAGGTATCCTAGGTACGGTCGGACATCGTACTGATAGTGCAATGGCAAAAGGATGCTTGACTGCGAGACTGACAAGTCGAGCAGGTGCGAAAGCAGGTCATAGTGATCCGGTGGTTCTGTATGGAAGGGCCATCGCTCAACGGATAAAAGGTACGCTGGGGATAACAGGCTGATTCCTCCCAAGAGTTCATATCGACGGGGGAGTTTGGCACCTCGATGTCGGCTCATCACATCCTGGGGCTGTAGTCGGTCCCAAGGGTATGGCTGTTCGCCATTTAAAGTGGTACGTGAGCTGGGTTTAAAACGTCGTGAGACAGTTTGGTCCCTATCTGCCGTGGGCGCTGGAAATTTGAAGGGACCTGCTCCTAGTACGAGAGGACCGGAGTGGACGGATCTCTGGTGTACCGGTTATGACGCCAGTCGTATTGCCGGGTAGCTAAATCCGGAAGAGATAACCGCTGAAAGCATCTAAGCGGGAAACTCGCCTTAAGATGAGATTTCCCTGGGGACTTGATCCCCCTAAAGGGTCGTGGAAGACTACCACGTTGATAGGTCAGGTGTGGAAGCGCAGTAATGCGTTAAGCTAACTGATACTAATTGCCCGTGAGGCTTGACCCTATAACATTAAATATTACAAGTTGCGTGGCAATCAAAACTAATTATTTCTTCCAGTTGATGGCTGATTGATTACCTGTTGATTCAGATAGTCAGTTAGTCGACAGTTATGTCTGACGACCATAGCAAGTTGGTCCCACTCCTTCCCATCTCGAACAGGACAGTGAAACGACTTCGCGCCGATGATAGTGTACATCCGTATGTGAAAGTAGGTCATCGTCAGACTCCTCATAAAACAAAAACCCTCTCCACCGTGAGAGGGTTTTTGTTTTATGGCTAAAATAACTCCCGTTTTGAGAGCAATAAGGTTTTGCGGTATCATCGCACCCTATGACTAAATATATTTTTATTACTGGTGGCGTGGTTTCTTCCTTAGGTAAAGGAATTGCCGCAGCTTCGCTTGCGGCAATTCTAGAATCGCGTGGCCTTAAGGTAACGTTACTTAAGCTGGATCCCTATATAAATGTTGATCCAGGTACTATGAGTCCCTTCCAGCACGGTGAAGTGTTCGTTACAGAGGACGGTGCGGAAACGGATCTGGATCTAGGACATTACGAACGTTTCGTTTCAGCTAAGATGCGCAAGGCTAACAATTTTACAACAGGTCAAATATATGACAGCGTGATTCGTAAGGAACGTCGCGGCGAATACCTTGGGAAGACAGTGCAGGTCATTCCGCACATAACAAATGAAATCAATGCATTCATTGAGCGTGGCGCGGCGGCTTCGTATGATGGCAATGCCGATTTGGCCATCGTTGAAATTGGTGGAACAGTAGGGGACATTGAATCTTTGCCGTTTTTGGAAGCCGCCCGGCAAATGGGGTTGCGCTACGGACGTAGTGAGACGGCCTATGTACATTTGACACTGGTGCCATACATCGCCAGCGCGGGTGAATTGAAAACCAAACCAACCCAGCACAGTGTACAGAAGCTACGTGAGATTGGCATTTTCCCAACCGCTTTGCTATGCCGAGCAGATCGACCGATTCCTGATGAGGAGCGAGCCAAGATTTCATTGTTTTCTAATGTGCGTGAAGAGGCTGTGATTTCAATGTGGGATGTGGATAGCATCTATAAAGTTCCGCAGATGTTACATGAGCAGGGTCTGGATCGCATCGTCTGCGAGCAATTAGGATTGTCTCATCTTCCACCTGCTGATTTGTCAGTCTGGGCCAAGCTTGTCCATGCATTAGAACATCCACAGCGTGAAGTTACTATAGGCATGGTTGGTAAATATGTTGAATTGACTGAGTCATATAAATCTCTCATCGAAGCTTTGCGCCATGCGGGCATACACACTTCGACGCGCGTTAATATCGAGTATATTGATTCAGAAGTGCTCGAAAACGGTGGTACGGATGGTCTGAAGAGTCTCGATGCGATTTTAGTTCCGGGCGGTTTTGGCAAGCGCGGTACCGAGGGGAAAATTGCTGCGATACGATATGCCCGTGAAAATAAACTGCCCTACCTTGGTATTTGCTTGGGCATGCAACTTGCCGTGATTGAATATGCGCGCCACGTGGCAGGCATGCTGGATGCAAATAGCACTGAGTTCAATCCAGAAACAGAACATCCGGTGGTGGCGCTTATTACTGAATGGCGAGACAGCGATGGCAAGGTAGAAATTCGCAGTACAGATTCCGATCTTGGCGGTACGATGCGTTTGGGTGCGCAACGCTGCCCGATCAAGCTGGACACTTTGGCTGCGACTATCTATGGTGCTGAAGTCAATGAACGCCACCGTCATCGCTATGAGGTTAATAATTACTATGTACCCGCTCTTGAGAAAGCTGGCCTGGTGATTTCTGCACGCACGCCGAGCGAGGCTTTACCGGAGGTTATGGAATTGCCGCAAACTATGCATCCCTGGTTTATTGGCGTACAGTTCCATCCTGAGTTTACTTCCACGCCACGCGAAGGCCATCCCCTTTTTAAAGCGTTTGTTGAGGCAGCCATTGAATGCCATAAGTCACGCTTTCTGTAGAAAAATAGCGGCCATATGAAACTGTGTAACTTTGAAGTTGGGCTGAATAAGCCATTGTTCCTGATTGCAGGACCTTGTGTGATTGAGTCTGAGCAATTGGCGCTGGACACAGCGGGGCAAATCAAAGAGATTTGTCTGAAGCTGGGTGTCCCATTTATTTACAAATCATCTTACGACAAGGCAAATCGCAGTTCTGGCAAATCCTTTCGTGGCTTTGGAATGGATGCGGGCCTGAAAATTCTGGACAGGGTGAAGATTCAAATTGGTGTGCCGGTGCTAACTGATGTGCACAGCATTGAGGAAATCGCACCGGTTGCCGCAGTAGTTGATGTTCTGCAAACACCTGCTTTCCTTTGCCGTCAGACCGATTTCATCCATGCCGTTGCAAGTGCTGGACGCCCGGTGAATATAAAGAAGGGGCAATTCCTATCGCCATGGGATATGCAAAACGTGGTTGCAAAGGCGCGTGAGGCTAGCGGTCAGGACAACGTCATGGTGTGTGAGCGCGGTGTATCATTTGGTTATAATAATTTGGTGTCGGACATGCGTTCCTTAGCAGTAATGCGTAACACAGGTTGTCCGGTTGTATTCGATGCCACGCACTCGGTGCAGTTGCCGGGCGGGCAGGGCACAGTAAGCGGCGGGCAGCGCGAATTCGTGCCGGTGCTGGCGCGAGCGGCAGTAGCTGCTGGCATTTCTGGGCTGTTTATGGAAACGCATCCCAATCCGGCGCAGGCATTGTCGGATGGGCCGAATGCTTTTCCGCTTGGACACTTAGAGAACCTGTTGCATACCTTGAAAATGTTGGACGAGACAGTCAAGAAACAAGGTCTTATCGAAGAAAACATGGATTTGAGTAATGTTTAGTGAATTAAGGAATGAGTTATGAGTGCAATCGTAGATGTTATAGCGCGTGAGATTTTGGATTCCCGTGGCAATCCCACGGTCGAGGCAGATGTGTTGTTGGAATCAGGCATTATGGGGCGCGCTGCGGTGCCGTCTGGAGCATCCACCGGGGACAAAGAAGCTATCGAGCTGCGTGATGATGATAAACAGCGATACTACGGCAAGGGCGTGTTGAAAGCGGTGGAGAACGTTAACACCGAAATCGCCGAAGCTATTATTGGCTTGGATGCCGCCGAACAGGCGTTTATTGATCAGACCATGATTGACCTGGATGGTACCGAAAACAAATCTCGTCTCGGTGCAAATGCCATCTTGGCGGTATCCATGGCGGTGGCCAAGGCCGCTGCAGAGGAATCCGGCTTGCCGTTGTACCGTTATCTGGGTGGCACGGCGCGAATGGGAATGCCCGTACCCATGATGAACATCATCAACGGCGGTGCGCACGCCAACAATAACATTGATATGCAGGAATTCATGATTATTCCGGTTGGTGCGGCCAGCTTCCGCGAAGCGTTGCGTTGCGGGGCAGAAATATTCCACGCGCTAAAAGGGCTGATCGACGACAAGGGCATGCCTACTACCGTTGGCGACGAAGGTGGCTTCGCCCCCAATCTGCCGAATAACGAAGCTGCATTACAGTTAATTATCGAAGGGATAGAGGCAGCGGGTTATGTGCCCGGTATGGATGTGGCTATCGGTGTGGATTGCGCTAGTTCCGAGTTTTATAAGGACGGCTTGTACCATCTGGAATCAGAAGGTATCAAGTTGACACCCGCGCAGTTTGTTGATTATCTTGCCAATTGGGTCGATAAATATCCGTTAATTAGCATAGAAGATGGTATGAGTGAGCATGATTGGACTGGATGGAAGCTGCTGACCCAGCGTTTAGGTAAAAATGTACAACTGGTAGGTGACGACGTCTTCGTAACTAATACCAAGATACTGCGTGAAGGAATTCGTCAGGGCTTGGCTAATTCTATCCTGATTAAAATTAACCAGATAGGCACGCTGACTGAAACTTTCGCTGCTATCGAGATGGCTAAGCGCGCGGGCTATACCGCAGTGATCTCACACCGCTCCGGTGAGACTGAAGACACTATGATTGCTGATATTGCCGTGGGTACCAACGCCTTGCAAATAAAAACCGGCTCACTCTCACGCTCCGATCGCATGGCGAAGTATAACCAGCTGCTACGCATTGAAGAAGATATGGGCGACAGCGCGTATTATCCTGGACGTGATGCATACCACCAATTGGTATAGTCTTAGCGCTTGATCTTAATTTATTATAGATGCGCTGGGTCTCTCTGATATTGGTATCGTTGCTACTGCTAGTGCAGTACCCGCTGTGGTTTGGGAAGGGTGGCTGGTTGAAGGTTTGGGATCTTGATCGCCAAGTTGAGGAACAGAAACATATCAATCAAAAAACTCAAACACGCAATGCGGTGCTGGATGCTGAAGTGCGCGATTTAAAGCAGGGTACTGAAGCCGTAGAGGAGCGTGCCCGTAGTGAGTTGGGCATGGTTAAGCGCGACGAAGTATTCTTTCAGATAGTGGACGATCATTTGTTATTGTCTGCGTCAGCGGTGCGTGATGTCGAAGCAGCTAGCGGTGTGCTTTTGAAATAACGGCCATATAAAGTTCTGATTTTTTCGAGCTGTGTAAAACCGGTGTGACGGTATATTGACTGTGTAAAAAATATAGCCTTGGGAATTTCAGGCGATACCCGACAGGTTGCTAGGCTGTGTAATAATTATGTAATAAAAAATGGCTATAGTTAGGGAAGTTGCTCTGTAGTGAAATTAATTTTTGGAGAGAATATGACCAAACTAAATCGTTTTTTTTATATATTTGGGCTTGCCGCCTCTTTGTCGTTGGCAGTTAATGCTTCAGCCATTAACCTCACTGGCGCAGGCGCCACCTTTCCTTATCCAATTTACGCTAAATGGGCAGATACTTATAAAACCCAAACCGGTATCAACCTGAACTACCAATCTATCGGTTCCGGCGGGGGCATCAAACAAATTATCGCCAAGACAGTAGATTTTGGCGCCTCAGATATGCCGTTGAAACCCGAAGAGCTGGAAAAGAACGGCTTGATGCAATTCCCGGCAGTGATGGGCGGTGTGGTGCCTGTCATCAACGTACTCGGAATTGCAGCCGGGCAGTTCAAACTGGATGGCAAGGTGCTGGCCGATATTTTCCTTGGAAAGATTACTAAGTGGAATGACCCGGCGCTAATGGCGCTGAATGTGGGTACTAAATTACCCAATGAAACCATCACCGTTGTACATCGCTCCGATGGTTCCGGCACCACCTTCATTTTCACTAACTACCTGTCCAAGGTTAGCCCGGAATGGAAATCTGCAGTCGGCGAAGGTACTGCCGTCTCGTGGAAAGCGGGCACTGGCGGAAAAGGTAATGAAGGCGTGGCATCTTATGTGCAGCGTATAAAAAATTCCATCGGTTATGTGGAATATGCTTATGCTTTGCAAAATAAAATGACTTACGCACAATTGAAGAACCATGACGGTCAGTTTGTTAAACCAGATGACACCTCGTTCAAGGCTGCCGCTGCTAATGCTGATTGGAACAAGGCTCCAGGTTTTTATGAACTATTGACCAACGAACCAGGTAAAGAAAGCTGGCCCATCACCGGTGCTACTTTCATTCTGATGCACAAGACGCAAGACAAACCTGAAACAGCACAAGAGGTATTAAAGTTTTTTGACTGGGCTTACAGCAATGGCGGCAAAATTGCCGAGGCTATGGATTATGTACCTATGCCGGAAAAAGTTCAGCAACTGGTGCGCGCCGCCTGGAAAGCACAGCTTAAGGATAACAAGGGCAAGACATTCTGGAAATAGCAGTCTACTGTAAGTTGTTCTGGCAGCGCGTGTTTGCAAGAGGTAATTTTTGTTGGATACAATTTGAGGGAGCCGGGCTCCCTCAAATTTTGAGCACTTATTAAAAAATCATGCCGACGTTTTTACGTGAAGTACATATGAAGCGCCATAATTTGTTGGACATTCTGTTCCGCAATATCACTCGCTTGTCTGCATTTACAGTGCTCGTGCTACTTGTCGCCATAATGGTTTCGCTGATAATCGGCAGCCTACCCTCCATTAAGGCATTCGGTTTTCGATTTCTAACTAGCGCGGAATGGAATCCGGTCATGGACGAGTTTGGCGCACTCGTTCCGATCGTTGGCACGCTGGTAACCTCTACCATCGCATTGCTGATCGCCATCCCGGTTAGTTTTGGCATCGCGCTTTTTCTCACTGAACTATCGCCACGCTGGCTACGCCGTCCACTGGGCATCGCTATCGAACTGCTGGCTGGTATCCCCAGCATTATTTACGGCATGTGGGGTTTGTTCGTATTTGCGCCGTTGTTTGCGGAGTATGTTCAGCCTTGGCTCATTGAAAAACTGGGTCCGCTTCCAATATTTGGGCCTTTGTTTCAAGGTATTCCCATGGGTATAGGTGTGTTCACCGCAGGCATCATTCTGGCTATTATGGTCATTCCCTTTATTGCCTCGGTGATGCGCGATGTATTTGAGGTTGTTCCTACGCTGCTCAAAGAATCTGCCTATGGCTTGGGTGCTACCACTTGGGAAGTAATGTGGCATGTAGTGTTGCCCTATACCAAGATCGGTGTGGCCGGTGGCATTATGCTCGGCCTGGGGCGTGCGTTGGGTGAAACCATGGCGGTCACCTTTGTCATCGGCAATGCACATGAATTGAGTGCTTCGCTACTGATGCCGGGTAATAGTATTTCCTCCGCGCTGGCCAACGAATTCAATGAGGCAGTGGGTAAGTTATACACCTCTGCGCTAGTCGAACTCGGGTTAATTTTGTTCTTAATCACTTTCATCGTGTTGTCGCTGGCACGTTATATGCTGTACATGCTGACGAAACGTGAGGGATCTACGACCTAATTATGCTGACACTCTACGCACGCCGCCGTCTGATTAATGCCATAGGTCTGGGAATTTCGGCCCTCGCCATGCTGTTCGGCCTGATCTGGTTGGGCTGGATTTTATGGACGTTGTTGGCAAACGGACTACCTCAACTGTCTATGGCTGTACTTACCCAGATGACCCCACCCCCCAACAGTACGGGCGGCTTGCTCAACGCCATTGCCGGTAGCTTGATGATGACCTTTCTCGCCGCACTGATAGGTACGCCTATCGGCATACTGGCGGGAACCTATCTGGCGGAATTTGGCCAGCGCGGCTGGTTGGCTCCGACCACGCGCTTTATTAACGACGTGCTGCTTTCTGCCCCCTCTATCGTGATTGGTCTGTTCATCTATGAAATGTATGTCATCAAGATTGGGCACTTCTCCGGCTGGGCTGGTGCGCTGGCATTATCCATTTTAGTCATTCCGATTGTTATCCGTACCACCGAAAATATGTTGCGCTTGGTGCCGAATACCTTGCGCGAAGCGGCAGCGGCGCTGGGCGCACCGCAATGGAAGGTGATTAACTTGGTTACTCTGCGCGCTGCACGGGCTGGCATTATTACCGGGGTACTGCTGGCAGTGGCGCGCATTAGCGGGGAAACTGCACCACTATTGTTTACCTCGCTGAATAATCAATTTTGGAGCAGCGACATGAATCAGCCCATGGCCAACTTGCCGGTAGTCATTTTTCAATTTGCCATGAGCCCCTACCAGGACTGGCAGAGTCTCGCCTGGGCTGGTGCGCTGCTGATCACTTTCAGCGTGCTCTCGCTCAATATAATGGCGCGAGTCTTATTCCGCCAAAAATCAACAACTTATTAAGGATGCAGGCAGATGAGCGTTGAAAAAACGGTTAATCCGAAGCTGGTTGTGCGCGACTTGAATTTTTATTATGGAGCGGAGCGCGCCCTTAAGGACATCAACCTGACCATTCCAGAAAAAATGGTGACCGCCTTTATTGGTCCCTCTGGTTGCGGCAAGTCCACCATGCTGCGTACCTTCAACCGCATGTATGAACTCTATCCGAAGCAAAAAGCTACTGGTGAAGTTCTGTTGGATGGTGAAAATATTCTCGACAAAAAGCAGGATCTCAACACACTCCGTGCCAAGATCGGCATGGTATTCCAGAAACCTACTCCGTTCCCAATGTCCATTTATGACAACATTGCTTTCGGTGCGAAACTTTACGAAAACCTTAGCCGCCATGACATGGACGAACGCGTGGAATGGGCATTGAGGAAAGCAGCGCTTTGGACAGAGGCGAAAGATAAACTGAAGCAAAGCGGCACCGGACTTTCCGGGGGGCAGCAACAGCGCTTGTGCATTGCGCGCGCGATCGCTGTCAAACCGCAAATATTATTACTCGACGAACCTACTTCTGCGCTAGACCCGATTTCCACTGCACATATCGAAAAGCTGATCGATGAACTGAAAGCAGAATTCACCATCATCATCGTCACCCACAATATGCAGCAGGCGGCGCGCGTGTCAGACTATACCGCTTATATGTATCTGGGCGACCTGATCGAATTTGGTGATACTAGCACGGTGTTCACCAATCCTAAGCGCAAGGAAACCGAAGATTACATTACAGGCCGTTTCGGTTAGGCTCCAAACTTTATTGACCCTTGCCAAGGACAGAGCGATCAAGGCCATAAAGATGTCGGGCTTCATTTTATTTAGCTCAACCGGGCTGGTGGGGATAGTCACTTTTTGAGAAAAGCTACACCGGCAAGTCTGCCGCCGATAGTAATACCGCCGCTTCTATTCAAACGCTGCGATTCTCATTACGTAAGCTATCGCCAGCGCGCTTCGCGATGTCCTTGGTGTGCGTGTTGTGGGAAACGTGTCTAATGACAGAGAGAGTAAGGTTAAGGCTCGGTTGTGCCAAGTGCTGTGGTGTTAAAGCCACCATCCACATAGGTGATTTCTCCGGTGATGCCACTGGCTAAATCGCTACACAAGAACGCCGCAACATTACCTACCTCTTCAGTAGTAACGTTACGCTTTAATGGAGCATTTTTTGCATTGTAGTTTAATAGTTTATTAAAGTCGGCAATGCCTGCCGAAGCAAGTGTCTTGATCGGGCCTGCGGAAATGCCATTGACACGGATACCCTTTTGGCCGAGGTTCATTGCTAAATAACGAACACTGGCTTCCAAACTGGCCTTGGCTAATCCCATCACGTTGTAGTGCGGCATGGTGCGCACTGCGCCGAGATAGCTTAATGTCAGTAGCGCGGCAGCACGGCCCTCCATCATGGGTAGTGCGGCTTTAGCCATCGCCGGAAAGCTGTAAGAACTAATATCATGCGCAATTCGGAAAGTTTCGCGGTTAAATCCATCAAGAAATTCACCAGCTAATGCCTCGCGTGGGGAAAAGGCAATTGCATGCACA
Source organism: Candidatus Nitrotoga sp. MKT (assembly GCA_003402345.1). Classification (GTDB taxonomy): domain Bacteria; phylum Pseudomonadota; class Gammaproteobacteria; order Burkholderiales; family Gallionellaceae; genus Nitrotoga. Next base: position 98,066 of record QFXH01000003.1, on the reverse strand, counting down.
AAGCCGTCGAATTTATCCCAATGTTTGCCAAGATCAACGAATAGCTGGTCAATTTCAGCATCACTCGTTACATCGCACGAGAATATTAGGTCACTGTTGAATTCTTTCGCTAGTTCGCACACCCGGTCACGTATGCGCTCACCTTGATAGGTAAATGCCATTTCAGCGCCTTCACGCCACATGGCTTGTGCCACACCATATGCGATGGAACGATTACTGATCATGCCCGTAATTAAGATGCGTTTATTTGCTAGAAATCCCATGCTATTCCTTCAAGTAGAGTAGAGCATAATAAGTTTGTGATTATAACAATACTATTCTTTTCGTGCGCTAGACTGGTACAGCCAAAAATCCACGATTGAAATTTAGCCAACACTCCGCCAAAGGTTTTTTGAATTATTATCGTTTAGCCGGTGCCAACAATTTAATTATTGGTTACGTTTAATTTATTAGTTACTACTGATTATTCACTTCGTAAATACAGAGTTGAGGTTGTTATAATTGAATCGAAAATTCAATAAGCTATATTGTTTTGGTATATAACGGACAGTAGCTTCGGGTAAAAAATGGAAGAATGGTCTACCTGTTATTTTATGAACCTACGAGTTACTGTAATCATATCGGCGAAATGTTTAAGTGGAAGGAAAAAATGTCGAAAACAACAATTGGTTACTGGAACCCGCTAAGCTTTGATGCAATAGCCCAGTGGAAATCCATTGAAGGACTGCAGGGCATGGCGGAAGAAATGACTTTGAGCATTGATGTTGAAACGGGTGAGTACACCCGTTTAACCCGTTTTCATCCTGGTGCTGACACAAGGCCTTTAGGAGGAAAAAGCCATCCATATCCCGAAGAAGTTTTTATTGTGAGCGGTCGCCTTTACGATCATGCTTTCGATGTGATGTTAGAGGCTGGGCATTATGCGAGCAGGCCGCCAGGAGAGGTTCATGGGCCATTTAGTACTGAGGTTGGATGTGTTGTATTGGAGTTATCTTTTCCTAATCGGATTTTATGAGTAGTGGGTAGAGTAAACGACTGAACTAACCTTTGCGGATTCAACGCTGAAGTGCAGTGTTTGTAAGTGAATGTATGATTGTTATTGATTAACCGTAATTTGCTATTTGCAAGAAAGATATGTAGCCGGTTGTACATCATAATAGGATCTCCGTTGAGGCAAGTAATTTTGGCCGATAATATGCGTTTGGTACGCTACGAACCACACTGTAGAGGTGACAAAGTGACAAGATTATGGATGCAGTCAGACAGACGGTGTGCCTTATTTAAGACTTGGGTTAGATGCATGCTATGCGGGACAGTTATAGCACTATCAGGCTTGAACATTACGGGGTGCACTCTCCTGAAACCGGTTCCGGTTGTGGCTCCAATACCGCCGAATGAACCCTGCGAAGCGCAGCAACGAGAAATCGAACGTTTACAGCAGTTGTTGGCGGAAAAAGAGGTGTTAATCCGAAATTTGAACGTTCGTCAGCAGGGTCAGGCCAAGGCATTACAGGAAACGACTAGCCAAGTAACCCGCGACCAGGTTAGGTCGCGGCGTTTAGCCACACAGCCCGGCGCCGCTTCGTCTATCGCGGAAGCGGAAGTGGCTATGGCAAGTTTAAAATCATCCCAGATCACAGCGCCCGAACAAATATTGCAGGCACAACGTCTCCTAGGAGCCGCTACGGCGTCTTACGCCAAAGGAAACTACGGCATTGCTATGGACCATGCTGCCCAGACACGGGAATTTATTGAAATGGTGAGGGATAACCACACCCGCAAGGCGTCAGATCAGCGTCTTGCGATGGTATCGTTCAGCATCCCCGTTCCGTTACGCGCCAAAAGCAATATCAATCTTCGCCGAGAGCCCCTCGGTAGTGTCATTAAGTTCGGGGCATTAAAAAAAGACTCTGCGTTAACTGCCCATGCCTATCTGGGTGACTGGCTACACGTGCAGACCAGCGATGAACGTTCTGGATGGGTGCTAAATACACTGGTGGAGGTGCGGGTGAGCAATTCTGACCATTAGCCTTGCTGTGTCACAAATGCAATGAATAAAAAACTTAAATTGCTGATTCGTCAGTCTCACCTGTGCGGATTCGAATAATTTGTTCCACCGAAGTAACAAAAATTTTACCGTCACCAATTTTCCCCGTATGCGCTGCCTTAACGATGGCGTTCACAGCGGCGTCCAGCATAGAGGCAATAACGACTACTTCGATCTTGATCTTGGGCAAAAAATCCACTACATATTCTGCGCCGCGATACAGTTCGGTATGTCCCTTCTGCCGTCCGAATCCTTTCACATCGGTCACAGTTAATCCGCTGACCCCCAGCTCTGATAACGCTTCACGCACTTCATCGAGCTTGAACGGTTTGATGATAGCTTCGATTTTTTTCATGGATGTCCTCGAATATATAAATTTTGTTAAATATAGCGTATCTAAAAGCCGTCCTGATAACGCACTGTAATCGGATAGCGCCAGTCCTTGCCAAAGCCGCGGTCGGTAATACGCACCCCAACGGGAGCTTGGCGGCGTTTGTATTCGTTGATGCGGATCATGTTCACCACCCGATATACATCCGCCTCGGTATAGCCGTGCGCCATGATCTCAGCGATGGTTAAATTCTGCTCCACATAACAAGACATTATGCCATCAAGCACATCGTAAGGTGGCAAGCTGTCTTGGTCGGTCTGGTCGGGCTTCAATTCCGCGCTGGGCGGCCGCGTGATGATACGCTCAGGGATTATCCGGCTCAAATTATTACGGTAGTTAGCCAGACGATATACCCAGGTTTTGCTGACGTCTTTAAGCACTGCAAAACCACCCGCCATATCGCCGTATAGGGTGCAATAACCGACTGTCATTTCCGATTTGTTGCCAGTCGTCAGCACCAAAGAACCAAACTTGTTGGACAAGGCCATTAACAAATTGCCGCGTATGCGAGCCTGTAAATTTTCTTCGGCGGTGTTCGGTGTTAGTCCCTTGAACACACCATCTAATGTAGTGAGATAAGCGTCAAACGTCGGCTTGATGTCCAACTCGTCGTAGCGCACACCGAGTAAGACGGCCATTTCGCGCGCATCATCCAGGCTGATTTGCGCGGTATAAGGCGAGGGCATCATTACCGTATGCACTTTGTCCGCGCCCAGCGCATCGACTGCCACCGCCAAAGTCAGCGCCGAATCTATACCACCGGATAAACCCAATAACACACCCGGAAAGCGGTTCTTACCGATATAGTCCTGTACTCCCAGACACAATGCGCGATAGATGCTGTCCTCAAGTTCGCGAGCAGGGATCCTCTCGCCAGTTACTAGCTTGCCATCGTGGATTTCAATCAGCCCCAGCGTTTCTTCAAAAGAAATGAACTGATGCGTTAGCGCGCCGTGTGCATCCATCGCAAACGAAGCCCCATCGAACACCAACTCGTCCTGTCCGCCCACCATGTTGGCATAGATCACCGCCAGGCCGGTTTCACCGATACGAGCACGAATGATTTTATGGCGCAAAGACTGTTTGTCGATGTGGTACGGTGAGGCATTCAACACCAGCAATACCTGCGCGCCCGCTTCGTATGCACGTTGCGTTGTATGATCCTCCCAGATGTCAGCACAAATGTTAAGTGCAAATTTGACGCCCTGCATTTCAAATATGCAGGGGGAGTTACCGGGCGTGAAATAGCGCCTTTCGTCGAACACACTGTAGTTCGGCAATTCATGCTTGTGATAGGTGGCGATGATCTTGCCGTCGCGCAACACCGAGGCGGCGTTATAGCGCTTGCCGTCTACCTCATGCGGGTGTCCCACTACCACGGTGAGTCCCCAAATTTGTTGCGCAAGTTTATGCAATATCTGATCGCAGGTACGGTAAAACCCAGTCCTTAACAGCAAATCTTCTGGAGGATAACCGCATAAGCTTAGCTCAGGCGTAAGCAGCAAAGTGGCTCCCTGTTGCGTGGCCTTTTCTGCATAAGCAAGGATCTTGGCAGAATTGCCCACCAAGTCACCAAGCATGCAATTGATTTGTGCAATCGCAAGTTTCATATTGAGTTCTGAGTTCAAGTAGGTAATGGATGGGTATCATACCAACGTTTGCTAAAGGCAATAGCGTGGGCAAGCATTCATTGTCTTGAATAAAACTGTACTTCCTGTTTCAATCTGCCTGTAAATTTAAAATAATTACGGACAACCATGATCCATGTTCCAGAAAGAATCGGCATAATCAGCGGCAGCGGGATTTATGACATTAATTAAGGGGGCAAGCCCTGACATCACTCATCCGGTCTAACGTTGTGTCAAGACTTGCTTTCTTTATTTTGTTACTTGTTTTTAAAAGAAATAGTGTTTTTATACAGCCTCGTTAGGCTTCCCCATGACTGAGCAAGAAGAAAAATTCGTCCACTTTGTATCTTGCATCACTTGGTTGAACAACGCTTGGCGATTACTGCATACGATTCATACGCAACCAAAAAATCCACTCATCGAGCCTGCCTTCCGATTTGCACTTGTTGAATACTGCAAACCGTACAAGCTATCGCGTGGCATCAATAAGGAGTTCAAACTCAACACATCGTTTATTTCGAAAGAGCGACTGCCGCTTCACGAACGGATTATTTCATCTCGTGATCAAATTCACGCACACTCTGATCTCACAATCATGGATGCCAAGCTCTATGTCAACAAATTTATGGAGCAGCGATATACGCTAATCTCGCAGAACACTATTCATGTTATCGAAGAACTCTCGAATCTGCAGGAGATTATTGCGCTCATCGAGACCACACTCGACAATATGTACGTTCAAAAGAAAGTGCTTGAAAATGCGCTAACGCTCTAACCTCCGGTAATCAAGTGGGACTGTGCAAAAGCGCGCATTCCAAGCTCATTTTCTAAAGGTTCTTTTGTATGGATATAAAATCAGCACGAGACTGGAAAAAATACTACCTGCAAAAAGCTTTGGATCTAAATACAGCAGAAAAAAATCAGAAATATTACCTGCAAAATTATCCTAAGGATTTGCCCCATGAAGCGTGGTGCGCAGAAGTAGCTCAATTACCGCTCATAGAGCAGTGCTTACAGCTCGGTATCGCGCATGAAAAAATAGAGGGCTTGCAATACGGAAAGAAGCCAGAAATTGATGCCTTGAATCATTACTTGGATCAAGGGTTCATTGGGGCATACTGCGAGGGCGGGCCAGTTCTTCTTCTCATAAGAGCCGCAGCATTGGACGTTTTAGCACAGTTCAATTTTCGTAACCGAAGTGATGCTTGCACTCGATTCACCGAGGCGCAACTTACGATCTACAAAGAGAGTTCTGAACTTATTTTGAATGCTATTCGAAATATTGATGAAGCTCAGCTCGTTCGCCACTTTAATGAAATTTATATGTTCCCGCAAATACCAAAATATTACCCAGGACTTAGCGCAAATATAATGTCGTCGTTGTTCGCCGCTATAGGGGCAGAGCGGTTGGCTCGGATTACGGCGGCGGTCATGGAGAACCCTTATTCATATAGGGCAGGCTGGCCTGATCTTACAATGGTAAAAGATTCAGTTATGTTTTGGGCCGAGATTAAAACCACTGATCGCCTGCACATGAGCCAGATCATGACGATTTATCGCATGAAACCTTTGCTACCTGGAGATATGCGTGTAATTCAGCTCATCAAGACAAAACCGAAACGTCATGGGGCTAACGCTCACATCATTGAATCTTGATATCACACATTCAACTCAACGTTGTGTTAAGGCGGACTCTTTGATTTCGTGTTGGGCTTCGCAAGCTCAGCGCCAACCTACATTAACCCAAGCTGCCTGTTGAGTTCAAGTAGGTAATGGATGGGTATCATACCAACCTTTGTTAAGGCAATAGTGTGGGCAAGCATTCATTATCTTGAATAAAACTGCACTTCCTGTTTCAATCTGCCTGTAAATTTAAAATGATTACGGACAACCATGACCTATGTACCAGAAAGAATCGGCATCATCGGCGGCAGCGGGATTTATGACATTGCCGGGTTGACCAACAAGCGCTGGGAGAAGGTCGCTTCGCCGTTTGGAGAGCCATCCAGTGAATTATTGTTTGGTGATCTGGACGGTCACAATATTGTGTTTTTGCCCCGTCATGGTCGCGGACACAGAATTCCACCGACTGAAATTAACTTTCACGCCAATATCGACGTGCTGAAGCGGGTAGGGGTAACTGATGTCATTTCAGTTAGTGCCGTTGGTTCCTTGCGCGAGGACTTGCCGCCGGGCACGTTCGTGATTGTTGATCAATTTATCGACCGTACTTTTGCGCGCAATAAGTCTTTTTTTGGCACGGGATTGGTGGCGCATGTCTCCATGGCTTATCCCGTTTGCAAAAGACTGGGCGATCATATTGAGATGGCCGCGAGGGAGGCCAATATCCCTATCGTTCGTGGCGGGACTTATCTGGTTATGGAAGGGCCACAGTTTTCCAGTCTGGCTGAATCGAATCTTTATCGTATCTGGGGGTGCGATGTCATTGGCATGACTAACATGCCGGAAGCCAAGCTCGCCCGTGAGGCAGAGCTGTGTTACGCCACCGTGGCGATGGTGACGGACTATGACTGTTGGCATCCCGACCATGAGCATGTCACGGTAGGGCAGATCATCAAGATGCTCACCGAAAATGCTGATAAGGCGAAAACGTTGGTAAAACACATCGTTCCTAAAGTGCGCACTGATGCTCTGGCCGATGCCTGTAGTTGTCGCTCGGCGTTGGAATTCGCGCTTATTACTGCGCCGGAAGTGCGCGATGTAGCCATGATTGAAAAACTGGATGCGGTTGTGGGTCGGGTCTTGAAGGGTAAGTCATGATGCCATCCGATGAAAATAGCCTGCGCTTACAATTATTGGATGTATCCCAACGTTTGCTCGATCAAGGTCTGAATCGCGGCACGTCCGGCAATGCTTCTGTACGTTACGGTAGTGGCATGTTGATTACACCGTCTGCGATGGCGGTGGCGGATATGACACCCGCAGACATAGTGCGCATGGATTTAAATGGTAATATCTTGTGCGGTGGTAAGCCCACCAGCGAGTGGCGTTTCCATTGTGACATTCTAGCCAACCGCCCCGACGTGGGCGCTGTCATCCACACTCATTCAGCGTTTGCCACCACGTTGGCTTGCTTGCGCGAGGATGTTCCAGCCGTGCATTACATGATTGCGGCAGCGGGAGGCAATAGCATCCGTTGCACACCCTATGCGTTGTTTGGTGAACAGTTGCTTTCAGACTATGCATTGTCCGCGCTGGAGGGCCGAAAAGCCTGCCTGCTGGCTAACCACGGCATGATTGCGCTGGGTTCGGATTTAGCCGATGCGTTGATGGTAGCCATCGAGGTCGAATTTTTGTGCGAATTGTACTGGCGTACTTTGCAGGCAGGCGAATCGCATATTCTTACGCCACAACAAATGCATGATGTGCAAGAAAAGTTCGTCGATTACAAAAAACGCACCTAACAACCCTGAAGATATATGACTATCAAATCTCTTATTCGCACCATTCCGCACTACCCCAAGCCGAATATCATGTTTCGCGATATTACTTCCCTCCTTAAGGATCCGATAGGCTTAAGGGTCACCATAGATGAGTTGGTACGCCGCTATGCCGATATGGAAATCGACAAGGTGATAGGAATCGAAGCGCGTGGTTTTATAGTAGGCGCGCCGCTGGCTTATGCCTTGGGTAAAGGTTTTGTGCCGATCCGTAAAAAAGGCAAGTTGCCTGCAGAAACGATAGGGCACGACTACGAGCTGGAATATGGTACTGACCGTATTGAAATTCATGCTGATGCGATTTCTCCGGGCGAAAGGGTATTGCTTGTGGATGATCTAATTGCTACCGGCGGTACGGCTGAGGCGGCCACCATACTGATCGAGAAGATTGGCGGCGAAATTGTTGAATGCTGTTTTGTCATCGATCTACCGGATATCGGCGGACGTAAGCGCTTGGAGAAAAAAGGCTACAGTGTGTTTGCGCTGTGCGAATTTGAGGGTGACTGAGTGCCTGAGCTATCGTTTTTGAGGCGTCATGATGAAAGTTGAAACTCTGCGTTGGTCGGATGGTGTGCTGGAAATGATAGATCAGCGCATTTTGCCTGCAACGTTTAAGTACGTGCAATACGATTCTGCCGCTGCTGTGGCCGAAGGCATCCGCAGCATGGTCGTGCGTGGCGCGCCAGCCATTGGCGTGGCGGCAGCCTATGGCGTGGCGCTGGAGGCACTGCGTTTACTCGCTGCTACTAATGAATCCTTCCAGCGTGGCATGAATGAAGGTTTTAATACGCTTGCTCAAAGCAGGCCGACTGCGGTCAACTTGTTTTGGGCGTTAGCCCGCATGAAGCAGGTATGGCAAACCGTATCGGGTGAATCCAACATGCAAGTAGCGATGCGCCTGCTGGCCGAGGCGCATGAGATTTTTGCCGAAGATATTCGCATCAATCGCGCTCTGGGGTCGCATGGTGCCGAGTTGTTGCGGGATGGCGCACGCGTATTGACCCATTGCAATGCCGGAGCGCTGGCTACAGCTGGCCATGGGACCGCGCTAGGTGTAATTCGGTCTGCCGTGGAAGCAGGTAAAAAAATTTCCGTGATTGCTGACGAAACCCGCCCTTTTTTGCAAGGTGCGCGCCTGACCGCATGGGAGATGGTGCAGGAAAAAATCCCGGTGACCCTTATCACCGATAATATGGCTGGCTTCATGATGAGCCGCGGTGAAGTGGATGCCGTCGTGGTCGGCACGGATCGGGTAGCTGCGAATGGCGATGTTGCCAACAAGATTGGCACCTATATGGTCGCCGTGCTGGCGCAACGCCACCGTATCCCATTCTATGTGGCCTGTCCGCTTTCCACGATAGATATGTCTATCGCAAGCGGTGTGGATATTCCTATCGAAGAACGCCATGCGGACGAGGTAAAAGGCTTCCGGGATTTCCACTGGGCTGCGGAGGGCGTGCAGATACGCAATCCTTCGTTTGATATTACACCTGCTGAATTGGTTACAGCGCTGATTACCGAAAAGGGAGTGATTTACCAACCTGATGTTGGGAAGCTGCGCGCGCTATTCAGTTAATGGGAATGCACAAATTTTTAATGCGCGTGTGCTATGCCCTTGTTATTAATAATTTGGTAGTTGTCAGCGTGAATTTATATTGCCCATCCTAAAATAAATCTTTCAATATTGAATATTTATTTGCTTGTTGCAGGCATTTAAATTAGCCCTTGACAATTATTACCCGCGAACTATATTGAAGTAACTTACTCAGAGCAAGTTGGGAAGGTGATGTATGCGGCATGCATTTTCTATGCCGTAATAACGATGGGGCCAAAATGAAAATAATTGTACAGTTTGTGATTTTGCTTTTAACATTAAATGGCTATGTTTTAGCAGCAGAGGTATCGACCGCAACAAATAGTTTGGAGCAAGTGGAAAAGCAAGCAGAGGCTGGTGATGCCAGCGCCCAAACACGCCTTGGATGGATATATGCTAATGGTATTGGTGTACCTTTGGATGCCGACAAAGCCGTGGAGTGGTATCAAAAAGCGGCAGCTCAAGGGTACCCAAAGGCCCAGTTTGAACTTGGGGCAATGTATGGCAGCGGTGAAGCGGTAACTAGTGTGGCTAAAGATCCTATCAAGGCTGCAGAGTGGTATAAAAAAGCAGCGGATCAAGGGTACCCCAAGGCCCAGTTTGAGTTCGGGACGATACACCTCACAGGTGAAGGCGTAACGAAAGATACTGCTAAAGCCGTGGAATGGTATCAAAAAGCGGCAGCGCAAGGTCTTGCCCAAGCGCAGACCAGCCTCGGATGGATGTATCAAAATGGCAAGGGCGTGGCAAAGGACGGGGTGTTGGCTTATGCATGGCACAATCTGGCTGCTGCGCAAGGCAATGAAAATGCGAAAAAATTACGCGATTTAACCAACTTGAATTCCGTTCAACGCGCTGAAGCGGAACGTCTATCCGCAAATTGGAAGCCAGGACAAGTGTTGAGTCGGTAATGCAATTGATTTGTAAAATAGCCTTGGTACTGGGTTAATTTTCTAAGTTTATCTCACCTGAACTTCACGAAATCACTCTGTTGATTGCTTCGTAATTTTGTGCGAGCGTCAATCCAGGGGTAAGAATATATCTGTTGATTTAGCATGCAGAAATACTCATTATTGATCCGGTATGGTGAAACATTAACCCTATTCCGGCTGGGCTTGTTGAAGCCCATTTACCTTTCGACAGGCTCAAGGCGAACGGACTTCAAACATAATCTGGCTGAATCAACAGTACGATAACCGTTTTTCCATTAACACTTCGCCAGTCGGCGGACATGATGAATTTGAATGAGGTCTAAAAATGTCATTGGTACATAGTTATATGCGCATTACAGGGAAATTGCTTTTTACATTGTTGCTTACTGTTGCGGTAAGTGCGTATGGTCAATCAATGTCACCATCACCAGCAGATCAAGAGGCAGAAAAGAGTCTTGCGCAATTAAAAATGGCTGCGGAATCTGGTGATGCAAACGCACAGTATGATTTAGCGTGGATGTACGATACCGGTGGGGATAATAAAATTTTGGCCAAGGATACTGGCAGGGCTGCAGAGTGGTATGAGAAAGCTGCAGTACAAGGCCATGTCAAGGCACAAGCTGGCCTTGGCATGTTGTATGTCAACGGCGACGGTGTACCTAAGGATTATGTCAAAGCTGTAGATTGGCTGCAGAAGGCATCGGCGCAGGGGAATGCCGACGCACAGTTAAATCTCGGTTGGTTGTACCGCGATGGCAAGGGCATACCGAAGGATCCTGCCAAGGCCTTGGAATGGTGGCAGAATGCGGCAGAGCGTGGCTTTGCCCACGCACAGTTTACCCTCGGGGCAATATACAACAGAGGCGAAGGTGTGCCCAGGGATGTCGCTAAAGCGCTTGAGTTATGGGAGAAGGCGGTGATGCAAGGGTATCCCGATGCGCAGTTAAATCTTGGGTCAATGTACTACTTTGGCGAAGGCGTTCCAAAGGATGCCGTCAAAGCTACGGGGTTATGGGAAAAAGCGGCTGCACATGCAAATACTGATGCGCAGTACAACCTCGCTTTGGCGTACTACCTAGGTGATGGGGTGCGGAAGAACGAGTTATTGTCCTATGTGTGGTCTAATCTGGCGGTTGAATATGGCGGTAACGTAAACGCTAAAAAGTTACGTGATTCAATCACTTTGACGCCAGAGCAACGCGAGATGGCATCGAAAATGTTTTCGAATTGGCAGATAGGTAAGGTTTATAAATAGTGGCACGAATTTAGGCGTGTTTGCGCGTGGGGTTGATCTTTCAATGGATATTTTCATCGGCAGTAGTATCGGTATCACTATTTAAAAACCAAGCTGAAGCATAGTGCGCGCGAATGTTGCCATGAAAATGCTTATTGATGCAGTAGCAAACAGACGTAATGTGGTACATAAAGAGGAACGGCACTATCGAGCCTTCAATTGGCATCTGCCTGTATAGATAACAGGCAGCAAAGCCAATGCCAGCTAAGAATTATTTCCCATAGACACTGGCCTTTAATCTCTACGGGTTCAATTCCCCGCTCCTTGGAGTGAAGGCTGGTGAAAGCCAGCGGATGAAAAGCGTAGTTAATACCCCGTAGCTTGCTGCGGGGTGCTTTATTTTGGGTACATGTTTATGACAGAACGAACAAATCTTCCAGCCAAAGTAACTACACAGGAAGTCGTGGTGCATACAGGGCAACACGGCAGTCTTGTCGCGCGAGGAATGGCGGCAATTATGAGTAGCCAAGATCCGACACTGGCAGAAGACGTCGACGCGCTTTATCGCCAAGCGCGGGATGCCTATAACCATATTACAGAGCTTGGCGATAAATCAGGCTTTGGTATCGTCTGGACACGCAGTGACCTGGACGATCTGCAAGATGCCTTGGATGCTTTCAAGCAATTGGCGGATAAGCAATATGGCAAAGCCTATTTCCCCTTATCGCTTCTCCACAATGGTGGACGGAGCTTTCCCGTCCACAAGGAACACGCCCAGCATTACGCAAAGCTGGCTTTAGACTGGTGTATAGCCAATCAAAATGAAAATGACCCTGAAATATGGAATGACTTGGGTAGGCTATATTGGCTTGGCGAAGTGGCCGGGACAGACTATGGGCAGGCGCTCTATTGGTATCAGAGGGCGGCAGAAGCTGGGCTTGAGCAGGCCCAATATAATCTGGGAGCCATGTATTACAACGGGCAGGGCGTGATACAGGATTACCGGCAGGCAATGTCTTGGTATTTCAAGGCCGCAGAACAAGGCCATACACGGGCACAATATGCGCTAGGTGTTATGCACTACAACGGGCAAGGGGTTATGCAGGACTATGGGCAGGCTATGTTTTGGTACCGCATGGGTGCAGAGCAAGGAAATGCATGGGCGCAGCAAGCCCTTGGATATATGTACGAAAAGGGTCAAGGCATCACACAGAATTACGAACTGGCTTCGTCTTGGTACCGCAAAGCCGCAGGACAGGGGTTTGCCCGGGCGCAATTTAATTTGGCAGCCATGTACAACAGCGGCCAATTGGTTGAGCAAGATCACGATCAGGCTAAATTTTGGTATATGAAGGCTGCAGAGCAGGGACATGCGCGGGCGCAATACGAACTTGGCGTTATGTACAGCAAAGGCCAAGGCGTTACACAGGATTATCAGCAGGCCGCGTTTTGGTATCTGAAAGCCGCAAAGCAGGGACATGTGCGGGCGCAATATGCAATAGGAACCTCGTTCAACAAAGGTCTGGGTGTGCTTCAGGATTATCAACAGGCCGCCTTCTGGTATGGTAAAGCCGCAGAACAGGGGCACGCGGAGGCGCAATTCAATCTAGGATTCTTGTATGAAAAAGGCCAAGGCGTTACCCAGGATTACCAGCAGGCTGTGTCCTGGTATAACAAAGCCGCAGAACAGAAGCATGCTTCGGCCCAATTAAATTTAGGATTTTTATACAACAACGGGTTGGGGGTTATTCAAAACGACCCGCAGGCTGTATTTTGGTTTCTAAAGGCGGCAGAGCAGGGAGATATGCGGGCGCAATACATTTTAGGCATTATGTACAGCAACGGCCAGGGCGTTATACAGGACGATCAGCAGGCGGCATTTTGGTACCGCAAAGCCGCAGAGCAGGGACATGCGGAAGCGCAATTCAATCTGGGATTGATGTACCACAATGGCCAGGGTGTGACGCAGGATGACCAGCAGGCGGCGTCTTGGTATCGCAAGGCCGGACAGCAAGGTGATACTAGGGCACTGGAGCAACTGAAGGGGCTCGGGATCAGCAATAAAAAGCAAATTGATCCCGCTGCGTGGGAGCGGCTTAATGAATTCACGCTCAGCTGGAAAGAACCAGAGTGAAGCCCACTTTAGATCAGGAGCTTATCCGTCTGGTGGGTGATCAGGTTAAGCTTGCAGAGCAGGTTATTTCGGCGGAATTAGAACTGGAAACAGCCAAAGCAGAAACAGCACAGTTCCAGCGCCGTTATTATGAAATGGTTGGGCGATTTTACGCTCAACTAGATGAGCTGGACGCGCAAATTGCTAACGCACAGGCGGGACTCTCTCCCGATGATGCGGATGCCCAAATCCATGCACAAGCAGCGCAGGAGCAAGCTAGAAAGTCAGCCGAAGAAGCGGGTTTGATAGAGGCCCAGCCACCTCCGCCGTTGGTTATTACGCCGCAACTTAAACAGGCATTCCGGCGCGCCGCCATGATGATGCACCCCGACCGCGCCACCACAGAACCCGAGCGCCTGCGCCGCCACGGACTAATGATAAAAGTAAACCTTGCTTACGAGCGCGGTGACCAGCAGGCTATTGAAAAACTGGTGCTGGAGTTCATTCAGGATCCCCGGATGCAGGAGATTGAGGATCCGGAAGAAATTGCTGATCAGGGTGTGGAATTGAGAGTCTTGAAAACTATCCGCCGTACTGGGCAATTACGTCGCCGCATGGATGAGATTCAGCAAGAACTGTATGAAAAAAAACAATCGGATATTTATAAACTTAAAACCACAATTGAAAGAGCCGAGTTGAGAGGAGGTAATCCCTTGGGCGACTTGGCGGAACAGTTATTACAAGAGTTGTCTGAGCGAAAAATTCGGCTAGAGGAAATAGTCCGCTAAACATCCGTTCATCCTGGACGTGCCGAAGAATGTCTGACCCTATTTGATCATTGATTGGTGGAGGCAAAAATGAAATACTGCTATGCCCATCATCGAAGTCAACCACGTCACCAAAAAATACCCGCTTGGCCAATTGCAAAACATGAAAACCACTGCTTTTAATCAGTGGCGGTGGCTTACAGGCCAGCCGATTGAAGAGTGTGCCCCTTTCAAGGCGCTGGATGACGTCAATTTCTCGGTCGAGCAAGGCGCGGTGTTGTTTGGTATTATTGGCAGCAACAGGTCAGTCGAGAGCACGATGTTCAATCTGCTGGCTAACACGCTAAACAGACGTCAATCATTATCAAGGTAGCGCCGCAAGTTGCAGGCTGGCCCGCACCAAATGCAATGAGTTTATTGATTCTGCGGAATACATAAGGAAATCAAGCATGAACTACAAAGACAGAATCACCATCGAGCCAGGCAAGCGCGGAAGCAAACCATGTATCCGAGGCATGCGCATGACGGTTTATGATGTTTTAGACTACCTAGCTTCTGGCATGACACCTGGTGAAATCTTGGCCGACTTTCCCTACCTTACTGCGGAAGATATCCAGGCCTGCCTGGCCTACGCAGCTGACCGCGAAAGACATCAGATCGCCGTTGCGGCATGAAGCTGTTGTTCGACCAAAATCTCTCGCCGCGTCTGGTAGCAAAGCTGACAAATCATTAATCAGTTGTGAACGTTTATGTAGGAGCTGCTTTAGCCGCAAAAACGAAAATTGGTGTCTGACCCTATTTGATCTTTTTGACCCTATTTGATCTTTTCTAACCGCTTCCGCTAACGATTAACCGCTATGCCCATCATTGAAGTCAATCACGTTACCAAAGAATACCAGCTTGGCCATATACAGAGCCTGAAAACCACTGCACTTAACCAGTGGCGGCGGCTCACCGGCCAGCCGGTTGAAGAGCGCACCCCATTCAAGGCACTGGATGACGTCAACTTCAGCATCGAGGCAGGCGAAGTCGTCGGCATCATCGGCCACAACGGTGCCGGCAAAAGCACGATACTCAAGCTGCTGGCTAACATTTCAAAACCTTCCAGCGGCAGCATCACCGTCAAGGGCAAGGTAGCACCGTTGATCGAAGTTGGTGCAGGCTTGGTAGGCGATCTCACCGGGCGCGAAAACATCTACCTCAACGGTGCCATCCTTGGCATTTCCAAAGCAGAAATAAAGCGCAAATTTGATGATATTGTAGCCTTCGCCGAACTTGACGAGTTCGTCGACACCCCGATTAAGCGTTATTCATCAGGCATGCAAGTGCGGCTGGGGTTTTCCATCGCTACTAGTGTGGAGTCAGACATCTTGATTGTGGATGAAGTTCTCGCAGTGGGTGATTTAGCGTTTCAGCGGAAGTGCTTTGAACGTATGGAGAAAATGATTAGGCAAGACGGAAAAACTGTACTACTAGTCAGTCACAACATCAGGCAAATAGGCCGTATTTGTAGCCGAACCATTATGCTTGACCATGGCAAAATAGTAGCCGAGGGAGAGCCGGAATATGTTTGTCAAAAATTTTATGATCAAGCCAATGAAAAAATTCACACGCAAACAAAAGTTACCTCTCGAGCTCACTCATCTGGTGAAATCTCTGTACAAGAAATAGTCATTGTAGAATCTAACGGGGCTGAAGTTCAGAAAATTTCTGCCGGAGATCCATTAAGAATTAGGGTCAAGTTTCAGGTACGAGACTATATAGATACGCCACAGATCATTATTGGTACGCACACTACCGATTTTGTATATCTGCACGCTGGATCCACTGCGATATTCGATGATCGGCCGAGTTTGGCTCCAGGCGAACACTGCATACTATTTGTAACGCCAACCTATCCTATGGCAACAGGTACATATTGTGTTCGATTCAGTGTGTATGCCGCAAATCATCGACCGATCTTTGTTGGTGAGGCATTGCATACGTTTATGGTAGTCTCTACGGGTAGCGAGCTCAAGCTTGCTGGTTCGAGAATGCTAGAACTTCCGGTTTCATGGCATATTGACGATGTAGCTTTGTTACCCTAGCTGCGTTCAAATATGCAGATTTTTATATTTAAAATTGAGGAGTAACCAAAAAACATGATGAAATCAATGGAGAGTATGCATAGTTCGTTTTATCTGCAATATGTAAAGGTATCTTCTGTTTACAAAGGAATCCCTAGACTTGATGTCTTTCGGGAATTCTGTGACAACAAAAAAGTATTGCATATCGGGTGTGCTGGCTATCCCCTCACAGATCCGGCTAACAACATACATGTTGCATTAGCGCCCCACTGTGAACGGTTAGATGGTTATGATCTTCACACTGAAAGTTACCAACTACTTGCGCCCTATATTAAGAATGGCTGTTTTCTTCCAAATCTGGAGAATCTCGAAAACTATGACATAGTTATTATTCCAGAGGTACTTGAACACATTGGCAATATCGAGGACTTTTTAGGAGCTATGGCAGAAATTTCTGCCAAACGTTTTGTGTTAACCGTGCCAGACTTATACCAATGTTTTGCAAAGCATTTTGAATTTAATGACGAACGTGATTTGTTTGCTGAAGCGGTACATCCTGATCACAATCATTGGTATTCACCATATACGATCATTAACACAATTAAGAAATATACGCCTTGGGAAATTGAAGGGCTATATTGGTTCAATAATATCTCACTGTTGGTTTCTTGCTCGAGTAAAAAATAGCATGTATACACAGACGAACAGCCTACCGCCTTTTTTGAGCGTTTGCTTTAACATGCCTGTACTAGCTGCAATCATGCAGCGTTAGCCATCATATGAATCACTCCAAGCGAGTATTGATATTCTTGCCATGCTTAACCAACGGTGGGGCTGAGAAGCAAGGCGTGTTGCTTGCTCACTACCTTCATAATAAAGGCTATGCTGTACAAGTATGGGGGTTTCCTTCACCTACAGGTCACGCACCGCTCATTTCCAAGTTGATAGAGTGGGGGATTGACTATAAAGAGATCAGCGCGTGGCCAATACTAGATTGGTCTAAGCAAACTATTTTTCCACTTTCTTGGAGTTTCTTTAGATACCGAACAAGTTGGCGCAAGCAGTTGGCGAATTATCGGAATTTGTTGTTGAAGGAGACGTTTGATTATATTTTTGCATTCACATTTTGGCCGTGCCTTGTATCCATATTGTTTAAACATCACTTTGGAGAGCCTATTGTATTTTGGATTCATAGAGGGGGGTTTGATGCAGCAGGTATGACATATAGTCGTTTTATAATCCGTGAAATCAAAGCGAAAACCCCTATTTTTGTGGCTAACTCAGAAGCTGGCGCAAAGTTTTTGTCCACCATTTTCAAAACATCGTTGGATAATATTGCAATTATTTCAAATGCTTATGTTCCTGGTTATGATGTGTCTGCGGATATAGCCCCACGCGCTCAGAGTGCAGGCAAAATAAATCTTCTTCATGTAGCTAATCTGTATAGCGAAAAAGATCCAGTTACTTTAATTGATAGTGCATATCTACTTAAAGAGTGGGGTTATGATTTTCATTTGCGCATAGCGGGTGATTTCCCTGTGCAGTCAGACAGGGACACATTAGCAACTATGATTATCAACAAGAATCTAGGTGATTTTGTAACTTTGCTGGGAGGTGTAAGCCGATTTGATTTATTACATTTACTAAGAACATCGGATATTGGTTTGCTTTCGTCCCGCTCAGAGGGTATGCCAAATTGTATAATGGAATATATGTATTGGCGCTTACCAGTTATTGCAACCAACATAGCTGGTATATGTGCTGTAGTAGGTAAAGACAATGAGAAGTGGCTTTACCCAGTAGGTGATTCATTGGCTTTAGCAAGATTAGTAAAAATTCTCGCTGACCATCGAGAATTAATCCCAGTGATTGGGGATGTTAATCGGGAAATTATTATGAATAATTTCAATGCAGAGTTGATAATGAAAAAATGGGATGAATTAATTAATGCTCATTAAAATATATGACGTGCAAATTAGCAAGCACATCAACTGTCAGTTAGGTTATGTTGATATTGGAAGTGTTTTTGTAGCGCGTCTTACCCTTTAATGTGATGAAAGTGAATGCTATTTGCGCAAGGCTTTTGTACGAGTAACGTGCAGCGTTTATTTTATAACTTTCAATCGTCGAGCAACCTATGAGACCAATCGCTTACATTATTAACTCCTGTAATAACCAAGATATTTATTTTTCAGATGTAATTCAGAGCGCTGAAACACGAGCTTTCGCTGACAATGTGTGCACTATTGGTGACAATGGAACATCCAATAATACTGCAAATTTTGCAGAATCAAGATGCTAGAACTTATGCTGTTTACTAAAAGAATAATAGACGCCTTGGTTGTGGTCAGGGTTAGTTGTATGTTTTGGGCCGTTGATAGTTACACTCAGTCTTTAGTGGCTGATGACAAATTGAAAGAGTCTAGATAGATGATTATGCCAAATCATCTGTGCGCCTTGATTGGGGGGAGTCTTGATTGCTTGATCTGTTCGGTAGGAAGTTATGAATCCAACAGTTAGTGTCATTATCCCTTGCTATAACCAGGCCCGTTTTCTGTCGGACTGCGTCGCAAGTTTGCAAGCGCAGACGTATCCTTACTGGGAGGCCATCATTGTCAATGATGGCTCATCGGATAACACCTCATCAGTGGCCGAAGCTTTTGCTGCGGACGATTCTAGGATACGTGTCATTCATCAAGCCAACCAAGGTCTATCAGGTGCTCGTAACCAAGGGATAGAGATGGCGTGTGGCGAGTTTATTCAGTTCTTGGATGCAGATGACCTGATTCTGCCTGGTAAGCTAGAAGCTCAACTTTCTCTTTTTGCCGACCACGGTGATCTCGCTGTCGTCTACTCGGACTTTGCTTTTTTTAACGATGGCGATACCACTAAATGGGTGGATTCGCCAGCGCTCTTTAAGACAAAATACGGCACCCCAGATATGCTCCGTAGTCTCTTATCAGGGAATTTTATCGTAGTCCATAGCGCGCTTACTCGTCGTACTGAAATTGAAAAATTAGGTGGTTTTGACCTCAGTTTAGGGGCATGCGAGGACTATGACCTTTGGTTGCGGCTGGCCTCACGTGGAAAGAAATTCGCCTATTGTAATGGTGTTTATGCTCTTTACCGTCAGCATGCAGCTAACATGACTAGCAACCGCCCACGCCAGATACAACACACAATTTCGGTGCTTGAGCGTGTTCCCAATTTTCTGTCAATCGACAAAGTAGAAATCGCTATTTGGAGTCAATATTTGGCTACGTTGCATTTGGATCTGATCTCTAAAGTCCACGCTGACCAGCCAGGTAATCGCCCTAGGGTGACTGTCTGCATCCCAACATTTAATGGTGTCCGCTATATCAAGGAGTGTTTGGACAGTGTGATCTCTCAGTCCATGAAAGATATGGAAATCATTATTGTTGATGATCAGTCCACTGATGCGACATGGGAAATGCTCCAAGCATACTCAGCCTTATATCCAGAAGCGCACATTAGGCTATTCCGCAATGAGAATAATCTTGGATTGGTAGGTAATTGGAACCGTTGCATGGAATTAGCCCGTGGCGAATGGATCAAATTTGTTTTTCAGGACGACTGGATCGAACCGGAGTGTTTAGAAGCTATGCTCGATGCAAGCACGTTGAGCTGTTCAATTGTCGCGTGCCAGCGAAATTTTGCTTTCGAGGAAGGTGTGAGTAAAAGCACACAACAGGATTTTCTGAACATTCCTACGCTCTCGACGCTTTTCCCGGGTGCGGCAATGATCTCAGCTGAGGCATACAGCGAGGCTGTGATAGACAATCTAGCCGTTAATTTTGTTGGCGAGCCAACGGCGGTTATGTTTCGCCGTAGCGTATTCGAAAAATCAGGGTTTTTTAACCCGAGGCTCATTCAAATATGTGATTTTGAATTTTGGACGCGGATTGCTGTGCATACCGGGATTGCCTTCGCTCCACGACCGTTGGCAACGTTTCGTTTGCACGGCAATAGTACTACCGCCAAGAATGCCAAGCACGGCTATGGGATCGAGTTGGACGTTTTATCCATGTTGCACGATTTTGTTTTCCTTCCTGTTTATGCGCCGTTACGGTCTATAGCCATGAACCGCAATCCACCATTTGATCTGACACAAGAACTTGGGAAGAGGACACGTGGCACCCGTTGGTTGGCAATTGATGTAGCCAATCGTTTAGGGGATCGTAGCCTATTGCATGAATGGGCCACGTTTCTTCAATCTTATCCGGCTTTGCTCCCGTTCGTTGATGAGCAACCCTCTTTCTTTAAAAAATACGCCGCTACTTTATTGAGTTGGAAGAAGGTATGGAGTCGGTGATTGATGCGGCACTGAAATTCGACCTTGATTTTGGTGATGCCTATCAATAAGTCGTATTAAAGTATAATCCGACCATGCCGAGAAAGAGAAAAAATTCCTCAGATATCTTTTAAGGGTATCAGATAGACCAATGCCCTATGCCCATCATTGAAGTTAACCACGTCACCAAAGAATACCAGCTTGGCCAGATGCAGAGCCTGAAAACCACCGCACTTAACCAGTGGCGGCGATTTACCGGGCAGCCGATTGAAGAGCGCCCCCCGTTCAAAGCATTGAATGACGTCAGCTTTAGTATTGAGCCAGGCGAGGTTGTTGGCATTATCGGCCACAATGGCGCCGGCAAAAGTACGATACTTAAACTATTGGCCAACATTTCAAAACCTTCCAGTGGCCGCATTGTTGTTACAGGTAAGGTGGCGCCACTGATCGAGGTGGGTGCCGGTTTGGTGGGGGATCTTACCGGTCGTGAAAATATCTATCTCAACGGCGCCATTTTGGGCATCCCCAAAGCAGAGATAATGCATAAGTTTGATGACATCGTTGCGTTCGCGGAACTGGAAGAGTTTATCGATACGCCGATTAAACGTTACTCTTCCGGTATGCAGGTGCGGTTGGGGTTTTCTATTGCCACCAGCGTAGAGTCGGACATCTTGATTGTCGATGAAGTTTTGGCGGTGGGGGATTTGGCATTTCAGCGTAAATGCTTTGACCGTATGGAGGACTTGATTAAGCGGCAGGGAAAAACTGTGTTACTTGTTTCCCATAATATCCGCCAGGTTGAACGCCTATGCACCCGCACAATACTTATGAGTCATGGCCTTCTTGCCTTAGATGGAGTTCCAAAGGATGTTTGTAATGCTTTTTATGAGGTCAGTGACAAGCAGATTCATGAAGCCAAGCATTCAACCAAAGCAGGCCGCACAGAATCCAGCGGTGATGTTGAAATTGAATCGGTATCTGTTTTTAACATGGCAGGGCAACCAGTTTTAACCGTTGAGCACCTTGAGGATATTGAATTTAAAGTGACTTATCGAGTAAAAAAAATGCTTCCGGAGCCTATATTTGGACTTGGTATACACACAACCGATTTTCTCTATTTGGCGACTAGCCAAAGTCTCGGCAAACTTGTGCCCGGCAATCTCTTGCCAGGAATCTACACCTTGAGTTACACAGTACGAAACTTCCCATTTCTACCGGGTGTTTATTCGCTACGTTTGGGGGTTGCACTTGCCGGTTCATTCCAACCCGTTTTTTACAGTGAGAATGTCGTGCCGATTCAGGTTATTGCCTCTCATATTAATCGTGCTGTTGTATCCGGGCAGAACGAGGGATTTATTGATTTGGATGGGGAATGGAGTTTGATTGCGCATGAGGAAAACAGAGGTTCCGTCACAATTTCCAACAGATGTTGAAAAATTTGACGTTATGGTCTTAGCGCTATCCAGAATGAAGCATTGAAAATGCTGGCTATACGGAAATAGTGAAATTAATCTAAATCTTAATAACAAGTTTTTATATGAATAAATATACGTATCCAGAAAATCAACAGCCTACACCGCAAAACACTAAGCTGCTCGCGCTCGTTGGTGAAAACAAACAGGTGTTGGAAGTAGGATGTGCCATGGGTTTTCAAACTCGTGCCTTACACGAAATCCAACGTTGTCAAGTAACCGGTATCGAGATTGACCCCGATGCTGCGAATTACGCCCGCCCATATTGTGAGGATCTCATTATCGGTGATATTGAGACGATGAACGTGGGCCAACTGCTACACGATAGGCAATTTGACGTAATTACTTTCGCCGATGTGTTGGAACACCTTAAGGATCCTGCCGCCGTCCTGTATAAAATGAAGCCTTTGCTAAGGGAGGGTGCGTATGTGCTGGCTTCCATACCCAATATTGCACACTGCTCTGTGGTCTACGAGATGGCGCGTGGGAGATTTGCATATCGCTCTTTAGGCTTGCTAGACGATACGCATATTCGTTTTTTTACGCTTCAAAACGTATATCAAACCTTTGAGAAAGCGGGCTATCTGGTTGTTGCTCTTGACCGTAATCGTTTGCCGGCGTCAGAAACTGAATTCAAGACCAATCCAGAAACAGATGAGGACCGCCAATTTCTTGAGTATATCAAGCAACGTAACCCGGATGCGGAAACCTACCAGTTTGTGGTAAAGGCTATTCCGATCAATGGCACAGATACATACCAGTCAGGGTTAATTGCGGCGCAGGAACAGATTCAATTGTTGGTACAGGATGCGAAGATAAACGAAAAACGAATTAGAGAGCTTGAATCCCATCTCGCATGGATTACTAAGCAGCCAGGCTATAGATTTCTATCAGCCATTTCGCACATGATTAAGCGATGAGGCTGTAGTTTTTTGTATTTTTGTATGAAATGAGCCAGCCAGGTTAAGCGAATTCAAATGTTGATGTCAGAAGTTTAAATTGTTGTAGCTACAGATAATGGCGCTAGATATTTGGAAGCCTGTTCGGGCAGTGTGTTGAACCAAATCTACAAAGATATTGAGATACTTGTGGTTGGATGATGGATTAACCAACGGATGCTACTTTTGAAATCCTTTGATGCAGCCAATTGCTTGGGGGGGCGCAGCCTATTGTATGAATGAGCCACATTTGCTCAATCTTATCCGGTTTTGCCCCCGTTCGTTGATGAGCAACCATGTGAACAGCTCTCTTTCTTCAAAAAAATACGCCGCATTTTAGGCTAATATTCTCTGCGGGGAATCAAGTGTAGTGTTGAATACTAAGTCACATATTGTGTTTGCCATTTTTCATTGTGGTGTGTTTAGACATTTAAGGCAGAACATATGGTGAGCGCTCCATCTATTTCTAATATGCCTATGGTATCTGTCATCATTCTCAACTGGAACGGATGGAAAGATACGCTCGAATGCCTGCAATCGGTTCAGAAAATCAACTATCCCAACTTTCGCATACTGGTTGTCGACAATGGCTCCAGCGATGGATCCGTGGCGCAGATCCGGCAGGCGTTTCCTGATGTGGAACTGTTGGAAACCGGAAAAAATCTCGGCTACGCTGGTGGAAATAATGCCGGGATAGCGCATGCATTAAGCGAACAACCCGCGTTCATTTTGTTGCTTAATAATGACACGATTGTGGATCCGGACATTCTAAACGCATTTATTGATGCGGCTTCCGCTTATCCGGCGGCAGGTATTTTCGGCGCTAAAAGTTATTACTATTCCCAGCCGGACATTATTTGGACGTTGGGTGGTAAATGGGATAGAAACGCCACGGAGATCATGTTTATTGGCCAGGGAGAACGCGATACTGGGGCGTTGTGTGCTCAGCCTTTTGAGGTGGATTATGTCATTGGCTGCGCTTTGTTCTGCCGTGTCGACATGGTTAAAAATATAGGAATGATGGAAGAGGCATTTTTTCTGAACTTTGAGGAGATGGACTGGTGCTATCGGGCAAGGGCGGCCGGTTATTCTTCATACGCCGTGCCAGGCGCTAAATTGTGGCATAAAGTTTCAGCATCGTTTGGTGGTGCAGAATCGCCGTTGTGGAAGTATTTCATGATCCGAAATGAGTTGTTTTGGGCGAGCAGGCATCTTTCTTTGCGCGGGCGTATGCGGGTTGCGCAAAAAATTTTACGGCAACTCCTTCCCGGTTTTTCGCTAGGCGAGCCTGGTAAATATGGATTCGTTCAACGTCTCTATTGGGAAACCACGCGCTATGTCCGTGAGATAAACCGGCGGCGGCATCAGCCTTATTATCAGGCGCAACTTTACGGGATCATGGACTATTTTCGTCGGCGTTTTGGTGATTGCCCCCCCTCTGTCAGAAAGAAGCTCATAGCGAAGCCGGATGAAGCCGCAAGCTGAAACACCTGATTCGCCGCAACGGGCAGGCGATTCTAACCCCCGTGTAAGCGTGTTGATGGCCGCCTATAACTGTGCGGCTTATGTTGGTGAAGCCATCGAAAGCGTTCTGGCGCAGACCATGCCTGACCTGGAGCTCATCCTGGTGGATGACGGCAGTAACGACCAGTCACCAGAGATCATGAAACATTACGCCGACCAAGACGCTCGTGTGGTTGTTTACCGGCAGGAAAATCAGGGCATCGGCGGTGCTACCAACCAGGCTTTGAAACTTGCCCGCGCACCCTATGTTGCGATCCTCGACAGTGATGACACCATGGTGCCTGAGCGGCTGGCCATCCAGGCGGATTATCTGGATCAGCATGCAGATATCGCAGCGGTAGGCAGCCAATGGTTCACCATGAATACCCAAGGTGACATTCTGGGAATAGACCGTCAACCCACCGACCCGGATAGTCTGTTTACCCTCATGTTCGCTTATTTCGCCATGCATCATCCTACTATCATGGCACGCAAAGAAATCGTCCTGGCTTGTGGCGCTTATGACAACAAGATTAGGCGAGGGTGTATGGACTACGGTCTGTTTTTTAATCTTCTGCTCGCAGGGCATCGCATGACCAACCTGCCTTACCTGCTGACTCGCTGGCGATTGAATCCGAGCGGTGCCACACATGGCAACGCGGGCCCGCAGACGGAAGATTGCATGAGCATCCGGGCTAAGGGCTTTATGAAAATGACGGCACAGGATAGCAATCGTGCAAACCAGCTTGCGTTGGCGTTGGTGCGGACTTTTCCCGCGGGGAGCTGGTTTGACGAGCGAGTCTCGCACCTGGTGTCTGATCCTGCACCTAGTCCAGCTTTACTTCGATGGCGTGAGCTTGCGGCGCGTGGGCTCGTTTCTGATCTGGAAGCCGCTTGTGTGAACTGGTTATGCAATGAACAAGATTATGCGGAGCAGTTGGCTGATTTATTGAGGCGGGACGGTTTTTTCTGGCTTGGGCAATTGGTTCTTGGCAAGGCGGGCCGCATGGTGGTGGCTCCCGATAAAATTGTAAACCCTGTTCCGACAATGGCCACTTCCCTTGGACTGGCTTTGCTCATCCCTACCCAAGCAGGGGACCACGAACTGATAGACCGCATCCGGGCCAGCCTTGATAGTTTGCCGGAGAATGCCGAGATTATTGTTTTTTCCACGGATGGTACAGCAGCGAACGTACCTGCTTCACTGCTGCACCCTAGGCTGCGTGTTTTGCCGACAGCCGCTGTGATCACCCAAGCTTGGCACCAAGCATTGTCGGAGACACGTTACGAGTTCATTGCCTGTGCCGCAGCGGGATGCCGGCATCACCCCGAATTTCTTGCGCAAAGCCTGGCCGCATTGCAGTCAGACGCGAAGCTATCGCTGGTCTGCGCACCTTCGGATGTGTATTACCCGGACGCGCTTAATTGCAATGGTAACGCCGTCAAAGACCCCAGCCCTGAGCCGCTCTGGACACGGCAGACCTTGTTGGGCAGAGACAGGGGTAACTTGAGTTGTATGGTGTTCCGGCGCAAATTGATCTGTGCCCTCCCGCTTGCCATTGGGGAAATTGTGCCGGTAACAAGTTGGGCGATTGCCCGCAGCCTGTTAGTCTGTACTGAACCGTTGGTATTACCGCTACGTAATGTTGAGGTTGCCCCTAAGGTTGGACTCGCCAACCATATTATGGATGCCCTGATACGGCGTTTGGTTACGTGGTATCTGGACACGGGCTTGGGCAGTATTCCCGCCTCTTGGGTTTGGCCGCAATTATCGGCCACTCAAGGGTTGCAACGAGTGCGCGAACTTGATGCCCGTTTTCTGGAAAATAAATTGTGCATCCATCCGGGAAATGCCTCTTTGATAGCGGAGTTTGTTGCTTGCTTTTCACGCATGGCGTTATTTCGCCCCGTGTTTAAATATCTTCTTGTACACTATCCAGCCACTGCAATCGGTGTGCTTCGCAAACGCAATGCTTTAGTTGCTTCACTGTGTGGCCCTTGGCGTTTATTGTTGCGTGGTTATACTAAATTCCGTAAGGCCATAAGGCTGTACTCATGAAAATCCTGCATGTTTTTCATTATTCAAATTTGGTCAACGGAGTGGATCGCACCACCCTGACCCTGCTGTGCGCTTTGCGCCAACTCGGGGCAGATGTTAGCGCTTTGGTACCCGACCGGGGCGATGTTACTCAAGCGCTGGATGAACTGGGCGTGTCTTACCGGGTTGCCCTTTTGGGGTGTTGTACCGGGCCAAGCAAGCCTGCCGAGCTGGCTTATCTAGCGTATGCGGCTACCCGCGCGGAGATGATCGAAAGCTGGTTGCGCGAGGGTGATTTTGATCTTATTCACCTGAATACAGGTCACCTTATCGATGGAGCCATCGCTGCCTGTAAGGCGAATGTGCCTGTGGTCTGGCATATCCATGCCCCCTTTGAAATCGATTTGGAGCGCTATATTCGTTTTATGGGGCCTGCCGCTTACGCGTGGCTGTTGGGCGAGCTGGGCCATCATGTCATCGCGGTCTCAGAGGATGTGCGGGCCAGTTTATTGGAATGGCTTCCCTCGGAGAAAGTCAGCACGCTGTATAACGGTATCGATGTTGACGACCTGGGTATCCGCGCGCGGCAGCCGTGTAAACCCCTTCGTGAAGAGTTGGGATTGCCCGCAAATGTCCCGCTTGTATTGGGTGTGGGGCGCATCTCGGCACAAAAAGATTTCGCCACGTTTGTTCGGGTGGCTAGGCGTGTGGTGGATACGCATGCAAGCGTTTGCTTTGTTATCGTTGGGCCGGTCGAAGCCCGTGAATTGGCGGAGGCACTACCCAAGCAGATCAAAGAGCTGGGGTTGGATGGTCGGGTATTTGTATTAGGGGCAAGAAGCGATGTGCCCGCCTTGCTGGCGCAAAGTAATGTATTCCTCTCCACGGCGATATTTGAGGGACAGGGCTTGGCGGCGCTTGAAGCCATGTCATTAAACAAGCCCGTGGTTGCAATGGATTGCGTTGGCTTGCGTGAATGCATCGAGCACGAAATAGATGGTTTGCTGGTACCATTGGGAGATGAAGGCGCTTGTGCACAGGCCGTGTTGCGTGTGCTACATGATGGGGCACTGGCTGAAATGCTGGGGCAACGGGGTAGGCAAAGCGTGCTTGATAAGTATTCTGCACAGGCATATGCCAAAGGGTTTCTCGCTATAACCGAAAGCGTGCTGCATAAAACCCGTACAGGTGAAAAAGCCCCCGCAGCCGATTTTGTATTGGGTTTATTGAAGAAAATTCGTGAAGCTCATGATAGGGCAACGCAATTGGGTCAGCGCGCCAACTTGCAAACCCGGCTCAAAAATAGGTTATTGCAATGGACCAACTATTTAAAATGAGTAGAATCAGGCAATGATCGACCCCATTCCTTATAACCTGCATCACAGCGCCGATCAGTCATGAATCCTACCGTTTCCATCATCATGCCCTGTTACAACGGTATGCGGCATATTCAGGCCGCCATCGACAGCGTGCTGACGCAGACTTTTGGCGATTTCGAGCTTATTGTGGTGGACAACGGTTCCACCGATCGCACACCTGAAATCCTCGGTGCAGTCAACGACCCCCGTCTTAGGGTGCTTACCCTGTCGGAACGTGGTGTAAGCCGCGCGCGTAACTTAGGGCTGAGGGAAGCGCGTGGCGCCTTCATCGCTTTTCTCGATAGCGACGATACTTGGAGCGCTGCGTTCCTGGAGAAAATGCATACGGCGCTAGCTTTTGATTCCAAGGCCGTTCTCGCTTATTGTGGGTGGCAAAACCTGGGTTTGCCCGGGCCGCGTGGAGAGCCATTCGTCCCACCTGATTACGAAAACCCGGACAAGGTCGCCACCTTGCTGGAGGGTTGCCGCTGGCCCATTCATGCCTGCCTCACTAAGCGTAACGCTATTATCGGAGCAGGTGGATTCAACACCAGTCTCACCATTGCCGAGGATTATCTGCTCTGGATGGAAGTATCTGTCACCGGCACTATTATCCGCGTGCCCGAGGTGCTCGCCCGGTATCATCACCATGACGGCGTGCAGGCTACTCGGAACCAGGCGTTAGCTGCGCTCGATACCTTTAGGGCGAAACAGCTATTTTTTCACCGACATCCCGAAATTGCAAAGCAGCTTGGGCCAGATAAAATTGACTCTCTTACTTGGGATAAATTGATCCAGCAAGGTAATACCCTGCACTGGCAGGGTGACATCGAAAATGCGCGGCCCATCTTCCGTAAGGCTTTACTCGCGGGCCACGGCTCGTTTTCTGCCAAATTACGCATGCTGCCGAGCCTGCTGCCGCTAAGCATCCATCGCGCTATCCTCGTGGCTAAAAAAAGTTGAACTTCTAATGGACACAGCCCAACGAATTCCTGTACTCATGTATCACCGCGTGGGCGATGCCCATAATATGTGGGAACGCAAATATTGCATTAGCCCACAACGCTTTGCGGAACACATGAGTGCGCTGGCGCAATCTAATTGGCAGGCTGTTTCTGTTGATGATTTTATGGCTTGGCGGCAGGGTAAAAAAACTTTACCGGAGAAGGCCTTTCTGATTAGCTTTGATGATGGTTTTAAAGGTGTGTATGAACACGCTTGGCCGGTTTTGCGTCAATACCACTGGCCAGCGGTCATGTTTCTGGTGAGTAATTTGATCGGTCAAAAGGATGCGTGGTCTAAAAATGAAAACCCAGAAGGAAATATTTACCCTCTTTTGAACCGAACTGAAATTGCGGAGATGGCGCAAGGAGGATTTAGTTTTCATGGCCATTCCCGCAACCATAAGGATCTCACCGCACTGAATGACACAGAGCTGACCGATGAAACTGAGGGTTGCAAGGCCGAATTAAACCTTTTGGATATTCCATGCCGCTATTTCGCTTACCCCTATGGCCGTTTCAGTGAGCGGGAAGCGACCGCTGTAAAAGCGGCAGGTTTTGAGGCAGCCTTTTCAGTACAGCCTGGTTTTAACCGCCCTGATGTGGACATCTTCCGTATCCGCCGCTTGGATATTTTCGGCACTGACACGTCAGCTATGCTGCTAAGAAAAATCACGCTTGGCAGCAATGATGGCCGGCTCATAGCTTGGGCTGGATATTATCTCAAACAATTACAAACCCGGCTGGGACTATAGGATGAAGTTGACGTTATCCATTTGCTCCCACAATCATCTGGCGGCGCTCAAACAAACGCTCACCGGGTTGCACGATTTGCATCCTCCCCAAGGCGCTTGGGAACTTTTAATTGTGGACAATGCCAGCCCAGATGGCACTGGAGCGTGGCTTGCCCAAGGTGGCTGGCAGCGGATAGATATCGATTGCCGGGTCGTGCAGGAAAACCGGTTGGGCGTGGCCCATGCCCGCAACCGGGCGCTCGCGGAAGCAAAAGGTGAATACGTGGTGTTTTTGGATGATGACGAGACCCCTGAGATTGACTGGTTGGTTAATCTTGAGCAGATTATTGATTCTTATCATCCTGCTGCCATTGGTGGCCGCATACGCGCACTTTTGCCCAATAGCCGTCCTGATTGGCTTACAGACGAATTATTGGGATTTTTGGGTGAGCTGGATTATGGGCCTGTAGAACGGGTGCTTACTGAAATTTCTACCCCTATTTTCACTGGCAATGCAGTTTTCCACCGGCAAACCGTTTTGGACGCGGGGGGGTTTGATGGCAATTTGGGGCGTCGCGGTAATATCCAGTCTGGAGGTGAGGACACAGAGCTCTATCAGCGCTTGGTTAACTTGAAAAAAACTGTGCGCTGGGCACCTAAAGCAATCATTCATCACCGTATCGAGCCTTGGAAATTGCGCCGTACGTATTTTTTGCAACTGCACTTTCGTCAAGGACGCATGGAAGGCGCACGGAAGCGGGGCGCTGCCTCGCGCGTTCCGCCGCTTTATCTTATTCCGCAATTAGCGCGCGCGCACGGGCGGGCGTTCATGCAGCGCTTTAAACAAGGTGCGCACCACTCGTTGCGGCAAGAAATGAATGCAGCGTATTTCGTCGGGTATGTTTGGGGTTGGTTGCGCGATCCAGCATGAGTGACGCGCTTACCATCCTAATTTGCACCCACAACCGCGCAGATTTGCTGGAACTGGCGTTGGCTTCACTCAATGCTGCACAGCGCCCCGCCATGCCGGTGCAAATTTTGGTGGCGGCCAATGCCTGCACGGATGATACGGCGGTTCGCATGCGGGCGTATCAGTCGCAACAGGTCAGCAAAAGCTGGCTGCCACTCCGTTTGATTGAAGTTCCCACACCGGGTAAGTCGCATGCGCTCAATCGGACCATTCCAGAAATCGATACTGAACTGACGGCCTTTGTCGATGATGATCATCGGGTCGACGAAAATTATCTGGTTGCAATTGCACATGCCGCACAAAGCTGGCCCGATGCGGGACTGTATTGTGGCCGCATCTTGCCTGATTGGAATGGAACTGAACCAAGCTGGGTGCATGACGAAGGACCGTATCGAATTTACCCGTTACCGGTGCCGCGCTATAACCAGGGCGATCAACCCAAAACAATCACGGCGGAAGAAGGCCCTATCCCTGGGGGCGGCAATCTTGTGGTACGGCGTCATGTGTTTATACTTGCCGGGCAGTTTTCAACCGAGCTTGGGCCGCACGGTCACGATTTGGGGGGCGGCGAAGACAGCGAATATGTATTGCGCGCCATGATTCGCGGTATACGTTGCCAATATTCGCCGAACATCATTCAGCATCATTATGTAGATATTGATCGCTTGAAACTCAGCTACCTGTTGAAAAAAAGTTTTCAACGCACCCGTTCCACCTCGCGCATTCAGGGCAATGGCCGGATACCCCTGTATATGTGGCGCAAACTGGCGGAATATGGGTTTCACAGTGTGTTCAGCCGATCATGGGCCAAACGGCGTTTCTACTGGATGCGGACCGCCGCCGCTTTGGGGGAACTGCAAGGCCGTCGGGAATCGGGGTATCGGGGTAAAAATCTTCCGTTCCCTCCTGACCGTAACAGCTTGCTTATTGTAGCGTTGGCGGTTGCCACTATTACCTGTGGATTGATTGCCTGGTTTACCAGCGACAGTGCCCGCTGGGCTGGCGGGTTGCCCGCGTTATCTGTCGCGGGCGTAGGTACGTTGGCACTGTTGGCAAAATCGCTAGTGGATTTTTCTCAAACTGGACCACGCATCCAGAAAGAAGTGCTCACCCATTACCGGCATTACACCCTGTTTGCAATGGCCCGGCTATCTGCCTGGGCATTTTCTATCATGCTATTTACTGGCAGTGCAGGTGTTTTGCTGTATTACATATTGAATGTAAGCTTGGGCGGCGAATGGTCAGGTGGTCTTGCAACATTCGCGGCAGTATTGGGTATTTTGGGTGCGGTTATGTTGCAATTTATCCGCAAGCTACGCTTCAATCCGGGACTGCTTGCCGCCTCCATGCATTACCGTATAAGCCGTTTTTATGGGTTGTGGCGTTGGGTGACGCCAGAACGCATTTATCTGATGCAGTTTGTGTGTGTTTTTGCCGCTTTATTGTTGCTGATCGCCGCGTCGTGGCAATTGGCCAAGCAAAATCAAATAACCGATCTCATTGCGTTGTGGGCTGCCGCGCTATTTTTTACGGGTACAGTTACTTGGGCGGCCTGGTTACCTGAGGCACGGCCAATCCGCCGAATACCCCAGCGTGCGGACAATGCGCCACCTAATATTTTAATGATCGGATCAGATACCCTGCGTGCGGATCGCTTGGGTACGTTGGGATATAGACGCACTCTTACGCCCAATATTGATCAGTTAGCCGGGCAGGGAGTGTTGTTTGCCAATTGTTATGTGCCCTGCGCCCGCACCGCTCCCAGTTTGATTTCACTGATGACAGGCACTTGGCCGCACACCCACGGTATTCGCGATAATTTTAACGCGGACGATGTTACCAGACTGAAAGTTGATGCATTGCCCCATCTACTCAAGGCACAGGGCTACCGCACCGCTGCGATCTCGGATTGGTGCGGCGGTGACATGGGTAAATTCTCCTTCGGTTTCGATTACACCGACCTGCCAGAAGATCAGTGGAACCTAAAATATTTGATTCGGCAAGGGCCTAAGGATTTACGCCTTTTTGTGTCACTGTTCACGCACAATTTGTTGGGACGACTGCTGCTGCCAGAAATATATTATCTTGGAGGCGTGCCGCTGACCGAACCGATGGGTAAATATGCCCGACGTCTGGTTTCACGTTTAGCGGATAGTGCCCAGCCGTTTTTTCTCAATGTTTTTTATTCCACTACGCACCCGCCATTTGCCTCTGAGTGGCCGTGGTATGCACGATTTTCTGATCCAGCCTACGATGGTGAATCTAAGTTCGCCATGGCACGATTGACTGACCCATTTGAGATTATCCGTCGGCAGGGCGCACCCAAAGAGGAGTTTGACCTTGATCAAATCATTGATTTATATGATGGCTGCGTGGCCGAATTTGATGATGAAGTAGGAAAAATGCTGCGCCACCTCGATGAGTGTGGCTTGGCAAGCAATACCATTGTTGTTGTCTATTCTGATCACGGCATGGAGTTTTTTGAGCACGACACTTGGGGCCAAGGAAACAGCGCGGTAGGCGATTTTTCCGCCCGCATTCCGCTCATCATCCGTGCTCCATTTACTCCCAGTAGCGGTATACAACAACAAATTGTGCGCAGTGTGGACATCGTGCCGACCTTGCTGGAACTGGCCGGGCTCGCCATTCCAGGGACGATGGAAGGCGTATCTCTGGCGGCTATCGCACGTGGTGAGAAAATTGATTTAGGGCTGCCCGCTTTCAACGAAACCGGTATCTGGATTACCGACTTGCCAGGTATGCACGAAGACCATTTGCGTTACGCCAATCTACTAGAGCTATTGGAAGTTTCCGATAAGGCCAGCGGCGCGCTGGTAATCAAGCCGCAATACCGTGATATTGTGCTTGAGGCCAAGGACAGAATGATCCGTATTGGGCGCTGGAAGCTGGTGTATCAACCTGTAGTAGGCGGCGCGCTATATAAATTGTTCGACTTAGAAACGGACCCAGCCTGTCAGCATAACCGCATCGCGGATAAAGCTGAACTGGCAGAAGCCATGCAACAACAGTTACTGGCTTGGGTAGAAAGAAATGCTAAGGTTGGTGAGTGCCTGGATTAAATGATCCTTTAGATTCAACTGCACAGATGGGATATTGTTATTCTTCTGGCGGACAAAAGCGGCAGTATGGATTGGAAGGCGTGCCAATTTTTTCGGGCACGACAACGGGTGATGAAGCGGGAACAGGTTGCGTAGTAGTCGAATTAACCCCGCTTACCGCAGCGGCTTGCTCAACAGGTATTGGTGTAGGAGGGGTTGATGCAGTCTGCTCGACTGTTGTGGGTGGCGGTGGCGGTGGCGGTGGCGTAAAGACTTTACCTGTTAGTTCGTTATATCGCCTTTGTAAGGATTTATTATTTGGCGCAAGCTGCAATGCTTGTTCCAATGCCGTAATGGATTTTGATGGTTGCCCCGTATTTTTATAAAGATCACTGAGTGCAACATGCGCTTCCAGATATTTTGGATTATCTTTTAGCGCCATCTCAAATTCGTTTACCGCTTCGACAGTGCGTTTAGCGCTAGCAAGTAATTTGCCTTTCTGGACATGCATTTCAGGCCGCATCCAGAAAGTGGGTGACGAGTGGGCAAACATATATTCAAATTCACCCATCGCGCTTTGAAAATAGAATTGCTGGTCCGCTTTGTTACCAAAAGACCGTTTATACCGATTAATAAAATTGAGTCCAACGCAGTAATGGTGGATGTGCAGCCAATCCGGCCCAATCTTTCCGGAATATAGTTGGTGGTCTGCTGGATTGGAACCTAATTTAGCTTGGCAAAAAGGCGGAAGTAGGGATAACTCTGCCGTGGTCGCGGAATATCCCGCAACAGCTGATGCCTGGTTTACTCCAAGCAATCCAAACGCTGCCAGTATTGTTAATGGCAATGTAATCCATAATTTGGTTAGTCCCATATTATCTATCCTTTATATTCAATATGATTGAAGTGCCCTAAAGTGAAGTAATGGTCAGGTATTATTTCGTTTGCAATTGCCGGGTTTTTTCGGCCACGATAGACCAGTCAAATTGACTGATCGCTCTTGCTAATGCACGGTTCCCAATTTGCTGGGCATACTGTTTATCTTCCAGGACGCGTTGCAATGCAGTAGCGATTGCAGCGGCATCTGTGCCATCCACCCTGAAACCCGTCACCCCATCCACTACCGCTGCACCAGTGCCGCCAGTTTGCCCGGCAATGGCCGGCTTGCCACATGCCGCTGCTTCGATAAACACCATGCCAAAACCCTCAGTGTCACCATTAATCTCACGGTTAGGCATGATGAATACGTCACAGGCATTGTACCAACGCGGTAGGTCATCAATACTAACGTGACCCAATAGGTGGACACGTTCAGATACACCGTGTTTGAGTGCGAGATTTAGCAAGTAATCATAATCTTCGCCAATTCCAATTAGTACGTATTGTATATCCAGCCCAGCGTGAATCAGTGCCGGTAGCGCTTGAATCACTTGGTCAAACCCTTTACGCCGTGACAACCGCCCTACCGACAAAATCAGTTTGCCGGTATCCGTTACGCCCGCTAACTGACGCAGGTCTTTACATTCCAAATCTGGGCGAAAACGGGTCACGTCTACGCCAGGATAGATGAGTGTGATGTTGGCAGGCTTTACGTCCATTTTGATGAGTGTATCGCGGGTGAATTCACTATTCGCAATAACTTGGTCAGCGTGCCGTAAAGCAAATCGCATTGCCTTATATTTGCCACCGCGTCCCCAAGTGGTGAGCTCTTCGCCGTGGGCGTAGATCACGACCGGATGTAAAGTTAACCGTGCCACCAGCCAGGCGGTAATGCCTTCCGGCAGGGCGCGACCGGCATGGATAGCGGTGAAGCGGTGAGTAAGCGCCAACCATAAGGATTTGATAAGCAGGTTAGCGTACATGCCCAACGATTCCGGTCGGAGCCAAGTCACCCGGCGCATGCGGATACGATGTATGGTGTTGGAATGTATCGCATCCACTGCCGCCGCATCGGGTACATCGGCGGTGACAATGTGAGTTTCCTTGCCGGACAGGCGTTGGTACACCTCAGCAAACCAGACGGCAGTGCCGCCTTTGGTAGGTAAAAATAACTCGGTAAGTACCAGATAACGCGACATGTCAGCCTTTAATGATGGACAATAAATTACGCACGCTGGTCAGGCTTGGCGTTTCAATTAACGAAGGTAATACGGCGCGCACGGCAGAAAAATGACGCCCTGATTTTATTAGCGCGTAACCCAAGTTCAGCCGCGCTTGGCGCAGCCGGGTAAAATAACCCCGGCGCACCACTGGAGGCAGACTGCCTGCAAGTTTACCAAGCGCAAGCAGGGTACGCACATTTTCGAACTGCGCCCGCACCGGGTCAGCACGGGTCGCACTGGCGGCATGGATGAGATAGACCGCCAAGGGTTCGCAAATTACGCCCACCCGGTGGCTGCGCGCTACCAGGCGGGTCAGAAGGTGTACGTCTTCACAAACCTTGAATCCCAGTGGATAGCCCCCCAACTCCAAAAAAGTGGCACGTGGCAAACTCAAGGTATGGGTATCGCCGAAATGGTCGGCAATGAAGGCTTCAAATTCTGCGCCTGCCATTATTACCTCACGGTTACCAGCAGCCTTGGCCAGCATGGCGCGACCGGACGCCTTGCCTTGCATGGAGCAGCCTAGCAGCGTGCCGCTAGTATCACGATATTCATAATCGCCAGTGAGAAAATCCAGTGTTGGACCGCGCGTAATCCATTCGCCGTGCCATTTCAACCGGTCGGGGTAATACCAGTCGTCGGCATCAAGAAAAGCCAGCCAGTCTCCACTCGCTATGCGTGCGCCAAGGTTACGTGCGGCAGACACGCCAGCGTTGTTTTGGTGCAGGTAACGAATTTTTTCCCCATAACTTGCGGCTACTGCCGCAGTATTATCGATGGAGCCATCATCAATCACGATAATTTCAAATGCTGCCCAAGTTTGGGTGAGTACTGAATCAAGTGCACGCGCCAGAGTGCCTGCTGCATTGTAAGCAGGAATAATGACAGAGAAACGTGGCGCGCTCAGGCTGCCCATTTTTTTAACAACCACAGTGGTACTACCAATCCAGTGAGCCGCGCAAGTTTCCAAAAACGTGATATTTGACTGATGCGCGCGAGCCAGGCGTGTATCCGGGCGCGCGGTGTGGTTGCGATCAGCGACGTATCCTGACCTGCAATCGCATCGGCAATGTCTTGCGTGGACAAGAATCGCAGTTCGCTATAATGTGCCCGCGCTTCCGTCAGCAGCCGGTTCAGTTCTGCCAGTGCGGTCTTGGACTGGGCCGGATTACCCAGAAAATTAAAACGGTGCGTTTCCAGCAAAGTTGGGCGCCCACATTGTGTTTGCAATGATAGGGCGGCCAGTCCTTTTTCGGCAAGATGACCGAGTTTAGGTTCGAAATAATTGTTGCGTACCAGGTACATTACATTACCTTGCCCGTGCTCGCCGTTCAGGATTACCCTACCGTCTCCGCTTGGGCGGCCTTGCCTGTCGCGGCTTTCATAACGGGTGCCGGGAGTAATAACGCAGCGTACGCCATGGGCGCCCCAGGCACGCTCTACTTCGTCGCTCCAAATAAAAGTGGTGGGTACCGCAATGACAGGTTTTGTACCAAAAATTTGCATATAAACTTTAACCTCTTCCGCTACAGCAGCATAAATTTCTGTTTCAGAAAGTGGCTGAGAAGGAAGTGAAGTGGCGTCAATCCAGCGGCTTTGTAAGCGGGAAGGTAAGTCTTCGGTATACGCTAAGCCATTTGTTTTGAGCCACGCAGCTACGGGTGCGTCCGCCCTTGCCGCCGCTATGACTGAGGGTGGCCAATAGTGCTCCAAGCCATGCAATTGGGGGGCAAATACGCCCTCATCTATCCCCGCGTGCAGTGCAATCAAAACGGATTCGAAGTGGGCATGGTCGAGAGTGATCCGAATGTAATCGGTGTTTTTTGCCGTAGATATGGCCTGAGTATCCGCGATGCTCAAGATAAGCCCTAAAGTCATTACTGGATAATGGCCAGATTGATCCCGGTGGCTTTTTAGTATCTGTCGCAGCGCATCGAGTGCTTGTGCCTGTTCGAGCGGCCCCGCACCCCAATCGTCACTTTCAAAAACCAGTATCGGATAACGTAATACCGGCTCCCGCCAATAAGCGGCCAACTTATGGCGATAGACGAAAAGCAACACAACTTGGACTAACAGCCAAACGATACTTATTCCATACAACCAAGTTTCCATCGTAATCTTAAAAATCAAAATAGATGAATTTCTGGGTGTCGCCGCCAAACACTACTAATGCCAGTACCAGCGCCGCATATGCAAAACCACGCACAGGACTGGCTACCCGCCACCAATTGAGGGGACCCTGCCGTTGAAACCACGCCACGATATGTGGTTCCAGCAATGCCACCAATAGGGCTGCAGCGATGATCATTTGTTCCGAGAGGCGAATAACATGAATTGCCCCACTGGGCTGGGCCAGGCCGAGCATAGTTGCACTAATGTGCCAAGCATCGGGGAAGGTATTGGCGCGGAAAAATACCCAGGTAAAGCACACTAAAATGAAGGTAAGGGGCCAGCCCAGCCAAGACAGGGTGCGATCAGTAATAGAACCTGCCGTAACGCCGGCCCAAGTGTAAACATGCAGTAACAAACGATGTCCTACCAGATAACTTCCATGCAAGAAACCCCAGAACACAAAATTCCAGCCCGCGCCGTGCCATAAGCCACCCAATAACATGGTAATCATGAGGTTGCCCATGTTGCGTGGAAAGGAGCAATGCGAACCGCCCAATGAAATATAGAGGTAATCCCTGAGCCAACGCGATAGGGTAATGTGCCAGCGTTGCCAGAATTCTTTCACGCTGCGGCTGATATAAGGGTAGAGAAAGTTACGTGGAAGGGTAACGCCAAACATGCGGGCGAGACCAACGGCCATCTCGCTGTACCCGGAAAAATCGAAATAAATCTGTAAGGCAAAGGCCAGTGTGGCGAGCCAGGAAGTGAAAAAATTTAACTGCTCCGGGTGGGCATATAGTGGCTCCACAATCCCCGCCAGATTGTCAGCCAAAAGTGTTTTTTTGATAAGTCCGCCGATAAAAATTAGCGCACCCAGCCGCACCGCATCCAGTTTTAGTGGTTCGAGTTTTTCCAGTTGTTCCACCAATTCGCTGGCACGCAGAATGGGGCCGGCAATCATATGCGGGAAAAAGGTGACATACATGCTCCAGGCGCGGAAGCTGATGGGGCGTACCCAATTGCCCCGGTACACGTCGATCATCACCGAGAGCATATGGAAAGTATAAAAGCTTACTCCCAGTGGCAGTGCCCATTGTGCCCAACTGGGTGATTCGACAGGTACGGAGAATTGGAAATAGCCACCCATGGTGATGAGGGTCTGGAAAAATAGCCCCAGATATTTGAAAAAAACCAGTACGCCAAGATTAATCACTAAAGCCAGGCTGAGCCAGGCGCGGGAGGGGCTATGCTGGAGGGTGCGGTAAAAGCCATAGTTGAGGGTAAGTGAGGTTATCAGCAAAAGCAGGTAGGAGGGTTTCCACGACCCATAAAACACCAAGCTCGCTACCAGAATGATAGCGGCACGCTGGCGGTAGTTATCGGTGGCGGCATAGAGGAATAACACCGCCATCAGAAACACGATGAAGCTCATGCTGCTGAAAATCATGCGCCCCCCCCGTTGACAAACAAGTTTGGCCAGATGGCCTGCAATTGCCGGGCCAGTAAGCGGCTGTGATATTGCGCGCCGTGATCATTCAAGTGGCCGGAATTGATAAACATTGCGGGATTGCGTTGTGTACCGGCCTCTAGTGTCAACTGCGGAACACCCTGGGCATTCAAACGCTCAGCCACGGCGATATAGGGGCGCGCCGCCGATAGCTGTGGTGTGAGGTATAAAAGTTCACGATTTAGCAGCGGGGGGTATACCACCGCTACCTGTACGCCATGTTGTCGCAACAGGGCAATTGTGGCGAACAGCGCGTCGATCTGAACCCCGTCGGGGGGCGCATCAAAACTTTCCTGCTGCCGGCGGATCTGTCCTGCATCCTGCAAGCCACCAAAACCAGCGCGATAGCCTAGATACATTGCTGCACTACCACCGATAGGTTCGGTATTGGTAAAACTTGCCTGAAAAAATCCCAGTGCTTTGCCCGGTTCCCGCAATTGCTTCAGATTAGCGGAGAATCCCCATAGGCGTAAGCTGTGCGCCAGCATTCCACGCCAATCGCGATGGTGCCATAGCCATGCGGGGTCACTGTAAAACACACCATATCCTAGACTATCCTCAGCTTGTAACAGATGTTCGTCCAGACCGATAAGTACAGTGCGTATTCCTTTTGCGCCCAGGTTGCCATCATCCGCCAAACGTTTCACTACGCCGTAAAGAATGCCCGCGTTAGCGCCCGGCATACCCATATTGAAGCCGGAGACATTTGCCGCACCATCTTCCAACAAGATTCGTGGGATAAAACCGTTATCTATCCGGCTATTTCCTAATACCAGCAGTGTTGGATTATGCGATTTTACGTAATGCAGCTTACCCATGGCGCGCCCCGTGGCGAACACTGAACGGTAGCGATACATGAAGTCGTCTGTGTGTAGCCAGGCTTCTACTAATCCCAGTAATAATAAGCCGATTACACTGCCCCAGCCGAATAAATGGAATACCCGGGTGAAACGACTCAAAGTTTATATCCCATGGCACAGGCGGTCGCTTCAACTTTAGCCAGCACCCGCTCAATTTTTTCACGATTGCGGCCATCCTTCCATTTATCCAAGCGGATTTCGGAGAAGGCGTTGTACGGTGTGTCTAGTACATTTTCGCAATGCGCTTGTAGTTGCGCATCAAAAGGTAAGCCGCTAGCCTCGAATAGCTTGCGAAAACTGTCTGTCGGGTGACGTACGATATCTTCGTAGAAAATTTCGCTCCACTGTGCCGTTGGAATAATGCGCTGGGCATCGAGGATAGCCTGGTTGATCGCGTTGTATTGGAATGCACAGACCTCCTCGACAGATGCATTGATATAGTTACGCCAGCCATTGGCAAGGAAGAAACACCATTGCGTATGCCGTCCATTTTCGACAGTGATTTGTTCCGGTAATAAATTTGACCAGGTGGCGAATTCCCTTGGTTTGTTCCAACCCTCGATAAGGGAATTGATGTTGTCACCGGGGTTGCGTTTTACGTAAACGAAATGGGCATCAGGAAATAAGGAATATAAATAGGGTACACATAAGCCATTCTGGTTGTTTTTGTCGATAAACCTTGTTTTACCAGTATGGGCATAAAAATAGCGGGCTACAGTATCCCTATCGTTTTGGGTGGCATCTTGTGCGCTTAATGCATGGGTATCCCAGTGTTTGCTGGCCAGTGGGTGCATATCCGTCCAGAAATCATGCGTTTCCCGTTGAAGCGTGCCTAAATTCTTGGATTCAGAAAATGTTTTATACACCAAGGTGGTGCCCGCCCGGCTACAGCCGATGACAAAAATAGGACGTTCCACAGGTAAATGGCGCATGCCCCACCATGCACCGCGTGTTGAACGTAACACCTGCCGCCCATGATAGCGAAGCGTTTTATCGACTTTTATCCAGAATTCACTCAATTGGAATCTTTCAAAAATGTTTATGATTTATCATCAAATTGAACCTTAAACTGGTAAGGATATGCAAAGCGTATGCCCTTATTGTTAAGTTTCTTTATCGAAAGATAGGTGTGAATTCTCATTCCGATAGATGATGGGAAAGATTGCTGTATTTAAATAATACCCTATAGCTTTTTAACATCATTAATCGACGTTTCCCACAATTAAATATTATAAAGTAACATGCGGGTATGCAGAAATAAGTAATAAAAGAAATACATGGTGATTGCATTGACATGCTAGATTTTATCGTGAGCCTTAACAAGGAGATTACATGAAGGGAATGTGTGGTTGGCTCGGTGGTGAGAGGGATCCCATTCTTGCCAAGGAAATAACCGATGCCATGATTGATGCTATGGCTGACAAAAAAGCTGATTCCATACGGTCGCTTTATGGTTGTTGTGAGGGAATAGCGGCTTGGTCAAAAATTGACCAGATAAGTTGCCATGAAGAGGGCTCACTTAAGGTTGCTGTTATCGGCAATGTATATTGGGGAAACGATGAATTAAATGAGCTTGCGCAAGAGCAAACTTCAGCCGCTGCGGTAGCTAAAGCCTATTCAAAATCAGGGAAGGCATTTCTTGAGGATATGCATGGAGCTTTCTGTGTTGCTGTTATGAACGCACAGGAAGGCACGGCTCTTGTCGCCATCGATCGATTGGGTATTTATTCCATTTGCTATGCTGCACCATGTGATCATTTTATTTTTGCGACCAGCACAAACGGGGTCGTCGCTCATCCCGATATGGAGCGGGTGATTGATCCTCAAGCGATATTTAATTATTTGTTTTTTCACTCCGTTCCCGCTCCAGGGAGTATCTATAAAAATGTACGCAAGCTACTGCCAGGGCAGTATGCGCTATTCCAAAATGGGAAAGTTGAAACGAACTTTTATTGGCATCTGAAGTATGCTGATTCGGGTCAAAGCCACTTTATACAACGCCAAGAAACCCTTAAGAAATTGCTGCAAACCGCCCTGAAAAGGTCAGTCACTGATGAGCAAGTAGGCGCTTTTCTAAGTGGTGGTACGGACAGTTCTACTATTGCAGGGGTACTCGCTCAATCATCCACTAAGCCGGCAAATACCTTTTCTATTGGATTTGCAGCCGAAGGCTACGATGAAATGGAGTTTGCACGGATTACGAGCAAACATTTTGGTACCCATGCCCATGAATACTATGTTACGGCACAAGATGTCGTTGATACGATCCCGCTGATTGCCAAAGCCTACGACGAGCCCTTTGGAAATGCATCAGCAGTCCCTACGTACTGTTGTGCCAAATTAGCCAAAGAACAAGGCATTCGGCTAATGCTGGCGGGGGATGGCGGGGACGAAATTTTTGGCGGAAACGCGCGTTATGCCAAACAAAAAATATTCGAAGCGTATTCTTTTGTACCTGCAATGCTGCGGCACGGCCTATTGGAGCCTGTTATGTCTGGCATGCCGGGCATAGAACATATCCCATTATTGAGAAAATTAAAAAGCTACATCGCGCAAGCCCGAATTCCATTACCGGATCGGCTGGAAACTTATAATTTCTTACATCGCACTTCGCCGGGCGAGATATTCACTGTTGACTTTCTGGCCCAAGTGAACCATCAAGAACCGAACGCAATGCTACGGGCAGAATATGGCCGTACCGATTCCACTTCCTCTATTAATCGCCTTCTTAATCTGGATCTA
This sequence comes from Candidatus Nitrotoga sp. MKT, assembly GCA_003402345.1. Taxonomy (GTDB): domain Bacteria; phylum Pseudomonadota; class Gammaproteobacteria; order Burkholderiales; family Gallionellaceae; genus Nitrotoga. Next base: position 55,125 of record QFXH01000003.1, on the reverse strand, counting down.
AAATTCACTTTAGCTGACAACGATTTGCGCAAAGTTAACCGAATGTGCGAATTGGCGGGTGTAGCAGTTCATTACCCTTTGTTGGATGAGGATATTGTCACGTTTGCAGCGCAACTTCCCCCTTCCCTTAAAGTAAAAGGGTTGAAGCTCAGATACTTTTTCAAAGAAGCGCTCAAAGATTTTTTGCCCCAAGAAACGCTCACCAAGAGCAAGCAAGGATTTGGTTTGCCTTTTGGCGTTTGGATGCAAACTTATCGTCCACTGCAAGAGTTGACCTATGACAGTTTGAAGTCATTGCGAGGACGAGGTTATATCAGGCCAGAATATTTGGACGCGTTGATTGAACAACACCGCTCGGGACATGCAGCTTATTACGGCGTTATGATTTGGGTGCTGATGATGCTGGAGCAATGGTTACAGCATCATGAAAACTAGGGGATTTGCTCTATCTTTCACAATTAAGGCAGCCAGCCCTAAAAGACGGTTCTGTCGCATTAAGGGCGACGAATTAGAATCGATCGTGCTGGTTCTCTAAATGGCCGGTACGAAACGAGGTGGCAGATGCTAAAAAGATACGACTCCCGATAGATGGGATTTAGGTATACGAACATAAATAGCATTTCCCGATATTAACGATGCTATTCAATTCCTATTCATTCCTGCTGCTATTTTTGCCTGTGACGGCGATTGGTTTTTTCCGTTTAGGTGCCTATAGCCAACAGCTTGCTGCTGCTTGGTTGGGTGCCGCTTCCCTGTTTTTTTATGGGTATTGGAACCCCGCCTATGTAGGATTGCTACTGGCTTCAATCTTCTTCAATTATGGGATAGGTTACGCTCTCGCCCGGGAATATGATACGGATCGGAATCGACGTAAGAATCTTATTCTAACGGCCGGTATTGTTGCTGACTTGCTGCTATTGGGCTACTACAAGTACGCCAATTTCTTTCTTGATACGACCAACCGTATTTTAGATACGGGCTGGACTCTGCAGGACATACTCTTGCCATTGGGTATTTCATTTTTCACTTTTACACAAATTGCTTTTTTGGTGGATGCTTGGTCGGGCAAAGCGCGGGAATACAATTTCATCCACTACCTATTGTTTGTCACTTATTTCCCACATCTGATCGCCGGTCCGGTACTGCATCATAAAGAAATGATGCCCCAATTCGCTCGCCCCGAGACATATCGTTTTTCTTGGGACAATATGACCATCGGCCTGACTATCTTCACCATAGGCTTGTTCAAAAAATCTGTATTGGCCGATGGCGTCTCACCCTATGCCAATGTTGCCTTTCATGCTGCCGATATGGGAGAAAAGCTGGATTTGCTGGCCTCATGGGGTGGTGCATTGGCTTATACCGTACAGCTGTACTTCGATTTTTCCGGCTATTCAGACATGGCCATAGGGCTGTCAAGGATGTTTGGCATTGTGTTACCGCTGAATTTCAATTCGCCCTACAAGGCAACCAATATTATTGATTTTTGGCGCCGTTGGCATATGACCCTGTCACGTTTTTTGCGGGATTATCTATATATCCCCTTAGGAGGTAATCGCAAAGGCCCCATGCGGCGGCAGACTAATCTGATGGTTACCATGCTTTTGGGCGGTTTGTGGCATGGAGCATCCTGGAATTTTGTGTTATGGGGTGGACTGCACGGTTTGTATCTGGCGATCAATCATGGCTGGCGTTCCTTATGCAAAAAACATTTTCCAAGTCTCGGAGATACAGGGATTTGGGGCAAACTGGTAGCATGGGCCTTCACTTTTATTGCCGTTGTAGTGGCATGGGTGTTCTTCCGTGCAACCACGCTTGAAGGTGCGTTAAACATGCTTTCCGGCATGGTCGGATTGCATGGCATCAGCCTGCCGACAATATTTCAGTCGAAGTTGGGTGGTGCAGCTGGCATACTGGAAAGTTTGGGCATACAGTTTTCTCTCGGGGGCGGCAGCCGTTTCATACTTACTTGGGGATGGGTTATCTGCCTGTTAGCGATCGCGCTATTTCTGCCAAATACCCAGGAGCTAATGCGCCGCCATTCCCCCGGGCTCGATTTCGATCCAATAGCAGTTACAGCACGATTGGAATGGAGAGCAACCCTTGCTTGGGGGGGGGCGATGGCAATACTTGCAGTAGCTGGTGTACTTTCGCTGTCCCAAGCTACGCAATTCCTCTATTACCAATTCTAATTATGGCAACTTATTTGCGTATTTGGTTTCTTGCCTTACTGATTTTGTTGATAGGGGCTGTGGCACTAAATTACTGGGTCGATCCCTACGGACTTTATCGGCCATATAGCGAAGGTGGCTGGAAGCCTAATGGTGCGGCACAAGGCGAATTGGTTAAGCCTTATCTGGTATTGAAACATTCACCGCGCACACTCATTTTAGGTAACTCACGGGCTGAAGTGGGTTTCGACCCCGAAGATACGGCTTGGCCAGAATCAGCCCAACCCATATACAATTTAGCGCTGCCGGGCACAGGTACCCGTGTTGCCCGTCGTCTCTTTGAACATGTCTTGGCAGCCCACCCTCCCAAAACAATTGTGCTGGGTGTGGATTTCATGGATTTTCTGGTATCACCCGACGTAAGTAAGTGGGAACCAGAAATTATTCATCGGCTTTTGATTACGCCAGATGGACAGATCAATAATAAACGCTGGTTACAGATGATGCTCGATGGTGCCATCACTCTGGCTTCCCTGAATGCTGTGTTGCATAGCATAGACACCGTGCGAATGCACGGCAGGGCAGAGGTAGCACATTTAACTGCAACTGGGTTTAATCCCATGCATGATTACTTGCAGATTGCACGCAATGAGGGATATTTCAATTTATTCCGGCAGCGGGATATTGAGAATATGCGCGTCTATCAGAAGCGTCCAAAAAATTTGTTTTCCCGTGGCACTCATACCTCTCCCGCTTTTGAGGACGTGACCGCCATTTTGGATGCGGCTCATGCCCATGGAATCCAAGTTAAGGTGGTTATTTATCCATATCATGCCCATTTACTGGAGATTTTTCGTATCACTAATTGTTGGGATATATTTGAAGATTGGAAACGGGAATTGACATTGCGAGTCGCTACCCATAGCCACGATCAGGCAACCCTCTGGGACTTTAGCGGCTATCACCGTTACGCACGCGAGACTGTCCCACCTGTTGGCGATAAACAGAGTGTTGTACCTGATTATTGGGAAGCTGGGCACTTCAAGAAAGAATTAGGGCATCAAATATTGGCTCGCTTATCAGGAGCGGGTGAGGCTGATTTTGGCGTGGCGTTGACGCCAGAAAATATCAATGCCCATCTGTTGGCTATCCGTCAAGATAGTGTGAAATATAGGTTAGAGCGATCCGCAGAAATTTCTCGGCTCGAAGAATTGGTGCAATAAGTGTCAAATTCTGCTTAGGTATAAGCAAGGTTGATGAATAAATCTGGTTTCACCATGAGCCATTTTTGCAATGGTTGGATGGGTGTTTGGTGATTCAAGATACGCTGCGGAATATGATGGTTATCTGCTTAAATAGCCGGAATTTTTGGTACTGTTTGATTGATATGATAATAACAGACCGCTAGTATTGTTCTGAACGATGTTCCACCCGGAATTTTGCAAGCTTAAAATATCCGCTTCAGGAAGTGGTAGATTATTAACATTTATCCCAGAGCGGCCAGGAAAGAAACCGGCCCGTATTGATTTTCCCGCCAACTTATCTGACAAGCTTAATATTCCATTAACTAATGTATGACACTCTTCAGCCTTATTTTTAGCTAAAGGTGCCTGTCCATCACACCGCAGATTAACAGGCTCCATATTCTGGGCACGTGCGGCGCATTGGATACTAAACACATACTCCCAATTCGACATAAGCAAGGTATTTTCTTCAGAAACACACAAATGGTTTTTGCCATTCTGGTACGCATTCATGGCATCTAAACTTCTGCGCATGCTTTGTTGATATTCTGCCCCTAATTTATGTGCATAGAGTGTGTGAAAGATACCAAGAAAAAATACTAAGGTTAATCCGGTTTTTCGCGCAAAAGATAAAGCAGCATCACTATTCGCACTAGGAATGGCAGCAAGTAACGCCGCTAAAAAGAACGGCGTGTATTGCAAGGTATGCCGTATATTGATCATTTCCCCCCACTCATAACGTGAACGTGCGGCAATTACAACGCATGTACCAATTATTGAGTATGTCGCACACAAAAATATTGTTTTCTTCTTTTTTTCCGTTAATTGTCCTCTCCATACAATCATCAGCATCCCACTTACGCCAATCACCAACGCTAAGAGAAAAACTAATCCTTGAGTAGACCATCCAACGAAAATTCCAAGGCTACGCAAGGCCGTTAAATCATATACAAATTCTTGAATATAAACACGTATATTGTGTACGGCACTCACGGTGGATAGTGGCATTTCATAAGGATTCAGCGCACCAAAGATCATTAAATTGCGTAGCAATAATGGCAATATGATGAGCGATGCACCTACTGCAAAAACTGTAGCCTGTTTTATTGTTTGAGTGCGCTGTGCTGGATTGCTAACCCACAGGTATAAAAAATATACAGCGAGTGCTGCGAGTAAGGCTATATGCGCATTCCTTACTGCGTAAGCCAATCCTGCAATTACACCCCCCACAAAGAAAAAAGTGGTTGAACGGGAGTTCAACACTAATCCAATGGCACCAACAGCAAGTATCAGGGAAAATATATCGGTTAAACCCATGGGAGCATAAGTGAGTACTCCCGGTGAGAGCGCACTTAGGCCAGCTAATATTGCTGCATATAACGGACCTATTTGTCTTTGGAAACAAATGTACAACAGCGCAGGAAATAAAATTGCAGACAGCCACCCTACCGCAATAGACGCTTCTTGTGCATCAAAGCCGAAAATACTGAAGAATGCCAATATTATAGGGAATCCTATTGGAAACAAAGGGTTCGGCATTTTATCCATTCCATTTGCGCCAGAGGGAATGCTAAACGTTAAACCGTTTTGAATTAGGCTTCGAGCCTGTTCAATATAGTTAGCGCTATCTGGAGAGAATGGAAAAATGGGTGCGCGAAAAAATAGATGTGCAACCATGAAGATGCTGATGGCTACAACAGTGAGAATCGGTAGCAGAGCTGTTCGCAATATCAACTCCGGCTAACCAAGAAAACGCCCGCACAAATGAGCGCTACTCCAACAGCGCGTGGCATTGTGATTTGTTCACCTAACAGCAATCCTACAATGACAGTTAATCCAAATCCCATTCCGACTAGTGGATACGCCTTACTCACATCCCAACGTGAGAGAACTCCAAGCCACACGACAGCTCCTAGTCCATACAACAAAAAACCACCAATCACGAATTTGTTTGTCAGAATTACAAAAATGGTACGCAGTGCAGCTGGTTGGGATAATGCTTCTTTGACTTCAATGCTCGACATACCACTTTTTAGTGCGAATTGAGCTGCAACGGAGAGAATAATGCTCGTCATGGCAATAATTAGTGTATTCATAACCTACCCAATATGTATGAAATGAGCGACGAGAGTCGCGAGGAGCATCGCCAGAATCGTCATACGGCTACCTAAATCCTTGAGCGCAAAAACCAGTGGGTCGTCATGCATTTCACCCCGGGCAGTCTTGATCCATAGACGTGCAAGCCAATAGATTAAGCCGATAGCAACGAACCATAAAAGTTGGGCACTAACATATCTTGCCTGGGTTTCCGCAGCACTGATAAACAAGCCAAATACAACCACAGCGCAAAGGGCAGCGCCGATCCCCAATGGCCAAAGCACGATCAGGTCAGTTACACGATAATCGCGCCCACGCGCTGCCTCCCCTCCTATCTGCCGGAGGGAAACAAGTTCGGAACAACGCTTTACTAACGCAAGGCTGAAAAAAATGAATACTGAAAATGCGAGCAACCAAGAACTGGTTGATATGTTAATAGCAACCGCTCCTGCAAGGATGCGTAGTGTGTAAAGTAATGAGAGCATCAGTACATCAATCAGTACATATTCTTTGAGTACCCAGCTGTACGCGCTGGTAAGCGTAATATAGAGAACAAGCATTAGGAGAAAGCTCTTCGAAATGAATGCCGCCAACAAGAGCGCTACCATCAGAGCGCCAGCGGCAACTGTGATGCCAGCCGGAATCGTTATGTTGGCATTGGCAAATGGGCGATTACGCTTTCGTGGATGCGACCTGTCATTTTCAAGATCCCATAGGTCATTCACTACATAGGTTGCAGATGCAGCTAGTGAGAAGGCGAAAAATGCGACAATCATTGTCGTCAGTTTGTTGGCATCGAAAAAGGAAAAAGCGGTTAATAATGGGACGAATAATAGAAGGTTTTTTAGCCATTGATGAATCCGTAACGCACGAAGCCAAACAATCCCACCTGGATTTATTCGCGGAAACTCCCGCTCAATTGGAGTAATGCGCCGAGCGGCTTTTGAAACTCGGGGGGACGTCCCCACCAATATCGCAGCTTCGGCCGCCTTCCAGATAGGCAAATCGGCCGCGCTATCACCCGCGTAGACAAACCTTTCACCGACCGTTTCGCGGATGGCCTCGAGCTTAACCTTCCCTTTCAGATTTCGTTCCCCATCGCTTGCAAGCACGCTATCGAACAACCCAAGGTGTTCCGCTACAGATTCAGCAATACTCCGATGAGCTGCCGTGGCAAGGATAATTCGCCGACCTTTTTCCTTCTCGCTGTGTAAGTAATCCACGAGTGGCTGCCGATAGGGTAGATTTCCAACTGAAAAACTAACTTGTGTAGCGATATTCGACTTAAAAATAGCACGACCGCTTAGCATCCAAAATGGAAGACTAAGCATCTTTAGGGGATTGTGCTTGACTAATTGAACAATTGACTCAATTAGCGTATCCGTTGGCGTTAAAGTTCCGTCCAAGTCAACAACTAGAGGGATATATTCACTCCTAGTATTGGCAAGTAGCGTGGGGGGGTGATTCACAGGGCGAACTCGAGATTTACACAATAGATACGCACTACCATTAATGGTTGCATCAGGCTATTTGCCTAAAGCCACGCGATTAACACGGTGCCGCATAACCAATAATCTTGAAAAGAAAACGAACCGCCGTGAAGTTTAGCAGAGTGTCAAACTTGTGGTTATGATTATTCGTTTGCAGTAGTTCGAACTTGATCCGGCAGTTAGCTATTTTGAGCGATGCACTGTCAGATTAGACTGGAGTTAGTCCAGTTAAATTATCAATAAATTTCACAATTGGTTGATCACGTAAGATTTAATACTTTAACAAGATTCCCTTATCAAGATGGCGTGAGCACGGTCGGTACGGCTAGTGGCAAGGTATCAGGGTAGTCCTTGCTGTAGTGTAATCCGCGGCTTTCATGCCGAGACAATGCACTTTGCACGATGAGATCGGCCGTTAACACGAGATTGCGTAATTCCAGCAAATCGGCTGTAACATGAAAATTGGCGTAATACTCGTTGATTTCCTCGTGTAATAACCGAATGCGGTGTTGTGCACGTTGCAGTCTTTTTGTGGTGCGTACAATTCCGACATAGTCCCACATGAATTGGCGTAATTCTGCCCAGTTGTGCGAGATAATAATTTCTTCGTCGGCATCGGTTACCCGGCTCTCATCCCATTGCGGTAGGGGAATGAACGGCCTTTGTGGCGTGGCCAGGATGTCGCGTGCGGTAGCCTCGGCAAATACCATACACTCTAGCAGCGAATTGCTTGCTAGGCGGTTGGCTCCGTGCAAACCGGTATGTGCCGTTTCGCCAACGGCGTAGAGATTAGCGAGATCGGTGCGTCCATGCAGATCAGTAACAATGCCACCGCATGTATAGTGCGCTGCGGGTACCACGGGTATAGGTTGGTGCGCGATATTGATACCTAGCGACAGGCAGCGTGCGTAGATGGTAGGAAAATGTGCTTGTAGAAACTCTACCGATTTATGTGAGATATCAAGGTACACACAATCTAAACCACGCTTTTTCATTTCGAAATCGATAGCGCGCGCGACGATGTCGCGCGGCGCGAGTTCGGCGCGCTCATCATGGGCAGGCATGAATCGTGTGCCGTCAGGTAGTTTCAAGATGCCACCCTCACCACGAACCGCTTCAGAGATGAGGAAAGATTTGGCGTGTGGGTGATATAGGCAGGTCGGATGGAACTGAATGAATTCCATGTTGGCCACCCGGCAACCGGCACGCCAACCCATGGCAATGCCATCGCCAGTGGCGGTGTCTGGATTGGTGGTATAAAGATATACCTTGCCTGCACCGCCAGTGGCCAGAATTGTGTCATGGGCAGCGATGGTGTTGACTTCGTCGCTCAGGCTGTTGAGCGCGTAAGCACCATAGCAATGATTGTGCGTGTGGCCGAGCTTATTGCCGGTAATCAGATCGATGGCAATGTAATGTTCCAATAGCGTAATGTTGGGATGTGCCAGAGCTTTGGAGGCAAGCGTTTCCTGTACGGCATGGCCAGTGGCATCGGCGGCGTGGATGATACGTCGATGGCTGTGGCCGCCTTCGCGTGTTAGGTGATAGCCGGTATCGGTATTGGCATCACGTGTGAACGGTACACCTTGCTCAATGAGCCAGTTAATTGCCGGTTTGGCGTGCTCGATAACATAGCGCGCGGTGGCTGGGTCACAGAGGCCAGCACCGGCGGTCAATGTATCTTGTATATGCGCAGCCAGAGAGTCTTCTTGCGACAACACGGCAGCGATTCCGCCCTGTGCCCAGACACTTGCACCTTCCAATAACGATTTCTTGGTGATGATGGCGACTTTTCGCTGATCGGCAAGCTTCAATGCCAATGAAAGCCCTGCTAGTCCGCTGCCTATAATTAAAACATCAAATTGCAGCATGCTTAGTGTAGTGCTTTATTTTTAAAGGTTTTTGCATCTATTTTTCCCTATGTACTATATCTTGCAAAAGTAAATGGAAGAGCATCTTATCGGTTATTCAGCAACAATTACCATTGTGCCAGTTATTTCTTGTGGAAATTAATTTACGGGTTAAAATTGTGCCGCTGGATATACTTAACTTAGGAGACAAAATAATGAGATCAAAGCTAGTGTTGCCGATGTTTATGTTGTTGTCATCAATCGGGTACACCCACAATGTATTGGCGAGCGACTACTATTCAATAAAATCGCCTGTACAGCGAGTTTATTTTGTTGAGCCCAAAGATGGCGCAATAGTCGGCAACGAAGTGAAAGTTGTGATGGGTGTAGAAGGCATGGAGATCAAGCCCGCTGGCGCCGTAGTAGATAACACTGGGCACCATCATTTACTGATAGACGCGCAACAACAGCTAAATGCCGGGGAAGCTGTTCCGACTGGAAGTAACAAGCATCTCCATTTTGGTAAAGGTCAAACAGAAACTTCGGTCAAGTTAGCTCCAGGTACGCATACGTTGACGTTGCAATTTGCTAATGGCGCGCATGTCTCTTATGGCGAAAAAATGCGTAGCACGATTAATGTGACCGTAAAATAACGTTGGCTTGCTTGCCCCTACCCATATCACTGGCCTGTTGAGTAAATATTGAACAATAGGTTGGGTATTTGTTGCAGTCTTACCAAAGACTGCAACAGTTTTATTCCAAACGTCCGGTTAAGTGGTTGGTGTTCATTCCCCGTACACTCTGGCAATCATGGTTCAGTTACCATGTTCCATCTATTCAGCTACCCACTCGGATATCTCTGACCGAGAGCTTGATTGAGCATGTGCCTTGTTTGGCATAGCCTGCGGTAACGTTGTACCCCTGCCTTCCTTATTTGTGGGTGTATGCCTGACTTCGTTGTAGGCATTTCTGGCTTAGATGCCCGCTGTTCCGCACCCTGTTTACAATATGCTTCCCTGCTATTAGTTTGGGCTTGGTTTATGGAATTACGACCAAATCTACCTGGCAATACCAGGTGGCTGGCAAAACTAACGGGCAGTCTGACAGGTTGCTAGAGCCAATAACCCTGCTTCATATTTTAGCTGCCAACGGCTGTATTTTCATTCAGACTTATCGCCATCAGTAGCGTAATATGTACCATACTGGGGTCAGATAGTTGGAAATTGTTTTTCTATAATTTTTTAATGGGGAGAACTTTATGCGTATTGGGCTATTATTTTTGACTTTTCTGTCCACACTGGCTTTAAGTGGCTGTGGCTACAACACGCTGCAATCCACCGACGAGCAAATCAAGGCAAGTTGGGCTGAAGTGTTAAACCAATACCAGCGCCGCACCGACTTGGTGCCCAATCTGGTTAATACCGTCAAAGGTTTTGCCGCACAGGAGCAAGCAGTGTTACTGGGCGTAACCAATGCGCGGGCCAAGGTCGGCAGCGTCCAGGTTACACCGGAACTCATCAATGACGAACAAGCTTTCGCCAAATTTCAAGCTGCCCAGAGTGAATTGACTTCGGCATTAAGCCGATTGCTGGTAATAAGCGAAAATTATCCACAGTTGAAATCTGACGCTAATTTTCGCGATTTGCAAGCGCAGCTTGAGGGTACGGAAAATCGTATTACAGTGGCGCGCAACCGGTACATTAAAACGGTGCAGGATTACAATATTGTCGTGCGCTCTTTCCCGAGCAACTTAACCGCGATGATGTTCGGATTCAAGGTGAAGCCTTCGTTTACGGTCGAAAACGAGAAAGAAATTTCCAAGCCGCCGACAGTTGATTTCAGCGCGCCTGGCCAGCTATCGCCTGCTAAGTGACATGATGCGTGTCTGGGCGTCAGCCCTGCTGTTTGCACTGTTATGGTTAAGCGGTTTAGTACACGCCGAAGTGGCGGTGCCGCCACTAAGCGCACGTGTAACCGATTTGACCAGTACTCTCGATGCCGCTCAAAAACAACAGCTTGAAACACGCCTTGCCCAATTTGAAGCGAAAAAAGGCACGCAAATTGCTGTACTGTTGGTCCCAACTACCCAACCAGAAGCGATTGAACAATACGGTATTCGGGTTGTTGAAGCGTGGAAGCTTGGGCGTAAGGGAGTTAATGATGGTGTATTGCTGCTTATTGCCAAAGACGATCGCACATTGCGCATTGAAGTTGGCTACGGTTTGGAAGGTGTGCTGCCCGATGCTGTTGCGAAGCGTATTATTGCCGAGACAATAACTCCGCACTTTAAGGGCGGAAATTACTATGCGGGTATTTCAACCGGGATCGAACAACTTCTGGCGGTCATTGAAGGCGAATCGTTACCGCCACCACGTGAGCGCAGCGCAATATCAGGAAGTTTTCAAAATTTGGAGCCGTTGTTATTTATCGGTTTTATGTTGGTGGTTGTGGTGGGTGGCGTACTACGCAAATTGTTAGGACGGCTACCCGCGGCGATTGTTATTGGTTTTGCTACAGCTGTGCTCGCTTGGCTCATAATCGCGCCCATTTTAATAGCGGGGATTGTGGGTATCATCGCGTTTATCTTTACTTTGGTTGGTGGTGGGCACGGCACTTTAGGAGGCGGTAGCTTTGGCCAAGGAGGGTTTGGAGGGGGAGGATTTGGTGGTGGCGGTGGTGGTTTTGGCGGCGGTGGTGCATCGGGGCGATGGTGAATGGCTATTAAACGTATGATTAAGCATTTAATGACGGGCAGCGCAACGGTGAGGGCTGCGTTTCCTGCGCATGCGCTGCATGCCATCGAGCAGGCAATTCATGAAGCTGAAACCAAACATGCCGGGCAGATCCGCTTTGCGGTTGAAGCATCGCTCGATTTCGCTGCCCTGTGGCTTAACCAGACTGCATGTGAGCGGGCTATTGATATGTTTTCGCAATTGAGAGTATGGGACACTGAGCACAACAATGGAGTGTTGATTTATTTACTACTCGCTGATCGTGACGTGGAAATTGTCGCTGACCGTGGCATAAATGTTAAGCTTGGCAAGGCTGGCTGGGAGGAAATTTGTCTTGAAATGGAATCGGCATTTCGGCTGGGTAAGTTTGAAGCTGGGGTAATTAAGGGAATTCATGCAGTGAGCAGCCATTTGCAGCAGCATTTCCCGAAGAAATCTACTTCGGTGAATGAATTGCCAAATAAGCCAATAATATTATAAGCGGCAGGTTATTCCGCAGGCGAATTCCCCAATCTTGCGTCCAGAACGTCTCTGAAGCCTGTAAGACGATAAGCAGGTTGAGAGGTACGCTTTATCCCGATCAAGAATTCGTTAAAACCTAAAATTTAGGGAAGCGCCGATTAAAAATTCATTCGTACAGAATAGGCTTTTATCGTTATCAGCTACACAGCACGTTTTTCTGCACATGGTTAATAATTCCCCTCGCCTGCACCAGTAATAAATGACGTAAACGCGGTGTGTTTGTTTCAGGCAATGATGCCCGCTCTCATGCTGTAAATTTTTTATGCCGATATCTGACAGGCACTAGAACTTCGGTAACTGTCAGATCGGATCTGAGCTAATACAATTTACGGCAGTGTTCTGGCAACGCGGAAACCAAGGTTGTTAATGCGTTCTGTAGCTTCAATTCCCTCACGGTAACTCACATTTAAATACTCTGAATCGTATTCAAAAGACCCACCTCGAAGAACCAGTTTCGCACAATCGCCTTCCCTGCAACCATCTGTCCATTGCCAGACGTTGCCCAGCATGTCATACAGACCATAGGGATTAGGTTTGAAACTCCCCACTGGCATTGGGGCGGATTTCTTTTTCTCATATCTGTTACCACAACCATGGCAATTGGCATTCTGAAACCCGAGTTCATCTCCCCAGTAATACTGAGTGGTAGTACCGGCTCGCGTGGCAATTTCCCATTCATGTTCGCTCGGTAGACGGTAAGTTTTACCAGTCTTATGGGATAGCCATTCAAGATAGCTCTGAACATCATTCCAGTTCACATTAACCACGGGTTGTTTGCCACGTCCCCATTCTTCATCTAATGGTTTATAACCATTACAACCACCATCTTCCACGCAGGCATCCCATTCATCGAATGTGACAGTATATTTTCCAATCTCAAAATCTGAACCTGGAATCGGCACCATTTCAGGGCAGACAGTGCATGTTGTAAGTTTTTCTTCTGTATTCTTTTCTTCAGTCTTGGCGGCCTTCAATCGTTCAGATTTGGCCCGTTTACCTTCGGCGTTGAGTTTTGGTGCGCCCAACAGCACTTCAACCCTTTTTACTACGCCATCGCCCACACGGATTTCTTGTTCAAATATGCGGTCATTGGAGGCATCGACCTTCTTTTGTACCTTCAGTTTAAGTGTGCCAATAGGCACTTTTATATCTAACGGACATTCGCCCTTAAATTTCCCATTAACTAAAACTTCGGCACCCACGTCATCACCTTTACACACAACACTCAGTACGGAGCCAGCCGCGTAAACGTTAGCGGATGATGCGGCCAGAACTAACAAGAATAAAAAATAAATTGATTTCATGAAATCTCCGTTAAAAATAAAAAATGGGCAGATGCTCAAAGCATTTTTAATGCTATTTTAATAATGGTTTTAACTATGGGTTAGACTCAAACTATCCTGATTGCCGAAGTTATTTATTGAATGACTGTCTTTCATATACCTATTTATGGGGAGATAAAGATTAAATACTAACCCGGAATTTTCTATTTTTTCAGTGTCATGGCAAGTCTAAATCCGCTGATATGGTAACGTTCAGTTATATCATCCTTGAAGCGGGTAGCGATGCGAATGTTTGACGTGGTGTCATTCCAAGAGCCACCACGAAGCACCCGCTTCTTGCAGTCCCCCTCCCAGCAACTGTCTGTCCATTGCCAAACATTACCAGACATGTCGTATAGGCCGAAACCGTTTGGCTTGAAACTGCCAACTGGTGCGGTTGTCCTGTTGTCCCACTTACTTCCACAAGCATTGCAGTTAGCATTAGCGCTAGAGGCCGAATCTCCGAAAGGGAAAATGCCCCAATAATATTCGGTAGTAGTGCCGGCCCGCGCGGCGATTTCCCATTCCTGTTCAGTCGGCAGACGGTAAGGGTTACCGGTCTTGTTCGATAGCCATTGAATATAAGCCTGAGCATCATTCCAGCTTACATTAATCACAGGACGCGTGTCACGCCCCCATTCCTTATCCGAGGGACGATAACCGTTACAGCCACCGTCAACCACGCATGCATCCCAGTCTTGGAAGGTGACGGTGTATTTTGCCATGGCGAAATTGGTACCTGGAATCGGCACCATTTCGGGACATTCGACACATTTCTTCTTTTCTTCCTGTAATGTTTTTGCTTTATCTTCTAAGGCTAACTTCTTAGGTTTTTGCCGTTTGCCTTTTGCGTTAAGTTGCGCCGCACCCAAGACCACATCGATCTTTTTTACTACGTCATCGCCTATACGAATTTCTTGCTCAAATATTCGATCGCTAAAAGAATCAACTTTCTTTTGCACCTTCAACTTCAATTTACCCACCGGCACCTTTATGTCTAAAGGACATTCGCCTTTAAATTTGCCGTTAACCAACACTTCTGCCCCTTCGTCATCACCTTTGCAATTGACGCTCAATACGGATCCGGCTGCATACGCGTTAACAGATACCGTGAGAGGCATCATTAGCAGGAATAAAACATAAACTGATTTCATGGAATCTCCATTTTAAAAAATTGGGACGCATTGTTATATTCGCTTAACAAAACTGCAAGAAGTATATCCATTTTGGCGCTAATATTTTTCTTTGCTACAACATATTTACTGGCATATTAGTATTTCTATACCCAACCCCCGTTATCATTACTCTTGTTTCGCTTTTGTTGCGAAAGATAATTTGACCGTTTGACTCTGTTTTGACAAAAAGTTCGTTTGGAATTTCAGGCGCAAACAATAGCGTAATAACAATTTTCTAAAAAAGCGACATCGCGACCAAAAGTTGGTGAGCCGGTTATTTCTGACACATAGCAGCTAATTACCGTTACGTCAGACTGAAGCGGTTGTTAGTACTACGCCAGAAATTTGCAAAAAAAATGAGAAAAGGGGAGCTCCACCGAAATGAGGCTCTTGAGAAGTTGAAAGAATGAAAATGAGTTGAAATTATTGGTGCGTGGGTTAGGGGAAACGAGCTGATGGTTGGTTAACAGATGACTAAAGAACCCATTACAGCATTCCTCGCTCCGCAAATGATAAGCCCCCGGTTCCTGCCACAATGAAGTGATCTAGCACGCGTACATCCACCAGCGCGAGTGCCTGTTTGAGCGTGTCAGTAAGCAAGCGATCGGACTGGCTGGGCTCAGCCACACCTGATGGGTGGTTATGTGCCAAGATGACTCCCGCCGCGTTGTGATATAGCGCGCGTTTAACCACTTCGCGCGGATATACGCTAGTTTGGGTGAGTGTGCCGTGGAACATTTCCTCTGATGCAATCACACGGTTTTGTGCGGTGAGGAAGACAACCAAGAACACTTCTTGTTCGCGGCTATGCAACAGCAAGCGAAGATAATCACGTACCGCGCCCGGTGAGTTTAGCGCATCGCCCATGCGCATTACCTCTTGCAACGCACGCCGCGACATTTCCAGTACGGCCTGCAACTGAACATATTTGGCCTGCCCCATGCCATATATGGTGCAAAACTCTTCTTGGCTAGCCGCGAATAAACGGGTAAGTGTGCCAAACCGGGTAAGCAGGTCACGCGCCAAATCGACCGCACTTTTGCCTACTACACCAGTGCGCAGAAATATTGCCAGCAGTTCGGCATCCGAGAGTGAAGTTGCACCGCGCTGAATTAACTTTTCCCGTGGCCGTTCTCCCTCAGGCCAATTATTAATTCCCATTGCTCTCCTTTGCCTAAGCGTGGTGGTTTTTTGATATGGAACAACAGTTTTTGCTAAGATGCATAGCATTATGGAACAAATTCAAACAAAGCGTATTGTGCTTGGTCTTACCGGAGGTATTGCCGCCTATAAAGGCGCCGAATTAACTCGCCTGTTGGTCAATCAGGGCATACAGGTACAGGTTGCGATGACTGAAGCTGCGTGCCACTTCATCACCCCGATCACCATGCAGGCCTTATCCGGTAAATCGGTGTTCACCAATCAGTGGGGCGAACACGCGGCCAATCATATGGCACACATTAACTTAAGCCGTGCTACCGATGCCATCATAAT
Organism: Candidatus Nitrotoga sp. MKT; assembly: GCA_003402345.1. Classification (GTDB taxonomy): domain Bacteria; phylum Pseudomonadota; class Gammaproteobacteria; order Burkholderiales; family Gallionellaceae; genus Nitrotoga. The sequence goes on along the minus strand of QFXH01000003.1, from coordinate 39,028 downwards.
CGCACCAGTCACAGCTGATTTTATCGCCAAGCTGGCGCATGGTTTGGCCGATGACTTACTTTCCACTTTGTGCTTGGCGCGCAATTGTCCATTACTGGTCGCCCCTGCAATGAATCGACAAATGTGGGAAAGTCCAGCCACGCAACGTAATATCCGGCAACTTATTGCTGATGGTGTAACTATCTTAGGTCCTGTCAGCGGTGTGCAAGCATGTGGCGAGGAAGGAATGGGACGCATGTTGGAACCCGCAGAGTTAGCACGCGCTGTGTCCACGTTCTTTCAGCCAAAATTACTATCCGGCGTGAAAATTCTGCTGACTGCCGGGCCAACCTACGAAGCAATAGATGCAGTGCGCGGCATTACCAATCGTAGCTCCGGCAAGATGGGCTATGCCATCGCTCAGGCTGCGCTGGAACTGGGTGCAGAGGTGACATTGGTTTCTGGTCCTACAGCTTTATCTAGTCCTCATGGTGCTATTTTGGTGAATGTCACTAGCGCGGTGGAAATGTTCGATGCAGTCCAAAAATATGTCGCAGATGCTGATATTTTCATTGGTGTGGCAGCTGTAGCCGATTATCGTGTAGCACAACCAGTTGCACAGAAAATCAAGAAGAGTGCTGGTGGATTAACACTGGAATTATTACCCAATCCAGATATTCTGGGATATGTTGCAGGGCTTCCAAAACCACCATTCTGTGTGGGTTTCGCGGCCGAAAGCCACAATCTGCACGAATACGCTGCAACGAAGCGCAAAACAAAAAAAATTCCACTACTCGCAGCTAACGTAGCGCAGCAAGCAATTGGGGCAGATGATAACGAGTTGATTTTATTTGACGATGCGGGCGAGCATGTCTTGCCGCGTACGGATAAACTCACACTTGCACGCGCTTTGTTGCGGCACGTAGTCAAACTTTACCGGCAAGGAAATGAATTATGAAAAAAATTGTGGATGTGAAAATTCTCGACTCACGTTTGCATGAGCACCCGCCCGCTTACGCCACGCCTGGATCAGCAGGGATAGATCTGCGCGCTTGTATTGACCAGAGCATGATTATTCAGCCGGGTCAATGTGAACTCATCCCGAGCGGTATTGCAGTCCATTTAGCCGATCCACAGTGCGCCGCAATGATTTTGCCGCGTTCCGGGCTTGGGCATAAACATGGGATTGTATTGGGCAATTTAGTCGGATTAATCGATTCCGACTATCAAGGACAAATATTTGTTTCTATCTGGAACCGTGGACAGCACCCGTTCACGCTAATGCCCCTGGAACGTATGGCACAACTGGTTGTCGTGCCGGTACTGCAAATGCAGCTCAATATCGTCACGGATTTCCCCGTAAGCCAGCGCGGAAGTGACGGGTTTGGCAGCACCGGTAAACATTAACAATAACTTGCAGATATGGCCTACGAATCATAAATTAGTAGTCCAACATATCGTTAGCGGAGGGATTTTTTGTTGTGGCGGTTATTTATTTTGTTGCTTGATACGCCTGTAGCGCAATGAAGACCATAGAGAGGCGGCAATAAAAACTACCCCTACGAAACCAGTGAAAATTTCAGGGATATGGAATTTCATACTGGCAAGCATAATGACAGCCAGAATTCCGATCGCATAATGCGCACCATGCTCAAGGTATACATACGCATCAAGTGTTTCTTTACGTACCAGAAATACAGTCATTGAGCGTACGAACATCGCGCCAATACCCAGGCCAATCATAATGATGACGATATCTTTGGTAATGGCAAATGCCCCGATCACTCCATCAAAAGAGAAAGAAGCATCCAGTACCTCAAGATAAAGAAAGCCACCTATCCCGCCGCGCTTAATAACATCACCGATTTTTGCGTCATCTTCTTCTTTTTCAAGAAGACTGCTGAGCACGTCTACGCCCACGTAGGATAACACCCCCCAAAGGCCGGCGACTAGTACCACCAGCTGCTTGCTCTCCTCAACCATGGATAAACTGGCCAATAGCGTGCCTAGCGTAATCATGACCGAAATGGATGCCACCTTACCAAAGGTGGCGATTTTTTCCTCAATATGACCAAGCCAATGCAATTCTTTTTTTGCATCCAGTAGAAAATTGAGGAATACCAGCAATAGAAAAACTCCTCCAAAAGCGGCTACTTCCGCATGATGATTGACCAAGTGAAGCGCATATTCATCGGGATTGTTTAGCCCCATCTTCCACACCTCAATTAATCCGAGGTCAGCCGCGAGCGCAACAATCACAAGCGGAAAGAACAATCGCATGCCAAACACGGCGATCAACATTCCGATTGTCAGAAAAATGTCTTGCCAGAATTTGTTCCAGCTTTTTAGTACAGAGGCATTGACGACGGCATTGTCGAAGGAAAGTGATACTTCCATAACGCATAGAATAGCGGCAATTCCAAGGGCTTCAAGTGCGACCACCCAACCACCACGGCTATAACCCCACCATGCCGCAAACCCAAGGCCTACAAAAGCAATAAGAAATGAAATTCTAAAATAGCGCATACCGTCCTTTCAAATTATAAATCGCGGTGTAACTGCCAATGAATGGGTAAATACAGTTACACCAAAGGCTATTTGCACTTAATTGCTTATTGGGACAGCACAAATGTCACCAGCTTCTCGATATTTTCATCTGATACCCGAGGAGAATAAGGCGGCATAGCGATTCCACCCGTTACATCTGTCCAATTGCCTTTACCACCAGCCTTCACCTTTGCAATCAGATGCGCCTTAGCGTCAGGATCTCCTTTATAGCGTTTACTTACGTCGCGCCATGCAGGGCCAACTAACTTGGTTTCGATCTTGTGGCAGGCTAGGCAGCCGCTTTTATTAGCTAAAGCCAGTCCTTCCTCATGGCTCTGTGCTCCGCTATTCTTGCTGTTATTGACTGTAACCGGTACTTCGGCCTTCACCGGAGAGGTGGGTTTGGAGACGGCTGATTCTAGTACCGTTTTTTCTGGCACCGTTTCTTTTGTAGGTGCGGGCATTGGTTGTCCGGTGATTATTGGGAGGGGTTGTTTTGCACTTGGGGTTTTTTGATGGCTAAGCAACTCGTCCTTTACGCCATCATTTGCCTTCGGTGGTTTGCCTGTTTTTTCAGGAGCAATTGGCGTAACGGTCGTTGGCGCTGGTAATGCCATTTCCGGTATTTTGTTCCCTGTGGGGGCGACCATTGGCGAATCGGAGGTAACGGCAGTTTTGTGTTCAGTTAAAGGTGGCGATACTGGGTTCGGTTCCTGTTCGCTTTTATTTCCGCACGCCGACAACGCCAGTAAGGCAATGATAATAACGAATCTTGACTGTTTCATATCTACCTCTATTTGTATTGAATAGTAATTTTATTTAAGTGAGGTTAATTGCACGAATTTAACAATATCTTGCAACGGGATTTGTTGCGCTTCTTCATCACGCCGTCCTTTGTATTCAACCATAGGCACTTCTTGGCTAAGACCGCGATCTCCAATTACGATACGATGTGGGATGCCGATGAGTTCTATATCAGCAAACATTACGCCTGGGCGTTCGTTACGGTCGTCAAGCAATACCTCAATCCCTGCTGCGCCAATATCAGCATAAAGCTGCTCTGTCGTTAGGCGCACGGCTTCGCTTTTATTGATGCCAATTGGGGCAAGTGCCACTTGGAACGGAGCCATGGCAGCAGGCAGAGTAATTCCGCGATCGTCATAATTCTGCTCTATTGCGGCAGCGACGATGCGCGAAACGCCAATACCATAACAACCCATTTCAATAGGTTGAGATTTGCCGTTTTCATCAAGGTAATTAGCATTGAGCGCTTCGGAATATGTGGTGCGCAATTGGAAAATATGGCCGACTTCGATGCCGCGACAGAGTTCCAGCGTGCCTTTTCCATCGGGGCTGGGGTCACCGGTGACCACGTTGCGGAGGTCATGCACATTGGTTTCATCCAAGCTAATGTCACGTCCGAAGTTTGCGTGAATGTAATGAAAACCATCGTCATTGGCTCCGCATACAAAATTACTCATGGCAGCAGCAGCATGATCAGCCAAGATTCGTACGACCGCATTGACCGGGCCAATGTAACCGGTGCGGCAACCCATGTTCTGATGGATTTCATCGTCGCTGGCGAAACGGAGTTCGCCCAGGATCTTGGTTGCCTTGATTTCGTTCAGCATATGATCTCCGCGCAGCAGAAGCAGGGTAAAGTTGCCACCGGCATCCATTACGGCGATTGTTTTTAGTATTTGTTGCGGTGTTACATTCAAGAAAGTGGCGACGCTTTCGATGGATTTTTGTCCGGGCGTAATGACTTTTTGTAATGCTTCGCTGGCAGTCGCGCGTAAAGTGCTTGGTGCGATGGCCTCAGCCAGTTCCACATTGGCGGCATAATCAGAAGTGGGACAGAACGCTAAGCCGTCTTCGCCGGAATCGGCTAGCACATGGAATTCATGCGAGCCACTGCCGCCAATGGCGCCTGTATCCGCCGCAACGGCCCGGAATTGGAGGCCAAGACGGGTGAAAATGCGGCTGTAGGTGTCATACATCATTTGATAGGTTTGTTTTAGGCTGCTGAAGTTGGCATGGAATGAATAAGCGTCTTTCATTACAAATTCGCGTGCACGCATCACACCAAAACGGGGACGCACCTCATCCCGGAACTTGGTTTGGATTTGGTAGAAATTCACGGGTAACTGACGGTAGCTTTTTATTTCACGGCGTGCGATATCAGTAATAACTTCTTCGTGGGTGGGACCAAAACAAAATAGATTGTCATGGCGATCTTTGATTTTGAGCATTTGTGGCCCAAATATTTCCCACCGTCCGGTTTCTTGCCAAAGCTCGGCTGGCTGTATGGCGGGCATTAGCAGCTCAATGCCACCCCCATTATTCATTTCCTCGCGTACCACGGCTTCCACTTTTCGCAATACGCGTAGTCCCAACGGCATCCAGGTATACAGGCCGCTGGCTAGTTTCTTGATGTAGCCGGCACGTAACATCAAACGATGGCTGACTAGCTCGGCTTCGGAGGGGGCTTCTTTTTGGGTGGAGATGAAAAATTGTGAAACGCGCATGATGGTATCTTTGTCAAATCGAATTATCAGAGTGTTGATTTTACAGCGAACGAAGTAAGCATGCTGTACCGATTGTGATGAGACGGCTTTCAATATGGTGTGAAATGTGAAAAAATCCACCTTATGTAAATTAATTAAACAGGTGGCGAAGATGATTGATCGGGATGGTTATCGCCCCAACGTCGGCATCATTCTGTCCAACGCTAAGAATCAGGTATTCTGGGGCAAGCGCATCAGGCAACATGCGTGGCAATTCCCGCAAGGTGGCATTCAGTGTGGCGAAACACCGGAACAAGCGATGTATCGCGAATTGCAGGAAGAGGTAGGTTTGCAGTCTTGTCATGTTCAAATACTTGGCCGTACGCGTGAATGGATACGTTATGAGGTGCCGCAGCATTGGGTTAAACGTGAGTGGCGTGGTAGTTATAAGGGGCAGAAGCAAATATGGTTTTTGCTGCGGCTGGTGGGGCGCGATTGTGATGTCTGTTTGCGCGCTTCCGTTCACCCCGAGTTTGATGCTTGGCGTTGGAACGATTACTGGGTTGAGATGGAAAGTGTGATCGAGTTTAAAAGGGATGTTTATCGTTTGGCATTGAATGAGTTAGTACGCTATTTGCCGCCGCCCAATAATTTTTCTGGTTGGGGTTCGGCTAAAAAAATCGCGAGTAATCTTTGAGTTACCAACCTACTTTTGAAGTGTTGCGTACCAAGTGACAGGTAGGGAATCAGTTCCATTGAGCGTTCATCCCCAATAATGGATTGATTGATGACAATATATAAGGCGGACTCACGCTAAATAAGCGCAGCATGCCCATTTGTTTCAGCACTTCAAAACGTCTCTAAAGCCGTGCAAGACCGTAAGCGTGTGAGGAAAGCACGCTTGATCTCTACAAAAACTTGTTGAAACAAAAGGCAGTAAAGATTCTTTCATTGTGGGCGCTGTGTCCTAACTCTGATTAAGGACTCTAACAAGGGGTATGTTTTTATCGCGTTTGATAATTATTATCATTTATGGTTAACTAGTGCTTACTCGGTTTTCTTTTCTTTGTAATTTGTCTAACTGACACTTCGGAGTTTATAAAAATGGACAAACGCCTGTCGTTTTTGCATCGTCTTTTCGACATTCTTGTTGCTACTACCATGTTAACAGCGACAATGACTACCTACGCTGCTAATGAAATTGTGGTTTATACGGCTCGTAACGAACAACTTATCAAACCGCTATTCGACGCCTACACCAAGGAAACCGGCACCAGCATTAAATTCCTCACTGACAAGGAAGGGGCGTTACTACAAAAGCTCAAAGCGGAGGGAGCCAATACTCCCGCCGATATGCTGATTACTGTAGACGCCGGTAACCTGTGGCAAGCAACCAATTTGGGGCTGTTACAGCCAGTGCAATCCAAGACGCTGTTAGATAATGTTCCCACCCATCTGCGTGACCCGGCTAACCAGTGGTTCGGTTTGTCGGTGCGTGCCCGCACCATCATTTATAACAAGGATAAAGTGAAACCAGTTGCTCTTTCTACCTACGAAGATTTGGGTAATCCAAAGTGGAAAGGGCGCTTATGTTTGCGCACCTCGAAGTCGGTGTATAACCAATCGTTGGTGGCGATGATGATTCAGGAATATGGTGAGCCTAAAACCGAGCAGATCATAAAATCTTGGGTGGCTAACCTCGCTACCCCTCCTATATCCGATGATGCCAGAGCGATGGCCGCAGTGGCTGCCGGGCAGTGCGATATAACGGTGGTTAACACTTATTATTTTGGCGGTCTGATGAAGAAAAAACCTAATCTTCCGCTTGCGATTTTCTGGCCAAATCAGGATACGAAAGGCAGTGGGGTGCACGTGAATATTTCCGGCGCAGGCATCACTCGCCATGCTAAACATCAAGCGGAGGCGGTTAAGTTTCTTGAGTGGCTGTCCTCAGAAAAAGCGCAGAATCTGTTTGCTGATATAAACATGGAATATCCAGTCAACCCCAAGGTAAAACCTGATGTTACGGTTGCGGCCTGGGGCGAATTTAAGCAAAACCCCCTTAACGTGGTTAAAGCAGGCGAATTGCAAGCCGCTGCAGTTAAATTAATGGATCGTGCCAATTATAAATAAGTAGCTGAATGCAGCGATTGCCTACATCTATTGCAAAAGCGCCCGTAGCGGGCGCTTTTATTTTTAAGTTCCCCTTGCCCAGTGGTTGGGTTCTAGCGGCACTGCTGATTGCTATGCTCACTTTGATTCCGGTCGCTGTAGTGCTTAGCTCATTGCTAACGCCGGAACGGGAAATCTGGACGCATCTGGTGGAATACCAATTACCGCAATTGCTGACCAATACCTTCTGGCTGGTATTGGGGGTGGGATTGGGTGTGGCGATCATTGGGGTTTCTCTAGCGTGGCTCACGGCTGTATGTGAGTTTCCAGGACGCAGGCAGTTTTCTTGGGCACTATTATTGCCGCTGGCGATTCCCGCTTATGTGACGGCATTTGTCGCTATCGGTTTGCTTGATTTTACCGGGCCGGTACAAACCCTGGCGCGAGAATGGTGGGGTCCGATTGAATTTCCGCCGATCCGTTCGAGCGGTGGCGTCATCGCGGTGATGACGTTGGCGCTCTACCCCTATGTTTATCTGATTGCTAGAAATGCCTTTCTCACCCAAGGTAAGCACGCGCTGGAGGTGGCGCAGTCCCTTGGACTGTCGCCCACCGTCGGGTTTTTTCGGGTAGCCCTGCCGATGGCGCGGCCTTGGATCGTGGGCGGCGTGATGTTGGCCCTGATGGAAACCTTGGCGGATTTTGGCACCGTGGCGGTATTCAACTACGACACGTTCACCACCGCTATTTATAAAGCGTGGTTTTCGCTGTTTTCGCTCCAAGCCGCTTCGCAACTAGCTTCACTGCTGATTGTGTTCGTGTTGGTGGTGTTGTTGGCAGAGCAGCAGACCCGCAAACGCATGCACTATACTCAGACTGGCAAACACAGCGTCCAGGCTCGCATTCTGCTTACGGGTGCTCGGGCTTGGTTGGCTGCCGGTTTTTGCCTAGTAGTGCTGGCACTGGGATTTATCATACCGGTCACTCAGTTATTGTTGTGGGCGTCAGAAGTGGTGGAGCAAGATTTAGATGCACGCTACCTGGATTTTTTCTGGCATTCGTTGGCCTTGGCCGGTTTTGCTGCGCTATTGGCCGGAGCAGTTGCCTTATTATTGAGTTATAGCGCGCGCCAGCATCCTGGTTTGTTGCTGCGCATGACGGCACGTATCGCCACTATTGGTTACGCGCTACCGGGGGCGGTGCTGGCGGTGGGGGTATTTATTCCGGTGGCGTGGCTGGATAATCGATTAGTGACTGCGGGCTGGGTGCAATCGCCACTGTTGCAAGGCTCTTTGATGGTAATGCTTCTGGCATATCTAGTCCGCTTTCTGGCGGTGGCCCACAGTCCGATAGAAAGTCAAATGCATCGCATTACCCGTAGCGTGGATGAGGCTGCGCGCAGCCTGGGCGTGTCTGGTGTCAGCTTAATCGCCCGGGTGCATTTACCGATGTTGCGTGGCGGCCTTTTAACGGCGGCAGCGCTGGTATTTGTGGACGTGATGAAAGAAATGCCGATTACGCTGATGACTCGACCGTTTGGATGGGACACGCTGGCAGTCCGGGTGTTCGAGATGACCTCGGGAGGCGAGTGGAACCGAGCTGCACTACCCGCCGTGGCGCTGGTACTGGCTGGGCTGGCACCAGTCGTTGTGCTGACTAAATATCGTTCAAAATAATTCCGGCGTGTTGGGTTTAGGTTTAAACAAAAGCAGGGCATCTTGATTCCATAAAACAAGGTTAGAGGAAATTTTTAATGTTTTGGATTCTTGGGGGGATTTCTGAGTCTATGGTTATCTGGTTGAATAAATACAAAAGAAAATTGAAGACTACTTAATTATGCTGCTTGAACTTAAACATGTCAGTCAGTCCTACGCTGCACGCAGAGTATTGCGCGACCTCTCCTTTGCGCTTAATACTGGCGATATAGGCTGTCTGCTTGGCCCGTCAGGGTGTGGCAAGACCACTGTGCTCCGCGCTATCGCCGGATTCGAGCCTATTACGGGTGGTGAAATTGTGCTTAATGGTGAGCGGGTGAGTGCACCCGGTTTTATTATTCCTGCCGAGAAGCGTCGTATAGGCATGGTATTCCAGGACTATGCCCTGTTTCCGCATTTGAATGTAGCCGCCAACGTGAGTTTTGGCTTGCATGGGCAATCCCGCACTGAATGCAATAAGCGTGTGGAAGAATTGTTGCAAACAGTAGGTTTGGAAGGGAGTGGCCAAGCTTATCCGCATGAACTTTCCGGTGGCCAGCAGCAACGCGTGGCATTGGCTCGCGCGCTAGCGCCTTGCCCGAACCTATTGTTGATGGACGAGCCGTTTTCCAATTTGGATGTTGAGCTACGCGAACGACTTTCGCTAGAGGTGCGCGATATACTCAAGCAGCAGGGCGCTACCGCTATTATTGTCACTCACGATCAGCATGAAGCATTCGCCATGGGTGACATGATAGGCGTAATGCATGATGGTGAGATTCAGCAGTGGGACAAAGCCTACAATTTGTACCATTTGCCTAAGAACCGTTTCGTTGCGGATTTCGTTGGTAAAGGCGTTTTTCTGCCGGGAAAGTTACTTAACGCTAACCAGGTTGAAATCGAGCTGGGTACACTGTATAGCAAAACTCCTGATGCTTACTCTACGGCAGATTGTAATGATGATAGTAACAAAAAGGGATGTGAGGTGGAGGTGTTGCTACGCCCGGACGATATTATCCATGACGACACAAGTTCCCTATTAGCCCAAGTTGAGCACAAAGCGTTTCGCGGTGCGGATATTCTTTATACCTTGCGCCTGCCTGGCGGTAACCGTGTGCTTTCTCTGGTACCGAGCCACCATAATCATGCCATCGGTGAGTGGATCGGGATCCGTTTGGAAGTGGATCATGTGGTGGTTTTTCCCAAAATTAAAAATGCCGCGTCATGAAGTAGGCTTAATTTGTATTTAGGTGGGCGCCAGATTTGAGCCACGCTTAATTCAATGCTTACTTTATCAGCAAAAATATATCCTTCGTCCTTGAGTTGCGCTTATGCCTTGTTTGGGCAATTGACTTTAGTACAGTCGGCATAGAGGTAAAGCGCATGGTCACGGATCGTAAAACCAAGTTCATCGGCAATTTTTATTTGGCGTTTTTCGATTGCGGAGTCGTGGAATTCTTCAACCCGACCACATTGCAGACATATTAAATGGTCATGGTGCTCACCTTTATTGAGCTCGAATACTGCTTTGCCAGTTTCAAAGTGGTGACGGACAAGTAGTCCCGCTTGCTCGAATTGTGTAAGCACACGATATACCGTTGCCAGACCAACATCGAGTCCTTCTCCGATAAGCATTTTATAAACATCTTCGGCGCTTAAGTGCCGTACCTCGGCATTTTCGAACAGGTTGAGGATTTTCAGGCGAGGTAGCGTAGTTTTGAGGCCGACAGTCTTGAGGTGGTTTGGCGTAGTCATAAGGTTGTCCTTTAAAATTAGTCTAGCTTCGTTCTTTGAGAAGTGCGTTGCGTGAATATTTTGCCATTGATATTTGTATCATGCCAGAAATGGTTGCCTGTCCGGTCTTTCTTGATGCCATTTCGAATGGTTTCTGTATCGATAACCTATGCCCATCGTGTTACGTATCGGTAACTATATGGTTGTAATCATGCCACGTTGATTACATAGTAAAGTCAGCTCGTTAGCTGGTAGTGGCCGACTATAAAAATAGCCCTGGATCAGCTCACAATTATGTTTGTGCAAGAAATCAAGCTGCGCCTGTGTTTCAACACCTTCGGCAACCACTTTTTTATTAAGGGCATGAGCCATAGCGGCAATTGTGGCGGCAATCGTACCGCCTTCGCCATTGGGTTGAATTTTACGCACAAATGACATATCAATTTTTAGGGTATCAAAAGGAAGTTGCTCCAGATAAGACATAGAAGAGTAACCGGTGCCAAAATCATCTATTGAGAGTTGCACACCGAGTTGTTTGATCTGGTAAAGCACATTTACTACAGCTTCAGTGTCATTCATCATTACGCTTTCTGTAATTTCTATCTCAAGAGAGTGTGCTTGCATATTATTGTCGCGTAATAAATCTTTGATGGTTTGCAAGAAGTTCGGATGACAAAATTGTTTGACTGAGACGTTAACTGCGACATACTCTAACGGAATTCCTTGATTAAGCCACGCACAATATTGCGCACAGGCTTCGGTTAATACGATATGCCCGATTTCTGCTATTAATCCGGTATCTTCAGCAATACCAATAAAGTATTCAGGTGAGACAAGGCCCTTTTCAGGATGATTCCAGCGTACAAGCGCTTCAACTCCGCGAATTAAGTTTATTTTTGGGTCAACTTGTGGCTGATAATGCAAAATGAATTGTTGTTCTGAAATGGCACGCCTTAACTCTCTTTCAATGGTTGCGCGCTTGATTACTTCGGCATTCATGCTTTCTTCGAAGAAAACATACTGATTCCCGCTTTTTGCTTTTGCTCGATACATCGCAATATCTGAATTGCGCATTAAATCTTCGATATTTTTCCCATCGTATGGGTAAACGGCGATACCGATACTGGCAGTTACAATATTTTCTTCTTGATCGAGAAGAAATGGCTGGGCTAATGCATGGTTAACATGATTTGCTACTGTAGTGACTTGATGCTCTGAATTAAATTGGCTGATAATAATGGCAAATTCATCGCCGCCAAGACGGGCGACTGTATCACTTACCCGCACGCATTGTTGTAATCGTATGCCAGCCTCGCATAATAATTTGTCGCCAACAGAATGTCCGGAACTGTCATTAACTTTTTTGAAATGATCAAGATCAATATAGAGGACAGCTAATTTTTCTGCGGTACGCTGAGTTTGTGCAAGTTCTTTTTGTAATTGTTCAACAAAGAGAAATCGATTTGGCAGGCCTGTTAGGGCGTCGATCCGTGCTTGTCGAAGCAACAGCTCTTCTCGGTTTTTGGTAAAAAAAGCAACTGCTATTCGGTCTGCATAATCTTGGATACGTTTGATTTTATCGGTTTCCCATTGCATTGTTACTGGGAATTCTAAAGAAATAAAGCCAACCATTTGATCTTTCCAATTCAGCGGGAGTAAGAAAAGATGCGGGCTAGTAATTATTTCGCGGCCTTGCGCTTGCGGATAGATCAGTTCGTCATTTATCCATAATCCATTGGGATTCTGGATGAGTAATTGCTGAGTGTTATCCAATAATGAAAGCGTTCGGGTGAGTAGCTTTTTTTCATTTTTGTCAATTGTGTAGGTATGCATCGCTTGTGATGAATTATCATTTATTACTGAAATACATACAGAATGTGCATATGTAATTTTTTGCAAGTGAATCAAAACATCTTCGGCGATTCTTTCAATATTCAGCGTTGCAAGGATTTCTTGATCAATTTTTGAAAGTGCCGCGAGCGTTTCGAATTGGTCACCCAATTTTTCACTCATGATATTGAACGAGGATGCCAATTCTCCGAATTCATCGGAACTGGTTACCTGCACCTGAGTGGTAAAATCATGACTGCCAAGACGTCGTGTACCATCGATAAGTTGTTCCAGTGGAACTAGAACACGCCGAATCTGCATCATGCTAAACAATAAAATCAAAAGCATTGAAAGAATAACGCTGCCCCAGAAAATAGCATTGAATTTCTTTAATGAATTGAGGGCGTCGGTCTCTGGTTGTGTTGCAACGACAAGCCAACGAGATGCCAGGAATTTTGGTTGTAGAAAAATTTCATGGTAGTTGGCAATGTATTTCTCATTATGCTCATCTTGCCAAGTAAAGTTTCCTTTGATGGTATGCGTGTGTTCTTTAATATTTTGTGGATGGATATTCGGGTTTGTGCAAAATATTTTTATATAGTCAGCTGTATATATACAGAGAGTTGAGTCAAGTCTAAAAGTCCCCGAATCTCCCCATAGATAATCAGGAATAATTTCTGCTATGAGTATTTCATTTTTGTGAGCCAAAGAGTTTTGTGCATGCAAAATGTAAATTTTTATGCTTTGGTCACTTTGCTGTGTTAAGAGTAAAGGCTTACCGTTGAATAAATGCGCTAAAGCATCAGCATTAAGCGCTATGTTTTCGGTTGTTTTGCCATGCAGCGTGATCGTGCGCTTATCTGGAAATTGCAGGGCTAAGCTGCGAAATTTTTCACTAAACTGTGCCTCAAGGTTTGTGGGTAGGGTATTTTCTGTAAGATGTTGTGAGACATCGTTAAGTAATTGATCCAGAATTAATAATCTGTCATAGATCGATGTTTTGTAAATGGCGCTGGCAGAATTTAAGCGGGTATGGGCTTGTTCAACCAATAACCTGTTAGATTCCCAGTAGGATAGAAATGCGAGAAATAATACGGGAATGAAGGCTGATAATATAAAAAAAGCCAACATTCTGCGGGCAACTTTACTTCGGAGAAATTTTTTCTCAAGTCCCATGCCGATGATTTTAGTATTTGGACGCCGAATCAATGAACCGTCCGTTGTTGGCTCTAACAATATCATCGCGGCTTGCTCGTGCTGTTAACGGTGCGACGCTTTGTCCATCGCTACCCATGCTATACAAATCGAAATCCGAATTAATGGGGACTAAATTGTGGTCTTTACGGGCTCTTCCTCTTGCCCCTCTGATATTTGGGTCTGATAAGTTTAGGTATTGATAAGGGTTTCCCCAAGGATCGAGAATGTTATCTGCACCAATTTCAGCTAATGAGGCAGGGTAGTTATTATTGTCAATATGATAGTCGTGGAGGCGCCGTCCAATATTTTCAATGTCTGAGATTGCCCGTATCGTCTTGGCTTTATCCAGATAATCTTGGTATGCGGGTATAGCAATGGAGGCAAGTACGCCAATTATTGCGACTGTTACTATTAATTCAACTAACGTGAATGCAAGTTGGGTAAAAAAGATTTCTTTATGCTGCTTTTGCAATGAGTTGTAGCGAACAGCTTTAGTCAGACTAAGAAAATATTCAGGGATAATGGGTTTCATATCTCTTATGTTACGTCCGAAAGCAGGATATCTTGAAAAGAGAATAGAGCAACAGGGATAACTAATTGTATTTTAAATGCGAGTTTAGGCAATCATGGGATTGGGGTAATCGATGATACTAGTAAGACGTAGGCGATATTGATTCGCAATTTAAAAGCGGCACTAAAATCGTTTTACGATCTAGTTTGGTGACCGGATGGCAAGACGGTAAAACTCTTGATTATGTAGTGTGACAGATTTCAGCGTTTGTGCCATGCGGCATTGACCAAGTTGGGGTATTCCGGTTTGCCTAAACTGCCGTTATAACGCCCCAGAGCGCGGTAAAGGTTGCCTTTCTCCATGTCGAGGTAGTGGCGCAAAATGATACAACCATACCGCAGGTTAGTGCGCAGGTGAAACAAATTACCCTCACGTTGGCCGATGATATCCAACCAAAATGGCATGACTTGCATGTATCCTTTTGCTCCCACGCTGGAGACGGCATATTTCTTGAAACCACTTTCTACTTGAATTAATCCTAATACCAATTGTGGATCTAATCCGGCACGCGTGGCTTCGTAATAGACAGTTTTGAGGAAGTCTACGCGGTCACCTGCATCTGGAATGTGTTTCTCCAAGCGGCGCGATGTATTATTTAACCAAGTGTCGTACTCACGTTGCGCTGCGAATGTCAGTTTGGGCGGCGCTTGATCCGAAATGAAATGGTTAAACGAAATTTGTACGCTGGCGGATAGAGGTTGGTAAGTTTGCGTGCTGCCGTGTGTTGCGTGGGCGAATAGTAATCCCGCCGCCAACAAGTGTAGCTTAATGTAAGCTGAATAACATTTTTGAATTGGTCGCATAAGTTTAGGTTAAGGCGCAACCGCAACATGGCCTATGTTCTAATGAGGAACTTAAACAGTCCACTTTTCGCACCACATGCTTTTTAAGATAGTTGTCTTACGGCAGGTTACTGGGATACTTTAAGGCAATGGGTATGTTCAAGCGATTTTTATATGGTTATCACAAAAATCTTTATGCTTTCTATTGATTTAGCTGCAGTTCAGAACTGAATCGGAAAGTACGATTTAACGCTGGCTTGAAGCGGGCCATTTATGCAAAGATTTTTGTCCGCGCTTAGATAAGCCTGAAGACCTGTAATAACAGGGCATATATAGAAGCGGGTTAAAAATTACTTTCAGGATTTTTGTGTGGAATATGCAATATGAAAACTTTGAAGTTCAATAGACCGGGTTAATAATTCAAATTATTTTTTGATTGATAATTCATTACTCATCATGTGTAAAATTACAAACGTTGGTTTATTACTCCACTTTGTGTGCGCCAATGAATAAAAAGCGTCCTATCCATCTTGACTTGCGTTTGATCAAACTGCCCTTGCCGGGCTTTGTATCTATTCTGCATCGTGTAAGCGGATTATTGTTGTTTTTAGCGTTGCCGTTGTTTCTGAGGATGCTGCAGTGCAGCCTGTTTTCTATCGAGACATATACTCAATTGGCCGTTACGCTACGGCATCCCTTAAGTAAATTAATTTTAATCAGTCTGTTGTGGGCATTCTTACACCACTTTTGCGCCGGAATACGTTATCTCGCGATAGATATGGATGTTGGAGTGGATTTAGCGCAGGCACGTGCTAGCAGCAAGTGGGTGTTGTTCGTGAGTATCGGTTTAACCTTGCTAATAGGAGCATGGCTATGGTAGATCGCATCGTAACCGGCGCGCATTATGGATTGCGGGATTGGTTGGTGCAGCGTGTGACCGCTGTTCTGATGGTGGCTTATACGTTGTTTATTGCGGGCTATGTGTTGCTGCATTCACGTTTTGAAAGCAATGCCTGGATTGGTCTTGATTACAACACCTGGACGGGGTTGTTTTCGAATTTGGTGATGCGTTCGTTCTCATTGCTGTTTCTATTTGCCGTTTTTTATCATGCATGGATTGGTGTGCGTGACATTGTCATGGATTATGTCAAGTCGGCAAAAACACGCCTTGTTATATATGTATTGGTGATCATGGCGCTGCTGCTGTATTCGATCTGGGCAGTACAAATTTTGTGGGGAATGTGATGGCAGTGGCGAAACGCACATTTGATGTTGTAATCGTGGGGGCGGGTGGCGCGGGGATGCGCGCGGCTTTGGCACTGTCTGAGGCAGGCTTGAAGGTGGCGGTATTATCCAAGGTTTTTCCCACTCGCTCGCATACAGTAGCGGCACAAGGTGGTATTGCGGCATCGTTGGGTAATATCAACGAGGATAATTGGCATTGGCACATGTACGACACGGTGAAAGGCTCGGATTATCTCGGCGATCAAGATGCCATTGAATTCATGTGTCGCGCCGCGCCGGAAGTAGTGTACGAACTGGAACACTTCGGCATGCCATTCGATCGTTTGGAAAATGGCAAAATTTATCAGCGCTCATTCGGTGGCCACATGCAAGACTATGGCAAGACCCCGGTGCAGCGCGCCTGTGCCGCCGCTGATCGCACTGGCCATGCTTTGCTGCATACGTTGTATCAAAAAAACATGCAGAGTAATACCATTTTTTTTGTGGAGTGGATGGCTCTGGATTTAATCCGTGATGAAGATGGTGACGTCCTCGGCGTGGTGGCAATGGAAATTGAGACCAGTGAAGTGATGATTTTGCAGGCGCGCGCTACGTTGTTTGCTACCGGGGGTGCGGCGCGCATTTTTCAGGCGAGCACCAATGCTTACATTAATACCGGCGACGGCCTGGGCATGGCAGCTCGTGCCGGTATTCCGCTGGAGGACATGGAATTCTTCCAGTTTCATCCTACTGGCGTGTATGGCGCGGGCGTGCTGATTTCCGAAGGAGTGCGCGGCGAGGGCGGCTATCTCATCAACAAGGACGGTGAGCGCTTTATGTTGCGCTATGCGCCAAACGCCCAAGACCTCGCCAGCCGCGACGTGGTGTCACGCGCCATCGCCACTGAGATCAAGGAAGGACGCGGTTGCGGTAAACATGGCGATCATGTCTTATTGAAGGTTGACCACATCGGCGATGATGTCATTCGTCAACGCCTGCCTGGTATCCGTGAGATTTCCCTGAAATTTGCGCATGTTGACCCGGCCCTGAACCCCATTCCGGTGGTGCCCACTGCGCATTATATGATGGGTGGCATTCCCACCAATTATCATGGCCAAGTGGTCGCCCCTTACAAAACAGGGCCGGAAGAAGTGGTACAGGGGTTTTATGCGGTGGGCGAATGCGCATGCGTATCGGTGCATGGTGCCAACCGGCTTGGCTGCAATTCTTTGCTGGATTTGCTGGTGTTCGGGCGTGAGGTGGCGAGGCAGATTATCGAGGACTTGCAGCGTAACCCGCATCCAAAACCATTGCCACACGATGCCGCTGAACGTCCGCTTGCGCGCCTTGCAAGGCTGAGATCACAAAAAAATGGTGAGAGTGTGGCCGAAGTGGGGGCGGAAATGCGGCGCGTGATGCAAAACCATTGCGGTGTATTTCGGTTTCCTGACCTGCTGACTCAAGGCGTGGAAATGATCCGCACAGTGGCCGAGCGCGTTAAAAATACCATGATTAATGATCAGAGTAGGGTGTTTAATACTGCATGTGTGGAGGCATTGGAACTCGACAATCTCATCGAAGTAGCGCAAGCCACCATGGTTTCCGCCGCAGCGAGGCAAGAAAGCCGTGGCGGTCACGCGCGCGATGACTTCCCGGAACGTGACGACGATCACTGGCTGAAGCATTCACTATATTTTAGTGAAGGGCAAAAATTGGATTACAAACCGGTTCGACTGAAGCCATTGAGTGTGGAATCATTTCCGCTTAAGGCGCGAGTGTACTAATCAGGAGATTGAAACATGTCTGTAGCTGGTTTTAAAACGGAAAATAATACTTATCGCAAGTTGATTAGTAGCGGTTTGAGTTATCGCATACCTCATTTTCAGCCGGACTATAACTGGACGGAAAATGAATGGGGAGATTTGTGGGCAGATATTATGGGGGTTATTCAGGCTGACGGCGAACCAGCGCACTATATGGGCTACCTCGTATTGCAATCGAAAGATAACAGAACATTTGACGTGATTGAGGGACAGCAGCGTTTGACGACCCTCATGCTGATTATTTTAGCGGCGCTCAAGAATTTAACGCAATTGATTGCAGAGAAAAACAATCCAGAAAATAATCAGCAACGGATGGATCAAATTCGTCAAACCTACATTACTTATCTTGATCCTGTAACGTTGGTGCCGCGAACCAAGCTCACGCTTAATCGTAATACCGATGTTTATTTTCAAAATTATTTGATTCCACTGGATTATTTATTTCAGAGTGGCTGTAAGGAATCTGAGCGCAGACTGTGCGAAGCACTCGAATGGTTTGCAATCAAAATGAGCGAATATACAAAAATTGCTGGCGGGGATGAGGGAGTAACGTTGGCAAGCCTTGTGGAATCAATCAGTGATAGGCTATTTTTTACTGTTGTTAGTGTGGCTGATGAGTTCAATGCCTATAAAGTATTTGAAACGCTCAATGCGCGCAGCATACGGCTATCCTCAGTGGATTTGCTGAAAAACCATCTTTTGTCTGTACTGTATGACGATAAAGATTATGTGCATGAAATGAAAACTCTGGAAGACCGCTGGGAAGCAATGGTTATTTGCTTGGGTAGCGAGAGTTTCCCCGATTTTTTGCTAGTGCACTGGATTAGCCGCCATACTTTTGTCAGGCAGTCTGAACTTTTTAAAACCATACGCTCCAAAGTAACGAGCCGTGAAGAGGTTTTCAAGCTGTTACAGGGTATGGAAGAGGATATAAAAACCTATCTGGCGCTTACCCAGGTGGAGTCATCACAATGGCCTGTGGATCTGAAGGAGTCTATTCAGGACTTGCATATGCTTAGAGTGCGCCAGCCTTTTCCATTGCTTTTGGCAGCTTATCGAATGCTGTCTGCCAGTGACTTTGAGCGTGTGCTACGCAATTGTATAGCGATTGCGTTTCGCTACATTGTAATTGGCAGTCAGCCGACGAACAAACAAGAGAGTATCTATTATTTGGTAGCACAAAAAATTTCACGCGGTGATATTAGCACTGCGACAGCTGTATTGGAGGCCATGCAATTTGTTTATCCTAGTGATGATGAGTTTCGTAGCGCATTTTCTGATAAAAAAATTAGCGCTACTACTTCCCGCTGTGTAGGTTGGAAAAATAGGTATCAGGAAATGATTACGATTTTGAAAGTGCTGGCTTTAACGTAAAGTATGCTCTGTCATTAAATCAAACTAGTGGTAGGGGGTATCTTATTGGAGTGTTGATAGAAAGGCTGCGACTCGTAATTATTTTGAAGTGTGATTGGATAAGATGCGGGGATGGCGGAGGTAAGTAGCTCGACGCGATTAGCAGAGGAATGAAACTATGCAATTCAAAATTTACCGGTATAACCCTGAAACTGACGAGCAGCCATACATGCACGATTATGAGCTGGACATAGAAGCGGGCGATATGATGTTGCTGGATGCGCTGCTTCTTATCAGGGAGCAGGACGACAGCCTGAGCTTGCGTAAATCTTGTCGAGAGGGTGTGTGTGGCTCGGATGCCATGAATATTAATGGGCGCAATGGCTTGGCTTGCATTACGCAGTTATCCAGTTTGACGGAACCAATTGAATTGCGTCCGTTACCTGGTTTGCCTGTGATACGTGACCTAATCGTGGACATGACACAGTTTTTCAAGCAGTACCATTCGATTAAGCCTTATTTGGTGAATAGCGATCCGCCTCCGGAAACCGAGCGCTTACAGTCGCCAGCGCAGCGCGCTGAGCTGGACGGTTTGTATGAATGCATCTTGTGTGCTTGTTGCACAACTGCTTGCCCATCATTTTGGTGGAATCCCGATAAATTTGTAGGTCCCGCTGGTTTACTGCAAGCCTATCGTTTTATCGTTGACAGTCGTGATCAGGCAACGAGTGAGCGGCTAGATAATCTGGAAGACCCGTATCGGCTGTTTCGGTGCCACACTATTATGAATTGTGTGGATGTATGCCCCAAAGGTTTGAATCCTACGGCAGCCATAGGAAAAATTAAAGCGTTAATGGTGAAGCGTGCAGTATGAAAGAACTGGAACGCGTGCGCTGGCGCTGTCGACGCGGCCTGTTGGAACTTGACATCGTGCTGGGCCGATTTATCGGGCAGCATTATGCAAGTTTGAATAAGGCCCAGCAGGCTGCATTTGATAGGTTGCTGGACATGCCCGACCCGATACTCTGGGATATGATTGCTGGCACACAGTCTTCGTCACTACAAAATGAACAGCGTGCGGTGCTTGAATTGCTTCAGGCAGTTTGAGCTTTAACAGCGTGATCTGCTGTGACAGAAAGATGTAAAAACAGGAGGCATAATGAAAGAAAAACGCGTTGCAACACTGATGCTGGATGATGGCCGTAGTATCGAGTTGCCCATATTGTCTGGAACTCTGGGTCCTGATGTGATTGACATTCGCGAATTGGGTAAGCTCGGCATGTTTACTTACGATCCGGCTTTCGTCTCTACCGCCAGTTGCTCTTCCAGTATCACTTTTATTGATGGTGATGCCGGATTATTGTATTACCGCGGTTATCCCATCGAACAACTGGCGGAGAAGTCGAATTTTCTCGAAGTGTGCTACTTGCTGCTGCACGGGGAGTTACCGAATGCAGTACAAAAAAGGGAGTTCAAGGGAAAGGTTATGCAGCACACCATGGTGCATGATCAACTTGCCCGTTTTTTTAACGGCTTCCGCCGCGACGCTCATCCGATGGCGGTAATGGTTGGGGTGGTGGGCGCGCTATCGGCTTTTTATCATGATTCGCTTGATATCAATAACCAGGAACACCGCGAAATTTCGGCGTTACGCCTGCTGGCCAAGGTACCTACCATTGCCGCAATGACCTACAAGTACTACACCGGTTTTCCATTTATGTTCCCGAAGAATGAATTCAGTTACGTGGAAAATTTCATGTACATGATGTTCGCTACTCCGGCGGAAGACTATGTGCCGAACCAGAAACTGGTGCGGGCACTGGAGCGTATTTTTATACTGCACGCTGATCACGAACAGAACGCTTCGACTTCGACTGTTCGGCTGGCCGGTTCCAGTGGGGCGAATCCGTTTGCGTGCGTGTCCTCTGGCATTGCGGCACTGTGGGGGCCAGCGCATGGCGGTGCGAATGAGGCAGTGCTGAAGATGCTGGAAGAGATAGGTGATGTGTCACGCGTGGCGGATTTTATACAGGGCGTGAAGGACAAAAAATACCGTCTGATGGGCTTTGGCCACCGGGTATACAAAAACATGGATCCGCGCGCAAAAGTGATGCGCGCTACGTGTTATGAGGTGCTTGAAGAGCTGAAGCTGGAGAATGACCCTCTATTTTTAATGGCGCTAGAACTAGAGCAGATTGCGTTGAGGGATGAATACTTCATAGAGCGCAAGCTGTATCCCAACGTGGACTTTTATTCCGGAATCGTGCTGCGTGCGTTGGGTATCCCGAGCAATATGTTCACAGTAATCTTTGCTGTGGCACGCACCATAGGTTGGGTGTCGCAGTGGAATGAAATGATTGCTGACAGCGAGCGTAAGATCGGTCGTCCACGTCAGTTATATCAGGGTGCGACGCAGCGGGATTTTATACCGCTTGCCCAGCGCTAAAGTCGGATCGCAAAAGTTCACACATGGAAAAATAAAGGCTGGAGGGTGTTTATGCGTTCTGATGTCGTACCACATTGAATTATTAAATTCATTCGATGCTCAGATGCGGAAGTTTGATGAAGTAATGAAACGCAAAGACATCGCGACATAAACAGATGGGTAATGATATATGACGTCGGTAATGCAAACCATGCTAAGCAACTCTATGCTGTTTGGTGTCAATGCACCATACATTGAAGGTCTGTATGAGACGTATTTGAGCGCCCCCGATTTGGTTTCGGATGAGTGGCGTGCTTATTTCGATGCCTTGCAAAACATGCCGAGCGCGGTGCTGCAAGATTTCCCCCATAGCCCGGTGGTGCGCGCTTTTGCTGCCTTGCCATTAACAGGTGTGCAAGGCGCAATCCAAGATGCTGATATGGCCCGTAAGCAGGTGGCAGTACTGCAACTTATCAATGCCCATCGTTTCCTTGGGGTGCGCCGCGCCAGCCTCGATCCGCTTAATCGACATCTCAAGCTTGAAGTGCCTGAATTGGATCCAGCCTTTCACGGTCTCACTGAGGCGGACATGGATATCACATTCGAGACAGGCTCTCTAGTGGGTTCGCCACGCATGATGCTGCGGGAAATTCTGCGGCTGGTGCGCCAGACCTATTGCGGCAGCATAGGCGCAGAGTATATGTATATCAACGATGTTGTGCAGAAGCGCTGGATCCAAAATCGTCTGGAGAGCGTGCGCAGCCAGCCAAATTACAGCGCTGACATGCAGCACCGTATCCTGGAGCGGCTGACTGCTGCCGAAACGTTGGAGCGCTATCTGCATACCAAATATGTCGGCCAGAAGCGTTTTTCGCTGGAGGGCGGTGAGTCACTTATTCCGATGCTCGAACATTTATTGCAACGTGCAGGCACGCAGGGAGTGCGCGAGACAGTTATCGGCATGGCGCATCGTGGGCGCTTGAATGTGGTAGTGAACACGCTAGGCAAGCTGCCACGTGATTTATTCGCTGAATTTGAAGGTAAGCACAGTGAACAGCTGACTTCTGGCGATGTGAAATATCACCAAGGTTTTTCCTCGGATATTCCTACGCCGGGCGGTGCGATGCACTTGGCTTTAGCGTTTAATCCGTCACACCTTGAAATCGTTAATCCGGTGGTAGAAGGATCGGTGCGTGCGCGCCAGCATCGTCGTGGCGACAAGGACGGGTGCGAGGTACTGCCGGTATTGCTGCATGGCGATGCGGCTTTCGCCGGACAAGGCGTGATCATGGAAACGTTCAGCCTGTCCCAAACGCGTGGTTATCACACGGGCGGCACAGTGCATATCATTATTAACAATCAGATCGGTTTTACTACTTCGGATAAACGTGACGCCCGATCTTCTTTGCACTGTACCGATGTGGCGAAGATGATAGAAGCCCCGATTTTTCATGTGAATGGGGATGATCCTGAAGCGGTATTGTTAATTGCCGAAATTGCACTGGATTACCGCATGACCTTCAAAAGGGACGTCGTAATTGATATGGTGTGTTTTCGCAAGCTGGGTCATAACGAGCAGGATGAGCCGCTGGTTACGCAGCCGTTCATGTACCGTTATATTAACCAGCATCCGGGCACACGTGCGTTGTATGCCAAACGCCTGTTAGAACAAAATGTGGTGGCGGAAGGGGAGCCGGAGACGATGATTGCGGCCTATCGCCGCGCGATGGATGAGGGCATCAATCCGATTCAACCAGTGCTGAATGATTTTAATAAGGAATACGCAGTAAATTGGTCTAAATTCAGGAGTGGTGTGTCCTGGGACGTAGCGGCGAATACTGCCATTCCGCACGAACAGTTGCAGAAATTGGCTCAGCGGCTGACGGAAGTGCCGACGGATTTCAAGCTCCATTCGCGCGTGGAAAAAATTATCACCGACCGTCGCGCCATGGGTAAGGGCGAACTGGCTTTGGATTGGGGCATGGCAGAAAACCTGGCCTATGCCAGCTTGGTAGCTGAAGGTATTCCGGTCCGTTTGTCTGGGGAAGACAGCGCGCGCGGCACTTTTTTCCATCGTCATGCCGTACTGCACGACCAAAACCGCGTGCAGTGGGATAAGGGTTATCACATTCCCTTGCAAAATATTGCGCCGAATCAGGCCGATTTCATTGTGATTGATTCCATTCTTTCGGAAGAGGCGGTGCTGGCATTTGAGTATGGCTATGCTAGCGCTGAACCTAATTCGCTGGTTATATGGGAGGGGCAGTTCGGCGATTTCGCTAATGGTGCGCAGGTGGTAATTGATCAATTCATCTCGTCGGGGGAGGCCAAGTGGGGACGCATGTGCGGGCTGGTGATGTTGTTGCCCCATGGCTACGAAGGACAGGGGCCGGAACATTCGTCTGGGCGGATTGAGCGCTATCTACAGCTATGTGCAGATTACAATATTCAAGTGTGTATCCCTTCCACGCCAGCTCAGATGTTCCATTTGCTGCGCCGCCAGATGTTGCGCCCGATACGCAAGCCACTTATTGTATTTACGCCTAAAAGCATGTTGCGCAGCAAGGATGCATCTTCGCCGCTGAATGAATTGGCTCAAGGTTCATTTCAGCCAGTGATTGGAGAGGTGGATGCGCTTGAAGTTGCTAAGGTGCGGCGTATCATTGTGTGTAGCGGAAAAATTTATTATGAGCTTAAGGCCGCGCGACGCGAACGCGGCATTCAAAATACCTTGCCGAAGTCCTTGTCTCCGGAAGAGGTGACGATTATCCGGCTGGAGCAACTTTATCCTTTTCCGCATGATGCTTTCGAGGCACAGATTGCCAATTATCCAAATGCGACGGAATTGCTGTGGTGCCAAGAAGAGCCGGGCAATCAGGGCGCGTGGCATCGCATTCAGCATTATTTGCTGCGCCATCTGCGTGATGGGATGAGACTTGCTTATGCGTTGCGATCTTCCTCGGCATCGCCCGCAGCAGGATATTTGGCAGTACATAATGAACAACAGAAGGCGGTGATAGACGCTGCATTCCGCTGCGATCTCGACATTAAATCAGGAGCAAGACACCATGCAAATTGAAGTGAAAGTGCCGCAGCTTTCTGAATCGGTTTCTGAAGCCACTTTGGTATCTTGGCACAAGCAGCCGGGTGAAGCTGTGGCTGAAGGTGAGAATCTGATCGACATTGAGACCGACAAGGTAGTTTTAGAGTTGCCCGCAATCAAATCTGGAGTGTTGATCAAAATGCTCAAGCAGAATGGTGACAAGGTGACCAGCAATGAGGTGATTGCCCTACTGGATACCGATGCCAAACCTGAAGTGAGCAGAACCGCGCAACCAGATGTGATGGCCAAGGAGCAAGCAGCCGTGATGCCTGCGGCGCAGAAGATCGCGGCAGAAAATAAAATTGACACTGCTACGATTAGCGGTAGCGGACGTGGCGGACGCGTCATCAAGGAAGATGTACTGGTTGCGGTGCAGGCAAAAGCGGCTGTGCCAGTCACCGCGGTTCCGCAACCCACAGCGGGCGGGCGTGTGGAACAGCGCGTGTCGATGACTCGCATCCGTCAGCGCATCGCCGAACGCTTGCTGCAATCGCAACAGAATGCCGCAATTCTCACTACCTTTAATGAAGTGAATATGCTGCCAGTGATTGAGTTACGCAATCACTATAAGGATGCTTTTGAAAAGAAGCATGGCGTAAAGCTCGGTTTCATGTCATTTTTCATCAAGGCCACGCTGCTTGCGTTGCATAAATTTCCTGTGGTGAACGCATCGGTGGATGGCACGGATATCATCTACCATGGCTATTACGACATCGGCGTGGCAATCGGCAGTGAGCGCGGCTTGGTGGTGCCTATCATCCGCGATGCTGACAAACTTTCGCTAGCCGACATCGAAAGACAAATCATTGACTTCGGTGCGCGTGCCAAGGACGGCAAAATTACGCTGGAAGAATTGACTGGCGGTACCTTCTCCATTTCCAACGGCGGCGTGTTCGGATCCATGCTCTCTACCCCCATTATTAATCCGCCGCAGAGCGCCATCCTCGGTATTCACGCCACCAAAGATAGGCCAGTGGCCGAAAATGGTCAAGTTGTCATTCGTCCGATGAATTACCTCGCGTTATCTTATGATCACCGCATCGTTGATGGGCGTGATGCCGTATTATTTCTCGCTACTATTAAAGAGGCGTTGGAATATCCTGGACAAGTGTTACTGGATTTGTAATTGCGCTTTTGCCGATCCTGGTCGGAATCAAATGAAAAGTTTCTTACGGGTTTAAAGCTGAATAAAAGGATTTCATTATGTCGAAATCATATGATGTTGTAGTTATTGGTGCTGGCCCCGGGGGTTATGTGGCGGCGATACGTTGCGCTCAATTAGGGCTGACTACAGTCTGCATCGACGATTGGAAAGGCACACAAGGCAAGCCCAGTTTAGGTGGAACTTGTCTTAATGTGGGCTGTATTCCATCCAAAGCTTTACTGGAGTCTTCGGAAAACTTCGAGCATCTGACGCATGATTTCGCGGCGCACGGCATATGTGCCGACAATGCGAGCGTGGACGTGCAGAAGATGGTGGCGCGTAAGAATAAGATCGTGTCCGATTTCACACTAGGTATTAGTCAGTTATTCAAAAAAAACAAAGTAGCTTCGCTGCACGGCAGGGCAGAAATTCTCGGCCGGGATGGCGATGTTTGGCGTGTCGGTATTACGGATGGAGAGGAAGTGAGGGCGAAGCACATTATCGTTGCCACTGGCTCAACGTCGCGTATTTTGCAGCAAGCCCCGTTGGATGGGGTGCAGATTGTGGACAATGTAGGGGCTTTGAGTTTTAGCGAGACGCCTAAGCGCCTCGCTATCATCGGTGCGGGGGTTATTGGACTGGAACTTGGCAGTGTGTGGCGCAGGTTGGGGGCTGAGGTGACGCTACTGGAAGCCTCGCCCGTATTTCTTCCTGCCGTTGATGAGCAAGTGGCAAAAGAAGTGTTGCGCGCTTTTACCAAGCAGAAGCTGGCTATCCACTTGGGCGCACAGATTGATGGTGTCACTCAGTCTGCTGAGGCTGTAAAAATTAATTGGCGCGATATACAGGGGGCCGCGCAGGAATTGGTCGCGGACAAGTTGATCGTTGCAGTAGGGCGTGTGCCAAATACGCAAGGTCTGAGCGCAGAAGCGGTCGAGCTCAAGCTGGACCCCGCAGGGCGCATTGAAGTGGATGAACATTGCCGTACCAGCCTGCCGCATGTGTATGCGGTGGGTGATGTGGTGCGGGGCCCGATGCTGGCGCACAAGGCGTCGGAGGAGGGCGTGATGGTGGCGGAATTGATTGCCGGGCAGATGGGGTGTTGCGACTTGAATTTAGTGCCAAATGTAATGTATACCGCCCCGGAAATCGCTTGGGTGGGTAAGACTGAACAGCAGCTTAAGGCAGCGGGCGTCGCTTACAAGGCTGGTCAGTTCCCCTTTCTTGCTAATGGACGTGCCCGCGCCTTGGGTGACACGATGGGATTTATTAAAATTATCGCCGATGCCAATACAGATCGTATACTCGGCGTGCATATCATAGGTCCGATGGCATCTGAGCTCATTCAGCAGGCAGTACTGGCGATGGTATTTTCGGCCAGTAGTGAAGATTTGGCGCGTACCATTCATGCACATCCGTCATTGTCTGAAGTGATGCATGAAGCGGCTCTGGCAGTTGATAAACGCACGATTCATATATGACCCAAATGTTTTGCGCTGATTAAATTTCAGCTAGGACGATAACACGGTTAGTTGTCTAGGCGGAGTGGCTACTTCCGCTATTTCAATGCTCGCACAGCTTGATTGAAGTATTTTATTAAGATGCTGTATGACCCATCATATGGGCGCATCATCTTAAAATAGGCCTTACGCTTACCGCCTACTTACTTATCATATGTTACAATTGTTCTGTTGTTGGAACGGGCGAAAGTGGCGGAATTGGTAGACGCACTGGATTTAGGTTCCAGCGCCGCAAGGCGTGAGAGTTCGAGTCTCTCCTTTCGCACCAACTGAAGAATTCACTTATTAACCTAAGGAAAGTTAGCATGTCGAGTATAGAAATCATGAGCGGGTTGGAACGCCGCCTTAATGCATCCATCCCCCTGCAACTGGTTGGCAGTGAAATGGAAGCGCGCCTGAAAACTCTGGCACGTACCGCTGAGGTGCCTGGTTTCAGGCCGGGCAAGGTGCCGTTCAAGATTTTGGAGCAGAAACACGGTGCGAAAATACAGCAAGAAGTGTTGCAAGACGCTTTACGGCAGTCTTTTGCCAAAGAAGTGCAGGAGAATCAGTTGAAAGTGGTTGGCTATCCAACCTTCGAGGTTAAGACCGCAGACCCGGATGCCGTGTGGGTCGAATATAGTGCGACTTTTGAGGTTTATCCTGAAGTCGTGTTAGGTGATATCAGCGCTGAAAGCATGGAGCAAGCGGTTTATACCTTGAGTGATGCCGATGTGGACACCACTATTGCTACTTTGCGTAAGCAGCACGCGACATTTGAAGTGGTTGATCGCGCGGCGCAAAATACAGACAGGGTGCATATTGATTTTAGTGGCTTGCTGGAAGGCAAAATATTTGAAGGTGGTGAGGCCAGGAATTTAGCCGTTTTGCTGGGTGTGGGACGCTTATTACCGGATTTTGAAAATGCTATCATCGGTATGAAGGCTGGAGAAACGAAATCTTTCGACATGACTTTTCCGGCAGACTATCAGGCAGAGAAAGTTGCTGGTAAATCAGCGGTTTTTACCATTACTTTGCACAAGGTGGAAGAGCAGCATTTACCAGAGATTGACGCTAAATTTGCCAAGTTACTTGGTATAGAAGATGGCGATGTGGATAAGCTAAGGTCTGAAGTCCGCGATAATCTAGAGCGCGAAATCAAGCGCCGTTTAATGTTGCGTAACAAAGATAGCGCAATGGCTATCTTGCTGAAAGTTACTCAATTGGAGATACCCAAGGCGCTATTGGATGCTGAAGCGCAGAGCTTGATGCAGCAAACTATGCGCGATATGAAAAAGCGCGGAATGGAAATGCCGAAAGGGGAAGAGTCGTTACCACTTGAACTGTTTACTGAACGTGCGCAAAAGCGTGTCAAGTTGAGTTTGATCTTGACAGAGTTGGTGGATAAATATGATTTACATGCTAAACCTGAGCAGATTAAGGCGCTGGTTCAGGATTATGCACAAAGTTATGACAACCCAGAAGAAGTGGTGCAGTGGCACTATAATGATCCGACACGCTTGCAAGACGCGGAAAATCTGGTGCTGGAGGATAATGTGGTGGTTTGGGTGACGGATGCTGTAAAGGTGACAGAGAGAGTGATGGAATTTAACGAGTTGATGGAGAATGCCGCGTGATGTATAGCGAAACACCTCAAAATAATGAGGACCCGCAAAATATCGGTATGATTCCGATGGTGATAGAAACCAGCGGGCGTGGAGAGCGTGCATACGATATTTATTCACGTCTGCTTAAGGAGCGCGTAATATTTTTGGTTGGCAACATCAATGATATGACCGCTAACTTGGTGGTGGCGCAATTGTTGTTTCTGGAGTCTGAAAATCCAGATAAGGAGATTCATCTCTATATCAATTCGCCTGGCGGCTCTATTTCGGCAGGTATGGCGATTTATGACACTATGCAATTTATAAAACCGGAAGTTTCTACGTTGTGCATCGGCATGGCGGCATCGATGGGCGCTTTTTTATTGCAGGCCGGTGCAAAAGGGAAGCGCTTTGTTTTGCCAAATTCTTCGGTGATGATCCATCAGCCGTTAGGAGGATTTCAGGGGCAGGCAACGGATATTGAAATTCATGCTAGATATATTTTGAGCCTGCGTGAGCGCCTGTATGCCCTGATGGCGCAGCACACAGGTCGCAATGTCGAGGAAATTGCTCGTGATAGCGAGCGCGATAAATTTTTAAATGCGACTGAAGCGGTCGATTATGGCTTGGTAGATAAAGTTCTGGATAAGCGCGTTTAAACAACCGTATGGGCTTAATCGATAGATAATAAATGTAGGCGATAAACAAAACAGGGGATATGAATGGTGCTGGATAAAAGCAAGGGCGACAAATTATTGTACTGCTCGTTTTGCGGCAAGAGCCAGCATGAAGTTCGCAAACTGATTGCGGGGCCTTCTGTATTCGTATGCGATGAATGTATTGAGCTTTGCAATGACATTATTCGTGAGGAAGTTAATAGTGTCTCATCCAGCAAAACGGACAAGGCCGATTTGCTGGTTCCGCATGAAATTCGTGCACGTCTTGACGAATATGTAATCGGCCAGGAACACGCCAAGAAAATTTTGTCTGTGGCGGTGTATAACCATTATAAGCGTTTGAGAAGTACTAATAAGGATGGTGTGGAGCTGGCTAAGAGTAATATTTTGCTTCTTGGCCCGACTGGTTCTGGAAAAACTTTACTGGCGCAAACCTTGGCGCGTCTGCTTGACGTGCCGTTTGTGATGGCCGATGCTACTACGCTGACCGAAGCGGGGTATGTTGGGGAAGATGTCGAGAATATAATTTTGAAGCTCTTGCAAGCGTGCGACTATGACGTGGAGCGCGCACAACGCGGTATCATTTATATCGACGAAATTGATAAGATTTCTCGTAAATCAGACAATCCTTCTATCACTCGTGATGTTTCTGGCGAAGGGGTACAGCAGGCGCTACTCAAGTTAATCGAGGGCACTAAGGCTTCTGTGCCGCCACAGGGTGGTCGCAAACATCCAAATACCGAGTTTTTGCAGGTGGACACTACTAATATTCTTTTTATATGTGGTGGGGCGTTCGATGGTATGGAGAAGGTTATACTCAATCGCTCAGAGAAAACCGGTATTGGTTTTGGCGCAAGCCTCGCCAAACATGGCGACAAGAAGAGTGTGGGCACAGTGCTGCGTAATTTAGAGCCCGAAGACTTGATCAAGTTTGGTTTGATCCCAGAATTCGTTGGACGCCTGCCAGTGGTTGCTACACTGGAAGAGTTGGATGAAACGGCATTAATTCAAATTTTGACCGAACCTAAAAATGCTTTGACCAAACAATACCATAAATTGTTCGCGATGGAAGGTGTGGATATGGAATTTCATGAAGGTGTATTACAGGCTATCGCTAAAAAAGCGCTGGAACGTAAGACGGGTGCACGTGGCTTGCGTTCTATTCTGGAACATTCTTTGCTCGACATTATGTACGACTTGCCTTCGATGGATAATGTGAGCAAGGTGGTGCTGGATGTAAGCAGCACAAATGACGAAATTAAACCAATTGTGATATACGCGGATACTTCCAGAGCAGCTTAATTATATTTATAGCGGTATCCTAAATAAGTTGATGTGTGGTGATTTGTATTGCCACTTGAATTATTTCGCCGCGCCCCCATCTAACTGTCAAGTTAATCCACAGAGGAGTTTCCTGCCATGACTGAGCATGATACTAGTGCACTTGTTTCCAGTTTTTTTCCATTACTTCCTTTACGTGATGTAGTGGTGTTTCCGCATATGGTAATTCCATTGTTTGTTGGACGCGCGAAATCGATTAAGGCGTTGGAGTCTGCTATGGAAGCGGGTAAGAGCATTGTGTTGGTGGCGCAAAAAACTGCTGCTAAAGATGAGCCTGCCGCAGAGGATTTGTATCGCGTTGGTAGCATTGCTAATATTTTGCAGATGCTCAAGTTGCCTGATGGTACCGTTAAGGTTCTTGTGGAGGGTACGCAACGTGCAACAATACTGCACGTGTTGGATGAAAAAAGTCATTTTGATGCTGATATTGATCCAGTTTTAGTTGGTGACAGCTTGGGTAGTGAGGCAGAGGCTATGCGTCGTGCCTTAATTAATCAATTTGACCAATATGTTAAGCTAAACAAGAGGATTCCGCCGGAAACACTGACTTCTTTGGCTGGTATGGATGATTCCGGGCGATTAGCGGATACCATAGCAGCGCACTTACCACTCAAATTAGAGCAAAAGCAGGAAATACTGGAAATCTTTGATGTTCGAAAGCGTTTTGATCATTTGTTGGGTCTATTGGAAGCTGAGCTTGACATCTTGCAAGTAGAAAAACGGATTCGCGGACGAGTCAAGCGGCAAATGGAAAAAAGCCAACGCGAGTATTACTTGAATGAGCAAGTAAAAGCGATACAGAAGGAGTTGGGAGAAGGTGAAGATGGTGCAGATTTCGAGGAGTTGGCAAAAAAAATAAAGGCTGCGCATTTGCCTAAGGAAGCGCGTGCCAAGGCCGAAGCCGAAATGAAAAAATTGCGTTTAATGTCCCCCATGTCTGCCGAGGCGACTGTGGTGCGCAACTACATTGATGTGTTGGTGGCTTTGCCGTGGAAAAAGAAAACAAAGATTAACAATAAGTTGAAATCAGCTGAAGAAATTTTGGAAGCAGATCATTATGGATTGGAGAAGGTGAAAGAACGTATTGTAGAATATTTAGCGGTACAGCAACGTGTCGACAAGATGAAAGCGCCTATTCTGTGCTTGGTTGGGCCACCAGGTGTCGGTAAGACTTCATTGGGTCAGTCTATTGCGCGGGCTACGGGTCGTAAATTTATTCGCATGTCATTAGGTGGGGTGCGCGATGAATCAGAAATTCGAGGTCATCGCCGTACTTATATTGGTTCTATGCCTGGTAAAATTTTGCAGAATATGACTAAGGTTGGTGTGAAAAATCCGTTGTTCCTGCTTGACGAAGTAGACAAGATGGGTATGGATTTTCGTGGTGACCCTTCGTCGGCGCTACTTGAGGTGCTCGATCCAGAGCAGAATCATACTTTTGTTGATCATTATGTCGAGGTTGAGTATGACTTATCTGATGTAATGTTTGTTGCGACTGCGAATACCATGAATATTCCGGGTCCGCTTTTGGATCGTATGGAAATTATTCACGTGTCAAGTTATACGGAAGATGAAAAAGTAAATATTGCGATGCATTATTTAATACCAAAAGCACTTAAAAATAATGGATTGAAGCTTGAAGAGATCGGTATTTCAGAGAGTGCGATTCGTGACATACTACGCTATTACACCCGCGAAGCGGGCGTGCGGGGTTTGGATCGCGAGCTTTCCAAAATTTGTCGTAAAGTGGTGAAAGCATTATTGCTCAAAGGGCGCGATAGCAAGGTAATGGTGAACGCTCGTAATCTGGACAAATATCTTGGAGTGCGGCGTTATAGCTATGGAATCGCAGAGAAACATAATCAGATTGGACAAGTAACTGGATTAGCGTGGACAGAAGTTGGAGGTGAATTACTAACCATTGAGACTGCGGTATTACCAGGCAAAGGTAATATCACCCCCACTGGCAAATTAGGCGAGGTTATGAAAGAGTCGATTCAAGCTGCACTTAGCGTAGTACGTAGCCGCGCTCGTAGTTTGGGTATTCCTGACGAGTTTTACCAAAAAACTGATTTACATATCCATTTGCCTGAAGGTGCTACACCAAAAGATGGACCGAGTGCTGGTGTCGGTATTTGTACGTCGATAGTATCGGCGTTAACGGGTATCCCGGTGCGTGCTGATGTGGCGATGACCGGGGAAATTACGCTACGTGGTGAGGTGTTGCCGATTGGTGGATTAAAAGAGAAGTTGCTGGCAGCTCAACGTGGTGGCATTAAAGTTGTTTTGATTCCGGAAGAAAATACTAAGGATCTTGTTGAAATTCCTGATAACGTAAAAAATAAACTTGAAATTCATCCGGTTAAATGGATTGAACAGGTGTTGGAAATGGCACTGGAACGTAAGCCAGAACCACTGCCTGAGGCTGCGCCAGTAGTCAATCCGATTTTGGTGGCGGATGAAAGTCGCGCTACTGTGATCAAACATTGATGAAATATGCACAAATTTTAAAAAACCATTGTAAGTGTATAATAATGTGTTAAATTTGTTTGACCGTGCTAGAACCTCTTGATACAAAGCCATTGTAGATTTTTTTGTTGCGATGCGTTGCATGGTTGAAATTTTAGTGTTGGCGGTTTGACCTTGATCAAAGTAGTGAAAGTATTGAAATACTGTGCTGGTAAAGGTCTGAAGAATGTTGTAAAATAATATTTTTATTGGGTGCTTAGCTCAGCTGGTAGAGCGTCGCCCTTACAAGGCGAATGTCGGGGGTTCGAGCCCCTCAGCACCCACCAGCTGCTTAGATTTGGAGTGGTAGTTCAGTTGGTTAGAATACCGGCCTGTCACGCCGGGGGTCGCGGGTTCGAGTCCCGTCCACTCCGCCATATTAAGGCGAACGAAAGTTCGCCTTTTTTTATTTATTGTAAATAAATTTTATTGGGCGGTTATTATGTTTGATTTTGTGCATGGGAATCGGCGATTTGTACAAATCGTGTTGTTACTCATTATCCTTACGTTTACATTTTGGGGTGTGGATTCTTACAATAAGTCTTCCCATAGCGAAGCTTTAGCTACAGTGAATGGTGAAAAAATCAATCAAGCAGAGTTCGATCAAGCTGTGCGTCAGCAGCAAGAGAGAATGCGTAAAATGATGGGTAGCAACTATGATCAAACTATGTTTGATAAACCTGAAACAAAACGTGCGATTCTGGAAAGTCTTGTTAGTCAACGTTTGTTGATTTCGCAGGCGCGTTCCATCGGGTTAACTGTAAATGAGAAATATTTGGCTCAGAGTATAGCCGGTATTGAAGCGTTTCAAAAAGATGGAAAATTCGATAAGCAGCTTTATGAGTCGGTCTTGCGCCGTGAGAAAATGACGCCGATGACGTTTGAGTCAAACGTAGCACGAGAACTATATATGCATCAGTTGATTGATGCATATATGCGGAATGGTTATGCATCAAGTATTATTGCGGATAATTTAATACGCTTAAATGAACAACAACGTGTTGTTGCTGTGGCAAAAATTTCTTTTGAAACATATTTAAAACAGGCGAAAGTAGATGAAGCTGCGGTGCAAAGTTATTATGATATGAATTTGAAGGAATTCCAGACGGATGAGCAGGTGCGGGTGGAGTATGTGTCATTTTCGGTTGATGCATTGCAGTCACAAGTGACAGTGGATAAGACTGATATTAAAAAATATTACGATGAACATCAGAATGAATTTGGTTCACCAGAACAGCGTCAGGCTGCACATATTCTGATTGCGGTGGCCGCGCAGGCGGCAGATGCAGATAAGCTGGCTGCCAAGACTAAAGCAGAGCAGGTATTGCAGCAAGTTAAGCAGTCACCGGATAAATTCGCCGAATTAGCTAAACAATATTCGCAGGATCCTGGCTCCGCTGCTAGTGGAGGCGATCTTGGTCAGTTTGGCCCCGGGATGATGGTCAAGCCATTCGAAGAGGCTGTATTCAAGCTTAAGATAGGCGAAATTAGCGGTTTGGTACAAACTGATTTTGGCTATCATATTATCAAGCTGCTGGCAGTGAATCCTGCTAAAGTGCTTCCGCTGGATGAGGCACAGAGTGCTATTACGCAGAGGTTGAAACTGCAGAAAGCAAATGATAAGTTTGCCGAATTGGCAGAGAAATTTAGCAATATCGTGTATGAACAGAGTGATTCTCTCAAACCAGCTGCAGAATTGGTGAAAATGCCGCTACAGCAAAGCGGTTGGTTGCACAAAAAACAGGTTGGACAATTACCTTGGACGGATAAAGCATTACAGGCTGTGTTTTCGGAAGATGTAACGAAAAAGAAGCGAAATAGCGCTGCCATCGAGATCGCGCCTAATACCTTGTTCGTGGCACGGCTGTTGGAATATAAGCCAGCCAGCACACTTCCGTTGAAAGAGGTAAATGCAAGTATTCGTCAGAAACTACTGCGTAAGCAAGCGCTAGAGCTTGCAGTCAAACAGGGTCAATTGGTGTTGGCGAAGTTGCAACGTGGTGAGAAGATTAACGTGGAATGGACAGTACCGACTGTAGTAACGCGTGAACAGCATGCTGAGCTTGATAATAGTCTGGCTCGTCAAGTATTTCAGGCAAACGCGGCTGCCCTTCCGATATATATGGGCGTCGAAAATGAACAGAATGGCTATGTACTGGTTCGTATAGATGCAATTAAAGACGCTACTGTCACCGACGATACCAAGCGTGCCCGTTATATCCAGCAACTTCGCCAAATAACTGGTGATGAAGCGTTCCAAGCATATCTTGCGGATACCAAAAAACACGCCGGTATTACCATGAAATCTTTTTCTGCTGAGGAAAATAAATAATCCGTTTCCTCTAAGTTAAGTAAGGGAATTCTAACTATCATTGGAATGCCAAGCCAGTAAAGATTGTATGAGTGCTTTGTGTTCGCCTCTGAGCATTTTATAACGTTGGCGACATTAATGAACCATATAGGCGCATCTTGCTCGAGGAATGAGTACAACATCTGTTGTGCTGTTGAAATTATTCGTGAAGATATGGGCAAAACGTTCGTATTCGTTACCAGCTATTTTGCTCTGGATGAGGTCGGCTGTTAACCGTGGAGTCCGACGGGTTAAGCAACAAATATCTTTATCTTCTTTTCATCATATTGCTGCGTGAACGTGGTAGATGACAGATAACCACGGCAAGTTTACTTTCTTTGCCAGCTGTAGAGCGCCCCAATGTACTTTCCTAGATTGCCTGTTCTTGGCTGCGTTCGACA
Source organism: Candidatus Nitrotoga sp. MKT (assembly GCA_003402345.1). Taxonomy (GTDB): domain Bacteria; phylum Pseudomonadota; class Gammaproteobacteria; order Burkholderiales; family Gallionellaceae; genus Nitrotoga. Next base: position 2,623 of record QFXH01000003.1, on the reverse strand, counting down.
ATTCCTTTTCAACATCATGGGTGTCATCATGCCAAACTGCTCCATCAGCTTCTGATAATCGTTGCGTAATTTGGCGACCTTGATCTGTGTGCAGAATCAGCCTGTTGCTGGATGCTTTGTGGAAGCGCCTTAGAGCATGCCTGCATGACTATGAAAACATTGATTTATGCCACCGCACCTCACTGAACTTCGCCACCATGATATAATTGCATCACTTTGATTATTAGTGATTAATGAGATGAAATCAAGTTTTTCTGAACTGGAGTATGCGGCAAAAAAGCGTGTGACACGGGGTGATCGTTTTTTGGCCGAAATTAAAGCGGTCACGCCCTGGTTATCCCTGACAAATGTCATTGCTCCGTATTACCCGAGCCGCGGCTCAGGTCGCCCGCCGCTCGGACTGGAGCGTGACTGCATATGTATGTTGCGCAGCAGTGATTCGATCTTTCGGATGAGGCGACGGAAGATACGCTTTACGATAGTCAGGCGATACGCCGTTTTGTCGGCATTGACCTGAATCGTGAAGCGGCACCGGATGCAACGACTCTGCTCAAATTTCGCCATCTGTTGGAAGCGCATCAATTAACCGAATCCATCTTCAACGCGATCAACGCCCATCTGGCTGAGAAGGGATTGCTTCTGCGTGAGGGTACCATTGACGATGCCACGCTGATCGCCGCACCGCCTTCAACCAAAAACAAGGCATAGGAAATGCGATGCCGAGATGCACCAGACAAAAAAGGCAATCAGTGGCGAAGGTGCATATTGGGGTTGATGCGCAGTCAGGGCTTGTACATCCCCTCGTCGGCACGGCAGCCAATGTGCATGATGTAACACAAGCGCAGGCGCTGCTGCATGGCGATGAAACGGATGTGTTTGGTGATGCGGGTTATCAGGGCGTTGAAAAGCGTGAAGACAATCTGGAGATGCCCGTGGCCTGGCGTTGCGATGCGCCCTTCCAAACGTAAAGCGCTGGACAAGTCGGCTGTAGGCGAGTGGATGGAAAAACTTGAACACGCCAAAGCCAGTATTAGCCATTCCATCATGTGGTGAAGAACCTGTTCAGGCACCGCAAGGCCGGCTACAAAGGATTGGCCAAGAACACCGCTCAGCTATTTGCGCTGTTTGGTTTTGCCAATTTGGTGCTGGCGCGCCGATGGCTATGTATTGCTGACGGCCAAATTGCGCCTTAAAAACGAAAAACGGGGGAATAATGCAAAAAATGGCGCAATTCAGGACAAAAATCGCAGAATTTTACCCCGCATCCGGAAACTGCGCGCCGGGATCGGTCACGCGGTGAATTATTCAGTGTTTCCCTAGATTGTTTGTTGTTCGGCTTGCTCATGGCATAGTTAAACTGTTTGCCATTAAACAAATTTTTCAGGCCAGCCAGTGCAAAGAGCCTTTGTTCGTGGAAATATAGGTTGTGTGGTTTATTCATACATGGGTTTTTTAGTGTTGCGGATGCGCTTGATGCGATTCACATCTGCTTGAATGCCCGTGGTCGGCCAGATCACTTTGCAGCTTTTCCGGTTCCGAGCCACAGGTTTCGGGGGTATGCTGATGTCTCGTTTGAATTGCGACTTCTAGACCGGATTTTTCTTTTTGGTTGTGTTCGTATTATGTTGATAGCTCATCTGGTGAGCCGCTCTGACGTGCATACCGTGTGTCACGGTGTATGTGCACCGGTTCATGCAGGAGACAGAAGAGAGGGCTGGAGTTGAAACGAATCACTGCCGCGTTGTGGAAAGCTGACGTTCGATCAGCGTAAGAGTGTGGTGGTTAAATTGGCAGCGCTGGATGCGCAGTCGACATCGACTGTACTTATCGAGGGGCGTTTCGCATGTGGCGCGATGTGTTTGCACTGCAAGTCTATGCACGCGATTCGGAACGGCCATGCCAATTGATTGCAACGCTATCGTTGTCGACGGCGTCTGGCACGTGCAAATGTCAATACTTATATATTCAGCACGATGAATATTGAACTCTTATCGTGCCGCATCAGTCTGCTGCGTATGGATAAAGAAGATGCTAGATTTCAAACATTGGAGCAGTTGCACGAGCGGCGAAAGCAAGTCATGCGATTGCATCGCAAAAAGATTGGCGTGATGCGTATAGCTGAATTGAGTGGGCTCTCCTACCCAACCGTGTGCGGCGTCATTGACCGGTATGAAAGGGATGGGGCGGCAACGGTCGTCACCTGACTGGCGAGCAAGAGCGCCTGGTCAGGCAAATTATCTGCGGCAAACGGCCTGAACAATTGAAGATGGAATTTGCGCTGTGGAACCGTGCCGCTGTCATGCAGCTGGTTGAGTGTGAATGTGGAATCAGGCTGTCGGTCCGGGGAATTGGCAACTACCTCAAACGTTGGGGATTTACGCCACAAAAGCCGATCAAGAAGGCTTATGGGCAACGCCCGGAAGCAGTGAAGAATTGGCTGGATAACGAATATCCGGCAATCGAGCAGCGCGCCAAGGCCGAGGGCGCTGAGATACATTGGGGCGACGAGACGGCGGTGGTGAACACCGATGTGCGTGGCCGTAGCTACGCACCGGTTGGCAAAACACCGGTAGCCTTCGCGGTTGGCGGCACACGCCAAAAGTTGTCGATGGTCGCCACCGTT
>QFXH01000002.1 GCA_003402345.1 Candidatus Nitrotoga sp. MKT | reverse complement strand
CCGGCACGGGAAATGAACATATCACGATCATGGACTTTATTCCCAATCTGGATGGGGTAGTTGTTGTAAGCACTCCGCAGGATGTTGCGCTTCTTGATGCAAGGAAAATGATCTCTTTTGTGAAAGAAAGGAATACGCCTATTATCGGAATTGTTGAAAATATGAGCGGCCTGATCTGTCCACATTGTAGTGGTGAGATTGATGTATTCAAGAAGGGGGGAGGAGAGAGGGTAGCGAATGAATTGGGCGTGCCCTTTATTGGCGCTATTCCGCTGGATAGCGAAATAACAATTTGTGCGGATAAAGGAAATCCCGTTGTACTGGCTTATCCTGAGTCTCCTTCAACCAAGGCATTTATGGCGGTTGCCGAAAGATGCGCGAGATTTTTAGGCGCATCCCTTACGGAGCAGGAAATGCCGGCTACTTCACCGGAGTTTAGGGCGGCTGGGAGTGTAACCGCCGATACTACAACTCCACCAATGGTGAGTTAACCATGGTCAATATTCATGCCGTTCGCCGGTGGCATGGCATCGTCGGTGTCATTACATACAGGTAAATAATAAAACCCGTGCAGGAAAGTAAATATGAGTGAATCAAACGATTTTAAAGAGGGGTTGAATTTTTTCTTGAGTAAAGATTATGTTAATGCGGAAAAATTTTTTAGGAAAGCCGCAGAGCAAGGAGATCCAGAGGCACAGTTTTGTCTTGGTGACATGTACAATAACGGCTATGGTGTTGTAAAAGACGAGCGAAAAGCGATTGAGTTATTTCGTAAGTCTGCGGAACAGCGATTTGCGCCGTCGCAGATTAATTTAGGCATTATGTATTCCCAAGGATGTGGTGTTGACCAAGATCTCGTAGAAGCATTTATGTGGCTAAAGATTGCTGGAAGAGCTGTTGATGAAGAAGGAGGAGATCTCGCTCTCGATGAGGATGGAAGGGATCTTCTTGGGGTTGTGGAAGAACAAATGACTGCCGGTCAAATTACGGAAGCAATGCGACGGTCAAGTGTTTGGATGAAAATGCATCAAATAATTTAAGTTGGATAGTGGTAAGTAGGGAGCGGTGATTGCCGTTCCCTCCCTCGGAGTCCAGTGTGCGGTTTTCTCGTGATGAATTTTCTAGTTAGTTATTTTTACATCGAAATTAGTGCGCTAATCGATGGGTTTTGGACATCGTGCGTAACCCAAGCTCGGTGAAGAAAGTATTAAACCATTGAAGCATCGTTCTTGCCCCGTTCTGTGCTTTTGCTAGCATAGTATGGTTCGTAATCGATGGCGAGCAAATCCGTTGATTGATATGAGAAAATGAACCAGTGAACGGTTGTACGTAGCCGTGCCAGTTTTGGAGAGACAGGTTGAAGAAGGCCGGATACACGTGATCGATGGAGTTTCCCTCGTTACGCTTCATATAGACGCGGATTTTCTCGTAATGGCATCATTTTTGCGTACCCAGCGCTGTCCTCTGCGAACGGCTAATCCAGAAACTGGAACCCTGTGACTTTTCATCTGGTAATCCCTAATATGGGCTTTGTCTGGATGGAGCGTCTGCTCCAACGTTTTTGTGGTTGGTTCTTGAGTCCTACCCCCTGGGGTGATGCTGTGTATGCAGTTGCTTTAAACGTTCGCGTGCTACATGCGTGTAAATCTGCGTGGTAGAAATATCGGCATGGCCAAGCAGTAGTTGCACTACGCGCAGGTCCGCTCCATGATTAAGCAAATGTGTAGCGAAGGCGTGGCGTAAGGTATGTGGTGACAGCGGTTTGTGTAGGCCGCTGTGCTTGGCATGACGTTTGATGAGATACCAGAACATTTGCCGCGTCATCGCTGTGCCACGCTGAGTAATGAACATCGCTGCATTTAATTTATTGCCCAGCAAGGTGGGGCGTGCATCAACCAGATAGCGGTGCAGCCAGTTCAGCGCTTCCTCTCCCAGCGGTACCAGACGTTCTTTATTACCCTTGCCCATCGCGCGCACTACGCCCATGTCGAGACTGACCTGTGCGATGCTCAAGCTGATCAACTCAGACACGCGCAGGCCGCTGGCATATAGCACTTCCAGCATAGTGCGATCACGCATGCCCAGAGGTGTATCCGTATCAGGTGCTTGCAGCAGCATATCCACATCCTGTTCGGTGAGCGTTTTTGGCAAGTTACGCGGCAGCTTGGGAGTAGCAATTTGCAGGGTGGGATCAGTGTCTATTTTGCCCTGACGTAACAGGTAATGAAACAGGCGTTTGAGGCTTGATATGGCACGGCTGGTACTGGTGGCTTTAGCTTTTTGTTCAATGACCAAATAGGCAAGAAAGCCTTGGACGTCAGCGTGTGTGGCTTTCAGTAAGGAAGAGTGATGTAGCTTTTCCATCCAGAAAATAAATTTGCACAAATCGCGTCTGTAGCTTTCCAGTGTATTTCGCGACAAGCCATCTTCTAGCCATAGGCAATCGCAGAATTCATCTAGGATGTCAGTGTTGCTCATACGTGCTGTACATAACACATTGTTTATTATATATTAATTTGTGTTGTTAACAATAGGCGCATCAGTGTAATTAATTGGTTACGAGCGAAGTTCGACAGATTCCCTGGTTTGGTTGTTTTTCATATGCTAGCAACCAGCATTTGATATCCAGCGCATTCCCTCCGCGCTGGTGTATGAAGCCGCCGATACCAGACTTGCCCACCACGCGATGGCAGGGGATGATCATGGGAATGGGATTTGCACCACACGCCTGACCAACCGCTCGCGGGCTGGAAGCTAGCAACGTAGCAAGATCGCCATAACTTCGTGTTTGCCCGAATGGAATAGCAGATATTGCTTGCCATACTTTTGTTTGATGGGTAGTGCCGTTAAGCTTGAGTGAAAGATTAAAATGAAAATTTGGATCAATGAAATAGGCCTGTAATTGTTCGCACACCTCTCGAGCGAACGCTTGGCTCGGTGGTTGTGGCGCGGCACCCGGCTCCAGGAAGTCGATGCCGGTCAGCGCATCCGCCTCACAGCGGATACCAAGCATACCAAATGGTGTAGGTAGCTTTGCCTGATAATTCATTTACTTTCCTTATGTGAACATTTAGCTAGTTTCTGAGGTAAACCTTCGGCTTTGCCAAGGACTCCCCAAGGTTCTTTGACCTGTTAGTCGGTTGTTTTGAAACTTTTGTATCTATCAAAAGAAGGAGTTTCAAGATAGAAGAATATCAGGGTCTGAGCCATATGGGATGGAACCTTTAAATATCAGGTAGTTTATATTCCCAAGCGAGGGAAGCAAGCAATATTTGGTGTATTGCGCAAGCGTTCATTCAGGAGAGACATTTCGGGAATTGACGTTACAAAGAAAGTGCAAGGTTTGCGAACGCTTCCACAAGACCACCCTGCAAGAGTTCTGTCAGGTTGCATTCAGGGGCAAGATATACAGCGCAATTGAAGAACTGCAACTTGACGTGGATAACTGGCTGCTGGACTACGACAACGACCGTACCCATCAAGGCAAGATGTGTTGCGGGCGTACACTGATACAAACTTGTGTGACGGAAAGGAGGCGTGGCACGATAAAGTCACCACGTTGAATAGCTGAATCTGAACTGACAGTCACTTCGATCAAATCGGGTAACTGTCAGATGATGTCGCAATTACTACATGTTGCCAGAGCCGTTGAGGCACCCCCAGCAGTGAACCTCCGATTTTGCCGGAGGTAATCAATTGTTCTATTCTCATTTTAAATAAAAATAAGAATGAACTAACTGCAAACTTAAACCGCTTTGCGGTTAGGGAGTTTTTCCTTGATACGTGCGGATTTTCCGGAACGGTCACGCAAGTAGTACAGCTTGGCACGACGCACATCACCACGACGCTTTACTTCGATACTAGCGATGGCTGTTGAATAGGTTTGGAAAGTACGTTCCACACCTTCACTAGCGGAAATTTTCCGCACGATGAAAGATGAATTCAAGCCACGATTGCGCTTTGCAATCACTACGCCTTCATAAGCCTGCAGGCGTTTGCGTTCACCTTCGACCACGTTCACATTGACGATAACAGTGTCGCCAGGAGCGAAGCTCGGGATTACTTTGCCCAGACGGGCAATTTCTTCTTGTTCAAGTATTGCGATCAGATTCATTTTATTTCCTCTTGTTGTACGGATGCTTGTTCCTGCTGGTACTCTGCCAGTAGCCGAGCTTCCTGTTTTGTTAACTGGCGTTGTGCCAGCAAATCTGGGCGGCGTTGCCAAGTTCGTCCCAACGCCTGCTTCAACCGCCACTTTTCTATCTCGGCGTGGTGCCCAGAAAGTAAAACCTCTGGTATTCCTTCGCCTTCAAAAATTTCTGGCCGCGTGTAATGCGGACAATCCAGCAAGCCCGCTACAAACGAGTCCTGCTGTGCTGATTCGGCATCCCCCAGCACACCGGGCAAGTGCCGTACCAAACTGTCTATCAACACCATCGCTGCCAGCTCGCCACCGGATAACACATAGTCACCGATAGAAAGTTCTTCATCCACCTGCTGTCGTATCAGGCGTTCATCTACACCCTCGTAACGGCTTGCCAGCAGAATCAAACCATCATTCCGCTCCAAAAGTTCCTTCACCACTTCGTGGGTTAGTTGTCGTCCTTGTGGCGACAAATGAATTACACAACTTTTGACCACGCCAGTTTGCGCTTGGCTATGTTTCGCTGTTGCGATTGCCTGCGCGAGTGGCTCTGCCAACATCAACATTCCCGGACCGCCGCCATAAGGTCGGTCATCCACGGAACGATGCTTGTCGCTGGTGAATTCACGCGGATTCCATGTATGGAGCAAAAACTTGCCTTGCTCCGCCGCACGCCGCGTTACTCCATATTGGGTAATCGCGTCGAACATTTCCGGGAATAGCGTAATTACATCAAAGCGCATTGCTGCTGCTCAGTGTTTTGCAGCCCAATCGGTCGACCAATCGACACGTATCACTTTTTCCGTCAAGTCCACGTGCTTGATTGCGCTGGCAATGAACGGGATTAATAATTCCCCCCGATTTTTTTTGGAAGAGTCTTCCTGCACACACAGCACCTGATTAGCACCGGTATCCATAAGGTTGCCCACCACTCCCAGACATTCGCCAGCGAGATTAACCACCGTCAGCCCGATTAGATCTGACCAATAATACTCATCCTCAGGCGGTTGAGGCAGGCTGCTGCGTGGTACCGCCACCAGCAAACCTTTATATTTTTCGGCGGTAGTTCTGTCGTGGCTGCCGTGGAATTTTGCGACCAAACCTTTGCTTTGCACAGCAAAGGTTTCCACAGTTATTTCGCGCCAAGGATGCTTCTCGTCACCTAGCCACCAAATGGGATAGTCAGCAAGACTATCCACGGATTCGGTGTAAGTTTTAATCTTCACCCAGCCGAGAATACCCTGTGCACCTGCCACGCGCCCCATAACTATCATGGAGTTTGATTGGCTATGCTTTCGCTGCGGCACCAGCGCGCTTGACCAGTTTGGCGACGGCGTCGCTCAATTGCGCGCCTTTTTCTTGCCAGAAAGCCACGCGATCCAGTTGGATACGCATGCCTTCAGGGCCTTCCGGGGCAACCGGGTTATAAAAACCAACGCGCTCGATGAACCGGCCATCACGGCGATTACGCGAATCAGCCACAACAACATTAAAAAACGGGCGATTCTTAGAGCCGCCACGTGCAAATCGAATAATAACCATAGTTTCTACTTTATCGTGAGCAAATGCCAAAGGGCGCAGATTTTACGACACTTTACAGAGTTGTGGCAAGTGACATCAGCGATGCAGTAATACTTCCAATACGAATTTGGTGCCTAGATAGGCGAGCAGTAAAAAAATAAAGCCGCTCATTGTCCACCGCACCGCAGTGCGCCCGCGCCAGCCTTTATAATGATGGCCGAGTAACAACACTGCGAACACGCACCAGGAAATGAAACCGAACAGCATTTTATGGTTGAATTGCCACGGCTTGCCGAATAGCTGGTCGGAAAAGACAACGCCCGACGCCAATGTCAGAGTGAGCAGAACAAAGCCAGCGCCGATGATGCGGAATAATAAGGTTTCCATGGTGAGCAATGGCGGCAAGCCTTGCAGCACACGCGGTAGCGTAGCATGGTGCAGGCGCTTTTCCACCAGTGACATCAGGCCCGCATGCAGCACCGCAATGGTGAACAGACTGTAGGCGAGCATTGCTGCCAGAATATGTGCCTCAAGGATAAATGAAAGGTTATTTGTTAGCGGATGGGCTGCAGGAAACAGCGCCGGCAGTAACGCACCTCCTGCTGCCAGAGGTAACACTAGAGTTTGCAGGCTGGCAATCGGGTAAAAAAAACGTGCTACCCAATACACCAGCATGGTCAGCCACAAAATCAACGATAGCGCATTAATTAATCCAAAGTTCAGATCACCACCACTGAATAAATTGTTATATAGCAGGTATGCATGGAGTGCGAGCGGCAGCAATACAGCATGGCCAATCATTCCACGGTTTAAGACGTCTATACTTCCGGCAGATTGTGCACGCCAAAAATAAACCGCTAACACGCTGTACGCAAGAAAGGTGATTACATAGAGCGCAAGATTCGACATTTTTAGTCAGGATGTTTTAGACTTCACGGATTCTACACTATAGCCAATGCTGCGGAAAACAGGAGCGATATCATGCTGGACAACCTTACACAACGCCTTTCAGGCGTTATAAAAAACCTGCGGGGACAAGCGCGCTTGTCTGAAAGCAACATTCAGGATGCCTTGCGTGAAGTACGCTTGGCCTTGTTGGAAGCTGACGTGGCGCTGCCCGTGGTTAAAGAATTTACTACCCAGGTAAAGCAGGCTGCGCTGGGACAAGAGGTATTGGGCAGCTTGACGCCGGGACAAGCATTGATTGGCATTGTACATCGTGAGCTGACTAAACTAATGGGTGAGCACAACGATGCGTTGAATCTCACCACCGTGCCGCCGGCCGTGATTTTGATGGCTGGTTTGCAGGGCGCAGGCAAGACTACCACGAGTGGAAAACTTGCCAAGTTGCTGCGTGAGCAGATGAAGAAAAAAATTCTGCTGGTTAGTTGTGACGTGTACCGTCCCGCTGCGATTGAGCAATTGCGTATCCTGGCGCAGCAATTGGAAATTGATTTTTTCGCTTCTGACATTAGCCAAAAGCCGTGCGATATAGCATTGGCAGCGCTTGATTACGCGCGCAAGCGTCACCACGATGTGCTGATTGTGGATACTGCTGGTCGCCTTGCAGTTAATGCCGCAATGATGGAAGAAATTCAGCAATTACACGCTGCCCTTAATCCGATTGAAACCCTGTTCGTTGTGGATGCCATGACTGGCCAGGACGCCGTGAATACCGCAAAGGCATTTGGCGAGGCGTTGCCACTAAGCGGTATTATCCTCACCAAACTGGATGGTGATGCGCGGGGTGGTGCGGCCTTGTCGGTACGGCATATTACCGGCAAACCGATCAAATTTGTTGGCGTGAGCGAAAAGCCCAATGGCTTGGAAGCTTTCCACCCAGAGCGCATGGCTTCGCGCGTGTTGGGCATGGGTGATGTATTGTCACTGATTGAAGATGTTCACCGTGAGATTAATCAAGCCGAGGCTGAAAAACTGGCCAAGAAAATCAAAAGCGGTCACGGATTTGATCTCAACGATTTCAAGATGCAAATCGTGCAAATGCGCAAAATGGGCGGCATGTCTGCCTTGATGGACAAGCTACCCGCACAACTCGGTCAAGCTGCGGCAAGCGCCAAGATGGATGACCGCGCCGTCAATCGCACTGAAGGCATCATTAATTCAATGACAATGCAAGAACGTTCCCATCCGGAACTTATTAAAGCTTCGCGTAAGCGTCGCATAGCCGCCGGAGCGGGGGTTCAGGTGATGCATGTCAATCAGTTGTTGAGCCAGTTCGAACAAACGCAAAAAATGATGAAGATGTTCAGCAAAGGTGGCATAGGTAAATTGATGCGTGGCATGAAGGGTATGTTGCCCGGCAAACGTTAAGCTATGGAAATTTAAGGCTATGCTGAGTAAGCACCGTATCTCCAGAATTTCAATTATGAAATATGTGTGACTGTGCAAAAAATTAAGTTCAACCCGTTTTGTTTTGCCCTTTCGGATTGCTCTTTTTGGACTTTTTGTCCGCTATGTTCTCTATCCGTTGGTTCCGAACATCATGCGTCTTGCTACGAATTTTTTTGCGCCCGGCAGGCAGTCCAGTACCGTAAGTGCAGCCGCGCGTCCCGATTTAAGCAGCAGCAGATCATTGGAGAAAAGACGCACCAGGCCATCGGTGAACTGTATGCCGGCATTGCGGTCAAACTGACGTTGTTTGCGATAGCTGGTAAGCATGGCATCTGAACCGAGCGCCTCAGGTTTGCAGTTAAGAATCTCTTGCGCCAGTTCCCACGCGTCGCGCAGACCCATGTTAAAACCTTGGCCTGCCACAGGGTGTAACGTCTGCGCAGCATTGCCGATCAATACTGTGTGCGGCAGCGTGATTTCAGGCGCGCGCTTGAGCCGCAGAGGGAAGCAAGCGCGTTTTCCGATTGTCAAAAATTTCCCAACCCGATCACCGAAGTGTTGATGCAATTGGGCAAGAAACGCGGCATCATTCCAGTGCAGCATTTCTTGCGCCATTTCATGTGCCGCAGTCCATACCAGTTCGTAACCGTCCCTGAACGGCAGTAGTGCCAACGGTCCCTGCATAGTAAAGCGCTCGAATGCAATTTCTGGCTGCGGATGGGTGCAGGTGACATGTGCAATGACGGCACTTTGACCGTAATCTCGAATCTCCGGCGGATGGGCGGTTTCCAGCAATTTTCCCCCATCGGCCACCACCGCTAAACGTGCTTCGATTTGGTGGTCGATTCCGGCATGCTGATAGTTGATAGATGCGCCATTCGATGTGCTTTGTAGTTGCGTAACAGCGGCGCCAGTGAGGCAAGTGGCTTTGCTCCCCTTTAAAGCGTTGTGTAATGCATTTTGCAACGCAGTATATGGCAGTACGTAGCCCAGTTCTGGCACTTTGAGTTCTTCGGCACGTAACAGGGTGCGGCCAAAAGAATTTTTCTGTGAAATGTGGATGGTCTTGATCAACGAAACTTGTGTAATATCTTCCCACACCCCGAGTCTCTCCAGTAACTGACGGCTGCCACTGGACAACGCCAAGGCGCGTGGGTCAGCATTCACGTGTTCTATTTTGCGCGCTTCCAGCATGACAATCTGCAACCCGCTGTCGCGCAGTGCGAGCATCAACGCGGTGCCAACCGGCCCCCCCCCGATTATCGCGATGTCACAATGTGCATTCATGGCTGTCTCATCAAATCTTCAATAGCCGTTACAGTTTTGGGTACGGCTTCTGTCAGCACTTCGCAGCCTTGCGCGGTAATGGCCACATCATCTTCAATGCGGATACCGATATTCCAAAATGCTTGCGGCACATCATCTGCCGGACGGATATAACAGCCCGGTTCGATCGTAAGTGCCATGCCGGGTTGCAGTGCGCGCCAATTATTATTCAGTTTGTATGCGCCGACATCGTGTACATCCATGCCGAGCCAGTGACCGGTCCGGTGCATGTAGAAGCGTTTGTAGTTGCCGCTTTCCAGCACAGCATCGATGCTGCCATTGCATAGTTTAAGGTCGACAAAGCCTTGTGCCAGTGTGCGTACGGCAGCGTCGTGCGGTTCGTTCCAGTGTGAGCCGGGACGTGCGGCTGCAATGGCGGCGATCTGTGCCGTCAACACCAACTCATAGATGTCTTTTTGTGCGCTATTGAAACGGCCATTAACCGGAAAGGTGCGGGTGATGTCCGCAGCGTAGCCGTCGATTTCGCAGGCCGCATCTATCAGCAATAGTTCACCGTCGTGTAATTGTGCATTGTTGCTAATGTAGTGCAACACGCAGGCATTGGCACCACCGGCAACGATTGAGGTATAGGCGGGCGCTTGCGCACCGTTTTTGCGAAATTCGTGCAACAGCTCTGCCTCGATTTCGTATTCCATTTTACCGGGACGCGTGGCGCGCATCGCGCGGATATGCGCGGCAGCCGAAATAGTGGCGGAGCGGCGCATAATGGCAAGTTCGTCACTGTCTTTAATTAAACGCATTTCATCAAGCAGCATGCGTATGTCATGAATTTCATTTGGTGCGGTTACGCCGCTGCGCACCTGTGCCTGCACACATGCGCGCAACGCAAGAATGCGGTCGTCCCACGGGGCATGGGCGCCAAGCGGATGGAACAGTGCGGGCTGGTTGCCCATCAGTCCGGTGAGCTTTTCATCTAGTTGTGCGATGGGAAATGCAGCATCGAAGCCAAATTTTTCTTTCGCACCGTCTGGTCCGTGGCGAAAACCATCCCAAATTTCGCGCTCCATATCTTTCGCGCGACAGAACAGGATGGACTGTGGGACGGCACCAGCAATCAGTACGAGAACGGCTTCCGGTTCATCAAAGCCGGTAAGATAGTAGAAGTGGCTATCAAAACGATAAGGATAATGCGCGTCGCCATTGCGCAAAACTTCCGGTGCGGTGGGAATAACGGCAATGCCACGCTGCATCTGGCTAATAAGGCGGTTACGGCGGCTGGCATAAAGAGAGGTATTAAACATGAGTGGCATTGTGCTGTGAACGTAATTCGTTGTCGAGTTTTTCAAGGCGTTGCGGCGTACCCACATCCAGCCAGCGGCCCCTGTAATGTTCGCCGCTCACTTTACTCAGCGTAATTTGGGCGCGTAATAGCGGTGCGAGAGGTGCAATGGTGCCGCGTGGGATATTTGCGAATAAGCTGGGCTGGTAAATTCCTATTCCACTGAAAGTAAATGCGGGTGTGCTATCGGCTACTCTGCCACTGATTAAACCAAAATCCCCATTGGGATGATGCGCAGGATTGTTGACTAACACCAGATGCGCAGTATCGCCGCTTGCTTTCAGTAAAGCCGCACGTTCGGGAAGCTGGGCAAAATCATAGTCGCAGTAGATGTCGCTGTTAATAACGGCAAACGGCGCATCACCCAATAACGGTAAGGCATTAGCGATGCCCCCCGCCGTTTCAAGAACGGGATTCTCCGCTGAGTAGCGGATGCGTACGCCGAACTGGCCGCCATCTCCTAACGCAGCTTCGATTTGATGGCCGAGATATGCGTGATTTATTACCAAGTCACGGATGCCCGCTCTGGCCATATTCTCGATATGCCACACAATGAGCGATTTCTCGCCGACTAGCAATAAGGGCTTGGGGGTGTGGTCGGTGAGCGGACGCATGCGTTCACCACGTCCGGCGGCTAGCAGCACGGCTTTCAAAAAGTGTACCCCACGACCGGTTGTTTTTTCTCCAGGATATCCAGTATATGCAGTAGCGGCTTTAAATCCACGTAGCGTTCACAGGCGCGGCGCAAATAATCCATTACCAGCGGTAAGTCTTTCAGATAACCGTCCTTGCTGTCCCGGTGATACAGACGCGCAAAGATGCCTAATACTTTTAAATGCCGCTGTACGCCCATCCATTCATAATCCCGGAAAAAATCGGAAAAGTCATTGTGTACCGGCAGCCCAGACTTGCGCGCTTTTTCCCAGTAACGAATTAGCCAATCCAGCACTTCGGCTTCTTCCCAATGAATATAAGCATCTTTAAATAGCGAGGCCAAATCATATGTAATCGGCCCATAGACTGCATCCTGAAAATCTAAAATACCCGGGTTAGGTGTACTGACCATCAAGTTACGTGAATGGTAATCACGATGAACAAACACACGTGGCTGTGCCAAATTATTTTGTACGATGCGCTGAAACACAGTTTCTAATGCTGCATTTTGTTTGTCGTCCAGCGTGACCTGCAAATGTTTAGCGACATACCATTCAGGAAACAGGTACATTTCGCGCATAAGCAGTGCTTGATCGTAGGGAGGGAGTTCAAATTCGCGGCTCGTTAGCTGAATAGTGATCAACGCATCGGTAGCGGCGCTGTATAGTTCGCGTGCATTGTTGGGATTCAGTGCTTGCAAGTACGTGGTGTTGCCTAAGTCAGTTAGCAATAAAAAGCCTTGTTCCAGATCTTGTGCTAGCACCTGTGGCACGTGTACCCCTGCTGTGCCAAACAGTTGGGCGATATGGATGAATGGGCGACAATCCTCATTTTGGGGCGGCGCGTCCATCACTATCAGTGTGTGGTCGGCGAATGTAGCGCGAAAATAACGGCGGAAGCTGGCATCGGCAGAAGCGGGCGAAATATTGAAAGCACTATCGGGAAATTTGCTATGCAGCCATGTCTTAATCTGTTGTTGACGTTTCATTATAGATTTTGGATTGCCTAAATCGTGGATTTGTGCGATTTTAGCACCTTAATTTATCGACTCTGCTCCATGCATTTGCGCCTTAACCTCGTTGCGCTTTCCCTGCTCTGTATTTTTACACCTCTGGTTTACGCCGAGGGCGAGTTTTTGCGGCTGAAACTTGACCGTACCTTCATGAATTTGCCCAAAGGCGAAGAGGAGACGCCTGCTTTCATTTCGGCACAGCGCGTGGAAGGCCAGACTGAAAGTCAGGTCGTTGCTAGCGGCGAAGTCGAGGTGCGCAAGCGAGGGCAGGCTATATTCGCTGATCGCGTGGTATATCAGCAAATCAGCAAAGAGTTGGTTGCTAATGGTGCGGTGCGCGTGGAGCAGAACGGCATCAAAATGCAGGGCCCGTATGTGAAGCTTAACCTGGATACAAATATCGGCGATATGACGAGGCCGGTGTTTCATCTGGCCGCCAACAATTCGCGCGGGAGCGCCGATATCCTGCATATGGAAGGCCGGCAGAAATACACCGTACAGAATGTGGCGTATACCATCTGCCCTATAGGCAACGACGATTGGATGCTAAAGGCGAGCCAATTGGAAATTGACAACGACCGCCAGATAGGGGTGGCACGCAACGCCCGCATGGAGTTTCTGGGTGTGCCTATTTTGTATATGCCATGGATGGATTTTTCGCTCAGTGACAAACGCCAATCGGGTTTTCTTGGTCCGGTGTTCGGTAGTACCGCGAAGAGCGGTAGCGAAGTGACGCTGCCTTATTACTGGAACATTGCACCCAACCGTGATGCGACCATCGCACCGCGTGCAATGGCCAAGCGCGGGCTAATGATTAACAACGAATTTCGTTATATAGACAAAAATTATGCCGGTGAGGCTCATTTAGACGTATTACCCAATGATGCCCTTACTAACAGCACCCGTTTACGGACATCGCTCAAGCATACACAGAACTTGGGTTATGGGTTAAGCGCATCAACAAACTTCAACTACGTATCAGACCATACCTATTTCCGTGACCTATCAAACGCGGTGAGCAGCACGTCATTAACCAATCTGGTGCGCGAAGGCATAGTGTCCTACGGTGGGGGCTGGTGGAATGCAGCGGCACGCATGCAAAGCTATCAAACCTTGCAAGATCCTGCTGCGCCAGTTCTGGAGCCATATCGTCGCTTGCCGCAAATAACCGTGGGCGCGCTACGTCCACTGGCCGGGGCAAATGTGGCATTTACCGGGGAGTTTGTAAATTTCAGCCATCCCACAGCCGTTAATGGGCGACGTCTGGTCATGTACCCCAGTGTAAGTTATCCGCTAATTACTACACCGTCATTTTATGTGACCCCAAAACTTGGCGTACATCATACCTATTATGCACTGGGTGATAACAATTTGGCGGCACTACCCGATGCAACACGGACTTTGCCGATTGTTAGCCTGGATAGCGGTATGGTGCTGGAACGCGATTGGAATGTGGGAAAACGGAATTACTTACAGACGCTGGAGCCGCGCGCTTATTTCTTATACATTCCGTACCGCAACCAAAACCTGTTGCCGAATTTCGACACAGCCCAGGCGGACTTCAACTTTGCCCAGATGTTCACTGAAAATCGTTTTTTCGGTAGCGATCGCATTGGTGATGCCAAACATGTAACACTGTCACTTACCTCGCGTCTGCTTGAGGCCAACAGTGGTGCGGAGCGGTTGCGCGTAGCCATAGGTCAGCGCTTTAGCTTTAAGACACCGTTGGTAAGTCTGGTAACACCTGAGCAAGTTACCAACAATAAATCGGATATTTTGCTTGCTGCCTTAGGTCAGATTACCCCCAAGTTGTCCTTGAATACCGCCTTTCAATATAACCCCAATCAAGGGCGCGAAGAGAAATTAAATGTGGGCGCGCGTTACCAGCCCGAAAGCGGCAAAGTACTCAACTTAGGTTACCGTTTTACGCGTGACAGCCTGAGGCAAGTGGACATATCTACCCAATGGCCATTGTCGAGACGCTGGAGCATGATGGCACGCTGGAATTATTCCCTGCAGGACAACCGTATTTTGGAGCTGCTGAGCGGGCTCGAGTATAATGAAAGCTGTTGGGCACTGCGGGTAGTGGCACAACGTTTTGCTACAGCCACCAATGAGCTTTCAACTGGTATCTTTGTGCAATTAGAATTGAATGGCATGGTCAGGATTGGTTCCGATCCTTTGAACGCATTGCGCCAAAGCATTGCCGGCTTTACAAAATTGAACCAACCCGCAGTTGTTAGCTCAGAGCAGGGATTACGCTAACAAATTCTCATTTAGGAAATTTAAAGATACTATGCTGTATGTCAAGTCGATGCTGGTACTTCTTTTTGTATCACTAGTCAGCGCGGCAAATGTCTCCGCCGCTGGCTTGCAGAAAGCCTCCGCCACAACCAAAAAAATTAAATTACAAAATAAAAGTACATCTCCTGCTGCTGATGTACCAGTCCCCGATGCAACAAAAAAAATCTCGCCCCAGAGCCCAGTTATATCACCCGCCGTTGATGTGCAAGCCACCGATACAACGAAAAACATCGCGTCGCAAACGCAGCTTAGATTGATTGATCAGATTGTTGCAGTTGTAAACAATGATGCGATTACCCTTTATGAACTTGAAGACAGGCTTAGTAACGTAGAACGCCAATTGAAAAAGCAGGGTACAACGTTGCCTGCCCCAGATCTGTTGAAGAAGCAAATACTGGAACGGATGATCACGGAAATGTTGCAAATCCAATTTGCTAAGGAAACTGGCATACGCATTGATGATATCCAGCTTGACAAAACCTTGCAGCGCATCGCCAAGGAAAATAAATTCCCTTCGTTGACCGAATTTCGCGCCCAGCTGGAGCAAGACGGGGTAAGCTTCAAAAAATTTCGGGAGGAAATTCGCGGCGAAATTACTTACGCTCGTCTGCGCGAGCGCGAAGTGGACAGTAAGCTGGTGATTAGCGAGGGCGAGATCGAAAACTACCTTAATAACCAAGCCAAACAATTAGGTAAGGGAGAGGAGTACCATTTAGCGCACATTTTGGTACTGGTGCCGGAGCAAGCAAGTGCCGATAAAATCCAGGCTACCCGGCAACGCGCCGAGCAAGCTTTGGCACAATTGCGCGGTGGCGCAGAATTTGCCCAAGTGGCAGCAGGATTTTCTGATGCCAAGGACGCCTTGGAAGGTGGCGATCTGGGATGGCGATCAGCTGATCGCACCCCTGCCATTTTTCTGGAAGTAATGAAAAAAATGACTCCCGGTGAGACCAGCCCAGTGTTTCGCAGTCCGAATGGTTTTCACATCCTCAAGTTGCTTGAAAAACGCAGCAAAGAGAATCCAATAGTTATTATACAAACCCAAGTACGCCACATCCTGATAAAAACCAGCGAACTGGTACCAGAAAATGAAGCCAAGAATCGTCTGTTGATCATCAAGCAACGAATAGAAAAGGGAGCTGATTTTTCCAAGCAGGCCAAGCTTTATTCTGAAGACGGCAGTGCTGCGAAGGGTGGCGATCTAGGCTGGATTTCGCCTGGCGAAACGGTGCCTGAATTTGAGGCTGCAATGAATCAATTAGAAATCGGACAAATGAGCAGCATCGTGCAATCTGCCTTCGGCTGGCATTTGATCCAGGTATTAGACCGCCGCAACACCGATGTCAGTGTGAAAGAGAAAAAGAAACAAGCACAAATGGCGATACGTGCCGATAAATCCGACGCTGCATACCAAGACTGGCTGCGTCAATTACGCGACGGGGCTACCATTGAGTATCGCCTCGAACAAAAGCCCTAATGGCGCAAACCGCATTATTGGCTATCGCTGCCGGTGAGCCCGCTGGCATTGGTCCTGACTTATGTCTGCAATTGGCCCAACAGGGGCAGGCGCTGGTGGTGCTGGCCGATAAGAACATGCTGCAACAGCGCGCAGCGCTGCTTGGGCTAAATGTTCAATGGCATGATTATGATCCGCAGCAAATATCACCTCTACCAGCCGGGCATCTGCGCGTGCTGCATGTGCCGACGGCACAGCCCGTTCAGGCCGGCCTGCTGAATCCAACCAACAGTCCTTATGTTCTCAATCTGCTAACCCGCGCGATGCAAGGTTGCCAGTCGGGTGAA
The DNA here is from genome assembly GCA_003402345.1 of Candidatus Nitrotoga sp. MKT. Taxonomy (GTDB): domain Bacteria; phylum Pseudomonadota; class Gammaproteobacteria; order Burkholderiales; family Gallionellaceae; genus Nitrotoga. Next base: position 308,445 of record QFXH01000002.1, on the reverse strand, counting down.
TTCGCTGGCATGGTTACCTTGCCTGTGCACAAAGGTGTCATCAACGATGCTGGCATTCCTTTCACTGGACACACTGAGTTTCTAGCGGAAAAATTGCATGCCGAGCAAGTTGTCATGATGCTCGTGGGGGGCGGCTTGCGTGTGGCGCTAGCCACCACTCACCTGCCTTTGCGGCAGGTAGTTGACGCAATTACGCCAGCATTATTGGAAAGTGTGCTGCGCGTCATTCAACGTGATTTGATGCGGCGTTTCGGCATTGCCAAGCCCCGCATTCTAGTTGCCGGTCTCAATCCTCATGCAGGTGAAGGTGGCTATCTTGGACGCGAAGAAATCGACATCATGATTCCGGTGCTGGATCGGTTGCGCGCGCAAGGCATGAATGTCAGCGCCCCCCTACCCGCCGATACGCTTTTCACCCCGCATCGGCTTGCACAATGCGACTGCGTGCTGGCCATGTATCACGACCAAGGGCTACCGGTATTGAAGCACGCCAGCTTCGGGCGGGGAGTAAATGTGACGCTGGGCCTGCCCATCATCCGTACTTCCGTGGATCACGGTACCGCGCTGGAACTGGCCGGTAGCGGGCGCGCCGAGGCAGGCAGCATGCTTGAAGCGATTCAGATGGCAGCAGATATGGCACAACACGAAAGACTGCATGATCCAGCCCTCCCTTGATCGAGAGATCGTTATTCTCGCGAAAGCAGAAATAAAAATTTCTTGGGACTCCCATGCATAAAGCACGTAAAAGGTTTGGTCAAAATTTCCTGGTGGATGAGCAAATTATCGCCGACATCATCCGCGTGATCCGCCCGGAAGCGGCGGACATCATGGTGGAAATTGGTCCTGGCCTGGGTGCGCTGACTCGTCCTTTGCTGCAGCGGCTTAATCAACTGCATGTAGTAGAGATCGATCGCGACATTATCGCGCGCCTCGAAAAAGACTACCCGCAGGATAAGCTGATCATCCATGCGGGCGATGCACTTAAATTTGACCTAGCGCAATTGCCCGCGCCCTTGCGCATTGTCGGCAACCTGCCTTATAACATTTCTTCCCCGCTGCTGTTCCACTTCTCAGATTACTGCGAGCGCATACACGACATGCACTTTATGTTGCAGAACGAAGTAGTGGAACGCATGGTGGCCGAACCATCAACCCCGGCTTATGGTCGCTTGTCGGTGATGCTGCAATACCGTTTCTATATGGAAAAGTTACTCGACGTACCGCCAGAATCTTTTCGTCCGTCACCCAAAGTGGATTCCGCCATTGTGCGCATGATCCCGCTGCCAGCGAGCGAAGTGCTGGTACGAAACGAAAAATTATTTGCACAAATTGTCGCCGCAGCCTTCGGGCAACGGCGCAAGACCCTGCGTAACACGCTCAAGGCCTATTTGACGGAAGATGATTTTGTCCGGCTGGGAATAGATGCGCAACTGCGTGCGGAAAACCTGGGAGTGGCAGAGTTCGCGCGCATCACCAATGAATGCAGTTGACGAGACTAGTATCTTGGTTTGGATCATGAAAAAATCAATGATTACCTGAGCTTATCTACCATAATCCCTTATCTGCCAAGGTGCATGGTGATCAAGGTTCTGCTTACAAATTAACTATTACTTATCCCATGCATTGGGAAGAATATTTGCACCAAGCGCATATGCATATATGCTGCTCGGCACAAATTTAAAAGCTACATTTTTATATACAATACTGTCTGTAGCAGTTTTAGTAGTGATGAGAACTGTGCTATCGCGGTCCTGTATATTGGCAAGCATAAACTTCACACAATTATCCAAATCACCATAATTAGAAACAACACGGTCAGACCATTTTACTTCTACAATCCAAATCGGCTTCTGTGTGGCTTTATCTAAGCAAACAATATCAACCTCTCCTGCTGGCCATCGTGCATAAAATAAGTTATCGATACTGCTTGAACTATGCAGCCACTGACTGTATATGGCAGTCTCGACTAAATGACCCATAGCGGTGCCATCTTCACCAATGGATCCAAATAGTGCTGAGCGCATAGATGGATTTGTGAGGTAAACTTTGAATGATGTTGCTCGCTTAAAATGCCTGGCATTATTGTCAATTCTGTTAACGCGACGGATTAAAAAAGCAGCTTCAAGATATTCTAAATAGCGTTTAATAGTGTTTTTTGCTACCCCTGCTGATTTTGATAGACCTTCCAAAGTAATTTCATTCCCTGTGTTGTAGGCCAATGTTGTAAAAAGCCTATTCAGTTCCTGAATATCACTAATACCATACAAACTAGGCAAGTCTCGCAAAAGAACTTTATCGATGATGTCGCTTTTTATGTATCGACCTGGATCTTGTTGGATAACCTTTGACATAACCGCTTCAGGATATCCTCCGAAGTTCAAATAATTGCAAAACTCCTTATTTAATTCATCTATATCACGAGCTTTGTATTCGTATTTATTTCCATGACGCGTTAATACTTTATTCGTTTCGATTAGCTCATCTTTCCGTTTGATAAAATTAATATATTCTGAAAAAGTCAGTGGGGGAAGAACAAAGTCGGTGAAACGCCCAGCTCCAGATTCTTGGCTCTTGAGCTTCAATGCAGCAGCGGCCGATCCTGTAACAGCAAAGCGATATGAAGCATAGGAGTCGACCAATGATTTAAGATGAATTTCCCAATCACGTAAATATTGCACTTCATCAAAGAAAATATATAGTTGGCCATCTTTTTTATGCTCGAAATGCTTTTGAAACAAGTTCAACATTTTTTCTAAGGCAATTCCGCTATAAAGCGGAGTCTCTAATGACATATAGAAGATTGAGTTTCCTGGCACCCCATCATCTAATAGGGCCTGAATTGCGTGGTAGACCATTACTGTCTTTCCAACCCGGCGTGGCCCCATAACCACAACAGCCCGATTAACGGAGCGATCTTGAATGAGAGTGATAAACGAATTAAAGTAAAATCTTCGAGGGAAACCTGCGAAGCGTTCTTCGATTCCTTCCCCCTGAGTCCACCATGGATTATCAAACTCAAACCGATCTAATATTTCATTCGTTGAAATGGTTAACATATATTCCTTTTAAAACAATGAATAGCTGATTAAGATCAGTTTACTGATCTTAATCATATCATGTCATCAAATTTAAGATCAACCCTCTAATTCTAAGCTCGGTCGGTTAGGCTGAATGAAATGAAGCCCAACATCTCACCGCTCATTATCTACTCCATCAACTATTTGCCCACCCTCAATCCCATACTGCCATTCCCCACATCCATCAGGTAAGTGTGCAGTTTGTTTCGGAGGTGTTTCATGCAGGTATTCAAACTGCCGGGCTTGTGGCAAATATCGTTCACTTGCCAAGGTGCTTGCAGGCCAAGTGCCATGCTGAATAAAATGGCAACGCTAACAATCGCATTGCCCATTACAAATCACATAGAGCCGAAATTGAAATTTTCGCTATACTCGGCAACGGCAGTGTGTGTTGACCGATTGAATAACCATAACGGAGATCAGCATGGTGAAGCCTACTTTGGTGTTGACAGCGCGTGCATTGCAGCGGCGCGCCTTTCTCAAACTTCTCGGGCAGGCTGGCACCTTGGGCGCTGCAACCGCGTTCGGCAGCACGGCATTGACGGCACTTGCCGGAGAATCCGGTAACGTCACGCTGCCGTTCGAAAATGGTGAGCGTGATCTCGTCGCATATCCGCAAAAGCGTCCGCTGATTATGCTCACTGCCCGCCCGCCCCAGCTGGAAACCCCATTCAGTGTGTTCAATGAAGGAGTGATCACGCCCAACGACGCATTCTTCGTGCGCTATCACTGGAGCGGCATTCCCACCTCGATCGATGCGTTGAGCTATCGGTTGCGCATCGGCGGCAACGTCAATACACCGCTTGACTTGTCGCTTGCCGACCTCAAGCAAATGGCTGATCCGGTCGATCTGATCGCCGTCAACCAGTGTTCTGGTAATAGTCGGGGCCACTTTACGCCGCGAGTCAACGGCGGCCAACTCTCGAACGGTGCCATGGGTAACGCGCGTTGGACTGGCATTCCGCTGCGCAAGGTGTTGGAAAAAGCTGGCGTAAAAGCAGGCTCGATGCAGGTCGTATTCAATGGCCTCGACACGCCACCCGTCGGTAATGCGCCCGATTTCATCAAGGCACTTAATATCGATCACGCGCTCGATGGTGAAGTGATGCTGGCGTGGCAAATGAACGGCGCTGACCTTCCCTTACTGAACGGTTACCCAGTGCGGCTGATCGTCCCCGGCTACTACGGTACTTATTGGGTGAAGCACCTGTCCGACATTACGGTAACCGGCAAGGTGTTCGATGGATTTTGGATGAGCAAGGCTTATCGCATCCCAGATAATCCGTGTGCTTGCATCGAGCCGGGAAAAGAATCCGTCAAGACCATACCGATCAACCGTATGAATGTACGCTCGTTCGTGACCAGTTTGACCAATGGCATGTATGTTAAGAGCGGACGCCAGGCCATTGTGCGTGGGATCGCTTTTGATGGCGGTCACGGCGTGACTGAGGTTGCGTTTTCGCCCGACGGCGGCAAGAATTGGCAGGCCGCCCAGTTGGGCAAGGATCTGGGTAGATATTCCTTTCGCGAATGGAGCGTGGCGTTCACGCCAAAACATAAAGGGAGCCACGAATTGCTGGTGCGTGCGGTCAACCGGATCGGTCAGGGCCAGCCGCTCAATCCGTTGGTAAACCCTGGCGGCTATATGCGCAATGCGGTTGAGTCGATCCACGTCGTTGCTGTTTAAGGAGAAACGCATGAGGTACACCCTAATTTGTATTTTACTGGCGGTGGCAAGTACCCTTACACCTGGCTTTGCAATTGCTCTCGACATCCAGCTACCGCCTGAAACTGCCGTGTTCAAGCCGAGTAAACTGCCTGGTTATATGCTAGCCCAACGCAATTGTATGATTTGCCACTCGGTTCATTACATCCAGTCACAGCCGCTTACTTCAACGCGCGACTATTGGGAGGCCACCGTCAAGAAAATGCGGGTGCCATTTGGCGCGAAGTTTGCGGACGAAGATATCCCTGTTATCGTCGACTATCTGGTTAAAACCTATGGTGCAGAACGTAATAGCGGGACGGCGGCACTAAATACAGCGGGCAAACCGGAGATCGTCGCGCTCACCGCGACGTCTGAACCTGCTGACGCAAAAGCACTGCTCGCGGCCAATAACTGCATGGCATGCCATGCGATCGACAAGCAGATCGTAGGGCCAGCCTTCCGGAATGTGGTGGCGAAGTATGCTTCCAAGGCCAACGCGGCTACGCTGGTAGCGCGCAACATCCGCGATGGCGGTTCCAACAAATGGGGGCCGGTGTCAATGCCAGCGTTCGGGCATCTTAGCGATGCTGAGGCCGATGTCCTCGCACATTATGTCCTGTCTCAATAACTGTTTCCTAGCGCGCTATTTTGGCCAATGTTTTGTAATGGTCCACAAATTAGCTCGGTAGATACCGTTTTTAACGTCGAGTGTTTTTTCAGGTAATCATTACAACTGTCGAGTGTTGAGTGCAGCAAAGCACAAATGCACCCGCTTGCGCATTGCGGGAGGACTTGAGATGCACTGTAAAAACTCGAGTAGGCGTGGATCGTACCAAGCGCATCTACAATAAAGCCAGGGCGGTGTGTTTCAAGCAGATCGGATCGAGGTCGCTATATTGCGCACCCGGTTACCGGGAGGTGGTGGAGCAATTGGCATGATGGCATCTATGACGCCGCTTGGGGCAATGCTACTGATAGGAAGCTTCAGAATACGCTCAAAAATGGGCTAATCCACCATTGGCACTACCGTACCCGAGCACAAGCAACGCAGGAAGTTACCGAGTAGATCGAAGCATTCCACAACCGACAAAGATGGCAGGTTTGCCTTGGCTACCTGCCACTTGTCGCACATTCATGCAGTGATATGACGAAAAACAACTTGTTGCTCAACTCGTTGGACTTCACGGTTGCCAACGAGTCTCACTTTACACTTTCATATTCCATTTGTAGCCGAATTCGTCATTGCCCGTTTCAACTGGCACAATCTTGTGAGGTGTATGCGGTGAAGCAGGTGCAGGCTCATCAAGAGAAGGCCCTTCCTTGGTCAAGGTGAACACGACCGGCTCAGGTTTATCATCCTGAAGTGGCGAGTAAAGCAAAGGTGCGTTCGCCCGAGTATCAGGGTTTAAGAACCGAGCTTCGTCCGCGTCTTTCAACATTCCGAGATATTTTTGTTTGGCTTCCCAACTAGGCAACAAGTCATCATTGTGTTTGATTTCTTTGCTGCTGGATACAACGAAACCATCACTTATAACCTGACCAAGTGCGTTAAGCGCATTTTCGGAATATTCATACTTGCCATCCTTATTTTTTCGCGCTATGGCATCAATGGCGCAATGATGTGGCGCAAGCAAGATATGCCAACTGAGCTTATCGGTATTGTTTTGATAGTTTTGCCAGATACGATCCCAAACCTCAACTGTCGCATCCCCACCTAACATAATCCGATTCATGCCGCCAAAGACTTTAACTGTCCAGCGTATAACTAGGCTAGCATCGTTAACGTCTGCTTGAGCAGCATTCGATGTTTCGCCTTCTTTTTTGACAGGAGAAAGAACATGCGCCTCAATATTTCGAGAAAATGTTTTAACCAATCCGTCCGATGATGATGTTGCCTCCAGTATGCTGATTCTATTGCCATTCAATTCTGAACCTTGCTTTCCTTGAAGATCCAATCTACGCTTGATCTCCTGAAATACGGGTTTAGATTCGTCAGTCTCGAATTTTGGGTCTGTAAAGCACGAATTGATCCACATTTCCTCGATCAAAATCAATTTATCATCTTCTCTTGGCCGATCCTCGAATTCAGCAGGATCTCCGACATAAAAGAGCTTTCCAAAGCCGGTCAGGTTGTTTTTATCTGGGTGAGTCAAAACCAGGAGTGATAACCGATATTCGCGATTGCTCCGATAACTGGATTGATAACAAGCGTACTGGAGATCGAGAGCAAAATCGTAATAAATCCACTCGAACGGTTTTGATGCCTCCTCCTGCCCAAGGGTGGCGGCGTTTCCTATCTGACCGTTAACATCAATGCATGGTCTAAAGCGATCGGTATATCGTTCGCAACGATAATTTACATCTGTAAGTATCGTTTTATCGTTCGCTTCGATTAAGGTGGTATCTCCATTGCCGACCGGGAAGAAAGTAACACGATTAATAGACATTATTTGCCTTCCTTTTTGTGGATTTCTTACTAAAATAATCTGCCATTATACTTGATTAACTTTAAAAAATGGAAATATAAAGTGAATCAACCAACTCGGCTGCTCAGCTCAATTCATTGTATTTTTGGATATTATTATGCAGGTTTAAACAAAGTAAGCAAACCTTAGTTTGGCAAAATAGGTGTTTTGTACTTTACATAATGCCTAGGGTAATGCCGACTATTGTTGTAATTCGGGTAGATTAAAATCTTGTCTTGTCTGCGGTTGAATAAGCGAAATTGATAATGCCATCAAACTACTGCGTCTTAGTCTAAAAATGAAACCAGAAATGCGGGAATTCACAATCGCACCTGTGCTGATAATGGTTAACTCGTTATTGTTGCGGTTACCCGTGCCCATTAAAAAATTTTTATGGGAATAATTCTGCCTTGATAAAAAACGAACCCTCTTGATCTTTTTTGGACAAAATAGGCGTGTTCTGGCCAAGATGCCAATCAATAGCCAAGTCGGGATCGTTCCATAAAATAGAACGCTCATATTCAGGTGCCCAATAATCTGTTGTTTTATAGAGGAACTCTGCATGCTCGCTAAGCACGACGAAGCCATGGGCAAACCCTTCCGGTACCCAGAACATCCGTTTGTTTTCGGCAGAAAGAACAACACCCGCCCATAAGCCAAAGGTAGGTGATGATTTACGAATATCCACCGCCACATCGAATACCTCTCCTGCCACCACACGAACTAACTTGCCCTGTGGTTGTTTGATTTGATAATGCAGCCCACGTAGTACGTATTGAGCCGATCGGGAGTGGTTATCCTGGACGAAGTTGACGGATCGCCCTATGATATTTTCGAAGGCTTTTTGATTAAAACTCTCGAAAAAAAATCCACGGGCATCACCGAACACTTTGGGTTCTATAATTAAAAGGTCGGCTATTGCAGTTTGGGTAACGCGCATTTTAATAAACTTTCTCTTTTAGAATATCAAGCAGATACCGGCCATAACCATTCTTTGCCAGTGGCTCGGCCAACCGTTCCATTTGCTCCATTGTGATGTAACCTCGGCGATAGGCAACTTCTTCCGGGCAAGCAATCTTCAAACCTTGACGTTTCTCTAGTGTCTGAATAAACATTGAAGCTTCCAGCAATGAATCATGCGTACCCGTATCCAGCCATGCATAGCCACGCCCCATAACCTGCACATCCAGCCTTCCGCTATCGAGGTAAATCTGATTTACAGTGGTAATTTCCAACTCGCCACGCGCAGAAGGCTTAACGGATTTGGCAATCTCAACAACGTTGTTGTCGTAAAAATAGAGACCTGTCACTGCATAATTGGATTTGGGTTTTGCGGGCTTTTCTTCCAGACTGATTGCACGCCCCGTAGCATCGAATTCCACTACTCCGTACCGTTCGGGATCGTTGACATGATAGGCAAACACCGTGCCGCCCTCTAGTTTGTTTCTGGCGGCTGAAAGATTTTTTTCAAAGTCGTGGCCGTAAAAAATGTTATCCCCCAGCACCAACGAACAGGCGTCATTTCCGATAAAAGACTCGCCAATAATAAATGCTTGCGCGAGCCCATCCGGTGAAGGCTGTACAGCAAAGGAGAAATTCATTCCCCACTGTGAGCCATCTCCTAGCAACTGTTCGAAACGCGGTATATCCTGCGGAGTGGAGATGATCAGAATATCCTGAATGCCGGCCAGCATGAGTGTGGTTAGTGGATAGTAAATCATTGGTTTATCATAAACAGGCAATAATTGTTTAGAGATGGATCGGGTAGCCGGGTAAAGCCGGGTGCCGGAGCCACCTGCGAGTATGATGCCTTTCATGATGTTTTCCTGTCGCCGTAATTTTGTTGGATCCAATTTTGGTATTCGCCACTAATGACAGCGTTAACCCAGTCTGGGTTTGTCAGATACCATTCCACTGTTTTGCGCAAGCCGGTTTCAAATGTCTCTAAAGGTTTCCAGCCCAGTTCACGGGCGATTTTACCGGCATCGATTGCGTAGCGATGGTCATGTCCGGGCCTATCCTGTACGTAGGTGATAAGGGATGCATGCGGCGTACCTTGAGGGCGGAGCTCATCAAGAATAGCGCAAATCTCATAAACCACTTCCAGATTGGTTTTTTCATTCCAGCCACCGATATTGTAAGTTTCCCCCACCCGGCCCCGCTCTAGTACCAAGCGCAATGCACGCGCATGATCGTCCACATATAACCAGTCGCGGATGTTGTCACCCTTGCCATAAATGGGGAGCGGTTTTCCATTGCATGCATTCAGGATGATCAATGGAATGAGCTTCTCCGGGAAATGATAAGGGCCGTAATTATTGGAGCAGTTGGTGGTGACCACGGGTAAGCCGTAGGTATGATGCCAAGCACGCACTAGATGGTCTGAAGATGCTTTGCTTGCCGAGTAAGGAGAGTTTGGCTGGTAAGCGGTAGTTTCGGTAAAAAAACCGGTTTCACCGAGACTGCCATACACCTCATCTGTGGATATATGGTGGAAGCGAAAAGTATTTTTGCGTTCTGCAGAAAGCTCGCTCCAGTATTCCCGCGCTGCGTTCAGGAGTGTGTATGTGCCAATAATGTTAGTTTCAATAAAAGCTGCCGGGCCAGTGATGGATCGATCGACATGGGATTCCGCAGCCAAATGCATCACCGCATCCGGCTGATGCTCATGAAATAGTCTCGCGACTGTAGCCGCATCACAAATATCCACATGTTCGAAGTGGTAGCGGGGATTGTCTGCTACCGATATTAAGGACTGTAAATTGCCGGCATAGGTCAGCTTATCAACGTTAATGACAGTAGTGTCGGTTTCCGCGATCAATTGGCGAATAACTGCGGAGCCAATAAATCCGGCACCGCCGGTAATAAGGATTTTATTCATGGTTGGGAAGGTCGATATATTATTTTATCTTGCGATATTTTACTGAAAGTGGTTATCAAGAAAATAGTTTATATGCTGTAGCGCTTGCTCTGTTGCGCCACGATGGGCGCGGACAAAATGCAGACTGGCTTGGCTCATTTTTATTAACTGATCGGGATGGGTAAGTAAGTTTTGTAAATTGTGCGCTAGGTCAGCTGAATTCTGTATCCGTACGGCTGCTCCGCATTCGATAGCAAGTTGGCCGGCTTGTGCGAAATTGTATGTGTGTGGGCCAATCAACACAGGTTTGCCTACGGCGCAAGCCTCAATAAGGTTTTGTCCTCCAAATGGCAATAAACTGCCGCCAATGAAGGTAAGGTCGCAGGCGGCATAATAGGCAAACATTTCTCCCATACTATCACCCAATACTACTTGGGTATCTGGCGCAATCGGACAGCTCTCACTTCTACGCTGAAAGCGGATGCCTTGCTGGGTGAGCATGTCAGCTACGTCGTCGAAGCGTTGCGGGTGGCGTGGCACAATGACGGTTAGCAAATGGGGAATGTCTATTTCCTTAAGCATGGGTAGCAATAGCATTTCTTCTCCGGCGCGTGTGCTGGCTGTCAGAAAAATCTTCCTGCCTTCGCCAAACTGGGTGCGCAATTGTGCACCCAGTTTCAGCATCGCGGATGGGGGTTGAATGTCAAATTTCAGATTGCCCATGACAGATACATTGTTCGCACCTAATCCAGTTATGCGTGTAGCATCGACTTCGCTTTGCGCAGAAATAGCGCTCAGTTCGTTCAAGCCTAGTCGCGTTAAATTCGGGTAGCGTGCATAACGTGCAGCAGATTTCTCAGATAACCGAGCATTAAGCAGCAGCAAGGGAATTTGCATAGTGTGGCAGCTGTGGATCAGATTAAACCAGATTTCAGTTTCCATCAAGATTCCGATGCGCGGGCGAAAGTGTTGTAAGAAGCGCTTGACAGCAAACGGGTAGTCGTAAGGCAAATAAACCCGCAGGACATCACCGCCGTAAAGTTGTTCACTAGCTGTGCGGCCGGTTGGGGTGGTGTGTGTAAGTAGTAGTTGATGATTTGGGTAATTTTCCCGCAAACGTTGCACCAAGCTGACCGCCGCGTGTGTTTCTCCAACTGATACGGTATGCAGCCAGATTATTGGTTTATTACTGCGGGTAGAGTAGAGTCCGAAACGTTCGCCAATATGCTGCAGGTATTCACGCTGTTTTTTTGCGCGCCAGAATAAATGGAAAAATACATATGGCAAAAAAAGCCATAGTAAGAGAGTATAAATTCGACGAGGGTTCAACATGGATAAGCGAATATCATACAACCAGAGTTGATTTGATAGGCCAGCAAGAAATGTGGGTGAATCATCAAAAATGAGGGAGTTAGTGCAAACGTTATTCCTAATGTTCACACGCCGGATTTTTCGTGTCGTGCGATGAACGCGCGCAATATTTTTTGCTATGCAATATTTTAAAGATAAGCAAGAACGGTTATCAACAATGAAATATTCTGGTTATTAATTTCACTACTACTTCGGGTTAGCCAATAAAACTGGAAGGGGGTTAGCTACGTTTATAATCGTCGTCAAATCGCACAATATCATCTTCGCCGAGATAAGAGCCAGACTGGACTTCAATCAGATAAAGCGAGCCTGTGCCGATATTTTCCAAACGATGTTTCATGCCAATAGGAATATAAGTGGATTGGTCTTCTTGTAGTAGCAGAATATCTTCTCCACGGGTTACTTTGGCATAACCTGAAACCACAACCCAATGTTCGGCACGATGATGGTGTTTTTGTAAAGATAATTTTGCACCGGGTTTTACCATAATGCGCTTGGCCTGGAATCGTTCGCCTATATCGATGCCTTCATAATAGCCCCAGGGGCGATAGACACGACGGTGAATCAGATGTTCGGTGCGTTCGGCCTGCTTAAGATATTCCACGGTATGTTTTACATCTTGTGCAAAGTCCTTATGCATTACCAATACTGCATCAGCGGTTTCTACAATGATTAAATCTTGTACTCCGATAGCTGCCACCATGCGACTTTCTGCGCGAACATAAGTTTTTGTAGTTTCTACGGTATAAACATCGCCACGCAAAGCATTGCCTTGCTCATCTTGTGGGCTGACGTCATAGAGTGATGACCATGAACCGATGTCGCTCCAGCCGATGTCCACGGTTACCATAGCCGCTGCCTGAGTGTGTTCCATCACTGCATAATCGATAGAATCCGATGGGCAGGAGGCAAAAGACTTTTCATCCAGACGGCAAAAATCCAGATCATGTGTGCTATGTTGCCATGCTTGATGCGCAGCTTGATAAATGTCCGGGCGGTAACGTTGCAACTCATTCAGGTAGACGGATGCTTTGAACACGAACATGCCGCTGTTCCAAAAAAATCTTCCTGAAGCCACGAACTGTTTAGCCGTATCCAAATCTGGTTTTTCCACAAAACGCGCCACCTCAAAGCTGTGCTCACCGGATCCTAATATTGCACCGCGTTCAATGTAGCCGAATCCTGTAGCAGGCTCATTGGGTGTGATACCGAAGGTCACCAGCTTATCTTGTTGCGCCAATGCGAATGCTGTTTGAATCGCCGTATGAAAGCCTGCAATATCCTGAATTAGATGGTCTGCAGGCAACACCAACAAAATTGCCTGAGTATCTTTAGCTTGTGCGGCGAGTGCGGCAATCGCCACTGCAGGTGCAGTATTGCGACCTAATGGCTCAAGCACTTGCAATAAAGGATCAATGTTAACGGCACGCAACTGTTCGGCAACGAGAAAGCGATGCTCGTTGTTACAGATCACTAATGGCGCAGCCATGTTGGGAACATTTTTAAGGCGTAACAATGTTTCCTGAAATAATGTGTGTTCGGAAATAAGTGGCAAAAACTGTTTAGGCAATGCTGCACGAGACAAGGGCCACAAACGGGTACCGGAACCCCCAGACAAAATAACGGGATAGAGCATAGTAACTTTCAACAGGTTGATGACAAACATTTCTTGAGATACGTAGCTTGAATTATAATCCGCAATCCAATATGCAAGGAATGGAATATCTTGCGCACTGCAATCTTTATGCAAGTTGCTTAATGAGCGAGGTAGCGTTGATTACTGGCATCATTGGATAAACAGTGCCCGGTTAGCAGATTTTCTCCTGAACTAAGGGTTATTAAGGTCACAACAAAACTCTATACAGGCTGTATATCGGAGATAGCGTTTGAAAGTTACAATAGTAGGAACCGGATATGTGGGTCTAGTTAGCGGTGCATGCCTTGCAGAGGTTGGTAATCATGTTCTGTGCCTCGATCTTGACCCAGAAAAAATACGCATTTTGGAAAATGGTGATATCCCTATCCATGAGCCTGGTTTGGTCGACATTGTGCGGCGCAATGTTGCCGCTGGCCGCCTCGGTTTCACCACAGACATAGATCGCGCCGTTGCTCATGCCCGTATCCAGTTCATTGCCGTAGGCACTCCCCCCGATGAAGACGGCTCTGCCGACCTGCAATATGTTTTGGCGGCAGCCAGAAATATCGGCAGCCGTATGACCGAAGACAAAATATTTGTTGATAAAAGTACGGTTCCGATTGGTACTGCCAATAAGGTAAGCGCAGTTATCGCAGAAGAATTGCAAAAGCGTGGCATTAAGCTTAAGTATAGCGTCATATCCAACCCTGAATTCCTTAAAGAAGGCGCGGCGATTGAAGATTTCATGCGCCCTGACCGCATCGTCATTGGCGGCGATGATATACATGCCATCCAACAGTTGCGGGAATTATATGCCCCATTTAATCGCAACCATGACCGTATTATCGTCATGGATGTCAAAAGTGCAGAACTTACTAAATATGCCGCCAATGCCATGCTTGCCACCCGTATCAGTTTCATGAACGAACTGGCCAATGTTGCGGAAAAACTTGGTGCCGACATTGAAATGGTAAGGCTAGGTATTGGTTCTGATACCCGCATCGGCTACCATTTCCTTTATTCGGGTTGCGGTTACGGGGGATCATGCTTTCCCAAAGATGTAAAAGCACTCATCAAAACTGCTAATGACGACGCCGGCATCACCCTTAAAGTACTCAATGCCGTAGAAGCAGCCAACGATGCACAAAAAGAAGTCCTCACGAACAAAATAAAAGCCAGATTCGGTACCAATCTTATTGGAAAAAACTTTGCCATTTGGGGGCTTGCTTTCAAGCCCAATACCGATGATATGCGTGACGCCCCGAGCCGCAAGCTGATTTCAGATTTATTAGAGGCAGGCGCTACCGTTACGGCCTATGACCCGGTAGCCATGTCAGAAGCGCAACGAATTTTTGGTAATGATCCCAGAATTTCTTATGCAGACAATCCGTTCACAGCCTGTACAGATGCAGATGCATTGGTTATCGTCACTGAGTGGAAAGAGTTCCGCAATCCGGACTTCGCAATAATCAAAACTAAGCTTAAAACCCCATTAATATTCGATGGCCGTAGTTTGTATGAATTGGCTACGGTAAATGCACACGGCCTGGAGTATTTTCCCATTGGCCGTTAATGGGAATTAATTTTAAATATGAAATGCATAAATAAAAAATAGATATAAAAACTGCGCTCATAAATCTCGTCATGTGCCTCTAGCCTTGAACCTTGAATTTTTTGCCCCTTTATCTCTTGGATCCAAGACTTGCATTTTTGGCCATTGCGGCTGGCTCGGCTATACGATTCAATGGGCATTCCAATGACACGACTCTCGTGAATTTCCCAGCATAATGAGGCTGAGTGGCAACCTACTTGCAGGATTAGCAAACTCAATTTGGTCGGCACTGATCGGCTTGGCAGTCATACCCTTTTATCTTAAATACCTCGGAATAGAAGCCTATGGTTTGATCGGTTTCTTTGTGACGACGCAGGCATTGCTTTCCCTTCTTGATATGGGATTAGCTCCAACGATCATCCGCGAAGTTGCACGCCATTCCGCATCTGGAAATTTAAAGGAAGCGGGAACGCTACTACACACACTTGCCATTATCTATTGGAGTATGGCGGGGGTAATCGCTTTATTGATCCTGATGTTCGCGCCATTAATTGCAGAGTATTGGTTGCAGTCTAAACAACTTTCACCGCAAACAATTTCACACGCTGTGATGTTAATGGGGCTGGTTATTGCTTGCCGATGGCCAATCGGCCTGTATCAAGGTGCATTGATCGGGGCGCAGCGTTTGGCGGTATCGAGTGGTATTAATATGGCCATGGTGACGATCGGAAGTTTGGGCGCGGTGGTAGTGCTCGCGTTTGTCTCGCCGACGATTGAGGCCTTTTTCATTTGGCAGGCCTGCGTAGGTTTTGTTTATGCGGTTACCATGCGCTGGGGGGCATGGCGGATCATAGGGCGAATACCGGGCATGCGGTTTGATATTAATAAGCTGAAAAGTATATGTCGTTTTTCTGCGGGGATGAGTGGTGTCGCTTTGTCAGGAATTGTATTTACACAATTGGACAAGGTAATTCTTAGCAAAATGCTTGGATTGGAAGAGTTTGGCCACTATATGCTTGCCACTGTTGTGGTGAGTGGGTTGTATGTTTTGGTCACGCCGATGTACAACGCCGTGTATCCGCGTTTTTCTGCCCTTGTGGCCAGTGGCGATTTTAAAAAACTCGGCAATCTTTACCGGTTGTGTACGCGCATACTCTCAATAATCCTATTTCCGACCGCGATGATACTAGCCGTTTTTGCTTATGACTTAGTGCGTATTTGGACAGGGAATACGGAGCTCGCGTCAAGCGTAGCTCCTGTTGTAACGCTTCTGGCTATAGGGTCAGCATTAAACTGCATAATGTTTATTCCACATGCTCTTCAATTAGCGTTTGGGATGACGCGATTACCATTAATCATCAATGGGGTATTGATGATTGTCATATTGCCGTTAATCGTATTTTTTACGCTTACGTATGGTGTATTGGGCGGCGCAATGGCATGGCTCACGCTTCATGCATTGTACGTATTGCTGGGTACATGGTTGACACATCGGCATCTATTAAGGGGGCTGGGCAAACAATGGTTATTTCGTGACGTCGGAGTACCGCTGGGTGTAGCGCTAATAGCTGGAATGGCGGCCAAATATATTTGTCAAAATCTCGAGTACTCTATCTATATCAAATTAGCAATCGGTGGCAGTATAGCTTTGCTTACGGTTGTAGTTAATGTATTACTGACACCCCAACTACTTTTATTGATTTCTCGTTATTTCCATAGCAAGCAAGTAGTGGATACCGGAAAAAATTGATTTTGTTATAAATTTGGAGCCATTGTAATGAGGCTTGTCATAAAACAAATAAAGCGACGCTTATTTACTTTGTTGCCATGGCGATTCTGTGGTGTTGTCTATAGGTTAGCTACATTATCTTGGGGACAGGCAAGACAATTCAGAAAATCGCAAGTTGGACGTAATAGCTACGTAGATCCAAGTGTCCAAGTTGTTGGTTGGAAAAATGTATCAATCGGTTGTAATACAACGATATCAGAAGAGTCTTGGTTTAATGTGAATTTCAGGGCTGATCTAACTAGCCGCATTGTTATTGGCAATAATTGCCATATCGGCAGACGAAATTATTTTTCGTCTGGACCACGCATTCAAATTAAAGATTATGGATTTACTGGATTGGATTGCCATTTTTTAGGGTGTGGTCACAATATTGATACGCCGTTTATGCCTTACATTGCATCTGGGTTAAGTGCGGGGGGCATTATTGAAATTGGTGTTAATTGTTGGCTTGCGACATCAGTTACCGTTTTACAGAATGTGAGGGTTGGTTGCGGTACGGTTGTAGGTGCACGATCTCTGGTCGTGCATGATTTACCACCATTTAGTATTGCTATCGGTAATCCATGTAGGGTAATAAAGCGTTTTGATTTTAAAAATAATAAATGGGTAAAAATTGATGATTGGACAGTCGAATTAGACAAGTTTATGCCTAGTGAGGGTGAGTATTTGTGTTGTCTGGTTGAGAACTATAAAGATATTCCGCTTTCATTGATTGCAGGGAGCCGCCGTTTTGGTTGGTTGTAAGAGTGGTTGAAAAATGAATGAAACAAAACTTTCAATTTGCATGGCAACCTATAACAGAGGGCGATTTATCGGTGAGACTCTGGATTCTATCCTTAGTCAGATAGTGCCTGGTGTTGAGCTTGTCATTGTGGATGGAGCGTCACCGGATAACACCCCTGAAGTGATGGCGCAATATTTGTTGTGCCATCCTGAAATTCGTTATTTCCGTGAGCAAGAAAATTCGGGTGTGGATGGCGACTATGATAAGGCTGTTGGTTATGCAAGGGGAGAATACTGTTGGTTGGTGACCGATGACGATCTATTGTCTCCTATGGCTATTTCTCGTGTTCTTGAGTCTCTTAATGGAGAGTTCGATCTGGTCGTTGTGAATTCTCAAGTAAGAAATGTCGATTTTTCAAAGGTGCTCGAAACTCGTTTGCTCAAACTTACTACTGACAAGGAGTACGCAGCAAAGGATGGCGAAGAGTTTTTTTCTGAAGCAGCGAATTATCTTTCGTTCATCGGTGGTGTTGTTGTGAAGCGAAGCTTGTGGTTAGAGCGGGATCGTTTGTCCTATTACGGAACACTGTTCATTCATATCGGCGTTATCTTCCAGCATCCCCCGATAAACAAGGTCAAGGTTATTGCAGATCCGTTGATAATAATACGTTATGGTAATGCGATGTGGACCTCGCGGGGTTTTGAAATTTGGATGTTTAAATGGCCGCAGTTGATTTGGTCGTTTCCTGATTTCTCAGATCAATCGAAGTCTACTGTATGTTCCAAAGAGCCATGGAGGCCAATTAAAAAACTCATTTTATATAGAGCTACTGGAGGATATACCATTTCCGAGTACCGTCATTTTATAGAGGTTAGGACAAAAGGACTTTCTCGTGTGGTGTATATGGCAATTGCAATCTTTCCTGCCGCCATCGCAAATGTATTTGTCAGTCTTTACTGTGTTTTCGTGAATAGAAATGCCCGTTCAGTATTGTATGATCTTTCACGTAGTAGGTATGCTACTTGGGTTAGTCGTTTTTTGGCTCGATTTCTCTGACATATACTTATGAAAACAGCCTTAATAATCGGTATAACAGGCCAAGATGGCTCATATTTGGCGGAATTGTTGCTTACCAAAGGTTATCGTGTCGTTGGTGCAGTTAGAAATATACAAAATGCCAAAGAGTCCCTCACCACAGTATTGATGCAGAGTGTTAAGTTAGTCGCATGGAACATGTTGGATCAATGTCGAATGACAGAGGTATTGGCTGAATATCGCCCAGCGGAGATTTATAACTTGGCCGCCTATTCATCAGGAGCAGGAATGTTCAAGGATGCTGTTGATATCGGAGAGGTAAATGGGCTAGCGGTTGCCCGGATGCTGGATGCCATTCGCGCAGTGGATACCGATATTCGTTTTTGCCAGGCATCAAGTAGTGAAATGTTTGGTAATGCACTCGAAAGCCCTCAATCAGAAGCAACGCCATTTCGACCCCGTACCCCATATGGTGCCGCAAAGCTTTACGCACATTCGATGATCCAGATTTACCGCCAGCACTATGGATTATATGGATGCTCGGCGATTCTGTTCAATCACGAGAGTTCCCGTCGTGGATTGGGTTTTGTAACAAGAAAAATAACACATGCAGTGGCGAAGATTAAACTGGGACTGGTGAATGAACTTTACTTGGGAAATCTTGATGCACGCCGTGATTGGGGCTTTGCGGGAGATTATGTGCGCGCAATGTGGCTGATGTTGCAGCACCCGCACGCGGATGATTATGTGGTTGCCACTGGTGAAACGCACTCGGTACGAGAGCTGTGCGAAATCGCCTTCGGACATTTTAATTTGGATTATTGCGACTATGTCCGAGAGGATTCTGCTTCATATCGCCCCATTGAATCTGTGCAGTTAGTGGGAAACTCCAAGAAATTGAGAAATCAACTCGGCTGGATACCTGAAGTAGGGTTTCACGAGATGGTAAGCATGATGGTGGATGCCGATTTGCGTAAGCTCATTGAGCAGGATCGCGCAAAAGGATAGGGATAAGATAGTGTTCACAAAAATTGAAAAATGCAGAATTTGTGGCAATAAGCATCTGGAGCCCGTGCTCGATTTGGGAGAGCAGATGCTGACTGGAATATTTCCGCGCGAGAAAAGCTCAAAAATCACGACAGGCCCATTGCGTTTGGTGAAATGCATGGGGGGAGACGATATCTGTGGGCTATTGCAGCTTGAGCATTCCTATAATTCTGACGAGATGTATGGCGAGAACTATGGTTATCGTTCCGGTCTCAATGCCAGCATGGTAGCTCACCTCAATGACAAGGTGAAAAAAATCCTGGAGCAGGTTGAGTTGCACAAAGGCGATCTTGTTATTGATATTGGTAGTAACGACAGTACTACGTTGCAGGCATATCCATCTTTTGGGCCGGATCTGGTAGGCATTGACCCGACGGGAATTAAATTTCACAGTTACTACCCACCGCACATTCAACTAATCCCCAATTTTTTTTCTTCAGCTTTAGTTAAAGAATATTTCCCAAAGCGAAAAGCAAAAGTAGTCACTTCGTTTTCAATGTTCTACGATCTAGAAGACCCAACGGACTTTATGCAACAAGTGCATGACATACTTGCAGATGATGGAGTTTGGGTATTTGAACAAAGCTATATGCCAACTATGCTGGAGATGAATTCATATGACACAGTTTGTCATGAGCATGTTGAGTTTTATGCTCTACGCCAGATCAAATGGATGGCTGATAGAGTGGGCTTCAAGATTGTTGATGTAGAGTTCAATGAAGTTAATGGAGGCAGCTTCTCAATCACGGTATCGAAATCGCATGGCGATTTAACACCAGTTCCTTTGGTGAAGAAGATTCTTGATCTTGAACAGGCGAATGGGCTAGATACGCTTGCGCCTTATCAAAAATTTGCGGAACGTGCAGCTAAAACGAAGTACGACTTACTGGCTTTCATCAAAACAGCCCATGCGGAAAATAAAACAGTCGCGGCACTCGGCGCATCTACAAAGGGAAACGTACTGTTGCAATACTGCGGAGTGACAGAAAAAGACATTTCGTTTATTGGCGAGGTTAATCCAGAAAAATATGACTGTTACACCCCAGGTACATGGATCCCCATCATTCCAGAAGCAAAGTTGCTATCGCAAAAGCCGGATTATCTGATCGTTTTGCCATGGCATTTTAGAAAATTTTTCCAAGAAAATGATAAATATAGGGGCGTAAATTTGGTGTTTCCGCTCCCAAATATCGAGATGGTTAAACGATAAGTGTATTGAGGCATTTTGAGGTTAAACGTGACAATGTAATAATTAAACTATGGAGCACAAAAAACCTTTATTACATCATTCAGATGTAGGTAATATCTAAAATTTAACGCCAATTTAGGTTAAGTATGACGGGTTCCAGAGGTTCCATGCAGGAAATAAAAGGCCCGGGGCACATCTATATGGAAGAGTCCATGAATGAAGCAGGTAGATTTGTCAAGGGTGGGGTTAAACGATGACACCAGAGGTATCCAAGCCAAATAAGGTTACAGTACTACTATCCACATATAATGGAAGTAAGTTTCTTCAGCAACAGTTAAATTCTTTGTACGAGCAAACCTATCCAAATATCAGAATTTTGGTAAGGGACGATGGATCGTCAGATTCAACAAGAAGCATTTTAGAAAATGAGCAAATAAGTGGGCGTATAGATATATTAAGAGGGCATAAGAATTTGGGCCCAGCCCTGAGTTTTTTTGAATTGCTCCATAATGCTGCGCTCACTGAAACAGAATACGTTGCTTTTTGTGATCAAGATGACGTTTGGCATCCGCATAAAATTGAGCATGCGGTTTCAGCTTTGCGGGTAGTCGCCGATAACTGCCCGGCTTTATTTTGCTCCAGGCTAGAAATTGTTGATGAACAGTTAAACCATATTGGATTTACCAATACACCCAAAAAAGTTGGTTTTGGCAATGCGCTAGTTGAAAATGTTGCTACCGGCTGTACGATGGTACTTAATCGAAAAGCAGTAGAACTTATTTGTAAGCATCTTCCAAGCAAAGTATTGATGCATGATTGGTGGTGTTATTTGGTTTTATCTTGTTTTGGCGAAATAATTTTTGATAATAACGCCAATATAAAATATCGGCAGCACGGCAATAACACGATTGGCGCAACCGTGAATATATTTGATGAATTAAAAAGAAAATTGCATAGGTTTATGTACAGCGGAAAAGGATTGCTTTGGTTTCAAGCTTCTGTTTTTTCAAATATGTTTGAAAATGGCATTCCGTTATCTCAAAGACGAGTTCTCAATAAATTCATCGCAGCAAAATCATCATTGTGGTGTCGTGTTCAGTTAATTCTGTCCAAAGAAATATGGCGGCAAAAATGGTTGGATAGCTTGATCTTGCGATTCATTATATTGATTAATCGAATCTGAGCTTGGCGAAAACCGGTATTGAAATCCGGCGAGAATTGTTGAGCTTGCTTAATTTATTTTTTCTTCCAGAGGATGCTTGTGATTTTCGCGCCTAACCTATGGAATACAATTTATGGGTGAGAGCCTAATTACGAAGCAAGTTACTCAAGTACTTCAGGTTCATTATTTTTGATGGACAAAATAGCCGTAGAACAATCGCCCGAAATTTCCATTTCTGTTGTCAGTCATGCACAAATTCAGTTGATTGAGTGTTTGCTGCATGATATCAACCAACATTGTCGGGCTTCATTGATCGAACTGATTCTCACGCTTAACCTGGATGAGATATTGCCGTTCGCGGCAGACAGCTTTGTATTTCCAATAAAGGTTATTCGTAATCCCATTCCTATGGGATTCGCGGCCAACCACAATCAAGCATTTACATATGCAGCAGGGCGATTCTTTTGTGTAATGAATCCAGATGTCCGATTGAGTGATAATCCATTTAAGGCGTTGCTGGTGTGTCTGCGGGATTCTTCAGTAGGCGTGGCAGCGCCACTCGTATTAAATGAGAACGGTACGGTGGAAGATAGCGCCCGTCGTTTTCCGACGCCACTCAAGATATTTTGTAAAGCGTTTGGCAGGTGTAACGGTAGCGACTATCTTGTAAAAGACAACCCGATCTTTCCTGATTGGGTGGGCGGGATGTTCATGTTATTCCCCTGCGACGTATTCAAAAAACTAGGTGGATTTGATCAGAGATATTTTCTTTATTATGAAGACGTAGATTTATGCGCCAGGCTGAGATTAAAGGGTTATGAAGTGGTTTTATGCCCTGATGCTAAGGTGGTTCACCTTGCGCGTAGAAGCAGTCATCATAGTTTTCAGTATTTGAAGTGGCATCTTATGAGCATGATGCGATTTTTTTGTTCCTCTTTGTTTTTAAAAATACTCTGGTTCCGTTTGAAAAAGGCCCCATGAACAAATATGCGATAAAGCAATGGAAGTTTACTTAACTTAAGCATGCTTACTCATTGGTTATCATCATGAAATTTATGATTTCTGGGGCTGATGGTTTCGTTGGTAAAGCACTTTGTGCTGAATTGTTCCGGCGAGGATACTCTGTAAGCGCGGCAGTGCGTTCAGGGAGTTCATTGATTGAAAATATTGAAACCATAGTCGTTGGCGCGATTAATAGCGAGACGAATTGGGCTGACGCATTACGCGATGTAGATGTGGTGATTCATCTCGCTGCTCGAGTGCATGTAATGCGTGAGAATGCTACCGATCCATTGGCGGAGTTTCTCAAGGTCAATCTGCACGGTACTTCAAATCTCGCTCGGCAGGCTGCTTGTTCTGGGGTGAAACGGCTCGTCTACGTTAGTTCGATCAAGGTGAACGGCGAGCAGACCAGCGCAACTCAGCCATTTACAGAGTTGGATGAATCCAATCCACAAGATTTTTACAGTGTCTCGAAATGGCAAGCCGAACAAGCGTTGTGGCGCATTGCCCAAGAAACCGGCTTGGAAATTGTTGTTGTGCGTCCTCCATTGATTTATGGTCCGGGTGTGAAAGGCAATTTTGCACAAATGCTGGCAGTGGCCGCTAAACGCATTCCTTTGCCATTTGCTTCTGTGCATAACCGTCGCAGCCTGATTTATCTGGGTAATTTGGTGGATGCCTTGATAGCTTGTTCAACCCATTCTGTTGCCGCAGGCCAGACTTATTTGGTATGCGATGGTGAGGATATTTCCACCCCGGATTTGTTACGCCAATTAGGCGATGCGATGGGATGTCCGGCGCACTTATTGCCGTTTTCGCCTAACTGGTTACGTATACTGGGAAAATTATCTGGTAAATCTGATCAAGTCGAACGGTTACTCGGTTCGTTGCAGGTCGATAATGGTAAAATCCGCCGTGATTTAAATTGGGTACCTCCGTATACTTTGCAACAGGGGCTGCAAGCGACTGCAGAATCGTACCGTCGTTCAGGTAAGAAAAGTTAATAAGTATGTTCTTATGCTGTTTTATTATTTTGTAATAAACCATACCAATCGAGCCGAGGATTGGGTAAGCAATTTTTCATACGGTAACGACCTCGCATGAAAGTGGATTGCGCGGAAATGATTAATGTTGTTATAGAGTAAAAACCCCCATGTCGCATTACGCCCCCCTAATTGCAGCGCTGATCACCATGTTGGTGATCACTATTATCGTATTTAGTAAAGCCGGCAAAAAAATTCAAGATATCCCTAATGAGCGCTCATTGCATGAGGAGCCAATTCCGCGCATTGGCGGAGTGGGATTAATGGCGGGTCTTTTGTCTGCCTGGGCATTGATGGTGATGTCATTAGCTTGGTGGGTGGTATTGCCCATGATTGTACTGTTCGTTGTTTCTTTGTTAGATGACATGCACGGCCTGCCGGTACGGCAACGTTTGTTGGCGCACATCGTTGCTGCCGCAATTCTGGTGCTCGGTTCCGGTTTGCTGGCACAGGGTATAGCGCAAGCTTTGCTCGTGTTGCTGTGCGTAGTTTGGATGACCAATCTATTCAATTTTATGGATGGATCGGATGGGTTGGCTGGAGGCATGACATTTTTCGGTTTCACCATGTATGGCGTAGCGGCATTGATGCATGGCGCTGATACTCAGGCCATGCTAAATTTTTCAATAGGTGCCGCTGGCTTGGGATTGCTTTATTACAATTTTTACCCCGCTCAAGTATTCATGGGTGATGCAGGATCCATTCCCCTTGGCTTTTTATCTGCCGCGATGGGGTTGTGGGGCTGGCAACAAGGACTATGGCCTGGATGGTTTCCGTTGTTGGTATTCTCTCCTTTTATCATGGATGCCAGTGTCACCTTGCTCAAACGTATGTTGCGCCGTGAAAAAATCTCTCAGGCACATCGCGAACATTATTACCAACGCTTGGTGCAGATTGGCTGGGGGCATCGTAATGTCGCATTATTTGGATATGCTTTGATGTTTGCGGTGGGCGCATCTGCGACTTGGTGTTTACGTCAATCTACTGAATGGCCATGGTTGTTGTTCCTGATGTGGGGAGGTGTATATGCCGGGCTGATGTTGATTTTGGATAGACGCTGGAAAGCATTTCAGCGAAGCCAGCGTGGCTAAATTAGATCTACGTACTTTGCTGGCCATGCTGCATGACTTTGCGGCGGCCGCATTTGCTTGGAGCTTGGCTTATCTGTTGCGCTTCAATTTTGAGCCTCCGCCGCATTTCATTAATGAAATGCTGCACACCCTGATTTGGGTTGTACCCTTGCAAAGTATTATTTTCTGGCGCTTTGGTTTATATCGCGGCTTATGGCGCTATGCCAGCGTGACTGACTTGCGCCAAATTTTTTTGGCGGTGCTGACGGCTGCCGCGCTGATTCCCTTCGTGTTGTGGATGTTTCGTATCAGCGCCGTAATACCGCGCTCGGTACTGGTGATTGACCCTGCGCTATTGCTACTTGTAATGGGGGGGAGCCGATTCATTTATCGTCTTTGGAAAGAGCATGGCTTTTATCGTAATCTCAACTTAAATGTAGAGCCAGTACTGGTGTTAGGAGCGAGCGATGCAGCCGTAGGTTTGTCCAAAGAATTGGCGCGAAGCCGTGATTGGCGGCTGGTGGGTTTTCTGGACGACAATGCGGATAAACATGGGCGTATCCTTAATGGAATAAAGGTGCTGGGCGCGCTGGATAGCCTGCCGCAATGGGCGGAACGCATGAATGTAAAAAAAGCTATTGTTGCTATGCCATCAGCCTCGCACCAAGTGCGCAAGCGTGCGATTGAGATTTGTAATCAGGCCAGTGTTAAGGTGTTGACGGTACCGTCATTCGATGATCTGTTAAGTGGGCGTGTCGCCATTTCGCAATTGCGTGCCGTGGAGCTGGACGATCTGCTGGGACGTGATCCGGTTCAATTGGATGCGGCCGGGCTGCATGAATTATTCACTAATAAAACTGTGCTGGTAACCGGTGCCGGTGGATCTATCGGTTCTGAGCTATGTCGCCAGATCATACACTTCAAGCCACGTACTTTAGTGATGTTTGAGTTGAGTGAATTTGCACTGTATAACATGGAGCAGGAGCTGGCCGCGAAATTCGATGGTCTTGATATTGTCTGCCTGATTGGCGATGTACGTGATGCTGCCCGTCTCGATCAAGTTTTTTCTGAGTATAAGCCTGCGGTGGTTTTTCATGCAGCCGCATATAAGCATGTCCCCCTCATGGAGCAACATAACGCTTGGCAGGCGATACGTAATAACGTGCTGGGCACATGGTCGGTCGCCACTGCTGCACAGCGTTATGATGTAGCAAAATTTGTATTGATCTCTACTGATAAAGCGGTTAACCCAACTAATGTGATGGGGGCGAGTAAACGTTTGGCGGAAATGGTATGTCAGGGATTGCAGCAGCCCGGTGGAACGCGCTTTATTATGGTGCGTTTTGGCAACGTCTTGGGCAGCACCGGTAGCGTCATTCCAAAATTCCGTGAACAGATTGCGAAGGGGGGGCCACTTACCGTCACACATCCAGATATTACACGCTATTTCATGTCGATTCCTGAGGCCGCACAACTAGTATTGCAGGCCAGTTTAATGGGGAAAGGCGGAGAAATATTTGTTTTGGACATGGGCGATCCAGTAAAAATTGTTGATCTGGCGAATGACCTTATTCGTCTTTCCGGCCTCAGCAAGGATGATATTCGGATTGAATTCACTGGCTTGCGCTTAGGTGAGAAGCTGTTCGAGGAACTGCTGGCTGACAATGAGCACACTTTGTCCACTCCCCACATAAAACTGCGTATTGCACAAGCGCGTGAAGTAGACGCCGCATGGTTGGCAAATTTATTAATTTGGTTTAGCACGCACACTGCACAGGACGATGCAGAAGTTAAACGTGCCTTGACACAATGGATACCGGAATACTGTCCAGATTCTAATGGCGTTGCAAAGTTAAAAAGACACTAAATGTACCCCACTGTGAATTTACTGAATATAATTCTCTGGACTAATTTCTTAATGCGCATGGAATTAAAAACTGACTGATTGCGAATAATGGCAACTTATGCGGTAGGCGACATACAGGGGTGCTACACCGAGCTTTTGCGGTTGCTGGAAAAAATGTGCTTTGACCCTGCAATAGATAGGTTGTGGCTGGTAGGTGATTTGGTTAATCGCGGGCCAGATTCAGTGAATGTACTGCGTTTGATAAAATCTTTAGGAGATTCCGCCATCACTGTGCTGGGTAACCATGATCTACATTTGCTTGCAGTGGCTGAGGGCGCTGCCAAATTACATCGTTGTGACACGCTGCACGATGTTCTTGGCGCACCCGATCGGGGCGAATTGCTGGCCTGGCTACGTGTGCAGCGTTTGCTATATGTGGAAGGTAATTTCGTGCTGGTACATGCCGGGTTGCTACCGAGCTGGACAGTGGCCCAAGCACAGCAGTTGGCGCATGAAGCGGAAGCCGCATTAACAGGTAAACACTACCACGATTTTCTTGTGCATATGTATGGCAACCATCCCGACCATTGGGAAAATGACCTTAGCGGTTATCAGCGCTTGCGCACCATCACCAATGCTTGCACGCGCATGCGTGTTTGCACCCCGAGCGGTGAAATGGAATTTAAATTTAAGGGTGAAGTGCACAATGCGCCTGAGGGATACATGCCGTGGTTTGATGTGCCAGGACGCGCTAGTGCCCATGCTACAGTGGTGTGCGGACATTGGTCGGCGCTGGGGTTGAACGTTACCCCTCAAATCATTACGCTTGATACAGGTTGTTTGTGGGGCGGCGCGCTTTCCGCCATTCGCCTCGAAGACCGCAAGCTGTTTCAGGTACCATGTGAGTCCAAACCGGTAGCGCAGCCATGGCAGTAAATCCACATGACTTTAAAGTTGGATCTGAGAGGGTTTAAAGGATGGCTTTAAAATTATCGGGCCATTGATAACCGCTTAATTTGCAGTGCTTGATTTGTAGTACTTGGGCTTTAGATCGTGGTTTGCCGACTTATTTGAAGAGTTGAAAGCAACGTTCGCAATGTTTTTTGAAAAATAGTTGTTAATGCAATTAATTTACATAAAAATCAAATTGATAGAAAGTTTTAATGGTGTCTGCTATGATGGCTACCATTAAAATAACAGACAGGGGGAGCGGGGTTATACTTCGCCCTATGAATAGCGGTAGTGATTGTCCATTTACATACAGCCCCTCTACTGAAATTAGTGGAACCATAATAAACGGGGAGGAGTTTTTATCAGAGAACGTATTTCGTTATCTGCTCTTTTGTCTTTTTTCCGTAGGAATCACAATTGCCCTTTGGCTGTACGGAAAAGAACGTCGCGGGGGCATTTGTGTGCTGTCGCCTTTAATTATCGGGACAGTAGCAAAGCCAATAACTCGGGCATTGTATTTCCGTCCCCCTCGTATTGGTCAACACTCCGGCCAAGGCAATCGTTCCGTTATTTGCATGTCTTCCCCTTACCATCATTCTTTCGAATAATCTCATGGATATACTGGTCCTGATAACCCTGATTTTGTTAAACGGGATCTTCGCCATGTCGGAGATCGCTCTCGTCACTGCACGGCATGCGCGCTTAGCGCGTCTAGCGGCAGACGGTGATGCCTCGGCAGAAGTGGCGATGCGTCTGGGCGAGGATCCAACACGTTTCCTTTCCGCCATCCAGATCGGAATTACTTCAATCGGCATCCTGAACGGTATCGTCGGTGAGGCGGTATTTGCTGCCCCCTTCGCAACATGGCTGCAAACGCTCGGCGTTGATCAGCGCCCAAGCGAGCTGGGCGCAACCGCCTTGGTAGTCGTGGTGATTACCTATCTATCCATTGTCGTCGGCGAACTGGTGCCTAAACGCATCGCCCAATTTAATCCGGAAGGGATTGCGCGCCTAGTGGCAAGACCCATTCACATCTTGGCATTAATTACGCATCCGTTCGTACGATTGCTGTCGATATCTACTGATGCTCTCCTGAAAATGATGGGAAAGAGCCAGCAAGTGGAGCCTAGCGTCACGGAAGAGGAAATTCACGCAATGTTGGAAGAAGGTTCCGAAGCCGGAATCATTGAGCAGCACGAACATGATATGGTTCGCAATGTTTTCCGCTTGGATGAACGACAGGTTGGTTCCCTCATGATCCCCCGGGCGGATATAGAATATCTGGATATCAACCAGCCATTGGAGGCCAATCTCTTACGCATAGCGCAATCTGATCATTCGCGCTTTCCGGTTTGCCGGGGTAGCTTGAGCGACTTATTGGGAGTGACCTCCTTTAAGCAACTATTCAATCAAACGATTAATGGCGGATGCCCCGATCTGACCGCACAGCTGCATCCATGCATTTTTGTGACTGAATCGCTCACTGGATTGGAGCTTTTGGCACAATTCCAAGGGTCAGGCACCCATATGGTTTTCGTTATAGATGAATATGGCGAAGTTCAGGGCTTGGTCACCCTTCAGGATGTCTTGGAAGCGGTTACCGGCGAATTTATTCCGCCCGATAATGCGGATCGTTGGGCGGTACAGCGGGAAGACGGTTCGTGGCTATTGGACGGAATGATTCCAGTGCCGGAGTTGAAGGATCAATTAGAATTGAAATCTGTCCCTGAAGAAGACAAGGGCCGATACCACACACTTAGCGGCATGGTGATGTGGTTGCTTGGGCGGCCACCGGAAGTGGCTGATGTTGTGGTGTGGGAACAATGGCGGCTGGAGGTTGTTGATCTGGATGGCAAACGGATTGATAAGGTACTCGCAAGCCATTTGTCAGAACCAGTCCAAGTTTCGGGCGCTAGCGAAGCGCCCTCTCAGGCAGAAGAGTGATTGGATTAAAAAGTTTGCTTTAATGATTAGGCCCTACAGCCTTGATGCTTGCTGGCCAATAAATAATTTTATAAAGGTTATATAGTTATGCTGCTAATGATAGACAACTACGATTCATTTACCTACAACTTGGTGCAATATTTTGCTGAGCTAGGCGCAGATGTGGTTGTGCATCGTAATGATGAAATTACGTTGGAGCAGATTGAGACATTACAACCACAATATATTGTGGTTTCACCGGGGCCATGCACACCTAATGAAGCTGGAATTTCGGTTGCCACCATTC
Source organism: Candidatus Nitrotoga sp. MKT (assembly GCA_003402345.1). GTDB lineage: Bacteria > Pseudomonadota > Gammaproteobacteria > Burkholderiales > Gallionellaceae > Nitrotoga. The sequence continues at coordinate 278,688 of QFXH01000002.1, read as the reverse complement.
AACGCTTCGCCGGACGCATCCCCATTCTAGGTGTGTGCCTTGGCCATCAGAGCATTGGCCAGTCATTCGGTGGAAAGATTGTTCACGCCAAGCAATTAATGCACGGCAAAACTTCGGCCATTTTTCATAATAACAGTAGCGTCTTTCACGGCCTGCCTAATCCATTCACCGCTACACGCTACCACTCGCTGGTGATCGAGCGCGCCACACTGCCTGACTGCCTGGAAATTACCGCGTGGACTGAAGACGGCGAAATCATGGGGGTGTGTCACAAAACGATGGCGGTAGAAGGGGTGCAATTTCATCCGGAATCCATACTCACTGAACATGGTCATGCGCTGCTTGCTAATTTTTTACGCGGTGAACGCTAATGAACTATGCCAGCCTGCTCAGTCGCCTACTTAATCGTGAAGACCTGCCGCACGACGACATGCTCGAGCTAATGCGGAACATTATGAGCGGGCAGCTTACTCCTATTCAAATCGCAGCGGTTTTGGTCGCGTTACACATGAAGGGAGAGACTGTCACTGAAATTGCGGCGGCAGCGCAGGTAATGCGCGATCTATCGAGCAAAGTAACGGTGCAGGATGATAGACATTTGATTGACACCTGCGGCACGGGCGGTGATGGTGCGCAAACTTTTAACATTTCCACTGCCAGCGCGCTAGTCGCGGCGGCAGCGGGGGCACGCGTAGCCAAACATGGTGGACGTTCAGTTTCCAGCACCTGTGGCAGCGCTGATATTTTGGAAAAGCTTGGTGTCAAGGTCAACCTTACGCCGCAGCAAGTGGCGCACTGTGTGCAGGAAATTGGTGTGGGCTTCATGTTTGCGCCCAATCATCACAGTGCGATGAAATATGCCGCGCCAGTACGGCGTGAACTCGGCGTGCGCACGCTGTTCAACCTGCTGGGTCCGTTAACTAACCCGGCGGGCGCACAGAACCAAGTAATGGGCGTATTTCAGAGGGATCTGACGGTGAAATTGGCGCGTGTGCTGCAGCAGTTAGGAAGTCAGCACGTGTTGGTGGTGCATGGTGCAGATGGTATGGATGAAATTTCTATTAGCGGATCAACCTACATTGCGGAACTAAGGAACGGTACGGTACTTGAGTATTCGGTGCAACCGCAAGACTTTGATTTACACGCAGCGCCGCTGGATAGCATACGCGTTGCCAATGCCGATGAGGCGCGTACGGTGTTATTATCGGTGCTGGATAATCAGCGCGGTCCCGCGCGTGACATCGTGCAACTTAACGCGGGTGCGGCCATTTATGTGGCGGGGTTGACTGCAACGCTACAAGAGGGCGTAAAAAAGGCCAAGGAAGTTATCGCCAGCGGTGCAGCGAAAAATAAGCTGGAAGAGCTTGTGCATATTCATTTTTGAGGCTGCGGAAAACCGATTTTTCGGGGAGGTAAAAATAATTTTTGCCGAACGTCCTTATTCCGATTAACTCCATAGTTCCCACGTTTTCGGGATATTTTTTAATATAAATATCCAGATGGTTTTTGACAAATATTTGCGCACGATGCGGAAGACTGCCTACGATTACCAAACTAATGTAGCGTCTTGAATTGAAGGATGGCAATGAAGTGTGTTAATGATTTTCGTTTGAAATTTGGCAAGCAAGAGCTGGTGCCTATCATGATTGGCGGGATGGGAGTTGATATTTCCACTGCCGAACTGGCGCTGGAAGCTGCGCGTCTCGGCGGCATAGGGCATCTTTCCGATGCTATGTTGCCGACTGTAACGGATCGGCTTTTAAATACGAATTTCGTTAAATCAAAGCTCCAGCAATATAAATACAATGTTGCCAATACCGATAAATCTAAGGTGCAATTTGATCTTGGGCAGATTGCAGAGTCGACGCGCCTACACCTGAGCAAAGCCATGGAAGCCAAGCGCGGTTCCGGTATGATTTTCGTCAACTGCATGGAAAAGCTTACGATGAATGCACCGCGCGAAACGTTGCGGGTACGGTTGCATGGGGCGCTCTCTGCCGGTATAGATGGAATTACCTTGAGCGCCGGATTGCATCTGGGCTCATTCGCGTTGATGGAAGATCATCCACGTTTTCGTGACGCTAAGCTTGGCATCATCGTCTCCTCGTTACGTGCGCTGCAAATTTTCTTGCGTAAAAACGCCAAGCTTAACCGCCTGCCGGATTATATCGTGATAGAAGGGCCGCTGGCCGGTGGCCACTTGGGCTTCGGTTTGGACTGGATGAAATACGACCTGCGGGAAATTTGCAGAGAAATTTATCAGTACTTGCAGGCCGAAAAGTTGGAGATTCCGATCATACCGGCCGGTGGAATTTTTACCGGTAGCGATGCAGTGTCATATCTGGAAATGGGTGCGGCGGCGGTGCAAGTGGCAACGCGCTTTACGGCAACGTATGAGTGCGGTTTGCCGGAAAAGATTGTGCAAGAGTACTTTAAGGCCAACGAAGAAGATATTGAGGTCAACATGATTTCGCCTACCGGCTATCCCATGCGCATGTTGAAGAAGAGTCCGGCCATCGGCGCGGGTATCCGCCCCAATTGCGAAGCCTACGGTTACCTACTCGACGGTAACGGTAATTGCGCGTACATCACGGCTTACAACGCCGAAGTGGCGGCTCATCCAAACGCTAAGAAAATCTCCGTTATGGACAAAACTTGTTTGTGCACCGCTATGCGCAACTTTGACTGCTGGACTTGCGGTCATAACACCTATCGCCTCAAGGACACCACGCGCCGCCTACCGGACGGGACTTATCAGATACTAACGGCTGAGCATGTGTTCAAGGATTATCAGTTCAGCACCAACAACCAGATTGCGTTGCCGGATTTACCGACCATCTAATCTGGATGCCGCATAACTTTTTTTGCTATTTTAGTTTGATCATCGTGTTGCAGTTTTTTATTTTCAGGCGACAGTCTCCAGCCAACCTGCACTGGCAGCGTAAAGTATGGTGGTGCTAGCAGTATAGACTAAACAGTTAGTGGGCAGATGTCTGTGTGCTTTATCAGCCCATCAGAGCCTATGTAAAAGTCAAAACCACGGGCTTGGGCAGTGGAGTATAACGATGGATTAAAGTCAAAATGGTAAAAATAATGCTGTAGATAAAGTCTGCACCACGCGTGTAATGCCGCGCTGTAATTTTTCCGATAATGTAATCGCAAATAAATCCAGGCTACCGATAATTTTCCCGAACTCACGTTCAAAGCTAAGATTGCGCTCGTGGTCATTTAATTCATTAGTTAACAAATTAAGCTGTCCTTTGTCATCGCGTGCATTGGAGAGCTGCCACACGACGATTTCGACGTTACGTGCGGCATTAAAGATGTTTTGCGGCTCAATGGTGTCGGTAAAATAGAATTCGGTTTTTCCACCATGTGCTTTGATTAACATTGTTTGCAGGCCTACGATTAACGACATTACCCGGTCACCTTCATAATCAGGCCGGAACGCCTGTTGAATAGCGAAGGAGCCTTGCGCTTCGCCGATTTCCTTGAACCGCCAGCCATGTTGGTTTTCGAATACTGATTTCACCATCTCTTCCGCGCTGGCGGTGGTGTTTTTTCTAAGTTCGCGCGGATTACGCTTGTATAGTTTTGTCATTAACATACGCAAAATTTGGGTGTTTTCACGCATCTCTACATCTGCCAAGCGATCAATATCTGATTTGCCAAGTTGACTGAGTAAATTACGGTCACTCTGTTGTGGGATGTGCTTACTGTTTTTGGCAGGTTCTGTGGTGGTGCAAGCTGCCAGCAATAAGGTAGCGGTGATGAGTACAAGCAAACGGCAATTATTTTGCAATTTCAGAATCATGCGTTTCCACTATTATCATTTTTTTAAGATTGTTCGAGAGTCGAACTGCGTTAGCATGGCCGCCTCTTAACACGGCCAAACGAAAGAAGTATAAATGAATAAACACATATACATCTGCGAGTAGCGATATAAGATTTCTGTTTTGAAGAAAGTAGGTTTGAATCAGATACAAATTGTACAAGAGGCAGAGGTAGATCAGTCATCGTGCGAGCCACAAAGTGGTAACAGGGGCTATATGCAATGACGACCAAAATTGGTAAGGAATGACGGAAACCCTTTTGGGTTGCACACAATTACTGCTAGTCTTGTACCATAATCTGTCCATAAATTAATTTTTAGGCAATCATGCAAAGTTATTTAAACCGTATCCTCACCGCCCGTGTTTATGATGTGGCTATTGAAAGTCCGCTAGATGATGCACCCAATTTGTCTGTGCGCATTGGCAACAATGTTTTGCTAAAACGGGAAGATATGCAGCCGGTATTTTCTTTCAAGCTGCGCGGCGCCTATAACAAGATGGCGAAGTTAACGCCGGCGCAGCTTAAGCGCGGTGTCATCGCTGCCTCGGCGGGTAATCACGCGCAGGGCGTAGCGCTGTCGGCGCAGAAGTTGGGGTGCAAGGCCATTATCGTCATGCCAGTGACCACACCACAGATTAAGGTGGAGGCGGTTGCCAGCCGTGGCGCAAAAACAATATTGCATGGAGATTCTTATTCTGATGCCTATCTGCATGCGTTGGAGCTGGAGCAGACACTCAAGCTTACCTTCGTCCATCCTTATGACGATGCTGACGTAATCGCCGGACAGGGAACTATTGGCATGGAAATATTGCGGCAGCATAGCCAGCCTATCCATGCAATTTTTGCGCCCATCGGTGGCGGCGGCCTAATTTCAGGCGTTGCCGCTTACGTTAAAGCGGTGCGTCCGGAAATCAAGGTTATCGGCGTGCAACCCGTGGAGTCCGATGCCATGAGCCGTTCGATTAAGGCCGGTCGGCGCGTCAAGCTTGAACATGTCGGTTTGTTCGCCGATGGCGTGGCTGTAAAACAAGTCGGGCAGGAGACTCTCCGTTTGTGCCGCGAATTGGTGGACGAAATTATATTGGTGGATACCGACGCTATCTGTGCAGCGATCAAAGATGTGTTCGAAGATACCCGCACCAATCTTGAGCCTGCCGGAGCGTTGGCTATTGCTGGCGCCAAGTTTTATGCGGAGCGCGAAAAATTAAAGGGCAAGACGCTGGTGGCAATTGCCAGCGGCGCCAATATGAATTTCGACCGCTTGCGTTTCATCGCGGAGCGGGCAGAACTCGGCGAAAAGCGCGAGGCTATTCTGGCAGTGAGTATCCCGGAAACGCCCGGCAGCTTTCGCAAATTTTGCTCTTTGCTGGGCCAACGTAATATCACTGAATTTAATTACCGTTATGCGAATTCCAAGGAGGCGCATGTGTTCGTCGGAGTTCAGGTGAAAGATCAATCTGAAACTGCCAAGCTTGTTGCCACGCTGGAAAAACACAAACTGTCTACGCTGAATTTCACCGACAACGAGATGGCCAAGCTGCATGTACGTCATCTGGTAGGGGGACATGCCCCCGGTTTGCAGGACGAAATCCTATTTCGCTTCGAATTCCCAGAACGCCCTGGCGCATTGATGACGTTCCTTAATAGCATGAACCATAGTTGGAATATCAGCTTGTTCCACTATCGCAACCATGGTGCGGATTACGGGCGCGTGCTGATCGGCATGCAAGTGCCGCATCATGACAAGAAACCGCTGCGAATTTTCCTGGACAATCTCGGTTATCGTTACTGGGATGAAAGTGATAATCCGGCATACAAATTGTTTTTGAGCTAATGGATAAATTGCATTAAGCGCGAGCAAATTTGAATTCGTCTTTATCCATCAAATTCGTAGTTGTCTTTCATGATTTCATGGGAGACGTTCCGCTATTCCGGGCGGTATTCCAACCAATAGTCCGCGCGAATTCATTGACAGATTATTCAAGTCAGTATGCGGCGATATTTGTCGCGTTTATTGAGAAAATTTTGAACAATTGCTGCGAAGTTTTCGCCCAAATTTTGGCAGAAACTGTCCATTTGAATGTATGAGTAAAGATAATCTACCCATGACAATACAGGTTATGAAACAGGCTATCAGACAACGTATAATTGCAGGCCGCGAACAATTGACTGCGGCTGAGAGGGCGGGCTTGAGCCATGCCATCTTGGAGCGTATCGCCAACCTGAATGCTTACCGCACGGCCAATACAGTGCTAGCTTATATGAGCTTCGGCGCGGAGCTCTCCACCGAAAAATGGGTGGAACAGGCCTTGAGCGATAATAAGTGCGTACTGTTGCCGAAAGTAAACCGCGCCACAAAAGAATTGGATGTGTACCGTGTGACCAACTTGCAGCATGATTTGGCACCTGGCCAGTGGAATATCCGCGAACCACTGGTTGAACGCTGTACAAAAATAAATTCTTTGAACGAGGTGGATTTTATCTTGTTGCCGGGAATAGCATTCGGGCGTGACGGCGCGCGGCTAGGTTACGGCGGTGGATTTTATGACAAGTTGCTGGCGCGAATGAAGGATGCGAACCAAGGCTGCTATCCTGCGCTGGTTGCCGGGGCATTTGCTATCCAGCTAGTCGAAGGGTTACCGCAGGAAGCCACTGACCACAAAGTGGAATGGGTGGTGACGGAGAACGAGACGATACAGTGCGTTTCTGATCTACATATAGGCAGATAGCGCGTGCTTGTCCATCACCAAAAAATAGCAGCCTGGTGCGTAAATGCACAGACCAATAACGAATGATTAGAGAGTAGATATATGGCAGATTTACCTGATAGCGATTCACAGGAAACACAAGAGTGGCTGGATGCGCTGGATTCTGTGCTGGAGCATGAAAGCGCGGAACGCGCCCATTACCTGATTGGCCAGCTGGTCCGCAAGGCGCATTTGGCCGGTGTCGCTTTGCCGATTAGTACAATCACACCCTACTTGAATACCATCCCGCTCGACAAGGAACAACGCTCGGTCGGCAATTATGAACTCGAGCATCGCATTCGTGCCCTGACGCGCTGGAACGCGATGGTGATTGTGTTAAACGCCAATCGTGAGTCGTCTGAATTGGGTGGCCACATCGCTACCTTCGCTTCGGCGGCCACACTGTATGACGTGGGCTTTAACCACTTTTTCCATGGTAAGACCGAGAATCACGGCGGTGACCTGGTTTATTTCCAGGGACATGCATCGCCTGGTATGTATGCGCGCGCTTTCCTTGAGGGTCGCCTCAGCGAGGAGCAGTTGTACAATTTCCGCCAAGAAGTAAATGGCGGTGGCTTATCTTCTTACCCCCATCCGTGGCTGATGCCCGATTTCTGGCAATTCCCCACTGTTTCTATGGGGTTGGGTCCGCTGATGGCTATCTACCAAGCGCGTTTCATGCGCTATTTGGAGTATCGGGGCATTGTTAGTACCGAAGGACGCAAAGTATGGGCGTTCCTCGGTGATGGTGAAACGGATGAGCCGGAATCGTTGGGGGCGATTTCAATGGCTGCGCGCGAGAAACTGGATAATCTGATTTTTGTCATTAACTGTAACCTGCAACGGCTGGATGGCCCCGTCCGTGGCAACGGCAAGATCATCCAGGAGCTGGAAGGTGTATTCCGTGGCGCGGGCTGGAACGTGATCAAGGTGGTGTGGGGAGGGAAATGGGATCGTCTGTTCGCGAAAGATAAGACAGGGCTTTTGTTAAAGCGCATGGAAGAAGTGGTAGACGGCGAATATCAGACCTATAAATCTAAAAATGGCGCCTATGTGCGCCAACATTTTTTCGGCAAATATCCGGAATTACTGGAGCTGGTCGCTGATATGTCGGACGAGGAAATCTGGCATCTTGATCGTGGCGGCCACGATCCGCATAAAGTTTTTGCCGCTTACGCGGCCGCAGCAAACCATAAGGGGCAACCCACCGTCATTCTGGCCAAGACCATAAAGGGCTATGGCATGGGTGAAGCCGGTGAAGCCCAAAACATCACCCACCAGCAAAAGAAAGTGGGCGGTGAAGCATTGCGCAAATTCCGTGATCGCTTCAATATTCCAGTGACCGATGATCAGCTCAGCAAATTGCCATTCTGCCGTCCATCCGATGATAGTTTGGAAATGAGTTATCTGCGCGAGCGCAGCAAGGCCTTGGGCACATTACCCATGCGCAAAATAGCGGCAGAGCCGTTGCAAATACCAGGGCTGGATGCCTTCGACGTATTGCTTAAAGGTACCGAAGATCGCGAAATTTCCACCACGATGGCTTTCGTGCGTATGCTTGGCGTTCTGGTGAAAGACAAGAATATTGGCAAGCTGGTGGTACCTATCGTGCCGGACGAATCGCGCACTTTCGGGATGGAAGGATTGTTTCGCCAGCTTAGCATTTTTTCTCAAGTTGGCCAGTTATATACCCCGCAGGATGCCGATCAGCTGATGTTCTACAAGGAAGACAAGGCCGGGCAGATTTTGCAGGAAGGCATCAATGAAGCGGGCGCGATGTCGTCATGGGTTGCCGCATCTACGGCCTACGCCAACCATGGTGTCGCGATGGTGCCGTTCTATATCTACTATTCCATGTTTGGTTTTCAGCGTGTCGGCGATTTGATGTGGGCGGCGGGCGACCAGCGTGCACGCGGCTTTTTGCTGGGGGGGACGGCCGGGCGCACCACATTGAATGGCGAAGGCCTGCAGCATCAAGACGGCCATAGCCATCTGATGGCGGCGACCATTCCTAACTGTGTGTCCTACGATCCAACTTTTGCTTACGAGTTGGCGGTGATTATTCAGGATGGTATGCGCCGCATGTATCAGGAACAAGAAGATGTGTTCTATTACCTCACTGTGATGAATGAAAATTACGCGCATCCGGCCATGCCGGAGGGTGCGGAGACCGGCATTATCAGGGGAATGTATTTGTTCAATGAAGGTAAAGCCCAATCCGCCACGGCACCCACGGTGCAACTTTTGGGCAGCGGGACTATTCTGCGCGAAGTCATCGCAGCAGCTGAATTATTGGCGAAGGATTTTGGCGTATCTTCCGACATCTGGAGCGTAACCAGCTTCAATGAATTACGTCGGGATGGACTGGATTGTGAGCGCTGGAATATGCTGCATCCCGAAGCTGCGCCGCGCGTAAGTTACGCTGAGCAATGCTTGGGCAAGCGCAAGGGACCTGTCATCGCAGCAACCGATTACATTAAAAGCTACGCTGATCAGATTCGTGCCTTTTTGCCCGGTAATTACAAAGTGTTGGGCACGGACGGTTTTGGCCGCTCTGATACGCGTAAAAAGCTACGCCATTTCTTCGAGGTTGACCGTTATTACATAGCTGTCGCCGCGCTGAAAGCGCTGGCTGACGAAGGCACGCTAGCCATGAGTGAAGTCAGCAAGGCGCTCAAACTATACAATATCAACCCCGATAAACCGAATCCAACTACGGTCTGAGCGGGCAGGAGACACGCGTGGCAGAAATCAAACAAGTACTGATGCCGGACATCGGTGATTCCAAAGATGTGCCGGTAATAGAAGTAATGGTAAAAGCGGGTGATGCGGTCAAGGCTGAGCAGTCCTTGCTTACCCTGGAAACTGACAAGGCTACGATGGATGTACCCGCTCCATTTGATGGAGTGGTGAAAAGTGTTAGCGTTAAAGTGGGCGACAAAATATCGGAAGGCGCACTGATTTTATCGATGGAAACCAGTGCAACGGAAACGTCAGCTGTAGTTAGCCCCCCCACAACACCGGCTCCGGTAAAAGAAACTGCAAATCCAGCTGTTGCAACGCCTGTTATAGCGCCTGTTGCTACGCCCATTGCCGCACCAACTAGTTTGCCAAGCAGCCCTACAGGCAAGGCGCATGCCAGCCCGTCCATTCGGCATTTTGCGCGCGAACTGGGGGTTGACCTTACGCGCGTAAAAGGCAGCGGAGCAAAAGGACGCATTACTAAAAATGACGTGCAGGGCTTCGTTAAAGCTGCGCTTGCACAACCGCAAGGTGGCGCGGGTGGCGGTGGCTTGCAAATATCAGCCATGCCGCTAGTGGATTTTTCCAGGTTCGGTGTCATCGAAACCAAGCCGCTCTCGCGCATCAAGAAGCTTTCTGGTGCCAATCTTCATCGCAACTGGGTCTCCATTCCGCACATTACCCAGCACGATGAGGCTGACATCACCGAGATGGAAGTTTTCCGCAAGGAGCTGGGCGAGGAATACTCAAAGCAGGGAATAAAAATTACTCCGCTGGCTTTCTTGCTCAAGGCTGTGGTGACAGCTATGCAACAACACCCGGACTTTAATTCATCATTAGATGCTAGCGGTGAAAATTTGGTGCTGAAAAAATATTTTCACATCGGCGTGGCCGTTGATACATCGGATGGCCTGATGGTGCCCGTGTTACGTGACGTAGACCAAAAGGGCATCGTTCAACTGGCCAAGGAGTTGGGCGAGATTAGCGCCAAGGCACGGGAGAAAAAACTCCCCGCAACTGCCATGCAAGGTGGTTGCTTCACTATTTCCAGTCTGGGTGGCATCGGCGGGACAGCATTTACACCTATTATTAATGCGCCAGAAGTGGCTATTTTGGGTGTGTCCAAAGCGAGCATCAAACCAGTATTTCAAGAAGATAAATTTGTGCCACGGTTAATGTTGCCACTGTCGCTCTCATATGATCATCGCGTAATTGATGGTGCGGAAGCAGTACGGTTTACGAGTTATCTTGGCAAAGTGTTGTCGGATGTTCGCCGGTTGGTACTATAAGCCGTGAACCAAGCCCCCATCGGTATCTTGGGCGGTACGTTCGACCCTATCCATAATGGCCATCTGCGCTTGGCACAGGAAGCGTTGGAGCAATGCAATCTGGCTGCGGTACACTTCATTCCCAGCGGTACGCCGCCGCACCGCAATGCGCCGCATGCAAGCGCAGTACAGCGTCTGGATATGGCCCGCCTGGCATTGCAAGGCAACGCGGCATTCGTGCTGGATGAACGCGAAATTTATCGCATCGATCCTTGTTATACGGTGAATACGCTTACTGCGCTACGTGCCGAGCACGGTATGCAACAGCCGCTGTGTTTGTTGATGGGCGGCGATGCCTTCCTGCTGTTACACTCTTGGCATGAATGGAAGAGTTTATTTGAACTGTCGCATATAGTGGTCATGCAGCGTGCTGGGCATCCACTTGGCAACACCATAAATAGGGCGAATGAAGCTTTGCGCGATGAATACAGGGCGCGCCTCGTTCCGGCCCCCTGTATTCTGCGTGATTCGCCTGCCGGGGCGATCCTGGTGGCGGATATGCCTGCCCTGGAAATTTCCGCCACTGATATCCGTAAACGTTGTGCCGAAAATAAAAACATACATTACCTGCTACCAGACGTAGTAGCCGATTACATTCAATTACATCACCTATATACCTAACATGCTAACCATTGAAGAAAAAATCCTGGCCGTAGTAACCGCATTGGAGGATATTAAGGCCAATGATGTGACCGTACTTGATACCAGTAAAAAAAGTCCGCTATTCGAGCGCATGGTGATCGCCAGCGCCAATTCGCCGCGTCAAACCAGGGCGTTGGCCGATCATGTATCCAAGCAGCTCAAGCTGCGCGGCGAACCCGCACTCAGCGTAGAAGGCGAAGAAAGCGGGGAGTGGGTGCTGGTTGATCTCGGCGACGTGGTAGTCCATATCATGCAGCCCGCAGTGCGTGCCTATTACCAACTGGAAGAGCTATGGAGCATCAGGCATCTGCCGCCTAAGGCGGCTAATGAGCCATAATGAAACTGTGGCTGGTAGCGGTTGGGCACAAGATGCCGGCTTGGATTACCGCAGGCTTCACCGAGTATGCCAAGCGCATGGCACGCGAGGCCCAAATCGAACTCATAGAAATAAAACCGGAGCCGCGAACCACTGGTAAGGGCGTAGCGCAGATGATGGAGGCAGAAGCGCAGCGTATATTAACTGCGCTGCCGAAGAATGCTCTGCGCATCGCGTTGGATGAGCGCGGCGCGCATTTTTCCACCAAACAGTTGGCGCAACAAATGCAAGATTGGATGGGCAGCGGACACGATGTGGCCTTCATCATTGGGGGTGCGGATGGCTTGCACGAGTCCGTAAAAAACAGTGCACAGCTGCTGCTGTCGCTGTCGACGATGACACTGCCGCATGGCCTTGTGCGCGTACTGCTCGCGGAACAGTTGTATCGCGCCTACAGCTTGTTGCACAATCACCCTTATCATCGTGAATGATGCGGCCCGTTAATATAGGATTTTAAAGAGCCATGATTTCCCACCCACGCATTTACCTCTCCTCGCAAAGCCCGCGCCGCCGGGAGCTGCTGAAGCAGATCGGGATTAATTTTGAAACGTTGCTGTTGCGTTCCAACACGTCCCGCATGATGGATGTGGATGAAACTCCGCACAAAGATGAATCACCGGAAGCCCATGTGCAAAGGGTTTGCCAGGAAAAAGTGAATGCCGGATGGAGGTTTTTGCAATTTCGCAATTTACCCCCGCTTCCGGTTTTGGCGGCTGATACCAGCGTTATTCTGGACGGCAAAATTATTGGCAAGCCGCAAGGCCGTGAACAGGCTGCGGCTACGCTACGTGTACTTTCTGGACGTCAACATCAAGTGCTGAGTGCCGTCGCAGTTACCTTTGAAGAACGTACGGAAATACGTTTATCGGTCAGTAAAGTGACAATGGCCACGCTTAATGAAGAGCGCATCCGGCGCTACATTCTCACCAGCGAGCCGTTAGACAAAGCAGGTGCGTATGCCATTCAAGGCTACGCTGCGGCATTCATACAACACATAGACGGCAGCTACTCAGGTGTAATGGGCTTACCCCTGTTCGAAACGGCTGAGCTGCTGCAAATATTCGGTTATCCCATTCTGTGAATGACGAAATTCTTATAAATGTTACTCCGCAGGAAACCCGCGTTGCAGTAATGCAACAGGGAATAGTGCAACAACTCCACATTGAGCGCGGCAGCCATCTCGGAATAGTCAGCAATGTGTACGTCGGGCGCGTGAAACGCGTGCTGCCGGGCATGCAGTCCGCCTTCATCGACATTGGGCTGGAACGCTCTGCTTTCCTGCATGTTGCGGACATCTGGGAAAGCCGCAGTAACAGCGATATTGCCAAACCTATCGAGAAAATGCTGTATGAGGGGCAAAGTCTGCTGGTACAGGTCATCAAGGATTCTATTGGCAGCAAGGGTGCCAGGCTTTCTACCCAGATCAGCATTGCTGGGCGTTTGCTGGTGTTTCTGCCGCAGGAATCGCACATCGGCGTATCGCAACGCATTGAGAATGAGGCCGAGCGCGAACTATTGCGCGCCAAGCTGCAACAGTTGCTGCCTGAAAATAGCAGCGGCGGCTATATCATCCGCACCATGGCGGAGACTGCGACAGACAAAGAGTTGCTCGCCGACATGGAATACCTCAACAAACTGTGGATCAAGCTCCAAGAGCAGGCGAAAACATCTACCGCCCCTTTTTTGTTATACCAAGAGCTCAATATCAGCCTCTGTGTATTGCGCGATTTCGTCAACGAAAGCACGACACGCATCTTGGTGGATTCACGCGAAACGTACCAGCGAATGGCTGCTTTCGCACAGGATTTTATTTCCAGCGCGGTGTCGCGGCTGGAGCATTACGTCGGCGAGCGTCCGCTATTTGAGCTGTATGGAGTAGAGGAGGAGATTGAGCGTGCGCTGTCACGCCGCGTGAATCTCAAATCGGGGGGTTATATCATTATTGACCAAACCGAAGCGCTCACCACGGTCGACGTTAACACCGGTGGCTTCGTCGGTTCGCGTAATTTTGACGACACCATCTTCAAGACAAATTTGGATGCCGCACAAGTCATCGCGCGCCAGTTACGCCTGCGGAATTTGGGCGGCATCATCATTTGCGACTTTATTGACATGAATAACCAGGAACACCGCGATGCCGTGCTGGAAGAATTTAAGAAGTCGCTGGCAAACGATCACACCCGTATCACGGTAAATGGTTTCTCCGCTTTGGGGCTGGTGGAAATGACGCGCAAACGCACGCGCGAAAGTTTGGCCCACATACTGTGCGAGTCTTGTCCCACCTGCGGTGGGCGCGGCGAAGTAAAGACCGCGCAGACCATATGCTACGAAATTGTGCGCGAAATTACGCGCGAAGCACGCCAGTTTAACGCCCGTGAATATCGAATCCTGGCTTCGCAACTGGTCATCGACCTATTTCTCGACGAAGAATCGCAAAGCTTGGCCCAACTTTCTGATCTTATCGGCAAACCGGTGTCACTACAGGTGGAAAATTTGTATAGCCAAGAGCAATACGACATCATTTTAATGTGATTTTGCTCTAATATTTAAAGATGCCCTTTATTGTGATGCTGCGGTGATGCCGGGTTATTCAATTTATACAAGTCTTGCAAGTATGCATTTTTGAGCGAAGTTTATGGAGCAGCTCTGCTGACAGTGGAATAATGCACCCCAAAAGCATCGGCAATCTGCTGCATCGTATAATTACCGGTCTCATATGCTTTCTTCTTTTGCTGTATTGCAAGACCCCGCTGTCCCTCAGGAAGCGATAGAAGAAATACGGATTGAAGGATGATCAGTCGCATGGCTGCTAACGACATGCATCGCCGGCAGCGAAAAGCAGAGCGAGGAACGAGCACGCTTTTGCTGTCCGCGTGTATGAGATTGTTAGCCTTTGACCAACCTTGATAGATGTTCAATGCCAAAAGTATCAAGCGGTGTTTTGTATAGTTCATTTACCAGCCACAAGCCACTTTCAATAATTTTGTGCTTTGGCGAAAAGTTCCCAAGCCATGTTTTCGAAGGGTTACAACCCACACACATAGAAACAGTAGAAATAATCTTTGATTCAATTTCCAGTCTTTCATCCTTACTGTTTACTTCAAAGACGCAGAATGTAAAATTGCATTGAATATACTGGCTGACTTGTTCCTCAATTGACTTCTGATACCCAAAGTCAATTAATGATGAATAATTTTTTCGGGCTTTTCTGGTTGTAAGATCAAGCTCCCAGAACTTAAGAAATGGATCGCCATTTTGATTTAACAAAGCACGTCCGATATTCTTTCGAAAGATACTTCGGTCTTTGTTATTATTGATGAAGTGCTGTTTCAATCTTGAACAGAGCTGATTCGCCCCTGTATGCGTGCCAACCCTTACAATTCTCTCTCCTACATGTCCTTCCTCTCCCTTTTCAAATAAGATGTAAATTCCATTAGATGGGATATTTGATTCGTCAAATGGAAAACATTGCCTTTCAAGGCTACGGGCTAAATTATGGACAGCTTCGCATTCATTGTTCATCCAGTCAGCTCCTTAAGCCTCTGAAGCTGCTCACCGATGCGTAACCCCTCAAGAGGGATTTGCACGAACCTGAAATGGGGCAGTAGGTGTTTTCTATATTTATCACCGGCAAGAAATAAAATTTCGGTTTCGTCTAAAGAGGCAATTTCACTTAGTTGCCGTAGAACTCGACTTGCCCACTCTTTGATTTCATATGCTCGCATATCATTGAGCGTTTGCTCATATGGCTCAATTTCTTGTTCCAAGCTTAACAGATCGTGCTTTGCCGAAAGAATATAGATACCGTCAGGTTCCAAACTATTGGCATATTTAAGGTTGAGCTTGAAAAGCGTACTTATGTACAAGTCCTTTGCCTTCGCACGATGCGATAGCTTTTGGCTTACGCATGAAATAAGAACTATCCGCTTTTTCATGGTTTCTCTTCCATTGATATATAAATTAAATTATGTAGTTGATAGCAGCCATAAACCACTAGCGGCAATGATGGCGCCCAGCATTTGCGGCAGACGCACAAAATGGGCACGAGTGGCGATGCCGACCACGATACCTGCGAGATGGAGAGCGACAGTTGTAGCAAGAAAACCCAGTGCGTAGGCTTCCGCTTCGAAAGCGCCGGACATTTCCAATCCATGGGCGTAACCATGAAAAAAACCGAATAAGGCAGTGATCGCAACGCCGAGCCGTGCAGAAAAATTCAGCGAGAGTGCGGTGATAACTCCTAGCACCAACACCGAAGCAGCGATGCCTGATTCAATCAGTGGTAGATACGGATACATTAGCGCACACTTTGCGCCGACTGCCATCATCAACATGAAAGCGGTGGGCAACAGCCCTATTTTCTTGCCGCCATTTTGTGCTGCCCACAAGCCCACGGCAACCATGGCGAGCAGATGATCCAACCCTCTGAACGGATGCATCAGGCCAGCGCTCAATCCGGAAACATCATGGCCGGGATGGGCGAAGGCAGCACTACTAATGCCAAGTAGAATGAATGAAATCAGAAACTGTGCGGCCGGTTTTTTCATCTCGATTCTCATTTCTTGCAGATTTGAGTGTTAATGGCAACAATACTTCATTTTATGTTTTGATATCTTATCCAGATGGATGAAGTTTAATGCTGCCTTCATATCAGGTTTGCCTGCGTTTTAACGGATAACACAAAGCCCAAGGATTGCGATTAAGAGCATAATAATCGATAGGAATTAGGTATATATTTTTACTTTTCGCTTTACCAAAGAAAAGAGGTCGTGAAATGGAATCGACACCCCAAAATTTTGCTTGGTTTAATTTACCTAATCTGCCGATACCCGTCAAAGTGCTTTTTTCCGGCTACTTGCTCGCAATTGGGCTGGGTTTATGTATGGCTGGCCTTCAGATCATGGAGACACACGGTATGGCAGATGGCAAGCCGGGGCTTTCCTTGGATGACATCGTGTACAGCTATTACGGAAACCGTAGCGGGAGCAAGCTGGAAAATAAGCTGAATGGGTCCATGAAAGGGATGAGTACGCCAGAAGTGCGTCTTAGCATCATTAAATGGGTACGCAACGGCGCGCCCGAGACGGAATGGGAGCCCCAATTTAAGGGCATTTTTAACCAATATTGTGTGCAGTGCCATGGGCCTGGTTCTGGTGTTGCTGATTTTAGCCAGTATGAGGAGGTTAAAAAGGTCGCCAAAATTGATGAAGGCGCAAGTATTCAAGCCTTGATCAGATCGTCGCACATCCATTTATTTGGAATCAGTTTCATTTTCTTTTTTGTGGGGTTTATTTTTAGCTTTGCGGTAGGCGTACCGAAATGGTTGAAGATTTCAGCCATTGCGATTCCCTTTGCATTTTTGATCGTAGATGTTTTTTCGTGGTGGCTTACGAGATGGAACCCCAGTTTTGCATGGCTTACGCTTATTGGAGGTTTTGGTTACAGCGTTGCGGCAACAATCATGTGGTTTATGAGTATGTACCAAATGTGGGTCTTGTCACGCAATGGAAAAATCTATGGCAATGCTTGGGAAGCGGATTTGAAATAATGGAAGCCCTCTACAAGGGCGGGTACTCTTGTTATTATTCACGCCGCAAATAACTGTCACGGACATTCACGAAAAAACAGATGGAAAATCCAATATATCTCACTACAAAACCCCCCAGCTTGTTGGGCAAGGTTGCCAAGATCGCCGTAACCGTCGTTTTGATTGGTTTGGCCTTGATGTTTTCTGCGTTGTTATTTTTGGCCGTCTTGATTGTCGGTGCACTGGCATGGGGCTATGTGTGGTGGAGAACCCGTGACCTGAGAAAACAAATGCGCCAGTATCGCCCACGCGATGATGTTGTGGTTGAAGGAGAGGTGATCGAGGGTGAGGTGATTAGAAGTGAGGTGGATGGAATGCCTGAAGAGCCTGGAGCGGCTGGAACCAGGAAATTTATTCAGGCTGCCCGTTAGTGCGGCAACAAATTTTCTTTTTCGCGCGGGCAGGGAAATTATTGCTTAATAATTGGATGCCCATATGAATGCTTGCGTGCTTGAAGTTACCGTTGGCGTATTGTTGCGCGAGGTTGCTGGCGAAGCCGATGCGTTCGCCAGCAATTCTGCCTTGGGGCGGTATACCTATGGCAGTTTCTTGTTGGCGCAAAGGCCAGAAGGTAAATCTTACGCAGGTTTCTGGGAGTTTCCGGGCGGCAAAGTTGAAGGGAGCGAAACACTGCTGCATGCGTTGGAACGGGAGTTGCACGAAGAGTTAGGCATTAAAATTGCCACCGCCTATCCTTGGTTAACATGTGTGCACGTTTATACACACGCTACAGTAAGGCTGAATTTTTTTCGTATCACTGCATGGCAGGGCGAGCTTCATGGCAAAGAAAATCAACAGCTGAGCTGGCAAACGCCTGCCAATTTGACAGTATCCCCGATGCTGCCAGCCAATACATTTGTCCTGCGCGCGTTACAGTTGCCGCCTGTGTATGCCATTAGTAACGTTGCCGAGTTGGGTAATGAAAAATTTATGGTGCGTTTACAGGTTGCGTTGGAAAATGGCTTGAGGTTGGTGCAGGTGCGCGAGCCGGGTTTGTCGCGTGAAGCGATGCGTGAATTGTCTTTACGTGTGGTGAAATTGGCACATACATACGGCGCACAAGTATTAATTAACAGTGATGTTGAGCTGGCCAGTGAAGTTGGCGCAGATGGCGTGCATTTGAATAGTACCCAGCTTGCCGCGTGTAAGTTACGTCCCAGCTTGACTTGGTGTGCGGCATCTTGCCACAACGCCGAGGAAGTACAACGGGCCAATAGTCTGGGTTTTGATTTTGTGGTGCTGAGCCCTGTACTACCCACCCGCAGTCATCCTGGTGCCGCACATTTAGGCTGGCAGGCATTTGCGAAGATGGCAGAAAACTCGGCCATTCCGGTGTATGCGCTGGGTGGATTATGTTGTGACGATATGGAAATGGCTTGGCAACATGGTGCACATGGTATTGCGCTGTTGCGTCAGGCTTGGTAAGTAGATTCTTCGTCTGGGTTGCTATCCGATTGCGGGATGCGATAACTTTCGGTGGCCCATTGCCCCAAATCAATTAATTTGCAGCGTTCGCTGCAAAAAGGACGATAGACGCTGTCCTTATTCCAGGGCACTTCTTTTTTACATTGCGGACAACTGACGATAGTTGTTTTCTTCAACATGATGTATTCCTGTTTTCAACTAAACGGATAAAACATGATTTTATCGCTAACGCCTTGCCTACTGAAGTGTCGTTAAAAAGAGCAGAAAGTAAGGTTGAATGCCACATCTTGATCGTACAAGGCGCTTTTGGCCACATAGTCGGCGGCAATGAAGCGAATATTGAGCATGTATTTGTTGGCGCTGATTTCTGGAACGCACGGTAGCGCCTTATCCAAACTAACACGCAGCATTTGCGCCACGCGGCCATATTGCATTTGCTGAAAGCTGCCTTGGTGGGCAGTGAAATGGTAGGTTTTCCCACTTTCGCGTAATAGCTTGAGGATGATTGCCAGGCCATTGCGTATGGGGAGCATGGGCGTGAGGCAATTGATTAGGTAATCGCGCCGCAGCGTGGCATCTTGATGTAGCCAGTGATGGTAGGATGGCAAATCAAATTCACAGGTTCCGCCGGGAATACAGGCACGCTGCTTGATGCCCATTAACCATTCGTTTTCCCGCAAGTACTGGCCGATCTTGCCATTCATGTTTAACATCCCGCTGCTGGCGCACTCAATTTCATCGAGTATTGCATCTAGTGCTGACTCTGAAATTTCTGGGTTGTTGTGTAAAGCGGAAAGCTGCCGTTTTTGGCGTTCTAATTCTTGCAGCAGCTCAGATTTCAGGTCGGAACGGCTGGCGACTTCGAGGATTTCAAATAACACGCCTAAAGCGGCGTGATGGTCAATGGCGCTAGATCGTTCTATCAAACAGAGTAACTTGGCATAAAGATCCTCTAGGCGCAGTAAAGTGCGCATGCGTTCATTGAGAGGGAAGTCATAGCTAATCACAGTGCAAGTAGAGTGGGGGCGAGTGTGGGTTACAAAAATGACCAATATATTCCGGCCATTATATACCGTCAATCAATTTATGAGGAAATGGCTTGATAGTACTGGTGTAGCTTGGCAACCCGCTGACGCAAACTATCCAAGTTGCCATCATTTTGAATAATGTCATCGGCAAACCGTAGCCTTTCGGTACGCGTGATTTGAGATGCCATGATGGTACGCACTGTTTGTTCATCCAGCCCACTACGCTGCATGGTGCGTGTAATTTGGGTGGTTTCCGCGCAATCCACCACTAATGTGCGCTGCACCAGTTGGTGGTAGTTGAGCGTTTCAAAAAGTAGTGGAATGACCAGCAGCAAATAGGGAGATGCAGGGGGGCTGTGAATATTGGCAGTGTCGATCTGCACTAGAATTTGCGCGCGGATTAATGGGTGCAGAATAGCCTCCAGTTTCAGCTTGGCGGCATGATTAGAGAATATCAATTGACGCATGGACGCCCTGTCCAATGCGCCACTGGCATCGATATAGTTATCTCCGAATGCCGTGCGGATCGCAGCGATGGCTATGCCACCGGATTGGGTCACCTGATGTGAAATGACATCGCTATCGATGACTAATGTACCGTATTCTTTGAATAGTGAAGCGACAGTACTCTTGCCGCTGCCAATACCCCCAGTTAGTCCGACGCGATATATCATTGAATGCTGAAGAGTTGCAGATAGCCCTGCGTAAGGGATTGTCCCCAGAATAACGCAATCACGCCGCCGCCCGCCAAATACGGGCCGAATGGAATAGGGACGTTGCGGCCAAGGCGTGCCGCGATAATCAATGTAACGCCGACCACTGCGCCTACTATTGAAGAGAGCATAATAACCAATGGCAGCATTTGCCAGCCCAGCCATGCGCCGATTGCTGCCAGTAGCTTGAAATCACCATAGCCCATGCCTTCTTTACCGGTGGCGAGCTTGAATAGCCAATAAATGCTCCATAGCGCTAGATATCCTGTGATTGCGCCGATGACGGCACTATTAATGTCAGTAAATGTGGTCGACAAATTAAACAGTAGACCCAGCCACAGTAGTGGCAATGTGATGTCATCGGGCAGTAATTGAGTATCAACGTCAATCCAGGTTAGTGCTAGCAGCATCCAGATTAACAATAACGCGGCCACGGCAGCCAAACCGAAGCCGAAATGCCATGCGACATAGGCGCTCAGGAGTCCAGATACCGTTTCCACGATGGGATACCGTGCTGAGATAGGTGTATTGCAATCCTTGCATTTGCCGCGTAAGAGCAAATAGCTGATGACCGGGATGTTTTCCAGTGCGCTTATTTTGTGGCCACAGTGCGGACAGGCGGAATGTGGCATGAACAAGTTGTAAGGCGGTACATTTGCTGGTTCATTGCCAGTGAGTTCAGCGCACTGGGCATGCCACCCACGCTCCATCATCTTGGGTAGGCGATGAATGACGACATTTAGAAAACTACCCACCAGCAGACCGATAATGCCGCACAGAATAATGAAAAAAACCGGGAGGCTTTGCAGTAACTCAATGAATGCTGTCATCGTTGAACCTGCTTCCTGCCTAAAGTGATTTAACCAACAGCTTGCCCCATCTTGAAAATGGGCAGATACATTGCGACCACCATACCGCCGATTAGTGTGCCTAATACCACCATAATGATAGGCTCCATCAGGCTGGCCAGCGCTGCCACTGCATCGTCGACTTCCGCCTCAAAAAAATCCGCTACTTTGTTTAACATGCCATCCAGTGAACCTGCTTCTTCACCAATTGCGACCATTTGCAATACCATGCTGGGGAATACGCCTACGTCTTGCATGGCTGCCGTTAGGGTGCCTCCTTGACTGACTTCCCGCTGGATTATTTTGGTTGCATCAAAATATACCACGTTGCCAGAAGCGCCTGCTACTGAGTTAAGCGCCTCCACTAGGGGGACACCGGCGGCAAACATGGTTGCCAGTGTACGTGTCCATCGTGCGATGGAGGCCTTACGGATTACATTTCCGAAAACTGGTAGTTTGAGCATGATTCTGTCGATAGCGTCCTGCATTTTTTTGCTGCGTTTCCAAAAATAAAAGAAAGCGTAAAGACCGCCGCCTAAAATACTGAAAATTGCCCACCAATAAGCAACGAAAAAATCGGAAATGCTCATCATAATTAGCGTAGGTGCGGGCAGGTCTGCGCCAAAGCTGGAGAATAACTGTTTAAACGCGGGGATTACAAATATCATGATTACTGCGGTGATAATAAAGGCGATTGCAATAATTGAAACGGGATACATTAACGCCCCTTTGATCTTGTTCTTAATGGCCAGCGTTTTTTCCTGGTAGGTCGCCAAGCGGTCCAGCAAGCTGTCCAGAATACCGGCGTGTTCGCCCGCCCCTATCAGATTACAAAACAGATCGTCAAAATACAGTGGGAATTTCCGGAATGCCTGTTCTAAACTGCTACCAGTTTCTACGTCGGTTTTAATGTCGTTTAGTAGGCGGGAAACGGAAGGGTTATGGTGTCCCTTGCCGACAATGTCGAATGATTGTAGTAACGGAACGCCGGATTTCATCATGACAGCAAGCTGGCGTGTGAACAGCGTGAGATCTTTTTGGGTAATTTTTTTACCCCCGCCACCGCGGGTTTTTTTTATACTGGTAACATTAATGCCCTGCCGTCTCAGTTGTTTGGCAGCAACAGCATCACCGACAGCCCGCACCTCACCTTTTACCAGTTTGCCGGATTTATCCTTACCCTCCCATCGATATTGGAATTCTTTTTTTTTCAAATTTTCCGCTGCCATGGCGTTTCCTTAGTGACTATATTCGCGACAAAATTAAGCAATCCGTTATGGGGGATATACAGCTGTTCAGCGCAAAATGATCAGTAAGTGATCGTCTCGACTCATTGATCTAGGCTGCGTTGGTTTATATCGGCTACATCACGCTGAGCTTTAATTGCTTGGCAAGTCTGTGGCTAATCTGCCATGTTTTTTGTGGCGTCAAATGTTACTTATTTATAAACACATTCAACTAATAAATCTGGTTTTTTGTGCCATTTTTGCAATGACTGGATGAGTGTTGGGTGATTTAAAGCACTCGGTGGCTGGTGGCTATGGGTATTTAAATAAAGTCTAAAGCCGTTTTCGGTTCTCCGGGTTAAAAGTGGGGAGTAATAATGAGCTGTATCGTTTCAATTTCCATGAAGGCAATGAATATTCCATTTTCCCAAAGGCTCTCAGGAAACGCTACTTTAAAAATATTTATGCCAACAGTCGTTTTTTCAGGATTTGTTGCCATCGTACCGGAATGATGCGGTACAGCCAGCGACCAAGCAATGTATAGCGTAAACGCAAGCCAAGATGTGCAAGCCGCAGCAACCAGCGCTCACCTATAGACAAAGCACGGTGCTTGTTGGCTGCAGCCACTCCCAGCGCGGTTTGCAGCGCAGTGTAAAGGGTGGTTTGCGGCAATGGTGCGGTAAATTTTACGGCTTGCCGCGACAAAACTTCGTGGTAAACCATTTCGGTGGCATTAGCCATATCGCGTACTGAGGTGACCGGCACTGCCCGCGCTTGCGCTTGCTTGTGCACAAAATCGGTACTGTTTTCTGGCCGTAATATCGAAATGATATCGTCTAGAATAGCATCAGTATCACACCAGTCTCGCATGATCCAACCGGCACCGTTCGTTTGCACACGCTCATACA
Source organism: Candidatus Nitrotoga sp. MKT (assembly GCA_003402345.1). Classification (GTDB taxonomy): domain Bacteria; phylum Pseudomonadota; class Gammaproteobacteria; order Burkholderiales; family Gallionellaceae; genus Nitrotoga. The sequence goes on along the minus strand of QFXH01000002.1, from coordinate 255,284 downwards.
GCGCGCCAATTGGCGGCACCAATGCAGGTCGTCCAGCCATCCAGGCTTCGGTCAGGGTGTAGCAATAGGTTTCCGGGCCAGCAGAGGGAAACACTACCAGATTAATTCGATAATGGTCGAGCAAGTCTTCCATATGATCCGGCGTGTATTGGCCATGCACTGTCAATAAGGTATCGGCAGATTGATGTGGCTGAAATTGGCGATCCATGTAGCCGACCACAACCCAGCGAAAGGGCAGCTTGCGTTCGCGGCTGCGTGCCACTAAACGTTCCAGTTGGCGGGCGCCTTTAACCGGACCAATCGCACCCAAGACACCGATACTTTGGTATGCATCTTTTGGCAATAATAGTGCCGATGTCAGGGCATTCGTGCGGTTGGCGGTTAAATCAACGCCGTGCTGGATAACGCGAACATCGTCGCGTGGAAAATAGCGACAGAACATTTCGGCGGCCAAGTCGCTGGGAGCAATCACGAATACTGCCCGTTCAATGAAATCCGCATGTACTGCGCGCCAAGAAACGATGTCAATGCCACGAAAATCTGGTTGGGCGTTAAGGCAATTTTGACAGCGCGATGCATCAGTTTCGCTGCCACAATAAATTCCTGTGGCGTCGAGCAGGTTTATAGTCGGACACGCCAGAAAAAAATCGTGCACACTGAAGCCAAATGGAATGCCAAGGTTGCGCATCGCTTCCAGCAAGCCCGGCCGGCAGCCGGCCAGGTGATGTACATGGCACAAATGGATACGAAAACTGGCACACAGGCCGGCCAGAAAATCTGTCCATAGCTGATCGGGTTGCCGATTGAATTGATAAGCCAACAGCTCACCGTTGTTGGCATCCTTAAGTTGCCAGACATCATCCATGGTTATCAGTAAATAATGGCGGCAGTCCCCGCCGTCACTGTGCATCAAGCTACGGGTGTGCTGCTCAGTGCCGCCGCTACGGCCATGCATGATATGCAGAATGCCGGGTTTGTCGCCAGCCGCTCCGGTGAGCGCCAGGAACGACTGTGCCAACTGACGGATCGGTTTGATTGGGTCGGCCGCGATGAAAGCCATTACCCGCTGCATATAGTCAGGATGTTTAGCCAGTAAGCGCTGCATATTTTCTTCAGCGAGCGTCTTTTTCTTCGTACTAAATGAGCAGTTGCCGACATGCTGGATGAATGTATCGTCGCATAGCACATTGCGCCAGCCAGCCGTCAACGCCCGCATACAGAAATCATTTTCCTCGCCGTAGCCGAGACGGAAAGTAACCGCATCGAATAGGCCGATTTTATTAAGCAGCCGGCGCCGAATAAACATGCAAAAACCGACCCCGGTGGGTATGTCAGGATAAATGCGAAGGGCGGCTGCCTCAATGGCGCAATTGACGTCCTCCGCATTCATTCCTTGCGGCAATGCGTTATCTTGGCAAAAGTTCGGAAACGAACAAATTTCGGCGTTGTTAGAAAACGGCGTGATTGTGCCAATAAGGGGGTCTGAATCGGCGCAACCGCAAAGTTTTTCTAACCAGCGCGAGGTAACGATGGTGTCGGAATTGAGCAACACCACATCATTTTGGCTGAGCGCCATGCCACGGTTAACAGTGCTGACAAAGCCAAGATTTGTTTCGTTCTGGAACAGCCATAAACGTGGATCTGCTGTGCTGCGCAGCGTTTCAAAATAGTTGGCGATGCGGCTATCTGTCGAACAATCGTCGATCATGATGATGCGGTGATGGGGCTTGGTGGTGCGAAGCACGCTGTCGAGACAGCGCTGCAAGTCATCGTATGCATTGTAGACAGGGATGATGATGTCGATTGCTGGGGATAGCATGCTAATTCAAGAGTTCCCTTTGAGAGCACGTGTAATGAAACGTAACGGCGATTTTAGCCACCAAACCAGACTGGCGCGATAGTCAATTTGCTGTTTGAGAGCAATATGTAAGCGCTCTTGTTCAATAATGTGTTCGTTGCGTAGTGATAGAAGCGCATTAAGTTTGATTATTTCTTCGGTACGTTCATTTAACTGCTCGGTACAAGCATTTAATTGTCCAGTACGGGTATTTAAATCTTCGGTACGTTCATTTAATTGTTCGGTACGCATGTCCAGAAGTGCATCACGTTCAGCAATCAGGCGTTCGCGTTCTTCCATTTGCTGGGTGCGAAGCGAGAGAAAACTATCACGTTCAGCAATCAGATGCTCGCGATTTTTGAGAAGTTGATCCAGCTCCATCACGCGCCGGGTTTGTTTGGCATAGTCCTGATAAATCATTTCGGCGCTGTCACTAAACAAAGAAAGTTTATTGAGCGCGGTGGGCAGCATGGCTGGATTACGGCTACAGACTACGATGTAATACATTGGCTCGACAGAGGGATGGCTGACTAAAGCAACTTGCCTACCATCGTTAACCAAATATTCTGTTGTCGCGCAGGCTTGGTTTTCTGGCCAGATGGCGGAATGGAACAATAGTTTTTGTCCAAGCCAGAATATATGCGGAAAAGCTTCATGCAGCAATTCGTCCAGCTCATTCCGATACAATTCGCGTACATGAAATTCATTATGGTAATCATGTGCATCGGAATACAGCCGCTTGTTTGGAGAGGACAGGATCAATATCCCATCCGGGCGTAGAACACGTTTGAGTTCAGAAATAAATTCTTTCTGTTTTTCAATGTGCTCTATTGTTTCAAAGGAGATTGCGAAGTCAAAGCTTGCATCTGGAAATGGCAGACATTCACACGAAGCCGTAACGAATTGTAGGTTAGTGTGATGCCTATAATTATTTTTGGCATGCTGAATTACATCAACGGATAAATCGACACCCACCACTTTATGTGCGGTTTCAGACACCATGGCGGCACCATAGCCTTCACCGCAGGCTACATCTAAAACTGTGCAATGTTGGCTTAACTGGCGCGCCAAGGCATAACGATGCCAATGTTCATACCAGATTTCACCGCTGCACTCGGGCAAAAAGCGCTCACCAGTGAAGGAAGGAGATTGGCTCACAAATTCAAGAAATATTAAAACCGAAGATTATACACGCTGCATGGACTAATTCAGCACTGAATTGATGTACTTTGAAAGCATATATTCATAGGTTAAGTCCTGAAATAAATTGAACTTTAAGTTGTTTCTGTTGTCCGCCTGCCAAGGCAGAAACGATACCAAGAATTTGGCTGCAGACTGGTCAATAAACATCAGAATATTTAAAATGGGATAATAAACTTAAAGCATTCGTGTAATGCATGCCTTTGGCAAGCACTAAGCAGCTTATTTATGGTCAGACTCCGGGTACATCTTTTGTTGCCACATTTTTTGCAGTGCATCCTCTAAATGCAGGGCAAAACGTGGGGCATTAAAAAGCGGCGAAGCAAGCACTTTCTGCCGTAATTCTGACCGTAGTTGCGCCAAGCGATTAATGTCAGTAGCGTGAAACAAGGTTCGGGTTACGTAGTCCCCCTCATCGCTGGCAATCCAATCTTCCAGGCCGGCACAGGCTAGCATGCTGGCACCTTGGCGGGCGAGCAATGTGCCACCAGCGATGGTTAGTGTAGGTACCCCCATCCACAAAGCTTCGCAGGTGGTAGTGCCCCCGGGATAAGGGAATGTATCCAGAATGATATCCACCTTAGCATATGCGGCGAGATAATCCTCTCTGGGAACATGCCCTTCCATTATTACCTGTTCCGGCATTATTCCGGCTTGGGTTAATCGATGTTGCAAAGATTCGCGCGCGGTTGAGCAGTTTATCTGACTACTTTGCAGCCGCAGCCGTGCTTTTGGCAAGGCGAGGAAAATTCGTCCCCATGCAGCCAGCACAGTGTCATTTACCTTGGTAAGATTTTGGAAACAACCAAAAGTGATATAGCCATTTTGTACTGCGGGCAAGGGGGTTAATTCCAGCCCTGATTTATTTGCAGGTGGGGTGAAGCATAGCCGGGTTTCTGGCAGATACCACACTGTTTCAGTAAAGTACTTCCGGTGGGATTCCGGCACTGATACTGGGTCTGCCAGCAAATAATCTATCGTCGGTAACCCGGTGGTGGCGAAATAGCCTAACCAACTTACTTGTACCGGGGCAGGTTTTAGTGCAAACATTGGCAAACGATTGCTGGCAGTATGTCCCGTCAGATCAATGAGAATATGAATTCCATCGTCGTGAATCTTCTGGGCTGCGGCTTCGTCGCTAAGGCCCACAATTATATTCCAGTCAACAAAACAAGGCCGAATGCGCGCGGTGAGTTCGTCCTCTTGGGGAGACATCGAATATGCAACCAGTTCTATCCGAGCAGGGTTCAAATTCGCGAGAACGCCTTCCAGGAAAAAACCAACTGGATGCGTTCTAAAATCTCCGGAAACTAGGCCAACCCGCAGAGGCTGCATATCTTGTTCCGCTGTGTTTGCCGGATAAACGGGCCAACTTTTATACGGTTGGATCTTGGCCATTACTTTATTGCCATAGTGTTGTGCTTCTGCAAGATAGGCATCAGGCAAGCACTTGGAATAAAAGCTCAGCGTAAAAAGCAGGTTACTGCGGGCCTTAGGATAATCCGGCTTGAGCGCGAGCGCTTTGTGGTAGCTGTCGATCGCCTCATCCAATTTACCTTGTTCCTGTAGCGCAAGTCCCAAGTTGTTGTACGCTTCGGCATAGTCCGGTTTGATTGAAAGCGCTTTGTTGTAGTGGGCAATCGCCCCGTTCAATTTACCTTGCTTCTGTAGTGCAAGCCCGAGGTTGCTGTGCGCCTCGGCAAAATCCGGCTTGAACCCGAGCGCTTTCTGGAAGCTCTCAACCGCTGCATCCAATCTGCCTTGATCTTTAAGCGCATTTCCCAAATTGTTGTGCGCCTCGGGAAAATCCGGTTTGAGCAAGAGCGACTGGTGGAAGCTCACAACCGCCGCTTCCAGTTTGCCTTGTGCCATGAGCGCATTCCCCAAGTTGTTATGCGCATCCACAAAATCCGGCTTGAGCGAAACTGCCTTCCGGTAATTTACGACTGCTGCATCCAGATTGTTTTGCGCCTTAAGGGCACTTCCCAAGTTGTTATATCCCTCAGCATAATCTGGCCTAAGCAGAAGTGCTTGGCCGTAGCAGGCTATCGCTTCTTCCAGCTGGCCTTGATCCTTGAGCGTATTGCCCAAATTGCTGTGTGTTTCGGCAAAATCCGGCTTTAATGCGAGTGACCGGCGGAAACTCTCAATCGCCGCTTCCAAATTACCTTGTTCCTTGAGGGCATTCCCCAAATTGTTGTGCACTTCTGCAAAATCCGGCTTGATTGAAAGCGCTTGACGGTAATTGAGGATGGCTTCTTCCAGTTGGCCTTGATCTTTGAGCGCATTCCCCAAATTAATGTAATAAATTGGATTAGATGGATTTATGCGGATAGCTTTGCCTATAAGTTCAACAGCAATTCCGTTCTTTCCCCCTTGACGGGCTATTAAACCTAATAAATGCAGCGCATCTGGATGGTTTGGCTCTACCTGGAGTATTTGTTGATAAATAGCTTCTGCTTGAGGTAAACGTCCCGCTTGATGGTGCTCCCGTGCGATCTGGATGGCTTGGAGAATTGATAAATCTGAAGAGCGCGTTTTTGCCATAGAAACATCGCCGTTTGGTTGGCAGCAATGCTTATGTTTTTTACCGCTGCCACAAGGACAAGGATCATTACGGCCGATTTTTTTCATTTGAAATGTTGTTTGAGTATTTGGCGTGGGGTTAACTGAAATACCCCGCTTAACTTGAATTTGAGTTTTTACAGATGGCCGTTATATTATCATGCAGACCATTTATACCTGATCGATCAATGACTACCCCACGTTTCTATTGCCCTCCGCCGCTGCATGCGAGCACCAAATTTGAGCTGCCACAAGCTGCCGCACACCACGCCAGTCGAGTTTTGCGCCTGCGCGTTAATGATGAAGTTCGGGTATTTGATGGTATAGGCAATGAACTGCATGGCCACATCTGCGAAATCGAAGGCAAAAGAGTGGTGCTGGAGAAACTGCAAGTCTGTACGGTTAACCGCGAGTCGCCATTAAATATCGTACTCGCGCAGGCGTTGTGTAGTAGCGAAAAAATGGACTGGGTAATACAAAAAGCCACTGAACTCGGTGCTTCCGAAATACAGCCGGTACAGACTCAACGTAGCATGGTAAAGCTAACTGGGGAACGCGCTGAAAAACGCACCCAACATTGGCATGGCATCACCATTGCGGCATGTGAACAATGTGGCAGAAATATGTTGCCTAAGGTTCATGCCCCGCTGGAATTCAGCTCATGGATTGCCACTATATGCGATGCGCCGGGCAGCAAATTTATCCTGTTGCCGGAAGCCATGACAACATTGCATGAGCAGCCAAAACCGCAAGGGAAAGTGACCCTGCTGATTGGGCCGGAAGGGGGTTTCAGCGTGGATGAAAACCAGCTTGCCCGGCAAGCTGGTTTTATTGCTATCCGTTTAGGCGCACGCTTGTTACGTACTGAGACGGCTGCTATGGCGGGTATCGCCACTTTGCAAACTTTGTGGGGAGATTTTGTTTAGACGAATTATTAGCGGCTGTAATGAACTTTGTCTGTGGATTTGCTTATTAAATAGCTTCAAGCGGCGTAGTTTTACGTGTAGATCTTGAAAGATGGAACGATTGTGGAGAAGGGTGATGGAGTGTGTTATTTCAAGTGGGTCGTAATGGTGTCTCGGGCGGCGATGGGTGGTGAGTTTTTTAGCGATGCCCTTTAGTCGACGCCAATAATAATGTGGGACGCCTTGATTAAGGCGCATGCACGGCTGCCAATAGTAAGCCCAAGTATTTTGTGCGACTCATTGGTGATAATTGCAGCAAGGGTCATGCTGTTACCCAAGTCAAGCAGCACCTCAGAATTTATTAGACCTGCCTCAATGTGGCTTACCACCCCACACAATCGGTTACGCGCTGATGTTTTTATGTTCTCGTCTGCCGGAGTCAGAAGTACCCAGGATGCTTTAATTAAAGCATACACGACCTTGCCCGGCACAATATCAAGCGAGCGTACACTATTCTGGGTAATAATGGCGTATAGGGCTTCACCGCTGGCAAGTCTTAGTGTCACCTCTGCATCTACCACGCTGTTTCGTACGCTTTCAACAATTCCCGTGAAAGCATTCCGCGCACTCGTTCTTACTTCAATCCTTTTCAGAAGTTGGAAGCTATCACCCAGAATCATATTTTCATCAAGTGCCGCAAAAAATTGGGCTTGTAAAGCAGTAATGCGCCGCATCTCCCCTACCAAACGCTGTCCCACCTCAGTTAGCTCGGCTCTGCCTCCACCCCGGCCTCCTTGCCAAGCCGTTACCAAAGGTACACCAGCGAGATTGTTCATGGCTTCAACTGCTTCCCAAGCACCCTTGTAGGTCATTCCGACAGCTTTTGCGGCACCATTAATCGAGTTTTCTTGGCCGATCGCAGCCAATAATTCAAGTCTACGTGCGGAAACCCCGCCGCCATCAAAATTGAGTGACAAGGGGGCACTAAAACTACCAATTTTTGCGGATGGCACAGTCATTAAAATACTTATATTAAAGTTACAGGTTGTATATGATTTTTTTGATGAAGATAACGCAATACATTCATCTATGCCATCATGAACTTAGGCATTTAGAATAAAAATTCATATTACTTGGAATGATCGTAAATACTCAATTTGAAATTTAAATTGTGGACATCCATTTATCGATTAGCTAATTGTAGATATTTATCCAATTCCTCGTGACATTGCAACTAAAGCATGGCGAGCCTGTTGTGCATCAAGCACCATTTCAGGGAAATCAAAACGCAATATTTTTTCATCGGCGCGCACATCAAAACCATCGCAGTCGATGCCTAACATTTCTACATGCAGCACTTCGATTTTATGGAAGTGTTGACAGTAGCGGCACATTGTTTTGCGATGATCCGTGTTCATGTGCGAAATGACATCATTTTCTTGCGGGATTAACGGATAGGCAGGCACTAAATAGCTATCCGCCTCGACCCAATGGATTTTGCCAAAGCCACCGATATAGCGTAATGACTGCGGCATGATGCGGTAGAACGAAAAATCATGCATGTCAAAGTAGCTTTGCGCTTCTGGAAAGTAGCGCAAATAGCGTCTGCCAGTTTTATCTTTATCCATAATGATTTGCGCTGTGCCTACCACGGTGATGCGTCCTTGTGTCTGAATTTGTGGATTTTCTTGATTATGCGTTATCAGGCTCACCCGTGGGTCATGCTGAATGTTTTTGGTATGTTCCGCCAATGTGCTAATCAGAATGAGTAGGTTGCCATCATGGTCAACCAGGTAGGGCGTGATAGAGCCAAATGGATGGCCATCAAATTTTTTAGACAGCGTGCATAGCGCGCCGTAGCGATGAGCGCGTAACATTTGGCGAGCTTCGCGCGCATTGTTCATGAATGCTCCTGAAAATTATTTATGGTGTTATTTCTGGAAAAGCGGAAATAACAAACTTGAGGCATTTAATACGCCGCAATTTTATGCGGCCAATTTCAATGCAGTTTGCGCGAGCCGCTTGCCGAGCGCGATGCATAGCTTTTTTTCGTCTTCGCTGATGGGACGGTCGTTAGCCATTCCCGCAAAATGACTGGCGCCATAAGGTGTTCCGCCCTGCTGTGTGGTGGCGAGTTCCGGCTCGGAATAAGGTAGGCCAACAATAACCATGCCGTGATGCATCAGCGGTAACATCATAGTCAGTAGCGTACTCTCCTGTCCACCATGCATGGAGCCAGTCGAGGTGAAAAAGGCAGCGGGCTTACCGACCAGGGAATGCTGCATCCACAGCGAGCCAGTGCCGTCCCAAAAATACTTCATCGGTGCGGCCATGTTGCCAAAGCGTGTGGGGCTACCAACAGCAATGCCTATGCATTCTTTAAGGTCGGATAACTCGGCATACGGTGCACCCTCATCCGGTATGTCGGGCGCGGTCGCCTCACAGACCGTGGAAATCTTAGGTACGGTACGCAGCCGCGCCCGTACACCAGCTACCTGTTCTACGCCGCGCGCCATTAATTGGGCCATTTGACGTACGGCACCGTTCTGGCTGTAATAAAGTATAAGAATTTCTTTGTCGGTTATCATGGGTATAGAGCGCTTCTAAAAATTCATATTTGCGCGCATCCCCTTCGGGGATTGCCTGTTGAACCCGTCTCGTCACAATACGTTGTTGCTTACAAAAAATGTTTCCTTACATATTAATTATATGCTGCGTCAACATTTTTTATTCGCGCCTAGTCTTGTTTGGAACTCTTAATTGTTAGAGATGCCTTATATTGTATTCAAGTTGTTACATCATGCAAAAAAGTTGTTTACTTTAGCATGGCGCTTGGCCTGCTATGGCAAACAGCATATTCGGGCAAGTTATGCCGATGCTTTCCGCTTAGTGAATTTCGATGAACGTAATTGAAAAGAACAGACCATGGGCACAGCTATAGATCCTGTATGCGGTATGAAAGTTGACAGTGAGTCGGGGCGCAGCTTGGAATATACGGGTAAGCGCTATTATTTTTGTTCACAACACTGCGTGGAAAAGTTTTCGGCAGATCCTGATAAATACCTTAATCCGGTCATGCCGGTTCCCGCAATTGTAACGCCATCTGCTGGAGGTTATACCTGTCCAATGCATCCTGAGGTGCATCAGGCTACACCCGGTTTGTGTCCGAAATGTGGCATGGCGCTGGAGCCGGTGGATACCTTGTCGGACAAACCCGATGTCATCGAATACGTTTGCCCAATGCATCCGCAGATTGTGCGTAGCGAACCCGGCGATTGTCCGATTTGCGGCATGGCGCTGGAGTTAAGGACTGTGGCTGCCAAAGAAGAGAATCCGGAGTTGGACGATATGACGCGCCGTTTCTGGATCAGCACGGTATTGGCCGTGCCAGTGTTTGTGATGGCGATGGCCGCTGATATGTGGATGGGTTTTTCGCCGCAAATGATCTCGTTTACGCATTTGCAACTAGTCGAGTTTTTGTTGGCGACCCCGGTCGTATTGTGGGGCGGCTGGCCGTTCTTTCAGCGCGGCTGGGCGTCATTGGCCAATCGGCATTTGAACATGTTCACGTTGATTTCTCTGGGGGTCAGTGTGGCCTGGTCTTACAGCGTAATCGGTACTTTCTTGCCGGATATTTTTCCGGCGATGTTGCGCCGCGAAGATGGCACGCTGCCGATTTATTTCGAAGCCGCTGCGATAATCACCGTTCTGGTTTTATTGGGACAGGTACTGGAGCTGAAAGCGCGCAGCCGCACCAACACCGCGATCAAACTGTTGCTGGGCCTGGCACCCAAGATCGCGCGCATCGTGCGCAGCGATGGCAAAGAAGAAGATATTCCGCTGGGACAGGTACAGGCCGGGGATGTGTTGCGCGTGCGTCCCGGCGAAAAAATCCCAGTTGATGGGCAGGTCGTGGAGGGCAGCAGTTCGATAGATGAATCCATGGTAACCGGTGAACCAATACCGGTTGAAAAACAGCAAGGAGAGCGCTTGATCGGCGCCACGCTGAATGGCACCGGCGGGCTGTTGATGCGCGCGGAGAAGGTTGGCGCTGATACCTTACTCGCGCAAATTATCCATATGGTCAGCGAAGCGCAACGCAGCCGCGCACCGATACAGCGGCTGGCCGATACGGTGTCAGGTTATTTCGTGCCAATCGTGATGCTCGTCGCGTTACTGGCATTTGGCGTATGGATGCTCTGGGGGCCTGAACCGAGGTTCGCCCATGCCATCGTGGCAGCGGTATCGGTGTTGATCATTGCCTGTCCCTGTGCGCTGGGTCTGGCGACGCCAATCTCGATTATGGTGGGAACTGGGCGCGGCGCAACCGCAGGTGTGCTGATCAAGAATGCTGAAGCGCTGGAGATCATGGAAAAAGTGAATACGCTGGTGACCGACAAGACCGGCACGTTGACCGAAGGCAAACCGAAACTGACTTCGATCGTGGCGCTGGAAGGATTTCTGGATAATGACATTTTGCAACTGGGCGCCAGTCTTGAGCGCGCCAGTGAACATCCGCTGGCGGCAGCTATCATCAGGGGGGCAGAGCAACGTAATCTGACACTGGACGAGGTCAAAGATTTTCAATCCGTCAGTGGCAAAGGCATTACTGGTCTGGTGGCTGGCCGCAAAGTCGCGATCGGTAATGAGAAATTATTTGTCGAGTCGGGTACAGAGATGGCTGCGCTGCTCGAACGTGCCGATGCGCTGCGCGCAGAGGGGCAGACCGTGATGTTCGTGGCCGTGGATGACAAGCCTGCAGGTTTGATCGGCGTGGCCGATCCGATCAAGGAATCCACATTGGAAGCGGTGCAGGCCTTACAAGCTGCCGGATTGGAGCTGGTCATGCTCACTGGCGATAGTCGTGCCACCGCAGATGTGGTCGCACGCAAGCTGGGGATTAAACGCGTAGTGGCCGAAGTGCTCCCGGAACAAAAAGCCGAGATCGTGAAACAACTGCAAGCCGCAGGACGAATCGTGGCGATGGCGGGAGACGGCATTAACGATGCGCCGGCACTGGCACAAGCGCAGGTGGGCATCGCGATGGGAACGGGGACTGATGTGGCCATGCAAAGCGCCGGAGTGACCTTGATTAAAGGCGATCTAAACGGCATCGTCCGCGCGCGTCGTTTGAGTCAGGCGACGATGCGTAACATCCGGCAAAACCTGTTATTCGCCTTTGCCTATAATATGTTGGGTGTGCCGGTCGCGGCTGGGCTGCTGTATCCATTTTTTGGCGTGCTGCTCTCGCCGATGATTGCCGCAGCTGCAATGAGCTTCAGTTCGGTGTCGGTGATCAGTAACGCGCTGAGGCTGAGCCGGGTGAAGCTGTAAATCGGAATTAATGCAGGCTTATACGGAGGGTAGCATTTTGGCCTTGAATTTTGTATCGCTTCAGTCGCCGTTGATTGCTTTAGAATCTACTACGCTGTCTGCTAATGCTTGTGCAGCAGATGTCCATAAGGTATGCGGCACCTTTGCTGAGGGGTATATAGTGTTAGCATTTACCTACAGGTCAACAGTACAATTAAGTTTCTGGTAGAAATTTGCTAATGCGGCTACGGCAGAATTTTGTGGTGGAACAGAAAGTTTACTTAGGAGTAAAGATAGTAACGGGGTAGCGCCGGTTCGCTGCATGTAATGTAGATACTGCCCCTTTCGCTAAATAAATTGTCGTCTTGGGTTAGGGGAGTTACTTTAGGAGGAATGTCAATGTACAGAATAATATTGGCTTTACTCAGCATAATTGCTGTTTCAATTTCAGTTCCAGCCTCGGCACGAAATATTCCGCAGACTGCTACGCCGAGTGCCACATCGAGATTGCTGTCCACTCCGAATATCACAACAAAATTGCTGTCTACTCAAAATATCACACCAGGCTTGCTGTCTACTTCAAATATCACACCGGGCCTACTTTCATCCCCACAATTTGCTACTCCGCCTATTAGTCCCCACACTTTATCTAATCCAGCAAATTCAAATCAAGGTAATTCGATTCCAGAGATGTATACCCCATTCATTTCAACGCCATAAATTTTATGCAGGCTGTGTGGCATTAACGATTCCACTAAAGTGGACTTATTGCTGTATTGATTGCGGAATAAAAATAAACCAGTCTGATGTCTATGACTGAATAGCGCTTAAATTTATCAAAACGGCTGTATCTGTTTTTGTTAACTCATTTGATTAGATCAACTTATTGTCTTCGTCGGTATTACACGTAACTTGTGTTTCCAATAAAAAACCTTAGTTTATACAGTTGTTCCAAATAGTGCCCCAACGACAGCGGTCAACCCCATGGCGAGAGCCCCCCAAAAGGTGACGCGCATTGCACCTACAGCCACTCGCGCGCCACCGCTGTGCGCCGCTAAGCCCCCCAGAAGTGCAAGGAACACAAGTGAGGTAACTGAGATAAAGGCAATCAGATTTTCTTCTGGAGCAAATACTGTGACTATAAGAGGCATGGCTGCTCCAACAGCGAAGCTGGTTGCTGAAGCAAAAGTAGCTTGAAGCGGACGCGCATTAAGCGTTTCAGATATCCCAAGTTCGTCGCGAGTGTGCGCACCAAGCGCATCATGCGCCATGAGTTGATCGGCTACCTGCTTTGCAAGCGCAGGATCAAGGCCGCGGCCGACATAGATTGCTACCAGCTCTTTGCGCTCGCCAGGATCATCTGTCTCAAGTTCTTTTCGTTCACGTTCGATGTCTGCCTGTTCGGAATCTGCCTGTGATTGGACGGACACGTACTCGCCTGCAGCCATTGACATGGCACCTGCGACAAGACCGGCAATGCCCGCAAGTAATATGTTGCCGTGGGTTGCATGTGCAGCTGCAACACCCAGTATCAAGCTTGCTGTGGAAACGATACCGTCGTTCGCGCCCAATACTGCGGGGCGGAGCCAGCCGATTTGTCCAGTAAGGTGCCGTTCTATGTGGCGTGAGCGCATTTTTAATGTTTCCGTGAAATGATGTGTGTTAAATCAAGAAATTTGTGAGGAGCGGCAGTTTCCTTGCCGTCATGATTATTCTTTTCAGCAAAATTGACGATTCTTGATTGGAACGATCGTTAATGCCAATTTCGCCGGGCAAGAGTAATGTTCCCCAATATTTGGTGTAACCATGTGCTCAACGCGCAGAGCATATTACAGTGGTTGCCCAAATATGTTGTCTGTCAGTTTTATCACGCAATATGCCCAACAAAATGCAAATGATAGCCTGTTTCGCTTGATTGATAGGTTAAGTAAAAAATCAATGACGTTGAGGATTTATACCCGGGGCAATTCAAGCGATAATCATGATCTTTATTACTTTCGGTTCTAATTTGTTGGCCCGCGGTTGCTGGCAAAATAAAAAACGGATATCGAAGCGCATTGACGGGTTTAAGCCCGTACAGAACAAAAGGATAGTCGCAATATGATGCTTATGCTTAGTAATGATGATGGTTATTTTTCGCCTGGCCTGGCTTGCCTTGCGGAAACGTTGTCTACTATTGCCGAAATAATAGTGGTGGCGCCAGAGCGCGACCGTAGCGGTGCAAGCAATTCACTGACGCTGGATCGCCCGCTCAATTTACGCCGTGCAGCTAATGGTTTTTATTATGTAAACGGCACGCCAACCGACTGCGTGCATTTGGCGGTTACCGGCATGTTGGATACCCAACCGGATATGGTCATTTCCGGCATTAATGCGGGCGCCAACATGGGCGACGATACAATTTATTCAGGCACGGTAGCAGCTGCCACCGAAGGCTTTTTGCTGGGTATCCCGGCTATTGCCGTATCGCTCGCGAGCAGGGAGTTGGCGTATTACGATACTGCGGCGCGTGTGGTGGCTGACCTGGTGCGGCAATTTGAAAAACGCACTCATTCTCTCCCATGGTTACTCAACGTGAATGTGCCAGACATTCCTTACGATCAATTGCAAGGCCGCGAAGTGACCCGCCTGGGTAAGCGCCATAAGGCCGAGCCAGTGGTAAAGGGTACTAATCCACACGGTGAAACTGTGTATTGGGTTGGCGCGGCCGGCAAGGCTCAGGATGCGGGTGCGGGCACGGATTTTTATGCCATTGCCCAGCGCCGTGTATCGATTACGCCATTACAGATGGATTTGACGCAATATAGCCAGCTCGATGCGGTGGGAGCCTGGTTGGCAGGTGACGCCGTATGAGTGGGCACCATAGCGGCATTGGCATGACTTCGCAGCGCACACGCGGGCGGTTGATAGAGCGGTTGCGTGCACAGGGGATTGAGGATGAGGTTGTGCTGGCTGCAATGAATGCGGTGCCACGCCACATATTTATCGACGAAGCGCTGGCCAGCCGTGCTTATGACGATGTATCGTTGCCGCTGGGTTTTGGCCAAACTATTTCGCAACCTTACATTGTGGCACGCATGGTCGAAATCCTACGCAATGGCATGGCACTTAACCGCGTACTGGAGGTGGGTACCGGTTGCGGTTACCAGGCAGCGGTGTTAGCTCAGGTGGCACATGAGGTATATTCGGTGGAACGCGTGCAACCTTTGTATGAGCGCGCGGTAGGCTACATGAAAGAATTGAAGGTGAAAAATGTTATCTTGCGTTATGCGGACGGCAACATTGGTTTGCCGGCAGCCGCACCGTTTGATGGCATTATTATGGCTGCAGCCGCTACGCACGTACCACAGGCATTGCTGGAACAGCTGGCCGTGGGTGGTAGAATGGTGCTGCCATTGGGTGCACAGGAACAGTTTTTATGCCTGATTGAGCGTGGGACGCAGGGTTACCGTGAAACTCGCCTGGAGGCAGTGAAATTCGTGCCACTATTGATGGGGAAAGTATGATGCCGATAAAAATTACTTTTCGACTACAGTCCATTGCTATTGCGGTTATGGCCGCAGCGCTAGTGGCAGGCTGTTCTGCCAGTGGGTCTCACGCGCCTGTGGTGGAGCATGGGGTAGAACGCGAAATCAAGTTGAAAAAACCGGTTGCACCGGTAGCCGCGCCAGTCATGAAAGCTGTGCCACGCGAAAAAGACGGACGCCCGCAGGTTCACGTAGTACAAAAAGGCGATACTTTGCATAGCATAGCCTTTAACTATGGTCTTGATTATCGTGAAATTGCAGAGCTAAATAACATTCAGAATCATGGCATGATCCAACTAGGGAGGGAATTGCGCTTGCCCCCTGCCAGTACTTCGACCGTGGTTAAAACTATGGTTGAAAGTAAGCCTCTGGAAATTCCTGTCAAGAGTCAACCTAAGGTGGCCAAGCTGCCGTATACCGAGCAGGCTGTGGCACAGATTGAAAAAATGCAAGAAGACTTGCAAAAATCTGAACCTGTGATGGTGGCCAAAGTTCAGGCTAAGCCCGAAATTAAATCTGAGGCCAAGATCGATGTTAATGCTGATGACGATGGCAGTGCGCTAGAGTGGATTATGCCAACGTCTGGAACGTTAATAAGTGAATTTTCTGAAAGTGCCAGCCGTAAGGGAATCGATATTGCCGGTAAGCTGGGCCAAGCGGTAGTTGCCAGTTCGGCGGGCAAGGTGGTTTATAGCGGCAATGGTCTGCGCGGATATGGCAAGCTGGTCATCATCAAGCATAACAAGACTTATCTCAGCGCTTATGCCCATAACGACCAGGTGCTGGTAAAGGAAGGACAGAACGTAAGCAAAGGGCAGAAGATCGCGGAGATGGGCAACACTGACACCGATCAGGTCAGCCTGCACTTTGAGATACGCCGCTTTGGCAAGCCGGTTGATCCTGCCAAATATCTACCACTCGTAAAATCTTGAGCAATACTGGTCTTGATGTAACCGATCACAGTCGCGACAGCGCGGGGTTGCGCTATGTTTATCCTGTGGTGTCGCGGCGAGCGGGCGGGGTATCAGTTGGCATCAATCTCAATACCAATAATGCCTGCAATTGGCGCTGCATATATTGCCAGGTGCCGGAACTCAAGCGTGGCGCAGCTCCGCGAGTTGATCTGGTGCTGCTGGAGCAGGAGCTGCGTGGTTTCCTTCATGAGTTATTGCACGGAGATTTCATGCAGCGGCGCGTGCCGGAAGGGGCACGCCGCATTAACGATATTGCGTTGTCCGGCAATGGTGAGCCAACCAGCGCTAAAGAGTTCGAGCAAGTTATAACGCTCATCGGTACGCTGCGACAAGAATTAGCGTTACCTTCCCATATCAAATTGGTTCTTATCACTAATGGCAGTCTTATGCACCGTAAAAATGTGCAGGAGGGACTGCGCAAGATGGCGCAACTCAATGGTGAAGTGTGGTTCAAGGTTGATCGTGCCAGCAAGGCTGGTATGCAGCGGATCAACAATACCCGCACAAGCCTAGTTAAGGTACGCGAGAATCTCGCCATCTCCATCGCGCTGTGCCCGACTTGGCTGCAAACCTGCTGGTTTATGTTGGATGGCGAGCCGCCGGGCAAGCAAGACGAGGACGATTATCTGAATTTTCTGGCCACATTGCTGCATGACAATATTAAACCTGAAGGTGTGCTGCTTTACAGCCTGGCACGCCCCACATTACAACCGGAAGCGCCGAAATTAGCTACACTGCCAGAGCAACAATTGGAAGCGTTCGCTACGCGCATTCGGGCACTGGGAGTAGCAACGAAGGTGGCAACATGAGTTGGGAGATAGTCCTTAACCGTGCATTTCGATCCTGAAACCTATACCGTCACATAGATTGTATATGTAGTGCAGATATCGGTCTTGTCCGGTTGTTCACTATTTTGAAAAATCAAATTTGCTGTAATTGACCACGCACTTAAAGAATGGCTTGCCTGCCTTTAGGTATAATCCGCGCCTCATTTATTTCTTGAACTCTCCATGAGCATTTTGGTCTGGATTATTACCACCTGCATTGTAGGTGGCACGTTGAGCGTAGTATGCGCAGCATTATTCGCGTTCAACAGCCGTACACAGAATTATCTTGGTGGCATGGTGAGCTATGCAATAGGTGCGTTGCTTGGAGCAGTATTTCTCAATATTTTGCCCGAGGCAATCAACCTAGCCCCCAATGTAGCTATTTTGAGTGGTACGGTGCTGTTTGGCATTTTGCTGTTTTTCATCTTGGAAAAACTGGTGCTGTGGAGGCATTGTCACCATGAGCATTGCGAAGCGCATTTATCAATCGATGCAGAGCATGGGGCTGACCATGGACGCAGTGGCATGATGATCATCATAGGTGACACTTTCCATAATTTTGTGGATGGCATCATCATAGCTGCGGCTTTTCTTATTGACGTACATCTGGGCGTTGTCACGGCGTTGGCTATCATTGCACATGAAATTCCGCAGGAAGTGGGTGATTTCGTTATCCTGCTGCATTCGGGTTATAGCAAGCTACGTGCTTTCCAATTAAATTTAATATCCAGTTTTGCTTCCGTGGCAGGCGGCATACTTGGTTATTTTGCCTTGCAGACCATGCAGTCGTGGATACCATCATTGTTGGCATTGGCAGCTGCGAGCATGATCTATGTTGCGGTGGCAGACCTGATACCCGGTTTGCACAAGCGTGTGCAGCTCCGGGATACCTTGCAGCAAGTGGTGTTGATTGTATCGGGCGTAGGGACAGTGTGGTTGATGAGTGTGTTAATGGTAGAGTAAAAAGGTTCCCTCCTGCATTATTAAATGCAGCTTTTTGTCCAATTAGTGGAAGCGTAGCGAAGATAAAGCTGGCTGCAATAAAAAATATGTTTAATCCAATATATCAAGTTAAAACATGAGCAAACAGAACATAGCGCCGCGCGTCGGCTTCGTATCTCTCGGTTGCCCTAAGGCAACGGTGGATTCTGAGCATATCCTTACTCGTTTGCGTGCGGAGGGTTACATTATTTCTCCCAAGTATGCGGATTCTGACCTGGTGGTCGTTAACACTTGCGGTTTTATCGACAGTGCGGTGGCAGAATCGCTTGAAGCAATCGGCGAGGCGCTGGCCGAAAATGGGAAAGTTATTGTGACTGGTTGTTTGGGCGCCAAAGGCAATGTGGTGAAAGAAACGCATCCAAAAGTATTGGCAGTCACCGGCCCACATGCGACAGATGAGGTAATGGAAGCTATCCATGCCCATTTGCCGAAGCTGCATGATCCCTATAGTGATCTGGTGCCGCCGCAGGGCATAAGGTTGACGCCCAAGCATTATGCTTATGTGAAAATTTCCGAGGGTTGTAACCATCGTTGTACTTTTTGTATTATTCCCAGCATGCGTGGCGATTTGGTAAGCCGGCCAGTGGGTGACGTTATGCAGGAAGCGCAGAATCTGGTGAACGCAGGCGTAAAAGAATTGCTGGTGATCTCGCAAGACACTAGTGCCTATGGCGTGGATGTAAAATACCGCACGGGTTTCTGGGGCGGTCGGCCAATCAAAACGCGTATGACTGAGTTAGTGCAAGCGATGGGCGAACTGGGTGTATGGGTACGATTGCATTACGTTTATCCTTATCCACATGTCGATGAAGTCATCCCGTTAATGGCGCAGGGGAAAATCCTGCCTTACCTGGATATCCCTTTTCAGCACGCCAATGCGCGCATTCTTAAATTAATGAAACGTCCCGCTAGCAGTGAAAACGTGCTTACGCGCATTCAGCAGTGGCGCACAATCTGCCCGGATATTACCTTACGCAGTACTTTCATCGTCGGATTCCCCGGCGAAACAGAAGAAGAGTTCGAAGAATTACTCGATTTTCTCAAAATGGCTCAATTGGATCGCGTCGGCGCTTTTATGTATTCCCCTGTGGACGGTGCAGTGGCCAATAATTTACCGGATCACATTCCACTTGAAATTCAGCAAGAACGGTTGAGCCGTTTGATGCATTTGCAGGAAGAGATCAGTGGCGAACGCCTTGCATGTAAAATAGGCAAGACCATGCAAGTATTGGTGGATGAAGTGGACGAGGAGGGTGCAATTGCGCGTAGTTCAGCTGATGCACCAGAGATTGATGGTTTGGTTTACATCAGTAACGGCCAGACATTAAAGTCAGGTGATTTTGTGAATGTCCGAATTACTGATTCGGATGTCCACGATTTGTGGGCGGAAGCGGTGTAATTTGTTAATTACATGTGTAGCGAGCAAAGAAATATTTGGATTTGTAGATCATTTGCCCGGTTAAATTCCGCTCTACGGAGCGGCAGAGATGGGTTAGACGAAATTTTTACAAGCGATACGGGAATCCGGCTTTGTATTTTTAAGGCGAGCTTCTTTCCGATTTATCGACTGATCAATGTACCCTTTTTTGTTTGGGTTTGTTGGTCACTGATCAGGCTTAAATCGAGGATCTCTTTAGCCGCTTTCGGCGGAAAACCTTCTCGCGGCTCGGCACGTGTGTGTAACATCAGATCGACAAAATATTGATTAAGAGCCGGCAAACCCCATAACTCCATGATTTTGGCAACAATATGTGGAAACTGCTGTTCCAAGGTGTGCGGATATTTATCGTTGGCACCATCCAATAACTCTAAAAGTTGTTTATTCATTAAGTGACTCCTAAAATAATAGCCATCAATACATTCTAATCTAATATGCCAGCGAGGAGAACATCAGTGGGGCGGCCCCAGAAACGCGGCATGGCCATTGAAGAGATGGCAGCAACGAGTAGATTACAAGACTTACTGCTTACTTGCTGGGCGTGACTCGGCTGCTTATGGATTGGGCGAGGGTAAACCAATTTATTGTTTGGGACTCTGCCCAAATTTGCTATCTACCACAACTTTAATTGATGAATAACATGGACAAAAAAAATGACAACGCCAAGTTTCGCATAGATAAATGGTTATGGGCTGCCCGTTTTTTCAAAACGCGATCTTTATCAGTGGATGCTTTAGAGTGCGGCAAGGTTTTATGCAATGGCGTGCGTGTTAAGCCGGCAAAATCTGTAGCGGTGGGCGATATGCTGGCTATTCGTATTGGTCCGTATCAATTCATCGTAGAGGTATTGGCCCTGTCCAGTCAGCGCGGGCCAGCTCCCCAAGCACAGACGCTTTACAGAGAGACGGAAGAAAGTGTTCTGCGGCGAAAAGCATTGTCTGATGAGTTAAAAGCACAACCGATGCCCACTTTTTTAAGGGGGAGGCCGACCAAACGCGACCGAAGAGAAATTGAAAAGCTGAAGGGTAGTGTTTGGTAACAGCCATGTTTTAGTTTGGGGTGAGACAGATTAGAAGTGTCATTGGGTAGGCGCGCTTTTGATTCTGGTAATACGTATTACTTCGGGTATTCCGCGCAGACCGCGCATTACGTTGGCCAAATGTATGCGGTTGCTCACCTGCAAGGTGAAGTACAGCGTGGTGTAATTACCTTCGTTGGTAAAGTGGACGTTCTCGATGTTGGATTCGGCATCGGCAATTGCTGCTGCTGCTTTAGCCAGGACGCCACGTTGATTAGCTACGATTAATTTAATGCTCACCTCAAAGGGCCTGTTGATGTGTCTGTCCCACGCCACGTCCAGCCATTTGTCCATACCGCCGCGTCCTTTGCATAAAACCGGACAATCATGGATGTGAACTACTAATCCTTGGCCTTTTTTGATAATGCCGATAATAGGGTCTCCTGGAATTGGGCGGCAGCATTTAGCGAATTGGACCGCCATACCTTCCGTACCAAGGATCGTGATTAAGCCATTGGGTGCGGGATGTTCCTGTGTACCAGCCTCTCCGATACGTGCAAGCTGGCGTGCAATAACCATGTTGAGGCGGAGTCCTAGGGCAATATCAGAAAATATTTCTTCACGTGACTTTACACCGGTATCTTTGAGCAGTTTTTCCCATCGGCTATCGTCAATATCTTGTTTTTTAAGCCCTAGTGAAGATAGAGCTTGGTTCAGCAAGCGTTCCCCCAGTGCGGAGGATTCGTCAAAGTGCATCGTTTTTAGTGCATGGCGAATCTGGCTGCGTGCTTTGCTGGTAACGACATAGCTGAGCCATGCGGGATTGGGGTGGGCATTTGTTGCGGTGATTATTTCCACGCGGTCACCATTTTTCATTTCAACACGTAATGGTGCCAGTTCAAAATTTACTTTGACTGCTACGCAGCTATTGCCGATGTCAGTATGCACGCTATAAGCAAAATCCACAGCCGTTGCACCACGTGGCAGCGCGAGAATTTTGCCTTTAGGAGTAAACACGTACACTTCATCCGGAAACAGATCTACTTTCAGGTGTTCTAGGAATTCCACCGAATCACCGCTCTGACTTAAACTTTCCAATAAGCTTTGTAACCACTGGTGGGTTTTTTTGTGCAGATCGTTGAATGGTGTCTGTGCGGCCTTGTATAACCAATGCGAGGCAACACCAGCCTCTGCGATTTTGTGCATTTCCTGAGTGCGAATCTGCACTTCGATGGGGGTACCGAATGGCCCAAATAGGGTGGTATGCAGCGACTGATAAGCGTTTGCCTTGGGAATGGCGATATAGTCTTTAAATTTGCCCGGGATCGGTTTATATAGCGCATGCAGCGCTCCCAGCGCCAGGTAACAGGAAGGTACATCATCCACCATTACGCGGAAGCCATAAATATCCTGTACTTGGGCGAAGGCCAGTGATTTTGCCTGCATTTTCTGGTAGATGCCATATAGATGCTTTTCCCGCCCTTGTATTTGGGCGGTGATGTGATGCTCTTCCAGGCGTTGGCGAATGGCCTCCTGAATTTTTCCTACAACCTCACGGCGATTACCGCGTGCGACTTTGATAGCCTTAGACAAAACTTCATAGCGCTTGGGGTACAGATACTTGAAACCCAAGTCTTCCAATTCTTGATAGATAACATTAAGGCCTAAGCGGTTGGCAATAGGCGCGTAAATTTCCATGGTCTCGCGCGCGATACGTTCACATTTTTCGCGGGACATTGACGTTAATGTGCGCATGTTGTGCAGGCGGTCAGCCAGCTTAATCAGGATGACGCGCACGTCACGCGCCATCGCCAATAGCATTTTGCGAAAATTTTCCGCTTGTGCATCTTCTTTGGTCTGAAATTCAATCTTGTCAAGCTTACTCAAGCCATCAACCAGTTCGGCTACCGCTTTGCCGAATATCTTGGCTACTTCCTCATTGCTGATATGGGTGTCTTCCACCACGTCATGCAGTAATGCCGCCATGATGGCTTGCGCATCAAGATGCAATGGGGTCAGTATCCGGGCAACGGCGATAGGATGCGAAATATAGGGCTCACCGGATTTGCGAAGTTGGCCTTCGTGCGCTTCACCACTAAATTTAAGTGCCTGCCGAATATGTTCGACATCCTTAGGCTTCAGGTAAGCGGAGACCTCCTGTAAGAGCATTTCGGCATCGGGCATACATACACCTCCAAAATTTAAATTTGCGGGCATCAGCTGCGTGGATTGTCTGCTAAAGTATTCATCTAAATGACGTGGTTATTGAGATCATTAATTTGAACGTTACAAAACAAATGGCAAGGCTAATTATAGCCATTCGGGATAAAGACTAATCCGCATAATTTAATTTTTAAGGACGGGCCGATGAATGAAGAACAGGCGGTGCTGAATTTCTTCGCACAAAAAGAAAACTTGCCCTTAGCGCTTAGCGTGGCAAATCAGGTGGATGGAACACGCCAGAAATTGAACAATGACTTTTGGCTGGCATTAAGCGAACGTATTGTGGCGAGTGCGCCAGACTGGCGTGTATCAACCACCGAAGATCGCAACGCGACTGAGTGCTTGGTTGGACTGCACCTACAACCTAAGGTAGAACAAAAGCTTTACCTGCGCCCCATGCTGGAACAGCAATATCTGGGCGATACCCTGCGTGTTTACTATGGGCTGATGTGGAGCGCTGTGCCTACGCCCGAACAAAAACAGTTAGGTGCCATTAATACGTTACATATTACTTTCCAGGAGGCAGGCTTTAAGAGTAATGAGAACTTCTTGGCTTGGCAATGGACGCCGTATTATCCCCGTAGCATGGATTTTCTACTGCGTTTTTCTAGCGATGCGGACGCGCTATTAAATGAAGCCGTCGACCTTATACAAAATCTGTTGGTGACGCATCACGATGCTTTGCATTCCGCTAACACAGCTTTGCGTGAGTCTTCAAAAAGCGCTGTTTCAGTGGTATCACTCGATAGATTGCGCGTAAACCTCGAGCGTTAAAGCATATACCCTTAAACTGGATTTTCTAGCTCGAAAAAGTGATGCTCTATACCGCAATGTTCAACGAGGTGCGCACCTAAAGCCTGCACACCATAGCGCTCAGTGGCGTGGTGGCCAGCGGCAATGAATGCCACTCCAGTTTCTTGCGCCACATGCACGTTTTGTTCGGAAATTTCGCCAGTGAGAAAGGCATCCACACCCAACGCTATCGCCGCTTCGAAATAACCCTGCGCCGCACCGGTACACCAAGCAATCCGGCGGATAGTGAGGTCACCTTCACCGATCACTAGCGGCGTACGCTGCAGGCTGTCGGCAATTTTCTGGGTCAATTGCGCCAATGTTTGTGCTTGCGCCAACTCCCCATAACAAGCAATGTCCTGTTCACCGAAGCGTCCATGTTCGATGAAACCCAAACGTTTACCGAGTTGCGCATTGTTGCCAAGTTTAGCATGCGCATCCAGCGGCAGATGGTAAGCCAGCAGACTAACGTCGTGCTTGAGTAAGTATGCAAGCCGTTGTTTTTTAATTCCAGTTACAGCAGCATCTTCATTACGCCAGAAATAACCGTGGTGAACCAGAATAGCGTCTGCGTTCCATGCCGTGGCCGCTTTTAATAAACGTTGCGAGGCCGTTACACCACTGGCGATACGGCGGACTTCTGCCTTACCTTCCACTTGCACGCCATTTGGGCAATAGTCACGGAAACGGTCGGGTTCCAGCAGGCTTGCGATATAATCGCGTAAGTCATTCAACAACATGTTGTCATCTTTAGAATTAATTAGTTTAGAAGTGCCCTTTAATAATACTTTAAATCAGCTACGCTAAACTTAATCTCTTTCTGATTTTTTAATCGGTACCGCTGGGTGTGATGCATTTTTTAGATTCATAAACTTCAGCAAAACATTACACGAATGTATAAAGCATTCGGATTAGATAAGCCGATTTTTGAACAATGTAAAATAGCTATAAATCATGCGTAAATTCTGGCTCTTATTTGCACAGGCCACCACCATTGGGCTGGCGGTATTATTTATCATTAACACCCTGAAGCCCAGTCTTCTGCCTTCTGCGGCGCATAACGGCGTTGTTACGCTGCATGAAAGCGTTAGTAATAGTACCAGTCAAATTCCTACCGCGGGCTTCAGCGCTACGACACGCAAAGTGATGCCCACCGTGGTTAATATTTTTACCAGCACCGAAATAAAGAAACCCACGCATCCATTAATGAATGATCCGCGCTTCCGTTTCTTTTTTGGCGAAGAGTTTGATAATTCCCCGCAACGCGGCTCTAACTTAGGTTCAGGTGTCATCATTAGCCATGATGGTTACATCCTTACTAACCATCATGTGGTTGAAGCGGCCGACCAGATCGAAGTGGCCCTGGCTGATGGGCGCAAGGCGAAAGGACGTACTATTGGTTCCGATCCGGAATCTGATCTTGCCGTCATCAAGATCGATCTGCCTGGCGCTATTCCAGCCATCACTTTTGGCCATCCAGACCAAGCGCAAGTAGGTGATATTGTGCTGGCCATCGGCAACCCGTTTGGCGTCGGGCAAACGGTGACAATGGGCATCGTCAGTGCAGTGAAACGCAATCACCTTGGATTAAACACTTTTGAGAACTTCATCCAGACAGATGCAGCCATTAACCCAGGCAATTCAGGTGGCGCACTGGTTGATATAAATGGCAACTTGATCGGCATTAACAGCGCGATTTACTCGCCTAATGGTGGCTCACTCGGCATAGGTTTCGCTATTCCTGTCAGCACGGCAAAAAAGATTATGGAACAGATTATTCAAAACGGCTCGGTGATACGCGGCTGGATCGGCGTCGCAGTGCAGGAGCTCACGCCAGAACTGGCGGAATCCTTTAAGCTCGGCAATATACAGGGTGTGTTAATTTCGGAAGTGATGCGTGGCAGTCCGGCGGAAAAAGCCGGGATACATGCGGGCGACATTCTCACCATGGTAGATAACAAGCAGCTACTAACAGATTCAAGCGCTATGCTGGAAACCATTTCCAATTTGCCGCCTGGCAAAGTTGTCTTGTTCAAGCTGCTGCGTAATCAGCGTGAAGTTGTGGTACAAGTTACGGTTGGTAAACGGCCCCGACCCAAGCAGCTGGAGGAAAATTCCTAAAGTTCGAATGATCTGCGCAGCGGGGCGAATTATTAAAGAAAGGACGATTAGCCAAGGGGTGGAAATAAGCCGCGTATTCCACCCGCAATGAACTCCACGGAAATGGCCGCAAGTACCAGGCCCATCAGCCGAGTAAATACGTCAATGCCTATCTTGCCCAAACGTTGCGCCACCCACGGTGCAATCAGGAAGGCTAACCAAACCGTTACGCTAAGTAACATAATTTCCAAGCTCATTATCAAATAATGCTCAATGCCGTGCGCCTTGTGTGCTTCCAGAATAACCGCGCTGATGGAGCCAGGTCCTGCCAGTAATGGGATGGATAGAGGCACGATGGCATGTATCGAGCTTGTTTCGCCCCCACCAGCACCGTCATTATCGGCTTCGATGGATGTATAAAGGTTGCCATTCAACATTTTGAAGGCCATTAACATCAGCAGAATGCCACCCGCTACGCGAAATGAACTGATGCTGATACCAAAAAAAGCCAGTAATGGTTGGCCTATCAATAATGCAACCAGCAAAATGGCGCATACCGCCATCGATGCAATGCGGCCAACCTGGGCACGCTTTGGTGCCGTCATGCCGGAGGTGAACAGAATGATGACAGGTATGATCCCGATCGGATCAAGGATGGCAAACAGGCTGATAAAAATCTTGGTGTATTCGGTGAAATCCAGCATGGCACTCAGTCGAGAAAATGCAGCAAAATTGGTCGAATAAATCCCCGGTTATTCTTCTTTCGAACTTAGGCAGAATCGATGTTGTTTGGGGCAACCGCTTTGACCCGTTCCAGTACCGCTGCGAAGAAGGCGTCGGTGTTGTGCAGTTGCGGCAACAGTTGCAGAAACTCTTCCGCTTCCAGCGGGATTTTTTGCTGTGCGAGAATTTCTCCTGCGGGACGTAGTATGAACTCTGGATGGCCGGTAAGAAATGCATCGACTATGGCGCGGTTTTCCTGGGGTAAAAAACTACAGGTGGTATACACCAGCCGGCCGCCGGGTTTGAGCAACTTGCTGGCTGAGGCCAAGATAGCAGCTTGCAATTGGGTGAATTCGGTTACGCTTTGGGGTGATTGACGAAATTTGATGTCTGGATTGCGGCGTAGTGTGCCCAATCCGCTACACGGCACGTCCACAAGAACACGGTCGATCTTGCCAGCCAGACGCTTTATTTTGCTGTCGTTTTCATGTGCGATGAGTTGCGGATGCAGGTTACTAAGCCCCGAACGCTTCAGACGTGGCTTCAGGTTGGCTAGACGTTTCTCCGATACGTCCAGTGCATACAACCTGCCCTGGGACTGCATCATGGCGCCCAGCATGAGTGCTTTGCCGCCTGCGCCTGCGCAAAAATCCACAACCATGTCATTGCGCTTGGGCGCGAGAAGGAATCCAAGCAGTTGGCTGCCTTCGTCTTGTACTTCTATTTTTCCGCCGAGGAATAGCGGGTGCTTGGTGAGGGATGGTTTATCCTTCAAGCGAATGCCTATGGGGGAGTAAGGCGTGGTTTGCGCGTTCATGCCGTCTGCTTGCAAGGCTTGCAGTACTTCGTCGCGTGTGGTGAGCAGGGTGTTAATGCGCAAATCCAGTGCGGCCGGTTGCTGCATGGAACGGCCCAGCATGAAGATGGCTTCATCCGTCATGGTGATTTGCAACTGTTCGACCAACCATTCTGGCAGTTCGGCCTGCACCGACAAAGATAATTCGGCAAGATTGATGGCTTTCACTTGCCCCAGCCAGTCGGCTTCATCGCGTTTCAGAAGCGGGGTGAGTTCGCGCAGATTATAGCCGCCGAATTTGATCCAATAAGCCAGCGCCATGCGGCGCGGAGTGGCCTGATTGGAGCAGGCGTGCTCCAGAAACAGCCGGTGACGCAACACGCCGAACATCGTTTCTGCCACCAGCGCACGTTCATTGGAGCCAATGCGCTCGCGTTGAAAAAAGTGGCGCAGTACAGCGTCGGCGGGATGTTCCAGCGGCAGAATGCTGCGCAGGGCTTGGATAACGAGGTCTAGGCGATATTCGGTCAGTAGCATGGTTCTAAATTAAGGTAAAGGTATTGATGTGGTGATGGACGTGATCACAGAAATGGAGGCGAAGTTTACAGGACAGGGCTTCATGACTTTTGAATTTTTTATTCATCCGCGACACGGATGTCAGAAATAACAACTTCCAAGACCATGCCACCGGAACGTTTAATCTGGCGAAATTTGATTGGCAGCAAGCGATATTCCAGTCCGAGCCAAACTTCCATACCGTCTCCATCTTGGCTATGCAGTCTGCGCAAAGGCAATGCGCGCAATTTTCCCATCGGGGTGATAATTTCTTCCTCTGCACCGACCTCAAGTTCATATTTCTCAAGTTTTTTGCCAGTAGTGATAGCAATCGATATAACTTTATGGTGCAAAGGAAGTTGTGAAAGTTGATACAAAAAGCTCAGAATATCTTGTGTGCCAGAGGTTAAATCAATTTCACTTCCTTGAGAAAAATGCAATTTATTTACTGTCCAGTTGAAGGCGACATTCAGTTTTTGTTTACCGCTGGATATGTTTTGCTCTTCTTCATAGCTTTCTGGCTGCAGCCCGAAATCACCAGCCTTGCCATGGCTGATTTGAATAAGTTGGTAGTTTTTGAACAACCGGGCTAGTCCGGTTGTTTGCGTTTCCGCTTTTAGGACATATTGACCCCCAGTAATTTCAAACCGGTGGGTAATTTCGCCAATCTGGAAATTGTCCTGGCCATAGTAGACGGCAAATTTTAGCTGTGCGTGTTTGGGCAATGGGTGAGATGCGACTGGTTCTTCCACCCTGGCTATCGCAGATGCTGGTTCGGGGATGGCTGCTATCGCAGATGCTGCTTCTATAGCAGGGATTGATGCTGGTTTGGGAGTGACTGCTACGGCAGATGCTGTTTCTGTAGCAGGTATTGATTCTGGCTCGGGGGTGGGTGTTACAGCAGATGCTGCTTCAATAGCAGATGTTGATTCCTGTTCAGGAGTGGCCGCTGTGGCAGATGAAGCTTCCATAACAGGTATTGATGCCGGCTCTGGTATGGTTGTTATGGTACTGTCAGGTTCGGTTGGAGGGTCTGTAGGTTCAACTTTTGGCATGGGCTCTTCGGCCCCTAGAGGTAATGCTTCTAGTCTCGCGCTAAGTGGTGGCAGTAGTGTCTCATTATTCGGCAACTCTACTTGAAAGAGCCACAGTGCTGCGCCATGCAGCAGTATGGAGAGCGCGATGGCAAGGGTGATGCGGCTGGTGGGCGTGCCAGAATTCATTTCATAAATAGCCCAGAATGATTGCTATTCAAAATTTATTTGGGTCAACACCTGTGTGAATTTGTCACCGTTAGACTCGGTGATGGTCATCTTGTAAGGAAAGTTGCCGTGTTCTGTTGCCAGCCAGATTTCAGTGCGGTTCTCACTGTCTTGCGGCAGGTTGGTTACGTACAATGCCTTGAATGTACCGAGCGGAATCGTCATGCTTTGGTCAGGGGTAATGCGATAACTGTATTCATCCACCTTGCTGCCGTTAGTCATGTTGAAATTGAGCTCGGTGGCATTTTGTAGGGGTGCGAACATGAACTGGTACATCGCGCTTAACCGGTCTTGAGTTCCAGCTTGCAGCGGTAGCGTGCGTTTCCCCGTGCGGTCAGTCAGAGTGATGTTTTTAGTCTTCCAGTCAAAGTCGGCACGCGTATTTCGCTCGGTATCGAGTTTGCGTTCCTGAATATAAGCGAGTGGGCGTAAGCCCTTCGCTGTCAGGGTACCTTCGCTGGTGACGCGGATCACTTCTGGCTTAAACATGGCGAGCAAGCCGATTGCTTTGGTTACGCTCTCGATACGGTAGCCGCCCTGCGTTCGGGTATAGGTTTCTGTCATGGTTGCGACTTTAATATTGCCTTTGAGTACATCGTAATGGGCACCAACGTTGGTGAACTGTACCGGCAAGGAGGGTGCAGCAGCGAATGCTGCTTGCGGTGCAGTACTAACAAGAAATAGCAAGCCAGCTAGATAAATGATGTTCAGCATTAATTTATTCCATTTTCGGAGAGATTAGAGCGCAACCGGGCTGTTCCAGACGTTTCATTTGCACCCTGCCATCCGCACTCAGGTTGATATCGTCGTTGCAGAACCAACGGATGGCTTGTGGAAAAATGCGATGCTCTTGATGTAATACGCGTGCCGCCAAGGTTGCCGGGGTATCGTCCATGAGTACCGGCACTGCGGCTTGGATGATGATGGGGCCGTGGTCGACGTCGCTGGTAACGAAATGCACGGTGCAGCCATGGATTTTTACACCGTCCTTGAGTGCGCGCGCATGAGTATTCAGGCCGCTATATGCGGGCAACAGCGAGGGATGGATGTTAATAAGTTTGTTTTGATAGCGTGCCACGAACTGAGGGGTGAGAATGCGCATGAAGCCGGCCAGCACGACAAGGTCGGGCCGGTAGCTGTCTATGCAGTTGGCTAGCTCGGTGTCGAAAGAGTCGCGGTCTGGATGGCTACGATGCGCCACGACCCTCGTTGTAATGCCATACTGTTGGGCAACTTCCAATCCTGGGGCATCGGCTCGGTTGCTGATTACCGCCGCTACCCGGCAGGGCAGGCTGGCTTCCAGCAGTGCGCGCATGTTACTGCCGTGGCCGGAAATTAGAATAACGATGGTCTTTATCGTGACGTCAACAGATTCTGGTTTGTGCTTCATCGCCTGTCCGCGCTTCAATTGTGCCTATGTGCCAAACGGTTTCTCCAGCGGCGACAAGCTGGTTGATTGCGTCTGCGGCATCATTCTGATCCACGATGACCACCATGCCGATGCCGCAGTTGAAGGTGCGGTACATTTCTTGTTGCGCTACGTTGCCCTGTTCGCGTAGCCACTCGAACAGCTTGGGTGTGCGCCAGGCCAGTCCGTTAATCACGGCGGTGACGTTGGAAGGCAACACACGCGGCACATTCTCAAGCAGACCGCCTCCAGTGATGTGCGCCATACCTTTTATCCGAAGGGATTGCATCAGCGCCAGCAATGGCTTCACATAGATACGCGTGGGCGCCATGATGCAATCAGCCAGCGTGCGCCCACCATCAAATTCAGCATTGAGGTCGGGCTGGCTGCGCTCGATAATTTTACGCACCAGCGAATAACCGTTGGAGTGTGCTCCGTTAGAGGCGAGTCCCAGTACTATGTCGCCAGGCCGAATGTCAGCGCCGGTGATGATGTTGGCTTTTTCCACTACACCCACAGCAAAACCGGCGAGGTCATATTCGCCCACCGGATACATGCCCGGCATTTCGGCGGTCTCGCCGCCGATGAGTGCGCAACCAGCCAGTTCGCATCCTGCCGCTATGCCCTTGATAACTTCGGTGGCGGCATCCACATCCAGCTTGCCACAGGCGAAATAATCGAGGAAAAACAGCGGCTCTGCGCCCTGCACCAGAATGTCGTTGACGCTCATCCCAACCAAGTCGATGCCAACTGTATCGTGACGATTCAATTCGAATGCCAATTTTAATTTGGTACCCACGCCATCGGTGCCAGATACCAGCACCGGCTCGCGGTATTTTTTAGAAATTTCGACTAATCCGCCAAAGCCGCCTATGCCACTTAGAACTTCCGGGCGCATCGTACGTTTGGCGAATGGTTTAATGTTTTCCACCAGACGGTCACCTGCGTCTATGTTTACGCCGGCGTCGCGGTAGGAAAGGGTATTAGGTAAGCTCAAGTTGAGTTCTCGCTTTCTTCGGGATACAGTACAGGCCATTTCGTTCGTGATATTTTACCCCAAATGACCATTCAACGCTTCGCCGCACTGCAAGGGGATGCGCTTGCTTACTGTTCATCCCCTTGCAGTGCGGGCAGTACTGTTAGTCGGATTGGGCCATGCCCCAGGCATCGCAGCTATCCATAGCGGTGTATCGTGATTCATTTTTTATGACGCAATTATTGTTAAACATCACGCCGGACTGGTTGCCTACGCTAAATAATTTTGTACCGGGCCGTAACGTTGAGTTGCTCTCGGCATTGCAACATGCATTGGCAGGCACCTCGAATGAACGGTGTTTCTACCTATGGGGCGAGGTGGGCTGTGGCAAGAGCCATCTTATGCAGGCAGCAGTGAGTCAGGCACGCTCATTGGGACAGTCCGCAGTTTTTGCTCATGGCACAGTGCCGGATGTGGTTTCAGTGATTGCAGTGGATGATGTTGAGGTGCTAGATGATGCAGCACAGATTGCGTTGTTCGCCCTTTATAATAGGGTGCGTGAAAGCGGCGGCATGTTGCTGGTTAGCGGTGTATCTGCGCCGGCCCAATTAAACTTGCGCGATGACCTGCGCACCCGGTTGGGCTGGGGGCTGGTATATCAGGTGCATGCGTTGAATGATGCAGAAAAGGCGCAAGCATTGGAGCAGCATGGACAAGCGCGCGGCTTCATCCTGCCGCGTGAGGTGACGCAATACCTGCTGCGTCACGGACGGCGTGATATGCCTGCGCTGCTCGGGCTGCTGGATGCGCTGGACGCGCAGTGCTTGCGTTTGCAGCGCGCGCCTTCGATACCATTGCTGAAAGAAGTGATGCAAACTTTTAACTTGGAGTCTGTGTGAATCTTGCGCTATTTGATTTAGATAATACCTTGCTGAATGGTGACAGCGATTTTGAGTGGGCTCAATTTCTCATCGAACAGGGCGTGCTTGATCGCGAACTGTTCGAGGCGAAGAATTTGGCTTTTTATGAGCAATACAAAGCCGGTACGCTGGATATCTATGAGTTCCTCGACTTCCAGTTGAAACCTTTGTCGCGCCATGCGCGCAAGGTGTTAAATGGCTGGCGTGACGACTTCATGCAGCGCAAGGTGCGCGGTATGATGACTGTGCCTGCGCAAGAGTTAGTGGCGCGGCACCGTGCGGCGGGGGACGTGTGCGTTATCATCACTGCCACTAATAGTTTTGTGACCTCACCGATTGCGCGCGAATTCGGCGTGGAACATTTGATTGCTACCGAGCCGGAAGAGAAGGATGGTGAATTTACTGGGTGTGTGGCTGGCGTGCCGTGTTTCCGCGAAGGCAAAATTACCCGGTTGGAAAGTTGGTTGGCGCAACGAGGATGGGGGTGGGATAGTTTTGCCGATAGCTTTTTTTACAGCGACTCTTTGAATGACCTGCCATTGCTGGCGAAAGTGAACAATCCAATAGCTGTCGATCCGGATGCAACATTACGCAAGCATGCAGAACAGCACGGCTGGCGTATTTTGACTTTGCGTTGAGGGCTGGTGCAATAGGGCAAGCAAAATATAATCAGTACGTTGTGTTTTATTCTGGAAACGCATTATTTGAATTGATTGCTGATGTCAAATAAATAATGTCTCCACGAGTCCTTTTTTTCTTGTTGCTGTGCACCGTTCCGCTGAGTTTAGGCTTTGGCCTGATGAACGGTTCGTTGCCACTTACGCCGATTGAGGTGTGGTACGCTTTGTTGGGCAATAACGAAGACACTGCAACAGAGGTGTTGTGGCAGTTGCGCTTGCCGCGGGTACTGGCGGCATTTGTCTGTGGCGGGCTGCTAGCTTTGTCCGGTGCGCTGTTGCAGGCGCTGTTGCGCAATCCACTGGCAGATCCTTATATTCTTGGTATTTCCGGTGGCGCGGCGGTGGGTGCGCTGGCCGCCATGTTGCTTGGCGCGGGTTTGGCTACCACGCAGTTATCTTCGTTTACGGGTGCATTGCTGGCTATAGTCGCGGTATTTGGTTTGGGCTTTCGACACGGCGAACGAAACATCTATCGCTTGCTGCTTACCGGCGTGGTGCTTTCTGCCGGTTGCGGCGCGCTGATCAGCCTGCTGCTGATATTGGCGCAGGGTGAGCAGGTGAAGGGCATGTTGTTCTGGCTGATGGGGGACTTATCGTATTCGCAAGGCTTGCCATTTGCCTGGTTTGTGTTGCTGGCAGTGGGGTTGTGCGCCACGATGTTGTCCGGCGGGCTGGATGTGCTGGCGGGTGGGCTGGACAAGGCGGCAGTACTGGGGGTGGCGGTTGGTCGCTGGCAGGCGGGATTGTATTTCGCCGCTGCTGTACTTACTGTGACCGCGCTGCAACTCGGTGGTAGCATCGGTTTCGTCGGTTTGATGATACCGCATGCCATTCGCCTCCTCGGCGTCAGCGCACACCGCTGGCTCATCCCATCGTCGACATTACTGGGTGGCAGCTTTTTGGTGTTGGCCGATACTTTGGCACGTATGGTGTGGTCGCCGCTGCAATTGCCTGTGGGTATATTCACAGCGCTGCTGGGCGTGCCGGTATTGCTGTGGTTATTGAGTCGGCGGAGCTGATGCAAGCATTTTTGGAGGCACGTAAACTCACGGTAGCAATAGGCGGCAAGTTGATATGCCGCGAACTTGATATGATGATTCGTCCCGGCGAGTGTTGGGGCGTGTTAGGACAAAACGGGGTGGGAAAGACCACTTTTCTTCGAACACTGGCCGGTTTGCATACGCCACAGGCTGGCATGGTGAGTTGGAATGGTGTGGCACTGGCCGCCCATGCTCGACGCAGCCTTGCGCAGAATATTGGGGTGTTGCTGCAAAATGAAGGCGGTGAGTTCTGGGGTAGCGTGCAGGAATATGTATTGTTGGGCCGCTTTCCCCATCGCACCGCGTTGTTTGGTTGTAACGTACAGGATGAAGCGCTGGTACCGCAGGCTTTGGCGCAGATGGAGTTGGAAGGGCTGGCGCATCAACCATACAATACATTGTCAGGCGGCGAACGGCAGCGTGCCGCAATTGCCCAGGCGCTGGCACAGCAGGCACAGTGTTATTTGCTGGATGAGCCATTGCAGCATCTTGACTTGCGCCATCAGGCACAGACGATGCAGGTGTTCAGCCAGTTGAAGGAGCAAGGCTGCGCGCTTATGGTGGTGCTGCATGACACTCTTTGGGTGCAACGCTGCTGCGATCATGTGTTGCTGTTGTTTGCTGATGGCCATGCGCTGCATGGTGCAGCGCATGAGTTGCTGACGCGCGCACACTTGGAGGCGCTGTATCAGTGCCCGTTACGCGAGCTATTCGTGGAGGGAGAGCGCTGGTTTGTGGCGGGTGTATAATCCGCGCTCCTAATTTTGTCGCGGCTTGTTGCGGCATTTCTGTCACAGTAGAAAGCAATGATAAAAAAACTGCTCAAGCGCATTTTCGGAAAATCTGTCCGTACTCGGATAGAAGGGAACTGTCACATCATCCCTTTCGAGGTACATGGCGTTAGCCGCGATGGCATTAGTCCCGCCGCGCGCAGGGTGACGGATGGTTTGCAGGCGGCGGGTTATGCGGCTTTCGTCGTGGGCGGTGCGGTGCGCGATTTATTGCTCAACCGGCATCCTAAAGATTTCGATATTGCAACTGACGCCACACCGGAAGAAGTGCGCCGCGTGTTCCGTCGTTCACGCATCATCGGGCGGCGCTTCCGTTTGGTCCATGTCTTGTTCGGCGAGGAAACTGTGGAGACTTCCACCTTTCGCCGTAAGATAGAGAGCGAAGATGCAGAAACGGATGCACATGGACGGTTGCTGCGTGACAATGAATTTGGCGATCAGGAGCAGGACGCGGCACGACGCGATTTTACTGCCAACGCGCTGTTTTATAATCCGTCCAGTCAGGAAATTTACGACTACCACAATGGCTATGCCGACATCTGCGCCAATACCCTGCGCATGATCGGTGATCCGGCCGTGCGTTACCGCGAAGACCCAGTGCGCATGCTACGCGCGGTGCGCTTGTCGGCCAAGTTGGGCATGAAGCTGGAGGCTGCTACTGCCGCGCCTATCGCAAAAATGAAAGACTTGCTGGGTAACGTGCCGCAGGCACGCTTGCTGGATGAGATGCTTAAACTGCTGTTATCGGGCCACGCGTTAGAGTGCATCAAAAAACTACGGTCTATGGATTTGCACCATGGAATGTTGCCGATGCTGGATGTGATATTGAAACAGCCTTTGGGTGAAAAGTTCGTCATGCTGGCTTTGCAGAATACCGATCAGCGTATTCATGATGGAAAATCAGCATCGCCTGCTTTCTTGTTTGCCGCGCTACTGTGGCATCACGTACTGTCTGCCTGGAAAGTGCATCAAGATGCAGGCGAGCGTCCGATCGCAGCGCTACATGCAGCGATGGACGAGGTACTTAGCAGGCAGCAGGCGCAGCTTGCCATCCCGCGCCGTTATGATGCGATCATGAAGGATTTGTGGTTATTACAACCCCGTTTCGGGCAGCGCGCTGGGCAGCGGCCATTTCGTTTGCTGTCTCAGCCGCACTTTCGCGCCGCTTATGATTTTTTGCTGCTGCGTTGTGAAAGTGGCGAGGTGGATTCGCAACTGGGTTTGTGGTGGGATGAGTTTCAGGATGCCTCGGAAGAACGCCGTGCCGAAATGCTATTACCTGATGAAGTGGTCAAAAAACGCCGTCGCCGCAAGAAATCGGGTACGACAGTACCCTCGGAACCGCCTGTTAAATAATGAGTGTCAAGGAAGCCTGCATTTGCGGAAGGGAGAGCAAGCGATGTACTTTATGTTGCCTGCCAACTTTCGTTAAAATGCGATAGGTATCGCTTCGTCACACACATCCTGCTGAAATCGCATAAGGTATTTTAAGAATGAATTCCAAGCATACGGCTTTCATAGGCTTGGGCAGTAACTTGGACGACCCGTGCGAACAGTTATCACACGCTTTGCGGGCGTTAGACAGCTTGCCATATATCCGAGTATTGGCGAGCTCTTCGTTCTACCGCAGCGCGCCAGTCGGCTATCTTGAACAGCCCGATTTCATTAATGCGGTAGCGCAATTGGAAACGGCTTTGAGTCCACGCGCCCTGCTGGATGCGCTACTTGGACTGGAACGCGAGTGTGGACGTACGCGAGAATTTCGTAACGCTCCGCGAACGCTGGATTTGGATGTGCTGTTGTATGATGATTTGCGTCACCATGAGCACAGCCTGACCATTCCTCATCCACAGATGCACTTGCGTGCATTCGTATTGCGCCCCTTGCTGGAAATTGCGCCGGATTGTGTTATTCCCGGTGTGGGCGCGGTGGCAGAAGCATTGCTAGGTTGTCAGCAACAGCAATTGGAGCGGATTGTAGATGGGATTGTAGATGTTGTTTGATAAGTACCGTTACGTAGTGGTCGAGGGACCGATCGGGGTGGGCAAGACCAGTTTGGCGCGCCGTCTTGCCGAACATTATGAAGCGACTGCGCTGTTGGAAAAGCCCGAAGAAAATCCTTTTTTGGTGCGATTTTATGAAAATCCCGCGCGCCATGCATTGTCTACCCAGTTATTCTTCTTGTTTCAGCGTATTGATGAAGTGCGTGATTTAGCGCAGATGGATTTATTCCATACCAGTACCGTGACGGATTATTTGTTCGACAAGGATGTATTGTTTGCCCGTTTGAATCTTAGCGATGATGAGTTTGCGCTATACCAGAACATCTACCGCAATTTGGCACCGCAAGCGCCTGCGCCGGACTTGGTGATTTACCTGCAAGCCTCGCCGGAAGCGCTGGTCGAACGCGTACACAGGCGTGCCAACCCTTATGAGCAGCAGATTGCTGATTCTTACCTGGCGCGTCTGGCGCAGGCTTATAGCGATTTCTTTTATCATTACGACACGGCACCAGTGTTTATCGTGAACAGTGAAAATTTGAATTTTGTGGATAGCGATGAGGATTTCGCTTTGCTGTTACAGCGTATCGAGGGGATGCGCGGGCAGCGTGAATTCTTTAGTAGAGGAGCATGATGCGAACGACATTAACGTCATTGCAGGCATTACGCGACAAAGGTGAAAAAATCGCTGCGTTGACTTGTTATGACGCCAGCTTTGCGGCGTTGCTCGAAGCAGGCGGCGTGGATGTGCTGCTGGTGGGCGATTCGCTCGGCATGGTATTGCAGGGGCACGAGACTACCCTGCCGGTGACCTTGGATGAGATGGTTTACCACACAGCTTGCGTAGCGCGTGGGTCGAAGCAGGCATTCATAATCACGGATATGCCGTTTGGCACCTTTCAGGTCAGCCCGGAAAAAACATTTGAAAATGCCGCGCGCCTGATGGCAGCGGGCGCGCAGATGATCAAACTCGAAGGCGGTGCGGCGATGGCCGAGACTATTTCCTTTCTCACCGGGCGTGGCATTCCAGTATGTGCCCATATCGGGCTTACGCCGCAGTCGGTGCACCAAATCGGCGGTTACCGTGTGCAGGGTAAGAGTGACGCCGACGCGCAGCGTCTGCTGCAAGATGCAGTAACAGTCGAGCAGGCCGGAGCTGGACTGGTGGTCTTGGAAGCCATGCCGGCGCTGCTGGCCGCAGAAATTACCGCCAATCTTCCTATTCCTACCATAGGCATAGGCGCGGGCGCGGCTTGTTCCGGCCAAGTGCTGGTGTTGCACGACATGCTGGATATTTACCCAGGTAAAAAAGCACGTTTTGTGAAAAACTTTATGCAGGGTGCGCAAGGTATTGCCGACGCGGTGACGCGTTATGTGATTGAGGTGAAATCAGGCGCCTTTCCTGGCGCGGAACACAGCTTCTGAAGAGGAAAAAATTTGTAAGGGGTATTGATGCTAGTGACTCACACCATTGCTGAACTACGCGCACATTTGCGAGGTGTAACTGGCATCGCTTTTGTGCCGACCATGGGCAATCTGCATCAGGGGCACCTCGATCTGGTGCGGATTGCGCGCCAGCATGGTCAATTTGTGGTGGTAAGTATATTTGTCAATCCACTTCAGTTTGGCATAAACGAGGATTATTCCAAATACCCGCGAACACTCGAGCAAGATTGCAAAATGCTGGAACAGTGCGGGGTGGATATGGTATTTGCGCCGAGCGAGGGTGATTTATATCCGCAGCCGCAGCAAGTGACAGTGGATTTACCGCCCATTGCCAATGAGTTATGCGGTGCTTTCCGCCCCGGTCATTTTCGCGGTGCGGCGACGGTTGTGCTGAAGCTGTTCAATATTGTGCAGCCACGCATCGCGGTATTCGGCAAAAAGGATTATCAACAGTTGTATTTAATGCGCCAAATGGCGGCACAATTGAACCTGCCAGTAGAGATTGTCGGCGGCGAAACTGTGCGTGCATCGGATGGCCTGGCGTTGAGTTCGCGCAACCAATATTTGAATGTTGCGGAGCGAACTGAAGCGGTTTTTCTATATCAAACCCTTATCGGAATTCGTCTGGCCATTATGAATGGTGCAACGGATTTTTTTAAACTGGAACGGCAAGCTATCGAAGCGCTTACCGTGCGTGGCTGGCAGGTCGATTACGTGACGATACGCGCTCAGTCCAACTTGGCTGAGCCAACAGCGAGCGAGGGTAATTTGGCCATATTGGCTGCGGCTTGGCTGGGGAAGACTCGACTTATAGATAATCTGGAGGTCTTGAGAGATGGGTGATTCGAGTATGGCTATAAATTAAAAACTTGCTTGGGATACAGTACTGGGATGAAATTTGGATTTACAGAAGCGGCCTTATATAATGCCTGTCCTTGTTCTCCCGTAGGGGGTAACGCAATGCAAAGAACTATGCTCAAAGCCAAATTGCATCGAGTGCATGTAACGCACTCGGAATTGCATTATGAAGGCTCGTGTGCGATCGATGAGGATTTATTGGATGCAGCTGATATCCTTGAATACCAGCAGATCGATATCTATAACGTCACCAATGGTGAACGTTTCACTACTTATGCTATCCGCGCACAACGCGGTTCCGGCGTTATCTCGGTGAATGGCGCAGCGGCGCATAAGGCCAATCCAGGCGACATTTTAATTATCGCCACTTACGCAATGTATACCGAACTGGAGTTGCAGAAATTCCATCCTCAACTGGTGTATGTGGATGGGCACAACCGTATTATTGCTCAGCGAGATAAAATTTCAGTACAGGCAGCGTAGCCAATCCTCTGATTGGGCCTTGGAATATCGACTGGCCCTATATTTTTCTTCACCCGTAACATATCGTGTGTTTAATCGAGTAACTTGGGGGGTGTGTTCATATCGTTTTATCAGAAAGATTAGGGCGTGTGAAATTGACACATCCAATATAAAACAATGAACTACGTTGGCTGCTGCAGACTATACATCTCGAAGGTGCTTTTATCGGCATTTTTTAGGGTGTCTATATTTCGTTATGTGTAAGACAAGGGGTAAGAATGGCC
The DNA here is from genome assembly GCA_003402345.1 of Candidatus Nitrotoga sp. MKT. Lineage (GTDB taxonomy): Bacteria > Pseudomonadota > Gammaproteobacteria > Burkholderiales > Gallionellaceae > Nitrotoga. The sequence goes on along the minus strand of QFXH01000002.1, from coordinate 215,362 downwards.
ACTAAGAAGGCGTTCGTTTTGATGCCATTTGCAGAAGAGCTATCAGATGTATACAGGTATTTAATTTCTGATGGCTTAAATAATGCAGGTTACGACGTAAAGCGAGCAGATGACATCCTTAGCCAAAACAATATTCTTAGCGATATCGTATCCGGCATATATTCAAGTGAATTAATTATCGCTGACCTGACAGGCTCAAATCCGAATGTTTATTATGAATTAGGTATTGCTCACGCACTCAACAAGAATGTAATTTTATTGACACAAGACATAGAAGAACTCCCCTTTGATCTACGCTCTTACAGAGTAGTGTCATACAGCATGCACTTCTCAAAAATGAATCAAGCGAAAGAAGAATTTATTCAGCTAGCAAAAGAAGCAATCAAAGGAAAACTGCCTTTTGGGAATCCTGTAAAAGACTTTTGTGGAACACGACCAAATAGCACAGAGAGTTTTGCATCCGCTTTCAGTGTGCTCGATGAAGATTCTAAATCAGATTATGGCTTGCTCGATTATCGCGTTAAGCTCGAAGAGAGCTTTGAAGAACTCGGTCAGATAGTAATAGAAGTCGGCTCTAGGTTAGAAAATGAAGTCACCCCTGAAATTACCAAGTCCGGCGGAATGCTGCAATCTGGTCAGCATTCCGCCAAGCAGCAAATAAATATCGTTAGGGGCTTGGCTATCCACCTTCAAGAATACGGTGCGTTCGTTAAACCAAATAATGCCAAGTATCGAAACCTGCTTAATGAAGTGGAAAGCAGTCTGGAATCCATTCTTGGTGGCGAATTCGCGCTAGAGGAAGGTGGCGAAAAAGGATTACAAGAGTTCATAGACGTTTTGCATGGATTAGAGGAATCTGCATTTACTGGTCGACAAGGTTTTGTCTCCCTAATCGAAACCATGGATGCGCTACCAAAAATCGAGAAAAGCTTTAATCGCTCAAAGGTATTTATGGCCACAGAACTTAAGGATTTTGTTGCAAACATTGACCAGACAATTGCCGTAATCTCAAGAGCTGCCAGATTGGGGAAATCCTTGCTTGAAAAAACGCATAACAAACAGGTCAACAAGGACGCTTCGCACTAACGTGCTCGCGCCTGTTACCTGTCTAAATTAGGGTGATTAAATCGAATCTGACCCTAATTTTCGCTTCTAATTTTCGCTTAATTTTCGTGCTAATTTTACGTGTCAGCTTTCCACTACGATTGCTACTTATCAGAGCATTGTCAATTTCGATCAGATTTTACAGGCGATTAAGGTTGTATCTTAAAAAATTTCTTTATGCATTATGCGGTTATTGGCCAATATGGATTAAATCGCCATTATGTTAGCTACCGAACCGACATTACTTATTGTTTAGTAATATACTAAAAAGACTATCTGATTTATTGGAGATTTTTTAGCTATACAATATCTAAGTGCCTTAATTTTTAATAAAAAGGAATATGTTATGACCCAATCTATTAGCCAGACTTTAAAAAATGATTTACTTAAAGATTTCAATGCCGTTGTAAGCGAAGGCGAGCAGTTGTTGAAGTCTGTGGCCGATGAAGGTGGCGATAAGGCTAATGCTTTACGCGCAAATATGGAATTAAATTTGAGGGCAGCCAAAAATAGGCTGCGCCATATTGAAGAAACTGCAATTGAAACTACCAAGATGGCAGTTCGGGCCACTGACAATTATGTTCATGAAAATCCTTGGCGTGCCATAGGTGTAGCTGTTGGAATTGGGGCGGTGATCGGACTGCTTCTGAATCGTCGTTAATTCTTCTGAGTTTTTGTATGGAACGGTTCGGCAGTTCGTCATGATGCAAAACATTATGGTAGACAAGCAAGAGTCGTAAAGGAAAGTATGTTTAATAATAGGATTTATTCGGCAGTATTTATCAGTTTGTCATTGGCTGCATTTGGCGGATGTAAAACCACGACTTCTGGCGGTGCAGTCGGCATAAAAGGCTCCCAGCTTATGCTTGTTTCTTCACAACAGCTGGAGCAAGTCGCCGAACAAAGCTATAACAAGCTGAAGGCAGAAGCAGAACAAAAAGGGGCGCTTAATCAAGATCGTGCGATGTTGGAACGGTTATTTGCAATTACTAATCGCATCAAACCACATACTGCAACATTTCGTTCTGATGCGCCAAATTGGAAGTGGGAAACCAACATAATTAGCGACAAACAGCTTAACGCATTCTGTATGCCTGGCGGTAAAATAATGTTTTATTCCGGGTTGATCAATGAGTTAAAGCTAACCGATGATGAAATTGCAATTGTATTGGGGCATGAGGTTGCCCACGCTTTGCGCGAGCATTCCCGCGAACAGGTGTCCCAGGCAATGGTTGCCAATACTACAATTAATGTTGGTGTGGCATTGTTAGGTTTAGGCGGGGGGGCGGCAGATCTGGTTGGTTCTGCTTATCAGGCATTGGTCGCAACCAAATTTAGCCGTGCTGACGAGACTGAGGCTGATCAAATTGGCTTGGAGTTAAGTGCTCGGGCAGGTTACGACCCACGCGCAGGGGTTTCATTGTGGCAGAAAATGATGAATGGCAAAAACGGCCAGCGCTCACCTGAATTATTGAGCAGTCATCCAGCTGATACAACTCGTATTCGACAGATTGAAAAGTTGCTGCCAACCGTCATGCCACTGTACGAAACTGCGCGTAAATAACTCAAAAATAATTTGAGTGCCAGTCAGTATGTTCGTTAGCGTACTGAACAGAGTTTGGAAGTATGAAAGGATTGCGTCGGAAAGCCAGTGGGAATTTGATGATGTAGATTACCAAATAGCTAAAGAAAAATGTGATGCTTTAACATGGGATATTAGTAGTAAATGTTTGGCTGTGGCTAAAATTCATTATGAAAAATGGTTAGGCTTAAATTTCGTGGCTATGATTAATTTTATATAACTAAAAAGGAACTAACATGAAAACGATACATAAAGTTGCAGTAAGCACATTAATCACAGTTATGTTTTTGGGCTTAGGTGGATGCTCCGGCATGTCAACGCAGGGTAAAAATACAGCTATCGGTGCTGGGGCAGGCGCAATTGGCGGTGCGGTACTTACAGGAGGCAGCACAGCAGGGACGATTGGTGGTGCCGCAGTTGGGGGAGTTATTGGTCACGAGATCAGTAAGTAGCAAATATATTATCGATTCGATGTTTTTATGGCTAAATGACAATAAATGTGAAAATACATCATTTATCCGACATGCAGTGTATTCAGAGAGCTTAACTAAATGATGGAATTGAAGAAATACACTGCTGCGGCGTTAGCGGTAGGTGTCATAATGTTGGCGTTATTGGGTTGTCAGAAACATGAAGGTCCCGCTGAGAGTGCTGGTAAGGAAATTGACAAAGCTACTCAGAAAGTAGGAGAGCAAATTGAAAAGGCGGGAGATAAAATTCAAGATACAGCTAATGGCGATAAAAAGTAATAGCGTGATTTTTCGTGCGCATGTTTGGGCACGCATAATTTTTTGCTGTGATTTAGTGGATGGTTTGGCTTTTGCTGAAGTTTTATAATTCAACCTTTAAAATGTGGCTATGCTGACTTACTTAGGGGCGCTAAATGAAATCGATGCAAATTATTTTAATAAGTGCTGTGGCAGCTGCGACGTTATTGGGAGGCTGTGCCAACAGTAGCAATCCTGCCGCGCCGATCAGTACGTCCTCAGGGTTACCCACTTCGTCATCATCTTCCAGTTTTATTGGTTATGGCGTGGTTGAAGATATAGAGGCCATTAAAGCTTCCGACGATGATAACCATATTACCGGACTCTTAGTTGGGGGAGTGGTAGGTGGTCTGTTGGGGCATCAAGCTGGTAGCGGAAAAGGGCAGGCAGCAGCCACTGTTGCTGGTGCGGTCGGAGGTGCTGTTGCCGGTCGCGAAATTGAAAAGCGGATGCAATCTGCAAACCGGGAGGGGCATCGTGTCCGTGTTCGGTTGAGTAACGGTACTATTCACACAGTCACTCAAAGTAGTGTCAGTGATATAAAAGTTGGGGATCGGGTTCGTGTTGACAATGACCGCGTGTCACGTGCTGACCAATGATGCCCTATACAACAGTTCCTGCCTTTGATTAAGGCAGTTGGGAAAAGATTGATCACTCGCCATAGCCCCGTTCTCAACTGTTTTCTTGATGCCGCGTATTCTCTGGATAGCATTTAAGGGCGCCTCTAAAAATTCAATTTTCGTCATAACACGGCGTTTTTCAAAAAAATTATCGCTTACATATCAACTATATGCCGCGCTCAAATTTTTTACTCGTGCCTTGTTTTAGTTTAGCAACTTGAATTTTTAGAGGCGCCCTTAAATAATCTGCCGTAACAGTTCTTCGCGTAGCGTTGTAGTTGTCTGCGGTTGAATTAGCGCTGCGCTGGCTATATGGAAGGTGTCCTCGGCGCGCGCGCCCAGAGTGTTGATCTTGGCACTACGTATTGTTATGCCATGCCGTGCCAATACATGTGCAATCCGTGCTAACAGGCCGGGGCGGTCGCCAGCGATGATGGAAAGCAGATAATTGCCTTTATTGTCTGACGTTATATTAACCTCGGGCGCGATGGGAAAATGTTTAAGCTGGCGGGATATTCTGGCGGATTTTGGTACGGAAGGTTCATCGGCGGTGGCTATCTCCCGTGACAGTTCATACTCTATGTAATTCATCACATCGCGATATGCTGGCTTGCTGCTGCCTGCATCCATTGCCAGAAAGCTGTCCAATGCGTAACCGTGCTGGGTGGTGTGGATCTTTGCTTCCATGATGTTGTAATTCAACCGTTCGAAAAAATTGCAGATGCGCGCAAAAATATAAGGCTGGTCGGGGCTATATACCATCAACTGAATGCCTTCCCCGATGGGGCTTAAACGTGTCTTGACGATAGCTGTATCGCTATTGACTTGATGTGCCAACAGGCGAGTGTGCCAGGCAATTTCCTGCGGTTCGTGGCGTAGAAAATACTCTGGGTCTAGTTGCGCCCACAGTGTTTCATGTACTTCAGGATCAATGGCATACAAGCTTAGTATTTCCAGTGTGCGTGCGCGGATTTCGCCGACCTGATCGGCAATTTTGCCGTCAACCATGTAGCGGCGCGTTGCCCAGAACAGATCTTCGAGTAACTTGCCCTTCCAGGCATTCCACACTTTTGGGCTGGTGCCACGAATATCAGCTACGGTTAGCAAGTACAGCGCTACTAGGTAGCGGTCATTTTTTACTTTTGCAGCAAAGGCCGCGATCACGTCCTGATCGGACAAATCTTGTTTTTGTGCGGTGGCGGACATTGTTAGATGATGCCCTACCAGCCATACTACTAGGTCGGTATCTTCCTGCGTCAGCCCGTGTTGTTTGCAGAAGCGCGCAGCGTCCGCACACCCCAGTATTGAATGGTCGCCGCCGCGGCCCTTGGCGATGTCATGGAACAGCCCGGCGATATATAGTACCTCGACCCGCGCGAAATCCTTGATCAGCTTGTTACATAGGGGATATTCATGTGCGTGTTCTGCTAAAGTCAAGCGGCGCAGATTGCGCACCACCATTAGGATGTGTTCGTCAACAGTGTAAACATGAAACAGATCATGCTGCATTTGCCCGACGATGCGACCAAACGCAGGTAGATAGCGGCCTAGAATGTCATTTTGATTCATGCGCCGCAGCGCATGGGTAAGGCCGTGTGGCTGCCGTAGGATAGCCATGAACAATGCACGATTGTGTGCATTGCGTCGGAATGCAGCATCTATCTTATGACGTGCCCGCCACAGAGCGCGCAAAGTGGGGGCAGAAAATCCGCTCAGACGTGGATGTTGTTCCAGTAACAGGAAACTTTCCATAATGGCAGATGGTTCGCGTTCGAACAGGGCTTCATCACGCGCTTCGAGCAAATCATCACGCGTTATGAAGCGGGCATTCAGTGGATGGTTTGTGCTCGCTTCAGGGAACAGGTGTGTATGTAAGTTTTGCAATAGCACGTCATTGAGTTGTAATACAGCTTGTTTAGTGCGGTAGTAGCGCTGCATCATGTGTTCGCTGGCACGGCGTACACCTGTAGCAGTGATGTGCATTTGTTTCGCCAATTCGGTTTGGTAATCGAATAGCAGGCGATCTTCACGCCGCCCGGCCAAATAATGCAGGCGAATACGCAGGTTTTGTAGCAGCGCTTCATGACGCGCGATGGCGCGTGCCTCAGGTGCAGTAATCATGCCTGCCTTGGCCAGTTCGCGCCAGGTGTCGCCCAAATTGCAGGCGCGGCTAATCCACAGTACGGTCTGTAAATCGCGCAGGCCACCGGGGCTTTCTTTCAAGTGGGGTTCGAGGTTGTAGTCCGCATCGATGAAACGAGCGTGGCGCCGCTGTTGCTCGTTCTGCTTGGCAAGGTAGAACGCGCGATGATCAAGGTGTTGTGCCAGTGTACTGACCATTTCCTCAAACAGTTGGGGTGCGCCGATAATTAAACGTGCTTCTAACAGATTGGTCTGTACCGTAATATCGACCGATTCCTCTACGCATTGCGCAACGGTACGGATGCTGTGGCCGACTTCCAGGCCGATGTCCCACAGCAGGCCGACCAGTTCCTGCAAATGTTGTTGCAATGCGGGATCCGGTTCCTCCGGCAACAGGATTAGCAGATCAATGTCGGACTTGGGATATAACTCGCTACGCCCATAGCCGCCTACGCCTACGAGCGTTAGGTTTGACGGCATGGCGAGGAGTTGCCATACCGCACGTAAGTGTTCATCCACCAGCTTGGCATGGGCACGCAGCAGGCGGGCTGCTTGTGCGTGGCGTTCATAATCCTGTTGCAGGAATAATCGTGCAGCACGCAAGCTCTGGCGGATTTCAGCGGCGCTTTGCACGACTTATTTAAGGCGGAGGGGGAGATCCAGCAGAGACAGTCAGCACTTCAAAGCCGGATTCGGTTACCAGAACGGTATGTTCCCACTGGGCTGACAAACTGTGATCCTTGGTTACGATGGTCCAGCCATCACCGAGTTGAGTGATGCCAGCTTTGCCTGCGTTAATCATCGGTTCTATGGTGAAAACCATGCCCGCTTCCAGTTTCAAACCGCTTTTAGGCTTGCCATAGTGCAATACCTGTGGCTCTTCGTGAAATCCCCTGCCGATACCGTGGCCGCAGAATTCGCGTACTACGCTGTAGCCCAGCGCTTCGACAAAGCTCTGGATGGCATGGCCGATATCGCCCAGATATGCGCCGGGTTTGACTACGCGGATGCCCCGCCACATCGCCTCATAAGTGGTATCGCACAGCCGTTTTGCCTGGATGGAGGTTTCGCCGACATGGAACATGCGGCTGGTATCGCCGTGATAGGCTTGTTTGATGGTGGTGACGTCAATATTCAGGATGTCGCCGTTCTTGAGTTTTTTGTCACCCGGCACGCCATGGCATACCTGATGATTGATTGAGGTACAAATGGATTTTGGGTAGGGCGCATGTCCTGGCGGCGCGTAATTGAGGGGCGCAGGAATACATTGTTGAATATTCACCATGTAATCATGGCAGAGGTGGTCAATTTCGCCAGTAGTAACGCCGGCTTGTATAAAAGGTGTGATGTAGTCCAGCACTTCGCTGGCCAAGCGACCCGCGATGCGCATTTTTTCTATTTCCTGAGGGGTTTTGATGCTGACGGGCATAATTGCTTAGATTTTAAGAATAAACGGTGGCAAGCATAGTGGATAGCGGCTGTCAGCACAACAGGATACCTCTAAAAATACAGCTATCCGGGCCATCCGCCTAGTGAGGCCATTTGATTTTTAGCTTTGGAGTATGGAAGTGAGGCAAGCAGAAGGTGCTCACAAATTCTTTCTGCCCTTGGCATTTGGATGAACTTTGAGTGTATAGAGGCGGCCCAGCATTATGATTACCAGCAGAAACAAAAAAGCATGCCTAGGCATGCCTTTTTGCTTTTAGCGAAAAAACGTTTAATGCTTAACGGTTGCCACTGTTGTAGCCACGTCCATTCGAGAAGTTGCTTGCCGGACGACGTTCCTGGCCAGCAGGACTCGTGTTGCCGGTGTTGCCATTACGCCGTGGTGCATTGGCGCCGAAACGATTGTGGGATTGACCCTCACGTCGAGCGCCATCGGTATGAGCATGGCGGCTATCGGGGGAAGTGTGGCGTCCGAATCCGCCGGGTTTGCCACGTGTGCTGGAGGGCTGTGGACGTGGTTTAAATTTGGGTTCCAGGCCGGCAACGATATGGGCGGTTATGCTCTGTCCGGTGTAGCGTTCGATCTTTTGCAGGTTTCCGGCATCGCGGTTGGATGCGAATGATACTGCAATACCGGAAGATCCAGCGCGACCGGTGCGGCCAATACGGTGCACGTAGTCTTCGGCGGCCTTAGGTAGGTCAAAATTGATTACATGGGAAATACCTGGAACATCGATGCCACGTGCTGCTACGTCAGTCGCTACCAAGATGCGCACTTGGCCACGGCGCAGGCTAACCAGTGTGCGGTTACGTTCGCGCTGGTTCATGTCACCGTGTAGCGCGGCAGCAGAATGTCCTTGGGACAGCAGCTGGTCAGCCAAAGCATCAGCGTCGCGTTTCGTGGCGGTGAATACCAATGCTTGATTCAAGCTTGCATCACGCAGCAAGTGATCCAGCAAACGGCCCTTATGTGCCATGTCGTCCACATACATTAGGCGTTGTTCGATATTTTCGTGGCGTGCCTGTGTAGCTGCGACACTTATGCGCTTTGGATTCGTGAGTAACCGTTTTGCCAGGTTACCAATTACACCATCCAGTGTGGCGGAGAACAGTAGCGTTTGGCGCGTGGCCGGGGTGGCTGCGGCGATGCGCTCCACGTCATCAATGAAACCCATATCCAGCATGCGGTCGGCTTCGTCCAGCACTAGCATTTCGAGGCGTGAGAAATCGATACGGCCGCGCTCGATGTGGTCAATTAAACGCCCCGGAGTGGCCACTAAAATGTCTACTGGGCTGGATAGCAGTTTGTTTTGTAGCGGGTAGGGCATGCCACCAAGAATACTCACTACTTTCAGGCGCATGTTCTTGCCGTATTTAGTTGCGGCGTCTGAAACCTGTTGTGCCAGCTCGCGCGTCGGGGTCAGTACCAGTACGCGTGGACCCTTGCTACGCACGGCAGCAGGTTCGGCGATGCGGTGTAATGCCGGTAGTATGAAAGCGGCAGTTTTGCCGGTACCAGTCTGGGCGGATGCCATCAGATCGTGACCCGCCATCACTTCAGGAATGGCTTCGGCCTGAATGGGCGAGGGCACGGTATAGCCAGATTCTTCCACGGCATTAAGGATCAAGGGGTTTAATCCCAAAGAGGCAAAAGTAATAACTTTAATAGGTGTAGCTGTGTTTTCAATAGACACGATTGTTCCTTCATTAAATGATTAAATCAAAGCGCATGCGTGGCTAAAGCCACACACTAAAATTTAGTAGGGAGATCATAGACTCTACCAGCGCAAAACATCGTCGCTAACCGGTAAAAGCAAGACGCGTCAGAGACGCCAGAGGTCAGAAAACGATGAGCTTTTGCTGCACGCATATCGCAGCAAGGATATATTCTACACATTTTAAGCAATGATAGCCAGAAAATATATCTGGACGAGCTTTGCTACTTAAAAAATAGGTTGTAATCGAAACGTAGGCTGTAATAACTTTACCATTGTAATTAGGGTTTGGAATGAATTCCAATGTTTAGAAGTGACCTTATGCTAGAATGCGCGCCCTTTATCTAGCTTAGGTAGTAAACATGTCGCGCGCACTCCGTAATATCGCCATTATTGCCCACGTTGATCATGGCAAAACCACTATGGTGGACAAGCTGCTGTCCCAGACAGCCACTTTCGCCGCGCACCAGCATATCGCTGAGCGCGTAATGGATAGCAACGATCTTGAGAAAGAACGTGGCATCACCATTCTGGCAAAAAACTGCGCAGTGGAATATGAAGGTGTCCATATCAATATCGTGGACACACCAGGACACGCCGATTTTGGTGGTGAGGTGGAACGAGTTCTGTCGATGGTAGATGGCGTGTTGTTGCTGGTAGATGCCGTGGAAGGCCCAATGCCGCAAACCCGCTTTGTTACACGCAAGGCGCTGGCACTGGGTTTGCGTCCTATCGTAGTGATTAACAAGATTGACCGTCCCGGTGCGCGGCCAGAGTGGGTAGTGGATCATACCTTTGATTTGTTCGATAAACTTGGCGCAACCGAAGCACAAATGGATTTTCCGATAGTCTACGCCTCAGCATTGAATGGTTTCGCGACATTGGATTTGGCGAATCCCAGCAAGGATATGCGTCCGTTGTTTGATACTGTGTTGAAGCATGTGCCGGCGCCAGTTGGCGATATGGACGGGCCGCTGCAATTCCAAATTTCTGCGCTGGATTACTCCAGCTTTGTCGGACGCATTGGTGTTGGGCGTGTTTCGCGGGGGCGAATTAAGCCTGGTCAAGAGGTTATGGTACTGAATGGTGATAAACCACCGAAGAAAGCGCGGGTCAATCAGGTGTTGGGCTTCCGTGGTATAGAGCGGGTACAGATGGAAGAAGCGGGTGTTGGCGATATTATTCTAGTCAACGGTATCGAAGATATCGGTATTGGTGTTACCTTGGCCGATATTAATCAGCCAGAAGCTCTGCCTATGCCTAAGGTGGATGAGCCTACGTTGACCATGACCTTCCAAGTGAACAGCTCTCCCTTGGCGGGACAAGAAGGCAAGTTTGTTACTAGCCGCCAGATTAAAGACCGTTTGACTAAAGAATTGTTGGTTAATGTGGCATTGCGCGTGGAAGAAACGGGTGAGACAGATTCTTTCCTGGTGTCGGGACGTGGTGAATTGCACTTGACCATTCTGTTGGAAAATATGCGTCGGGAAGGCTTTGAATTAGCGGTATCTAAACCACGTGTGGTGTTCCGTGAAATTAATGGTGAAAAATGTGAGCCATATGAAATGCTCTCTGTAGACGTTGAAGAAGCAAACCAGGGTGCGGTAATGGAAGAGCTGGGTCGTCGGCGTGGGGATTTGCAGGACATGCAATCAGATGGAAGGGGGCGCGTGCGTTTGGAGTATCGTATTCCGGCGCGTAGTTTGATTGGTTTTCAAGGTGATTTTATGACCATGACACGTGGCACCGGACTTATTTCACACGTATTCGACGACTACGGCCCGGTCAAGCCTGATATGCCAGGTCGTCATAATGGAGTGTTGATTTCTCAAGACAATGGCGAGGCCGTGGCCTATGCCTTGTGGAAATTGGAAGATCGTGGCCGCATGTTTGTCAGCCCTGGAGATAAATTGTATGAAGGCATGGTCATTGGTATACATAGTCGCGATAACGACCTTGTGGTTAACCCGATCAAGGGCAAGCAATTGACCAATGTACGTTCTTCCGGCACGGATGAAGCTGTGCGCTTGACCACGCCAATTCAGATGACGCTAGAATCCGCTGTTGAATTTATTGATGACGACGAGCTGGTGGAAATCACCCCGTTGTCTATACGTGTGCGTAAGCGTCATCTTACTGAACAAGATCGTAAGCGTGCTTCCCGTTAGGTAAATGTTTGCCTTAAATGCGAACAAAAAGGGGCGTATACGCCCCTTTTTTACGTCGAAGAAGAGTGTTGCGGGTATCGTTAAGAATGTATAGTGATATGTATAATATTTTGATTAAAAAATATTTAATTTTTTTTGGCCAAAATGGAAAGACTGAGCATGGCTCTCGACCAGTGGGGATACCTCACGCGACCGATGGAAGTGACGCTTGGTATCTCCTGCCGATTTTCTTATGGGGTGGTAATGAGAGGCTTGGCTGTAAGTTATGCACTTGGCTTAGCGTTTTTACTCATCGGCGTGAACGCGCTAACTTGGCGCATCAACGCGGATGTACAAAATAGAAATTGTTATCTGAGGGTTTGCCAGGTGAAATGATAATGGTGTTCAAAATTGGACTGCTACCCCTTATATTGGGTATCGTTTTGCTGGGTTTCTTTGCGGCCAAAGCAGCAAGGATGCGTGGCAAAAATCCATTGATATGGGGAATTGTCACGGTTGCTGTGATTACTGCGGTGACATGGCAGCAGCTACCAATATGGGCGGAGACTGTCTTTTATCGAGGGAAAGTAAAACAGTCGATTGTCCCGCAACGGAAGGTCGTCAACCTAGTAGAGGCTAATAAAATCAATTTTCGCGTAAGTATGGATGGCGTTAATTTTGATGTACCGCTGGTATATAACTTTAAAGGATACAGTCAGCAATTACGTGGCTGGGCGGATGTGCCGCAAAAACAGATTCAAGGTAAGAAAAGGTTAGTTGTTGATTTCATTAAAATTGACGCCATATTGCCGGATATTTCTCCAGTAAGGGAAGAAAATTTAGCGCAATTTGAAAAATTAACATGGGGACAAAACGTGCACGCCTCTATTACGCATATGAGGCCTTGGGATCACTATTTTAAATATTTTTTTGAAAGATTGCAGCGGCAACCAGATTCACCGGAATTACCGGGGATGTTGCATTATTACGACCCATCCGGCAAAGCAAATATATTCTTTAGTCATGATCATCCTACGGATGAACTGGTGCGTATTCGATGTGCCGATGAAAGTTTTTTTCATAGTGCATTTCCAATTTGCGTAGTTGAAACCTTTTATCGTCCTGTACCGGACGCAGTGATATCTAAACCCATAAATAGGGCGGTTTTCACTCTGAGGTATGAACTGCCCAGCCAATATATTGCGCAATGGCGCACGATAGATCAGAAGCTCAAAGCTCGGTTTGACCAGATGGCGAGTATGAGTGCCACATCCTTACCTTGACCTGTGGTGAAAATTACGACGCGCGTGGATTATAGATATATGCGGAGGTTGCAAGGTTTATGCGTAGTTGTGCTAGAAGAGGCTGAATATGAACCGAATGTCATGTCAGGGTCGGTAGTACAGCTTTGAAGCTGTAGTATAATTTTAAGGTTTTAAAGTTTGGTCAACTGCATCCGTAATGAGTAAATGATTTGTAATCAACAGGTCATTCACTACCGCGTTCGATAATATTAAAAAATTAAGGAGAGGTAAATTATGAAGAATGTTTCTCACGGTTTCTGCCGTACAACCACGGTAGCGGTTGCTTCTATTTTTATGGCGAGTTGTGCTTTCCTGGCGGGTTGTGCCGACATGAAGATGGGGTCTCAGGAAGCGAAAACGACCGCCACTGGCTCTGCCGGTGGCGCAACATCACAAAACGCCAACAGCAAGCTTGAAAAATGTGCTGAATCTTTGGGTACTTTGGCAGTCGTTGAGGACACCAATTCCCCATGGTATGGCATCTTAACTGGGCAAATGAAATTAGGATCTACTACTCCCGTACTTAAAATGCTTGTTCAACAGTCTAACTGCTTTGTGGTGGTAGACCGGGGGCGTGCGATGGGCAATATGATGGGGGAGCGTGCATTGGCGGAATCGGGAGAGTTACGCAAGGGTTCTAAGTTCCAAAAAGGACAAATGGTAGCGGCTGATTTCTCTATGAGCCCTTCTATCACCTTCAGCAATACGAATGCCGGAGGCGCGGGCGCTGCTCTTGGTGGCCTTTTTGGGTCCGTTGGTGCTCTATTGGGCGGTAGTATGTCTGCCAAAGAGTCCAGCACCATGTTGACCTTGGTTGATAACCGTTCGGGCGTTCAGTTAGCTGCAGCTGAGGGTAGTGCACGCAATATGGACTTTGGATTCTTAGGTGGCTTGTTCGGAGGTGCGCTTGGCGGGGCGGGCGGAGGTTATTCCAACACAGCGGAAGGGAAGGTGATCGTTGCTGCATTTACTGATTCTTATAACAATATGGTGAAAGCCGTGCGTTCTTACAAAGCACAAGAGGTTAAAGGTGGGCTTGGAACGGGCGGTCACCTGGGTGTTCAAGGCGGAGAGTAAGTTCATAAATAAATGTGTTTCAGGAAGTTTATTTGAAAATAAGCTTTCTTTAATCTTATGTGCACGTCGCGATCTATACGCGTTGCGATGTGCATACTCATTTTGGTTTCGGGTTTAACGCAGTTACCACATTCATTCTCTAAGTAAATAGTGGGCTATAGTCAAGTATTTTGACTTAGCTCATTAATTGCATTCCTCATGTACCTTGCTGAAACCACTTATATGACCTATGTCTGTGGCGATTATTCATTTAGCGCCAGCCCCTGCTATGCGTCAAACTACTGCCCTAGCCTAAGCGCAGGAAACTCCACAAGCATTCGAGGAATAAGATGAATTACTTCGTAACAGGTACTGATACTGGAGTCGGCAAGACGCTGATCAGTTGCGCATTGCTGCATGCCTTTGTTGCGCAAGGACAGCGCGTAGTCGGTATGAAGCCGGTGGCGGTGGGTTGTGACGATGACGGACATAATCAGGATGTGAGGCAATTGCAGGCGGCCAGTAATGTACTGGTGAGCTATGGCCAGATCAATCCCTATAGTTTTCTAAATGCTGTCGCGCCGCATATTGCTGCGCAGAATGCAGGTGTACGTATCGATTTTGCACGCATCCTGACGTCATATCACGAGCTGGCATCACAAGCGGATGTGGTGATAGTAGAAGGCGCAGGAGGATTTAGAGTGCCGCTGAATAACAATCAAGACATTGCCGATCTGGCACTGCAATTGGGTTTGCCTGTTATTTTGGTGGTGGGCATGCGTTTGGGCTGTCTCAACCATGCGCTGCTGACAGCAAGCGCGATTGAGGCATGTGGATTAAAATGTGCCGGTTGGGTGGCTAATGTGCTGGATGTAGAGATGCTCGCGGTACAAGCCAATATTGCGGCATTGCAGCAACGCTTGGCCGCTCCGCTACTTGGCGTGGTGCCTTGGCAGCCGCAGCCGGATGCGAAGATGGTGGCCTTGCAACTCAAACTCGAATTGCTTGAGGAAACATAGCGGTTCCGGTCAGAGTTGAGAGGCTGTAATGAACTTGTTTAGCCCTTCAGAAGCAGCATGGCTTGTGCGCCGAATTGCATGCGCAGGCCAAAAATTGTTACTGCACATGGCGTACCAAAATCTTGAGCGGGGAAGGCTTCACCTCGTTGTAAGATGTGATAGTCAAGAAAAATGGGGTATGAACGCACTATGGCTTTATTACTATGGCGTTATTGAGTAGCAAGCTTGAAAAACCCTCTCCGCTATCAGGTCGGTTGGCTGCATTGCTGCGCGAATCGCGTTTACTGTTGCTGGTTGCGGTGGCAATTTATTTAATCCTCGTCCTGTATGGTTATGACCGAAACGATCCTGCCTGGTCGAATAGTGCCAGCGATGCTGTGCCACATAATTCGGGCGGCGTGTTCGGCGCTTGGCTGGCGGATGTATTGCTGTATGTATTCGGTTTTTCTGCCTGGTGGTGGGTTGCATTCCTGGTGCAGCAGATATGGGTGGACTATCGCGGCATATCGAAAGATAGCCTGTTCGATCGTCGTGCCCTATGGATCGCGCTGATTGGCTTTACCGTATTGTTGCTGGCCAGCAGTTCATTGGAAGCCCTGCGGCTGCATACCCTGAAGGCCGCGCTGCCACTGGCGCCAGGCGGTATGTTGGGCGTGGTGCTAGGTGACGGGTTGGCGCACTTGTTGGGATTTACCGGTGCCACTTTATTTTTGCTGGTGCTGATAGCCATCGGATTTAGTTTGTTTAGCGGCCTGTCGTGGCTGCGGTTTATTGATCGATTGGGAGCAGTTCTTGAAGCCTTCTATTATTGGACGCAAAATACTTGGCGGACCTGGCAGGACAAGCGTGTTGGTGCACAAGCATTAAGCGAGCGTCAGGTTGTAGTAGAAGAAGAAAAAAAACGTGTAGAGAACCATCTACCGATATATATCGAGCAGCCACTGATTGAAGTGCGGCAGTCTGCGCGTGTATCGGAAGAAAAACAGGTGCCATTGTTTCCTGAAATGCCTGATTCGCCGCTACCGCCGTTGCATCTGCTGGATCAGCCAGTGCAAGAAGTTGAAATGTTGTCTGCCGACACGCTGGAATTCACTTCACGTTTGATTGAACGCAAACTCAAAGATTTCTGCGTGGAAGTGAAAGTGGTGGCGGCCTATCCGGGGCCGGTCATTACGCGCTACGAGATCGAGCCTGCAGTTGGGGTGAAGGGCAGCCAGATCACGAGTCTGGTGAGAGACTTGGCGCGCGCACTCTCCGTGGTCAGCATTCGCGTGGTGGAAACGATTCCGGGCAAATCCTACATGGCATTAGAATTGCCCAATCCGAAGCGACAGATGGTGCGGTTGTCCGAAATCCTCAGTTCGCAGGATTACGCGGGCATGAATTCGCCGCTCACTATGGCGATGGGCAAGGATATTTCCGGCAAACCCGTGGTTGCCGATCTGGGCAAAATGCCGCATGTTTTGGTTGCAGGTACTACCGGTTCCGGCAAGTCGGTAGCGATCAATGCCATGATTTTGAGCTTGCTCTACAAGGCTACGCCGCAGCAGGTACGGTTGTTGCTGGTTGATCCCAAGATGCTCGAACTGTCCGTGTATGAAGGCATCCCGCACCTGTTAGCCCCTGTGGTGACTGACATGCGCGAAGCTGCGTCCGCGCTCAACTGGTGCGTGCAGGAAATGGACAAGCGGTATCGCCTGATGTCGTCACTAGGTGTGCGCAACATTGCCGGTTACAACCAGAAGGTACGCGATGCCATCAAGGCGGATCAACCGCTGACCAATCCATTTACGCTTACTCCAGATAACCCCGAAGCGGCGGAAGAATTACCATTCATCGTGGTGTTTATCGACGAATTGGCCGACTTGATGATGGTGGTGGGCAAGAAGGTCGAGGTGTTGATTGCGCGTCTGGCGCAAAAGGCGCGTGCCTCTGGTATTCATCTGGTATTGGCGACTCAACGCCCTTCGGTGGACGTTATTACAGGCTTGATCAAAGCTAACGTGCCAACACGCGTGGCATTTCAGGTATCCAGCAAGATTGATTCGCGCACCATTCTCGATCAGATGGGTGCGGAAGCATTGCTTGGTCAAGGCGACATGCTTTATTTACCGCCTGGTACCGGCTATCCGCAGCGAGTGCATGGTGCTTTCGTTTCCGACCAGGAGGTACACCGCGTCGCCGAATATCTTAAGGCGCAGGGTGTACCGCAATATGTCGAAGGCGTGCTAACTTCGTTGGATGAACTTGACGCGGGCGGTGAAGTCGAAAATGGAGGTAGCGTGGAAGCCGATGCACTCTATGATCAGGCGGTGGACATTGTGGTGAAATCGCGTCGCGCTTCTATATCGCTGGTGCAGCGCCATTTGCGTATTGGCTACAATCGTGCTGCGCGCTTGGTGGAACAGATGGAGCGCGCCGGAGTGGTGACGCCCATGCAGAGTAACGGCAACCGTGAAGTGATTGCGCCTGCCAGGCAGGAGTAAGCAGTAAAACCCAAATCCATCTAACCTCTCCCGACAAGGAGAGGTCAATGCAGAGAGGAATTCCACATGTTCAAGTTTTTTATTTTTTTATTTTTTGTTTTGCCCCTCTCCGCGTATGCCGGAGCCACCGATAAACTGAAAAATTTCATCGCGTCCACGCATTCAGCACAGGCCAACTTTACTCAAGAGGTTCGGGACAAAAATGGCAAGCGCATTCAGTTGGCTTCCGGCACTATGCAGTTTGTACGGCCCGGAAAATTCCGTTGGGTCTATCAAAAGCCTTCTGAACAATTGATCGTGGGTGATGGCGAGAAATTCTGGCTCCACGACGTAGAACTTAATCAGGTCACAGTGAAAAAAATAGATGCTGCGCTGGGCAGCAGCCCGGCGGCACTCCTGTCCGGTAACAATGAAATTGAGCGCGGCTTTAAGTTGAAAGATAGTGGAACCAAGGATAACCTGGAGTGGCTGCAAGCTACGCCCCGTACGCAGGACACTAGCTTTGAAAAAGTTCTCATGGCCTTTAACGCGCAATCTGAGCTGGTGGTCATGGAATTGCAAGATGTCTTTGGCCACACTACCGTGCTTCGTTTTTCGAAGCTGCAACGCAACCCACAACTTCCACCGCAATTATTCAAATTTGTGCCGCCTAAAGGGGCAGACGTTCTGGGCGAATAATGTAGTCATTCGATTGATTTTGTTTTGTGGAATCAGTTCGTATTTGATAGTGGCTCCTTGGGATTATTGATGATTAACGTGTCGTCATAAAAAGTTACTACACCCGATGCGATGTCATGCTTGCCACCAATAAGTCCAATCGTACCAGCTTCAAGTAGTTCTTTTAAAATTGGGCTGCGTTCCATGATTGCACGTATTGTTCTTTTTATGT
Source organism: Candidatus Nitrotoga sp. MKT (assembly GCA_003402345.1). Lineage (GTDB taxonomy): Bacteria > Pseudomonadota > Gammaproteobacteria > Burkholderiales > Gallionellaceae > Nitrotoga. The sequence goes on along the minus strand of QFXH01000002.1, from coordinate 197,085 downwards.
TGATAGTAGATACTTTTTCAACAAACTCAGGGTTGCTTGAGTTACGGTTTTTTGTTTCGCTTTTCTCATTAAAAACAGCTGGTTGTATTTTACTTAACAGGGCTGTCAGGTTACCCATTTCTATGTGGTCGCAAGCACCCGCTATGGCGCCGCAATTGGTATGGCCTAAAACTACTATAATTTTAGCGCCAGCGACTTTGCAGCTATATTCCATACTGCCAAGAATGTCTTCGTTCATGATATTGCCAGCAATCCGTACACTAAAGACATCGCCCAAACCTTGGTCAAAAATTAACTCCACTGAGGTGCGGGAATCTATACAACTTAAAATAATTGCAAATGGATGTTGACCATCCGACGTTTCACTGGCTTGTTGCAGCAGATTACGATTTGCTTTGAGGTTGCTTTGAAACCTTCGGTTGCCTTCTTTTAATAACTCTAGTGCCATTGCAGGAGTAATAGTTGATTGCATTTGTTTAGTTAAAGTTTTCATGGTTTTTTAATGATGCTGGAATAGTGATATATGTAAACGTTCGTTGGTTTAAAAAGTTCTTGAATTTTAAGATGCTGTGCATATCTTACTTCGTTTTTATAATTACGTATTGATCCAATTTCATTGTAGTATTGTAAGCATAAATACTTAAATATTTTTTTGGATTAACTGAACTAAATAATGGGGATTTTAAGTGTAACTCTGTTGACCCCGGCGATTGGTGCCTTGGTGTTAGCGCTGCTCCCCGGTCGGAACCCAAATTTCGCTCGCGGTATTGGCAAACTATTTACCAGCATCGTCTTATTGCTTACTTGCTACTTGCTTTTCAGTTATGACCCGCATGATGCAGGTATGCAGTTCAATGAATATTTCTCGATTAATCCCAAAATCGGTAGTTCTTATGCGCTAGGTGTTGACGGTTTGTCCATGCCGCTGGTCGTCTTGACATCACTGCTCACTTTATTTGCGTTATTAGCTTCTGCCGATATTACTAAAAATGTCAAAGGTTACAACATTGGCATACTGTTGTCCGAATTTGGCATGCTGGGTGTTTTTTTGGCTCAGGACTGGTCTCTTTTCTATATTTTCTGGGAAATCACCTTAATCCCGCTATTTTTCCTGATAGACCGCTGGGGTGGCAAACGGCGACAAACAGCAAGTCTTAATTTTGTACTGTATACCATGAGCGGTTCGGTATTCATGCTGGTTAGCTTGATCGCAGTCTTTCAGTATGTGCCAGAACATGTCTCCCTGATGAGCGCGATGACCCATGTGTCAGAAAATATGCCAAAAAACCAGCAAATATGGGCATTTATCGGTTTTTTAATCGGCTTCGGTGTCAAGATGCCTATTTTTCCATTGCACGGTTGGTTACCGCTGGCGCACGTCGAAGCGCCCAGTCCAGTCAGTATCTTGATGTCCGGTATTTTGATAAAAATGGGTGCTTACGGTCTATTGCGGGTAGTTGTCATGCTGCCAACAGCCGCTCATACATTGCAATCGTTGCTGGTTTTTCTGGCACTGTTCGGCATAATTTATGGAGGTTTATTGGCTTGGCGGCAGAGCGATCTTAAGGCCATGGTTGCCTATTCTTCAATTAGTCATATGGGCATCGTTTTGTTAGGTATTTCCACATTAAATGAGGTCGGCCTCACAGGCGCTGTTATGCAGATGAGTGCTCACGGCTTGATTGCCGGTGGGATGTTTATGGTAGTAGGTATGCTGTATGAGCGCACCCACACCCGTAACATCCAGGATTACAGCTCACTGGTTCAAGTGATGCCGCGCTTCGCGTTTTTTACTACCGTAATACTGCTGGCAGCGATGGGAATGCCGGGATCGATCGGAGCGGTGGCAGAACTGCATGCGATGGTCGGTGGTTTTCAGCAGTGGGGTGGTTTAATGGTGTTTTTTAGCCTGGGAATTCTCATCAGTACCGCTTATGCGATTCGTACCATTGGCTTGCTATTTACCGGCCCGGTAAAGCCGCAGATGAAGCATATCGAAGATTTAAGACCGCCGGAGTTATTGGCACTTAGCGTTCTGGTTGGCGGAATCGTGTTATTCGGTCTATTTCCTGCATCGTTAGTCGAGCTGTCAGCGGCAACCATCTCACAAATGAACGGTCTGATCAGGTTGCGAATTTTGGAGGGTTAGTTAATGCATGAAGCACATTTAAAATGCGATGATCAAGCAAATAACTTACGCGAGCAAATCACGGTGGCAATACATCATCTGGATCATGTTTTGCCCGGGCAAGCACCTCTTCATAATTTCGTACACCACAACACCCTACATGGTTTTCAGCACCTGCCGTTTGAAAAAGCATTGGCGGCGGGCGAAGCGTTAACCGGAATTTACGGTTATCTTCCCGAAACACTTAGCCGTAATTATTATCAACAAGGCCGTATTGACGACAGCGACATTTTTGCGGCGCTCGCGCATGACCCGCAATTACAGTCAGAGCAAATAGTCTGCCAGGCAAAGGATAGAACCATCCGGCGCAAAGATATTTATCGCATCGCCTTGTTATTTGACCTACAGCCATTAACCGTCAGCCAGTTAAATTGGCAGATAGAAGAATTGAACGTATTGGATACTGTGCAAGCCGATGTTCCGGACCAAGTCCGTAACCAATTGCGGGCTGGTAGCATCGTTTCGGATAATGTCATCCGGCAATTGTGGGAGGCCATCTTAACAAAGCTTGAAATGGAAGATGCGGGGCTACATCCAGAAAATCTGCTGGATTTGTCACTGGAGCAAGCTGAAGAATGGCTTGAGCACGTTCGCGATGGGAATATGTCGTCGACTCATGAGCGAATGCAACAGCAGGCTAGTGAGGCATTGAATAATTTGCTGGGTCAAGTGGGTGATGGCATTACTTTGCGCGGTTTTATTCTGGCGGTGAGCGGGATTGATATTCTTGACTCCGTTCGTCCACAACTGATTCGTATTTGTGCATCCTGCATGGATGAAGGCGTAGCGGCATGGCATATACCAGAGCGCAGCCGCTTGGGGCTATATGCCTCGTGGCGAGAAACCACCCGATATGATGCCAATCCGTATCTGGATGAGTTACCTAATTGGCAAGCGGTAATGGCTGAGTTGCCTGTGGATGCGCTGGACACAATCATTCTGCAACTAACCCGGCTTGAGATTCCGCAAGAAAAATGGGAAGGATATATACAGCGACTGGCACTTGAAATTCCTGGGTGGTCAGGTTTTGTCAATTGGCGCCAGCATAATCCTAAATATCATGCTCCGGATGATTCTAAACCTAGTCTTGCCGATTATCTGGCAATACGCTTAACGCTGGATCAACTTTGGTTAAATCAAGTTTGCCGCGAAAACTGGTTAATCGAAGCTAAGCTAAGTAGTTTACAGGCCTACTTTCAAAGAAACCTCTCGGAATTCATGGTGCGCAGTCAGCTATACCAAGGCAATTTGCCGGAATATCTGACCCAGCGGGCAGAGTCGCTGATCAGGCTTGCGGGCTCGGAACGACATGAGCGTGCGGATTGGCAGCAGCTTGCTGATCTGATTCAAACATGGCAATCCAGCCCGCTGGCTGAACAGCAAGGAACCACCCATACAATTTATAACAGCGGCTGGCGATTGTTTCGTTTATGCCAGCACTTGGGGCTAGATGCGTCACATGCCCAAGCATTTCAAAAGCAGGATTTGTTACAGATGCTGACGTTATTGGATCAATTTACAGTGGCGGAGCGCGGCAAAGTTTGGTTGTACGCATATGAGCGCCATTATTCTGACAGTATTTTCCAGGCGATACGTGCTAACCATAAGCAGGGACGCTGGGAAAAACGCGATAAGCGCCCCGACGCACAGATCATGTTCTGCATGGATGAACGTGAAGAAAGTGTTCGTCGTCATTTGGAAGAATTAAATCCTGCTATCGAAACATTGGGTGCTGCGGGGTTTTTTGGTGTCCCAATGAACTATAAAGGCTTGGATGACCATGATGTAACGCCCCTATGTCCCCTTGGAGTCATTCCGGTTAATGATGTTGTCGAAATAGCCAAAGAGGATAGTCCGGCACAACTGGCTGCGCATAATAAAGGACGGGGCTTATACGGGCGGCTTGTTTATCTGTTGCATCAAAATATCCGCCGTAACTTATTGCTGTCGCACGCAGCTATTGATCTGCTGGCCCCATTCACGCTGTTTGGCCTGCTTGGCAAAGCAATCATGCCTAAACAACAGCAAGCATTAGTAGATCGTTTACGCCAAGCTTTGATACCAAAAGTGCCGACTAAGCTTCAGTTTACTTCCAAGGATGTCGTTGCGACGGCAACGCCGGATCACCCTAGTCTGGGTTTTACCGATCAACAGCAGGCTGACCGGGTTGCCGGGCTTCTACGCACTACCGGCCTGACTTATGGATTCGCTCAGATTGTTTGTTTGATGGCGCACGGCTCCACCAGTCAGAATAATCCCCATGAAGCCGCCCATGATTGTGGCGCTTGCGGTGGACAAAGAGGTGGACCCAATGCCCGTGTTTTTGCGGCAATGGCTAATCGCCCTGAAATACGCCAACTATTGGCGGAACGAGGTATTTTTATTCCCGAAGATTGCCGATTTGTCGGTGCCCAGCACGATACTTGTAGCGATAATATTATTTGGTACGATTTGGAAGATATGCCGGCAAATCTGGTGGACGCTTTTGATAAATTCAAGTCCTGCGTCCTTCAGGCTCGTGAATTTTCGGCTCAGGAACGTTGCCGACGTTTCGTCTCGGCCAATAATCCTTCGTCGCCTTCGGCTGCGTTGCAGCATGTGACACAACGCTCCCAGGATTTAAGCCAGGTTCGTCCTGAATATGGCCATGCTACCAATGCTGCCGCGGTTATTGGACGGCGTGCGGTTACTCAGGGAATCTTCCTCGATCGCCGCATGTTTTTGATTTCCTACGATGCAACTCAGGATCCGGATGGAAAAATTATCGAAAATATCTTGCTGGTCGCAGGGCCTGTAGGTGCAGGCATTAGCCTGGAATATTATTTCTCCACTATTGATAACGAACGTTTCGGTTGTGGAACAAAAGTACCGCATAACGTGACAGGTATGTTCGGCGTCATGGAAGGTGCGTCCAGCGATTTGCGTACGGGCCTGCCTCGACAAATGGTCGAAATCCATGAGCCGATGCGTCTGCAGATTATAGTCGAAGCAAAAACCGAGATTCTTGGGCAAATATATGCCCGGCAAGAAGGACTGCGCGAATTGATTGCAGGTGGTTGGGTGCATTTGACCGCGATAGACCCAGATAGTGGCGACATATCTATCTTTGAGCGTGGGATTGGGTTCGTTCCCTGGAAGGCCGAGATCAGGGATTTACCCGTATGCAAAAAATCAGCAGATTATTTCCGGAATCAGAGCCGGCCGTTATCGCCTGCCTTGATAAGACAATCCCAACTGGTGGAAGCTTAAAAAGTGGATAATTTAGTCGCTTTAATTCCATTGTTTCCCTTGATCGCCGCAGCCGTCATCGGCATCGGTTATTTATTGGGTGTACTTAAAGGCGAAGCCAGTGAAAAGACGACAGCGGCTGTCGCCAGCTGGGCTATTACGCTGTCTTGTCTGCTGGCTTTGATCCTGCTCGGTGCGGATTTGCTGGGTAAAAATTCCGGTTCATGGGTTCTCGGTCAATGGCTCACCAGTGGCACGTTGAACATTCAGATAAATTTTATTACTACCGGTTTCAGCGTGAAATTGGCAGCCCTATTTTGCATTCTATTATTCATCGTTTTTCGGTTTTCGATAAATTACATGCACCGGGAGGTTGGTTTTCACCGTTTCTTCTTTATCTTGAGCCTGTTTGCTGCAGCAATGATGATGTTAGTGCTATCAGATAATGCAGTGGGCACTTTTATGAGTTGGGAGATTGCCGGATTTTCCTCGTATTTGTTGATAGCTTATGCTTATGACCGTCCTGTTGCGGCCTCGAATGCGACGCGTGTATTTGTCGCTAACCGCATTGGCGATGCCGGATTTTTGTTGGGTATTGGATTTAGTTATGCGTGGCTTCACAGCCTCGATTGGTCGCAGATTAATACTTTGTCAGCACAGCTGTCTTCGAGACAGGCCAGTGCGATTGCATTCTGTTTTGCCATAGCAGCTTTTGCAAAATCAGCGCAGATACCTTTTTCCCCTTGGCTGGCACGGGCAGCGGAGGGGCCTACGCCATCCAGCGCAGGATTTTACGGTGCGATTATGGTGCATTCGGGCGTCTATCTTATGATTTTATTGCAACCCATTCTTGAGCGGGCACCGCTGATCATGATTTTGGTTGCAATCATAGGTTTGTTAACGGCCGTGTATGGTTTCTTTGTCGGACTCACCCAGACTGATGTTAAGAGTTCGCTGTTCTTATCGACAACAAGCCAATTAGGGTTAATGTTCCTGGAATGTGGGCTTGGTTTTTGGCAACTCGCAAGCTGGCATCTTTGCGCCCATGCGATAGTTCGCGGTTATCTGGTACTAACTGCCCCGTCGTTAATGCACTATATACGGGGCAATCCGATCAAGCCTTTTTTTTCTAAAATTGCAAATTTACGCTGGGCTTATATTGCATCCCTGCAGCGTCTTTGGATGGATCAAATTGCTGACAGGATTTTGGTAAAACCAGTACGCAGGTTAGCTCGTGACTTGGCGTATTTTGATGATCATGTTGTTGATCGTGCCATGGGGATTCCAATCCCCGCAATGCATACAATATCTTCACTGGCACAACTGGAAAAACAGAAAATTGACGGGAAGCTGAAGAGTCAGGATGACGACTTTGCCCGAGGCAGCGGTTTGATCGGTAATTTTGCCCACCGGGTTGCTGCTGCTCTGTATTGGTTTGAGGATCGCTTGGTGATACGCGGGATTGGCAAAGATATGATCGATTACGGTCGTCGGATTGGCCATGCTACCAACAACATAGAGCAGTTGCTGCTTCAACCCGGCTATCTCGCATTGTTTGTGGCAATAATATTACTGACCGCACTGTGAGGCGCTGATGGTTACCAATGTCACTTTCTGGTCAGAGTCGGTAGCTTTTCCGCTGTTGACTACGCTGACTATCGTGCCGCTGGCGGCCATGTCAGCCATTCTATTTTCACGCTCTACCACTGTCGCTCTGGGTCTCGGTTTTGCGGGCACATTGCTCAATTTATTTTTAAGTTTTTATTTACTGTCCGTGTTTGATCCAGATATAGCTGGAATTCAACTGGCCGAGCAGAAACATTTCTTTGGTTTTATTAATTACAGTGTTGGTGTTGATGGCCTGAGCGTTCTGTTTATTCCGCTCACAGCGATTTTGGCGCTGCTGATTCTGGTTTATAAATTAATTACCCGTCAAGACACAGATTGGAAATTCATAGCCTGCTTGCTTGGCTATGAAGCCATCCTGATTGGCGCTTTCTCTGCATTAAATGTGATGCAATTCTGGTTTTGGACCTTATTGGAATTACTGCCGGTTATCTTATTGACACGCTATGCCGGAACTGGACAAAAAAAGCACTGGGCGATCACTTGTCTGGTGCGGTACTGGAGTTGGGGGTTGCTAATGACTTTATCTGGCTTTCTGCTACTGAGTTTTGGCTTGGTGGGCTCAGAGGCCATTCCGAGTTTCGACTGGTCGACGCTGAAACAAAATAAGGCTCTGTTACAAAATGGAACATTGATTTTTATTTTGCTTTTTTGTGGCTTTGCGATTCGTATGCCTCTGTTTCCGTTTCATGGCTGGTTACCGGTTTTGGCAGAACAAGGTTCAGTCGCCAGCGCCACCGTTTTCCTGGTTGGCCTGAAGCTGGGTATTTACGCCACTATCCGTTTTATCTTGCCGCTGGTTACGGAGGTTGCTGAACACTGGGCTGGATTTGTGGTGATACTGGGTCTGATAGGGATTTTTTACGGTGCATTGTTGGCATTGATACAGATTAATATTCGCCGCTTACTGGCTTTTGCCGTCATTAGCCATACCGGGATGCTGGTAATAGGTGTTTTTTGTTTTAACGTGCATGGGTTGAATGGTAGCGTATTCCTGTCACTGGTATATGGTTTGGCATCAGCGGGTATGCTGTTAAGCATCGGTCTGATTTATAAGCGAACGCGCACGGCTTTCACTCCGCGTTTGGGCGGTCTTTTTGACAGCAATATTAGCGTCGCGCTACTTTTTTTTATGGCCGCGCTGAGTACCATGGTCATGCCAGGCACACCAGGCTATGACGCGGCACATCTCTTGATTGAAGGCACTATCGATGAATATGGCTGGTTAACTGCGATCTTTATTCTGGTTGGCAATGTGCTGGCAGCCGCTTTCCTGCTGATAGCCTTCCAACAGATGTTTATGACCAGAGCCAAACGCGTCATACAGCAACCTAGCAATAACCCTTATGCGGCCAAGATTGAACCAGTCATAGCCGTAACGATTTGCTCGCTGCTTATAGGTATCGGTTTTAACACGCAACCCTGGTTACATTTTATTGAAAAAGCCCCGAACGCTATAGATGGGCACTACCAAAAACATGAAGAGAAACACGCTAGTAGTCCGCCGCTTACACTCATCGATGACAGGGCGATAGGGAACGGTAAACATGATTAATGAAGCTTTTCCCATATTAAGCCTCACTATTCTGCTGCCTTTATTAGGCGCCATTGCAATTGGGATTACCCACAACGTTAATTTGGCCAAAAAGATTGCCTTATCAATTGCTGGGCTTGAGTTGATCGCAACGCTGGTGGTGGTATGGTTGTTTGATGCAGCTAAGGGCAATAATTTTCAACTTGTCGAACAATATACCTGGATACCAAGTCTGAATATTGAATTTCTGATCGGGGTAGATGGTATTTCAATCTTGTTTTTACCAATGTCAGCGCTGTTGACATTGGTTGCCATTATCGCCTCGTGGAATTCGGTGCAAAATTTAACCCGTTTTCATTTTGCGCTGCTGCTGGCGCTGGAAGGCGGCACTATGGGCGTGTTTGTCGCGATGGATTTGATGTTGTTCTTTTTGTTCTGGGAATTGATATTGCCGCCGATTTTCTTTCTGATTGGTTTGTGGGGCGCAGGCCCCCAGCGGCGCGGCGCGGCGATGAAATACATGCTGTATATGTTATTCAGCGGAGCGCTATTGTTGTTTGCCTTTGTCATGCTGGCGGTAAATCATGCTACCCAGATGGGTGGCAGCATTCCACAGAGCTTATCCTTTAGTTATCCGATATTGTTGAACATAACGATACCGGATAATATCCAAGCTATTGTTTTTTTGTTATTAATTATTGGGTTTGCAGTTAAGATACCGTTGGTGCCATTTCATACTTGGCTGCCAACTACCGCCGTTGAGGCACCGGCACAATTGACAGCATTACTCGTTGGTCTGAAATTAGGTGCGTTTGGCATACTGCGTTTTGCTTTGCCGTTAACCCCCAATGCATCGGTTAAGTATGCCTGGGTGCTGAGTATCGTAGGTGCCATTACTTTGATTTACGCCGCGATGATTGCCCTACAACAGACCAATTTACGCCGTTTGCTGGCGTATGCCAGCATTAGCCATGTGGGATTGGTGATAATCGGTATTGCGACTCTCAATATACAAGGCGTTCAAGGGGCGATTTTTCAGTTGCTCAATTTTTCCTTGACTGCAAGTTGTCTGATGTTGATTGCAGGTTTTATCCAGCATCGTATAGGTAGCACTGAAGCTGTTCACCTTGGTGGGCTAGCGAAAGTGATGCCTAGATTGACCTGTTTTTTCTTTTTATTTGCCGCCGCTAGTATCGGCATGCCTGGAACCAGTGGTTTTGCAGCAGAGTTGTTATTGATTATAAGCGCGATAAATGCACATCCTGGCTTGGGTGTTGCTGCATTATTAGGGGCAATTCTTGGCGCAGCTTATATGCTGTCTTTTATCCGCCGTGCTTTTTTTGGGCCAGTTGTTCATGCCCACTTAAATCAAGTGCAGGATCTGCGCTCTCGCGAATTCGGGTTGTTATGCATACCGGCATTATTGGTGCTATTTTGGGGATTTTTCCCTGATCAGGTTTTGGAGATCAATAAGATGGCTGCTGAGTCGTGGTTGAATCGGCTAGTCCATTATAGAGTTGGCCATTAAATAGTACGTCGCTATACCCGCGAAGACTGAAATCCGGATGTTTTAATCAATCTATTTGATGGCCGGTTCAATAATTACCCTGGAATTATTGAAGATAGTATCGTCAAGCCTATAATTTTAGAGGTGCCCTTTAATAATTGCATTAAAAAATGCAATTTCTTCGTATCATTGCCGGATTATGTTTACCACCCGCGATAATTTGTTCGATTCTCCTGCGCCCGTCGCGCCCTTAGCCGAGCGTCTGCGTCCCAAGCACATTGATGAAGTTATCGGGCAAGCCCATCTGCTGGGACCGGGCCGGCCACTGCGCTTGGCGTTTGAATCGGGCAAGTTGCATTCCATGATTCTGTGGGGGCCACCTGGAGTGGGCAAGACCACCTTGGCCAGGCTTATGGCTTCGGCGTTTGATGCCGAGTTCGTGCCGCTGTCGGCGGTACTGTCCGGGGTGAAGGACATCCGCGATGCTATTGCGCAAGCGCAGCACACCTTGCAGCAGAGTGGGCGTCATACTATTTTATTTGTGGACGAGGTACATCGTTTCAATAAATCGCAGCAGGATGCGTTCTTGCCTTTCGTCGAACAGGGTTTGGTTACTTTCATCGGCGCAACCACTGAGAATCCTTCATTTGAAGTGATTAGCGCGTTGTTGTCGCGCGCCCAGATTTATGTGCTGCAAGCCTTGTCCGAGGCGGAATTGAATCAATTGCTCAAACGCACGCAACAGCTTGCCTTGCCGGATGTGGAATTTGACGATGCGGTACGTGAACGCATCGTCGGCTATGCCGATGGTGATGCGCGCCGCTTGCTCAACGTGCTTGAGCAGTTACAAACCGCCGCTCAGACCGCACATGTTACGCGTATCGATGCCGACTTTCTGGACAACACGTTGGCGCAAAACCTGCGCCGTTTCGATAAGGGTGGCGAAGCGTTCTATGATCAGATCTCCGCTTTGCATAAATCGGTGCGGGGTTCCAATCCCGATGCCGCTCTGTATTGGCTGGTGCGTATGCTGGATGGCGGTGCCGATCCGCGTTATCTGGCGCGACGCATTGTGCGTATGGCATGGGAAGATATTGGTCTGGCCGATCCGCGCGCGATTCAATTAACGCTGAATGCCGCCCAGACTTACGAGCAGCTGGGCTCGCCGGAAGGCGAACTGGCATTGGCGCAAGCGGTGCTCTACCTTGCCGCTGCGGCCAAGTCGAATGCGGGTTATGTCGCGTATAATGCCGCCCGCGCCTTTGTCGCCCAAGATGGATCGCGTCCGGTGCCGTTGCATTTGCGCAATGCGCCGACCAAATTGATGAAGCAGCTTGATTACGGCAAGGACTATCGTTACGCACACAATGAAGTGGAAGGCTATGCAGCAGGTGAAAATTATTTTCCGGAGGGCATGCCGGAGGTAAGTTTTTACCAACCTGCTGACCGAGGCCTGGAAGCGAAAATCGCAGAAAAACTGGCCCACCTTCGTGAGCTGGATGCTGCGGCAAAGAGAAATGAAAAATGATTACAGCATGTAACCGAGTATGGGTTGCATCGCGTTGGAGAAGAGCATGTTAGATCTACAAGTATTACGCAGTGATTTGGACGGCGTGGCGGCACGTCTGGCGACACGAAGTTATCCGCTTGATACGATTCGTTTCGGGCAGCTGGAGAGTGCGCGTAAAACTATTCAAACACGCACGCAAGAGTTGCAAGCCAAGCGCAATGCTACTTCCAAACAGATTGGTATGGGCAAGGCCAAGGGCGAGGATGTGTCGGCCATCATGGCCGAGGTTGCTGGCTTGGGCAATGAGCTTAAGGAACTTGAGGCGCAACTTGAACATATACAGCAAGATTTGCAAGCTTTTCTCTCGGTCATTCCTAACACACCGCACATTAGTGTGCCTGTAGGTAAGTCAGAGGCCGATAATGTTGAAATGCGCCGCGTAGGATCACCGCCTGAATTTGATTTTGAAGTTAAGGATCATGTCAGTGTGGGCGAGGACGTGGGTGGGCTGGATTTCGAAACTGCCGCCAAGATTAGCGGCGCGCGCTTCTCGCTGTTAAAAGGTCCGTTGGCACGTCTGCATCGCGCACTGGCGCAGTTTATGCTCGACATCCATACCGAGCAGCACGGCTATACCGAGGTGTATGTGCCGTATTTGGTAAATGCAGACTCAATGCGCGGCACCGGACAGCTGCCGAAATTCGAAGAGGATTTGTTTCGTGTGCCGCGTCAGCTGGGTGAAGAAGGTGAACAGAATTTCTACCTCATTCCGACGGCTGAAGTCCCAGTGACCAATATGGTGCGTGACAGCATCACTCCGCTAGAGAATCTGCCGCTGAAGTTTGTGGCGCATACCCCCTGCTTTCGGAGCGAGGCTGGTTCCTACGGGCGCGATACGCGCGGCATGATCCGTCAGCATCAATTCGACAAGGTGGAGTTGGTGCAGATTGTGCATCCTGAGCATTCCTATGACGCGTTGGAACAATTGTTAGCGCATGCCGAAACGATTTTGCAAAAACTGGCTTTGCCATACCGGGTAATGAAACTATGTTCGGGTGATATGGGTTTTTCTGCTGCAATGACTTACGACATTGAAGTTTGGTTGCCGGCCCAAAACGCCTACCGCGAGATTTCTTCCTGCTCCAATTTTGAAGCCTTTCAGGCACGGCGTATGCAAGCGCGCTTCCGAAATGAACAGGGAAAGCCGGAATTGCTGCATACCGTTAATGGTTCCGGTCTTGCGGTAGGGCGCACATTGGTTGCGATACTGGAAAATTATCAGCAAGCCGATGGAAGTGTTGTGGTACCTGAGGTGCTACGGCCTTATGTGGGAAAGCTGGAATATATCAGGGTATCGTGATGATTATGGTTGTCGCAATGGGGAATGCTGTGACATATACCATTTCCAGTAGCAATGTATATTTAGGGTATTTTAAAAAATGTGTCTACCTGATAGGTAGGTGTTGATGTATGTGTATAAGGAGATAGAAATGGAAGTATCGGGAATTTCAACATTGAGCACCATTTTGAAGCGCCCCATTGAGCTCAGAAGTGATGCTCTTGCCCAGCGCAGAGAAATGGCAGCTGAGTTGCAAACAAACTGCCAAAAACTGGCGATATTTTTCAAAAAAACGTTACGCATTGATAAACAAGCGAACGAAGTGGATTTTGAAGCCGCTGAAAAGAAAATCATGAATCTGATGGATGATTTAAAGCAAGTGGGTAGCACATTCCAAGAAGAGGAGAGTCCAGTTCTTTGGCATTTGGCAATTGACATGCGATTCAAGGATTTCGCAAAAAATTGCGCAGATTTTTACCAATTGATCCTTAACTTGAAACAACTCCTTAATGAGAATATACCGGATTCATCTGCTCTTAAAGCGCTGTGCAAAGAGGAAGGTTTGTTAAAAGTGACGGAGGCTTGGCAAGGTGAGCTTGAAACGATGCTGGGCCGTGTTAATCAAGAGTACATGAAAGTTATGGCTATTAAGTTCTCTTGGTGAACTGTGAAATGTAGTGAGCACTTGGAGGCGGGGCGAATTGAATTAGCGAGCATGTTGTGCCCCCTCCCTTGCAGGATGATAGACGCTGAGAGATTTACCGGATACAGATAGACCATTGATGGCATTTGAGGGTGGATGGAGTTGTGCTTCATCCTTACCTTTCCTTTTTTCCAGCAATTTATAATCTTGCGTCGGAGTAAGTAGTCGCGGCACGGTGCCTAAAGGCAGGCTACTTAACATGTCATGGTGCATACGCACCATTTCAACCAGATTGACCGCTTCGCCACCGCGTGCATAGCCATATTTGGTCTGTTCAAAGTACAGTGGTTGCGCCAGTAGCGGCATCACCTTCTTTACATCTGCCCATTTATCCGGATTGCTACCTTGTTGCTGTGTTAGCACACGTGCATCCTCAAGATGACCATATCCTTGGTTATAAGCTGCCAAAGCCAGCCAAGTGCGATCTGGTTCTTTGATACGTAGTGGCAGTTGCTCCTTCAGCATCAGAAGGTATTTTGCCCCGCCAATAATGCTCTGGCGTGCATCCAGCCGGTTGGTTACACCCATACGGTCAGCGGTATCTTCAGTTAGCATCATCATGCCGCGCACTTTGGTGGGTGAAGTGGCAAGCGGATCCCAATGTGATTCTTGATAGGCGAGAGCGGCGAATAGCTGCCACTCCATTCCGGTTAAAGTAGCGGCTTCTTCAAATAGTCTCCGGATGTGGGGTAACACAGTCCGTGCTTTGGTGATAAATGCAACCGCGTCGTCTGACTCCAGTTGTTTGTTGTGCCCATAATAGTGATCCAGCAGGCGGCGCAAAGTGCCATCTTGTTTAATAAGGGTGAAAAACTTTTCTGCTTCCGTCAATAACTCAGCGTCGGCGTCCGGCGCAAATGCCCACGCTAGATTGGAGGGTGTAGCAATGTCGATTGTGGAATCCAGGTTGGGATGGTAATTGCGTGCCAGCGACAGTTGTTCTTCGTTGGCGACAGTGCACTCCAGTTTGCCCTCTGCCACTTCTTTCAGAAGCTTTGCAGCTGACTGATTAGGGCGTGTATGCCAGTGCAGTGCCGGAAATTTTTTCTGTGCTTCGCGCAAAGCTGTTTCTTGTGCGGAACCAGCCATGACGGCGATATTTTTTTTGAAAAGCCCTTCCATACGCCGCAGAGGTGTGCCATTACACACCGCTTGTTCAGCTACAGTTTGATAGGATGGACCGAACCTCACGCTCTCACTTCCGTTGCTGCGTAGTCCAGATGTGGCGAAATGTGCCTGATTTGTCACAATGGATTTCATGACTTGATCCAGTGGCAATGGCAAAAGTTTAATTTTTACGTGCATTTGTTCGGCAAAAAGATTAACGAGTTGGAGCTCGAATTCAGAATCCACATTATTCTCAGCTGGTACGATGACTGTTAATTCTTCCCGCCATGGTTTTTGGGCGGGCTTTTCAGGCGCGCAGGCTGCGAGTAAAGCGACGTTCAGCAGTACGAACGTGAAAAGCTTTATTCTTGAAAAGAATGAATCTATAGGCTTGATCATATGAACATTCTGCCTGATTTTATGCTTTGATGGTAAAATCTGCCCCTGCGGAGAGGTGGCAGAGTGGTCGAATGCGACAGACTCGAAATCTGTTGTACGGTTTTTCCGTACCGTGGGTTCGAATCCCACCCTCTCCGCCATGAATTTTATTAAGCCAGTATATGTACTGGCTTTTTTGTTTTTATTATCTGTAAACGCTTGCCGTTGTCATCCCGAACGTAACATTGCTGATGTAAAAATATAAATCAGAGGATATATGCCAGTTCCCGGCTTTCAAGATTTAATGCTGCCATTTCTGCAAATCTGTGGTGATGGTAAAGAACGTACTGTCCCGGAAATTGGTGAAATAATTGCACGGCAATTGCAGCTCTCAGAAGTCGATTTGCAGGAAACGATGTCATCCGGGCAAAGGAAATTCTACAATCGGGTAGCGTGGGTAAAATCTTATTTTGGCAAAGCTTGCTTGTTGGATTTTCCATCAAGAGGAAAGTTCACAATCACGCAACGTGGATTAGATTTATTAAAATTGAACCTGCAATCAATACGGGTTAAGACATTAAACCAATTTTCAGAATTTGAAGAATTTCATAAAAAAAGAAATTTAGTAGAAAGCAATGAACGAAATATCAATACCGTCATTCAGGATGAAATAGATCAAGTAACGCCAGAGGAGCAACTTGAAAATGCCTACCAAGATTTAAGGTCGCAACTTGCCGCCGATTTACTTGAGACAATCTTAAAAAATCCACCGGATTTTTTCGAGCAACTTGTGGTCGATTTGCTTGTTGCAATGGGATATGGCGGTTCAAGAAAAGATGCAGGGCAGGCACTAGGTAAAACGGGTGATGGAGGTATTGACGGAATAATAAAAGAAGATAAATTAGGTCTGGACATCATATATCTGCAAGCCAAAAGATATGGAGTTGATAATGTTGTGCCTTCGCGTGAAGTGAGGGATTTTACTGGAAGCCTTGAAGGGCATGGCGCACAAAAGGGAGTTCTGATTACAACATCGTCGTTTACGAAAGATGGCATTGAATTTACAAAACGACTTCAACAGAAAAAAATAGTATTGATTGATGGTGCAAAACTAACACAACTAATGATCGACAATAATATCGGCGTTTCAACAAGCGCTACTTATACCATCAAGAAAATTGATATCGACTATTTTGATATTGATTAATTAATGTTTCGGAGTTGGTTTCCCTGTAATCACAGATCCGAAAGATCTGCCACAATTGCCTGATACAAAAAATAACCGTGGTGTTGGTTGTGGGTTATTGGCATATTCCAAGAGTGCGTTGGTCTGGTGAATGGACTTGGTGATTAAATGTGCAGGGCTTTAGTCACTACTTCGCGAGTAAGGTGAGGGGCAAATAATTCGATGAAGTGATACGTATAGCCGCGCAGAAATTCGTTGCGACGGATGGCAATACGCGTGGTGCTGGATTGAAATAGATTGCCAGTATCTATCATGCGTAAAAGTTTATCGCGTTCTGGAATAAATGCCATTTGGGCGACTATGCCGATACCCAAGCCTAATTCCACATAGGTTTTAATTACGTCCGCATCAATAGCAGTGAGTACGATGTTAGGAGTGATATTGTGTGCATTGAAGGCGGCGTTGATCTTGCCCCGTCCGCTAAATGCAAAATCGTAAGTAATGATGGGATATTGAGCAATTTTTTTCAGTGTCAATTTTTTTTCCGCCAATAGCGGGTGCTCTACAGGCACTACGATGCAGTGGTGCCATTCATAGCATGGCAAGGTTGTCAGCTCGTTGTACATAACCAGACTTTCCGTGGCGATGGCGATGTCTGCTTCCCCATTAAGAACCTGTTGCGCAATTTGGGTGGGGCTGCCTTGATGCAGGCTGAGTTTGACTTTTGGATAACGTCCAATGAATTGTTTGACCACTGGCGGCAAAGCATAACGCGCCTGGGTATGGGTGGTGGCGATGGTAAGTGAGCCACTATCTTGGCTGCGGAACTCCTGACCCACTTGTTTTAAATTGTCCACATCATGAAGCATGCGCTGGGCAATTTCGAGCACGGCCTTGCCTGGTTCGGTGATTGCGGTGAGGCGTTTGCCATTGCGTATAAATATCTCGATCCCTAGCTCTTCTTCCAAAGATTTTATTTGCGTACTCAACCCAGGTTGTGAGGTATATAGAGCTTTCGCTGCATCGGAAATATTGAGTTCACGTTTAACAATCTCATGCAGGTAGCGCAATTGTTGTAAATTCATAGTAATTTTCCTTATAACAATAGATTATAAAATACTAACATATTGTTATTTGATAACAATATGGAGGTGCGCTACCATGCGCGCCGTTTTAGGGAGTTTAGATGGATTGGCTTTATACATTTTCTGGTTTTATAGTCGGCTTTGTGGTCGGTGTGACCGGCGTTGGCGGTGGCTCCTTAATGACGCCGGTACTGGTGTTGATGTTCGGCATTGCCCCGGCCACGGCAGTCGGCACTGACTTGCTGTATGCGTCGCTGACAAAAATGGGCGGCAGTTGGGTGCATGGACGACGCGGCACGGTAGATTGGAAGGTGGTTAAGCTGCTGGCGATGGGGAGCCTGCCCGCCGCTTTGCTCAGTATGGCGCTGCTCCATTATTTGGCGCTGGACGAGAAGCATCTTAAGTCGCTGATTACCAGCGTATTAAGCGTTGCATTGTTGTTGACTGCTGCGGCTCTGCTGTTTAAGCCGTATTTGATAAAGCTTGGGAGACGTCCGGATGGTGTGATGTTCGAACTGCATGCGCATCATTTAACAGGTGCGACTATTTTTACCGGAGCGGTTCTGGGTGTGCTGGTAACAATTTCATCAGTTGGTGCGGGTGCGTTGGGTGTGGTGGTTTTGTTGTTCCTTTATCCACGCGCGCCTATGGCCCAGATCGTCGGCACTGACATTGCACACGCGGTGCCGCTCACCCTGATTGCCGGGTTGGGTCATGCCGCGTTGGGTACGGTAAATTACGGGCTGTTGGGCAGTTTGCTGCTGGGTTCGCTGCCTGGAATCTATTTGGGCAGCCATCTTGGCATAAAGATCCCAGACCATGTGCTGCGCCCGATTCTGGCAACCATGTTGACTGTTATCGGTATCAAGCTGATGCTGTATTGAAAATTGTTACTTGATAGATAAAGTGCGTTTTTAAAATTGGCCGCGGAGGCAAAGTTAGCTTAACTTAGCTTTATAATGCGCCGTTAATGTAAGGAAATTGGAAAATGTATAAATACGATGTTTATGACCATCAAATTGTCGATGAGCGTGTCGCTCAGTATCGCGACCAGGTGCGCCGCCGTTTGTCAGATGAACTGACAGAAGATGAGTTTCGTCCGCTGCGATTGCAGAACGGACTTTATATGCAAATTCATGCATATATGTTGCGTATCGCGGTGCCCTATGGCTTGGTGTCCTCTACGCAGATGCGCATGTTTGCACACATCGCGCGTAAATACGACCGTGGCTATGGTCACTTCACGACCCGCCAAAATCTCCAGTTCAATTGGCTTAAGCTGGAAGATACGCCAGATATTTTGGCTGGTCTTGCCACAGTTGAAATGCACGGAATTCAGACCTCTGGTAACTGTATCCGTAATATTACATCCGATGAATACGCGGGTGTTGCGGCAGATGAAATTGTTGACCCGCGTCCGTACGCCGAAATACTTCGCCAGTGGAGTACTTTTCATCCAGAGTTCGCCTACTTGCCGCGCAAATTTAAGATTGCAATAAATGGCGCAGCCGAAGACCGCGCCGCGATTGCGGTGCATGACATCGGGCTGTCCATGCTTAAAAATGAGCAAGGGGAAATTGGTTTCCGCGTGCTGGTAGGTGGCGGTACGGCACGTACACCTATTATCGGTAGCGAAATATGCGACTTTTTGCCGTGGCAGCATATGTTGACGTACATTGAGTCCATCATGCGTGTCTACAACCAATATGGCCGCCGCGACAATATGTATAAGTCACGCATCAAGATATTGGTTAAAGCCATCGGAATTGAAGAATTTAGACGTCAGGTCGAAGCGGATTGGGCTGATATCAAAAACGGCCCGAGCACGTTGACTGTTGAAGAATTGAACCGTGTCGCGGCCTACTTTACAGCGCCCGCTTATGAAACATTACCGGCCAATGATCCCGGTGTGGCTTTATACAAGACCGAAAACAAGGCCTTTGCGAATTGGTTGCAGCGCAACGTAAAGCCGCACAAAATTCCGGGCTATGCAGTTGTGGTGCTGTCACTGAAGAAAACGGGCATAGCGCCGGGAGATGCGAGTGCGGAGCAAATGGATGCCGTGGCAGATATGGCCGATCGTTTCAGCTTCGGCGAATTGCGAGTCACTCATAAGCAGAATTTGGTGCTGGCCGACGTTAAACAATCTGACCTTATCAGCCTTTGGAAGGAAGCGGCAGAGCATGGTATGGCATCGCCCAATATTGGTTTGTTGACAGATATCATCTGCTGCCCTGGTGCGGATTTCTGCACGCTGGCATTTGCCAGATCGATCCCGCTTGCAAAAATGATTGCAGAGCGCTTCGATAATATTGATTTCCAACATGATATTGGTGAGATCGAACTCAATATGTCAGGTTGCGTCAATGCTTGCGGACATAATCACGTTGGCCATATTGGCGTTATCGGCGTCGACAAGAAGGATGGTGGGGAGTGGTACCAAGTGTCGGTTGGTGGTGCACAGGGTAACGATGCCGCAATCGGTAAAATAATTGGCCCCTCGTTTAACTTTCAACAAATGCCTGAGGTGATTGATCGGCTGTTGCAAGTTTATGTGCGTGAGCGCCTTGAAGAAGAACTTTTCATCGACACAGTACGTAGGATAGGCATGGCACCGTTTAAAGAATGTGTGTACGCAACACCGATTAATGCAGAAGATACTGTTGATAAAGATGCTTATGGCTTTATAAGCAAGCCTGATAACTATACAGTTCAACGTAAATCGAGGTTTTAACGATCATGATTATTAAAAATAAAGCTGTTGTCAGCGATGATTGGACCATCCTCCGCCTGAGTGAAAATGAGACGCCAGAATCAGTCACCGTTCCTGCCGGAAAAATCATTGTTCCGCTTAAAGTTTGGCAGGCGCAACGGGCCAAGCTGCAAAATCGCGCTGAATTGGGTGTTTGGTTGGCCAGTAATGAGCGGCCGGAAGAATTAAAAGGCGAGGTGGAAAAATTTGCTGTCATCGCTGTTGATTTTCCTAAATTTGCGGATGGCCGTGGCTATTCGATTGCTTATAATTTACGCGCCCGCCTCGGCTACGCTGGCGAATTGCGTGCGATTGGTGATGTGTTGCGTGACCAGATGTTCTATATGCAACGCGTTGGCTTTGATGCTTTTGCGCCGCGCCCGGACAAGAATATTCATGATGCGCTAAAGGGCTTAACGGATTTTTCAGAAACCTATCAAACTTCGCTGGATCAAAAACTACCCCTGTTCCGTCGTGTAAAACGTGATGGAATTGCAACAGCAGGTTCAGCAAATGAGTGAGTTGCAACCAAAAATTGATCAAGTGCGTACTGTGTTGGCCAATGCTGTGCGTGACTACGCGCCCGTTATCTTCGCTAACAGCTTGGGAGCGGAAGATATGGTGCTGACCGATTTGATCAACAAATATCAGCCTGATATTGGGATGTTTAGCTTGGATACCGGACGTCTGCCGCAGGAAACTTACGACCTGATGCAGGAGGTTCGTGCGCATTACAGCGTGCCGCTGCAAATTTTTTTCCCGGAGGCCCGGCAGATTGAAGAATACGTCTCCAAAAATGGAGTAAACGGCTTTTATGATAGCGTGGAGCTGCGTAAGAGCTGCTGCCATATCCGCAAGGTGGAGCCGCTGCGTCGTGCCTTATCCGGTAAACGTGCCTGGGTCACTGGTATGCGTCATGAGCAGGCGCCCACGCGGGGTGTTTTGCAGGTATCGGCGTTCGACGCCGATAATGGCTTGCAGAAATTCAATCCGCTGCTAGATTGGAGTAATGCTGAAGTATGGGAATACCTCAAGCAGTATGAAGTGCCTTATAACAAACTGCATGACCATTTTTATCCCAGTATTGGTTGCGCACCCTGTACGCGTGCTATCACACCGGGCGAAGATATCCGCTCCGGGCGCTGGTGGTGGGAGGATGCGCAAAATAAAGAGTGCGGTTTGCATGTGAATAAGATTACTCCGATCAGGCAGGCATAGGCTGCTCTGACTTTTGGTAGATGTCTGGAAAGGCGTGCTTTATTTACCCCCGGCGCATTATTTGTTGAACCATAAATTCAGGTATCTTGGATTTATATTTTTAGAAGTTGAGAAAAAATGAGTAATCAACCTTTTACCCACCTGGATGTGCTGGAAAGTGAATCTATCCACATCATGCGGGAGGTGGCGGCGGAATGCAAAAATCCTGCGCTGCTATTCTCCGGTGGTAAGGACTCCATCGTCATGTTGCGCCTGGCAGAAAAGGCTTTCCGCCCGGCGCGCTTTCCGTTTCCGTTGGTGCACATTGATACCGAGCATAACTTTCCGGAAGTGATCGCTTGCCGCGATAAACTAGCATCTGATTTGGGTGAGCGGCTAATCGTACGTTCGCTGGATGGCTCAATCAAGAAGGGAACGATTGTGCTGAAAAATGCAGACCAGGGACGCAATGCTTTTCAGTCTGTGACTTTGCTGGAAACGATTGCCGAGTTTGGTTTCGATGCTTGTATTGGCGGTGCGCGCCGGGACGAGGAGAAAGCACGCGCTAAAGAGCGCATTTTTTCTTTCCGCGACGAGTTCGGTCAGTGGGATCCGAAAAATCAGCGCCCCGAGTTGTGGGATACCTACAACACACGGGTGCATGCCGGTGAAAATATTCGCGTGTTTCCGATCAGTAATTGGACAGAAATGGATATTTGGGAATATATCGCACGCGAAAAACTATACATCCCCGACATCTACTACGCGCATGAACGCGAAGTGATCCGCCGTGACAATGGTATTTTGCCCGTGTCGCATCTGGTGCAGCCGAGGCCAGGTGAAACGGTAGAAAAAATGATGGTGCGTTTCCGTACGGTGGGCGATATGACTTGTACCTGTCCGGTAGAGTCGCATGCACGCAACGCGCAGGAAATTATTGAAGAAACAGCCATCACACGCATCACCGAGCGCGGTGCGACACGTATGGACGATCAGACTTCAGAGGCATCAATGGAACTGCGCAAAAAAGAAGGTTACTTTTAATTATGAGCAACACCACACAGCTACTTCGTTTTATTACTGCTGGCAGCGTCGACGATGGCAAGAGCACGTTGATTGGCCGCTTGTTACATGACTCTAAGTCTATTTTTGAAGACCAACTTTCTGCCATTACCAAAACCAGTGAGCGGCGGGGCGGCATGGGTGCGGTGGATTTATCACTACTTACCGATGGCTTGCAGGCAGAGCGCGAGCAGGGAATTACCATTGACGTAGCTTATCGTTATTTTGCTACCCCGAAGCGCAAATTTATTATCGGCGACACGCCTGGGCATGAGCAGTACACGCGCAACATGGTCACCGCAGCCAGCACAGCGAACCTTGCTATCATATTAATTGATGCACGCAAGGGCGTACTGACACAAACACGCCGCCATACTTTTATCGCCAGCCTGGTGGGTGTACCGCATATTGTGCTGGCCGTTAACAAAATGGATATGGTGGGTTATTCGGAAGAGACGTTCGATACGATTTGCGCAGAGTATCGTGCATTTGCCGCACAGCTCGGGCTGCACGAGATAACCTTCATTCCAATGTCGGCCTTGAATGGTGACATGGTGGTGGAGCGCGGCGAAAATTTAAATTGGTACCAAGGTAGCCCACTATTGGAATTGCTGGAAAATGTGGTGATTGACCATGATCTCAACACTACCGATTTCCGCTACCCGGTGCAATGGGTGTGCCGTCCGCAGACGCAGGAATATCATGATTTCCGCGGCTACATGGGACGTATCGAATCGGGAGAAATCGCGGTAGGCGATGAAATTACCATCCTGCCTTCCGGTCGCACTACCAAGGTGAAGGAGATCGTCACCTACGATGGCAACTTGCAACGCGCTTATGCGCCGCAGTCGGTCACGCTAACCCTGACGGATGAGATCGATATTTCGCGCGGCGATATGTTCGTGAAATCTGCCACTATGCCGCAAGCTTCCAAGGAATTTGAGGCCATGTTGTGTTGGCTGTCTGAGTCGCCGCTTGACCTAAGCCGCAAGTACATTATTAAGCACACCACGCGTGTGGTGAAATGTGTGTTTGCGCGCCTTGAATATCGTGTGGATGTTAATACGCTGGAACAGCATAGCAGCGCCACTCTCAATATGAACGACATTGCCCGCGTGGCGATGAAGGTGCAACAGCCCCTGGTATTCGACAGCTACATCAAAAACCGCTTTACGGGCAGCTTTATCGTCATTGATGAAGCGACGAATAATACTGTCGCGGCGGGAATGATTATTTAGGCTCGCGCACGGGATTATCAATCGAATACTCGTCGGGTTCGGATTTTATGAGCCTGATTTTCATTACTCAATTTTAGGCGGCGAATCTGCGCCGTTGCCGCCGGGCTGAACACCGAATCCAGCCCGGCAAATTTTTTTGGCGGCGGGGGTGGTTCTTAAATTAGCGCCTGGGGGCGCGTTGCTGTTAACGGAAAGGTCAGTACTGCTGTAGTGAAAACCCAGGTCTATGTTTTAGATGCAGGTGTCGGTAATCATGTCGATTTGAATGTAATGCAGCGCGTCAACCCATCGTGTTCAACCAACGGTACAAACTGCATCGGCTTACCGTCAATTGGCTGTTATCCGCACGGTACGCACGTTGCGGGAATTATTGGTGCGAAAGACTCTGGCGTAGGTGTGTGCGGTGTTAACGCGGGTGTGCCAATTTTTTCAGTATCAGTCGCGGATGCGCAGGATGCCGCAAATGTTTGCGCTTATGTATCTGGGGCGGGAACGTTTCTTTCTTCTGTCCTTTCTGGCTTAGATTGAATAAAGGCAAACGTGGTTGCGATATTTCCTTACAGAGTGGCGGTGGTGAATATGTCGATAAGCGGCAGTGGTGTGAGCCGCACCAATCGTACGTTAAGCGACGTGCCGTCTCCCCAAAAAGGAAACGGTACGATTTACAACAACTATGGACGATTGAGTGGAACGTCAATGGCAGCTCCGCATATTGCTGGCGTTGCAGCATGGTTGGCGGAGACGTACAACCCCTCAAGCGCCGGCGCGCTTGAGACGCTCGTGCGTAGCTATATCGTCGCAGGGTCAAATCCACAGCGTGTACGGCTTCCATGACTGCATTCAGTCGATCGATGGCGCATAAAAACTGGCTCTTAGTAGCGGCTTTTGCGTTACTCTGGTTAGTGCCATTTTTGCCTTCATGGGCTGCAAGTGTCGTTGAACCTGGCCCGTTTTCCGTCGTTCCACGCGAGGGGCTTTTTTTGGAGTTTGTTATACCCCCTCCACTGGACTTTTACCCCGATACTTATACGCGGCTTTTTACGCAAACAGAAAATCTGCCGCCGACCGCACAAGGTGATTTTCCGAAGCGGTCTAGTGTTCGGTTTGTGAATATTTCGCCACCGCCTTCTCCTCTACTATCTGATTTTGTACTATCTGCTTTTGGATTCGACCTGCGCAGTAGCAGTGGAATCGAGCCGCGTGTCCACTTTGAAAACTTGTTTTCAAGTTTTAAAGGTTTTCACAGTGACACTGTAACTACTGTAATCTCTGAGTATTATCCGTCTGGCCCCTTTCTCCCCAACACCCTTTCGGAAAAAGGGACTATAAGTGCTCCGGGCGTGCCGAGTTGTAACGTATCCCTATCCATTGTGCCGCCTCTTTTAGGCTGGAGTCCACCCCCAATGGTTCCTTGCTACACAACCTCTGAAGGTGTGCAGCGAGCTACTACCGTTACGGGGTTTGAATTTGAAGAGTTTGTCGTCTCTGGACTCAACGAACTCAGCGCTGGTTTAGGGATTGGCTATGAGCTAGGCGTAACAGGCTACTTTGGAGTGATCAAGTTGCGCGACCTTCCCGCTCCAAAACGTGCGGGTACGGTGATCGAATTCCGCAACATACAAGATTTCCCCAAATCACCAGGCGGTAATTTTTTCTACACAAGCGATCCGGCGGAAGCGGCATTTCTTGATTCCGGCGGCGCGGGTCACTTTGTTCGCACGGGTAAATCGTTCAACGCAGGCGGTTTCGTGCGTACCTGCCGCTTCTATGGCAGCGTCTCGCCCGGGCCAAACTCACACTTTTTCACGGTGGGCGATGCCGATTGCGCGGCGTTAAAAAACTTGCAAAAAACGCCGCGCCCAACGACTGCGCAACAGTGGAATTTCGAAGGTTATTCGTTCCCGATGAGTGTGCCACGGAAAAACGCTGACGGTTCATTTTCATGCCCGCAAGCGAGTGTTCCGGTGTATCGGGCTTACAACCGCGCTTTTGCTGACAACGGGGTGAAAAATGCGTGGGATTCAAATCATCGGTATTCAACGAACCAGCAAGACATCGCCGAAGTGGTGGCGCTCGGTTGGGCAGACGAGGGCGTTGCGATGTGCGCGCCCGCTTAAATGCGGAGTATCTGCTCTGGCAGCGTGTTTTTGGGTCAGGAGTAGAGATGGGCTAAGGCGCGGCGCAGGCTCTCGTTGCTGACGATCTTGTTCATGCCAAGTATCTGCGGTGTGACTTCGTCACCGCGCAACTCGGCGATGTGCGCATAACGTCGCTGCCCATCGAGAATCGAGAGTAGTCAGGTGCCGGGGACGTCGACTTTTGGGGGTGCGTTGGGGCTGGTGTGCAACATCGGGCAGCCTTCCATCTAGCGGGCGAATAACCCAATGATTTTGAGAAATTCGGCAAAGAACGTCAACTGCCTCAGTGCGGCCGGACTTCCGTTCCCGTCCCAACGAACTTGAAATCACCCGCCTGGTGTCACCAAGCGAATGTCTTCCACTACCCGTTCCTGGGCTTGTACCTGTAACGCCGAATCAACGGCTTGTAGCCTCGTTTTTTGCCCAAATTCACTCACCCATTGGGTAACTCCCCGCATCCGCCGTTAATCCGCTCCAGTATTGGGTTCGCAGCCGTTTTTACAAGTTCAGTTGAAGGAAATAGGATGAATGGTGTGTCGCATAATTATGTGTGTGTGTGGTATCTTGCGGGCTAATTTAGCCTATGTACCTTGAGATGACATGAGCCTGTTTTCCTTAATCGTCGCCCTGTTTCTGGAACAATTTCATCCGCTTGCTTCGCGCAAATATTTGTTTGTCCGATTGACACGCTACGTCAATTTTTTTCAGCGCCATTTAAATACGGGTGAGCATAAACATGGCAAGATTGCTTGGCTACTGGCGGTGTTATTGCCGTTATGTGGCACAGCTGTGTTGTATTGGTTGTCGTATCTTATCCACCCGGTGTTCGCCTGGGCATTCAGTGTGCTGGTACTGTACCTCACCATGGGCTTCCGTCAGTTCAGCCATTACTACACTGACATTCATCAAGCGCTGCGCGATAATGATTTGGATAAAGCGCGTAGTATTCTTTCTACATGGCGTGGAATGCCATGCCATGAACTGAGTTACGAGGAAGTTGCGCGCGTCACTATTGAAGAAGGACTACTGGCCTCGCATCGTCGTGTGTTCGGAATAATAGCGTGGTTCGTGATTACAATGATGCTAGGGCTGGGGCCAGTTGGCGCAATATTGTATCGTATGGCACAGTTCATTTATACCCGCTGGGATAACCAGAGTGACGCTGAACTCAGCGAATTCGGGGTGTTCGCGCGACAAGCCTATCATTGGATAGAGTGGCTTCCGCTGCGTCTTACCGCCACGATCTTTGCGATTGTCGGCGATTTTGAAGACACGGTGTATTGCTGGCGTACACAGGCACAAAACTGGCCTGATTCAGAAGCTGGCATTGTGCTGGCAAGTGGTGCGGGAGCGATTGGTGTACGGCTTGGATTGCCGATTTCGCAGGGTGGTTTGCCGTTGGATCGTCCTGAATTAGGAATTGGGGATGAGGCTGATGTGGACTTCATGCAAAGTACTGTAGGTTTGGTGTGGCGCGCGCTGGTATTCTGGATTGTGTTGTTGTTACTGCTAGGGTTGGCAACATTAGTTAGGATCTGAGATATCCGTAATATTGGTTCCTTGTTTGATGAGCTATTGTAAGCCAATCAATTATTTTCTTTTCAAGGAGGCAAGTCAGCACTTACTCTGGCTTATCTCCTGAAACAGCTTTAGTCTCCGTGCATCGATCTTCCCCTCTTGCTCTGTTTTTTTCAGTGCGCAGCCCGGCTCATGCGTGTGACGACAGTTGTGGAAGCGGCATTGGCCGTGGAAAGCTGCGAATTCCACAAAACCAGCTTCGATGGCACCAAAATTTAGATGGTGTAGCCCGAATGCTTGCACACCGGGGCAGTCTATTAGATGGCTTTTCGCATCTAAGTGATAGAGACGTGCATGGGTGGTGGTGTGCTTTCCTGAATTCAGTGCGGTGGATATTTCGCGTGTGGGCGCTTGCGCATCCGGCAGCAATGCATTGATGAGAGTAGATTTACCCATGCCGGATTGTCCCACCAATATGCTGGTGTGGCCTTGTAGAAAGGGGCGCAAAGGAGAGATATTCTCTTTGGCACACAGTTCCAGCACACGGTAACCAATGGCGCGGTAGGGTTCCAGTTGGGTACGTGCAATCATTGTTACTTCCAGTAAGTCGCATTTATTCAGTACAACGAGAGTTGCAAGTTGCTGATCGTGTGCGGCGATGAGGCAGCGCGCCAGTAGTTCGTCGCTGAATGAAGGTTTGCTTGCCACGACCACAATAATTTGTGTAATGTTGGCGGCAATAAGTTTCTGGCGGTAGGCATCAGAACGGTACAGTAAGGTCTGGCGCGGCAGGGTACGTTCGATCACTCCTTGCGCATCACTTATGCGCTGAATTTCTACAATATCACCACATGCAACTTCGCTTTTTTTGCCGTGTGTCAGACAGGGCAGCAGCTCTCCATCACACAGTTCAACCATATATTGGCGGCTGAAGGCAGCGACCACCTGCCCTTGGATTGGTGGATTCAAACCTTAAGCAAGGCGTCTACCTTGGCGGCGCAGATGAAGTCATTCTCCGACAGGCCATTAATGGCATGCGTGGAATATTCCACATGGCACTTGTTGTAGCTCACGTTCAGATCGGGATGATGATCTTCGCGGTGCGAAAGCCATGCCACTGCATTTACGAAGGCCATGGTCTGATAATAGTTCTTGAAGTCGAAAACTTTGCCGATGGTGTGATCGCGCTGTACCCAGCCATCCAGCTGCTTTATCAGAAGGTTAACTTTATCCTGGGGTAACGGTTGTATGCCGCCTTCGCAAGGTATACATTTTTTGTTTGCTAAATCACAGGAAATTGTCATAACGCTCACTTGAATTTATAGAAATTCTTGTTGAGATAAGCTGCGAGGTCTAGTTTTTCCTGTGTGGACAAATTTGCGCGGGCATTACGGGCGCATACTAAAATTTGTGCCGCTAGCTGCTGCGGATCCTTCACCTTGCGGTCGGGGCGCGTGAAGATGGCATTGCCGTCACCACCCATCTTGCCGCTGTGGCAACGGTTACATTGGTATTTGTCGAATAATTTTTTACCGGCTTCAGGTTGGCCATCGGCAAAGGACTCGGCTTGTGCTGTACCGCACAGCAGTAAAAATATAGCAAAAAATTTCTTCATGGCTAGGCTCCTTGTAAAGTTTGTAATCGGGCAATACGCATCAGAGCGGGTGGATGCGAGTCGTAGAACGTAGAGTACAAAGGATCTGGCGTAAGTGTTGCCGCATTGTCTTGATACATCTTTACCAGAGCGCTGGCCAAATCATGCGCATTGGTTTGTTGCGCGGCATAGGCATCCGCTTCAAATTCATGTTTGCGTGAGTAGTAGCTCATAAGTGGATGCAGTAAAAAGCTGAACACCGGCAATATCATGAAGAACAGTAATAGCGCCAGTGCGGTCGATGGAGTGGTAACGCCAAGTCCGTTATAGAACCAGTTTGCCTCCATCAATTGTGCTAGCAGCCATAAAAAACCTAGGCTTAAGGCAAAGGTGAAAACGATACGCTTCAGTACATGGTGACGTTTGAAATGTCCCAGCTCATGCGCTAGTACTGCCTCAATTTCTATTGGTGCGAGGCGTTCCAGCAGGGTGTCGAAAAACACAATCCGTTTGGTTTTCCCGAAGCCCGTGAAGTAGGCATTTCCGTGTGAGGTACGTTTGGAGCCATCCATTACGAATAGCCCCTGTGCGGTGAATCCGCATTTCTGTAATAGTGTCTTAATACGCATTTTGAGCGTCTCATCTTGCAGTGGGGTGAACTTGTTGAACAGCGGTGCAATGAAAGAGGGATAGATGAAGAGTAGCAGTAAATTGAACGTTACCCATACTCCCCACACATACAGCCACCAATTTGCGCCCATGCGTTCCATCAGCCACAACACTCCAAATAATAATGGCAGGCCGAATATGCCACCAAGCAATAAGCCTTTTGCGGTATCGGCCAGATACATTGACAATGTCATTTTATTGAAGCCGTAGCGTGCCTCAATGACGAATGTGCGGTACAGGTTGAACGGCATTTCCAACAGGGATGAGAGTAGCAATACCGTTAGGATGACCGCCAAGCCTTGTATGAGTGAATTGGTAAAAGTGGTCAACCACAAGTCGGCGATCCACTGCACCCCACCACCGAGGGTGAATACGAGTAGTAGTAGGGCATTGAATGGTGTACTCAGCATAGTCAATCGCGTTTTGGCGCTTGTGTAGTCTGCCGCTTTTTGGTGTGCCGAGAGGTCAATCTGCTCGCGAAAATTCGATGGAACTTCGGCGCGATGCGCCTGGATGTGTGCAAGATGACGTCGTGCCAGCCACATTTGGGCGATCGTAGTTAAAATCAGTGCACTAATAAATAACGCGGAAAATTGGAATGGATTCATTTATTCTGATTTTTATAAAAAATACTGTAAATAATTGATATTAATTGTTTATTTAAAATTTTATAGCGTATTTTGGCTATGCTTTGCCGATTATAAATAATCAGCTTATGGTGTTGATATGGCACAATACCTGTCCGACAATGTCAATGAACAAACTCAGTGAATTATGGCACAAAATCAAAACTACCTTATCTGGATAGACATGGAAATGACCGGTCTAGTTCCGGAAACTGATTGCATTATTGAAGTTGCGCTGGTTATTACCGATAGCGATTTGAATACTATTGTTGAAGCCCCAGTTTTAGTAGTGCATCAAGCAGATACCATATTGGATGGTATGGATAGCTGGAATAAAGCCACTCATGGCAAATCTGGCCTCATCGACAAGGTAAAAGCATCTACGCTAGACGCCGCAGCAGTGGAGGCTCAGATGCTGGAGTTTCTTAAGGAATATGTACCCGCCCGCACATCACCTATGTGCGGCAATTCCATCTGCCAAGACCGGCGCTTTCTGGCACGCTGGATGCCGCAATTGGAAAGCTATTTCCACTACCGCAATTTGGATGTAAGCACCCTTAAGGAACTTGCTAAACGCTGGAAACCTGAAGTGGCTCAGGGCATAAAGAAACACGGTAAGCATGAAGCGCTGGCCGATATTTATGAATCTATCAATGAGATGAAGTATTACCGCGAGAATTTTATTCGGATATAAAGACTTTTTTGTCCCGCTGTATGGGCTAGCTCATATGGCGCAATGTACTTATTCAAGCTAACGCTTAGCGCCCATTGCTAGAGCCTTTAAGCGGCTCTGTTCCAGTTGCGCAGCTTGCGGTTTATCCAGCCAGCCGTGTAGGTTATCCAACACCAAATCCGTTAAGGCGTGTATCCAACCTGGCCGTTCATTGAGGCAAGGGATGTAGTGATACTCGCCTCCGCCCGCATGCTTGAAATCTTCCTTGCCTTCCATTGCAATCTCTTCCAGTGTTTCCAGGCAGTCTGCTACGAAGCCAGGACAAACCACATCAACGCGTTTAGTTTTTTTCGTACCCAACTCTTTAAGTATGGCAGTGGTATAAGGTTGGATCCACTCAGAGCGGCCGAAGCGCGACTGGAAGCAAACAGTGTATTGTTCTGCATTAAGTTGCAGCGCCTCAGCTATTAGGCGTCCGCTTTTGTGGCATTCACAGTGATAAGGGTCTCCCTTTTCCAGCGTGTAGCGCGGTAAACCATGAAAGCTCATCACGAGCTTATCCGGGCGACCATGCAGTGTCCAATAATCACGGATGTTTTGTACGGTGGCCGCAATGTAGCCGGGGTTGTCGTGGAAGTGCTTAATGGTGCGTAACGAGGGCATGTTGCGCTGTTTGGTGAGTTCGTTAAAAACTATATCCCATGCAGTGCCGGTTGCACTGGCGGCATATTGTGGATACATCGGCACAAGCAGGATGCGCTGACAGTTTTGCGCCTTGAGTTTGCCTAGCACGCTGGGAATTGAGGGGTTGCCGTAGCGCATGGCGTAATCCACTACCAGTGGCATGCCGTGGGTACGTTCCCCCAGATAGTTTTCTAGCAGTTTCGTTTGACGTTCGGTATGTACTTTCAGGGGTGAGCCTTCCGGCATCCAAATACTGGCATATTTGGCGGCAGATTTTTTTGGTCTAGTGTTTAGGATAATGCCGTTCAGAATGAACCACCAGACTAATTTGGGAATTTCTACTACGCGTGGGTCACCCAAAAATTCACGTAGGTAAGGTTTGACTGCTTGGGCAGTGGGAGCATCTGGCGTGCCAAGGTTAAGCAATAATACAGCGCATTTTTCAGGTGTACCGTGGGTGTAGGTGGGTTCAATTGAGTAGGACATACAAGTTTTATCCAAAAAATTTGTTACTGGGTAAAAGCCAAATAAAATGTTGATTGAAAAATTTCAGGCTGTTTTTTATCTGCGCTTGAGTGTTGATATTCTGTTGTTGTTAATATTGCGACAACGCGTTGCTGAGCAGCTTGGATGTGATATCGACAATCGGGACGACTTTTTCGTAATTCATGCGCTTAGGACCGACCACCGCCAGCGTACCAATAATCTGACCATCAGAAGTGTAAGGCGCACTAACTACGCTGCACTCGTCTAATCCTGGCAGCCCGGATTCGTTACCGACAAAAATATGTACGCCTGGCGCATGTCGGCTTACGTCAAGTAACTGCAGTAACTCAGTTTTTTGTTCGAATACGCTGAACAGCCCGCGCAGTCGTTCCATGTTGGATGAAAGATCATTGATATACAGTAGATTACGTTCCCCACTGATCACGTAGTCTTCATTTTTTCGTGCGATTACCGTATCGCTTGCCGCCATCGCTGCACTCATCAGTGATGTCAGGTCGTGCTGTAGTTGATGTAACTCGGACTGCACGCGTTGGTGAATATCTTGGAATGGGCAGTTGGCATAGTGTTGGTTTAAAAAATTGCCGGCTTCAGTGAGCTGTGATTGGGTGTAATCCTTGTGCGTCAGCAATACGCGGTTTTCTACCTCGTTATTTGGCATTACGATAATCAGCAGAACTTTTTTTTTGGAGAGGCGTAAAAATTCGACATGGCTCACTGTGATGGCGGCACGTTTTGGCGTGGCAACCACACCGGCAAAATGGGTGAGTTCTGACAATAAATTGGACGCCTGCATCAGCAAGCGCGAAGGATTGTCCGGTTGTAATTGGTGTTCGAGCTGTTGTACACGTGCGCTGTCGAGTGGTTGCACTACCATCAATGTGTCGATAAATAAACGATAACCCCGCGCTGTCGGCACGCGTCCAGCGGAAGTGTGCGGACTGCTCACCAGCCCCATTTCTT
Source organism: Candidatus Nitrotoga sp. MKT (assembly GCA_003402345.1). Taxonomy (GTDB): domain Bacteria; phylum Pseudomonadota; class Gammaproteobacteria; order Burkholderiales; family Gallionellaceae; genus Nitrotoga. Next base: position 164,076 of record QFXH01000002.1, on the reverse strand, counting down.
CGAGGTCGGCCATTACATTACGAATGGTGGCAGAACTGACTTCCAAACCGGAAAACTCAAGTAGCGCGCGCGAACCCACTGGCTGGCCATTGTTAATGTAGCGATCCACTAATGTTTTTAGCAAAATTTGTGCGCGGTTGTTAAGAATGGTAGACATTTGATTTGGTCTGAAAATAGTGGCGTGGTTTTTTAATAAAGGTTTGTGGTGTTTGTGGTTGGTCGACAAGTAATGTTGCCCAAATACTATCTAATTACAGTGTTTAGACTGTGGATGTACATGGGAATATTATATCTGTTTGGTAAGCTGGAAATTATTTTAATCGAGGTGAGTGTTCCCGTTTAGCGTCTGCGAAATTTGGAAATGCCACCAATTATATTCATTCATTCTTTACTGGATCAATATACATCTTGTTTAATGTGTTTTTTAAAATTTCCGTAACTAATTGTTTTTAAAAAAATCCAATGCCACCCCAAAACTTTCCCGCAAGGTGCTAACCTTTTTTCATTTATGCAGTTCCTGACAATAATGAACTTGCCCGTGGTACATTACGCGCCATTTTGTATCAAGCTAGTTTTAGCGTCGATGAATTTAATGTATTACGCTACCCATAAATAATGGCGGTTCATAATTGAAGATGGATAAGTTTGCCACCCCAATCATTTTTTAAAACGGAGAAACCATGAAGTCAGTTTATATTTCAACCTTATTAATCGTGGCCGCCACGGCATTTACTGACGTATATGCGGCTGACTCCACGTTGAGTGTAGCCTGCAAAGGTGATGATGTAGGTGCTGATGTGTTGGTTAATGGTGAATTCAAGGGCGAATGCCCTGTGGATGTGCTGGTGCCAGAAGGCACATTAAAGTTGAAAGTGCAAAAGAAAGTCGATGCTTCCAGTGCACGTATATTCGAGCAAGAAATTCGCATGGGCGATAATGTGCTTAAATCAATTGAAGTGTTATTGGGTGCGCCGCAAAATAACGCCGAAAGTAAGCATCAGGAATCAGCGCAGTTGAGCTTGGGGCAGACTGGGGCGAAGAAGGGATCATTGCTGAGTGTCACCTGTAAAATTGATGATATGGACGCTGAAGTATTCATTGACGATAAACTCAAAGGCGCATGTCCGCTGGACGTGCAGGTGTCTGAAGGCACTTTGAAGCTGCGGGTACAAAAGAAAGTCGATGCTTTGAATGATCGCATATTTGAACAAGAAATTCGTGTGGGAGATGGTGCAATTAAAAAAGTTGAGGTTCAATTGGGCGCGGCGCAACTTAATGCCGCAAGTAAACGACGCGAACCTGAGCAAGCTGGGGTTAAAAAGGGAACGTTCAAAGATTGCCCAGACTGCCCAGAAATGATAGTCATCCCTGCCGGAAGTTTTGACATGGGTTCGCCGGATAATGAGGTCGGGCACGGCGTGGATGAAAGCCCTGTTCATCGGGTCACTTTGCCGTCCTTTGCCTTAAGCACAACCGAAGTTACCCGAGGTCAGTATGCGGCGTTTGTGGGCGATACGAAACATGACGCAGGAACATGTTGGGCAGTCAACGAAAGTGGTTGGGTTGAAGAACGCGCTGGCCGCAATTCGGGTGATTTTGTTTTCCGTAAGGATCATGTTGGCGATAACCAGTTTGACGACCGTCCGGTTTCCTGTGTTAATTGGCACGATGCTCAAGCCTATGTTCAATGGTTATCAAAGAAAACCGGAAAAAACTACCGTCTGCCGACTGAAGCGGAATGGGAATATGCCGCCCGTGCCGGCACGACAACCGCCCGCTATTGGGGTAATGATGTTGGGCGTAATAATGCTAACTGCAGTGATTGCGTTCACAAATGGGATGGGTCAGCCACTCCGTGGGAGGGCGCATCATCTGCCCCGGTAGGCAGCTTCCAGCCCAATGCCTTTGGCCTGTACGACATGCTTGGTAATGTGTGGGAATGGACGGAGGATACTTACCATAATAATTATAAAGGCGCGCCAACGAATGGAAGTGCTTGGGTGCAAAGAATATCTGGCAATGATAGGTCTGTAGGGCGTGTCATCCGCGGTGGTTCTTGGAAATACAGTTCGGAGTTTATGCGCGCAGCGTACCGAATGGGGAACGAAGAGGTAAAACGTTATGAATACAAGGTTGGAATTCGTCTTGCCAGAACGCTTCCGTAAATCGTAAGGCAATTTCCCCGTGAGTTTTTTGCATGAAATACAAGCAATGAGACTAAGTGCCAAGGGGCAATTGAAGTAAGGGAATAGTGGGAGTGCTTTGTATTTTTCTCAAGCTGGCATCAGATTAGTTATAGAGATGTTTGAATAACATTCAGCGTGGCAATACTGTGCTATTTGTAATTTCGCTGCGATGTGTGAGTTTTGGCCTTCGGAATTAAACCATTGTTATGGTTTAATTCCGTCCATGGTTTTATTGTGATAGAGGTATGCTCTAAATTAGGATTTGCGCCCCATCAATTCCAAATCCTAAAGAGGGTGTCGAAGGGGACATTGCCAAAAAATATAGAGAGCCACAATTTTTGCTATGAAATTCCCTTTTAAAACTGTCGCTCTGATTGGAAAATATAAGACGCCAGAAATTACTGAGCCGTTGTTACGGTTGGCTGCATTTCTTTCCGGACAAGATGTTTCTGTAGTGGTAGATAGTCTCACGGCCGAGCACCTAAAGCAGCATGACTATAGCGTTATGGCCTTGGACGCGATGGGGGAGAAGGTGGATCTGGCCATTGTGCTGGGCGGCGATGGAACCATGCTGAACATTGCGCGTACCTTGGCGCCCCTCGGTATTCCGCTAGTGGGGGTGAATCAAGGGCGGTTAGGTTTTCTTACCGATATTTCGCTTGATACCATGCAGCAAACCATAGCCGCTATGCTGGGTGGCAATTTCGTTACTGAGCAGCGTATGTTGTTGTCTACTTGTATTTTGCGCGATGGTATAGAGGTATTTAATTCGCTTGCGTTCAACGAAGTGGTGTTGCACCGCGGCAATACCAGCAGCATGATTGAATTCGAGGTGCGCATCGACGGTGAGTATCTATACCTTCAGCGTGCAGATGGTTTAATAATAGCGACCCCCACTGGTTCTACAGCATATGCGTTATCCGCTGGCGGCCCTATCTTGCATCCTTCACTCGACCTTATTGCCCTGGTTCCTGTTTGTCCGCATACCTTAAGCAATCGTCCCATCGTTGTTAAAAGCGAATCGCTGTTGGAAATTCTGCCACACCGCATTTCTGATGCGCGCGTACATTTTGATAGCCACGCCTATTTTGACTTGCAGGAAAATGACAAAGTAGTGGTGAGGCGTCATCTAAAGCCGGCTTGTCTATTGCATCCAGTAGGACATAGCTATTACCGTACATTGCGTGAAAAATTGCTCTGGAATAAAACGTTGTAATGTTGAAGTTTCTTAGCATCCGCGATTTTGTCATCGTTGATTCCCTTGAGCTTGATTTTTCCTCCGGATTCACCGCACTCACTGGTGAGACGGGTGCGGGTAAATCCATTTTGATTGACGCCTTGTCGCTGGCGTTGGGCGAACGTGGCGATACGGATATGGTGCGTAGTGGTTGCGAGCGCGCCGAGATCAGTACCGAATTCGATATAGCTGACTTGCCTGATTTGCAATCCTGGTTGCGCGAGCAAGAGTTGGTAGGTGATGCGAATGTATGCTTGTTGCGCAGGGTGTTGGATGCTAACGGACGTTCGCGTGGTTTCATTAATGGGCGTAGCGCCACGTTGCAACAAATGCGCGATGCGGGTGAGTATCTGCTCGATGTTCACGGTCAGCATACGCATCAATCCTTATTGCGTCCCGATGCCCAGCGCGACCTGCTGGATGGCTATGCCGGTTTGATCAGCGAGGCGGGAGAGTTGGCGGCATTATTCCGCGAGTGGCAAACGTTGCTTCGCTGTCATTCAAAGTTGGAGCAAAGTGCTGAGGCGGTGGCTAATGAGCGCGAATTGCTATTGTTCCAACGGCGTGAGCTGGAAATGTTGGACTTCAGTGTGCAGGCGTGGATGGAAATACAGGCCGATTATGCGCGTCTGTCGCACGCCGCTGACCTACTGGAAACCGCACAATTTGGCATGGAAATATTAAGTGAAGCCGATACTGCCTGTCTTGCGCAATTAAATGCGCTTACTGTCCGTTTACGCGCAGGCATTGAATTTGATGGATCCCTGCAGGAAACGCTTAACATGATAGAAAGCGCCCAGAACGATTTGCAGGAGGCCGTATACGCGTTACGCCATTACCCACAGAAAGTGGATGCTGACCCGCAAAAACTGCGTGAGCAGGAACGGCGCATGGCTGCGGTGGTGGATGCGTCGCGTAAATACCGGGTAATGCCGGAGCAATTGCCCGGAACCTTGCAGAGTATTGTCGCGCGGCTGGATGATTTGGGCAGCGATGCTGATCTTGCCGTATTGGCGCAGCAAGAGGTTGCCGCACGTGAGCAGTATCTATCCGCCGCGAAAAAATTGGGTGTGGCGCGCAAAAAAGCAGCTGAAAAATTATCGCGTGAAATCACTACTGCAATGCAGACTCTGGCAATGCAGGGCGGCCACTTCGCCGTGGCATTGAAACCGCTTGCCGAAGGAAATGCCCATGGGCTGGAAGCGCTCGAATTTCAGGTGGCGATTAATCCCGGTTCGCCGTTGCGTAGCTTGGCAAAAATTGCCTCTGGTGGCGAATTGTCGCGTATCAGCCTGGCGATACAGGTGGCAGCCAGTCAGGCAGCCACCGTGCCCACGTTGATTTTTGACGAAGTGGATAGTGGCATAGGCGGGCGCGTGGCGGAAATTGTTGGCGATTTGCTTAAATGCTTGGGGCAGCGTCATCAAGTGATGTGTGTAACGCATTTGCCGCAGGTGGCAGCGATGGCAGATGCACAATGGCAGGTGAGCAAGTCCAGCCGAAACGGTGCTACCGTGAGCACTATATCTATCCTCAGTCAGGCGGAACGTGTCGAGGAAATTGCGCGCATGCTGGGTGGAGTAAAAATTACTGATACCACACGTAAACATGCGGCTGAAATGCTCCAGGTGGGGCTCGGTCTGTCGCCCTAAAGCAGCTTTGATGTATTATGCGGAGGTTCCATTATCAATGGTTTTTATTATGCGCATTAAGTTGATTGTTGTCTCTGTGTTGCTCACGTCGTGCAGTGAAATGTCTATGCCTAAGTTACCCTCTTTCACTGCTCACAAGATGGAAATTAATCAAGGTAACATGGTTACTCCAGAGATGCGTCATAAGCTTAAGCTGGGTATGACGCGGTTACAGGTGCAGGCTATCCTTGGCACGCCGCTGGTCAATGATGTCTTTCATTCTAACCGTTGGGATTATGTGTACAGACTCGAAAAAAAGGGTAAGTTGTTGGAAAAGCAGGGTATGACGCTATATTTCGAGGGTGAGAACCTAACCCGTATTGATGATGGCAACATGCCCGCACTACCAGCAGTAATCGTGCCTGTGCCGGTTGAACCAATGGACGAGATTTCGCCCTGAAAAGTACTCAAGGAATAGCGATGAATAAAATAAAAATCGTAATTGCTGGTTGTAGTGGGCGCATGGGCAAGGCTTTGCTGGAAGGCATATTACAGTCGGATGATCTGGAGTTGCATGCGGCTTTGGAACATACCTCAAGTGCGCAGTTGGGGAAAGATGCTGGTGAGTTGTTCGGTAGTGCATGTGGCGTGAAGATCACTGCTGATGTGGAGGATGCGCTACAAGGTGCGGACGTGTTAATTGACTTTACTCGCCCGGAAGGAACGATGCATCACCTTGGAATATGTATAAAGCTTGGCGTGACTATGGTTATAGGCACCACTGGTTTTTCTGCGCAGCAAAAGGCGCAGCTGGGTGCGGCAGCGCAACACATCGGTATCGTGTTTGCTCCCAATATGAGCGTAGGTGTAAACCTTACCTTCAAGTTGCTGGAAATGGCGTCCAAAGTCTTAAGTCATGGCTATGATATTGAAATTATTGAAGCACATCACCGTCATAAAGTGGATGCACCCTCTGGCACCGCGCTGGGCATGGGGGAGGTGATTGCAAAAACGCTGGGGCGCGACCTTGCTAAATGCGCTGTATATGGCCGTGAAGGTGTCACGGGTGAACGTGATCCGTCCACCATTGGCTTCGCCACCGTACGCGGTGGCGACATTGTGGGAGACCACACCGTATTATTTGCGGGCATTGGTGAGCGTATTGAAATTACTCACAAGGCTAGTAGTCGCGCTACTTTTGCTCTTGGTGCGCTACGCGCCGCCCGTTTTCTGCAAGGCAATGCGGCTGGGATGTATGACATGCAGGATGTGCTTGGATTGAAGTAAGTGCTTAAGTAGAGCCTTAAATAGAGATATCTTAATGTTTAGCATAGTTATTTAGTTAATTGTCGAGATGCTAAAGATGGCAGTATGATTGTTAATGTCCCCCGCTTCGAGCAAGCCTTTGTTAAATTTGATGCCGCTAACGCCGCTGATCCTAATCAGGATGTTTTCGAGGGTGTAATTTATCCCAAAGAACTGCTTTATGCTAAACGCATGACTGCCATGCTTAAGCATTTTGAACCTGATGCTTCTGAAACATTACAGCTGGCAGCGCGTTGCCAGCATATCTGCCGTTGGAAAATCTCACGCAACAATTATCCGATGGATAGGGTGGGTTACAAATGTTGGCGCATTGAATTGTATAAATTTCACGGTGAAATTGCTGGCGGAATTATGCGCGAGGTAGGTTACGATGAGGAAATGATAGCTAATGTAAAAGCGTTGTTGCGCAAAGAAAAGCTCAAAACCAACCCGGAAAGCCAGATATTGGAAGATATTGTTGGCTTAGTGTTTCTTCAGTATTATCTGGTAGATTTTGTTAATAAATATAGTCATTTTGAAGAAGAAAAACTGTTCAATATTCTCCGCAAAACTTGGAAAAAAATGTCCGAAAAAGGCCATATAACTGCATTAAAGTTTAAGTTTCCCCCAGAATTGCAGGCGGTCATACATAAAGTGCTGGCTGTGGCCTGACTATTTACCAGGGTGACAGTGAATTTAGTTAAGCAGGTAGATTAGGTTTCTCATTTGATACTCTCCCCGGCTATCAGGTATAATTGACAAATAGTATGGCGGGATGAACGATCCGTTCGTTCCGCTTCTTTATGTCATCCGAGCTGTTAGCCCGAATGTTTCATAAAATTGGCGCGTGCTCTCTGTGGTCTTTAATGGTTGCCATGCAAGGTTTTGTTTTTTTGGGGGTATGACCCCGTCCGTTTACAAAGCTGGTTAATCAAGTAAGTAAGGTTCGCTAAGATGGGAAACATTTCCCAGTTCGCAAAATCTTGTGCGACCATCACGCGAATTTATGAAACATTCAGGCTAGTAGCTAGCCTTGGAGAGTATTTGGTGTCGCAAACGAACCCTGCCATTCTTGTGCTTGCCGATGGGACGGTGTTTCGTGGTACTGCCATTGGCGTTTCTGGCATGTGCGTGGGCGAGGTGGTGTTTAATACCTCGATGACCGGCTACCAGGAAATTCTTACCGACCCTTCTTATTTTAAACAAATTGTCACCCTAACTTATCCTCATGTCGGCAACGTGGGCGTAAATGTTGAGGACGAAGAGTCGCGCCAAGTGTTCGCCAGTGGACTGGTGATCCGAGATTTATCTTTGACGGTGAGCAACTGGCGCAGCACGCAATCGCTATCCGATTACCTCAAAGCCAATAAAGTAGTGGCGATTTCCGATATTGACACCCGCAAGCTAACGCGCATTTTGCGCGAAAAGGGTGCTCAGAATGGCTGTATTGCTACCGGTATGGATGAGGGAGCGGCGCTGCAAGCGGCGCGCGACTTTGTGGGGCTAGATGGGATGGATTTGGCGCAGTATGCTTCTTGTGAAAAGCATTACGATTGGACGCAACGAGAGTGGAATCTGAAAGACGGTTACCTTAGTAATGTGCATTCCGAGTTTCATGTGGTGGCATATGACTTTGGCACGAAGCTCAATATTCTGCGCAAATTGGCCGAACGTGGCTGCAAGATTACAGTCGTACCCGCCAAGACCAGCGCCGAAGATGTTTTAGCGCTCAAGCCGGATGGTGTGCTACTGTCAAATGGCCCGGGTGATCCCGAGCCGTGCGATTATGCTATTGCGGCAACGCAGCAATTTTTACGTGTGGGTGTGCCGTTGTTCGGTATCTGTCTGGGACATCAAATTCTTAGCTTAGCAGTGGGAGCTCAGACGGTGAAAATGAAGCTTGGTCATCGAGGCGCAAACCATCCGGTTCAGGATATGCAGAGTAAACATGTAATGATCACCAGTCAGAACCACGGTTTTGCGGTGGATGCGACGACCTTGCCAGTGAATGCGCGTGTGACGCATGTGTCACTGTTCGATGGCACGCTACAGGGCTTCGAGTTGACCGATAAGCCTGCGTTCTGTTTCCAGGGCCATCCTGAAGCCAGCCCCGGCCCACATGATGTGGATTATTTGTTTGATCGCTTTGTGGCGCTGATGCGCAAGAGTTCCTGATATGCCTAAACGTACTGACATACAATCTATTCTGATCGTCGGAGCGGGTCCCATCATCATTGGCCAGGCGTGTGAATTTGATTATTCCGGTGTACAGGCATGTAAGGCGCTGCGTGAAGAAGGTTATCGCGTGATTCTGGTGAATTCGAATCCGGCCACTATCATGACTGATCCAAACATGGCGGATGCTACCTATATTGAGCCGATCACTTGGCGGATAGTGGAAAAAATCATTGCCAAGGAAAAGCCGGATGCGATCTTGCCTACCATGGGTGGACAGACTGCGTTAAATTGTGCGCTAGATTTGGCTAAACATGGCGTACTGGAAAAGTATGGCGTAGAGATGATAGGCGCCTCGCGCGAGGCCATCGATATGGCGGAAGACCGCGAAAAATTTAAGCAGGCGATGACGCGCATTGGCTTAGCATCGGCGCGCTCGGCGATTGCACATAGTATGGAGGAGGCGTTGCAGGTGCAGCAGGTGATGGGTTTCCCTACCGTTATCCGTCCATCCTTTACCATGGGTGGTTCGGGCGGCGGTATTGCTTATAATCGAGAAGAGTTCGTCGAGATTTGTGAGCGCGGTCTTGAGGCTAGCCCTACTAAGGAGTTGTTGATTGAAGAGTCACTGCTTGGCTGGAAAGAGTTCGAAATGGAAGTGGTGCGTGATCGTGCCGATAACTGCATAATCATTTGTTCCATCGAAAATTTAGATCCAATGGGTGTGCACACGGGTGACTCCATTACTGTGGCACCAGCACAGACGCTGACCGATAAGGAATACCAGATCATGCGCAATGCGAGCATTGCGGTGCTACGCGAAATTGGCGTGGATACGGGTGGATCTAACGTGCAGTTTGCCATTAATCCCGACAATGGACGTATGGTCGTAATTGAGATGAATCCGCGCGTATCGCGCTCCTCGGCGCTGGCATCCAAGGCCACCGGTTTTCCAATTGCCAAAGTGGCGGCGAAACTGGCGGTAGGATACACCCTGGATGAGTTGAAGAATGAAATTACGGGTGGGGCAACTCCGGCTTCATTTGAACCGACAATAGATTATGTAGTGACTAAAATTCCTCGTTTCGCTTTTGAGAAATTCACGCAGGCCAATGACCGTTTAACCACCCAGATGAAATCAGTGGGCGAAGTGATGGCAATCGGCCGCACTTTCCAGGAATCGTTTCAGAAGGCGCTACGCGGACTGGAAGTAGGTGTGGATGGACTGGACGAAAAAACAAATGATTACGAATTGATCGCCGCTGAATTGGGTGTGCCGGGGCCGGATCGCATTTGGTATGTGGGTGATGCTTTTCGCATGGGTATGACGCTGGAAGAGGTGTTCAACTTAAGCAAAATTGATCCTTGGTTCCTTGTGCAGATTGAAGATCTAGTCAAGCGCGAAATTGCGCTGGTGGGACGTACGCTGGCTAGCCTGGATATGGGGGAGTTGCGTGAATTAAAGCGTAAAGGTTTTTCGGATAAACGCTTGGCTAAGTTGCTGGGAAGTGATGCGGCTGCCGTGCGTACTCGCCGTCACGTACTGGCTATTCGTCCAGTGTTCAAGCGGGTGGACACTTGTGCCGCCGAATTCGCCACCAATACTGCCTATATGTATTCTACCTATGAAGAGGAATGTGAGGCACAGCCTACAGACAGAAAAAAAATTATAGTGTTGGGTGGTGGGCCGAATCGCATTGGTCAAGGAATCGAGTTTGATTATTGTTGTGTGCATGCCGCACTGGCGTTGCGTGAGGATGGCTATGAAACTATCATGGTCAACTGTAATCCAGAGACTGTGTCTACTGATTATGATACTTCTGACCGTTTATATTTCGAACCGCTGACGCTGGAAGATGTGCTGGAAATTGTGGCCGTAGAAAAACCAGCTGGTGTGATCGTGCAGTTTGGGGGGCAGACGCCGTTGAAGCTGGCGCGTGGTTTAGAGAAAAATGGTGTACCCATCATAGGCACTACGCCGGACATGATTGACTGTGCAGAAGACCGTGCGCGTTTCCGCGTGATGTTGCAGCAATTGGACTTAAAACAACCGCCCAATCGCACGGTCAGCACACCGGAACAGGCGGTGCTGGCAGCGCAAGAAATTGGCTACCCGCTGGTGATGCGGCCAAGCAATGTGTTGGGTGGGCGCGCCATGGAGATCGTTCATTCCCAGCCTGATCTGGAACGTTATATGCGCGAGGCAGTGGAGAGCGCCAATATTTTTCCAGAACGCATGCCGATTTTGCTCGACCGCTTTCTTAATGATGCGATTGAAGTAGATGTCGATGCGGTAAGTGACGGTACAGATGTGCTGGTTGGCGGCATCATGGAGCATATCGAAGAGGCGGGTGTACATTCTGGTGACTCGGCTTGTTCCTTGCCACCTTTTAGTTTGTCGCCAAGGCTTCAGGATGAATTGCGCCGTCAAACCAAAGCAATGGCCAGAGCGCTGAATGTAGTTGGTTTGATGAATGTACAGTATGCCATTCAGGGCGAATCGGTCTTTATACTGGAAGTTAATCCGCGCGCCTCACGCACTGTGCCCTTCGTGTCCAAAGCTTCTGGAATTCCGCTGGCCAAGGTGGCTGCACGTTGTATGGTTGGTGAAACTTTGGCGCAGCAGGGCATGACTAAAGAAGTTATTCCATCGTATTATTCGGTCAAGGAGGCGGTGTTTCCATTTATTAAGTTCCCTGGTGTGGATATCATTCTTGGTCCAGAAATGAAATCCACTGGGGAGGTAATGGGAGTGGGCGACACCTTCGCTGAAGCCTTTGTTAAATCGCAATTGGCGGCGGGAGTGAAATTGCCGTCCACTGGCAAGGTATTTATCAGTGTGCGTGGTGCGGATAAGTTGGGCGCTGTTGAAATTGCCAAGAGCCTGCGCGATATGGGCTTTGCCGTGTTGGCCACGCGTGGCACCGCTGCGGCACTAGCGGCCGCGAATGTTGCTGTGACGGTGGCGAACAAGGTGGCAGAAGGTCGTCCGCACATCGTGGATATGATCAAGAACGGTGAGATCAGCCTGATTATTAACACCGTGGACAGTAAGCGTAGCGCGATGCAAGATTCTTATTCTATCCGTCATGCCGCATTGCAGGGACGTGTGACTTATTACACCACTTTGGCAGGTGCGCGCGCCGCTTGTTTGGGCATGCAGCACATCGCTGAATTACATGTGTATGACTTGCAGACGCAGCATCAGCGTCTGATCCATTAAGAACATAAGAGGAACAGTATGAGCAAGATTCCATTAACTGTGGTAGGCGCTGAACTATTGCGTGATGAACTGCATCATTTAAAAACAGTTGATCGCCCATGGGTGATAAATGCCATTTCTGAAGCGCGCGCGCAAGGTGACTTGTCGGAAAATGCTGAATATGAAGCGGCTAAAGAACGTCAAAGCTTTGTTGAGGGGCGCATCATAGAGTTGGGAAGCAAGCTGGGTAATGCTCAAGTGATAGATCCAAAGACTATTAACGCGGACGGCCGTTGTGTGTTTGGCGCGACCGTGAGGCTGGAAGATCTCGCAAATGGCGACGTGGTGACTTATCAGATTGTCGGAGATGATGAGGCTGACATCAGGCAGGGCAAGATTTCAATCAGCTCTCCGATTGCACGGGCACTGATCGGTAAGTACAGTGGAGATGTTGCTGAAGTTCAAGCTCCGGGCGGTGTTCGCGAATATGAGATCGTGAATGTGCAATATATTTAAGCTTTTTAGCGCCTTTGGTAGGCATAAGGGAAACGCAGGTAAATCTTTTGCGCTGCTAGTGATCTTTCAGCATCTGGGAAGAGCGGTATGGTTGCTTTGCCCACCTCTGCACAAGAGGTGGCAGACATAATGAAAGGCTGGGAAGTTTAGCGGCTACCCAACTGTTTTTTGCTGAGCCGTTTGCCCTTGTGCTTCGCAGGTTTTCTTTCGGATACATCTTCTTGTGGTTGATATATCACTAGGATTTTGCCAATATGTTGTACTGCTACTGCGTTTAATTGTGTGCAAATTTGTTCCAAGATAACTACGCGTGTTTCCCGATCTTCATTCATAACCCTGATTTTGATTAATTCATGACTTTTTAAGGCGCAGGAGATTTCTCTCAGTACGGTGGGGGTTAGACCTGCTGATCCAATCATGACGTTGGGTTTAAGCGAATGAGCGCGTGCTTTGAGGTTTTGGCGTTGTAATACAGTTAGTGTTAGCAATTTATTGGCTCCTGATAAGACTGACATTTTAAACGATGAAGCGATCCAAAAGTAGCAAACAATGGATGCATGAACATGTTAATGATTTATATGTGCAGCGCGCGCAGAAGGACGGTTACCGCTCGCGTGCGGCATACAAATTATTAGAAATTGATGAGCGTGACCATCTACTTAAACGTGGTATGGTGGTCGTTGATTTGGGTGCGGCCCCTGGCGGCTGGTCGCAAGTCGCTGCCATCAAGGTGGGCGAAAGTGGCAAAGTAATTGCACTCGATCTATTGCCATTGCACCCGATACATGGCGTGGAATTTATTCAAGGTGATTTCCGCGACGACAGTGTGATGGCACAAATTGAGAGCAAACTAGGTGGCAAGAAAATTGGACTTGTAATTTCTGATATGTCCCCCAATATTAGTGGTATTAATATGAGCGATCAGGCACGTGCTATGCATTTGGCGGAACTGGCGTTGGATTTTTCATTACGCCATTTGCAACCAAGCGGCGTATTTCTAGTGAAAGTGTTTCAAGGCGTAGGTTTTGAGGACTATATCAAGTTGATGCGTAGTTACTTTGCTCGAGTGGTGACGCGTAAGCCAGATTCTTCGCGCGATCGAAGTAATGAACTATATCTCTTGGGAACCTTAAAATTTGAGAGCACATTTTAAAATTCAACTTTTTAAGTTGAGACAAGATATGAGATAAGTTTAACAAGTGGTATATATTGAACATGTAAGCGGTAGAATTTACAGATTAACGCGGTATTGTAATATTGTTGAATTTATAGTGGTGCGCCCTTGAGTAATCGGGTCAGACGTAGTCTAATGGACGCATGGTAGCGATTGTGCGCTGGTTAAGGAGTAACTTTGAACAATTTGTTTAAGAGTATCGGAATTTGGATGGTCGTGGCGTTGGTGCTGATGACCGTATTCAATCAATTCAACACGCGCCAGCAGCAGACCTCGCAGACGCAGATGGATTACTCGCGCTTTCTGGAAGAAGTCAGGCTGGGGAGTATCACCAAGGTAACTATCGAAGGGCGTATGCTTAAGGCTGTTACTAACGATGGTAAGCGTATCAGCAGCTATGCCCCACAAGATTTGTGGTTGGTATCTGATTTGATCAAGAATGGTGTCACGATTGAGGCGAAGCCGGAAGAAGAGCAATCTTTTTTGATGAGCATTTTTGTTTCGTGGTTCCCAATGTTGCTGCTCATTGGCGTATGGGTTTTTTTCATGCGCCAGATGCAAGGCGGTGGTAAAGGGGGGGGGCTTTTCTCTTTTGGCAAGAGCAAGGCTCGTATGCTGGACGAGACTAAAGAACGTGTTACTTTTGCTGACGTGGCAGGTTGCGATGAAGCTAAGGTAGAAGTATCTGAGATTGTAGATTTTCTGCGTGATCCAACCAAATTTCAGAATTTGGGCGGTCGTATTCCACGCGGGGTGCTGCTGTTGGGTAGTCCTGGTACCGGCAAGACGTTGCTGGCAAAGGCTATTGCGGGTGAAGCTAATGTACCGTTTTTCTCAATTTCTGGTTCTGATTTTGTAGAAATGTTTGTCGGCGTGGGCGCGGCGCGTGTGCGTGACATGTTTGAGCAGGCGAAAAAACAGGCGCCGTGCATTGTGTTTATTGATGAAATTGATGCGGTTGGTCGCCAGCGTGGCGCTGGCTTGGGTGGCGGCAATGATGAGCGCGAACAAACTTTGAATGCATTGCTGGTGGAGATGGATGGTTTTGAAGGAGCCAGCGGTGTGATTGTGATTGCAGCGACCAATCGTCCCGATGTACTCGACGCAGCACTGCTGCGTCCGGGTCGTTTTGACCGTCAAGTAGTTGTGCCATTACCGGATATACGTGGCCGCGAACAGATTTTGATGGTGCACATGCGTAAAGTGCCTGTTTCGCCTGACGTGAAAGCTGATATTTTGGCGCGTGGTACGCCCGGTATGTCTGGTGCTGACTTAGCGAATCTGGTAAACGAGGCGGCGTTATTCGCCGCACGGCGAAGCAAGCGATTTGTAGAGATGGACGATTTCGAGGCAGCCAAGGATAAAATCATGATGGGTGCGGAACGCCGCTCAGTTGTTATGCCAGAGGAGGAGCGTCGCAACACCGCTTATCATGAGTCTGGTCACGCGGTTGTAGCCAAGCTGTTGCCAAAAACGGATCCGGTTCACAAGGTCACTATTATTCCGCGTGGACGTGCGCTGGGGTTGACCATGCAGTTGCCAGCGGAAGATCGTTACAGTATGGATAAGAACCGCATCCTTGATACGCTTGCGGTGTTGTTTGGCGGCCGTATTGCGGAAGAGATTTTCATGCATCAAATGACTACTGGAGCTTCCAATGACTTTGAGCGCGCCACTGAAATGGCACGCCGTATGGTAACGCAATGGGGTATGTCGGAAGCCTTAGGGACAATGGTATATGGCGAAAACGAAGGCGAAGTATTTCTTGGGCGCTCCGTGACGACCCACAAGAATGTTTCAGAAGCTACTATGCAGAAAGTGGATGAGGAAATTCGCCGCATCATAGACCAGCAGTACGCCTTGGCTCGAGGATTGATTGAAGCTAATCGGGATAAAGTTGAAGCGATGGCGAAAGCACTGCTTGAATTTGAAACTTTGGATGCCGACCAGCTCGACGATATTATGGCCGGCAAACCGCCACGTTCGCCCAAGGTCATCCAGTCAAGCAAAGATGTCCAACCGCCTCAAGATGCAGCGCCGACGGCATCGGGAACTCCATCAGCTCCTCAGCCGGCACCGGGAGCTTGAAAAACTGAGAAGGATGATTTAAGGGAAGGGGGCGGCATGTTTTGGCGCCTTGAGATATGTCTAATTCCCTTTTCATTTTTTACCTTTACCTAATTGCATGTTTCTCCACTGTGGCTCATTCAAGCTGGACATGTCCCGCACTTTGGTTATGGGCATCGTCAATATCACCCCCGACTCATTTTATGATGGCGGGCATCATTCGCAACGCGATGCAGCGCTAGTTCATGCGCACCAAATGATTCAAGAGGGTGCTGATCTACTCGATATAGGCGGTGAATCCACGCGTCCCGGTGCGTTATCGATTAGCGCGCAGGAGGAGTTGGATCGCATTATGCCTGTGATTGAAGGCTTGCACGGTGCCCCGGTTCCTCTTTCAGTGGATACCTACAAAACAGAAGTGATGCGCTCGGCATTGGCGGCAGGAGCGAGCATGATCAATGATATCAACGCACTGCAACAACCGGATGCACTGGCCGTTGTGGCTGCAAGCGATGCAGCGGTGTGCCTGATGCACAAGCAAGGTTCGCCCCAGACTATGCAGCAACCGCACTATCAGGATGTAGTGACAGAAGTACTTCAATTCCTGCGTTCACGTATCTTATCCGCGCAAAAGGCAGGTATCGTGCGGGAGCGCATCATGATTGATCCGGGTTTTGGCTTTGACAAAACCTTGGCGAACAATCTCGCCTTATTAAGGCATCTGGATGAATTTTCTGTACTAGGTGCCCCACTACTAGTGGGGATTTCACGTAAATCCATGTTGGGGACAATTACTGGCCAAGACGTAGAACACCGCGTACATGCCAGCGTAGCGGCTGCGTTGCTGGCAGTAATGCGAGGAGCATGCATGGTGCGCGTGCATGATGTGCGTGCCACAGTAGATGCTTTAAAAGTTTTGAATGCTGTGAAAGGAGTCGACTTGTGAGCAAAAAATTTTTTGGTACGGATGGTGTGCGTGGGCGGGTGGGTGAATATCCTATTACGCCGGAATTTGTTATGCATCTGGGCTATTCCGCAGGCAAAGTGCTGGCTTCCGCAGATTGGCATTTATCACAGGGTGAAAATCCCGGAGTACTGATTGGTAAGGACACGCGTATTTCTGGTTATCTGCTTGAATCGGCTTTGCAGGCGGGTTTGATTGCCGCTGGGGTAGACGTTTATCTGGCCGGACCGGTGCCGACGCCTGCAGTAGCTTATTTAACCCGTGCATTACGTTTGCAGGCTGGCATTGTGATTTCTGCATCGCATAATCTGTTTGAGGATAATGGCATCAAGTTTTTTTCCAGCCAAGGCAGCAAGCTGGCCGATGAAACAGAATACGCCATTGAATCCATGCTAGAAAAATCAATAGAAACAATGCCTTCTGCTAAGCTTGGTAAAGCCAAACGCTTATCAGATGCGGCAGGCCGTTATATTGAATTTTGCAAAAGTAGCTTTCCTTACGACTTAGATCTGCGCGGCCTGAAATTGGTAGTGGATTGCGCGCACGGTGCTTGCTATCAGATTGCCCGACATGTTTTCCACGAGCTTGGTGCGGATGTTGTAGCTATCGGTGTGCAACCAGATGGTAAAAATATCAACGCTGGTTATGGCGCGACTGCCCCAGCCAATTTGCAGCAAGCCGTTAAAGATCATCATGCCGATTTGGGTATTGCCCTTGATGGTGACGGTGACCGCTTGGTGATGGTGGACGCGGAAGGATGTTTGTACGATGGTGATCAACTTCTCTACATTATTGCCAAACACCGTCATGTGCAGGGTACGCTCAAGGGCGGGGTGGTGGGAACACTCATGACCAATCTGGCTTTCGAGCATGCCATGCAGCGCATGCACGTACCCTTTGCACGCGCCAAGGTGGGTGATCGTCATGTAATGGAAACGATGTTGCAACAAGGCTGGCAACTTGGCGGTGAAAATTCCGGCCATATCATCTGTCTCGATCGGCACACAACGGGTGATGGCATTATCTCCGCCTTGCAAGTATTGCATGCACTTCGCATTAATCAACAGACCCTGGCTCAAGCTGTTTTAGATTTGACAATGTATCCACAAATATTGCTGAATGTACGAGTTGCTAGAGGGGCTGATTACTCAGCGCATGACAGCATACGTAAAGTGGTGACGGCTGCCGAAATGGCGCTCGATGGTTGTGGTAGAGTATTGCTGAGGCCTTCTGGAACCGAACCGTTGTTGCGTGTGATGGTGGAAGGTGAGGACGGCGAAAAAGTGCGGCATTGGGCGGAAACTATCGCACAAGCCGTACGAGAAGCGGCACAGAAAACTTGATGGAAGTGCTTGTTAAAAATCTTGAATTTTGTAATTTCGAAGTGTCAATACCACATGCATAAGTGATTGTATAAGCTTTTTGCATGTGAGTAGCGATGGGAGCCTAATCTGTAGTAATTCAGACTTAATCTGACAGTAAGGTCTTGCCAAAGAGTGGGGTTACCCGTTTTGATAGAGGAGCGAATCTTTATCAACCAAAGCGCGTAAGCGCAAAGGAGTGACCCCATGAGTAGTGTTCAACAGAATGTTATCAAACACAGGGTTGGCTTGCTGAACCTGGCCGCCGAACTTGGCAACGTATCCTGCGCCTGCAAGGTGATGGGCTTTTCACGCGATACCTTCTATCGTTATCAGACCGCCGTTGAAAGCGGCGGAGTCGAGGCGCTGATCGATGCCAATTGCCGCAAACCCAATCCCAAGAACCGTGTTGAGGAAATAGCGGAGTCCGCCGTCACCGCCTTTGCGTTGGAGCAGCCCGCCTTCGGGCAGTTGCGCGTTTCAAATGAACTGCGCACGCGGCATCTTTGTTCCACCTTCTGGCGTCCGCTCGGTCTGGCTGCGACATAACCTCGAGTCGTTCAAGTCACTTCGATCAAATCGGGTAACTGTCAGATGATGTCGCGATTTCTACATTTAATGTTTAATGACTGGGTTGCTAGTGTAAAACATAAGCGTACCTTTATTTAAATTTGATGACGGATTCGACATCCATACCAAAATCGGTAACGCTCACTTTTACAAGTGTACTGTCAAATCAAATTGGGACTTGTTCTATTAGCGGTTAGATCTTGATTCGCCCTGTACTAAACATTCATGCTTGACGATTCGGGTGGTATTTTTGTTTTTAAACTATCCACTGCATGAACGGGAGCTGCATCCCCCGCCATCAAATGAGCAATTGCACTGTACACCATCCGCTGACTCTCAAGCATGTTTTTGCCAGCAAATGCTGGTGATATCACATTAATGCTGAAGTGCCCGCCACCGCCACTCACTTCGGCCTGTGAATTAGGGATTTGTCGCTCAATTGCTTCTTGTAGCGCGTCAATGACAGAGCCTTTAAAATCGGTGGTGTGGCAAGACATGGTTATATCCTTAAAAAATATGTAAATTGTATAAAAGGTATTTAAATACCGATTAAATGCCGCCACCCCGAATCGCAAAGGATATAGACATTTTCGAACTATCATTTACTAATCCACGATTGTCCAAGCTATAAGATTGTCCTAGTTGTAAAAACTATAATGACAACCACTAGGCTATACTTGATAACTCTAACATTTTCTTTATATTTCACGCAAGTAGAAGCCTTGTCCAGTGTGATATTAAGACTGAACGATCAGGCTTTCAACAAAAGTCTCTGTCACGCTTAGACTGGTGGATTTAAGTTTAAAGTGCACATTTAGTAAGAAAATTTAGGTGGCGGGCTGCGCTAATACCGGAGCTACTTGAACGACCCAGTAAAAGGGGCATAGATCAAGAAATATAGAGCCAACGATATTAACTTTACAGGTTGAAATAAGCAGGTTGAGGTCAAGCTCGGATTGCTAAAAAGAGCGACCAAAACCGGCACAATTATTACGTGATTAGCGCAAGCAAGCCTGCATCAATGGTCGTTGACCACAAAATGTATAGGTGATTGAAGGAGCATGGGGCGAAAACGCAAAGCCTGCCTGAAGGGTTGAACAATAAACGACGTACTTAAATTAGTTGACTAACTACTGTTTTCCTTTGAAAATCGAAAACAAAAAATATATGCGAATGGTACCAGATAGCTTTATCTTGCCTAAATTTTTTGTTATATGTGTAGGTGATAAGAGAGAGCTTCCGTGTAACCAGGAAGGCTATTGCACAGGACGGGGGCAGTTATTAAAAAGATATTTGGTGTAAAATATTCAACTTTGTCATAAAGTACTTTTGATAGTGCGATCCGCAACTTTAACATTTATGGTTTTAGCATTTATCCTTAAACTGGATCATCGTTCTAGTGTCGGCAAGCCTTACACCTACTGGATGTTGGACAAATGAAATGCGAGCGTTGCGAAAGTATGAACGTGCGTCGTTCTTCGTGGAAAAAAAGCGAAGATTACATGAACCATTTGCTTTATGCGCCATACCGTTGCCGTGACTGCAAACATCGATTCTTTAAATTCAGTGGATTTTTCAAGCTTTCTGTTACTGCCACTTTAGGTTTGCTTGCCTGCGTAGGTTTTTTTATCACGATTTATCTACTATCCAAACCTGACCCTACTATCACTGCCTCACTCATCGCCCATGAGATAAAGCCAAGCAGAACACTTATTCTTGAAAAAGCAAACCAGGGTAAAGCGGATGATCAATATGCTGCGGGGCTTATGTACATGCCAGGTGGCGAATTCACAATAAATTACAAAGAAGCGCTGAAGTGGTTTGATCTAGCCGCCAAACAAGGACATGCAGGGGCGGAGTTCAATCTTGGTCTGCTTTATAGAAATGGGCGAGGTGTATTGCAGGACTTCACTGCTGCTGCTCAATGGATTGAAAAAGCAGCCCACAAAGGCCACCCTGAAGCCCAGTATCAGTTGGGAACATTATACAAAACCGGTGAAGGCCTCCAACGCGACCTGATGCAGGCTTACGTCTGGTATAACCTAGCATCCGCACAAGGCTATGAACCCGGCATTTCTGGACGAAATAATGTGGCAAATCTCATGAATGCAGCTGAAATACTAAAAGCGCAAACTTTGTCGCGAAATTTCAAACTAACGCCGACCAGTCATGGAGAAGACAAAACGCTTGCGGTGAACACAGAGAATGTTACAAAAAAAGATATAGTTGATACAAGCGCAAAACAACCCCCGCAACCAGGCAGCTAACCTATTGATCCGGCCAGTTGAAGTTTGAAGTTTTCATACTGCATATTTCACGCGAGCATCCCGAAAGTATTTTTTGACACGCGCGGATGATTTTTCCAATGTTTGCATCTGTTCGGTTGTTGCGGTTTTCAGCTTGTCCTCACTGCGTATCCGAACCTTTGAATAAATGGCGTACTTCAAGTCAGCGTTAAGCCTCTCTTCCAGGTTTAGCCCAGGGCTTTAGCTGGGCAGAAACACTTTCTTCGCCGCATCTTGGGTCAGCGCTTCCAGAAATTCGATTAGTTTGTCCGAATTGAAGGCCTCATCAATAATCATCCAATGTGTCTTACCCTGATTGGTAACGGTGGCGACCATCGACACATTAAAGCAGGATTACTCGATTTTGCGTCAGAACTTCAAGACGTCTCTAAAGCCTGCAAGATTATGGGCGTGTCGAGAGAGTCGTCAGGATCGGCTTGTTTGCCAATATTTACGCGCGTCATTACGCCTATCGCGTGCGTTTAACAGGCTTGTTTTAGGATGCATGCCAAGAAGGGCTAGCGTCTTACGTTTGCCAGCAAAGCGGTAGTCAAGACGCCAATACTTTGCACTGTTCGGCTGAATTAGCAGATACATCCCGTCCCCGTCAGTTAATTGTTGGGGCTTATCTTTTGGCTTTGCGTTTTTAATTTCTATCGCTGTAAGTGCCACGATTTGCTTAATTGATGGCTTCGACTACTGATGGTATGTCAGATACCGCCAGATATGTCTCGTTAATTGTTGCGGATAGCAAGGGAATAGTAAGGAATGCTCAGGTATTAAAAATACCCGAAAGCATTATGCAGTGGGGGTTTTCTGGAAGTTTCAGGAACATCTAAAACTATAATTTGGTGGCCCGGGGCGGAATCGAACCACCGACACGAGGATCTTCAATCCACTGCTCTACCAACTGAGCTACCAGGCCATGCGAAGGTGTGCATTATAACGATAAAATTTAATTTAAGAAACCTTAGAATTGGATAACCTTATATAGGGCATACTACGCAGCAATGTCAACGTTACTGTTTGCAGTTTTCAAAAACAAACCCTGCTCAAGGCAGGGTTTGTCAGATTCAGCGGTAAATGAATCGCAACAATTACATCATCCCACCCATGCCGCCCATTCCACCCATACCGCCCATTCCACCACCAGCGCCACCACCCAAATCAACAGCAGGCTTCTCTTCATATAACTCAGCCACCATACATCCAGTGGTCAGCATCAGGCCAGAGATAGAAGCGGCATTTTGCAATGCGATACGGGTAACCTTAGTAGGATCAACCACGCCCATTGCTAACATGTCGCCATATTGTCCGCTCGCGGCGTTGTAGCCATAGTTGCCTTTGCCTTCCAGCACCTTGTTGACTACTACCGAAGGCTCATCGCCGGCGTTATCCACGATGCAACGTAATGGCGATTCCATGGCACGCAGTACAATGGTAATGCCCGCGTCTTGGTCATGGTTGTCCCCCTTCAATTTTGCTACTATTGCCTTGGCACGCAACAATGCGACACCGCCGCCAGGGACAATTCCTTCTTCCACTGCCGCACGGGTTGCATGCAGCGCATCTTCCACGCGTGCTTTTTTCTCTTTCATTTCAACTTCAGTTGCAGCGCCAACTTTAATCACCGCTACGCCGCCAGCCAATTTTGCTTTGCGCTCTACCAGTTTTTCTTTGTCATAATCGCTGGTTGCCTCCTCGAACTGTTTGGAGATTTGAGAGATACGGCCCTGGATCGCTTCTTCATTACCTGCGCCATCAATAAGGATGGTATTTTCTTTGTTCACTTCTATGCGCTTGGCTTGACCCAAATCCGCCAGAGTAGCCTTTTCAAGCGACAAGCCGACCTCTTCGGCAATCACTGTACCGCCAGTCAGAATAGCAATGTCTTCCAGCATGGACTGACGCCTGCTGCCAAAGCCTGGAGCCTTAACCGCAACTGTCTTCAGAATTCCACGGATGTTGTTCACTACTAAAGTGGCCAATGCTTCGCCATCTACATCTTCAGCAATAATCAACATCGGACGGCCTGCCTTGGCAACTTGCTCCAGCAGTGGCAACAGATCACGAATATTAGAGATTTTTTTATCGTGTAACAGAATGTAGGGATTATCCATCACTACATTTTGCTTCTCTTGGTCGTTAATAAAATATGGCGACAGATAGCCGCGATCAAACTGCATACCCTCGACCAATTCAAGTTCGTTATCGAGCGATTTACCATCCTCAACGGTGATTACGCCTTCTTTACCTACCTTGTCCATCGCGTCCGAAATAATCTTGCCTATATTGGAGTCAGAGTTAGCTGAAATTGAGCCAACTTGCGCGATTTCAGTAGAGGTAGTGCAAGGCTTAGACAGCTTTTTCAATTCCTCTGCGACAGCGGAGACTGCCTTATCGATACCGCGCTTCAGATCCATTGGGTTCATACCGGCAGCGACAAATTTCATGCCTTCCTGTACGATGGACTGTGCCAACACGGTCGCAGTAGTTGTGCCGTCACCCGCTACGTCAGAGGTTTTAGAAGCTACTTCCTTGACCATTTGCGCGCCCATGTTCTCGAACTTATCCTTCAGTTCGATTTCCTTGGCGACAGACACGCCATCCTTGGTAATTGTGGGCGCGCCATAAGAGCGCTCCAACACTACGTTACGACCTTTGGGGCCAAGAGTTACTTTGACCGCGTTGGCTAAAATATTAACACCCGCAACCATTTTACTGCGTGCACTATCATGGAATTTCACGTCTTTTGCTGCCATGTTTCTTTCTCCTAGAGTTATTTGGTTTCTTCACTTCGGTCTTTACCGAAGGTCACCTCATCCTGCCGAAGGGCAGGAAAGACCGTATATCTGAAATTAAGCTTCGATTACGCCAATAATTTCTTCTTCATGCATAGTTATGTATTCTTGGCCTTCTATCTTAAAAGTTTGACGGGCATGTTTGCCGAACAAAACCTTATCGCCAACTTTTACAGACATTGGGAGTAATTTGCCGTCATCACCGTATTTACCGGTGCCTACAGCGACGATTACGCCTTGATCAGGCTTTTCGGTAGCGGCGTCAGGAATCACAATTCCGGACGCAGTCTTACGTTCTTCTTCCATGCGCTTGATAACGACACGATCATGCAAAGGACGGACCAACATGTTTTATTCTCCTTAAAACAAACAATTAACAAAATAACCACATCTCTATTTAGCACTCGATGCTAGAGAGTGCTAATAATAAGGGCGGAACGCACTTATTTCAAGAGCACAACGAAAATTTCGTTAATGTAAGGTTATGAAAAAGGTGACGGATGATTTGAAATACGATTGAGTTTCCCCTAGAAGAAGGAGGTGCACCATCTATTGCACAGGCAATCATGGGATGATGGCGAGACTGGTTAGGTCGTGATCGAGTAAATTTGTCCCTAGCGTTGCACAGAGAGTGCGTGGCTTTGTTGAGGGCTAATTCTATCAGGTTATAAAGGAAGAGGATTGTGTAGCTATGCGTCTGCTTGTAACAGATCAATATAACCGTCTGTGTACCATGAATAAAGCAATTCGAATGCTTCTCTCGATAGATCCGTAGTGGAATCGAGCTTGCGCATATCGGCAAACATACGTAATTCTCGATAGGCCAGTTTGCTGACGGTGTGCGCTGTACCGTTAATGAACACCGTGCCGTTATGACACAACATTTGTGTTTTTAGAGCCATCACTATGCTGCGGGTTAGTGTTATTTGTTTGAAACGAGCGCGACTAAGTGGTTTTGTAGGTGGATCAAAAAATATATGTGGTTTAGGATCGCTGAGATAGCTGCCGAGAAAATTGGCAATGTCGTGCTTGGTCCATTGTACCCGTCGAATGATCTGTTCTACCTGACGAAGCATATCCGATCCAATTTCCGAGGGATGGCGCTGAACTTTTAGGCCTGGATCGGCGTACATGCCGTCCAAACAAATTTTATCCTGCAAGTAAACCAAAAATTGTTCTGCCAGTTCCTGATAGGTTGGGGTGCGAAAACCAATGGAATACGTCATGCAATCGCTCTCGGCAATACCATTATGGGCATAATGTGGTGGCAGATAGAGCATATCGCCTGGTGCTAGCACCCACTCCTCTTCTATTTGGAAGTGTTTTAGAATTTTCAATGGCGCATCTTCTACCAGTGTACGATCTTGCTGAGCGGAAATTTGCCAGCGACGATGGCCTTGGCCCTGCAAAAGAAATACATCGTAGGAATCGAAGTGTGGGCCAACGCCTCCTCCTTTGGGAGCATAGCTCACCATTAGATCATCCAAACGCGCATGCGGGATGAAGCTGAAATTTTTTAATAGCGCGGTGGCTGTTTGCAAGTGCTGATTTACTCCTTGCACTAACACAGTCCACCTACTTTTCCCCAAACTATCGAACTTTGTTGTTTTAAATGGACCATTTTGCACGTGCCACTGACCGTGCCGTTGGGTTACGAGGCGAGACTGCACATCCTCAGTGCAAGCCAAGGCAAATAATTGTAATGGGTCAAGCAACCCATTAAATTTGGAAAATGCTTGGCGGATGAGTAAGGGCTTTTTTTGCCAGTAATCGCCTAAAAACTCTTCTATCGTTAACCCACCAAGCATGGAGGAATTAATTTTCATAATCGGTATTATTATACCTACACCAACGGACACAAAAATACTTTCATTCAAATGAAACTAGATTCGATTCGTATTAGGAATGCAACCTTTAGTTATGAGAATTATTTGTAGATTAATTAACAAATGTATTCGTATGGTGATTTGATAGTTGATACCGTTAATCGATGATGCTTTATCAATTTGATGGTAAATGCAAAGTAATTGCGATGAATGCCTCGTCTACGCTTAATTTCGTAGTGAATTATGGTCTAGCTATACTATTTTTTTCAGACGTAGAATTCAAAAATTGCATAAAATGTTACGTGTTCTATAAAAAATGGATGGAGATACAGAGGTAAGTGAACATAAGAAATTTAATAGAATGTCCCGCTTCTGTGATCGACAAGCAAAGCAAGCTATGGTCATGCCGATGAAATTCTCAATCTGATAAAGGAGTTGAAATGAAAATTGCAAAAAACACTGTTGTATCGTTGCGTTATGAGTTATTTGATGCCAACGGTAGCCTGTTGGAAAAGACAGAAGATCCCATCAGCTATTTACACGGTGGTTATGACGGCATATTTCCGACTGTGGAAGAGGCGCTACAAAACAAAGATATAGGTGCTGAACTTAAAATTACGATGTCACCGGATGATGCTTTTGGAGAGTATGAGCATGATTTAGTGCGCGTTGAGCCGCGTAATTTGTTTCCGGATGAAATTGCCATCGGTATGCAGTTCGAGGGAGG
The DNA here is from genome assembly GCA_003402345.1 of Candidatus Nitrotoga sp. MKT. GTDB lineage: Bacteria > Pseudomonadota > Gammaproteobacteria > Burkholderiales > Gallionellaceae > Nitrotoga. The sequence continues at coordinate 138,049 of QFXH01000002.1, read as the reverse complement.
GGTGGAAGATGGCGATGATGACGATTACTCGCTCTACACGGTTGTTGATGTAACGGATACCGAAGTGACCGTAGATGGTAACCATCCACTTGCTGGCAAAACGTTAAACTTTGTAGGTATTGTTACCAATGTACGTGCCGCTACTGCCGAAGAGTTGGAGCATGGTCATACGCATGACGAAGGTGGGCATCAACACTAATACAGAATTATTCTAGAATATATTGTTGCGAAAAATTTTTCTTGTCAGATTCAGGAGTGATATTTTTTACTTTGTATTCATGCCGTTGTATAGAGTAAAAATTTGTTACCCTAAACTGATTCGGCTTCGGCGAAATTTGTTTATATCGAGGAGATTGAAGCTTGCATCGCTCGTCGCTCGATTGTTGAAGAATTGAAGGACGAGTGGTTACAGACGCTCCATTATCCCGTTGGCGCCCAAGTTTTGGGACGACTTCTTTATACTCAGACGTAGTGAACATTACCGGGATTACGCCACTGGCGCATGAAGCTTTTTCTGTGTAGCGCAATGTTTTTTCTGGATTAACATGCTGATTTGTTTATGGATAATTTCTAAATCAGCGTGATCCAAATATTTTTAAATTTATGGTTTTCGATAGCTAACTTTTCGCTCGCCTAAAATGGGATTTTTTCCATGTTAAATTTGGTGTCGACTGATGAGCGCCTTACCTATGCAGATCCAAGAATTAACTTAGTCTTCATTAGCAAGATGACCATCTGTTGTCCGCGCAAGTGCAAGTGGCGCTGCATGGTCAGTGCGGTCTGGTTATGTAGCTAGCGCACTAACATGTTGTCGTTCACGAAAATTAGTTTGGTGGCAAAGTAAATGCTGCTTGGATATTCGGTCATGATTTCTTGAACTAAATTATCTAATACCATCACCGGGTCGGTGCCATAAGCTATGCGCCAGCTTGCGTTGAGCCCCCGGCTGCGGGAAAATCCAGCGTGTTTTTGGAATTTTCTTGACAATGTTAACTGGTTAGTGTATAAGGATGGCTGGCGTTTGATTCAAAGTTTTTGCGATACTGGTTTTTTCCATGTGCAATCTTCGATTCAAATAGTTTCGCGGGGGGGTTCCCCGTTTTTAGTTAAGGAAGTAATACACATGGCAACTGGTACAGTAAAATGGTTTAATGACGCAAAAGGTTTTGGTTTTGTTACTCCGGATGATGGCAGCGAAGATTTGTTTGCACATTTTTCCGCAATTAATATGAGTGGCTTTAAGTCTCTTCAAGAGGGTCAAAAGGTTACCTTTGAAGTGACACAAGGCCCTAAAGGTAAGCAAGCATCCAATATTCAAGCTCCTTAATCGGTTCTTGATTGAATAAAAAGGTCCGGCATGAAAATGCCGGGCCTTTTTATTTCTGGAAGGTAACCCTTGTGAGCTAACGTTTGCAGTGCAAGCTTGGAGTAGGACACCCATTCAATTTTTTTCGCAGGTAGCGAGGATTTGTCTGCCTAGGCATATTACTGATGTGCTTAATTTATCTTAGGCGCTAGCCCTGTAACATTCGTACTCCCCAAGCTACGCCAAATCCCGTCACTTCGCTCGCCACTACGCCCAGCCCGCCTTCACAACGACTGGCGGATAAATCCACATGCAGCCAAGGAGTGTCATCCACAAAGTGCTTAAGAAAACGGGTCGCCAAGATGTGATCGGCCTCGCCGCCCAGCGTGCATTGCTTGATGTCAGCTACTTTTGAATCCAGTGCAGCTTCATAGTCGTCATCCAGTGGGAAGGCGCACAGACGCTCGCCACTTTGCTTGCCTACACTGACTGCACGCTGTAACAATTCATCGCGGTTGCCCAACACGCCGCTGTAGCGCGCGCCTAAGGCCACGGCCATGCTGCCGGTTAGGGTGGCGAAGTCAATTATCAAATCTGGTTTGGCGCGTGCCGCTAGTGTGAGTGTATCGGCTAGCACCATGCGTCCTTCGGCATCGGTGTGAATAATTTCGATAGTGGTGCCGTTCAGCGCAGTCACAATGTCGTTTTGTTTGTACGCCTTGGGGCTGATGTGGTTTTGAGCGATCGCCAGCCAGCAATCGATATTTACCGCCAGTTTGCTCTGTGATGCGGCAAGCAAGATGCCGAGTGCTACGGCCGACCCGTTCATGTCCTCATGCATGCCATGCATATAGCGCGCTGGTTTCAAGTTGTGTCCGCCGGTATCGAAGCAAATACCTTTGCCTACCAATCCTATGGTTTGCTTGGCTTTTGGATGAGTGTAGCGCAGATGTACGATGGCGGCATCTTCGTCCGCGCTGCCCTGTGCCACAGCCACGAAAGCACCCGCGCCTAACTTGCGCAGTTTCTTAAGATCAAATTCCACATGCTTCCAGCCATGTTGTTGTGCGAGTATTTTTACTCGCGCCCGGTATAGAGCTGGAGTCAGCTCGTTAGGCGGAGAGACAGTCAGTTCGCGGCATAGAAAGTTGCCTTCGGCCTGTGCCTTGAGTGATACAAATGCTTGCTTGTCGATAAAACCAAATAGCTCAATTTTTCGCAGCGGTTTGCGTTTATCTATTTTCTTATGTTCCGGCAACAGGGCGCCATTCACCCATGCACCATAAACAGCTAGCTCTGCAGCCAGCTTGCGTTGTGCAGGATCGCCCAGCACCACAATGGCAATGTTTTTGGGCATTTCTGTCAGAAGCAATTGCATGGCTTTGCGTACTTGGGTCTGGATAGCGAAGGCATCCTTGGAAAAATCTAGCATCGTCCAGGCCATCAACGCGCCATTAGCGGCATTAGCAGAAACCGGTGAGTTAGTCAGTTCATCGACCTTGAGGCCGCGTCGCGTCAGCACTGTCTTGAGCAAGTCGCTATGCGGCAAGTCTTGGGGTAGCGCCTTGGCTTTGGGTAGCAGCACCAGCAGATGTTGGTTAATCAGGTTTTTGGGCAGCGTCAGGGAAAGTGTAAGTTGTGCTAGCATTTGGTTCTCAATAAATTTTTTGCATTGACTCGCATTATACAAACAGTCACCACCTATTCCCTGAATCTTTATGCGCCAGTATTTATATTTGATAAAACATGTGCTTAATCATGGCACAAAAAAAAGCGACCGCACCGGCACCGGCACAGTAAGCATATTCGGCTATCAGATGCGCTTTAATCTGGAAGAAGGCTTTCCGCTGGTCACCACCAAAAAATGCCACCTAAAATCCATCATCCATGAGTTGCTATGGTTTTTGCAGGGCGATACCAATATCCGCTATCTTAAGGAAAATGGTGTAAAAATTTGGGATGAATGGGCAGACGAGGATGGCAACCTTGGCCCGGTTTATGGCAAGCAGTGGCGTTCATGGACAGCATCGGATGGTCGCACTATTGACCAGATTTCAGATGTTATAGAGCAAATTAAATGCAATCCCAATTCACGTCGCTTGATTGTTTCCGCCTGGAATGCAGGGGAGCTGGATCAAATGGCGCTAGCGCCTTGCCATGTGCTGTTTCAGTTTTATGTGTCTGATGGCAAGCTCTCCTGCCAGCTGTACCAGCGCAGTGCGGATATTTTCCTGGGCGTGCCGTTTAATATCGCATCTTACGCGTTGCTTACTTTAATGATAGCGCAAGCATGCGGTCTGAAACCAGGCGATTTTGTACATACTTTCGGCGATGCACATCTGTATCTCAACCATCTGGAACAGGCTGAGCTGCAACTGTCGCGCGAGCCGCGATCGCTACCTGTCATGCACATCAATCCGGATGTGAAAAATATCTTCGATTTTAAATTTGAGGACTTTTCGCTGGATGGCTACGACCCACACCCGGCGATTAAAGCCGTAGTTGCTGTATGACGAGTGATGAAAGAGGGGGCAAGAGGAAGGGTAAGCTTGCGATCATTGTTGCAATGGCTCGTAACCGGACCATTGGAATCAACAACACGCTGCCATGGCGCATTCCGGCAGACCTTAAACGCTTTAAATCGCTCACCATGGGACATCATCTGATCATGGGGCGTAAGACTTTCGATTCCATCGGCAAGCCGCTGCCCGGCCGCATTACCGTGGTGGTAACACGCAATGATGCATTAAAAATTGAAGGCTGCATCATGGCGCACTCACTGGAAGAGGCGATAAAGGCTTGTGCGGGGGATGATGAAATTTTTATCGTCGGCGGTGCTGAACTCTACGCATTGGCCATGCCGTTAGTGGACACGATCTACCTCACCGAAATCAGACAAGACGTAGCGGGCGATACGCACTTTCCGGAATTTGATAAAAAATTATGGCAGGAATTGGTACGCGAGCAATGTAGCCAGGAAATCCCTCAGGCGCTGGAATATCATTTCGTCACTTATTGCAGGAAATAAAAGACGGGGGATATCTGGAATCAAGTGTGGATGATGTTTCAGATTCAAGTTGGTCAATTTTCCGTTATATGGCAGCTTGCACAAAACCAACTACCCCCCGCCTTTTATTCGGCTCGTTGTAATCAAATCGTAGGCAACCTGTACTTCCTTTGCTTGTTCAGTTGCCACAGCGATCATATCCTCAGGAACACCTTGGCCCATTAACTTATCGGGGTGATATTGGCTCATTAACTTGCGATAAGCGCGTTTTATTTCGTGGTCGCTGCTTTCTTTGCTTACGCCCAACGCTTTATAGGCTTCGTCCAGGCGGGTGGCAGTGGGTGTTTGTCCGCTGGCAAAGTGAGACTGATTTAAAACCATATCCAGTATTTGCTTAAATGCAGCTTGGTCATAACCAAAATGACGGGCAACGTCTTTTAGCATTATTTCTTCAGCTGAATGAATATGCCCATCAGACAAAGCCATGACTATGAGATAGACCAGCAACATTTGCTTTAAGTCATTTGTATTGCCACAAATGGCAATAAATTTATTTAAGTTCGGCTTAATATCAAAATTTGCATCGGCTCCTTGCTTAAAAAGGGCAATGGCCTGTTGTCTATGCTCAGCGGACATTCCCAGTTTTTGAATGAACTGTTCAACATGATCAATTTCATCTTGTGATATATGGCCATCCGCTTTAGCAAGTTTACCCATTGAAATAAAAACAGTTTCAAGAAATACTGATTGCCGCTGGGATTGGCTAAGCGGGTTAACTCCGCCTAGGCCATAAGCTTTATAACGGTCAATAAAACTTCCCAGAAAATAGCCAATAAATGCTCCAAAAAAACTGAAAAAGTAAAAGCCTAATAAGACACCAATTAGTTTAAACAAGGCGACTCCGAAGATTAGATGGAAGGAGCAAATAGTAACAAAACAAAAACAAGTACAGGTTAAATCGAGTTTGGCCGTTTACAGTAATGGCAGATCAATCAATCTATCTATCTATCTGGCTTGAGCCCCGTCTGGGGAATGGTTTTATGCTCCGAGTAGCATAAAGAAACTGCGTCGCGATAATACAGGGTTTGACTTAAACAGTAAGAAAGCAAGCTGTAACACAAGTGAACCGACACTTAGCTTTGTAAACGAATTGGAGAAGTGGAGGTGCCGTCACTGTGCGGTTTGACTCGCAGGTAAATTCAAACATATCCTGGCCGGATCTATAATTTCAAGTACCATTAACTGGCTGAGGTATTGGCCCCTATTCTAAAACGGATTAGGTAATGCTATGATGAATAAGTGAGGATGTTCGAACTAAATATAGTCGAAATGAATAATTAACTAATTTTACGGAGGTAGTTATGAATGCGGTAACTGAAATGCAAGATCCATTGGTGTTTACCGATAGTGCGGCCAATAAGGTTAAAGAAATGATTGAAGAAGAAGATAATGTCAATTTGAAATTACGTATTGCCGTAAGCGGTGGTGGCTGTTCTGGCTTCCAGTATGGTTTTACTCTAGATGAAGTGACCAATGAAGATGACACCGTGCTAAATAAAAATGGTGTGCAATTGCTAATTGACCCGATGAGTTTCCAATATTTAGTGGGTGCAGAAATTGATTATCAGGATGGGTTAGAAGGTTCACAATTTGTAATCAAGAATCCAAGCGCTACTTCCACCTGCGGTTGTGGATCATCTTTTTCAGTTTAATCGGGGGAGATATTCGAAACTTTGAGTAACTGGGAGTTTTGCCAACTTGGCACCTGGTCATCAAACTGGACAGTGAACTGATTAACGCAGTGTTTTAATCATAAGTTAGCATCATCCATTCTTACTGATATTTTTAATTGCCCGATAAAGCAGTTTCAGTCGTGCTACTGAAATTGAACGTTTGTTGGGAATATTTTGTTTCACCGCTCCTCAACACATCTAGTATTACGTAAAGGCACTTCTATAAATCCGTCGCCAGAGCGACGGATTTGCTGTAATTCGGTTAATTTCTGTTTTTCTGAATTCGAATACAATTTTGCGATTTTTGGACGCATTGATGCGCTCAAAGCGAAATGCCTTGTTGCGAATCGGCATCTCAATACGGTTCAGGCTGTAGGCCAAATCCATCAACCTTACGTCAACCAGACATGTTCAATCCTTACCCATACGCGGGGCTTGGCCTTGTTGTTGATTTTTTTATTTTCGTCCAATGGCTTGCATCGATAAGCGCGCTCGTTGATATCTGGCTTGTGTGCTCATTGTTTTTGAGGCTTTGTTCTTCTCTTTTGAGCGGTAGGCTGCGTTACACATTCACGCCAAGTCGCGTGATTTCGTTTTATGGCTTATATTTAAAATAAAATAGTTTGCTTTCAATCCAAAAATACTTCGTCAGTCATCTCTCAACTGTAATTTTTACACTGGCAGTATTTTTAAATCAGAGTTGTTGCAATTGAAATCAATTATTTCACTCCATGTATATTCCACCATTTACATGTAAGGTTGCACCTGTTATGTAAGCCGCTCCTGGACCGGCAAGAAAAGCTACGGTGGCAGCAACATCGGCCACTTGTCCTAAGCGTTTCAACGGCACATGTTCAATTAGTTTGTCGCGTTGTGGTTGTGACAGTGCATCGGTCATGTCGGTAGCGATAAAACCGGGTGCGATGCAATTAACGGTGATGTTTCGACTGCCAATTTCGTGAGCCAGCGATTTGCTAAAACCGATGATGCCAGCCTTGGAGGCGGCGTAATTAGCTTGTCCCGCGTTACCCATGCTGCCGATCACTGAGGAGATATTGATAATGCGGCCATGGCGTGCCTTCATCATGGCTCGCAGTACGGCGCGACTCATCCGGAACACAGACTTCAGGTTAGTTGACATGATGTCGTCCCATTCTTCATCGGTCATGCGCGCTAGCAGGTTGTCACGGGTAATGCCCGCATTATTGACCAAAATAGAAATTTCCCCGTATTGACTCCGGGTATTGTTAATAATCTGATCGATTTGTGCGGCATCATTGACATCAAGTGCCATGCCGCAACCTTTGATGCCGGCTGCGGCCAAATATTCACTGATGGCATGCGCCCCATTTGGGGTGGTTGCGGTGCCAATCACGCTTGCCCCCTGTCTGCCCAGTTCCAATGCAATACCTTGGCCAATGCCACGACTGGCGCCAGTTACCAGTGCGATCTGTCCTTGCAGGTTCATTTATCCTCCGGTTGTGTCAATGTCGCGCATAGGGATTGCACGGCAGCTCCATCGTTTAGTGCCAGGGCTTGCTGATTTGTGTCGATGCGTTTATTTAGGCCCATCAGCACTTTGCCGGGTGAACATTCAACGTTATGTGTAATGAGATTTTGACCAAAATATTGCACGGTTTCCACCCAGCGTACCGGCGAATATAATTGGCGTACAAGAGCATCTTTAATGGAGGGTGCATCCATATAGCTTCTTACATCGGCATTGTGCAATACGGGGATGGAGGGAACTTGCATCGTCACGCCATTTAATCTCACGCGCAACAATTCCGCCGCACCGCGCAACAGACTGCAATGTGATGGCACGCTCATTGGTAGCATCAGCGCGCGTTTCGCACCTTTGATCTTGGCTAGCTCCATACCGCGTTCCACCGCCGAGCGGTTACCGGCAATCACTACCTGTCCGGGCGAGTTGAAATTAACGGCTTCCAATACTTCGTCTTGAGCGGCTTCAAGGCACACCTTAAGTACGCTTTCATCATCCAACCCAAGAATTGCAGCGATGCCTCCTACGCCTTTCGGTACGGCTTCTTGCATACATTCAGCTCGATAACGTACCAGTGGCAAAGCATCAGCGAATTGAAGCGCCCCACCCACCACCAGCGCGGTGTATTCGCCGAGGCTATGACCAGCCAGCAATGCCGGTGCTGGAGCATTCAAACTTTGCCAGGCGCGATATACCGCCACTCCGGCAGTCAGCATGAGAGGTTGCGTATTCACAGTAGCGTTGAGTTCCGCGTCACTGCCTTCCACAACTAATTGCCACAAGTCTTGTTGCAATATATCGGAAGCTTCGGCAAAAGTGTCACGCACTACGGGAAAGTCGGCGTAATTGTTCATCATGCCGCGTGATTGCGAGCCTTGCCCTGGAAAAACGAAAGCGAATTTCATTATAAGCACTTGGAGAATATTACGAGAAGTTACCAGCGCAGCAGAACTGCACCCCAGGTAAAACCACCGCCGACCGCTTCTAGTAGCACATGCTGGCCGGGCTGAATACGCCCATCGCGCACTGCGGTGTCGAGCGCTAGTGGAATGGATGCCGCCGATGTATTGCCATGATGGGCAACGGTTACCACCACTTTGTCCATGCTCAGTCCAAGCTTCTTAGCGGTGGCTTCCATTATGCGGATATTGGCTTGGTGGGGAACTAGCCAATCAATGTCGGTGTATTTCATTTTGTTTTCGGCCAAGACCTCTTCCACTACTTCACTGAGTACCTTGACCGCGAATTTAAATACTGCCTGACCGTCCATTTTAATGTAAGGATCGCCGAATATTGCGCCATCACGTATGCCGCCGTTAGCGCTTAATATGTTACGGTGGCTACCGTCAGCGTGCAACTTGGCGGATAGGATGCCCGGCACATCGCTACGCTGCAATACTACCGCGCCTGCCCCATCACCAAACAATACACAGGTAGTACGATCTTCCCAGTTAAGCAAGCGTGATAACACTTCGGTGCCTACTACTAAGGCATTGCGTGCCTGACCGCCCCGAATAAATAGATCAGCGGTATTTAACGCGTAAATAAAGCCGCTGCACACGGCTTGCACGTCAAAAGCCGCACCATTTTTGATGCCCAGCTTGTCTTGTAGGATACATGCAGTACTGGGTAGGATGTGGTCCGGCGTAGTCGTAGCGACAATGACCAGATCAATTTCATCTACACCGATTCCAGCTGCCTCCAGTGCGCGTTGACTGGCATGCACCGCCATATCGCTAGCTTGCTCATTTTCAGCGGCAAAATGCCGTTCGACAATACCGCTGCGGGTGACAATCCAGTCATGCGAAGTATCGACCAGTTTTTCAAGGTCGAAGTTAGTCACAACCTTGGTTGGTAGGTAGCTGCCGGTGCCTATTATCTTTGAATATATCAGGGAGCCTCCCTTGTTTTTTGTTGGCATGCATCATGCCATTTTTCTATGTGCCCACTGATGTGATGCAACATGCCACCGCGTGCTTCTTCGGCGGCGCGTTCAATGGCACAGAAGAAGGCAAACGCATCGGCAGAGCCGTGGCTTTTTAACACAATACCTTTCAATCCTAATAGGCTGGCACCGTTGTAACGGCGGGGATCAACACGGCGTCTGAATGCCTTGAGTACCGAAGTGGCAATTAGCCCGGTCAATTTGGTAAACAAATTACGGTTAAATTCTTCACGCAGAAAACCGCCCAACATCTGCGCCAACCCTTCTGTTGTTTTCAGCGCAACATTTCCGACAAAGCCGTCGCAAACCACTATGTCAGTTACCCCCTTGAAAATATCGTTACCTTCGATGTTGCCGTAAAAATTTAAATCGCTTTGCCGCAACAGTTCACTTGCCTGCCTGACAATTTCATTGCCTTTGATATCCTCGCTGCCAATATTGAGCAGGCCCACCGTAGGACTATTTTTATGTTCAATAGCATAAACTAGAGCAGTACCCATTAGGGCGAACTGTAATAAATTCTCAGCGCTACAATCCACATTCGCGCCAAGGTCGAGCATACAGACTTGTCCCTTGTGAGTGGGCAGAAACGAAGCAATCGCGGGACGGTCTATACCAGGCAGCATTTTTAGTACATAACGTGCAATTGCCATTAATGCGCCAGTATTCCCGGCACTTACGCAAGCAGACGCCTCACCATTTTTTACAAGGTTAATGGCGACGCGCATGGAAGAATCTTTTTTGCTACGCAACATCAATTGTGGGGATTCATCCATGCCAACCACTTCACTGGCTGCCTGGATACGCAGTTGTGGTTTGATAGACGTTTTGACGGTGCGTAACTCAGCTTCGATGGCGTCAGGCAATCCAACCAATATAATCGTATCGCTTGGATGCTGTTGCAGATATTTTACCGCAGCGGGAATGGTGACGCGCGTTCCGTGGTCGCCACCCATGGCATCAATGGCTATTGTGACATCCACCAGGCGATCCTCTTACGCTATTTTCAAACTTTGATATGGAATACTTTTAGATGCAACTTGCACCCTTTAAGCTTTGTGCGTATCCGCTACCGCAAAATGTGATTAGTCGCCTTTTATTTTGATAACTCTCTTGCCACGATAATAGCCAGTCGGGCTGATGTGGTGACGCAAATGTTGCTCACCAGTGGAGGGTTCAACCGCCAGCGCCGGGCTAACCAGAAAATCGTGCGAGCGGTGCATGCCACGCTTGGATGGGGATTTTTTATTCTGTTGAACAGCCATGTTAACTCCTTGTAAACCTATAATAAAAAACTACTTGTATCTCAGCCCGGATAAAACCGAAAACGGATTTTTCTCTATCTGATCTATTTCTTCTGTTACGTATTCTTCCTTCACAGGTCGACAAACGCCTACTGGATGTCTCGGTGCAAATGGTAGATTCAGTAAAATTTCTTCCTCAAATAAGGCAAGTACATCCAAATGATGATCAACTAAAATGCTATCTACTTCATCCTCCTCCTCGATAGAGGATTCATCCCAGTTTTCCACCAGACGCAACTGCGAAACTAGCTTTATTGGATAGATTAGACCCTGCAAACATCGCTGGCATCGCAGCTGGCACAGTCCGTCCAGCGCTACTTTCAACATTGGTTGACCATTCTTGTCACGAAAACCGTGCAAAGTGTAGTTGACGCCTTCTTTGTGACCGTGTTCAAAACTAACATCAGGAACAACCAACTTATCCTGAAGTCGAGGCATTTCAGTCATTGCAATTTCACCGCGCAATTCCCGGTTGTTATTAGCAAAGTCCAGACTATCTATAAATTGCCATTCAAACATAAGGCGCGCATGATATATATATCACTTGTTGCTGTCAAAAAAAGAGCTTCTCCTCAATACAATAAAGCTCCATGTGGACATAACCATGCTTAGCGGCAATTACAGCATTATTTGATCAATAGGCTGTCCTTATATTACTCCGCGTAACGCCTGTTTTTCATTACGTGATAACGCTTTGATCTGTAGTTCGCGTTTTAAGGCAGCAGATTTGTCGGAACATAGCTCAGCATGTACTAGCCTTACTGGGCGACGGCCACGAGTGTATTTTGCCGCCTCACCAGCATTGTGCGCGGCCAGACGTTTTTCCAGGTCGTTGGTGATGCCGCAATATAGGGTGCCATCCGAACAACAAATGAGGTAGCAAATCCAATTTATTGTGAATTTCCCAATGCGTTCATTCATCGTGGTTTTTTTATTTGGGGAGAGTGTGCTGAAGGCAGTGATCTGTACTGCACCAGTTTGGCCAAAGCTAGCATCATTAGCAAAATAATCAGCACTGCCGCGTTGCCCCAGCGTACATAGGGCGTGCTGCCGGTATAGCCCTGCGCCTGTCCAGTGAGCACACCTTCTGCATGTTGCGGCAACATCTGTTGAATGCTGCCATCGCGCCGGATGATAGAGGTTACGCCAGTGTTCGTGGCGCGCAGCATCATGCGTCCTGTTTCCAGTGCGCGCATTTGTGCGATCTGGTTGTGCTGCATCGCAGCGTGCGATTTACCATACCAGGCATCGTTGCTGACATTTACCAGCAAACTTGCCTCCGGCAAGTAACGGATGACTTCTTCGCCGAATACATCCTCGTAGCAAATCTGCACGGCAACGCGTTGGCCCGCTATGCGCAATACTTGTTGTCGCTCCCCGCCACGCGCTAAGTCAGACATGGGAATATTCAGTACTTCGTTGACTATCCAGCCCAATGCTGGGCGCAACGGGATGAATTCGCCGAATGGCACCAGATGGTTTTTACGGTAGTTTTGGCTGTTCGCTGTGCCAAGCGTGAATACGCTGTTGTAGTGCAGATTATTGTCACTTTCAAAGGTACCGATAAGAATATCGCCGCCGCTTTGCCTGGCGTGCTTGCGCAAAATAGCCGTGTAATTTTCCGGCAGGTTGTGGCGGAGCAGTGGCAATGCAGTTTCCGGTAGAATGATCAAACGCGCATCGGTTTGCAGCACCAGTCGGCGATAGGTTTCCAGCGTGTCGATAAGCGTCTCTTCGTGGAATTTGAGATCTTGTGGAATATTGCCCTGCAACAACGCAACCTTGAACGGCTCGCTTTCAGGCTGTGTCCAGTTTACGGCGCGTAGCGCCGCAGCGCCGCCCCATAACAGTAAGAGCGCCGCCAGCGCCGCTTTCCCTTGGGCATTCCAACGCATTTGCCACAATAGTGCCAGCAATCCTGCGCTTATCGTCACCGCTAGTGATACACCATAAACGCCAAATATTGGCGCATATCCCACCAAGGGGCTAGCAGATACTTGTGAATAAGCTAGTGTCAGCCAAGGGAAGCCTGTGAACAATAGCCCGCGTATCCATTCCAGAAGCACCCACAATGCAGGCATTACCAGTATCAATCGCACCCAGGAAGGAGCTCGTAACTTTGCCTGTGCATAACCAATCAATGCGGGAAATAACGCCAAGAATGCAGCGAACAGAGCGGTAGTGGAGAGCGCCAGTAAGAGCGGCATGTCGCCGTAATCATGCTGCGCAACGTATAGCCAGCCTATGCCGGCACTGAATAAACCAAAACCAAAGAAAAATCCCAGCCATGTTGCCACACGTTTTCCATTTGCTTGTTGCCACAGCCAGAACAGTGCAGCAAGTGAAAAAATAACAAGAGGAGATAGTGAAAAGGGTGCAAAGCCCAGAACGGTAAGCAATCCAAGACAAAAAGCAATGATGAATCTATACGTAGAAATGAATTTCACAGAAAATTACCGCCGGATTGATCTTGCTAATTATATGGCTTCTCCAATATTATTTATAATTGCCCGTGGAAACTTGGAGTTTAACTTAAGATGTACAGTGTAATTTTTATGGGTATTGCTAAACCGCTAATGGAAGGTTCGGAATGAAAACTAAAGCTATAATTTTTGACGTAGACGGCACGTTAGCGGATACCGAAGAGGCGCATCGCCTCTCGTTCAATAGGACATTCGCGGAAAATCATCTCGACTGGAACTGGGATGTTGCCCTGTATGACAAGTTGCTTAAAGTGACTGGCGGTAAAGAACGAATCAATCATTTTATTACTACCTATGTACCTGGTTTCCAGAAGCCGGTTGATTATGAGGGTTTTGTGAAACACCTCCATTTGGTCAAGACCGCGCATTACACCGCGATGTTACGCGAAGGTGGCATCCCATTGCGCCCTAATATAAAACGTCTGATTACCGAAGCCAAACAGGCAGGATTGAAGCTTGCCATTGCTACTACCACCTCGTTGGATAATGTTGTCACGCTTTTACAACAGGGGTTGGGCGCGGATAGCGAAGCTTTGTTTGACGTTATTGGTTATGGCGATATCGTCCAGCATAAGAAACCCGCACCTGACATTTATTATTGGGTGTTGGAGAGGCTGGGTCTCGATGCTGCTGATTGCATAGCGCTGGAAGACTCTGAGAATGGGCTGCGCTCCAGCTTGGCCGCTGGATTGAAAACTTTCATTACAATAAATCACTACACAAGTAAGCAGGATTTTTCTGGAGCATCAGCGGTGCTAGATGATTTAAGCGATCTGGAAAGTTTTTATCAGGTTGCGGGTCTGGATTTCTCTAAACAGATGGTTTCTGTTTAAAATTTTGCAATCAATATGTTGATACGCTCTCCTGATCGGGAGAGCGCTCTCCTTGCTGAATAGTCAACGTAAATTTAATGGCTTCTATTTATTTTATCTAAAGCGCGCTCGCAACGAATGGTATAACCATAGGGATAATACGAGTTGCAATCGTGTAGCATAGCGTTCCCGCATTGTTTCTGGAGTAGCCGCACAGTATGTATTGCTACTACTGCATTGGACTTGATTACAAAAAAACATGGAAAAAATACGCCTTTCAAAACTGATGTCTGAGCAGGGTTTTTGTTCCCGTCGAGAGGCAGACAGTTATATTGAACGTGGTTGGGTGTTGGTGGATGGCAAACCAGTAACTGAGTTGGGCACAAAAATAGATCCCACCCAGCGGATAACGCTAAACCGTGCTGCCCAGGCACAACAGCAAACGCGTGTAACGATTCTGCTGAATAAGCCGATTGGTTTTGTTTCCGGGCAAGCGGAAGACAACCACAAGCCCGCAGTTACCCTGATTAATGCTTCATCACGTTTTGCCAGTGATCAATCACCGCTGTCTTTTCATCCCATGCATTTGAAAGGCATCGCGCCCGCAGGCCGACTGGATATTGATTCGCAGGGTTTGTTGGTATTGACCCAGGATGGCCGCATCGCTAAGCAACTTGTCGGTGAAGATTCCAGCCTCGATAAGGAATATCTGGTGCGTGTGCAGGGAAAAATTTCAGCTAACGGTCTACCCATGTTGAACCACGGCCTCAAACTGGACGGTGAGATGCTTAAGCCCGCCAGAGTGAGCTGGCTGAATGACGATCAATTGCGCTTCATTTTGCGCGAAGGTAAAAAACGTCAGATTCGTCGCATGTGCGAACTGGTTGGATTAAAAGTTACCGGGCTAAAGCGCGTGCGTATCGGCAAAATTAAATTAGGCGATTTGCCCAGCGGGCAATGGCGCTACCTGCGCGAAGATGAAGCATTCTAAGTCGTTGTAAAATTTTTTGATGTTCACCGACGAATTTAACTTCGCACTTCCCGAGCATTTGATTGCGCAATACCCGCCTGAGCGGCGTAATGCCAGCCGCTTGTTGTGCGTGCGTGGGGAGATTAGGGAAGACTCCATGTTTGTCCAGTTGCCCTCCCTGGTGCGTGAACATGATTTGCTGGTATTCAACGATGCGCGAGTGCTCAAGGCCCGTCTTTTTGGAGTAAAGGAAAGTGGCGGAAAAATTGAAGTATTAATCGAGCGTATTCTCGATGAACATCATGCGTTGGCCCAAATTCGCGCTAGCCATGCCCCCAAGCCGGGCAGCCGGTTATTGCTGGCAGGCCATCTCCCCGTTACAGTGCTGGGACGCGAGCGAGAATTTTTCTGCTTGCGCTTTGACAGCATAGAAAATATATCGTTATTGCTGGAACAATATGGGCAGTTGCCGTTGCCCCCCTATATTACGCATGTAGCGAATGCCGAAGACGAAGAACGTTATCAGACGGTATATGCATGCCAGCCCGGCTCGGTAGCCGCGCCCACGGCAGGACTGCATTTCGATGACGTAATGCTCGCCGCTTTACGCGCTCAAGGTACGCAACTGGCCTACCTAACTTTGCATGTCGGCGCCGGTACTTTTCAGCCAGTGCGTGTAGATAATGTCCGTGATCATGTTATGCACAGCGAACGCTACGTTATCCCGCAAGCAACGGTGGATGCCATTCTGCAGGCCCGGGCGCGGGGTGGACGGATCATCGCGGTGGGCACTACCAGCTTACGTGCGCTGGAAAGCGCGGCGCAACAAGACAGGCTACGTGCCGGGGAGGGTGAAACAAGTATTTTCATTACGCCGGGTTACCGTTTCAAAGTGGTGGATGCTTTACTGACTAATTTCCATTTGCCCAAGTCTACCCTGCTAATGCTAGTGTGTGCCTTCGGTGGTATGGACGCAATGCTCGCCGCTTATAGCCATGCAGTGGAACGGCAATATCGTTTTTTTAGTTATGGTGATGCCATGCTGATCGAACAGAAGCATGTGTGAGCAAGTAACCTGCTTAGGGTTTTTCTAAAAAAATGGCTCAAATATTTCGTGTGGGTTAGGTAATATCTGCCGTTGTAGGGAGAGGTATTGAAGGGCTGGGTTGATGCGGCTTGCAATATTACTCTTTGTGATACATTCCTGATCACTTTAAGCAATCAATTAAGTGTGCTTTTAGGAGCAGGGTTAATTCCGAAATTTTAGCTATGAAAAAACAATTCACTGTCGGTACCCCACTTAGTTCCTCCGCTACCAAAGTTATGCTGCTGGGCAGCGGTGAACTCGGTAAGGAAGTTATCATCGCGTTACAACGTTTAGGGGTGGAGACTATTGCCGTGGATCGTTATGCCAATGCACCGGGACATCAGGTGGCACATCGCGCACATGTCATCAACATGACGGATGCTGCGGCATTGCGTGATCTGATCGAGCGCGAACAGCCGCACTTTATCGTGCCGGAGATCGAAGCTATTGCCACTGACATGTTGATTGAGATTGAGCGGGAGGGATTGGCGCGGGTTATTCCTACCGCACGTGCCGCTCAACTCACCATGCATCGTGAGGGAATTCGCCGCCTTGCGGCAGAAACACTGGATCTACCCACTTCTCCTTATGCCTTTGCCAATAGTCTGGAAGAATTACGTGCGGCGATTGATGACGGTATTGGCTATCCCTGCGTGGTGAAACCGGTGATGTCCTCCTCCGGCAAAGGACAGTCTAAAATTGATAACGCGGCGGAGGTGGAGCAGGCTTGGAATGTTGCCGCCAGTGGCAGCCGGGTGAACCAGGGGCGGGTAATCGTCGAGGGTTTTATTAATTTCGAATACGAAATTACCCAGCTCACCGTGCGTGCGATGGGCAGTAATGACGAAGTCGAAACACATTTCTGCGATCCAATTGGCCATGTCCAAATTCAGGGTGACTATGTTGAAAGCTGGCAGCCGCAGCTTATGTCTGAACTGGCTTTAAAGCGCACACGCGATATTGCCAGAAAAGTTACGGACAATCTCGGGGGCTTAGGCATCTTTGGTGTCGAACTCTTCGTCAAGGGCGATGATGTATGGTTCAGTGAAGTCAGCCCGCGTCCGCACGATACTGGCATGGTTACGATGTGTAGTCAGGTTCAGAATGAATTTGAGCTGCATGCTCGCGCCATACTCGGTCTACCCGTGAACACGGCTTTGCGTGCACCGGGCGCGAGTGCAGTGATTTATGGGCGACTGGAAGAATTGGCTATCGCTTTCACTGGAGTCGATGAAGCGTTACGTGTCCCGCAAAGCGATTTACGCTTGTTTGGTAAACCGGAATCGTTTTTAAAACGGCGTATGGGCGTGGCGTTGGCGAACGGAATAGATACCGACGAAGCGAGAATACGCGCCAAACTGGCCGCCAGCAAAGTGGTGCCAGTCAAGGATTAATCATTTCTGCCTGATCGAAGACGGCATTTACCTGCTTACTGAACGGGCGTGATCCAGATGTTGTAAACACTGGATCACTTCGTGGTATGAAAAATGTTTCTGTCGAGAATTGGGATTACTGAGTTACCAGCTCGCGCAGTACATAAGGCAGGATGCCGCCATGGCGGTAGTAATCCACTTCGACGGGCGTGTCGATTCGCAGCAGCAGTGCAACTTGTTGCGTGCTTCCATCGCGGCGCTTGATGGTGAGCATTACATCCTGTTGTGGCTTAATGAAATTTGTTATGCCGGTGAGATCGAATGTTTCTTCGCCGGTCAGCTTGAGTGTAGCCACGCTGTCGTTGCCCTTGAACTGTAAAGGCAACACGCCCATGCCCACCAGATTGCTGCGATGGATGCGCTCGAAGCTCTTCGCCACTACCGCTTTCACGCCTAGCAGTTGCGTGCCTTTCGCCGCCCAATCTCGAGATGAGCCCGTGCCATATTCTTCCCCGGCGAAAATAACAGTGGGCGTGCCGTCCGCTATGTATTTCATCGCTGCGTCGTAGATCGCTATCTGTTCGCCGTTGTAGAGTGTGTAGCCGCCTTCCACGCGACTGCCGTCGGCGTTGAGAGGCAGCATCAGATTCTTGATGCGCACGTTGGCGAAAGTGCCGCGTATCATGACCTCATGATTGCCGCGTCGTGCGCCGTAACTGTTGAAATCTTTGATGGCCACGCCTTTGCTTTGCAGGTATTTGCCGGCAGGGGTGGTCGATTTAAAACCGCCAGCCGGACTAATGTGATCGGTGGTAACTGAGTCACCGAAAATGCCCAGCGGCTTGGCATTGCGGATGTCGGCAACACTGCCGACAGTCATGCCAAAATCGTCAAAGAACGGTGGGCGCGCAATGTAGGTGGAATCGTCCCAGTGGTACTGGTTGCCGATGGGGGCCGAAATGGCGTTCCACAGCGGCAGATCGCGAGTAAGGTCACTATACAGCCTGCGGTATACCACGGGGTCGGCGGCAAATTTCATAGCTGCATGGATTTCCGCACTGCTCGGCCAGATATCTTTCAAGTAGACTGGCTGACCGTTGCGGCCGGTGCCAAGCGGTTCATTTTCCAGATTTATGTTTACTCTGCCAGCCAGCGCAAAGGCAACTACCAGCGGCGGGCTAGCGAGGAAGTTGGCCTTGATGTTGGCATGGACGCGTGCTTCAAAGTTGCGGTTGCCTGATAATACTGCTGCGGCGATCAAATCGTGGGCAAGAATGGCATCTTCGATTTTTGCATTCAATGGGCCGGAGTTGCCGATACAAGTGGTGCAACCATAGCCCACCAAGCGGAAACCGAGTTGTTCCAGATAAGGTAGCAGACCTGAATGGGTTAAGTAGTCCGTCACCACGCGCGAGCCGGGGGCGAGCGACGTTTTGATATGCGGTTGTACGCGCAGGCCTGCCTCTACCGCTTTTTTCGCCAGCAAACCTGCTGCTAGCATCACACCGGGGTTGGAGGTATTGGTACAAGAGGTGATGGCAGCAATTAAAACATCGCCATGGCGAAGCTGTACTGCCGGCAACATCTCACCGCTTGTTTCGCAGCGCACGCTGGATGTCGGGCGGTTGTCCATCATCTCTATTTCAGTCACGGTGCTGGTGTTGCGCTTGCTTTGTGTGCCGGTGCCAGTGGGTGCGGTTTCCTGATCCTGCAGACCGCCGCCGGTGATCGGTACACAAACGTTTCCGCTAAGGTCGGCTAAATCGGTGATATAACGTTTTCCCAAATTTTCAGCGGGCTGGTTGAAACCATTCTCCGCCACTGACTTACTGAACAATGTGTTGAAATTCTCCTTCATTCCGGAGAGCGGTACGCGGTCCTGCGGACGCTTTGGTCCGGCCAGAGAGGGTTCGATGCTGTTCAAATCCAGCTCCACCACGCTGCTGTAATCGATCGCGTCTGCCTCAGGTATGCCATACAGCCCTTGCGCTTTGAAATAGGACTGGAAGGCATCCACTTCTTCATCGCTGCGTCCGGTATTGCGTAGGTAGTCCAGCGTTACGTCGTCTACCGGGAAGAAGCCCATTGTTGCGCCGTATTCTGGCGCCATGTTGGCGAGGGTGGCGCGATCCGGCAGGGTAAGCGCAGCGGTGCCTGCACCGAAAAATTCCACAAACTTTCCCACCACTTTGTGCTTGCGCAGCAGTTCGGTGACGGTCAATACCAAGTCGGTTGCGGTGATGCCTTCGCGCAGCTTGCCAGTGAGATGAACGCCCACCACGTCCGGCGTGAGGAAATATACCGGCTGGCCGAGCATGCCTGCTTCCGCTTCGATGCCGCCTACGCCCCATCCAACCACGCCGATACCATTAATCATAGTAGTGTGGCTATCGGTACCTACCAGCGTATCGGGATAATAAACGCCATCTTTTTGTAGCACGCCGCGCGCCAGATACTCCAGATTCACCTGATGAACGATGCCGACGCCGGGCGGCACCACCTTGAAAGTATCAAATGCCTGCATGCCCCATTTCATGAATTTGTAACGTTCATTATTGCGTTCAAACTCCAGTTCCATGTTGAGTCGTAGCGCATCTAGACTATTGTAATAATCTACCTGTACCGAATGATCCACTACCAGATCCACTGGTACTAGCGGTTCAATGATCATCGGATCCTTGCCCAACTTCGCAGCGGCGTCGCGCATGGCAGCGAGGTCAGCCAACAGCGGGATACCGGTGAAATCCTGCAACACAATACGTGCCACCACGAACGGAATTTCTTCGGTACGTGGTGAATTCTGCTGCCAGTTTGCCAGTTGGCGAATGTGCGTTTCGCTGATTTTTTTGCCATCGTAATTGCGCAGCACCGCTTCCAGCACAATGCGGATGGAAACTGGTAGGCGTGAAATTTTGCCCAGCCCCGCTGTTTCGAGTGCTTTCAAGGAATACAGCGTGCCAGTCTTGCCGTTAGCGAGACTGAATGTTTGACGAGTGTTGAACAGATTATGCGACATGGCGATGGCTCCGAATAAAAGCTACGAGCGAAAAGTAAAGAATGTAATTATAGCGTGGTAGAAGTGGATCGAACATTGATCAGCTAAAACTGAAGGTGCTGCAAGATGAGAAATGCAGCGTATCTGCGAAGTCTGAACAGTAAATAAATTATGTTTGCGGGCACGTAGTGGTGTGAAGTTTAGTTTGGCTGGGGCTGAAAGATGAGTTTAACCATGGCTTAATACACCCTCATTTGAGGTAAGCCAGCGCTCCCAAGCCTGCGGTGCGTCCGCTTGCAAAACAGGCGGTGAGCAGATAGCCGCCGGTGGGCGCTTCCCAATCAAGCATTTCGCCCGCGCAGAACACGCCGGGCATGGTGCGCACCATCAAGCATTCATCCAGCGCTTCGAAGGCAACGCCCCCTGCGCTGCTGATGGCCTCGTCCAGAGGGCGTGGTGCGATGAGCCGCAGCGGCAATGATTTAATCGAAGCGGCAAGGCGCTCGGGGTTGGCGAAATCTGATGGCGGCACCAGTTCGCGCAGTAGGCCAGTTTTTACCCCCTTGATGTTTGCCCGGCTCTGCAAATGACTGGACATTGAGCGGGAGCCGCGCGGATGAGCTATATCGGTAATGACGCGCGGCAAATCTTTTCCGGGCGTTAGATCGAGGTAAATGATTGCTACGCCGGTGGCTGCAATCTCTTCGCGCAGAAGTGCAGACAAAGCATAAATCAGGCCACCTTCAATCCCGGTCGCCGTCACCATGAGGTCACCCTGTCGACGGTGAAAGCGCCCTGCTGCATCGATAAAGGTCACTGTCACTGCTTTTACTGGATGCCCGGCGAAGCGGGCGCTAAAGTACTCGCTCCAGCTGACATTGAAACCGCAATTTGCGGGTTGTAATGGCATAACGGGAATGCCGCGCTGCGAGAGCAGCGGCACCCATGCGCCATCGGAACCGAGCCGGGTCCAACTGCCGCCACCCAGTGCCAGCACCACTGCATCGATATTCGCGGTGTGCTCGCCCTGTGGTGTGGAAAAACGAAGCGCATCATTCTCACTCCACCCACACCAGCGATGGCGCATATGGAAATGCACACCTGCCTCACGCAAGCGATGCAGCCAGGCGCGCAAGAGTGGCGCTGCTTTCATGTCAGTCGGAAACACGCGCCCGGACGTGCCGACGAACGTCGCTATGCCGAGGTCGTGCACCCACTCCCGTAGAGCCTCCGGCCCGAAGGCGTCGAGCAGTGGCTTGATCTGGGCGCGGCGTGCACCGTAGCGTGGGAGGAATGGTTCCATTGGCTCGGAATGCGTGATGTTCATGCCGCCCTTGCCAGCCATCAGAAACTTGCGTCCTACGGATGGCATGGCGTCGTAAAGATCGACCCGCACGCCGCCCTGAATCAATACCTCGGCTGCCATTAGTCCGGCAGGACCGCCACCGATGACGGCAACCGAACTGGTATTCAACCTATTCTTCATCTAGCAATTGTCCTGCAATCGCCCAATTTTCGTCCGGTAGTTCATCGAAGGTAATGTAGGTGTAGGACTTTGGTTTGTGTGCGATGCGTTCCAGGGTATCGGTGATCTCTGCTGCGATTTTTGTTTTCTGTTCGCGACTGAGAATACCGGCGATGCGAATGTTGACGTAAGGCATAGTGTTTTCCTGAATGGATAAAAAAGGCTTTAGATGTGTCCTTTATGTGACACAGAGTAATCAATTGAAGTAAATTCCATGCTGAAAAATCTTCGCATTGACTAGACATTTCCTACTGAAATGATGGAGGAAGTCATGGTAATGCGCAAGCGAGGGTGGGTAGTGATGTATTTCAATTATGGTGGGAGTCGATATTGGTTCAGCGAACCACTATGCAGTGGTTGTGCCAGATCAAAGCGAATAGCCAGTATGAAGTATTGGCCGACTGGCTGTCGAGTGTGTGGTAGATGGGGCGGCGTAGATGGCTGTGTCACTGATCAGCGTGTGGTGTATGTAATGCGTTGTACCAGTAAGCAGGGAATTAATTAATAAATTTTTGGGTTTAAAAAATTAAAGTTAATCTGAATTTGACCGCTAACAAAGGTTGACCGTTACTACAAACAGTTTTAAATGTTCGGATGTTGGGGGAATGGGAGTCATGTACATGGCTGGCAATAGAGGATTTACGGTAATTGAAATACTTGTCACATTGAGTGTGGCAAGTATTCTGTTGGCGATGGCGGTACCAAGTTACCGCACGTTAGTTCAGGATAGTCAGCTTATAGCGCAGAGTAATAATTTTTTCTCGGCCATGATGTTAGCTAAGAGTGAGGCCATTAAAAGAAGTAGCCCGACTACAATTTGCCCCACTACAAACGGTACGGCCTGTGCTGGTGTGACTGCTTGGACAAGTGGTTGGCTAGTGTTTGCAGATGCTAATAATGATGGCACAGTAGATGCGGGTGAAGAAATTATCCGGGTCGGCAGCGCATTATCTGGCCAAAGTACGCTGACATCTGGAAACAGGACAAGGGTGACATTCGCCGCGAGTGGATTTACGTTTGGGTTTAATGACACCTTTTCTTTGTGCGACAGCCGTGGTGTTGAGATGTCCAGAAGGTTGACTTTGAGTAATCAAGGTCGTTTGCGTACCGATAAAGGAGGCGGTACATGCGCATAAATTGCACACTCAATTTGAGAAGGCGGCTTGATAATAAGCAGAGTGGATTTAGTATGCTGGAAGTACTGGTTACGATTCTGGTGGTTTCTTTTGGTTTGTTGGGTATGGCAGCCTTGATTACAACGGGTATGCGTAGCAACAATACAGCGCATTTCCGTTCAATTGCGACTCAACAAACGTTGGATATCGCAGATCGTATGCGCGCCAATTTGGCAGGTGTACGTGCCGGAAATTATGATGCGCTAACTGCTGTTATTCCGGTTAGTGATGATTGTGTAGCAGCAAATTGCACTACGGCACAAATGTCCGTTTATGATCATGCTCAGTGGAATACAGCCAATTCTGCCCTATTACCGGGCGGTAGAGGAACTGTAACCGGTACTCTGGCAACGGGCTATTTGATTACTTTGATTTGGATCGAAAAAGAAATGGGGGGCGCGACGGATTCTGCATGTCCAGGTACGCCAGCCAATACACGCTGTTTCTTGACAAGATTTTCTCCCTGATGTTTACCTCACTAATAAATTGTGTTGGATCCGGTACTGATGCAGAAAGCTTCGAGTCTAATTCGCAGCGAGGTTTCACCTTAGTGGAACTAATGATTGCAATGACCATTGGTCTGATATTGCTACTTGTTGTTGGTACAGTTTTTACCAGTAGCCGTCAGGTTTTTCGTATACAGGAGGATAACGCCCGTATTCAGGAGAGTGGTCGTTTTGCGATGGAAATTCTTGGGCGTAGCATCAAACAGGCGGGTCTTGCAGAAATTCCATTTACAGGCCTTAAGATCGGATTCGCAGGAACGGCTATCACGGGTACTAATGGCACCGCAAGCGCCCCACTTGCGGCCGATACATTAGCTGTACAGTACGATGGTGCGATTGGGGATCGGGATTGTGAAGATGGTGACGTTGACGGAGCTGAATACTTGGCTGGCAATAATGTCATCCAGAACCATTTTAATCTGGACGCAGCGAATGCGCAATTGCGGTGTGTTGGGGATATCGGTGCTGCGCCAGTTGCACCCGGCCCCGGGCCTGCTGGCATTGTATTATTGGGGAATGTAGAGGATTTTCAAGTTCTTTACGGCATTGATACCACTGGCGACCAATCAGTCAACCAATATGTCTCCTTACCGGCTGACTGGAGTCAAGTAGTCACGACGCGAGTCTGCATACTGATTCGTTCAGATCAAACAAATATTGTTCCCGCAGGTGGTAATTATCTGAATTGCAACGGCGCAGTTGTCGCCGTTCCTGCTGACAGGCGATTAAGGCGTGCTTTCACTGCGACATTTAATTTGCGCAACCGGGTAAATAACCTACCATGAACATAAGCTTCTGCGTGCTACGGAAACAAAACGGTGCAGTATTCGTTACCGCTATGGTTTTACTGGTAGTACTAACCTTGCTCGGCATTACCGCCATAAAGATGGCGAATTTGGAAGAACTCATGTCAGGCAATATGCGTGACCGTAATCTTGCGTCACAGGCGGCAGAAATGGGGCTGCGTTATGCTGAACAGCATATCCGTGATAACGACCCTGCAACCAATACGCCCAGCTCGATAGATGGCATAACCGGTTTTGATGCGGAATGCACCGGAGGGTATTGTTATTACGGCCAAAATCAATCTGCGCCTCCGATTGAATCAGTTATAGCTATGTGTACTCCAAATTGCCCCCTTGCTTATATTTCCGGCACAGTTTTTAGAGTCGATGGCGTTGATTTTACGGCGCCTGCTTTACCAGTTGGCTTACCCGCACCCACCTACCTCATTGAAGGTATCAAAAAAACGCCACCGGGTAGTAGTTACTTTAGTTATTACTACCGAGTTACCGTGCGTGCGCAAGGTGCAAGACCTGGTACGGTTGTTTGGTTGCAGGAAATATTCAGGCCATAGCTATCCAGCTGTTAAAAAGGAGATTGGGATCATGAAAAAAAATTTGATATGCGCTATGGGATTAAAATGGATTGTGTATTTATCACTTGGTTTAGCTGGACCAGCTCATGCCTCGCCTCTCTCCAATAACCCTCTTTTTCTGGGTGGAAATATCTCCCCTAATGTTATGTTTACGTTGGATGATTCTGGGTCGATGCATTGGGAAATGATGCCGGATGCATTAGTCTATTCATATTTTTTATTTCCACGGGCCGCTTCCGTATATAACAGCGGTTCTGATTATGGAAATTATGTAGCAACGTTTGAAGACGGTTTTTCCTACAGTGCAAGAGTGCGTTCGCCACAAACTAACCCAATTTATTATAATCCGGCGGTTACATATCAACCTTGGTCGAATTCAGATGGTAGCTTGATGCCAAATGCCGTTCCAACGGGTGCATATCATAATCCAGTAAAAACGAGCGCAGGATCACGCAATTTGACAGTTGATAATACGCAATCTGCCGGATGGGATAGTTGTAATAATTCGGCGTATTCAGGATGTGGCTATTCATCGTCAAGTAAGACTTTTTATCCAGCTGTTTATTTTTATTTTAATGGTGGCGACGGGTGGACTTGGAGTAACTATACTAAGCAGGAAATTCGTTCGACGACGCCGACATACACTGGACATGGCCGTATAAGCCGGAAGGATTGTACGGCCGGTACGTGTACATATACTCAAGAAATTCAGAATTTTGCGAATTGGTATACTTATTATCGTTCTCGGATATTGTTAGCTCGTGCGGGTGTTGGCAAGGCGTTTTCTGCACAGGGGAATACCATGCGGGTAGGCTTTTCTGCCATCAATACGGGGTCTGCTACTGTCGATGGTATAACATCAGACAGTGCAGTGATAAGTGGGGTAAGGCAGTTTACAGGTACAGATAGAACAAGTTTTTTTACTAATCTTTATGGACACGCTGTCCCGGCTTCAGGTACACCGCTACTCAGTGCGGTAGATCGGGTGGGCAAATACTTTAAGCGTACAGACGATAAAGGCCCTTGGGGAGAGACACCAGGTACGGCTGGGGGTACGCAGCAAGTATGCCGCCAGAATTTCAATATTTTGATGACAGATGGTTATTGGAACGATGATAGCCTTCCTGCTGGGATAGGAAACTCTGACAATACGGCGGGCGCCAGTATTACCAACCATTCTTCTCCGGCTACACCACCAACGTATACCTATACCCCTGTGCTTCCCTATTCTGATAGTTACAGTAACACCCTGGCCGATGTGGCAATGCATTATTGGAAAAATGATTTACGCACCGATATGCTCAACAAGGTTCCAACCAATGCTGCCGATCCTGCATTCTGGCAACATATGGTGACTTTTACAGTGGGGTTGGGTGTAAGTGGGAGTCTTACGCATTTGCCGTCAGGCGTGGAAACATGGCCGGATCCTTCCGGTACCGCGAGCATCCCCGCCAAGATAGATGATCTCTGGCATGCCGCTGTTAATAGCCGGGGTGCTTTTTTTAGTGCAGCTGACCCGACTACATTTGCTAATGCCTTGACCAATGCCTTGACAACTATTGTGGCACGCACAGGTTCTGCGTCGGCTGTGGCCGCCAATTCGAATTCATTGATAACCAATGGCCGGATATATCAGGCCAAATTTAATAGCGGGGATTGGACCGGACAGCTATTATCGATCCCTATTAATGCAGCGGGTACGCTAGGAGCGATAGAGTGGAACGCAGGGGCCGTCTCACTTGCGTCGGACATAATTGTACCTGCCGCCCGTATTATCATAACCAGGGGTAGTAGCGATGGCGTACCGTTTGAATATGCCAATTTGACTACGGCACAAAAAGTACTGCTGGATAAAGATGTTGCAGGCACAGTCGATAACTGTGGTTTGGAACGGGTTGCCTATTTGCGTGGCGTTGCGGTTAATGAGGGCAGTGGAACTTTTAGCTGTGCCAGTGCAAACGTGATAAACAAATTCCGTAGTCGTCCTACCAGCAAATTGGGGGATATTGTCAATTCGGGGCCATTTTATGTAGGTCGTCCAAATGCAGGACATTCTGATGTGGATTATGTGGGCTATGCTGCATTTCGAACTAGCTACAAAAATCGAAAACCAGTAGTTTATGTTGGGGCAAATGACGGCATGCTGCATGGTTTTAACGCCTGTATTCAGGGCGTAACACCAGGCTGTACGGCAGCTGATGAAGGTAAGGAATTAATTGCTTATGTACCTAGCATGGTTTATGCGAATCTGAATAGGTTGAGCGACAAGGATTACAATGCCAATCATCGCTATTTTGCGGATGGTTCTCCCATGGTGGCGGATGCTTATGTGGGTGCAACGCCCAGATGGAAAAGCGTTCTCGTGGGTGGTTTAAATGGGGGTGGGCAAGGTTACTATGCCTTGGATATAACAGATCCGGCTGGTTTTACCGAAGCAAATGCAGCTGATTTGTTACTTTGGGAATTTACTAATGTCGATGATGCAGATATGGGTTACAGCCATAATCTTCCACCGATCAATCCTTTTACCAGCCAATCCAGCCAGATTGTACAGATGGAAAATCATAAATGGGCTGTGGTGATAGGTAATGGTTATAACAGCGCTGGCGGTAAAGCAGTACTTTATGTGTTATTTATTACCGGTGGTGAAGATGGCACTTGGACAATTGGTACAGATTATATCAAGTTAGTCGCTGATGCGGGTACAGGTAATGGCCTTTCCACGCCCATGCCATTCGATATTGATGGAAATGGTTTGATTGATGTGATCTACGCAGGCGACATCAAGGGTAATCTGTGGAAATTTGATGTCGCTTCTGCTACCCCCGCCAGCTGGAATGTGGCTTTAAGTGGCGCGCCACTTTTTGTGTCAGGCACTAGTAAACCGGTCACTTCACCACCGGTCGTGACTTTTCACCCCAAAGGGGGTCTATTGGTTATGTTCGGCACTGGAAAATACCTTGAAACAGGGGATACTACAACGACAAGTACACAGACTATGTATGGAGTATGGGACTATAACCTGACTACGTCGGTCATATCGACAAATTTAGTTCAGCAGGTTGTGACAAACGCTACGGCCAGAACCGCCACACAGAACCCGGTGCCTTATTCCTCTACTGTAAAAGGTTGGTATTTTGACCTGCCTGTTTCTGGGGAAAGGCTGACGGGCGTTCCTACTCTGGAGAATGGTATTTTAGCATTTACTACCATTGTCCCATCGGTCTCACCCTGTGATTTTGGTGGCAAAGGATTTGTAAATGCGGTGGATTTCTTGACGGGAGGAATGCTTTCTATTCCAACTTTCGATATTAACAGAAATGGGGTTGTTGCCCAAAATGATGGATTGTCTGCAGGTATAGAAATTGGATTTGCGGTGGGTGGTGTAACGCGGATCAGGGGGGCAATGGATGATGTATTAATATCTTCCACTGCTGATGGTTCGCTAGTGAAAACGCCAGCTACTAAAGGCCCTGCAGGATTGCGTGGCCGGATTACATGGCGAGAACTTGTTCGTTAAACTTATTTTTAGGCGCAACCAGAGCGACAAATTGTAAAATTTTTACTTGAATATTGCCAGGGGAAATGTATTTAATAGGCATAGGGCGTAGCTATCAGGGCTGAAGGTAGAGTTGCCATGCAGCTTTGCCAAACTGACTGACGGAAAAATATGGGTTATGGCTGAGTAAACAATATTATGAAAATTACGGCAGATTTAAAAAAGCTAAAGGGTTTTACGCTGATTGAGCTTATGGTTGCAGTTGTCATCATTGGCATTGTGGTAGCCGTAGCTTTGCCTTCCTACCAGAATCATGTGAGGCAATCTAACAGGGCGGTAGCCAAAGCAATACTTCTTGAAAATGCCCAATTTATGGAGCGATTTTATACGGTCAATAATCAATATGATGCGACTGTCGGGGCAGATGGTATTGCAAATGCAGGAGGAGATGATGTGGACGTTGCATTACCTCTTACTCAATCACCCAGAACTGGCGCTGTACAGTACAACAT
Organism: Candidatus Nitrotoga sp. MKT; assembly: GCA_003402345.1. Classification (GTDB taxonomy): domain Bacteria; phylum Pseudomonadota; class Gammaproteobacteria; order Burkholderiales; family Gallionellaceae; genus Nitrotoga. The sequence goes on along the minus strand of QFXH01000002.1, from coordinate 108,935 downwards.
TTCACTCCAGGCAGTAGCAGATGCTACTTTTACGCTTCGGGCCGTGCCAGTGGATTCAATGGCCGGAGATGTATGTGGAACGTTTACGTTGACGAATACTGGAGTGCAAGGCGCTGGCGGTGATGTTGCAAGCTGCTGGAATCGATAATGCCATTGGTCAGGGCAAATAAGCGGTAAATTCCAGCATGTGATTTTACCGGGCGTACTTGGATGGTGTTCTTCTTCTTCTTTCACCATGACTGCTCACTCCACTTCAGTAGTAGCATGGTGTGTGCTGCTAGTTTTGAGAATAAATTTAAGTACCGCTTTGTTTATTGGCCTATCGAGTAATTAAAAACTGATTATGAAACCAATGCTAGGCGTTGCTCAAACAGGGCGTCCAAATTCAGAATGGGCACGTTTTCGTCCGCCAGTTGGAAGCAGGAGTGGGCGATAGATATCCATGCGGACGAATCTTGGGGTAGCAGACATGCTGCATCGTCTCCGACGCTCACCATGCGAAAATGGGCAGATAGACCTAGGGCGCCCCATCGTTGCTTGCCGTTTGATCGGGCAAAATACGTGACAACCAGCGCAAGACTAATTTTTTCCAGAGAACGTTGGCCGATGAGCGGTGCCAACTCCATGAATGGAATGGCGCGGCCCTGCCAAATACAAAGCGAATGGCAGTAATTTGGAGCCAGCGGTACACGTACAAGGTTTGGCGACATGATGAGTTCGGCAACTTCGTGTAGACCGATTGCTGCGTGGCGACCGCTCGTGAATTCGAACAAAACGGCGTTATGTCTTGAATTCATGCCTGCGTTCCAAGGAGTTGATGTAACACCACAATGTACCGACATCGCAACAGAATGCGATAGTTTCCTTAATTTGTACGTAAGCTTGGATTGGCGATCCAGAGATGCTCATGCACGTGGGTAAAGAATGTAGTATTGGGTTTTGAGTGGGGAGCGATTGTACCGAGTCCACGGTAATACCGAAGTGATGCCCATCTGCCTGCAGTACGACAATGTATCGACATCGTGTATTAATTTTCTCCGCTACGGTTAAGTGTGCAGTTAGCGAATGCACTTTGCATGCCGGCTCTTCAATAATGGTTTCGCTGTTTTTTTCTTCATGACCTTCGCTTTGTAACATAGCCATATTATTAAGGCAGACGATCGTGTGTTGGTCAATGAGTAAACTCAGACCGTCAAAGCAGATCAACGCGTACCCGGTTGCTGTGGTGTTCATTACACCCCGCCGATCGCGCTGTGGATATGCCCGAGAAGGTCAGTATCGGTGTAGGGCTTGGTCATGTATATGCTAACTCCAGCAAGCTCGGCCTGCTTACGATGTTTGTCCATGGAGCGAGAAGTGATCATGATCACCGGCAGCTCGCGGGTGTCAGGGCGCGCGCGCAGGTGTGAAGTGAATTCGAGTCCGTTCATGTTTGGCATTTCAAGGTCAGTGAGTATCACTCCGGGTATAAAATCATTTAGGAGTGCGACTGCTTCTAATCCATCTTTCGCTGCTTTCACGTTATATCCTGCGTCACTTACGAGTTGAACTAGCGATTTACGTACGCTAAGGGAATCATCTACAACGAGAATGTCGCGTCGCATTGATGTTTCATGGTCGTTTGTGGTAGTGGAGGCTGAAGCTTCTATCAATTGCGGCATAGGAAGACGTAGTAATTCGGCTAAATCGAGCAGCGGTGCGACGGTGCCATCACCCAGAATCGCGATGCCGCCGATGCCATTAATCTTTTTTACATAGCGGCCCGGATCCTTGAGGATCAGGTCGCGACTGTCAACGATGCGGTCGACTAGCACCGCATGAATATCAAGGTCGACGTGAACCAGCAATACCGACTTCGAATTCATGATTTCTGGCGTCATTTCGCCGCTGTCATAACCGATCAGCGCATTCAAGGCCTTTACCGGATAGGTACGTTTTTGATAGCGCAGATTTATTTCGCTGCCGATTGATATGAATTCTCCTGCGGCGGGTGGTAATGCTTGATCCAACGCGTAGCTGGGTACCGCAAAAATTTGGGTGGAGGATTCTATGAGTAATGCGTGTTGGGTGACGAGCGACGCCTGGAAGCGCAGTAGAAACTCGCAGCCTTTTTCGGATTCAGACCGTACTTCGACCATTCCTTTCATGGCAAGAAGACGGTCGCGCACCACGTCGAGTCCGACGCCACGTCCCGATATTTCATTTGTGTGTTCCCGTGTTGAAAAGCCAGGAAGCAGAATGAAGCGTGACAGTTCTTCCTTGGAGATATCTTGGCCAGCTTGTATCAGGCCGCGCTCAATCGCCTTGTGTCGGATTGCATCGTAGTTGAGTCCGTGCCCGTCGTCCCGGCAACACACAGTAACCGTCTGGCCGCGCCGGGAGAACTTAAGATGAATTGTAGATACCTCCGGTTTCCCGGCGTATCTACGTTCATCGGGTGTTTCAATACCGTGATCGATGGCGTTTCGCAGTATATGCAGCAGCGGGTCGACGAGGTTGTTCAGCATGTCTCCGTCGATTAGGATATCTTCCCCTTCAATTATCAGCTTTGCTTTTTTTCCTGTTTGCTGTGAAGTTTGGCGGATGTTGCGATGCAGGCGAGGGGCGAGGCTTCCCACTGGACTCATGCGAGTGGTCATGGCCATGTATTGAAGGTCGCGCTGTACCCGCTGCGTTTGTTGAAGTACGGCACCCATCTGTGCCACGTCTTCCTCAATGCGCCGGCTGAATTCCCGTGTGTCAGCGGCTTCTTCTGTCAGCGCGCGGGTGTTGCTCTGAAGTTCGGTGTACTGTTCCATTTCCAGTGCATCAAATATGGGGTCGCCGTGGGAGATTGGCGTGTCGCGCAGACTCGCGAGGCCGCGGATGTCAACCAGGTTCTCCAGATCAAAAATTCGCTGCTGTACCTTGAGATTCTGACGTAATAAGCCGTTAGTGCGTTGCTGAGCCTGCTTCACTTGCTCGGTAAGTTGCCCAATCTTTACAGATAGCTCACCAGTGAGACGGAAGAGTTCGTCCATGGTTGTAACCGGGACGCGTATTGTTGAAGCGACTGGAGTCTGGTTGGTCACATTGCTAGGCAAAGAAGATTCTTCTTCCCTGAAGGTTTCAGTTAATGCCCGGGGCGTTGCGTTGTGATGGGCAGCTTCAATCAAAGCCGGAAACATCGCATCAAGACCTGCATTTTCAGCTTGGATCGGGGGCGTCGAGTTAAGATCATTGAATTTTATTTGAATGGCAAACGTTGCATCGAGATCAGTGCTTTCAGTTGGTGCTGGGAAAAATAGGTCGAGATCTCTATGTACAGGGGAGGCGGCATCGACTTCATCCTCAATGCTTCCTGAGTGAATCCGGCTTGCGCAATCAAGAACAGACTGCAATATTTCCTTCGCTTGTGTATGTGTGGGGGCATCCTCGATGCCGAGCAGGGAGCCTATCATTTGTTCCAGGCACGCTGCCGCATCGAGCAGTGTATTGGTAAGCGTCAGCGGGGGGTGTGTATGGTTCTGTTCAAACCATTCGAGGATATCTTCTGTGTGGTGTCCGAGTGTCGCGATGCCCCGGATGCCGACAATGTTTGCCGAACCTTTTAACGAGTGCGCAATGCGCTTTGCTGCGGCCATATCTTCGTCTGTGGCTTGGCCGTCCACAATATTGCGGATGTAGGTTGAAAGCTCGGCGGCCTGCGTTGGTGCTTCTTGCAATAGCGCTTCATACACGCCCCGATCCACATCGTCCGGCAGGGCAAGGGAGACGTCCTCATCAGTCGCTACGCGTGGACGTTCCAGCTCTTCGGCCTCCGCCTCAGCGCGTAAATACGCCGCTAGCACCGGCTCGGCGGTGAGTTCGATAATGAGTTCGAGGCTGCGCTCTGCATTTACGGGTGATGGACAGGGGGGGAGGGAAAAATGTTCTGCCAAGTGCTCTGCCGATTCGAAATTCGTGATGTCAGCGAGGTAAGCGAGCACAAGATCGGGCCAAAGATCGAAAAAGGCTTGCGCCGCGCCGCGCTCTTTTGCATTAAGCCCAACAATGACCACCAGGCATTCCTGTACCTGAGCGCAACAGGACTCCAAGCCGCGCAGTCCGAGCATTCCGCAAGTTGACGCTGTACGTTCGACTTGACCGACATATTGATCAAGTGCGTTGCCGAATGTGGGGTCTTCGGGGACAGCCGAACAAATCGTTGCGATCCAACCAGCAAGATCGGCGCGCACCTCTTTTATTTCGGTTAGTAGCGCTTCGATGAAATCGCTCATTTGCATTATCTATAGTCCTTAGGTCGAAGCACGGCGGCACAAGCGTACCGCCGTCATTGCAGGCTTAACCAACCGCTTGAAGCTTGGGCATGGCGCTCGTACGCTCTGGCATGGTCGACAATCCAAGAACTTGTGCGTTAGGTAGCTTGAATACGCCCACCGTTTTCACCAATTGTTCCGCAGATCTGGAGAGCAGGTTAGTTTCGGCTGTCTGGGTTGTAATTTGTTCTCCGGTTTTTTCCGCACTACGGCCAATATCCTCGACTCTATTTTGCAGAATTTCTGCGCTCTTGATTTGTACCTCCAAGCTGGCGGCGATTTGCAATACTAATTCCACTAAATTGTCGGTTGCCTTTTGTGTTTCCGCCATTTGAACACCGGCTTTTTCAGCGAACTCGGTTCCTTGCACTACTTGAGAGATTGTCTTGTTCACTGTATTGATAGTGTCGTTCGTCTCGATTTGAATGTTATTCACCAACGTGCCAATTTGCGCTGTAGCGTTGCGTGAGGATTCGGCAAGACGTTGCACTTCCTCAGCTACCACTGCGAAACCGCGGCCTGCATCTCCTGCGACTGCGGCCTGTACGCTCGCATTCAACGCAAGCACATGTGTGCGCTCCGCGATTGTATTGATCAAATTCACGATGCCGCTAATTTCCTGCGAACGCTCGCCAAGGCGTTTAATTCGCTTTTCGGTCTCGGCAATCATTTCACGGATTGAGTTCATGCCCTTCATTGTTCCGGTTACAGCATTGAGCGCAGAGAGGGTTGAGCGGGTCGCATCACCGGACGCAATGTGGGATTTTGCGGTGAGCTGTGCCACATTGTTCATGGCTTCGGTTGAAGTGGCGAGCTCGCGGATCATTTCTGCGACACCTTGCCTTTCTACTGCAGCTGTCGCTTGCACTTGATCCGCCTGCCCTTTCAATTTGACCGATGAATTTTCTACCTGGCCGGCGATTTGCATTACCCGATAAAGCACTTTGCTCGTTTCTTCAGTATGCTGATTTACGGCATCAGACACCGTACCCACAATGTCTTGCGTGACAGGTGCTTTGACCGTGAGGTTTTTCTCCGAGAGTTTCTGCATAGTTTGTAGGAGCGAGATCACCGAGTCATTGAGTGCTTCGGTTTCCGCTTCAGCTTTGCGTTGCGCGGCCATACGTTCTTCTAGCAGTTGATTAACCGTTCGCCCCAAATCGCCGACCTCGTCCTTTGCCTCAATCGAGTTTAGTGCGGTGTTATCTCCGCCACGTACCTTCTCGACGGATAGCTGCAATAAACGCACTGTGTCGGTGACATTTCGTGTGATCAGTAAGGCGAGAAGGGCAGCAAATATGATAAAGGCGATTACCACGCCTGATAGGATTAATGAACGGTTGAGCAGGTTTGCAACTTTGAATTGCAATTCGTTGTTTAGCGCTACCATCGCGATATCGATTAATTTGAATTGATAATTGATGCCACTCGTGAATTGCTTGACATACTCTGCGGAGCTAAATTGGAGCCGCTGCGCATTGCTGATTTCTGCGGCGGCCAGATCGGCAAGGTGCTTGATTTGTTCTTCAGCGGCTTGATCTCTACCTGCAATTTGATCTTTAATCCGCGCCTCTTCAGCTTGTGCTTTGCCTAGCTGATTAGTCGCTTGATTGGTTTTGGCAATTAATGACGAGATTAGAGTTGCCATCGTTGCGCGGTCGGTTAAGGTGAGCGTTTCTTTGCCTAGTTCAACACCGGAATTTTGATCGACGGTTAAGCGTTCGGCTTCCGCGAGACGGGCAACCCCAAAAGCCCGTACCTGCCCCAATGTCTCAGATACTCGGGGCAGGTCTGATAGCGTAGCTTGGATCAAGAAGTGTGTCGCGGTATTTGATTCGAACGAAAGCTTGTAATGATCCATAAGAAGATCAAGCAGAGCCAGTTCGGTAGCGACCAGTGTAGAGTGGTCAGTAAATGATTTGCGCGTGTCCGTGCGTTGGCCCGCGGTCTCGGCTGCGATTCGTGTCCAATCGGTTTTTATCTTGTCCCACGCCTCGGCCTGTTTGGTATTGTTGTTATCTTTCATGTATGCGTCAAAGGTGCTGATGGCCTGGGCAACCTCCGTTTCCTTAGCGGCGCGATCTGCAGCAACGGAAGCATTGCCACCGATGAAAGCGGCGGATAAGCCGCGATGCTGTTGGGTATTTTGGATTACTTTAAGTAGCTTTGCTGCTGGGGCAATACCACTAGCTTCGAGCTTGGCGGTCTGGATGGCGGCGATGGTCTGAGTCAAGAACAGATAGGCAGGCACTCCGGCAGCGGGTAACGCAACGGCGCCCAAAAGCAGGAACTTTTGCCACAGTTTTATCCGTGTAAGAAAAGTAAAGTTTAGTCTGTTTTTCATTTTGTTTCTCCAGGAAAGTCGTCAATTAAGGCTAGGTACGTCAGCCTGGGATTCTGCGCGCCATCATTTCGAAAAAGCGGGTGTGGTAGAGTTCCAACCACACTGTGGCTTCTTCTGCATAAGCGTTTGATACGTAATCACGGATTGCCGCTGGGAAGGCTGGAAGCGGAGTTCGATTCGAAGCATCGAAACGCTTGCGGTTCGGAATACCGTTAACTACGATGGCTGCGATCGACTCACCGCGGCCAAGCACGAGGAGCATTGTTTTCGATTTTGTGCCACATGCGCCACCCACGAGCGACGCTAGGTCAAACACCGGCACAAGATTACCGTGAAGGTTGACTAGGCCAAGCAACCAACGGCCAGTGTTAGGAATGCGAAAAATAGGTAGCATTTCAGAAATTTCGCTTACGTGTGCGTGCGGAACCAGAAATTTAATGTTCGCCACGTCAAAACCTATCCATTCCTGAGCTGCGTTCTGAGCTGTGGCAAGGGGGGCTCCATACTGTCGAGGGAGCCCGATAGCCATAAGCTCTCCTGCCGTGCGCGCCGGGTGCAGTGCTACGCTTGGCGCTAGCAGTGAATCAGCAGAGTTGATCTCGTTTTGCATGGTTGTCCTGTACAGAATGGATCGGCAAAAGGGCGTTCAAACGTGAGAACAAGGCCGTCATAACGTATTGACGAACCTGACGATATCGTCGGATGTATACGGTTTAACGACATATCCGCTCCCTCCCTGCATTTGTCCCCACATCTTGTCTGCTTTCTGATCCTTACTGGTTACGAACACGACTGGAATGTCCTTGGTCGCGGGATCTTTTTTCAAAGCGCGGGTCGCGGCAAAGCCATCCATATCAGGCATGTTTACGTCCATGAAGATCAAATCCGGTTTCTCGGATTTGGTCATCTCGATCGCTTCTTTGCCGTTGGCGGCAGTGACAACAAAGCGGCCTGTGCTGATTACGATTTTTTGAATATTGACAAGATCAGTATACGAATCGTCGACGCAAAGAACTTTCTTGATTGTCATGGTTGCTTTTCCTTTAATTGAATTAAGTTAAATATAATGTGGTCGGAGTCAGGCATTCGTTGGCAGGTATTTGCTGATTACTTCGAAAAGGCGATTTTCGTTTACTGGCTTTGTGAGGTACGTATCGCAGCCAGACATGGTTGCCCGGATTTTGTCGAAAGTTGAATTTTTGCTCGATAGCATCACTACCGCAGTTTTTGCGGCAGTTTTCTTGGATTTAATAAGCTTACAAACCTGATAACCATTGATTCCTGGCATCACGACATCGAGAAATACGCAGGCGTAGTGTTTAGTGCCGGTGAGTCCAACTGCTTGCTCCCCTGTTTCGGCGTAATCGACATTGAAACCAAATGGTGCGAGTTTTGCCCGCATGAATTCACGCACAGTCATATTGTCGTCGCAGACCAACACCCAGTTAAATGGCTGATCGGGAGGATGTGCTAGCGTCAGGTTATCTGCCAACTTTTGATTTACTGGGTTTGATTTAAGTGTCGTTGTATTTGATAGTTGTGGTGGGGTGATCGGGGGCGCTGATGATCGCGGCGTTGGCATTAAGGCGACCATTGGCTGGGTTTTTTCGTAGGAAGCCGCTATACGAACTGAAAGCTCTGGTTTTGGTTTTGGTATTGGGCTAGGCGTGTTAATTCCTACTGCGAGATCGAGAGCTTTGAACATCTTTGTCCACTGTAATGGCCGTGATAAAGTTGTGCACGAAATGCCGTGATCAGTGTCGCCAATCAGAATCGCAGGCCGGGTATTCATGGCGTTTTTTTGACGAAAATCGGCTATCGCATTCGCGTCTTCGGCATCAACGAGAAAAACATCCGGCATCGAATCCATTGTCGGCATAAACTCGATAAATTTAGGCGAACGGCGCGCGGATAGACTGAAAATGCTTTTCAAAATAATTCGTTCAGTCTGACTGAAGCCGTGGACATCGACGGTGTATTGGGGCTTTGCCGGTGACACGGTTGAGGACGTTTCCATCATCATAGGTTTCCGATCAAGCCTGATGAAATGATGTACTCGACGACCGCGTCGGCACTTTTAAAACGTGCTGCGGCCGATTTGGCCATCATGCGATTCAGAATGGGTTGAAAGCGCTCAAGACCCACGGGCAATAGGGGTACCGGGAGATTTACGTGTTGGTAAAGAACCGCCTGCACGGAATTCCCTTTGTAAGGTGGCCGTCCTGTCAACATTTCGTAAAACATGGCTCCTGTGCTGTATAGATCTGTCCGCTCGTCGACGGGTAGATCCAACGCCTGCTCAGGCGCGAGATATGACGGTGAACCCATGATTTCATCGGGGCGGGTAGGTAACCGGACTGCGTCGGAATGCTCGGCAATGCCGAAATCGGCGAGTGCAAGCGAGCCGTCCCTGCGAATCATCACATTGTCAGGCTTCATATCGCAATGAATGATACCCAGTGCGTGAATTGCGGAGAGTCCGCCCAGAATTTGTAGCAACGAAGCGATTGCGACTTGTGGTGTGGGAGTATCAGAGATAAGGCACCGTAAATCTCCGCCGGGAAAAAACTCCATTGAGATATAAGCGTGGGTTGAGGTGAAACCCTGATGATAGATGCGTGCGACGTTGGGATGATCGATCTGCGAAATTAGTGCGAATTCATGCAAAAAACGTTGCAATACGTCATCGTGGTCGATGTCAATATCTATTGTCGGGATAAGTTTTAGTACTTGATGGGTATGCGTGACGAGATTTTCTGCGAGAAAAACCTCAGACATTCCACCCTGCCCTAGCTTGCGCAGTAAGCGATAACCATCCAGTTTGATCGATTGATCTTGAGGAATCCGTTTGAGTGTATTTTCGGTGTTAAAAATAGGGTTTTGAATCGAGTCTGCCTGTTCCCGCGACAATTCAAATATTGCCGTATTTACAGCTACAGATCGATTCAGCTTATCGTAAAAAGCGTTATCGGTGTGGGCGCTTGCGGTGCGTGGGTAGAGTCCTACAATCTCTGTGGCCTGGATTGGTAGCGCTTTTCCTTTTATAGACACCATAGTGTTACGGCCGAGCTGAAAACGATCTCCGGCCATATTTGCGCAGGTACGGCTCGTTGTTATGCTCCAGCCGAGTACTTCCGACATCGTTTGCAGACGTGCAGCGATGTTTACCGTATCGCCGATTATGGTGGTTTCGATTGCGGTGCCACTGCCCATATTGCAGATCATCACTTCGCCTGAATGTATGCCGACACCGACTGCAAACTCTGGCAATTTCCGTTTTGGAAAGCGTTGCGCGATCCACTCACGGAAGGAGTCAGCGGCGAGCACTATTAGGAGTGCCACTTTAAGTGCCCGCTCGGCGTGGTCATCCGGTTGTTGCGCGCCTGGTTCAAACATTGCTGCCATTCCGTCGCCGATGAATCTCACTACCCATCCACATTGCTGACGGACTGGCTCATACGCTCGTTCAAAGAATGCATTCAAAAATTCAACAACCTCTTCGCCGTGAAGTTGGTCGGCGAACATAGTAAAGTTGCGGATATCGACGAAGAGTACTGAACCATTAACTGTGATCTGGGCTGCAGGAATGACTATTCCGCTGTTTGGTAGGGCATTTCGGTGCAGTTTGGTATCGGTGCTGCATTCATTAGTTTGGTATAGCATTGAATGGTTGCGGGCAGGAGTGTATCCAGCGCTATCTTCAACTATTAACTTACGTATGGTTTCAGTCTGCTGTAGATGTGTAGAAACGGCATTAGGCAATGCGATAAGATTTATCTTGGATGATGTAATCATGTGTCCACACCAAAATGTAAGGTTCTGTGGAGAGATGAGAAAAATTCGATGGCTGGATTCATGGCCTGCATTCGTAAGCTAGGATGATTGTGGCAGTGCCTTTTTACGTTACCTTACGCTGCAAGGCATAATTAGCAGCGGCTATCTGAAATAACGGATGGGCTTTAGGAAACTTTAGCTTGGCTTTGGATTTTTAGGTTCTTTAATGATTCGTAGTGGGTAACCCTTCGATAATGCAAGATGAGTGGATTTATCTCTTCTGCGGAGGGCTGAAAGTTGATTGCCCACGCTATTTCACATAGAGCCGTTTTTTATTTTATTTGTTTGGCGTGTATTAACAGGGTGCTATTGTTACCTTGTATAGATGTGTTCGTCGATATTCCAATCCACCGTTGATATGTATGGTGGGCCGTAAAAATGTTACGCTAGAAAAAATGGTAATCTTGGAAATTAAAATGCATGTTGTTGGCATTTCATACTGACAAAAAAGCTTTTTATCGGTAATTCATCGCAAGTGGGAGCGCGTTATGATATTGGTGCCGGAATGACTGGGGTAATTGACCGTATACGGCAAATTTGCATGGATAAAAATTAAGATGCCCCATAAATCAGACCCCATTGCGGTGAAGCTTTGTAGGTATCCATATAGTAGAACTACCTGCTTAAAACCGACCAGAGTTTGCACTCTGGTTACGCGTAGAATTTTGAATGTAAGAGATGCCAATATATGAATATTAAACAAGCGTTGGAAATGGTTAGCCAGACCCATCCAGGTGCTGTGCGATCGCATAACGAAGATAGCGTGGCTTATGACGCGTCGTGCGGGTTAGTGGTGTTGGCTGACGGCATGGGTGGGCATAATGCTGGTGAAATTGCGAGTGGCATTACAGTTTCATTGATAACGACCGAAATGAAGCATAGTTTGGAAAGCATGCGTCCTGAAGATCGGGGTGAAGGCGGTGAAGATGTTGGAATAATGCTGTTACGTGAAAAAATTCAAAAAGCCAATGCTTCTATTCATCAGACGTCGCAGAGCCAGCCACAATGCGCTGGAATGGGCACCACAGTGGTAGCCGGGCTATTTTACGACAACCGTTTAGCAGTCGCCCACGTTGGTGATTCGCGAATGTATCGATTGCGCGGCGAAATATTTGAGCCTATTACCCGCGACCATTCACTGTTGCAGGAGCAAGTTGACAGAGGCATGTTAAGCCAAAAGGATGCGCGGCTATCTAAGAACAAGAATCTGATTACGCGCGCGGTCGGAGTGGAACCAGCGGTCGAAGCGGAAATTCACAGTCATGCGGTACAAGTAGGCGATATTTATTTGTTATGCTCGGACGGTTTGAACGATATGGTTGAAGATAATGAAATTGGTGCCACGCTACACATGCTGCGTGCCAATCTACAATTGATGGCGAGACGGCTGATCGAAATGGCAAATGATCATGGTGGGCGTGATAATGTATCTGTGATACTTATTAAAGTTAACGGTGATTTTGCTGTGCCACGGGGCTGGCTCGTAAAAATGTTGTCCTGGTTCAAGAATTAATACGGGGATTTAATGATATGGCGGCGAAACTGATACTAAGCATGGATGGTGTGGTGTTGCAGGAATATGTTCTGGACAAGGAACGCATGACGGTAGGGCGCAAGCCGCACAATGAAATTGTCATTGATAACCTTGCTGTTAGTGGTGAGCATGCTGTGATAGTGACCATATTTAATGATTCTTTTTTGGAAGATTTGGACAGCACTAATGGAACTTTGGTAAATGGCGCGGCAATTAAGAAGCATTTTTTGCAAAATAATGATGTGGTTGAAATTGGAAAATACAAGCTCAAGTATCTGAACGATCAAAAAAGCCAATCTACTGCGGCAGATTTCGAGAAAACAATGGTGTTTCGCGCATCTTCCCGTATCGCATCTGTCGCGCCCCCCGTGGTAAAAGCTGATCCGTATGAAATACCAGGGAAATTAAAGCCTACGGAGCAACCACAATTAGTACCCGCCACGAAAGTAACTGAATTGCGGCTGGCTGAGGTTATCTCTCCCCCCCCGCAATCTGCCCTTGCAACTGCGGTCGACAAAATGCCTGGCTTGCCGCAGCAAGCAATGGGTGTAATACAAGTACTTAACGGTCCTAATGCCGGTAAAGAGCTTGAGCTGGTGAAGAATCTGACCACCGTAGGTAAATCCGGTTTGCAAGTTGTAGTGTTTACTCGTCGTCCGCGTGGTTATTTTATTACCTATGTAGAGGGAGAAAGTTATCCCAATCTTAATGGCAAGCCGTTGGACGATCAGCCATGCCAGCTTAATGAGCACGACATTATTGAATTGGCGGGGATCAAAATGGAGTTTTATCTCAAAAGCTGAGAGTTTGTTTAAGTTTGGGCTTAATGCGGCGCAGGCCGCTAGTTATACTGTTGCATCACATCAGAACCGTTTTTTCATTCAGGCAGCTTACGGGTGGATTGCTCGAATTTAAGTGGGATGTGGCCCAGAAGCCTACATTACTGATCATCGGGAGATGGTAGATACGAGCGGCGTTACTAATGTTTGCATGGATCACGTCAGCTGCTGTTGCAGCGCGGTCAAGAGTTGAGTTTTTATTCCTGTCGGAACAATAAATAAAGTTGCGCCGTTTCTCACTTGGAACGTCACATTTGTGATGCTGGCAGTGTTGTTTTTTGCTATGCAGCATTTTATTTTGCGTGATGAGCATAATGGGCACGACACCTTAAATATTGGTGGCGTAACTTGTCTTTATTTCAAAATGGCATGGAGAATTTTTGCTAAATGCCGCTATATCAATAGCAAGCAACAAAATTACGCAATTTCGCCATGCGGCGAGCCGCATTTGGAGTTATCAGGGAGAAGTGGATGGGTAACACACCAACAATACAGCTAGAACGACGCGCTAATGTTAGCCAGATTGAAGCGCAATTGGTGTTCACGAAGAATCTTAACCATGTCATAAGCAATATTCATGACCATGTCATAAGCAAGATTAATACCGCATACAATTTCGACGAAATTATGCTGGGAGTTAGTAAGGATATTTGCACGACACTCAATGCTGATCGTCTCACCATTTATTCATTGGATAAAGACAAGGCTACGCTGATTTCAAAAGTAAAGACTGGGGCAAACTTAGTTAAAGATCTTAAATTACGTATTACTGAGCAGAGTTTTGCCGGGCATGTGGCGTTACATAAAAAAATACTTAATATCGCGGATGTATACGACGAAAAAGAGCTCGCTTCGCATAGTACCAATCTGCGCTTTCTGCAAGACGTGGATAAACGCACTGGCTATCGAACCAAGCAAGCTCTTGTGGTACCCATACTGGATCCAGATAGTAAGGATTTGGCAGGCGTCATTCAGGTTTTAAACAACAATATCGACCAACCTTTCTCAGCGATGGTAGTAGGTGGGGTGTTGGAGCTAGCGCAGAACTTGGCAGTGGCGCTTCGCCAAAGCCAGCAGCAACCTACTGTTAAAACCAAATATGACCATTTGATTTATGACGCGGTTTTATCTGCTGACGAATTGAATCTTGCCGTGTCTACAGCACGGCGCAAAAATGCTGATGTTGAGGATGTATTGCTCGACGATTTTCAGGTTAAACCGGCCGCGCTTGGTAAATCGCTTGCACTTTTTTTCGGTGTGCCCTACGAACCGTTTAAGGCTGATCGCGTCAAACCGTCTGATTTACTCAAAAATTTAAAACGTGAATATATAGAAAGCAGCCAATGGGTGCCGATAGATGAAGTTAGTGAAGGCTTGGTGATACTTACCACTGACCCTGAGTGGATACAAACCTCACGCGTGGTTAATAACGTTTTTTCGAGGAGTCGACTGGTTTACAGGGTTTGTTCGCAGCGCGAATTTAATGCAACCCTCAATTTATTCTTTGGCGGAGGTGGGGGCGGAGGCATGTCCAGTGGTTTGGAAATGGGCGACACCTCAATGGATGAGATGCTTTCCGCTATGGGAGGGGATGAAGAAGAGGTTGATGAGATTATCCAGGAGGATGTTAGTGCTGCGGCGGATAATGAGCTAGTCAAGCTGGTTAATAAAATCATTATGGATGCCCACAGGATGGGAGCTTCCGACATTCACGTAGAGCCCGCGCCGGGCAAGGGAAAGACCGTGATCCGTCTGCGCAAGGATGGCTCGCTGTTACCCTACATTGAAGTGCCATCATCTTTCCGCAATTCACTGGTTACGCGTATCAAAATCATGTGCGACCTTGATATTTCGGAAAAACGCAAACCACAGGACGGAAAAATCAAGTTTAATAAATATGGCCCTCTGGATATTGAATTGCGTGTTGCCACCATTCCCTCCCAGGGCGGCATGGAAGACATCGTGATGCGTATTTTGGCCACTGGTGAGCCGATAAAACTTAATGAATTGGGCTTGTCGGCACGAAACCTTGAAACCCTGAAAGCGTTAATCAGTAAACCTTACGGCCTATTTTTTGTATGTGGTCCGACCGGATCCGGTAAAACTACCACTTTGCATTCCGTGCTTGGCCATATTAATAAGCCTGAAACAAAAATTTGGACGGCAGAAGATCCGGTAGAAATTACGCAGAAGGGTCTGCGCCAGGTGCAGATCAACAAGAAGGCCGGTATGGATTTCGCCACTATCATGAGGGCTTTTTTGCGCGCTGACCCAGACGTGATTATGGTAGGGGAAATGCGCGACAAGGAAACGGTTTCCATTGGCATAGAAGCCTCACTTACGGGCCATTTAGTGTTTGCCACCCTGCACACTAACAGCGCACCGGAATCCATTGTGCGATTATTGGATATGGGCATGGATCCATTTAATTTTTCCGATGCACTATTAGGTGTTCTGGCACAGCGTTTAGCCAAACGTTTATGTAAGACGTGCAAAAAACCACATACCGCTACGCAAGATGAACTTAAATTATTACTTGCTGAATATTCGACAGAGCTTATGAATTCTGCTTCATGGAAACAGGATGTCAATGCTGCTTATAAAGCACTGTATGCGGAATGGGTCAAGCTGTTTGCGGATGAAATGGGGAGATTCACGTTGTATGAGCCGGTTGGCTGTGAAGATTGCTCCGGCACAGGTTATCGCGGACGGGTGGGTTTACATGAATTGATGGTGGGAACCGATCTGATAAAAAAGAATATACAGGAACACGCCCGTGTCGCGGAAATGATTGCTAACGCACTCAACGAAGGTATGCGTACCCTTAAGCAAGATGGCATTGAAAAAGTTTTATCCGGCATTACCGACATGCATCAGGTGCGTATCGTCTGCATGAAGTAACCACG
The DNA here is from genome assembly GCA_003402345.1 of Candidatus Nitrotoga sp. MKT. Classification (GTDB taxonomy): domain Bacteria; phylum Pseudomonadota; class Gammaproteobacteria; order Burkholderiales; family Gallionellaceae; genus Nitrotoga. The sequence goes on along the minus strand of QFXH01000002.1, from coordinate 93,180 downwards.
GCACACGTAGAAGAAATAAATCCGTCCATCCTGAGCTTATCGTAAGGATGGGCGGATTTATTTTTTTCAACCTCCCTCATAAGAAGTAAAGCATCCAGATGATTATCCTTTGCGCTGACTGGATAAAATTGCGGTCACGATAGTCTTTTTGCGCGAAAAATTCGAGTTAACGAGTAGTGGTTTTCCGGCGAGAGTACTCGAAAAGTAATAGTGATGCATACTTTGCTCAAGAGTTTCCAAACCCGATGTTGACACAATCATGACATTTCTCAGCTGGTAGTGGATTACATGATTTTCTTACATTGTTCCTTATGCGGAAATCAGAGTGACAAAAACCGTCACTTTCCTGACGTAAATCGGCTTCTCTCCTTAATGTAAAATTTCAAAGTCCTTCTGATTTGTTAGGCGAGCTAGGATTAGACGGTGATGGCTGGAGGAGATGATGTTATGGCATGAATCCTGCTTGTAGTAAACCGCACACCCCGTGTACCCAATTTTTAACTCTTGAAGGAGTCTTTATTATGAAACAAATGCAAAAAGGTTTTACCTTGATCGAATTAATGATCGTGGTCGCGATCATCGGTATTCTCGCGGCAGTAGCGATCCCCGCCTATCAGGATTACGTGGTAAAGGCTAAGCTTGCAAAAGTTGCGACCGCTGTGGATCCGATTAAGCTTGCGGTTGCCATGTATATTCAGGAAAACGGTGCTACGCCTAATTTTGCCTTAGCTGATGGTGGGGATTGGAATACAAGGGGCTTGGGATTGGGTTCAACAGGACCAACAAAAACCACAGAGGTTGTAAGCTATGCTTTGACAACTGGAACTGGCGCTATCGGAGTCACTCTGTGTACTGGTTGCATTAAGACAGCACTCGACGCCGCAGTTCTCACTTGGACTCCAACACCTTCAGCGACAGGTGTAACTTGGGCGGTTACTTCAAGTGTTACTACTGACCCAGTTCTGAATAACGTCATGTCCAAGTGGCATTAGCGTGAAATAAAAGCATCGTCCCCGAACCAAGATTTTGAATTGTAGGATTGATGACTTTCTGAAGGCCCGCGTTCTGTAATGGATCGCGGGTTTTTTCGTGAGTAGTTCATATTACATTGGTGTGCTTAATGAGTTTTTTTCATAACTTTGTTTACCCGCGTGACCGAGTAAAAGCATTATTTTTGGTGCTGTTGGTTGTTGTGGTGTATGTCCCTTTTTTGAATAATCCCTTGGTATTCGATGACGTTCCATTTTTTGATACAGTCATAGATCGTTACGCCAATACACTGTTTCATTTTGATTTACGTTGGTTTCCGTATACAACGCTTGGCGTTACCTGGGTATTTTTCGGTGAGGCTCCACCTGTTTTTCGCGTACAGAATTTATTGTTGCATGGTGTGAATGTATTGTTGTTGTTGCTGGTATTACGGATGTGGATCAAGCTATTCATAACTGATGTGAGCAAAGAAAATATCGCCAATTGGGGCGCGTGGTTGGGAGCGCTGATATTCGCATGCCATCCTCTTGCGGTTTATGGCGTAGGCTATCTGATACAGCGCAGCATTTTGATGGCGACCATGTTTACATTGGTTATGCAATTAGCTTATCTACGTGGCTTGCTGGAGGGCGACAAACGCTATATGGCGTTAGCAGTCATGGCGTATTTTCTGGCACTGTTCAGTAAGGAACACAGCTTAATGGCGCCCGCCATATTGTTACCTTTGACCTTGGCGATTCAAGCCCAGAATAAACTTTCGTTACGTGCCTTGTTGGCAACTTGGCTAGGGTTTGCATTGGTTGGGCTGTTTGTTGTGCTGCGCATAAAAGGTATATTTGGTGTGCCTTATGAGATGGATGCGGCGGCATTGTTTGGGGAGCAAGCTCTGCTTCAGGGAACGTCATCGCTGCACTTGCTGAGCGTGTTGACGCAGGCTGGGCTTTTTTTCAAATATTGCTTATTAATGTTGGTTCCTAATCCCGCCTGGATGTCGCTGGATATGCGCGAGTCATTTATTCTTACTTGGAAAGAGTGGACAAGCTGGGTTAGCCTGGTTGCTTTTGTCGCTTACGGCGCATTTGCGCTAATTTGTTTATTTCGTGGTGGGCGTGCCGCCTTATTGGGGTTGGCTTTGTTGTATCCGTGGTGTTATTTCATGGCAGAATTTTCAAGCATACGTATTCAGGAAATTTTTGTGCTGTACCGTAGTTATTTATGGTTGCCTGGCTATATGTTGTTATTGCCATTAGTGCTTAGTTCACTCCCTAGCCGAAAAACTATGCTGGTTGGTGCATTAGTGGCTTTGCTATTCGTACCGTTGGCATGGAATCGGTTATGGGTGTTTGCGGATCAATATCGTTTGTGGGATGACGCGGTGCGCTTACTGCATGGCGAAGATCGCCTCGGTGCCCATCGTACCTATTTTATTCGCGCACAAGCTTCGGCTAAAGTTAACAATTGGAATGAGGCCATTGCCGACTATAAAAAATCGTTGGCAATTAATTCGACCTATCCTGAGGTGAATATTGCGTTGGCTTCTGCATATTCAAATTCAGGACGGTATCCGGAAGCGATTACAGAATTTGATAAAGTGATTGCTGGTAATCCTAAAAATGCCAGTGCCTATTATGGGAAAAGTTTCGTTTTAAAAAATTTGCGCGATATGGCCGGATCGGTACAGCAAATGGAAAAAAGCTGTCAGTTGGGATTGAAGCAAGCTTGTGTCATCGTGGCAGTGAATCAGCAGCAGCAAAAGAATGTTTCACCATAAGCAATGGCATTTTAGGCCGAATAATATGAACTTTATTCTTATGGCCGAATGAATGTAGGATGGAAAAATATATCAATTCTTCTTCGCCCGCGCCGCCGCGATCTCCTTGAATTGCTTCAGTTCACTTTCAATAATCGACAGTTCGTGAAAATCGGTACCCGCGCTCTTGGCTAATTCCAGTTGTTCAATTGCATTGAGCAAGTTACCGCGCAGAATGTAAGTATAGGCTAGTGCGTGGTGCTCTTCTTGTCGTTTGCCCAATGCCGCGTAATTGCGCGCCAGCAGCTCATGCAGACGCAAGTCATTGGGGTGGGTGATGATTTGTTCGTTGAGTAGTTTGAGCGCGTCTTCAAAACGTTTGGCTTCCAGCAATAGCTCGACATAATCATAGGCTAGTGCTCGGTGTTGCGGAAAACTCTGTGTGGCGTTACGGTAGAATTCAGTAGTGTTTGTGTTGCTCTTGTCCATACGTTTGATTTGTCCGGCTAGCGTCGCGATCATCGGGTTTTGTGATGTCAGTGTTTGCAGAGGGGTAAATTCCTGCGTGGCGCGTGCGACTTGTCCAGCGCGCATCAGTGCCAGCACCAGACCGTAACGCTGGGCTGTCTGATTGCCATGTTTTTGCTCCCCAATGGCACTTTTGAAAAAATTTATCGCTTCCTGTGAGTTTTTCTGTATGGCCCGAAGTTTGGCGCGCACCAGTTGGAAACTGAGGCTGTCAGCAACTAAGCGATAAGGGGTCTGCTGTACGCGGTTAGCGACATCGGCGATGCGGTCGCTGGTGATCGGATGGGTGCGCAGGTAGGTCGGCATACTGTTGTCCAGCAGGCGTGTGGATTTTTGCAAGCGTTCGAAAAAAATGGGCATGGCGTGCGGATCAAAGCCTGCTTTTTTCAAAGTGCTGAGGCCGATACGGTCCGCTTCCTGCTCATGAATGCGGGTAAAGTTCAATTGCCGTTGAATAGAGCCGGCTTGCATTCCTACTATGGCGGCTTGTGAGGTTTGCGGGTTGCTGCGTGCCGCCAGGATCGCCACTGCAAGAGCGGCTATGGCGGCGACTGAGTCGATCTTCTGGCCTGCTACCATGCGTGCCAAGTGATGCTGGGTGACGTGGGCGATTTCGTGGCTCAACACTGAGGCGAGTTCAGACTCGCTTTGTGCCATGAGTATCAGCCCGGTGTTTACTCCAATAAAGCCGCCGGGTAGCGCGAAAGCGTTGATGGTGTTGTCGTTAAGGGCAAAGAATTCAAACTCCTGGCTTGGTTCGTTGCTGTTGGAAACCAGTTGATACCCAAGCTGATTAAGATAATCGTTGACTTCAGCGTCATCAAGGTAATCTTTATCGGAACGGATTTCAAACATACTCTGTTCGCCGATTTTTCGCTCCTGTTGTTGTGACATAGCCTCTTGTGAGGTATCGCCCAAGTCGGGCAGGCCGTCAGCGCGGCATAACAGCGACCATGTGTAGAGCACTATGTACAGCAAATTTTTCATGACAATATGATACCTGCTTTGTTCGGTGGTTCCCAAGTGTGGAGCACAGGGTTTCAAAGTGGCATTCAGGCGGGGATGCCAGTGTTTCCTTATTCGCAAGGTATAATGGCCGTGTGTTGGAGGTAAGTTTTTAAACGTTTGGCAGTTCTTACTACTGCTATTGCGCATGTACTGCCTAATGATTGCGATAGTTTGCTTAGACACTAAAAAAATCATTAACCGTAAAGATTATGAATATTAACAAGATAAAATTGCAGGTTCGAATAGACGGGGATTGCGCACATACTTCGGATTTTTCCCCAGCGCTGAGTTTCGCGGAAACATACAAGCTAAAGAGTGGTGTTATTGATAGAACGCAAGTAAGTGTGTTACCAGTAGGATGTGCATAATGGAATTCGATGTCGAGTTGGATGCCCGCATGTTGAGTTGCCCCTTGCCTATTCTGCGTACCAAAAAAATGCTGTCGCAGATGCAAGGCGGGCAGGTACTGAAAGTGGTCGCTACAGACAAAAAATCACCGGATGACTTCACCGATTTCTGCAAACAAACCGGAAATGATTTGTTGTCTGTTACGCAGCAGGGCGACGAGTTCGTATTTTACTTGCGTCGCCGATAGATTTAACCAAGCTTGTCGAGCTGCGCCTGTAACTGGAGCAGCGTCACGGTGAAATCGTCCATACGCCTGCGCTCTTGTTCCACCACTTGCGGTGGGGCGCGCAAGACAAAACTGGCATTGCCCAGTTTGCCTTGTGCCTTGGTGATTTCGCCCGCAAGACGGGCTATCTCTTTGTCCAAGCGCTCACACTCTGCGTCCACGTCAATTTCGATTTCCAGCATTAACTTAAAATTACCGACGATTGCGACTGGCGCATCGGTGTTAGGCAGTTCATCGAGCAGGCTAACTCCGCTTAACTTGCCCAGCGCTTGCAGATAAGGCGCGAAGCCTTGCAGGATAGTTGCATCGCCACTCGCAATCAGTGGCACTCTCTGCGCTGGCGACAAGTTCATTTCGCTGCGCAGCTTGCGGCAGGCAGTGGCCATTTCCTGCAGCAGGCTGATTTGTTGCAAGGAAATTGGGTCAATTAGCTTGGCGTTGGCTTGCGGATAGGGTTGCAGCATGATGCTGTCGCCCTGTTTCCCGGCCAGTGGCGCAACTTTCTGCCACAGCTCTTCCGTGATGAAAGGGATGATAGGGTGCGCCAGGCGCAGTATAGTTTCCAGTACACGTACCAGGGTACGCCGCGTTGCCCGTTGCCGCGCGGCATTTAAAGCCACGTCTTCCGCTGGAAGTGGGTTACCCGAGTGAGGGCTGAGTTGCACCTTGGCTAATTCTAAATACCAATCACAGTAGGTGTCCCACACTAATTCATGCAGCGTACGCGCCGCCATGTCGAAACGATAGTGGTTAAAGTGGTCTGCCATTTCAGCTTCCGCCTGCTGCAAATGACTAATCAACCATTTGTCTGCCGCACTGTATTTGATTGGCAATGATTCGTCCAGCCCGACATCCTGGCCTTCGCAATTCATCAGTACAAAACGCGTGGCATTCCATAGCTTGTTACAGAAATTGCGATACCCTTCACAGCGTTGCAGGTCGAATTTGATGTCGCGCCCATGCGAGGCAAGGCTGGCGAAGGTGAAGCGCATGGCATCTGTACCGAAGGCTGGGATGCCATTTGGGAAATGTTTGCGTGTCTGTTTTTCGATGCTTTCTGCCTGCCTGGGGTTCATTAGATTTTGCGTGCGCTTGGCCACCAAATCTTCCAGCGAGATGCCATCAATGAGATCCAGCGGGTCTAGCACATTCCCCTTGGACTTACTCATTTTTTGTCCTTCCGCGTCACGGATTAGGCCGTGTACATATACTTCGCGGAATGGTACTTTGTCAGTGAAGTGCAGCGACATCATCACCATGCGCGCCACCCAGAAGAAGATGATATCGAAGCCGGTAACCAGTACCGAGGTCGGCAGGAAAGCTTTGAGTTCTTTGGTGTCGTGTGGCCAGCCCAGGGTTGAGAAAGGCCACAATGCGGAGGAGAACCAGGTGTCGAGCACGTCCTCGTCCTGACGTAATTTTGAGTTCCCTGCCTGTTTGCGTGCGTCTTCTTCGTTACGAGCGACAAATATATTGCCTTGTTCGTCATGCCACGCCGGGATGCGATGTCCCCACCACAGTTGGCGCGAGATGCACCAGTCCTGAATGTTGGTTAGCCACTGGTTGTATGTGTTGGTCCAGTTTTCCGGTACGAATTTAATTTCACCATCCGTCACCGCTTGCAGCCCGCGTTGTGCCAAACCCTCCATTTTCACGAACCACTGGTCGGTGAGCATCGGTTCAATTACCGCATGGCTGCGGTCTCCGCGTGGCACCATCAGCTTGTGCGGTTTGGTGTCTACCAGCAGGTTTTGTGTGGACAGGTCGGAAAGGATTTGCTTGCGCGCATCGAAACGATCCAGCCCCTGATAGACGCCGGGTGCATGTTCGTTTATTTTTGCGTCCAGCGTGAATATGTTGATTGGTGTAAGGCTGTGACGCTGCCCCACAATGTAGTCGTTGAAATCGTGCGCGGGTGTAATTTTCACGCAGCCAGTGCCGAAAGCTGGATCGACATACTCATCGGCAATGATGGGAATAGTGCGATTGCACAGTGGCAGTTGCAGACGCTTGCCGATCAGGTGCTTGTAGCGACTATCTTCAGGATGTACCGCGACAGCAACGTCGCCGAGCAGCGTTTCAGGGCGTGTGGTGGCGACGATTAAAGCGCCTACACCGGCTTCCAGCGGATAAGCGATATGCCACATGAAGCCGTCTTCTTCTTGCGCTACCACTTCCAGGTCAGATACTGCGGTGCCCAGCACCGGATCCCAGTTCACCAATCGTTTACCGCGGTAGATTAAACCTTGCTCATAGAGTTTAACGAATACTTCGGTAACGGCTTCGGACAGACCTTCGTCCATGGTAAAGCGTTCCCGCGACCAATCACATGAGGCCCCGAGGCGACGCATCTGGTGGGTGATGGTAGAGCCGGACTCTTCCTTCCATTCCCATACGCGCTCAATGAATTTTTCGCGGCCAAGATCGTGGCGTTTAATTTTTTGCGCGTCCAGCTGACGCTCTACCACGATTTGCGTAGCAATGCCGGCATGGTCAGTACCAGGCTGCCATAGGGTGTTATCTCCACGCATGCGGTGATAGCGGGTAAGCGCATCCATAAGCGTATCCTGGAAAGCGTGTCCCATGTGCAGGGTGCCAGTCACATTGGGTGGCGGTAGCATGATGGCGTAAGCGGGCTTGTTGCTCTCTAATTTAGCCTGGAAATAACCCGCGCTTTCCCATATTGGATACCAGCGCGCTTCGATTGCTTGCGGTTCAAAGCTTTTTGTGAGTTCCATGTTGATAGTATTTAATTTAATTCTGCCGGGTGCAGTGAAAAAGGGCGTGATTATAGCGGATGGAGAGGGTATTGGCGGTGTGGAAATGTGCGCTTGAATTAATTCGGGCAGATTTAATTTGGCTTGGCGCCAAGCTTCTTGCCATAGCGCATCGAACTGTGGTGCAAGTTTTGCGCGTAGCAGCGTTTCCAGTTGCGGTGCGATTTGCGTTGCGAGATGCTGGTATTGTGTATCAGATAAGGTAGCAGATTCTTTATTTTCTTCTTTATTTTCTGCTAGGAACGCTGGAGATTCTTCAGCCACGACTTCTGTCAAGGTAGGAATTTCCAGAGAGTCGCCATCAACTACATCTGTAAGTACGGGAAGATTGCTTAATTCATTTAACTGTTCGGACGGATAGCTCATGGGTGTCTATAAAAATTTACAATGATTTCTCGAGGACTGCTATGCGGCAGATGCTCTCAAGTCTGGATTTTTAGAGATGCTCTCATGTTCAATATTCGGGTTGTTTACTTAGGTCGAAGTGGCGCATTTCATAGCCGCGGTCTCGATAAAAGCTGAAGCGTTCACGGCCCAAGCGCGCATCTTCTTTATCTTGGCTGACGATTTCAAGTACGCGTTCGAAACGACTGAAGAATGGCAAACACACGGTGTGGAGGCTGATCAACACTTCATTGTGTGGGAAATTTTTACCTTGATGATCAACCACAACCGGCATCTCAGCGGCTGTTGCTTCATCGTTGCGGCAGTGCGGCATAAATGCCGTAACGGGACACTGCCACAATAGTTTGTCCAACGCCTCAGTAGTGGTTTCGTCTGGGGTATGCAGCAGCACACGCAATCCGTTTTGCATAGCTTTTTGGCTAAGGTGGCAAGCAGTGCGCAGTTTGTCATCCACACCGGTATAAAAATCAACCTTGGTCATTAAATAAATTTACGAGTGATCGCGATGGCTTAGAGAGATTATTTATGGCTACTGGGTGGGTGTCATGTAGTCCTTGTTTTTCAGGGTAAGGACTACAATTTGCTGCTACCTGAATTTTTGACGTTGATCCCAAATCGTTATGAGCCTAATTAAGTATCAGCTTGGACACAATTGATCAAATATTGTGCCAGCAGCGGAACGGGACGTCCGGTGGCACCTTTTTCCTTGCCTGATTTCCATGCGGTACCGGCGATATCCAGATGCGCCCAGCGATAATCTTTAGTGAAGCGCGACAGGAAGCAGGCGGCGGTGATACTGCCGCCTGCGCGTCCGCCGATATTTTGGATGTCGGCGAAGTTGCTATCCAGTTGTGGTTGATACTCATCCCACAACGGCATGTGCCAAGCACGGTCATAGGTCTGTTCGCCTGCTGCCAGCAGTTCCTGTGCCAAGGTATCCTGATTGCTATAAAGTCCGCTGGCAACATGGCCTAATGCGATGACGCAGGCACCGGTAAGGGTGGCTATGTCAATGACGGCGGTTGGCTCAAACTTGGCCGCATAAGTAAGTGCATCGCACAGGATAAGACGGCCTTCCGCATCGGTATTTAGAATTTCGATGGTCTGCCCGGACATGCTGGTGACGATGTCGCCCGGTTTGGTGGCGGAACCGCTAGGCATGTTTTCACAAGTGGGGATAATGCCGACTACATTTAGCTCGAGCCCAATTTCAGCAATGGCTTGTAGTGTGCCAAGCACGCTGGCTGCTCCGCACATGTCATATTTCATTTCATCCATCTCAGCACCCGGTTTGAGCGAGATGCCTCCAGTGTCAAAAGTAACGCCTTTGCCGACCAGTACGATGGGTTTTTGTTTTTTATCGGCACCGCGATATTCTAAAGTAATCAGCTTGGCGGGTTCGTCTGTGCCACGGGTCACAGACAACAGCGAACCCATGCTAAGCTTTTGCATGTCCTTTTCTTCCAGCACGGTAACTTTGAGCGATTTGTGCGCCTTGGCTAAAGCCACTGCTTGTTGTGCCAGGTAGCTGGGGGTGCATATATTAGCCGGCAGGTTGCCCAAGTCCTTTGTCAGCTTCATGCCTTGTCCGATTGCTACGGCCTGCGTGAGGGCTGCATCTTGTTTAACGGTTGATTTGCCGGACACCAATCCAAACCGGATTTTGCAGGCGGTTTTTTTATTTTTGTCTGCTTTACTTTTGAGGTGGTCAAATCGATATGCCATATCGAATGCGGCAAGTACTGCTTGGCTGATGCACCAAGCGCCATCACGGCCTGTCAATGGCAATTCAGTCAGATAGAGCACGGCATCCTTGGCGCCAGTGGCAAATAGTGCGCGCATTGTGGCACGGATACTGTCCAGATATTGGCGTGCGGCAAACTCATCACGTTTTCCCAGCCCGACCAGTAACACCCGTTCGCTTGGAATATTAGGCACGTTATGCAGCAGCAGTGTAGTAGCGACCTTGCCACCCATGTCGCCGCGCGCGATGATGCCGCTGAGCGTGTTTTTGGCGGCATTGTCCAATATTTGCGCTGCATCCGATAGCTTGCCACCCTCAAACACACCCACCACCACGCAACCGCTACGCTGTTTTTCCGGGCTGCCCAGTTTTATGCTAAATTCCACTTGTATCTCCTTAACGATTTTTGTTTTACACAAAGTGCCGGATTATCTGCAGATTCCAAAGCAAAAGTCAAAGCCGTCGCGATTTAAGTTATTGCGGGGCAGTATTTTTCATCGTGAGCTAGTGCGTGAGTCCGCTAGCATGGGGCTATTAGTATTCGCCATTCTACTCGGTATTGTTGTCTTTACTCAGTTAGTCCGTTTGTTAGGTCAATCCGTTAATGGTTCTTTGGCGGTGGATGGCGTGCTGGCATTGCTGGGCTTTAGTGCACTGAATTACCTGCCAGCCTTACTTTCCATAAGTTTATTTTTGTCGGTGTTATTGACACTGACGCGCAGCTATCGTGATAACGAGATGGTGGTGTGGTTCAGTTCCGGTATTGGTTTGACACGCTGGATACGCCCGGTGATGTGGTATGCACTGCCAGTGGTGTGCTTGATTGCGCTGCTAAGTCTGGTGTTGTCGCCTTGGGCTATGTCTCAAGTGGAAGAATTAAAGCGCAGGCTGGATAGCCGTGATGATGTAACTGCCGCATCGCCTGGAACATTTCGCGAATCCAAGCAAGCTGACCGTGTGTTTTTTATCGAAAACGTGGATGTGGGCAAAAACCGGGTTGGTAACATTTTTGTGCAGTCGTTGCAGCACGGCAAGATGGGTACCATGGTGGCCAAACAGGGCATGCAGGAAACTGCACCAAACGGTGATCGTTTCCTGGTATTGCTGAATGGTACGCGCTATGAAGGCGCGCCTGGGCAGCTTGATTTCAAGATCGTCGAATTTGAGCGCTATGCGGTGCGAATTAAGGCCGTAGAAGCGCGGCAACGACCCGTCCCTGTCGATTCATTACCTACGTTACAACTACTGCAAAACCTTAACAGCTGGAACATGTCCGAACTGGAGCGGCGGCTCAGTTTTCCGCTCAGTGCACTAAGCTTGTCATTGCTGGCAATTCCGTTGAGCTTCGTTAATCCCCGCGCCGGACGTTCGCTCAACCTCATTATGGCGATAGTGGTTTACATGCTTTATAACAACTTGATTAGTGTCACTAATACATTGGTTGGACAGGGTAAAATTGGCCCAGTCATTGGTTTTTGGGGTATTCATGTGCTGATGTGGGTAGTGATGGTATTGCTGTTCTATCGCCGTATGTCGGTATTTTCTTGGCGGCGGTTGGCGCGATGAAGCTGCTGACCCGTTGTCTGGCGCGCGAGATATACGCCAGCATCGCACTGGTGTTTGCGGCCTTGCTGATGTTGTTTTCTTTTTTTGACCTGATACATGAACTGAATGCATTGGGTAGCGGCAATTATCATTTAGGCTATGCGGTGCTGTTTGTCCTGTTAACAGTGCCTGGCCGAATTTATGAGTTGTTTCCGGTGGCAGTTCTTATTGGCGCAATTTTCGCGCTGACGCAGATGGCTGCCAATTCTGAATTGACTGTTTACCGTTCTTCTGGCGTTTCATTGCGACAAATGATACTGGCTTTGTTTAAGATAGGCTTGCCACTTCTTTTATTGACGTATTTGTGTGGCGATATGATTGCTCCTATTAGTGAACGTATGGCGCAGGAGCTTAGGCTTAAAGCCCAAAATGCTGAAGTGTCGCTGAGAGAATTCCGTTCGGGTGTATGGGCTAAGGATGAACGCAGTTTTGTAAATGTAAAAAATGTGCTGCCAGATACCACCCTCTTAAATATTAGCATTTATGAATTTGATGAGAGTTACCATCTGCGCGCCATAACTGCGGCAAAACGCGCTGCTTATGTGGAAAAAAATCGCTGGCAACTAGAAGGCGTGACGCAAACCCTCTTTAATAAACAAGGCACGACAGTAAACCATCAAGCAAGCATGGAGTGGCGCTCGGCGCTTAACTTGGGTATTTTGAGGGCGATATTGGTGGGGCCGGGACAGATGTCGGTGTTGAATCTTTATCAATATATTCAACACCTGCGCGACAACCATCAGAAGACTGTGTCTTACGAGATTGCTATGTGGAACAAGGTAGTGTATCCATTCGCGATATTGGTGATGCTGCTGCTGGCCTTGCCATTTGCTTCGCATCAACGGCGTGATGGCGGAATTAGCGCAAAAATATTTTTGGGTATTATATTGGGACTGACTTTTCACTTTGTGGGTAAGCTATTCACCAATTTGGGTGCACTTAATGAGTGGCAGCCCGTGTTGAGTGCTGTGGCGATACCTTTGTTATTTCTGTCATTGGCTACGGGGATGTTGTGGTTGACGGAAAGACGGTAAAGTTGTTCTAGGTGTTCCTGATTAGTCCATACAACCCGCATGAATAAACGCATTGCGGGTTTTTGTTGCCTGAGCGTTCCTGACAATTCTCTTGTCAGATACCGTCAAAAAGAAATAGTTATGCCACTGACTGCGATACAAGCGAAAGGCGTGAGGAAAATAGACAAGCCGCAAAAGTTATCAGATGGCTGAATCAATAAATCTGCCTCCTATTTTTATAGGAATGATTATCGTTGTATCCTAAAACCGCGCGGCATTAAGCCGAAACGACGCACTAAATAGCTGCCACATGAGATAGTTCTTGCAAGGCATCCCATTGGTGGGGGCCTTTATCTTTCGTTGAATACAGCTTAACTAACGGAATATCTTCAGTCGTTCCTTCTTGCCTTAAACGGATAGCTAAATGATGGCCTCCTTGATGCAAGATAAAGTTTGGACCCATGATTTTTGTTAATTTCTCTCGGGCTTCTCTTAGAGAGCCACAATTAATCACTAACTGACTAGCCGCTAATGCTTTGTAGATATGTAAATTATTCATATTCACATATCGGTTTTTAAACTCTTCGGTATTCACACTATAAATAATGATTGCCATGTCAATTTTCCTGGTTTATTTGGTTAGGTAAAATGAATTTGTCCAACTTTATTCGAAGATACATATTTGTATCTTCGAATAAAAATTCACCATGTTTCTGCACGTTTTTCAGCAATGTTTTGGCTTGGGAAGCAAACCCCACCAGCATCAGTTATTTAACAAAATAAAGCTTCGTAATTTCATAAATAAAGTTACGGTAAAAGGAAGTAAAAATGATTTGCCGATTTAGTAAATAATTATACAATCAATAATGATTATCATTCAATAATATTAAAAAGTAAAGGATAAAAGAACGCTATCCTGTTATTTTTGGAGCTAGCGGTGATGTTACCGGTAGTAATTTCTCGTGCATTTGCATAACCAGATTCTGTGGCGTGAACCTTAGCTCACCAGATACTGGCTTGCATTGTGTCTGTGCGGCGTGTGGGAAATCACTACACAAGTTTGTCTTAATCTTGGACTTAAGCGACCGATAAACAAAATAAGATGAATCAAATGTGCCAGCAAATATGCTATGAAGTTTGCGGTTAATGCTAGGTAAGGCAGTAGAGGGTCGGATAGATTTTGAATGCGTTAGAAGGATGTGGTTTCTTACTGGGTTAAGCAAAATAACGATACCCATTGTAGTTATAAACACTACGTCAGCGGCGGATGATGCCAACAAATTGGCGCAGGGCTACATGGTGACGGACATCGTCGTCATACAGTTAGGTATTCGAAGCATACCTAGATCAGACGGTAAATGAGAGTGTCAACAAGCGCACAGTTTATGTCGATAAAGTTTAATGTTTTTAAGAGTACGAAGAAAAACCGGCGATCGGTAACTTGCTCAGTCAGATTTGCGAGAAGGATTAGTGGGGTCAATCCGTTGATAAATGTGTAAAAAGAAATCAGCCGAGCTAAGTTTAAAGTAGAGGCAGGATTGAATATGTTTTCGGTGTTTAGATGTAGATGGGTGGACGTATCATGTATGGCATGCAGGTATTTGTTTGGTACTTGTGTTGCCAATGAGGTAGGTGCATCCGCTATGGCATAACACATAGCGAAAATAAACGGAAAAAATTTGTCCTAACGTTTAATCAGGTCGAATATTGAATGTTTTACTTTGAAATTGAATCTATGGCCTAAAATTCGTAAATATGACAAATGTGAATCCCCACAAAGCTACCGGGTTACGTCGGTTGTTAAATGCCCTGGGCTATTCCCTGTCGGGACTGCGACTTGCCTGGAAAGATGAGGCCGCTTTTCGTCAGGAAGTTATTCTCGCCATCATTCTTGTGCCGGTGGCTTTTATGATGCCAGTGGGTGAGATCCAGCGGGTGTTTTTGGTGGGCAGTGTTATGTTGGTGCTAGTTGTGGAGATGATCAATTCGGCCATAGAGGCCGTCGTTGATCGGGTGTCCTTGGATATTCATCCGTTGGCCAAAAAAGCAAAAGACATGGGTAGCGCTGCCGTTTTATTGGCATTGGCGAATGCCATTTTGATTTGGATCATGATTCTCTGGCCCTTGAGGTAAAAATAAATATGTACGGGCGATTTGCGTCTTTGATCATGCGCTTATTGCGCAAAGGCAATGTTTCGATAGAAGCTAAGGTCAATCAAGTTCGCTTGGGAGTGTTTGGTTTACCCAGTGATGTTGGTTTATGCGGCGCTGGCTGGGCAAGTGTTTTATTGGTGCGGGATGAGCCGCTAGGTCAATGTTGCGTACTCGCGTCAGCACGCAATTTCCAGCAGGCTGGGTCGCTGGCTATCTTGGCGTCGGGGGAGTCTGGTCAGAAATTTATGGATCAATCCGCCCGTAGTTTTGATAGCGCCGTAGAATGCGGCCGCAGAGCACTTTTTTTTCGTATTACCGATGAGTATGCCAAGATCATGGGGCGACTGAGCGTTAATCGTTTGTTTGATGAAATTGAAGCTTGTGGCGTGACAGCACAGCACGCTGTGTTGGTTCAGGGCGGGCAGGCGATCTTCGATTGGCAAAACCACGATTTGCTTATTAAACAGTGGCGAGCCTGGAAGGCATGGGCTGCAAGCCATCATGCTCCTGTTCTTTTGATCATCGACGATATTAATGGAGCTGATGGCTTATTGCCATTACTGCAAAGTTTGCCGGAACTTGTACCCAATCTTGCCGTGCTGGATGCTGATTGTGGCGGTGGTTTGCTGACGGTTGAGCGGTGGGCGGGGCAGGATAGGAGTGTGCATCGGCAATTCGGCTTGAAATTGTCCGCTGAGGATAAATCTTTGCATTCAGATGGTTCTGAAATGAATGCAAGAGGAGGGGCGATTCTTTATGCGCCTGATCAGGGCAGGGTCATAGTGACAGCCGTTACCGTGGCTGGGGTAAGGGGAGTACCGGCAGAATGGACAGTGGTAAATGATTTATCTGCCATGGAAGCGGTCTGTAATAATGCGGTGGCTGCTACCATCTTGTTGCATGCGGATGGTGATCAGGAGTTTGAAACGCTATCGCGGTTTGTCCATCGTATGCGCTTGTCCCGTCCCCGTTCCTTAAAAATTATTGTGCGGGAAGTCGGCAACAAGCTCCGTTATAACAACGAGTTGGTGCTCTTGCGTTTGGGGGCCAACTTGATGGTGCACAAGGAAACTCCGTTCTCTCGCTTATTGCAGGTAATAAATGACATGGCTACCCAGACTTTCAGTCGCCTGGTTGAGAGCGAATATCTTCTTGCTGTGCAGGCCGCTGAGCCGAACCGGGTTGCCGGTTATTTATCGCCGCCCATCTTTTGTCGTGAAGTGGTGGCAATGCTCAAGCGTTCCGAGCGTATCAATCTGGGCCATTGCCTGATACGTCTCCCCATTCTTTCCCGATTAGCGCAGTTGGATGTCCTCCAGGCTTGCCAGGCGCGAAGATTTGGCGACATTTTTACTGCTGATCAGCATAGTGTTTATCTATTTTTATTTGCTTGCCGGGAGTCGGACGTGGATTCGACGCTCGATCGGCTTTTTTCCGTGCCAGTGGCGGAACTGTTCTCTTCACATATTATTGAACCGACACCAGAGCTGGTTTTGGAAAGCGTAGGTCAGCTACAGCGAGACAATGAAAACTCACCTATATCCGACTACTCGGTGATGCTGCAACTCGGTTTGCCGATTCTGGAAGACAAAGCCAAGCGCCCGATCGCAACAACTGACCCTCAGGAGAAAGTGGTGCAGATTTCCTCGCTTTCATCGATTGAAATCAGTGAGCCAAAATTGACATATCCTGTAGTTAAGCACCGGACTATGCGGCCTTTCCCCCTGCCTCGGCATGCAACGGCTGACATACTTTCCACTTTATCTAAACAAGCCCCCTGATAATGCTTGATAATTTCCTGTTTTCCCTCCTTTCAGGCGTAGCGCTAGCCGCACTTGCCTATTATGTGCTGAAGCGGTTGTTACGACGCCTATTCTTACGTCGGCATTTGCGTTGCATAGTGCCCTATAAACCTAGTCACACCGAACGGGTGCTTGGTGCAAGGGACTGACCCATGTTTAAAATTGCCATTGTTTCAGCCGCAGGCGGGGTGGGGCGGTCGACCTTGACGGCTAGTCTGGCCACTTTGCTTGCCCAGCGCAAAATTGCTGTTTTAGCTTTAGATTTTGATCCTCAAAACCTATTATCTACCCTGCTCGGTAGTGATGAAGTTAGCTTAGGTGGACTGTTGCCGGATTTCCTAACAAAGAAAGAGTTCGGTAAGAGCGCGCTTATCAATTCAAACGAAGTGGCTTGTTTGCCGTTTGGTCGGGCTAATGAAGCTAGTCTGGCCATTTTTGAGCAACACCTGCGTACAGAACCCGAGTGGCTCAAGAAATGTATTGCCCAGATTGATTATCCGCCAGGGGCTTTTCTAATAATGGATACCCCCCGTTTGGCGTCTCCCTATGCACGCCAGGCTATAGTTGCAGCAGACCTGGTGCTGGCTGTACTGGCGCCAGATACTCGCTCCTTGGCTTTGGTGCCAGCGGTGGAAGCTGCGTTGGCCCGGTGTGCTCCAGGGCGTCAGCCCATTTATGTGATGAACGGTCTGGATAGCACACGGGCACTTCAAAGTGATTTATTGGCACAATTTCGGTCGGCGCTACAGATGCGGCTGTCACCTTACCCTATACATCGGGATGAAGCGGTTCCACGTGCAGTCGCAAATTATGCGAACTTGCAGAGCTTGAGCCCAGATTCCTTAGTCGCCCATGATTTAAACGGTTTGCTTAATTGGTTGCTTGCTGGGCCTGTAAGCAGTCTTGACGGAAGGGTACAAGTTTGATGCGCCGTTTGCTGAAGCGACCGTTCTCGTTGCCAAAGGCAGATGGGCTGGCTGCATCAGCCCGTGTGGAAGTTAGGCCACGTCCTGATCCACTGGGCTGGCTGGCTGAAGAACTGGGGGTGGTTGATAGGCATAGCGTCTGGCAGTGGGTGCTGTCTTTATTTATTTATCCTCCAGATCGTGCCACACGCACTAAAACTCCCTCCAAAAATACGTTTTTTGTCTTGTTGGTCCAAATTATTGGCCTGTTATTTTCAATCTCAGTGCGGATTGTACTGGCAGGCGTTCGGGCTTTGCGCTGGTTTTGGCAGCGGTTACTTTCTTTTCTGCCGTCAGTGAACTATGAGTCGGTCGGTCACCGCTTGGAGGGCTGGCTGGAGACCTCCGCTTTTCAAAAGCCTTGGTTACTTTGGTTGCTGGTTTTCTGCTCAATATTTTTTTTCTGGCTGGTGGTCACTACTCCCTTTACCTGGTTTGGGCAGCTTTTATTTATTTTCTGCTTGTGGGGAGTTGCGCTGTTTGTACGGCGTATCCCCGGTAACCTGCCGGCCCTGATATTAATTACTCTTTCAGTGCTGGCTTCATGCCGCTATGGTTGGTGGCGATTGACCCAGACCATCCCACTGGATGCTGGCTGGGAGACCTTTCTTGCTATTGGTTTACTTCTTGCGGAGACATACACCTGGCTGGTTCTATTGCTTGGTTATGTTCAGAATGCTTGGCCTCTCAAGCGGCAAACCTTGAGCTTGCCAGCGGACACATCCCTGTGGCCCACTGTCGATATTTTTATTCCTACCTATAACGAGCCGCTCAAGGTACTGGAGCCAACGGTTCTTGCCGCCAAGGGGGTGGATTGGCCAAGCGACAAGATCAATATTTATATCCTGGACGATGGGCGGCGGGATGAATTCCGTCGCTTTGCCAAGGAAGCTGGGGTGGGCTATATCACTCGACCTGACAACGCCCATGCCAAGGCGGGTAATTTAAACCATGCACTAAAATTGACCCGCGGCGAGTATGTGGCCATTTTTGATTGTGACCACTTGCCTACCAGTTCCTTTTTACAGTTGACAATGGGCTGGTTTTTCAAGGACAAGCGTTGCGCTATGTTGCAGACGCCCCATCACTTCTTTTCTCCTGACACTTTCGAGCGTAACCTTGGTACTTTCCGCCGGGTTCCCAACGAGGGCGCCTTGTTCTATGGCCTGGTCCAGGATGGTAATGATTTTTGGAATGCCACCTTTTTTTGTGGTTCTTGTGCAGTGTTGCGTCGGGGGCCACTCGAAGAGGTGGGAGGGGTTGCCGTAGAAACGGTGACTGAGGATGCCCATACTGCCCTGAAACTCCATCGGCTTGGCTATACCACCGCCTATATTAATATTCCCTTGGCAGCAGGACTGGCTACAGAAAGCCTCTCTAGCCACATCGGCCAGCGCATCCGCTGGGCACGGGGCATGGCGCAGATTTTTAGAATCGACAATCCGTTCCAGGGCAAGGGGTTAAGCTTCTTTCAGCGCATCTGTTACAGCAACGCAATGCTGCATTTCTTTTATGGCATTCCACGCCTTATTTTTCTGACCGCCCCTCTGACCTATCTTTATTTCGAAGTCCACATAATCAGTGCCGCCGCCGCCATGCTTGCCCTCTACGTACTGCCGCATATGCTGCAGGCTAATTTGGCCAATGCACACATTCAAGGGCCCCACCGGCACTCGTTCTGGGCTGAGGTGTATGAATCAGTTCTGGCTTGGTACATCGTTCTGCCCACCGCTGTCGCCGTCTTCAATCCGAAAGCAGGGAAATTCAATGTCACGGCTAAAGGGGGGCTGATTGAGAATTCTTTCTTTGACTGGGCTATTTCCAAACCATATATCGTGCTCGCTACACTTAATATTGTCGGGTTGTCTATCGGATTGGGACGGCTTTTCTTCTGGAATACTTTTGAGACGGGAACAGTGTTGCTCAACCTGAGTTGGACAATTTATAACCTTCTGATATTAGGTGCAGCTATTGGCGTCGCTACTGAAGCCAAACAAGTGCGGGTATCACATCGGGTATCCGCTAATTTGTTGGTTGCACTGCATTTTAAAGATGGGAGCACCAAGATGTGCCGCACTGAAGATTATTCCATGACTGGCCTTGGCTTGATGCTCGACCAGGAATTGAAATTGCCGGTGAAAGAACGGGTTTGGGTTTCACTTTGGCACGATGAGGTGGAATTTGCTTTTCCCGCACGAGTAATTGCGAGCCATGGTCACAAACTTGGAGTTCAGTTTGATAATCTGAGCATAGAGCAAGAAGCAAATTTTGTTCAGTGTACGTTTGCCCGGCCAGATGCGTGGAGCAATTGGTCGGACGAGCAGAGTGTGGATCGCCCGTTGCAAAGTTTGAAAGAAATTGCCATCTTTGGGTTCAAGGGTTACCGCAGTTTGTGGCGTAACCTGGGTAAAAGCTTGACAAGACAGCATCAGTCGCTGCGGGGCTGGCTTGGGAGACCAATGATTTGATAATTGTAGATAGTTTAAGTTTCGGGAGCTAATAATACTCATGGGCTACTGGAGTGTTTATTTTATTACCAAGCTAGGCCTGTTTTACAGCGGGTTTATTGGTTTTCACTGGCTGCCTAACCTGGCCTTTGCCATTGCACTTGTGTTGCCGTTGGCGTCTACTCGGTATCGTCTGATACGCACGGTGTTGGCCATACCAGTCGGCCTAACACTGCTTTATCATGATTCATGGCTGCCGCCGATTTCGCGCATTCTTTCCCAGAAGGACGCTTTGACAGGGTTCGGTAATGAGTATCTTTTGGAACTCTTGGGCCGCTTTGTAAATCTTTGGATACTTGCTGCGCTGGGACTTTTGCTAGTGGTTTACCTGTTGTTGCGTCGCCGTGTACGTTTTGCCACTTTGGCTTTTCTTGGTATTTTGAGCGCGCCTATTGCTAGCCTGCAGGGCGCCAATGTCGCCCAGATTGTTTCTTCCCGCCCGGCGCTAGTAGATGGAAACGTCGCAATTTCGCAAATTAAGCAGGAGCCGACGGCCCAATTGGAAGCCTTTTATGCCGCCGAACAGGGCAAGCGGGTGGGCTTCCCATCTATTTCAGACTCTACCGCGCCCTTTGATGTGGTGTTTCTGCACGTCTGTTCCCTTTCATGGGATGACATGGATTATGTCGGCGAAAGCAACTCGACTTTATTAAACCGTTTTGATGTCGTGTTCCGTCGTTTTAATACGGCCGCTAGTTACAGCGGTCCCGGTGTTCTACGCCTGTTTCATAGTAATTGCGGTCAGCTTCCACACCGCAAGTTATATGAAGTGGATGCGTCCCAATGCAACCTTTTCCGTAATTTTGAGGTTGCCGGCTTCGAAGTACGGGGACTACTTAACCATGATGGACACTTCGACCAGTTCGCAGACATGGTACAAAAGTCATCTGGTCTTGGGGTAAAGCTGGATGACAATCGCTTCGCCCCCGTAATGATGCACAGTTTTGACAATACCCCTATTTATGAAGATTTCCCATTGCTCTCGGAATGGTGGGCACGCCAGCCACCGTCAGTTCGGCCTCGAGCCTTGTACTACAATACGATTGCCTTGCATGATGGAAACCGTATTTCTGGGGTTAAATCGCGTTCTAGTTTGGAAACTTTCAAACCGCGTTTGGATAAATTGATGTCAGATTTTGATCGCTTTATTACTTTCCTAGAGGACAAAAGAAGGCCGGTGGTGGTGATTTTAGTGCCAGAACACGGTGCCGCTTTGCGGGGAGATAAGGTGCAGATATCTGGTATGCGTGAAATTCCCAATCCCAAGATTACACTGGTGCCCGCCGCCATCAAACTGGTAGGCTTTAAGGGTAAGTCCGGGGATGCGCCACATCAACCCTTGCAGGTGGATAAGTCAGTGAGTTACTTTGCGATCAGCACACTTCTTGCTGGTTTTATCGCGGATAGTCCTTTTGCGGGAACTGGCGGCAAACCTCTGGCGGAACGGGTACAAAATCTGCCGGATACACCTTTCGTGAGTGAAAACGAGGATATCGTTGTCATTGGACGTGACAATGGTTACCTGATGCGCTCTGAGGGCACATGGATCGATTATCAGCCCGGGTTGTGATCAGAAACGGGAGTAAGGCCTAGCTGTTATCGGTGGGAAGCGCACTGGTTCTGAGTGAGCCTTAAACAGGTAACGCAGATAGATGAAAGTTAAGTTTGGAGTATAGAAAGCTGTACGGTCCATGTTGTGGTATCCACCAATGGCCAGGTGAGGCGTAACCTGGTATTCGGTTGCCAGCCGCAGGGAATAGCCTTTTCCACCGCCGTCCCCCCCAGGGTAGAATCCAAGATCGACGTTATTGCCACTAATGACAGCATCGCTTTGCAAAGCGCTGTTTGTTGGGTAATAGGGCATACTTTTCTCATTGGTCCAAGCGAAGGAGGTTGAACCGCGTGCCAAATAAGAAAGTTTCCCGCTGCGGCCTGCCCATTCTATCGGCAAGTTCACTGAAGTGTAGCTTTGCGGACTGTAGTAACCGCCATGACCAAAAGTGTAGAAAGATTCGTTTTCCTTGTAGCGCCAGTAGGTCAGGGTGAGTCCCAGATTGACCCACATGTTTTCCCGGTGTAGCACGTCTTTATCTATGCCGGTACGTAGGGCGAGACGATTGTTATCGAGTACATTCTTGCCCCGCAATAGGCCATATTCGGCGCTGGCGAAGGTATTAAATTGACCAAAGGTGTGGGCAAGCCGACCACCAACCCCAGTATAGGCGATGCCTCCCCAGATTTCACCTGTAGCGGGGTCGCGCGTGCCGGCATAGGAAAGTAGGCTGTTAGTTTGTGGGCGACGGAAAATTTCAAGGGCGTAGTTCATTTTGTTTGCTTCCCAGCTTTTGCGAATGCCCCCGACCATATTTTGGACCGGAAAACCGATACCGACCATGCCCAAGTCCCAGCGTAATTCATCACCTTCATAGCCTACACCTACCGAGGTACCATCTACTTTCTGCGCAAATGGAGGGGGGAGAGAAGAAGGCCTTACACCCAGCTTGCCGAAGAGAGGCGCGTCGCCTTGGGTAAGCTCACCTGCATTGACACTGACCTGATCTACGTGGACGAAACCGTGCCCGTCATAACCCACTGGCCACCACCCGACTATTGGAATCTCTGTTCCGTGATAGGTGGATGTGCCGTTTGAAGAGTTTCTGCTGAGCTTTTCGAACCCTACTTCAATACGGGGATCGCGCCTGGCCTCAATACGGGTAATTTCCTCCTCCGCTCTGGTGGGGCGACGAATTAAATCTGTTTTTCCTAGTTCTGGTATGGACGGGACGAGAGGTATAGCGGCTGCAGATTTTTGTTTGTCAGCGGTAGTTATATCCTTAACTACATTGGGATACCCTGAGGCGTAATTAGGTTGGGTTATTGGGTGCTTGGGATCCAGGTCGAGGAGAGGCACTGATTCAGCGGTTGTTATCACGCTTGGAGCGCGTCCCTCCAAGGCTAGTGCTTGGCGAAAATAGGCCAAGGCAGCATGGTACCGCCGGTCACTGCGTTCAATACGGCCTGCCTGAATCAGTACATCTGGATTGCTGGGGTTGCTGGCGAGGAGGTTCGTAATTATCTTTCTGGCCCGATCCATATTTTCAAGGCGAGTTTCTAGCCGGGTAATGGACAATTTGGTATCCACATCATTTTCACGCAAACGGGGCAGCAGCTGATCGATTGCCTCTTGGGCAGCTTGTTTTTCTCCTGCCTGGGCGTGAGCCTGGGCGAGATTTAGACGTGATTCCAAATCGTCCGGATGTTTATCCAGTATCGCCCGCAAGATTAGCAGGGCGGTTTTTGAATCATTAGCCTCCAGCAGCAGGCGGGCCTGGGCTTTCAGGGTCGAAATGTCGCCTGCTCGCCCTGAATTAGCCGCTCGGGCAGCAAGAGTCCGGGCTTGAGCCGTTTCGCCACGTTGCAGCAGATGCTCGATTTGCCGGGCGGCAAGGTCAGTTTCAATTGCCAGCATAGTCTCCCGTTGTTCATCATTCCAGTCCGGACGTTGTTGTAGTTCCGGTAAAAAAATGCCCAGTGTGTCATCCTGTTTAGCCCGATTGAGCAACGAGGCGTAATAAAGCTGGCTGTCCGTCGTTGCTGGCTTCATGTCAGTTAGATGTCGTTTCATCAGGGAGAGGCCGCGGGCTGGTTGCTCAAGGCTAAACCAGCCTTCTGACACTTGTTTGACCGCAGCCGGGTTGTTGTCAGCGGCATGTTGTTCGGCAAGGAGTAGCATTCGGATCGCTTCGTCTCTCCTGCCGTCAGCTTGGAGTTTTGTGGCTTGGCGGATGCGTAACTTGATCCAAGTGCGCTTTTCCAGTTCATTCATGGCGCTGGAACGTGCCGATAGGGGAATACGGGCCAAGCGTTGCAGAGCTTCTATTTCCCGCTCTTGTGCGGTCAGTACCAAAGCATAGGCATAGTTCATGCTCGAGTCGTTCGGAGTCAGTGCAGCACCTTCTGCCATTACACGGCGACTGAGTGTGTGTAAGCCCAAATTCCCATAAAGATTTGCCAGGTCATAGCGAATCCAGGCATCACGGGGGGCGAGTTGTATAGCGGTTTCCAATGCCAGCAGGGCGTGGCTGGGACTATGAGCGCTGATGAATGCTTCGGCTTCATTCCGTAGTAGACTGGCTTGGCTTTCGTTGAATCGATTGGCTTCCTTGGGGTTGTTCTGACGGAATTCGGCAATCAATGTTTGGGCTTCATCGCGCCGCCCGTTACGGGAGAGCAGTTCAATTAGGCCGCGCATAGCCGAAGTATTGCCCGCATCTCGTTTAAGTGCCTCACGGTAGAGTGGTTCGGCGCCGGCCAAATTTTGGCCTCGGGCTAGAATATTGCCTAGCAGGGCAAGTCCATCCGCATTATTCGGCTCAATACTCAGGGCTTGCCGTACAGATTTTTGCGCTTCAGCTAGCTTGCCCGCTTCGAGTAGCGCATCGGCTTGTTTCATTTGGCTCCAGAAACTTGCAGTACGGATCAAACCACGCCATTTGTTGCTGCCCGGTTCAGCCTTTACTGCACGCTGGAACCAGTCCTTAGCTTCTTCGTGACGCCCTTGGCGCAAGCGAAGCAAGCCGATGTTACCCAGCACTTTGGGGTCATTGGGACGTTTGGCTAGAGAGTTTTGCAGCTCACGCTGGGCATTTTCCAGTTGCCCTTGTTCCAGGAATGTAATCCCAGTTTGACGGGCACGTACCGCAGGGTCGTTGGCGATACGCAACGCTTTTTCATGCAATTGTTGTAGCTCCGCCAAGTATTCGATGGCATTCTGGTCATTCGGGAATTCTTTCAGATAACGGCGAACCCAAGGTAGAGTTGCTGGTGCTGCCGCAAGGCGGTTTATGGCAGCCCACCAGCTTTCGCGTAATTTTTGCCGGTTAACGTCAGGCGCGGCGGCCAAGGACTCATAACCTTGCAAGATTTCTTGTTTATTGCCCTGATTGCTTTGTAGTTTAAGCCAGGCAAGGCGGTAGCGCGCCTCTCCTGTTTCCCGGTAGAGCTTGTCAAGGGCAGATTTTGCCGTTTGCTGATCTTTGGCAGTGTTACTCACGAGTTGGTAATACTCGAGTCCGACTTCACCCGGGGGAGGGGCTTCCGAAAATAACTGGCGCATGATTTTGGCGGCTTCTTTGGTGTTGCCTGCTCGGGCCATTAGGCGCGCATTTGCCAGAGTCTGTTTCTCAGTGGTGTTAACCCGATACAGGCTGCGTAGGCCTAGAGTGTTGGGGTGTCGGGGATAATTCTGTTCCAGGCGATGCAAATATTCACTGGCGAGTTTTATATTTCCTGACCGGAGTTCAATACTTCCCAGCATAAACAGTACTTCTGGATTGGATTCGATCGTCAGTAATTTTTCCAGCATGACACGTGCTAAATCTGGCCTATCCTTGGCTTCCCACATGCGGGCGCTGCGTAGCAGGTCGGCGCCAGCGTCGTTATCTTTTGGGCTGGCAAGAGTTGGCGCACTCAATAACCCGGCCAGGGTCAGTGCGAAGGTAAGCGGGATGAGGCGGAGTTGCATGATTTTTGCCAAGAGGGCAGCAGGCTGCCATTTTTCGTGAATTGGTAACGTCCTTCCATCCAGCCATGGGCAAAAAGGGAAAGTGCCTGTTCATAGTAGGCATCCAGACGTGGTGGGCGAGCCGTTAAACGATCGCGTTGCTCCTGCAGGGTAGTGCTGTCTTCACGGGCGGCCAGGAAAGGTAGCAGTGCGGCGGAAAATCCTGATGGCCCTGAGCCATTGGCTTCACCTGTCGTTATGTTGATAGACTCTGGCGGGTAGCCGTGACGTGCGGTAAAGCTGGCCATGGGGGCAAAAGCAGTAAGAAGTTGTGGCCGGGCAGGGGCGTCAGGTGCAAGCATACCGGCCCACAGATAAACCCGAATGGCGTTATATCCACCTGCGCCTTTTTCTTTCCCTGTACGATCCATTTGGAATCCTTTGCTGTCCTCATAGACCGTCCAGTCAGGAGAGAATCCCTGTGGGGCGGATTCCAAGAGGATTCGTCGGGAAGATTCCGAAACTTGTTTCCAGGTGGAATCAGGACTTCGGCTGCTTAGCCAATCCATGAGCTGCATGGGTAAATAACTGGGGTTGAGGCGCCAGGTTTTTTTCCCGGTCTGGAATCCGCGCGGTGCAGGTAGTAAGGTGGGGCCTAGGCCCGGCAGGTCCGCCGTTTCTTCGCGCAAGATACGGTTGGCCAGCAGTGATGAAAGCGCAACGAAGCGGCGCTCGCCCCAAAGCCGACCCGCTTCACCTAACGCATAGACTATCCATAGATCGGCATCCGATGCTGGATTATTGTCCAATATTCCCCAGCTGCCATCGTCTCTGCGACCCCATAACCAGGCTGGCAGATGGCTGGTCAAATCGCCATTTGCTAGATTATTTTCGGTCCATTGCAGGATTTTGTCGAAGGTTTTGCGGTCGTTGGCCACCAACGCGAAAAACAGCGCATAGGCCTGTCCTTCTGATACGGTCTGTTTGCGGGGGGTACTGCCATCCACTACCCGTCCGCCCTCGTTGATGAATCCTGACTTGAAGCTTTGCCAAGCGGGCCAATCTGCCTGGCAACTGGGTTCGGTTGTTGCTGCCTGAACGGTTCCCAAGCAGACGCAGAGCGCAGCGAGAATTTGGTGTCCACGATACAGCAAAATGCCAACTTTACATCTGATACCCACGAATAAATAGGTCATTTTCAGGTGCTTATTTCTTGTGTTGGCCGAGCCGTCTGGCAGCCAGGCTACGTAGGGCACTAAACGCAAGCAGGGCAACAAAAAGACCAATTGCGATGCCGATAGCAGTCAGGAATAGAGGATGGTGGTGCAGGTGGAACCATATCCAGCGCCACCAAGGCAATTCGCCAACGTAATACACATCGTTAACGCGGTAACTTTCGACATTCCCTCCTCGCATTAAAGCGATATCACCGCGGATGTATTGAACCTTTCCGCCATCGCTTAGGGCATCCAGAGCTGAGGTCAAAGCTGTTGGGGTATTGGCAGTAAGGGCCACGACACTACGTGATGGACTGAGCGGTGATTCAAAGCCGATGATGGCGGCCAAGGGGCCGGATCCAAGCAATATGCTGCTTTCTCCAGGTTTGAATATTTTGTTCTCATTCATTCCGAACCAGTCATAAGCCATATCCATGGCTTTGCCTAAAGGCGTAAAGGTGCGGCTTCCTTCTTCCAGCAGGGCTGGAAGGGATTTGCCCCAGCTAGCGAGAAGATCCTTGTTGGCACCACTGGCAATTACCAACAAATCTGAATCTTTTGCAGATTGTATGGATTTTGTCTGGATGAGCTTGAAGTGTAGGGCGGGAACACCGGTAGAACGGCCCATATGGCCCAGTAAGGCGAACATGGCTTCCATGTCAAAGGTGTTAGGCTGGTCGGGGATGACGATCGCGGTCTCGGCGAGATCGGCGTATTTGGTGAACGGGAATCCGCTATTAGCGAAAAATGCCAGGTTTGGCATTGCTGCGTAGTGGTATAAATGGCTCAGATCTAAAGTTGAATCTGGATCGATTGCCGCGCGCATGTTTTCTTGTGGTGAAGATTTGCAGCGGCCATTGTCACTGGGCGGAATGGAAAATGAAAATTGTAACTGGTTATTGCTGCCCAGGTGAAAAGCGGGGATCACCACGCCGCTTTGCTCCCGCAAGGAACCATCATCCAGAAGAGGTAGTACCAGGTGGTTCTTTTCTCGGGCTCCTGTGCTGGACAGCAACGGTATTGCTTCTATAAATTGGTCGTTTATTTCAATTCTCAGATTGGCATCGCCTTGTTCTGCCGGTGGCGTGTAACGGTATTTGAGGTCAATCGGTATTCCTTTTACTTCCCAGGTAAACAGATCAGCTGGCAAGCGGGCGTTGATGAGAATTGGTTCGAGAGGCTGGCCTTGGCGCTGTAGGTCGGCGGGGCTATTGACGAGTTGGCCCAATGGTATGGGACGGCCTGATTGCAGCCAGTTGGGTGCATCATAGGCGATACGGCGCGGTGGATATTCCAGTTTTTTTACGGCAATTGAAGTACCTGTCATAACAGCCTTGCCCAGAGCCAAGGCGTCTGCGGCTAGCTGTAGGTCGGCAGCATTACGGCCAAGGATGAGGAGTAGCTTACCTGTAGGATTTTCCGGGTGTTGCATTAAAGAGATGGTTGGTGCGTCCACTTGGGGATATTTAGCAAGGAATTCTGGCCGTTCGTCATTGGTCGCAAAAACCACGCCATAACGCTCTGGTAGACGATTCAGATAGGCCGGAAAGCGGGCGCCGCGATAGCTCGCCAAAGCGCCAAACCAAGAGGCAAGACTGCCCGCAGCCCGCAGGGAATTCAGGGATGGCTTGGTGGCAAACACGAAAGGCAGGGTAAGCAAACGGTTGTCCCGTTGATCGAAGAAGGGTGCTGGTAGTAGGGCAAGATCGTTGCGTAGAGCGATTGATTGCAAATTCATTTCCAGTGTGCTCGTGTTGCTAATGTTGGCCCACAAGCTGGAGTGCAGAGGAAATTCGCAATCGTTGGTGTAATGACCGATGAATTGCAGGTGTAGTTTGTTAAAGTCTGTAAAGAAACGGGGATCAAGCTCAACATCAAGTTTTTGTGGGCTAGCTGGATTTTCTTTGATCACTGGCAACGTGGCTAATACTTCATCGTTTAGGTATACCTTGAGATGAGAGATATTTGGTAGTAGTGCGGGGGATAGTGTGTAGTTTAGGCGTAGCTTAGCCTTAGTAACGACTTCGTCCAGCCGCACGCCCAAAGAAAGATAGGCATTGCTGTTCACGCCCCGTAATTCGATGGGACGGGAAGCGCCAATATCCTTCATCGTTAATATTGACTGACGGCTGGGAATTATTGCAGCTTCTGCCTTTGGCAAAAGAAGTGGTGCATCTACCTGATCGGCCCATGAAAGAGACGAAAAATTTAAATAAAGTGCTGCGAACAGTAAGAATGATTTGTTGAGGTTAGCGATCACAGAGACTTTCATTTTTTGATTTTTCGGTTTTGTTTGATTTCATTGCGTAAAGGATTCGATTTTATTTTGTTATTATTTTTTACCATTACAATTTATTTTCTTTAAGTTGAATTGTCAGAGAAATTTAATGGGCATGATAAAAAGAATAAAGGTGGGAAATTGCCTCTAACTTGGCATTTTAGTAATACATAAATTCGGTAATGCAACCTTATTTTTGTGTTGAAGAAGTAATAATATAATCGTAATTATTTTTCACTTGTTTTCTGTGGAAGAGGAAATCGCCCCGTATAAATCTACTATCGGTTAGCATTTCATGAAATTTAGGTGGTTTTTATGGGTCAAGTACTACCTGTTCGATATTGCGCCAAGTTTGCGCGCCCGCACCCTGTGGGTGGTTACCTATGCCGCAGGGTAACCGCATATATGGCTGTTCCTTAGTCCGTCTGGTAGTGGGGGCCAATAGGTATCGAAGTGGCACAGAGTGACTAGGCGTGATTGAGAAGTGCTGGCTTGAGTAAAAAATTGCATTGCCAAAGGAAATTTGACCAGAATGTAGCACGATTAGGATAAAATGATTCTGTTTAACAGTGCCGATAATCTATGTCTTCTACCAATGTTGGTGTAACACCTGAAAGTTTGCTTCGCCAAGAAGTGCTCGATCTGCAAGCTTACCCTGTGTCCGATAGCACTGGCATGGTCAAATTGGATGCAATGGAAAATCCTTATTCATTGCCACAGTCATTGCGTGAGGAGATATCCCACCTGGTGGCGAATGTCGCCATCAATCGATACCCTGACGCCGATGCCCAGAAACTAAAGGCCAGTATCCGTGCCGTGATTGGTTTGCCACAGAGTTTGGATATATTGCTTGGAAATGGGTCGGATGAGATCATCCAGTTGTTAGCGCTTGCGGTCGCTAAGCCGAATGCTACATTATTGAGCGTTGAGCCATCATTTGTGATGTACAAAATGATCGCAGCTTTTACTGGGATGCAATATATAGGCGTGCCGCTGACAGAAGATTTTGCGCTGGACTTGCCTGCCATGCTGCTGGCCATGCAACAACATCAACCTGCGCTAGTGTTTTTGTCCTATCCAAATAATCCCACTGGAAACCTTTTTGATGCGGAAGTTATTGCTCAAATTATTGAGGCCGCTCCCGGCTTGGTGGTGGTGGACGAAGCCTATTATGCTTTTGCCAATGCTAGTTTTATGCCCATGCTGACGCGCTATCCAAATCTGCTGGTGATGCGCACATTCTCCAAGCTTGGCATGGCTGGTTTGCGCTTAGGTTTTATGGTGGGTAGTAAGGTGTGGCTAGCGCAGTTAGAAAAGCTCCGTTTGCCGTATAATATAAATGTGTTGACGCAGCAGGTGGCGGAAAAATTGTTGCAGAATCACGACGTGCTGTTACGACAGGCTGAGCAAATCAAACAGGATCGTGCTTGGCTATATGAGCGGCTGGTGGGGGTAGCGGATGTACGACCTTATGTGAGTGACGCCAATTTCATCTTATTTCGAGTGATGCATGCTGATAAGGTTTTTCAGGGACTGAAAAACCGGGGTGTGTTAATCAAGAATTTGAGC
Source organism: Candidatus Nitrotoga sp. MKT (assembly GCA_003402345.1). Lineage (GTDB taxonomy): Bacteria > Pseudomonadota > Gammaproteobacteria > Burkholderiales > Gallionellaceae > Nitrotoga. The sequence goes on along the minus strand of QFXH01000002.1, from coordinate 62,731 downwards.
AAATCCCATCCGTTATTGGTTGATTGTCTACGCGTTACGGTGGGCACTCCGCAGGAGAACGAACAGTTCATACGGGCATTGCAGGAAAGTATTCATCAATTTGTTTAGGCTGTCCATTAGGGAAAATTATGCGTAGTGCGCAAGTTACTCGTAACACCCTGGAAACTCAGATCACTATCAAGCTAGATTTAGATGGTAGCGGTAAGGTCAAGTTCGATACCGGTTTGCCTTTCCTCGAGCATATGCTCGATCAAGTTGCACGTCATGGCATGGTTGATTTGGATATAGTTGCCAAGGGTGATCTTCATATTGATGCGCATCACACTGTCGAGGATATTGGTATCACTCTTGGTCAGGCGTTCAGCCAAGCGATAGAAGACAAAAAGGGATTGCGTCGTTATGGCCATGCTTATGTCCCACTAGACGAGGCCCTGTCGCGCGTAGTGCTGGATATCTCCGGTCGCCCCGGTTTGGTGTTCAATGTAAATTTTGTGCGTTCCAACATAGGTGAGTTTGATGTGGACTTGGTTCATGAGTTTTTCCAAGGCTTTGTCAATCATGCGCTGGTGACACTGCACATCGATAATTTGGTTGGTAAAAATGCTCACCATCAAGCGGAAACTGTGTTCAAGGCATTCGGTCGTGCTTTGCGTATGGCGCTGGAGGTTGATCCGCGTATGGTAGGCATGATGCCATCCACAAAGGGTACATTGTAAAGATTCTCAAGTCGCTTCAATAAACAAAGTAATCAATGAGATAATGCGCCCAATAAAATTGAGCGTTGCATGTTGTGGATTTAGATTTATAAAAATCACGTACAGCTATGGTAGATATTGCGATAATTGATTACGGTATGGGCAATCTGCGCTCGGTGTACCAAGCATTGCGCACTGTTGCGCCAACTGCGTCTATCGTGGTGACGGACGACCCGCAAGAAGTTGACCAGGCGGCGCGTGTGGTTTTCCCTGGCCAAGGTGCGATGCCAGACTGTATTCGCGAGTTAGATATGCGCGGGTTGCGGGCAGCAGTGCTGCATGCGGCGCGAACCAAGCCTTTTCTGGGCATTTGTATTGGCTTGCAAATGCTGTTTGAACACAGTGAAGAAGGCGATATTCCGGGATTGGCCATCCTGCCGGGTAGGGTGGTTCGCTTCACCAGCAATTTGCGCGATGCGCAAAATAATAAGCTGAAGGTGCCGCATATGGGGTGGAATCAAGTGCAACATGGTAACCATCCGCTATGGGAAGGCATAGATCAGAACGCGCGTTTTTATTTTGTGCACAGTTACTACGTATGTCCACAGGATGCGCAGTTTGTGCAGGCTACTAGTTGCTATCCACAGCCGTTTGTCTGTGCCGTCGCGCGCGATAATTTATTTGCTGTGCAGTTTCATCCAGAAAAGAGTCAAGGTGCTGGACTAATGTTATTGAAAAACTTTGTGAATTGGATGCCAGTTTAATTTTTTTATTTTTTTCATATTATTTATAGTGCTGTCATGCTGATTATTCCCGCGATTGATTTAAAAGATGGACATTGCGTACGCCTGCGCCAAGGTGTGATGGAAGACGCCACGGTGTTTTCCGAAGACCCCGCATCGATGGCGCTACATTGGTTAAGCCAGGGCGCGCGCCGCCTACACTTGGTTGATTTGAATGGTGCTTTTGCCGGCAAACCTAAGAACGAAGCGGCTGTCCGTAGTATTGTGGAAGCGGTTGGGTTGGATGTGCCAATTCAGTTGGGTGGTGGTATTCGTGACCTGGGAACTATAGAGCGCTACCTCGATATTGGAGTTACGTATGTCATTATAGGCACTGCAGCGGTAAAAACCCCGGGCTTTCTGCATGAGGCCTGTGATGCTTTTCCAGGCCATGTTATGGTAGGACTCGATGCTAATGCTGGCAAGGTGGCCGTGGACGGCTGGTCTAAGGTGACAGGGCATGACGTGCTTGACCTGGCTAAGCGTTTTGAAAGTTATGGTATTGAGGCCATCATCTACACTGACATTGGGCGTGATGGCATGTTGTCTGGCGTAAATATTCCCGCTACTGTGGAATTGGCTCGTGAACTTAAGGTGCCAGTCATTGCAAGTGGCGGCATCACTAATCTTGACGATGTGCATGCGCTGTGTGCGGTACAGGATAATGGTATTGCTGGCGCGATCACTGGCCGGGCAATCTATGAAGATACTTTGAACTTTGCTGCAGCACAAAAATTGGCAGATATGTTAACTGCGAATAGAAATGTGAAAAGTTAAGTGTTGAGATTTCCATTTTCCCCCGCTCATATTAGATAATATGCTAGCCAAACGTATCATTCCTTGTTTGGACGTAACCGCTGGTCGCGTAGTCAAGGGCGTCCATTTTGTTGAGTTGCGCGATGCAGGCGACCCGGTAGAAATTGCACGCCGTTACGATGAGCAGGGTGCAGACGAATTAACTTTTCTCGACATCACCGCCAGTTCTGATGACCGTGGTATTCTATTTCGCATCATTGAGCAGGTGGCCGAGCAGGTTTTTATTCCTCTTACTGTGGGTGGCGGTGTGCGCCAAGTGGAAGATGTGCGCAACCTGCTTAACGCGGGTGCCGACAAGGTAAGCATTAATACGTCTGCCGTGCTCAATCCGCAATTGGTAGCAGATGCAGCAAGGCGTTACGGCTCGCAATGTATCGTGGTGGCAATAGATGCCAAACAGATTCAGCCTGGTCGTTGGGAGGTCTTCACCCATGGCGGACGTAAGGCTACCGGTTTGGGCGTGGTGGAATGGGCTAAAAAAATGCAGGCACTGGGCGCGGGAGAAATTCTGCTTACCAGTATGGATCGTGATGGCAGCAAGATTGGTTATGATTTACAACTTATTCGTGCGGTGACGGATGCGCTGGAAATTCCCCTTATCGCCAGCGGCGGCGCTGGTACGCTACAGCATTTGGCGGACGGCGTGAAATTGGGTGGTGCGGATGCGGTGTTGGCGGCCAGTATTTTTCATTATGGTGAATACACGATACAACAGGCCAAGCAATATATGGCACAACAAGGTATTGTGGTGCGGTTATGAGCGACATCTGGTTGAATAAAGTAAGCTGGGCGGCAGATGGATTAGTGCCAGTCATTGCACAGGATGCAAGTACAGGTCATGTGCTGATGATGGCGTGGATGAATCGCGAGGCTTTAAAGTGTACCGTTCAATCGGGTGAAGCGACATATTGGTCGCGTTCGCGTAAAAAAATGTGGCACAAGGGCGAAGAATCCGGCAATATTCAGAGGGTGCAGGAAATTCGCCTTGATTGCGACGGCGATGTGATTTTATTGAAAGTGGAGCAGGCTGGTGGAATCGCCTGTCATACTGGGCGAGCCAGTTGCTTCTTTAATCGCTTGGAAAAGAATAGGTGGGTGGCAATCGACCCGGTACTTAAAGCGCCCGATGAAATTTATCAAAAAAAATCATAAGTAATGAGAAACGACATTCTTCAAAAATTGATGGAAACAATAGTGGCGCGCAAAGACGCTGCAGTTGAAAGTTCATATGTAGCCAAACTGTTTGGTAAAGGCGAAGATGCTATCCTGAAAAAAGTCGGTGAAGAAGCCACGGAAGTACTGTTGGCCGCTAAAAGCGGTGATAAACAACATTTAGTATACGAAACCGCTGATCTGTGGTTTCATTGTATGGTTTTGCTAGCGCAGCATGGTATGAGCGTAAATGATGTGTTGGAAGAGCTGGCGCAACGGGTAGGGGTTTCCGGGCTTGATGAGAAAGCCGGCCGTAAGAGTAACGCCTCCTGATATTTCATTTTTCATGGTTAGAAGGGGGTTTGTCAGTATGGCGAGTGCCTACTGGTTCCCGTCACCAGGTTAATAGAGTTGGAGTGAAATCAGGGAGAAAAAAGTGGATGATTGTGTTTTTTGCAAGATAGTTCGCGGTGATATACCTTGCCGAAAGGTGTATGATGACGGCGAGTTACTTGCCTTCCATGACATCCACCCAGTCGCGCAAGTGCATATTATGTTGATCCCTAAGTTGCATTTGGCTTCACTGATGGAAGCTGATGGTAGTCATGAGGCGTTACTGGGAAGGATGTTGTTGCTGGCGCCTAAACTGGCAAAAGAGCAGGGGCTGAGCAAGGGCTTTCGTACTGTAATAAACACTGGCAAGGGTGGAGGGCAAGAAGTATTCCACCTGCATATTCATATTATAGGCGGAAATATTCCACCTATGGTGCGGCGGGATTAACGCCACTTAAATTTTTAGGAGAGATAAAAATGGGTTCATTCAGTATTTGGCACTGGTTGATTGTATTATTGGTGGTTATTCTCATATTTGGTACTAAAAAATTGCGCAACATGGGTAGCGATCTGGGGGGGGCGATGAAAGGCTTTAAGGAAGGTATGCGCTCAGATCCAGAGGTGGTTAGGGATGATACTCAAAAGCAAGTGGAACAGGGTGGTCAAACCATTGAAGGCGAAGTTAAAGACAAGAGTCACACCAACGTATAGATCGATTTAGCAGCCATGTTTGACGTTAATTTCTCCGAGATGATGGTGATTGCGGTGGTCGCATTCATTGTCATCGGCCCGGAGCGTCTACCTAAAGTAGCGCGTACTCTTGGCCATTTGTTAGGTCGTGGGCAACGCTATATCAGCGGTGTTAAGGCTGACATAGCACGGGATTTAAGAATTGAGGAGTTGCGCCAGCTGCAGGAAAAAGTACAAAACGAATACAAGAGCGCTGAAGAGGCGGTGAATCAGGTCACGCAAACGCTTAACTTACATGCGCAAGAAGTCACGCAGTCTCTTAACCAGCAAGTGGAGCAGGCTAGGGAGAGCGTTAATCAACAATCGCAATTGAATGCTCAGGTGCAGTCCACCGCGCAGCAGAGCACTTCAGGGCAGAAAACCCCACCGGTTAGCGAAAGAGACAAGGGTGCTGCACCACCATTGAATGCACAGGGTGGCGACAATATCGAGGGTTCTGTACGTGCTAGCGGTGCGAGTCTGGCAGATGAGGTTGAATTTAAAACGCTTTCATCAGCGTACCAAGAGGCGACGCGTAATTTATATGCTCAGCAAGAGGCGGCACGCAATTTGCGTGTTCAGGAGGAGAAGTTACGTCAATTGAGGAAAAATGCCGATCAGCAAGTCAGTGTTAACGATCAGACGGCGCTGCAAGACCAGTTAACCCAGCAACCTCATAATGTAGTAACTCAACCCAAACAAGCTAGCCTGCAGCAGGTGCAGCCCGAGTTGCGGATGACTGCCGAGCAAAAAAATCCCCATTGATTAATGAGTACTAACGAAACCTTCATTTCCCATCTGCTCGAATTGCGCACCCGCCTTCTATATGCTTTTGGGGGGTTACTACTAGTGTTCGTATGCCTTGTTCCATGGGCGGGTGATCTTTATGCGCTACTGGCAGAGCCGATGCTCGCTAAGCTGCCTAAAGGCGGGCAGATGATCGCTATTGATGTTATTACCCCATTTTTTGTGCCACTTAAAGTGGCGATGATGGCTGCATTTCTGATTGCATTACCTTACATATTGTACCAAGCTTGGCTTTTTGTTGCGCCCGGGATGCATGCACATGAAAAACGTTTGATGTTGCCGCTCGTTACGTCCAGCGTGTTGTTGTTTTTTTTCGGCATGGCATTTGCATATTTCGTGGTGTTTCCAGTGGTATTTGGTTTTTTTAGTGGTGCCGCGCCGCAAGGCGTCGCGGTGATGACTGACATTGACAAATACTTGAGTTTCGTAATGGGGATGTTCCTTGCGTTTGGTACTACCTTTGAAGTACCAGTGGCGGTAGTGGTATTGGTTAAAATGGATATGGTAAGTATCGCCAAGCTTAAAGAAATCCGTCCTTATGTAATTGTCGGGGCATTTATTCTCGGTGCTCTTCTCACCCCGCCGGACGTAGTATCGCAGTTCATGCTTGCTATACCATTGTGGTTGTTGTACGAAGTTGGTGTCGTAGTGGCGGGGTGGATGATAAAATCTTCGAAAGAGACGGAAATGAAAAGTGGATGACTATTTCTTGTGCTTTAGTCGCAAGAATGACGCTATGAGTATTTTTAAAATCTTGTAATTTTCAACTTTTCCGGCCTGAATTCAAACCCAATTCATGTCTTCGATGGATTGTGTATTTCGCACAAATCTCCCTTGTCTTTACCATAATTGCTTATTTTTTAGCAATTCAGCCGATTGCGAATGTGAATAAGTTCTAAAATTTCAGTCTGCTTGAAGTTGTAGCTGGTACTTTGAACTTGAATCCGTCACACTTACAAAAGCTTTGCTTCAAAATTGAATTAGTCTCATATTAAGTTACGATGCAAGATATTTTTAAAATATGCACTTCGTTATTCAAATCTCGGCATGAATTCGTAAAGATAGAGTTTAGTGGATTAAAAATAGGGCAGCGAGCCCAAGGAAAATGAAGAAACCGCCACTATCGGTAATAGCGGTAAGCATTACACTGGAACCAATGGCCGGGTCGCGCCCCATACGCTGCATGGATAGCGGTATCAGTAAACCAGCCAATGCGCCAAGGATTAAATTGAGTACCATCGCAACAGTTAAAATCACGCCCAGCAGCACACTTTTATATAGGAAATAAGCGAACAATCCGGCTACACCGCCCCAAATCAGACCGTTCAGTCCACCGATGGTGAGTTCCTTGCCAATTAACCGTCTTGTATTAGCGTGGTTAAGTTGTCCTAGCGCCAGTGAACGGATGATAATGGTGGCGGTTTGGTTTGCCGAATTGCCAGCAATTCCTGCCACGATAGGCATTAACGCCGCGAGCGCGACAAGTTTTTCGATGGTATTTTCGAATTCGCCTATCACGCGTGAGGCAAAGAATGCAGTACACAAATTGAGCGCTAGCCACATCCAGCGGTTTTTTACGCTTTTCCATACCGAGGCAAAAATGTCTTCTTCGCCGCGTAAACCGGCCGTATTTAATATGTCGCTTTCCGATTCTGAACGGATATAGTCCATTACCGTGTTCACGGTAACGCGACCAACCAACTTACCATCTTCTTCTACCACAGGCGCTGAAACTAAATCATAGCGTTCAAATGCTTGAGCTGCTTGTTCCGCTTTATCATCCGAATGCAGTTTAATTGTATCGGTCAACATTAGCTTACTTACCGGTACTTCCGGTTCGTTCACCAACAAGCGATTAAGTGGCAATACCCCTTTAAAAATATCATCTCTGTCCACTACGAATAACTGGTCAGTATGATCGGGCATTTCGTCGAAACGGCGCAGATAACGTGACACTACTTCCAGCGTGACATCTTCACGGATGGTCACCATATCGAAATCCATCAGTGCACCTACCGCATCTTCCGGATAAGACATCGCTGCGCGTAATTGTTCGCGTTCCTCAATGGTGAGAGATTTGAACACATCACGTATCACCGCTTGGGGTAAATCAGGCGCCAGGTCGGCAATCTCATCAGTATCCAGTTGCTCTGCCGCCTCGCGTAGTTCTTCGCGGCTCATGGTGGCAATCAACGATTCACGCACTGAATCGGAAACTTCGATTAAAATTTCGCCGTCACGATCGGCTTTGACCAGATCCCATACCAGTAAACGCTGCTCGATGGGCAGAGCCTCCAAGATAAAGGCGATATCAGAAGAATGTAGTTTGCCCAGCTTATCTTGTAGTTCGGCTAGATGCTGTTTGTGCAGTATGCTCCCTAACAATTCGTGACGCTCTTGGCGTGGCATTTCCTGTTTGCGCGCTAGCATTTCGACCAGAGCGTGCTTATCCAATAGGCTTTGCACCTGTTGTAGATGCTCTTGCACGTTTTCAGTGTAATGAGGTTCGTGGATTTTGGTCATAGTGTGTTACCTGAAAGACTGTGGCTATTGTAAATAACTTGGATAGCAGTCGTGTGAAATAATATTAATAGCACCGTGTTGATGCTATCAATTTGATTTGGTAAATTACAGCGACATAGCAGACTAACCTTATCTATGCACGCTGAAATAGGCAAGAAAGAAGTATTCCTGACACTCGATAACTTGCGGGTGCATCGCAGCAAATCTGTCAAAAATAAGAGGGAGGGAGCATAAAGAAAAAATCGAGTTGCTCTGCCTGCTCAGTTACAGTCAGGTACTAAACCCGGTAGAGTGGATTAATAATGTTAATTTGAAATTGGGAAATTCACCTGAGCCGGTCAAAAAATCATCTCAGGATTTTCGTGTGAAGTATGCAGTATGAGAATTTCAATAGGCCAAATCAATCACTTGGGATTACTCTTAATTCGTTGGTTATTTTTTGGTACGGCATTGCCGTTCGCTTGTGTTGACAATTTTTTGCCAGGTGACCGTTTACACTGAATCAGTTACACCATCGGATTGATTGAGATTCCCTAAAGACTGCCATCTCCAAGAATCAGCACACATCTGCGTTATAGTTCGCTCCGCTCTCCAACCCAGATCACGTTCCGCTAGCGTAGTGTCTGCGTAACATATAGCGATATCTCCTGGGCGACGCCCCACTATTTTGTAAGGTATTTTTCGCCCACTGGCTTGCTCAAATGCGCGCACCATCTCCAACACGCTATTACTCCGTCCTGTGCCCAAGTTATAGGTAACCACCCCCGTCTGGTCAACCAGTTTTTCCAGAGTCTTAACATGACCAATAGCAAGATCAACAACATGAATATAATCTCTCATGCCAGTGCCATCAACGGTTGGATAGTCATCACCATAAATTGACAGCATCTCACGCTGGCCTTGTGCCACTTGAGCAATGTAAGGAAGTAGGTTATTCGGAATATCAGTGGGATCCTCACCAATCAAACCACTTTCATGCGCGCCTACAGGATTAAAATAACGAAGCAATGCAATCCGCCATGAAGAATCAGCTATCGCCAGATCACGGAGCATCTCCTCGACCATTTGTTTGCTTCTACCATACGGATTGGTCGCACCAAGCGGAAAATTCTCCAGAATTGGAACGGTAGCAGGATCACCGTAAACTGTAGCGGAAGAAGAAAAAACCAGTGTCTTTACCTGCGCCTCAGCCATCATTTCAAACAACACCAAACTGCCATAGACGTTATTGTCATAGTAGCGTAAAGGTTGCGCCACGGATTCGCCAACTGCTTTTAAACCAGCAAAATGGATTACCGCATCAAAATGATGCCTTGCAAAGAGTCCCTGCATCGCTTGCCGATCACGAATATCAGCCTCTACAAATCCTGGTCGATGCCCAACAATACGCTCAATACGATCAAGAACCGTTGTTTTGCTGTTACAAAAATTATCAACAATTAAAATCTCGAATCCAGCCAGCATCAGCTCAACAACCGTATGCGAGCCGATGTAACCGGTTCCACCTGTTACTAAAATCATTTTTCTTCCTTTTGTTAGTGGCAGGTTCCGGGGTTCCGGCTTGAAGAGCAAATTTTGTAAGATTGTTTGTGCGGTAAGCTACATGAGTATCGTAGCTTTTTAAAATTACCCAATAGACGAATAACAAATCAAAAGTGATGATTTTTTTGACAACCTAAATTACGAAGTGGACATAATTTACATTATCAGAAAATTATCCTTTTAAAACATGCTTCATCATTTTGCCCATTTCAGCCGGATTGCGCGTGATGCGTATGCCACATTCTTCCATTACTGCCAATTTGTCCTCAGCACCGCCCTGACCCCCGGAAATAATTGCACCAGCATGTCCCATACGCTTACCAAGCGGCGCGGTAATTCCAGCAATAAAGCCGACCACAGGTTTTTGCATATTGCTCTTAATCCAGCGCGCGCATTCTTCTTCATCACTGCCACCGATTTCGCCCACCATCACTACAGCATCGGTATCCGGGTCATCGTTGAATAATTTCATTACAGACAAATGTTTCATGCCATTGATCGGATCGCCACCTATTCCGACACAAGAAGATTGCCCGAAGCCCAGCTCGGACAGCTGCCAGACCGCCTCATAAGTCAACGTTCCCGAACGTGACACTACGCCAATACGTCCCTTGCGGTGGATGTGCCCAGGCATGATGCCAATTTTAATTTCGTCTGGTGTAATCAGCCCTGGACAATTCGGGCCAATCAGCAGCGTCTTCTTGCCCTGCATTTTGTAACGCGTGCGTAGCATGTCGTGTACGGGTATGCCTTCTGTGATGCAGATCACCAGCTCTAGCCCTGCTTCCACCGCCTCGTCAATCGCCGCAGCAGCAAAGGGAGGTGGCACGTAAATCACTGACACCGTCGCCCCGGTTTGCACGCTAGCTTCCATTACACTGTTGAATATTGGAATCCCCTCATAACTTTGTCCGGCCTTGCCGGGAGTCACTCCAGCGACAAAACAATTCGCTCCATTTGCATAATTTTTACAATGTAATGTATGAAATTGACCGACTTTACCAGTCATGCCTTGCGTCATTACTTTAGTGTTTTTATTGATAAGAATGGACATTATGCCCCTTTCGCTGCAGTAACAACCTTTGCTGCTGCATCTGCCATATCCCCGGCAGAAATAATTGGCAGGCCAGATTCAGCCAGAATTTTTTTCCCGAGATCAACGTTAGTGCCTTCCAAGCGCACCACTAATGGTACTTTTAAATGCACTTCGCGTGCCGCTGCCACTACGCCTTCGGCAATTACATCACATTTCATGATTCCGCCAAATATATTTACCAAAATTGCGCGCAAATTTGGATTTCTCAACATCAATTTGAATGCTTCAGTTACTTTTTCCTTACTGGCACCACCCCCTACGTCAAGAAAATTCGCTGGCATACCGCCATACAACTTGATGATATCCATTGTCGCCATGGCTAACCCGGCACCATTCACCAAGCAGCCAATGTTGCCATTCAGTGAGATATAGCTCAGATCGAATTGTGAAGCTTCAACTTCGGCTGGATCTTCTTCATCTAAATCGCGTAGCGCTACAATCTCTGGATGACGAAATAGCGCATTGCTATCGAAATTAATTTTCGCATCCAGCGCCAGTAGATTCTGATCCGCAGTCAGCACCAGCGGATTGATTTCCGCCAGCATCGCATCCTTTTCCACGAAGGCTCGGTACAAGCCTTGCAAACAGGCGCGCGCCTGAGCAAGTGCCGCATTCGGAATGCCAATCCGCTGCGCCACAGCGTCTGCCTCAGCATCGGTCAGCCCTGACGAAGGGTTTATCCATACCTTGTGAATTTTTTCAGGCGAATGCGCAGCGACTGCCTCGATTTCCATTCCTCCCTCGCTACTTGCCATAAGCACGACACCCTGTTTGCTACGGTCAATTACCATACCTACGTAATACTCTTTTGCAATCTGCACGCCCTCCTCAATTAGCAAGCGTCTGACCAATTGCCCATTAGCATTAGTCTGGTGTGTAACCAACTGCATGCCAAGAATCTCTCCAGCACGTGTACCAACATCCTGCACCGAATTCACGACCTTAACCCCGCCACCCTGCCCACGCCCACCGGCATGAATTTGCGCCTTCACCACCCATATCGGGCCACCCAACTGCTGCGCAACGGCAATGGCCTCATCCACGCTGAAACACACCGATCCGCGTGGAGTCGGCACGCCATACTGGCGGAGGATTTCTTTGGCCTGATATTCGTGAATTTTCATGTTTGATTCAGTACCCTATTTCATGCGCAACTAGGTGATGCGCTACAGACACAATACTAACCAAGTAGTTCTTGATTATATCTGCAATATATTGATTTTATTATTGATAATATTTTTAATATAAAACTTCAATTGAAATGTGTGTTTTTAAATTCAACATACTTTCTTGCAAAAATATACAGGCATTGAATGATCTAAAATGCACATAGAAAACACACGCTAGACAAGTATATACGAGACATTTCCAGAACACGAAATCGAACAAAAATTTAAATCGATTTTCGGGTGAATGGGGCGTATATCAACAATATTGGTACCAATCCAGCTCAGGGCGTTATAGATGTAATCGGCTGATACTCTTTTTCTTGCTGTTGCAGTGCCCACATTTGTGCATATACCCCTTGTTTTCCTAGTAACTCACGGTGCGTGCCACGCTCAACAATGCGCCCACTGTCCATTACCAATATCTGATTTGCGTCTACGATGGTAGATAGGCGATGAGCAATAACCAGTGTGGTTCGATTATGTGCAACGTTGCGCAATTCATGCTGAATTATCTTCTCGGATGTTGAATCCAGAGCCGAAGTCGCCTCGTCAAAAATCAGGATGGCTGGATTTTTGAGGATAGCGCGCGCAATCGCCACACGCTGTTTCTCTCCACCGGACAATTTCAATCCACGCTCGCCCACCATCGTGTCGTAGCCATCCGGTAATGATGTTATAAAATCGTGAATATGGGCCGATTGCGCCGCATGCAATACTTCTTCATGCGAGGCTTCGGGGCGGCCATAAGCTATATTGTAATAAATGCTATCGTTAAACAGCACGGTGTCTTGTGGCACGATGCCAATCGCAGCGCGCAAACTGGCCTGTGTTACCTTGCGAATGTCCTGATTGTCTATCAGGATGCGTCCTGAATTTACATCATAAAAACGGAACAGCAACCGTGACAAGGTAGATTTTCCCGCTCCGCTTGAACCCACTACGGCGATCGTGTGTCCAGACGGAATATCAAAACTGATATCGAATAAAATCTGCCGCTTTGGTTCATAAGAAAAACATACCTGCTCAAAATGTACTGCCGCTTGATCAACCTTCAGCGCAACCGCATTTGGCGCATCTTGTATCTCACGGTTTTCATCAAGCAGACGGAACATTTTTTCCATGTCCACCAGAGAGTGCTTGATCTCGCGATAGACAAAGCCAAGGAAATGCAGTGGCATATAAAGCTGCAACATGAAGACGTTGATTAGAACCAAGTCGCCAATGGTTAGCTCTCCTTTTACCACGCCATTCGATGCCAGCAGCATTAACGCGGTCATGCCGATGGCAATAATAGCGCTCTGCCCGGAATTCAACGCTGCCAGTGAAGTTTGATTCTGCACCGCCGATGTTTCCCACTTGCTCATGTGTTCATCGTAGCGTCGCGCTTCATAGTCCTCGTTACCAAAATATTTTACCGTTTCATAGTTAAGCAGGCTGTCTATGGCGCGCGTGTTTGCCTTTGAATCCATATCATTCATGGTACGGCGAAATATCATGCGCCACTCGGTAATGAATAAGGTAAAGACGATATACACAATCAGCGTGATGAAAGTAATAACCGCAAACCACGCGTTGTATTTATAAAGCAAAATTCCTGCAACCAGGCCGATTTCCAGCAGTGTCGGCAGTATGCTGAACAGCATAAAATTGAGTAAGAAGCTGATTCCTTTCGTACCACGCTCGATATCACGTGATACGCCACCAGTCTGCCGCTCCAGATGGAAACGTAAACTTAAGCTATGCAAATGAACGAACAGTTTGAGTGCTACACGCCGTATGGCACGTTGGGTTACTTTGGCAAATACCGCGTCGCGCAACTCGCCAAACAGTGTGCTGCAGAGCCGTAACAAACCATAGCCAACCACGAGTGACACCGGCACTAACAACATTGCCTTTGGTTTATCCAGAGCATCCACGATTTCCTTGAGCAACAGCGGCACTGCCACGTTAGCCAGCTTAGCTAACACCAGTAGTAATAACGCTAATACAACACGCCCTTTGAATTCTAGTAGGTAAGGCAGAAGAGTGCGAATGATATTCCAATCGCCACGAGGTGCAGGGGTGGAGGAAGCGGAACGGGAGCGCATGATGATATGAGGAAAATTAATAAACGTATTATAGTCGCGTCACGTAATGTACGCCCCACAGGCAGTACCCGCTTATTTCACTTGCTAATTTACGCCAGCAGGTAACATTTTGCGGCACAATTCAGATGACTTGCCTGTCCACTAAATTTGGACCCCGTTTAATTAATAAGCGCAAGAAAATTTTGCGCACCTTGCTGTGACCGGAAGGTATCCAATTGCAATCCATATCACTCGCTGTGCGGACTCGTTTGGAGCAGACGGTGCGATTGTTGGCTGCAAAGGGATAACAACTTGCGTAACTCGCGGATTTCACTATTGCCTATGTCATCACAAATGAAATTAAAATTAAGCCGAATAAATCGCCCCGAGTATGCAGGGGTGACGTGCGCCAGTAACCGTGACCAAATTGACGCTATAACTATATAAACGTTGCTGTGCCAGCCAGGCAAAAGCGATGGCCTCCAGCCAATCAGCTCCCATGCCTAATGTGTCAGTGGTTTGAATACGGCAATTTGGCAAGGAGATGCCCAAGCTTCGCACTAAAGCTTGATTGCGCGCGCCACCGCCACACAAATAAATTTCTTGCGCGCCATCACAAAAACGATGGATCGCGTCTGAAATAACGCGGCTGCTAAATGCGAGCAAAGTGGCCTGTACGTCGGCAGGTAATTCGTCACCGCGTAGTTTACTGTTTAGCCAAGCTAGGTTAAACAAATCACGCCCACTGCTTTTCGGTGGTACAGCATGCAAAAAAGGTTCGTCAAGCAACGTATGTAGCAGCGCTGGAATAATCTGTCCGCTGGCGGCCCACGTACCGTCTCGATCGTAAGGTTCTCCGCGCTGTAGGGCAATCCATGCATCCATTAACATGTTGCCCGGGCCGCAATCGAAGCCTACCGTATGACGTTTGGGTGATAGGTTAGTAAGGTTACTGATGCCACCGATGTTGACAATAACGCGATGAATGCTTGGGTGGCGTAATACTTTGTCGTGAAAAGCAGGAACGAGCGGAGCGCCCTGTCCTCCTGCGGCGATGTCACGGCTGCGGAAGTCACTAACTACAGTAATGCCGCTCAATTCGGCCAGTAAGGCCGCATTACCGAGTTGCAGAGTATAACCTTCGTTAGGGTGGTGGCGTATAGTCTGCCCATGGCAGCCAATAGCGCGTATTTGATCGGGCGTGATGTTGGTTGTGCGCAGTAAGGTTGCCGTTGCTGCGGCATACAGGCTCGCCAATTCATTATTGATTAACTGCATCTGATGCAGCTCATCATTTGTAGGGTGATGCAATGTTAGCAGCGCGTCTTTCAGCCTCCTTCCGTAAGCTTGGAAGGAGGTGGCAAGCAATTTGGGGGAGCTAGTGGAGAAATCAACCAAGACAACATCAATGCCGTCCAAGCTAGTGCCGGACATGATGCCTATATAAAATTCAGAATGGTTCTGAACTATTTGAGTCTGCTCAGCACGATTTTGTTTAGTCAAGTTTGGCTAAGTTAGTATCGCGCAACACGCCCAAGCGGGCGGTCAGGCTGCGGGTAGCTTCTTGGAAGGCAAGCTTCTGCGTATTGTCTAATGGGGCGGCATCTGGCAATGCGGCACGCAAGGGGTCGCGATGTTGAGCATTAACCATGAATTCATAATGCAAGTGTGGACCCGTGGCCAAGCCAGTCATACCGACAAAGCCAATAATGTCCCCTTGCCCCACACGCTGGCCGCGGCGCAAGCCACTAGCAAAACGTGATAGATGCCCATATACGGTGGTGTGGCGGCTTTGATGCTCCACTATCACAACATTGCCATAACCGCCTTGTTTGCCGACAAAAGATACTGTCCCATCGGCAGTGACTTTAACCTTGGTGCCTAGCGCTGCGGCATAGTCCACACCTTTATGCGCACGCCATGTATTCAGTACTGGGTGAAAGCGCGATAGGCTGAAACCGGAGCTAATGCGTGAAAATTCAAGTGGTGAGCGCAAAAAAGCCTTCCGTATGCTCTTACCATCCGGCGTGTAGTAATCGCCGTGACTACTGTCAGTTTTAAAGTACACCACACGATAGCTCTTGCCTTGATTGACGAACTCGGCCGCCCGAATGCGTCCGGCACGAACCGGTTCGCCGTTGTTATAATCCATTTCGTAAACTACGCTGAATTTGTCTCCTTTGCGTAGGTCACGATGGAAGTCGATATTACTACCAAAAATTTCAGCCAATTGGTTAGCGGTAGATTCCGGCAGGCCAATTGCATCAGTCGCGGCAAAGAGTGTGCTGCTAATCTCTCCGGTACGCATGAGCAAACGTTGTTCAAGCAGGGGTGGCTGTATGCTGGTCTTGAAGTCGCCAGCCCTTCTCTCAATAAGAATCTGGCTACCGTTGTTATCCAGGTAACGCAACGCTAGAAGACTACCATCTGCATTGGTTTCAGCTTGCACGAATTTACCTGTGGCAAGCTGACGGAAGGATGCTGCAGCTTGGTCGCGACGCAGATATTCGCTTGCGGAGGGGTCATCTACCTGCATACGGCGCAGCAGTTCAGTTACCGTATCGCCACGTTGTACGCGTTCATTGCGCCAGTATGTGGCGGCCTTGGAATTGGTGACGCCAGTAACAGTTGGCGTATCGTGGGGCAGGACGATTTCTTCCGCGACCATTGTAAGGGATGTATAGGGAGTGTCAGGTTGCGGTACAATTCCAAATGCAGTCACCACGCCAAGCAACGGCAGGCTGGATAAAGCAACAAACCAACGCAGCTTTATTTTTTTTTCTCGTGTCAGGGTGTTTGGGTTTAGCATTTACTTACATCTCCTAGCTACTACCTTCACTATCTCAAGGTTGCGGGCATTATTTTTGAATAGCGTGCAACTTTACCAGAAGTCGGTCATTCTTCAAAACCTATCGGCCAGATACTGACCAATGGTCAATATGTGAGTATAGGCGGTTAAAAAATTTATCTTGGTGTACTCAAATTAATCGTAACCCTTGGGGAGGTTGGCGGCATACTTTCTTTGGCGTGAATCGCATAGCCAGCAGTGAGAGGAAATTGGAGTTGTTCTGGGGTAAAATTGACAATAGGTGGATACAGGCGGTTATTTATATAGGAAGGATGATTTTATGGTGGCACTGACACCTCAGGATGTTGCAAAAAACTTTGAGGATGGAATGAAGCTTATTGACCGCAAAGACTATACAAAAGCTGCTGAATCATTAAAAAAAGCTGCGGAGCATGGACATGCGGAAGCTCAGTTTTATTTGGCAGGTATGTATGCCGATGGGCAAGGGATTAAAAAAGACTACCAACAGGCTATGCATTGGTATCGTAAGGTCGCAGATCAAGGTTTTGCGGAGGCTCAATTCAATTTGGGAGTTATGTATTACAAAGGTCAGGGTGTTACACAAGATTACGAGCAGGCTGTGCATTGGTATAACAAGGCGGTGGAAAAAGGAGATGCACTGGCGCAATACACGCTAGGCCTCATGTATGAAAAAGGCCAAGGCGTTACCCAGGATTATAAACAGGCTGTATCTTGGTATGGCAAGGCCGCAGAGCAGGGGATTGCGCAGGCCCAATACAAACTGGGCGTTATGTACGAAGAGGGCAACGGCGTTGTTCAAGACGACGAACAGGCGGTGTTATGGTATGGCAAAGCCGCAGAGCAGGGGGTCGTACACGCGCAATTTAAACTAGGGTTCATGTATGACAACGGCATAGGCGTTCCTCAGAATACCCAGCAAGCAGTATTTTGGTGGAACAAGGCTGCTGAACAGGGTGATGTGGAGGCTCAAAACAATCTGGGAGTCATGTATGACATGGGCTTGGGTGTTCCCCGAGACTACATCGAAGCACACAAGTGGTTCAATATTGCTGGCGCAGGTGGCAAGTGGTTTAAAGTTGCCGGTGAATGGATCAACAATATTGCGGGTATGGGTGATGACGCAGATATAGGGAGCGGGCTTGGGATTGTGGAATCTTTCATGACGCCAGCAGAAATTGCTGAAGCTCAGCGACGAGCCAGTGAGTGGATGAAGAAACATAGAAAATAATACGCCATTTCAACGAACCAATATCCGGGCTTTAAGGAACACTTTCAAGCCATCAATACATGGTGTGAATTGATTGTGAATTCATAACCTGCTTCGCCAATCTGCTTCCGAAACCATGCTATCCGAGATGGATCAATCGACAACTTATGCTGAAAGAACATCTCGCCGCAAAAGTGTTGCTAATACTGATTCTCTAAAGCGATTCATCGCGCATTATGCGCGAGAGTGTTTCATTCTTACGACAAAAATTAAATTTATTAATCAATATGTTAAATAATTTTAAAAAATACTGTCTGCAAAAACAGACACTTATTATTGATTTTATAACTGATCATTTATTTAAAAATATCCATATAAATATACAAGTAATTGTTTAAATGAATTTTTATATTTTATGGCATATATTTTGCTTATATTTTCTTGTTGAAACGCTGGCATGTTTACCAGCATTTCAACAACAATTTTCGAAGGAAGATAACTGCCTGCGTTTGCAAATAAGCTCTAGGAATCCTGAAGTCAGCCCCTTTGCTACCCGATCTATTTAATAAGCCATTACCATCTTGGGTAACTATTTTGCATTCATTATTAAATGAATGCCTCCCCGAAAATTTTATGGGAATTTTTTTATTTATACCCTAAAGTTTGCCAAAAGATTGTCGATTTATTAAATAGCTGAAAAAGGCAAACTCATCGCGAGGTGGGGACGCAAAGCTTCCGGTCTCGAAAGAGATAGCGGAGTTACCAGAATGCTCAGGCTTTATATCCTTGGTGTGTTCATTTGCTTTATCAGCAGACGATTAATATAACTAAGGAGTCTGACATGCCACGCCAACATCAATTTCCAGTTCAATTGTCTGACAACCACCGTTGCGATCATTCCAGTGCCACGCCTAGCTTCGCACGTTCGCTTCTTCTGGCTGCCATTTTGGCAGGGTGTGCCGGTTTAACCCATGCTGCACCATCTGCTTCTGCTCAGGGAGCGGGGCTGGCGGTTGCACAAAATGCCGGGCCTATCGGCAAACAAGCCTTTGTTGGTTGGGCAAAAGGCCGTTTGCTAATTGCACCACGCGCTGGTTTAACCGCTGGTGAATTTGAAAATGCATTGAAGCCCCACAACGGAAAATCCAGAATCCACCTCAAAAAAATCAATACCCACATAGTCGAATTGCCGGAAGGTACCGATGAAGTGGCAGTTATGCGCGAGCTGAAAAAAGACCCTAGACTAAAATATGTAGAATTGGATATGGTAGTTACCCATGCAGCATCCGTAACCGACCCCTACTATAGTTACAGTTGGGCACTGCCAAAAATCCAAGCACCATCTAGTTGGGACAGTGCCAACGGTAGCGGCGTGACTATAGCCATTCTGGATACCGGCATTGATGCCACCCACCCTGATCTGGCACCCAATATAGTGCCCGGTTGGAATTTTTACGATAACAATTCCAACACGAGTGATGTTATCGGACATGGTACCAAGGTGGCCGGTACAGCGGCAATGGCAGCCAACAATAGCAACGGCAGTGCAGGCGTCGCCTGGGGCGCGAAAATTATGCCGGTGCGCATCAGCTCACCCGATGGATTTGCAACCTGGAGCATCGTGGCACAAGGTATCAATTGGGCAGCAGATAACGGCGCCAGAGTTGTCAATGTCAGTTTCGATAATCTCTCTGGCAGTGCCGCCGTCCAGTCTGCCGCGCAATATATGCGCAGCAAAGGCGGCGTTGTAGTGGTCGCAGCAGGTAACAGCAGCGGACTTGTAGATATTGCTGCGAACGATTCCATGCTGAGCGTGGCCGCCACCGACAGTAACGATCTACGCGCTAGTTTTTCGAGTTACGGCAATTATGTTGACATTGCTGCCCCTGGCGTAGACATTTTCGCACCTTCCATGGGTGGTGGCTATTCCACTAACTGGGGAACTTCCTTTGCCAGTCCCATTGTGGCAGCGACAGCCGCGCTGATGATCTCGGCCAACAACAACATCAGTCCTGTTGATATTGACCAGATTCTCAAAGCTACTGCACTTGATTTGGGTGCAGCTGGCTACGATGCTTATTATGGCGCGGGCCGGGTTGATGCAGCAAAAGCCGTGGCAGCCGCTCAATCAATCATTAAAACAGCAATCAGCCTGGATACCCAGGCACCCGCTATTCTTATCACCTCTCCGGTAGGCAGCAAGGTGTCCGGTAGTGTTCCGGTCGATGTAAGTTATTCCGACAATATTGGAGTAACCAGTGTCGTGCTATATGTTAACGGCCAAAAGTTTGCTACTGACAATATTGCGCCCTTTGCTTTTTCCTGGGATGTTTCAGCACTTCCGAACGGTGCTTACACCCTCGTCGCTTATGCTTATGACGCGGCAGGTAACGCGGGCCTTTCACCCACCGTTTCGGTAACCATTGGCAGTGACACCGTTGCACCCGTAATCAGCAGCTTCAACTTGGTGGATGGGATGACAGTCTCCAATAAACAGTCTGTCAATGTAACAGCTACCGATAACCAGATCGTCGCCAAAATCGTCCTTAGCATCGACGGCAAACAAGTTGCCACCGCTTATGGCAGCTCTTTGAGTTACAACTGGAATACCCGCAACATAGCCAAAGGTGCACATATTGCAACTGTACAAGCATACGATGCTGCGAATAACACAACCAGCAAGACCGTAACGATTTATAAATAGATAGCCAGTTTTTGCGGACTGATTAGGCGCCCTTCGGGGCGCTTTTTTGTCGAGAATGTTTACACTGTCTGACCTTCTGACCTTCTGACCTTCTGACCTTCTGACCTTCTGACCTTCTGACCTTCTGACCTTCTGACCTTCTGACCTTCTGACCTTCTGACCTTCTGACCTTCTGACATTTTTATGGTAAGACTCAGTAGGCGTCCCTCGGGAAAATTTTTGTCGGAATTTTTTACGGTTGGCACGAGCAGTAAGAGATGATTTTTGACTTACCAGGAAAAATAATGATTTAATTCATCAGGTTGATATATATAAAAAATATTGGCACGAATAATGCTTCAAGAATGATTATAATTATTTAATATTAGGAATATTTACCATGAAAATTAAAAAGACCGTTTGTGTTACTGCCGTTTCGGCGTTATTTGCGCTATTTTCCGCGATCGGTAATGCAACCGTTATCACCTCAAGTGGTAATAATCCCTTGTCCTTTACTTGGTTGTATTCAAGTGTTGCGGGCAATTTGACCGGAAACGGTTCATTGACTATTAGTGGCTTCAATACCAATACGCTGATCGTGGATGTAATACTTAACAATACTTCTGGCCTATCTACGAACCGACTGACCGCCTTTGGTTTTGGTATTGACCCCAATGCCACTAGCGTGAGCTTCTCGGACGCGAGTGATGGGGGAATGATCTCCGCTGTTCTGGACAACATTCCTAGCCTAGCAACGATTGAGGTTTGCGCCTATGGCGGCCAAAACTGCCCAGGCGGCGCTAACGGCGGAATCTTAGGAGGCTTGAGTGACTCTTTCAGGATATCTCTGCTTAACGAAACAATAACAACAACAAAAATAAAAGGAGTAACAACAACAACAAGAACCCTAAACCCTTGGGGTAATTCAGTTGACATCGCCCCCATCGGTTTCAAGTATCAAACGGGCTCGGGTTCGTTTGAGTTCACCACCTCGAGTAGCAGTAGCAGTTCAAATGGCGGTCTAACCAGCAGCGGGACTTCTATACCGGAGCCTGGAATGCTGGCGCTATTGAGTGCTGGATTGCTGGGTCAGGCGTTACTAATTCGTCAGCGCCGTCGTCGGCAAAAGTAGTGTTATTTAACTTAAAAAAGCGCGCGAAAGCGCGTTTTTTTATGGCTGGTCAGGTAACATGGCCTGCCATGAATTTGATTATTCCAGTATGGCTATTATCAACACTCCTATTTTTATTCAGCGGCTGCAAAACCTGTCTGTTTCATTGCTACTGATCGTGGCCGTTGGTGTTTTTTATGCCGCCATTCCATACTTTCAGCACTATTTTTCTGCTCACACACACTTCTTTGCTGAAGATTTCACTCGGTGGCAAGTGTTACTGACAGTTACCTTAGGTTATGTGTTCTTGTTAATGGTGTTTTACCTAAGCGAAAAGACCCCCGGTATTTCTAAGTCCATTCTCTGTCTGCGCGCGCTGAAGCGGTTGGTATTTTCACCGCAGGTTACTTGGCGAACGGGCTTACCCGCGGACGAACGGTTGGGGTTGCTCAGTGTCTTGCTGAAAGCTTTTTTTGCCCCACTGATGGTGGTTTGGCTGTTTGACCACACGGCCCTCATGTTGAGCAATGGGAGTGCGTTACTGGCAGCCTGGGGGAAGCCAGTAACGGACTGGATGGCGTTGTTCAATGATCATGGATTCTGGTTCCTGTTTAAATTAATCCTGTTTTTGGATGTAGTTTTCTTTACTATTGGCTATCTGATTGAACTACCGGTGCTGAATAACGAAATTCGCTCGGTTGACCCTACCCTGCTGGGCTGGACTGTCGCACTGGCCTGTTATCCTCCATTTAACGACCTGACCAGCCAAATTTTTGGCGGCGGGTATTCTGCCGACTTTCCGCATTTCGATCACCCAGTTTTCCATGTGGTTGCCAATGTATTGTTATTGGCGCTGATGGCAATCTATACATCGGCATCCGTTGCACTCAATTTCAAAGCTAGTAATCTCACCCATCGCGGCATTATTGCGCACGGACCGTATCGTTTTATCCGCCATCCGGCATATGTTTGTAAAAATTTAGCTTGGTGGATTGGTCTGGGACCGGCGTTAATCTTGGCTATACAGACTTCATTGACGGCTATTTTGATGACGGTTGGTTCTATGTTTGGCTGGTCGGTCATTTACTATATGCGTGCGTTAACCGAGGAAGATCACCTGCGCAGCGTGGACGATACCTACGACCAATACTGTCAGAAAGTAAAATATCGCTTTATTCCTGGCGTTGTTTAATACGGTTAATATTTAAGCCGAAATTTATTTCGGCGGGGTTTATTGAGAGTGGTATGAATGAAATAAAACCAGGCCAGTCAATTGATTTACTTAAAGAGCTGCATATTCTCACTCGCGATGAGAAGATGAATCAAGATTCCCGACGCAAGCTCAAGCAGGTCTATCATCTCTATCAATTTATCGAGCCATTGCTGCAAGAAATTAAGCAAGACCATCATAGTATTCAACTGGTAGATCATGGGGCAGGCAAGTCGTATCTGGGTTTTATCCTTTATGATTTGTTTTTCAAGACGTTAAACGATGCGTCGCGTATTTACGGCATTGAAACCCGTGATGATTTGGTCAAACATTCACAACAGTTGGCATCACGGCTTAATTTTTCAGGCATGTCATTCCTCAATCTATCGGTAGGGCAGTCTATTGAGTCAGAGATTTTGCCTGCTAAAGTCAATATGGTCACAGCGCTTCATGCTTGTAATACCGCTACTGACGATGCCATACGTTTTGCGTTGAAAAAAATGCCCAATTTGTTGTCTTGGTACCTTGTTGCCAAGCCGAAGTAGCGGCGGTTCTAAGAAAAAACAAAGGTAAAGATCTGGCTAAAAATGTTTTGACTGAATTATGGCGTCATCCCATCCATACCCGTGAATTCGGTAGTCACATTACCAACGTGCTGCGCTGTTTGCAATTAGAAGCTCATGGCTACCAGGTTACAGTGACCGAGCTAGTGGGTTGGGAGCATTCGATGAAAAATGAACTCATCATCGCGAATTTTAAAGATTTGCCATGTAACCGCCCGGCTGAAAGATTGGGGGAGATACTGCAAACTTTGGGGCTGGAGGAAATGAGTGGTCGTTTTTTTACGCAGATGTAGTTTTATATAGGTGTCAACCTTGCGCGGTGATTTACCCGGTTTAGTAGATATGTTTCTGTCATTTTAAATGGGGTGGTAATGTGTTTCCTTAAAGAATTTTAGATAGATGCAGTAAGGCTGTGGATCAAGCGTTTGCTTGACCTGACTGGATTTTTCGTTATAATCACGTTCCCTCAAACCCTTGCTCCACCGTTACGCATGGCGGGGGGCTTTATATCCAAAAGGAGTATTAATGCGACATTACGAAATTATATTTATCGTGCATCCCGACCAGAGTGAGCAGGTGCCCGCTATGATTGAGCGTTACCGGACTCTGGTGACGGCCAAGAATGGCTTGATCCATCGCTTGGAAGATTGGGGTCGCCGTCAATTGGCTTATCCGATCCAAAAAATTCACAAAGCGCATTATGTGTTGATGAATATTGAGTGCAGCCAGGAAGTTTTGGATGAAATGGAACATGCATTCAAATTTAACGATGCTGTGCTGCGCCATTTGACTATTAAAACCAAATCTGCGGTCACAATCCCTTCGGCAATGATGAGGGAGGAAAAATCGCGTTCGCTGACTGCCCCTGCGGCAGGCCAAGGACAGGCTCCCCAGATTGAGCCAGTTGCACCAGCTGAAGTTGCGGCTTGATTGAATGTAGCTTGCAATTGGCTCTCTATTGACGGAGAACTTGTCGAATTAGATGGTCTGCGGTACACCCCGGCGGGGATAGCGCGAATCGCATTAAAAATTCGTCATGCTTCAACGCAATTAGAGGCTGGCATTGCGCGTCAAGTACAGTGCGATATTCCAGCTTTGGCTCTTGGTGCAGCTGCCCAGCAGGCGAATAGTTTGCAACTTGGACAGCGGGTAAAGGCAGAAGGATTTTTGGCTCAGCGCAGTTTACGTATCACACAACTTGTGCTGCACATTGATAACATTATATTAGTATAAGGGGCACAGCATGGCTCGTGTTTTTAAGAAAAAAGATGACAAGAAGACTAACTCTTCGCGTCAACTGTTTAAACGCCGCAAATTTTGCCGCTTCACCGCAGATAAGATCGCAGAAGTGGATTACAAGGATTTGAACATTCTCAAGGAATTTATTGCCGAGAATGGCAAGGTTATCCCGGCGCGTATTACGGGCACCAAATCGCGCTTCCAGCGCCAATTGGGCATAGCAATCAAGCGTGCAAGATTTTTGGCGTTGCTGCCTTACACAGATTTGCATTAAGGAGTAGAACATGCAAGTGATACTTATGGAAAAAATGGTAAACCTTGGCCAATTGGGAGACGTAGTCAATGTCAAAAATGGTTATGCACGTAATTTTTTGATTCCGCAAGGCAAGGCTAAGCGCGCGACTGAAGGTAATAAGGCGGAATTTGCAGTTCGTCGTCTTGAATTGGAAGCCGCAGAGCAAGCTAAGGTGGCGGAAGCTCAAGCACGCGCTGAGAAATACAATGGATTGACTGTGCAAATCGTACAAAAGGCTGGTGTTGATGGCAAGTTGTTTGGTTCCGTGACTAATGCCGATATCGTTGCGGCGCTGGCACTGCAAGGTTTTACTGCGGAAAAAACTCAAGTACGCATGTCGGCAGGGCATATAAAGCAAATTGGTGATTACCCAGTGAGCATTGTGTTGCATACTGACGTGACAGCTAATATCACAATCTCAGTGCTGGGCGAACATAAGCCGTAGTTTGCTACGCATTATTGTAAATAAAATAGAGCTGGAAACAGCTCTATTTTATTTCTGCTGGCAATAATTTTCTCAGTGATAGAATGCTACAGCCAGCTTTGGAGCAATAACTTAGGGCATCTCTAAAAATTCAGATTTCGTCACAATACGTTGTTGCTCAAAAAAATGTTTCCTTACATATCAATTATATGCTGCGTCAACATTTTTTATTCGCGCCTAGTCTTGTTTAGAACTCTTAATTTTTAGAGGTGCCCTTAGCACTATGCATAATCATCATATTACTTCCACAGATTCTCAACTTGAGGCGCTAAAACTTCCGCCTCATTCGGTGGAAGCCGAGCAATCGGTATTGGGCGGTATCTTTTTGGACTCCACCGCGTGGGACAAAATTTCCGACCTGATCAGCGAACAAGATTTCTATCGCTTTGAGCACCGACTGATTTACCGGCATATCGCGCGCTTGACCGAGCATGCCAAGCCGGTAGATGTTATTACCGTAGCGGAATCGCTGGAAGGGAATGCTGAGCTTGATAAAGCCGGTGGCTTGGCTTACCTCGGCTCCTTAGCGCAAAACGTACCATCCGCAGCCAATATCCGGCGTTATGCTGAAATCGTGCGCGAACGTGCTGTCATGCGGAAATTGGCCGAGGTTGGCAGCGAAATTTCTACCAGCGCTTATAACCCGGCTGGACGTGACGCGAATCAGCTGCTGGATGAAGCTGAAAGCCGTGTGTTTGAGATCGCTGAGGCGGGTGAGCGTGGCCGTCAGGGTTTCAGTCCTCTTCCCCCACTACTTACGAAGGTGGTGGAGCGGATTGAGACACTTTATGGCCGCGATAATTCTAGCGATGTAACCGGTGTGGCGAGCGGGTTTACCGACTTGGATAGCATGACTTCTGGCTTGCAGCCAGGCGAACTGATCATTGTTGCCGGGCGTCCGAGCATGGGTAAGACTGCTTTTGCCATCAATATTGCCGAGCATGTTGCGCTGGAAGGCTGTAAGCCAGTGGCAATTTTTAGCATGGAAATGGGTGGTGTCCAATTGGCCATGCGTATGATAGGTTCGGTAGGTAAACTCAACCAGCATGATTTGCGTACTGGGCGTTTGCAGGAAGATGATTGGCCGCGCCTGACGCATGCGCTGGGACGGTTGAATGATGCAGCCATTTTCATTGATGAAACCGCCGCGTTAAATTCACTTGAATTACGCTCGCGTGCACGCAGGCTACACCGCCAAAATAATGGCTTAGGATTGATTATCATCGATTACTTGCAGTTGATGTCCTCTCCTTCAAGTAAGGCAAGTGAGAATCGGGCTACTGAGATTTCGGAAATTTCACGTTCCCTAAAAGGGCTAGCCAAAGAATTACACGTACCGGTTATGGCGCTGTCGCAGCTTAACCGTAGCTTGGAGCAACGCCCAAACAAGCGGCCGATGATGTCCGATTTGCGCGAGTCTGGTGCTATTGAACAGGATGCTGATTTGATCCTGTTTATCTATCGTGATGAAGTATACAACCCCGATTCACCTGATAAAGGTAAGGCGGAAATTATCGTCGGTAAGCAGCGTAATGGCCCGATAGGCAAGGTCGAGTTGACTTTCCGAGGTGAATTTACGCGTTTTGATAACTTCGCCCACGCTCAATATTGAACGTGAAACGAAGCGCTTGAGATGATGCCAAGATCGAAGCGGTGGTTAGAGCGGTACTGAATCTTGGCCAAGTAACGGTCTGCGTATTTACTTACGGGAGTCAAAAGCATGGTAGGTTTCACTGATAACTGTTTTCGGATTGCCCAGCACGGTATTCACGGTGCGGAATGCTGGGTGTTGCGCCGTTTCCCGACTCGTACCGCCGTTCATAATAATGGCGGAGCGCTTAGCGCCGCTCACCGTTATTCGTAAAATTTTCATGCGTCTGTTACGCCTGCTAAAAATAATTTTTGTCGTATTGCGTTTCGGCTTGGATGAGTTTTTGCTGGCACATTCACGTACGCGCTGGTTGCGGATATCGATTAATTTATTGCTATTCTTCCGTGACACCTCTGCACCGCGTGCAGTGAGATTGCGCTATGCATTGGAAAGTTTGGGTCCAATCTTTGTAAAGTTCGGGCAAATGCTTTCTACCCGCCGCGATCTGATGCCTGTCGACATTGCTGACGAGCTTGCCAAACTGCAAGATCAGGTGCCGCCCTTTCCTTCTGCGCAAGCTGTGGCTTTATTGGAGGCTGCCTACAATAAAAAACTCAATGAAGTATTTTACAGTTTTGAGGAAAGCCCCGTTGCCAGTGCCTCGGTGGCTCAAGTGCATTTCGCCGTGTTGCCTAATGGACGCGAAGTCGCAATAAAAATCTTGCGTCCCGGCATCGCACGCATTATCACGCACGACATCGCACTGCTTGATATCTGCGCGAGTTTAATTGAACGCTGGTGGGAAGACGGCAGGCGGCTCAAGCCGCGCAAAGTAGTCGAGGAATTCGAAAAGCATTTGCACAACGAACTTGACCTGATGCGGGAAGCCTCCAGCGCAAGCCAATTGAAACGCAACTTTGCCAATTCCAAATTGTTGCTGGTTCCGGAAATTTATTGGGATTGGTGTACGGATGAAGTGATGGTGATGGAACGTATGTATGGCCTTCCCGTCAATCGCGTGGATGCGCTACGGGCGACCGGCATCGACCTCCCCACACTGGCGGCCAATGGCGTGGAAATTTTCTACACCCAGGTTTTTCGTGATGGTTTTTTCCATGCCGACATGCACCCCGGTAATGTGCAGGTGGCAGCGGATGGCCGCTACATTGCACTGGATTTCGGAATCATGGGCACCCTCACAGATACCGATAAACATTATCTCGCGCAGAATTTCATTGCCTTCTTTCGGCGCGACTATAAACGCGTGGCGGAAGTACACATAGAATCTGGCTGGGCACCTGCGGCTACACGGGTGGATGAGCTGGAGGCAGCGATTCGAGCCGTATGCGAGCCAATCTTTGATCGGCCATTGCGTGAAGTTTCTTTCGGACGTGTCTTGCTGCGCTTGTTTCAGACCTCGCGCCAATTCGGCATTGAAGTCCAGCCACAGCTCGTGCTGTTGCAAAAAACTTTGCTTAATATTGAGGGGCTGGGCTTGCAACTTGATCCTGAGCTAGACCTGTGGAAGACTGCCAAGCCTTGGCTGGAACGTTGGATGAGCGAGCAAATTGGTTGGCGCGGTTTTATTAATGCGCTAAAAATAGAGGCACCGCACTACGCCATTCTGTTGCCGCAACTACCACGTCTGTTGCATCAGACCCTGAATGAAAAACCTGGATTGCAAATTGCAAGCGTATTGCGCGAATTAGTGGCTCAACAAAAGCAAATAAACCAACTGGTTACGTTAGTCGCTTTAATTTTATTTGGATTGATTGTTTTATATTTTATACGCGGTTAAGCAGAATATTTTTGATTGAGTAATTCTTATGTAAGCTTAGGTGTGTCTGAAAATGGAGTTTTTCAGTGACGATCAAGATTGATTTAGTGTAGTGCTTTTGAAATCCAGAATAGCTTTGCCAGTTTTAAAACTTCTTCAAAATCAAGCTGGCTGCCCGCCGGGGCAGTTTTGATCGGCGGGTCAGCGGCATTCATTCAATTGTGTCACGCTTCTTTGTGATAACCCGCCACACGCTCTACTTCATTCTTCGAACCAAGAATCACCGGTACACGTTGATGCAAGCCCGTTGGCTTGAGTTCCATGATACGTTCGCGACCTGTAGAGCATACCCCTCCTGCTTGTTCCACGATGAAAGACATGGGATTGGCTTCATAGAGTAAACGCAATTTACCTGCTTTGCCTACTTCCTTGTTGTCGAATGGATACATAAAGATGCCGCCACGAATCAGGATGCGATGGACTTCCGCAACCATAGAAGCTACCCAGCGCATGTTGAAGTTTTTTTCTCGTCCTCCTGGAGTTTTACCCTTTACGCATTCATCCACATAACGTTGCACCGGAGCTTCCCAGAAACGCTGGTTGGACATGTTGATGGCGAATTCCTGGGTGTCGGCCGGAATGGTCATATTCGGATGAGTTAGCAGGAATTCCCCAATATCATTATTTAGCGTGAAGCCATTTACGCCATGGCCAGTGGTGAGTACTAACATTGTGGAGGGGCCATATAGCGCATAACCGGCGCAGACCTGTTTAGTGCCCGGTTGCAGAAAATCTTCCGCAGTCGGGTTTGTCACTCCTTCGGGGCAACGCAAAATCGAGAAAATAGTACCAACGGAAATATTTACGTCAATGTTGGACGAGCCATCGAGCGGGTCAAATGTCAGCAAGTACTTACCTTTTGGATATTGCGCAGGAATTGGGTAGATGTCATCCATTTCTTCAGATGCCATAGCGGCAAGGTGGCCGCTCCATTGGTTTGCTTCAATAAAAATGTCATTGGTTATGACATCTAGCTTTTTTTGCGTTTCACCCTGGATATTTTCGCTACCTGCACTTCCAAGTACGCCGATCAATGCACCTTTATTTACACTATGGGAAATTTGTTTGCAGGCCACAATGATGTCGCTGAGCAACCCAGTGAAGTCACCGGTTGCACTTGGTAATTGCCTTTGTTCTTCGATAATAAATTGCACCAGGTTCTTGCTCATGTGTTTTCCTTGCATTAATTAATAAAATTTTTGAGTTTCAGGATTTTACAGGTTTTTGCATTCCCTCTCCACGCCTATAAAATATATGTTGGTAAAATTATCATTTGTAAACTTTTTTCAAAAAACGGTATCTCAATTATTGATGCACAGAAATACTTTGCTTGTCTGCTAAAATATCCACCCCGCATATGGTTGAAGAACGTATTGATCCTGTATCAATGCGGACAACAAGTCGCGCAAGTTCAAGTTTTGGGCACTGTCCACCGATAGTTAGGAGAGATGCACTTACTGTAATATAAATTAGGGAATTGTTTGCCATGGAAAAATTTCAGAATCAGTCGGGAATATGGCGGCTAAACGGAATTTTATAAGGGCATCATCCATGCGTTTCCTAAAGTTTTTGATGTTTTTATTACTGGTGGTTCCTGCTTTGGCGGTAGCAAATCAGGATGCGGATTTTCTTGCCGCGCGCGATGCATTTCGGGTGGGTGATGTAGTAAAGCTTAACCGCATGGCCATGCGGTTAAAGCATTCCCCACTGGAACCTTATCTGGCTTACTATCAATTGCGTCTGCGATTAGAAACGGCGAGCGTCGCCGATATTCAGGCATTTCTGGCACGTCCTGATGATACCCCGTTGATTAACCAATTGCGTGCGGAATGGTTGAGATTGCTGGGAAAAAGACAGCAATGGGAAGCATTTTCGGTGCAATATCCTCTCCTGGTGGGTGGAGAGGTTGACCTGACCTGTTATGGCCTGCAATCGCGTCAACGTCTGCAAGAAGAACAAGTGCTGCATGAAGCCCGCAACCTGTGGTTAACTAGCAGCGCCGAATTGCCGGAAAATTGTGCACCATTGTTTGATGCGGCAATTGCCAGCGGTATCATCAATGCAACGGATATATGGCTACGCTTGCGCCTAGCATTGGAGGCGGGCAACTTGACATTGGCTAAGCAGCTTTCGGAGAAGCTGCCTGCCAAGCGCGCCCTTTCTTCAGCCGAACTGGACAGTGCCGCCACTGATCAGGTGCGTTACCTTGCCACGGCCAAGCTTGATAATGCTTCCGAAGCGCAACGCACAGTGGCAATGTTTGCCTTGCAACGGCTGGCCAAGCAATCACCGCAATTAGCCTATTCACAGTGGGAAAAAAAAGCGTCATATTTTACTGCGGATGAACAGTATTATTTTTATGGGTGGTTAGGTTACGAAGCGGCACGTAAACGAGATGCGCGCGCGTTGGAATGGTACAAGGCGGCTGGTGATGCGCCCCTGACCGGACCGCAACTGGCGTGGCGTGCCCGGGCGGCGTTGCTTACGCAGAACTGGCATGAAGTTTGGGCGAGCATTAATGCCATGACGCCGCAACAACAGCGCGAGGGTGTCTGGCGCTATTGGAAAGCGCGTGCTCTGAAAGCATGGGGAAGTTTGCCGGAAGTGAATGTGCTGTTTACTGAATTAAGCAGCGAACATAATTTTTACGGCCAACTTGCTGCTGAAGAAATTGGAGTTGCTCCTGCCGCAACAATTCCTGCCAGTTATCAGCCAAGCAAAGCGACAATAAATGCAATGCTGGCGCAGCCCGCCGTCCAGCGTACACTGGCGTTATATCGTATGGACTTACGCACTGATGCGGCCAGGGAATGGGCATGGGCGGCGCGCAAGTTGGATGACCAACAGCTATTGGTTGCAGCTGAAATTGCGCGCCGCAACGGGATGTATGACCATGCCATCAACACCGCTGACCGTACCGTTCAAATACATGATTTCAGCTTGCGTTATCTTGCGCCCTACAGGGATGTACTACAGGGTTACATTCGCAAGAATGAACTGGAAGAAGCCTGGGTGTATGGCTTAATACGGCAAGAGAGCCGTTTCGTTTATCAAGCCAAATCACCAGTTGGTGCGACAGGCCTTATGCAGATTATGCCTGCCACGGCGCGTTGGATAGCGCAAAAAATAGGGATGAAGAGTTATCGCCAGGCGCTTGTGAATCAACTGGATACTCATTTCAAGCTTGGCACGTATTACATGAAAACGGTGCTGTCGTCACTCGACAATAGTCCGGTGCTGGCCTCTGCCGCCTATAACGCCGGACCTGCACGTGCCCGCAAATGGCGGGGGGAAAGCGCATTGGAAGGGGCTATTTATACTGAAAATATCCCCTTTGATGAAACGCGCAATTACGTAAAGAAGGTGATGAGCAATACTATGTATTACTCCCAGCTTTTCGGCCAACCGCCGCGTTCACTTAAGCAACGTTTGGGCGTGATAACGGCAAAGAATGCTGTTAACCAGCAGGCTATCCTTGATGAAAGATAGAAGCCTGGAAGTTTACAGTGTGGGCGGCGCTGTGCGTGATGAATTGCTTGGCTTGCCAGTGAACGATCACGATTGGGTCGTGGTGGGAAGTACGCCGGAAGACATGGTAGCGCGCGGTTATACACCGGTGGGCAAGGATTTTCCGGTGTTCTTGCATCCGCACAAACACGAGGAATATGCGTTGGCACGCACTGAGCGTAAAACTGCGCCCGGCTATAGGGGGTTTGCCATTCATGCCGCGCCGGACGTGACGCTGGAGCAAGACTTGCTGCGCCGCGACTTTACCATTAACGCCATTGCACGCGACCAAGACGGCAAGTTTATTGACCCCTATAACGGCATTGCCGACTTACGGGCCGGGATATTGCGCCATGTCAGTTCGGCGTTCAGCGAAGACCCGGTGCGGATTCTGCGCGCAGCGCGTTTCGTGGCACGTTTCGGTTTCAACATAGCGCCAGAGACTTTGTCGCTGATGCGCGCAATGGTGGCAAATGGTGAAGTGAATGCGCTGGTGCCGGAACGCGTGTGGCAAGAATTGGCGCGTGGCCTGATGGAAAAAGTGCCGTCACGTTTTTTTTTCACGCTTCGTGATTGCGGCGCGCTGGTGAAAATCTTGCCGGAAGTAGACGCGCTGTTCGGCGTGCCACAGCCGCCTAAACATCACCCGGAAATTGATTGCGGCATACACACCATGCTGGTGCTGGACGATGCGGCTCAACATGACTACCCACTGGAAGTGCGTTTTTCTGCGCTCACTCACGACCTTGGCAAGGGGAATACGCCCATGGATATTTTACCGCGCCACATCGGCCACGAGGTACGCAGTGTCGACTTGTTGCGTGCATTGTGTGTGCGTCTGCGCGTAACAAATGAATGCCGCGACCTCGGTTTACTGGTGGCACGCTATCACGGTAATGTGCACCGTGCCCCCGAGCTGCGCCCCGATACCATTGTTTCCATATTGCAGAGTTGCGATGCGTGGCGCAGGCCGGAACGCTTCGCGCACCTGTTGCAGGCATGCGCTTCAGATGCGCGGGGACGGACCGGACATGAACAGGATGCTTATCCGCAGGCGGATTATCTGCTGCGAATGTTACGGGCGACTCAAACAGTGAATGCAGGGGAGATTGCGCAGCAGTGTGAAGATAAAAATGCTATTGCGGATAAGGTGCGTGAGGCACGGATTATGGCAGTAGAGCGGGCAATTCAAGATTGAATTTCTAACTGCTAAATTTTATTTTATTTACCTAATTTGTTTTGTAATATTTTTACAAAACAAATTAGGTTCAGACAAAACATAAAATGACTTTGCTCTTGGTGTCTTAATTTCTATACCGTCATCTACTCTGATTTTTGATCGCCGCATATGTCATGGAATTACTATCTACCGGCAGAAAACGAACATATCGTTGCCGATGATTGCTCGCTATGCTCATGTTAATGCTGGTATAGGGTTGAAAATTCCTTATATTAAAAGATGTATTGCTGGCCGGGCTAGTTGCAAATATCACCATCCCAATTATCTATCCTTGAATTTACCAACCATAACCTAAGCTGAATAAGTAACGGGTATCCAAAGTTTTTTTGCCGTAATCTGCGTTTCTATCGTAGTAGTCCCATTGCACTTCGTTAGTAAGTTGAATACCGTTCCATAAAGGCATATGGAAACCTGTACGGGTTCTAACGAATAACCCGTTACCAACAATGCCCTCATGTTTATGAAACAGCTGTACACCACGATTAAAGAAGAACTGGTCATAATTGACGGCCCAACGACCAGCCATACTGGCCTCATCGGGCAAGTTACAAGGCTTGTTGGTGCCATTTTGACAGCCGGCCATGATATAGGGATGATCATAGCGGTTAACATTGACGTAGTCGGGACCTGCTTCAAATGACAGATTTAAATCTTCAGAAGAAAAAATTTCGTAGCCAGCACCAATACCAAAAGCAGAACGTAATTGGATATCTTGGAAGCGATCGTTGGTGAATAGCCCGTGCGCATAACCATAGGCTCTATCAGAAAAAAAGTGGGAGTAGTTGCCATACATCTGGAAGTTACGTGCGTTTAATTCGTTTTTACCGGCAACCTGGGCGTCAGCGTAATTGTATTGCCCGCCGAAAGTAACTTTGTCGTCACGGCCACGCATGGTTACATCTGCATCAGCATGGAAAGAGTTTCTATTCGTGTTACCGTCTGCCATATTGCCACCGATATTGGCACTACCGGAGAAGAATTTCTTATTGATTTCTTTGATATTGGTTAATGGAATAGGCTGGGTTTTATACACACCATTGCTGTTTAAGGTTAAGGAGCCGTCTGCTGCAGTGTTAGCAATACCGATGAGTTCCTGTTTATCGGAGAGTGTGACAGATAGAGGTTTGTCAGTTTTCAACGTTTGCACGGCATCCCATTTGATAACGATTTTTTCGGCATAAGCGGTTTTT
Source organism: Candidatus Nitrotoga sp. MKT (assembly GCA_003402345.1). Lineage (GTDB taxonomy): Bacteria > Pseudomonadota > Gammaproteobacteria > Burkholderiales > Gallionellaceae > Nitrotoga. The sequence goes on along the minus strand of QFXH01000002.1, from coordinate 28,034 downwards.
ATTTCTAGAAGTTTTCCGGATTTATTAAGTACGGTACCGGAAATCCGGTCGCCATTTTTTAGTAAAATTTCATCAGCTTGAGCGCCTAGTGAGCAAAGTGCCAGCACAACAAATTTTAATGATTGTGTAGATTTCATAACAAATTTTTCCTTCGGTTAAAATTATTAGATACCAACCTGATTAAAAGCAACATTATTGAATTTATTGTAATATAAACAAAATGTTGGGGTCTATTTCAACATGCTAGCCGTTATTTAAAGTGGAGTGAGCTTCGCGTATTCCAGCGCCAGCCACTTCGTGCCGGCTGTGCGAAAATTCACCTGTACGCGCAAATCTGAATCACCGCCTTCAATGTTGACTATGATCCCTTCGCCAAACTTGGCGTGATGCACTGCCTGGCTAATATGCCACGGAGAATTTTGTGCGCCAACGCTCTTTTCGCCCCCAAGTTTTTTCATGTTTATGGGAGAGGGCTTGGGGGCGAAAGAAGTGGAATATCCAGAAGAGCTAAAGTCACTGCGTGCCGTTATGCGCGGCGTGATCCAGTGCAATAACTCCTCCGGCAGCTCGCGCAAAAAACTGGACATCAAGTTGTAGTTCACTTGCCCATGCAACATGCGGCTCTGTGCAAAGGAGAGATACAGTCTGCGTCGTGCGCGCGTGATAGCCACATACATCAGGCGGCGTTCTTCATCCACTCCGGCATCCGCCATGCGACTGTTATGGTGCGGGAATAAGCCCTCTTCCAGCCCGCTCATGAACACAGTGTGAAATTCCAAACCTTTGGCTGAGTGTACCGTCATCAGGTGTAGCGCATCCGCGTTAGCTTCTGCCTGACTTTCACCTGATTCAAGCGCGGCATGAGTGAGGAAGGAAGTAAGACTGTCGTCTTCGTTTTCATGCACAAACAGGGTCGCTGCATTGATCAGTTCATTGAGGTTTTCCAGTCGTTCCTGAGCCTCGCGTTGCTTGACACCCGTTTCATTTTGATAATGAGCAAGCAACCCGCTGTGAAGAATTATATGGTCGATGACTTCTGGCAACGGCAGTTCACGCGTGGCACTGGCCATCATTTCTACTAGAGCCACAAACGTTGCCACCTTACCGCCCGTCTGTTTTGCGACCCGCCACAGGCTGATATTTTGCGCCCGCGCCGTTTCCTGCAATTGTTCGATAGTGCGTGTGCCGATACCGCGCGTCGGAAAATTTATAATGCGCAGCAGCGAGTTATCGTCATCAGAGTTTTGTATCAGGCGCAGGTAAGCCAGCGCATGCTTGATTTCCTGTCTCTCGAAAAACCTCAGTCCGCCATACACGCGATAGGCCACCCCCGCTGACACCAATGCGTGTTCGATGACGCGCGACTGAGCATTGGAACGGTATAAAACGGCCATCTCGGCCAGATGAATGCCTTCGCGGTTAAGTTGGCGCGCCTCGTCCACAATGAATCTGGCTTCTTCTGCATCGGTGGGCGCCTCGTATACACGTAATGGCTCACCTTTGTTTTCCGAAGTCCATAAATTCTTGCCAAGACGGCTGCGATTATTCTTGATTAGTGCATTGGCGGCATTTAGGATGTTGCCATGCGAGCGATAGTTTTGCTCCAGTTTGATTACATTCTGCACATGAAAATCGCGCGTCAGTTCCTGCATATTGCCCACATTCGCGCCACGAAACGCATAAATAGACTGGTCGTCGTCACCCACCGCAAATAAGGCATTGTGTTGCCCAGCCAATAATTTGAGCCATTGATACTGCAAGCGGTTCGTATCCTGAAATTCATCAACCAAAATGTGACGAAAGCGAGCCTGATAATGCTCCCGTAATGGCTGATTGCGCGCTAGCAACTCGTAGCAACGCAATAGCAACTCGGAAAAATCCACTACGCCTTCGCGCTGGCACTGCTCATCATAAGCAGCAAAAATTTCCACCCTTCGGCGGGTGTAGGGATCAAAGGCTTCCACCTCATGCGCGCGCAGGCCCTGTTCTTTATTGCCGCTGATAAAGTTTTGAACCTCGCGCGGTGGATATTTTTCGTCATCCACATTGAGCACTTTCATTAACCGTTTGATGGAAGCAAGCTGGTCGGCGCTATCCAGAATCTGGAAAGTCTGCGGCAACATGGCTTCGCGGTGATGGGCACGCAACATACGGTTGCACAGTCCATGGAAAGTGCCCATCCATAGCCCGCGTATGTTGATCGGCAGCATGGCGGACAAACGCAAGAGCATCTCCTTCGCCGCCTTGTTAGTAAAGGTGACGGCAAGAATGCCATGCGGGCTGACTTGCCCGGTGCTAATCAGCCAGGCGATACGTGCGGTTAGCACGCGTGTTTTGCCGCTGCCCGCACCGGCCAGGATCAGCGCCGATTGTTCCGGCAGGGTAACGGCAGCGCGCTGTTCTGGATTAAGGCCAGAAAGAAAATCCATTAGGGATATCCATAAACAAAACGGGGAATCAGAAACTATGCCTGATTCCCCGCCAACATCAAATTATAAAAAGTTATTTATTTCTGTTTTGTAGCATGTCATGCATGATTGGAGCCAGAATTACTTCCATCGCAAAGCTCATTTTGCCACCGGGTACCACAATGGTATTCGAGCGCGACATGAATGAACATTGAATCATGTCAAGAAGATATGAAAAATCCACGCCCTTGGGATCACGGAAACGAATCACTACAAAACTTTCGTCCGGTGTCGGGATATCACGCGCAATGAAAGGATTGGAAGTGTCCACAGTAGACACGCGCTGAAAGTTAATATCAGTACGTGAAAATTGGGGCGTAATGAAATTAATATAGTCCGGCATGCGGCGCAGGATGGTATCTACCGTCGCTTCAGCGGAATAGCCACGCTCAGCTTGATCGCGATGGATTTTCTGTATCCATTCCAGGTTGACGATGGGAACCACGCCGATGCTCAAATCAACATGCTTGGCTGCATCTACGGTATCGGTCTTCACCATACCGTGCAAACCTTCGTAAAACAGCAGGTCGGAACCGGCGGCAATATCTTCCCACGGTGTAAACTGGCCAGGATTCAAGCTGGTGTTTAAGCGCGCATTCAGCTCCTTCGCTTCAGCATCGCTATGAATGTAATAACGGCGCTTACAAGAACCGGTTTCCCCATATGACTTGAAAGTTTCTTCGATTTTGTCGAAATGGTTGGCTTCGGGTCCAAAGTGGCTGAAAGAATGATTGCCTGTTTTACCAGCTTCAGCTACGGCAGCCCGGAATTCCATGCGATCCAGGCTGTGCAGGCTGTCACCTTCAATCACGGCGGCATTTATGTGCTCACGGCGGAAAATATTTTCAAAAGCGCGCTTGGCGGTAGTAGTGCCGGCGCCCGATGAACCGGTCACAGCAATCACGGGGTGCTTGCGGGACATAGTAAAACTCTCCTGAAGGATATTAAAAAATTATTTTGGCGGCATTCTAGCAGAACCTTGCACCCCGAGGCATCTTAACGTACCACTATTTGCAGTCTTAGCTGTCAGTTCGCGCACAGCTTGGGTAGGATTATGCCGGTATAATGTCGACTGGACGAACTAACGCAGAAATTTAAAATGCAACAGGATTATAAACCGAAAAATATCGAAGTTGTCGCGCAACAATATTGGAAGGAGAAGTTGGCCTTCCGTGCGGAGGACCACTCTGAAAAGCCAAAATATTACTGTCTGTCGATGTTTCCTTACCCCTCCGGCAAGCTGCACATGGGGCATGTGCGTAACTATACCATTGGTGATGTGCTATCGCGTTATCACCGCATGAAGGGTTTTAACGTGATGCAGCCGATGGGCTGGGATGCCTTTGGCCTACCCGCTGAAAATGCCGCTTTGGCCAATAACGTACCGCCCGCCGCGTGGACTTATTCCAATATTGACGTCATGCGCGCTCAGTTACAGAGCCTGGGACTTGGTGTTGACTGGTCGCGCGAAGTAACGACTTGCAAACCGGATTATTACCGCTGGGAACAATGGTTGTTCACGCGCTTGTTCCAGAAGGGGCTGATTTATAAAAAGACATCTTCAGTGAACTGGGATCCGGTCGATCACACCGTGTTGGCCAATGAACAGGTAATTGATGGGCGCGGCTGGCGTTCCGGCGCGCTGGTGGAAAAACGCGACATCCCGATGTATTTCATGCGCATTACTCAATATGCCGAAGAGTTGCTTGCCGATTTGGATCAGCTGGAAGGCTGGCCGGAACAGGTCAAGACCATGCAGCGCAACTGGATCGGCAAGAGCTACGGTGTGCGTTTCGCTTTCCCTTATCAACTGGATGGAAAACAGGACAAGTTGTGGGTATATACCACACGTGCCGATACCATCATGGGTGTCACTTTCGTTGCGGTCGCTGCTGAGCATCCTCTGGCAACCCGCGCTGCACAAGGCAATCCCGCGCTTACTGCATTTATTGAAGAATGCAAGCATGGCGGCGTGGCGGAAGCTGATATCGCGACGATGGAAAAGAAGGGTATGGATACTGGTTTGAAGGTTGCCCATCCGCTCACCGGCGAACAAGTACCGGTATGGATAGGCAACTATGTACTGATGGGCTACGGTGAAGGCGCGGTGATGGCAGTGCCTACACATGACGAGAGGGATTTCTATTTTTCGCAAAAGTACGCAGCTCAACTCCCTCCAGTTAAGCCTGTAATCGTTCCTGCCAACTGGGATGTATGCAAGGTCGGCGAAACCACGAGCGAGTCTGGAGCCCTTCGTTTACTTAATGCCACGGGAGCCGATATCAGTACTCCCATGGGCTACTACAGTAATTTCCTAGACTGGGAACAATGGAGCGAAATCTTCGAACAGAAAGGTATTTGCATAAATTCCGGAAAGTACGATGGCCTGAATTACGACCAAGCGGTTGACGCGATTGCCGCCGACCTCGCCGCGAAAGGCCTGGGCGAAAAGAAAGTGCAGTTCCGTTTGCGCGACTGGGGCATTTCGCGTCAGCGCTACTGGGGTTGCCCGATCCCGATTATCCATTGCGCACATTGCGGTGATGTTCCGGTGCCGGATGAGCAATTACCTGTTGTACTGCCAGAGAACGTAACGATCACCGGTGCGGGATCGCCGCTGGCGAAGATGCCAGAGTTTTACGAGACCATTTGCCCGCAATGCGGCGGCGCGGCAAAGCGCGAGACCGACACTATGGATACCTTCGTCGAATCGTCCTGGTATTACGCACGCTACACCAGCCCCGGTTGCACCACGGGCATGGTAGACGAACGCGCCCAGTATTGGTTGCCTGTTGATCAATACGTCGGCGGCATTGAGCACGCCATCCTGCACTTGCTGTATGCGCGATTTTTTAACAAGCTGATGCGCGATGAGGGGTTGTTCGGCGAGACTGTCCTTACCCCAGTATCACAGGGAAAAGAAGAGCAAACGCTGCGGCCAAAATCCGTTGATGAACCGTTTACCAACCTACTCACGCAAGGCATGGTGATCGCGCCGACTTTCTTCCGCGAAGGCGCGGCGGGCAAAAAATTATGGATCAATCCTGCTGATGTGGATATAGAGACGGACCCACGGGGACGCCCGGTCGGCGCCAAGTTGCGCTCTGACGGCCAGCCGGTTGTTATTGGTGGCACAGAGAAAATGTCTAAATCCAAAAATAACGGCGTAGATCCACAGGTCATCATTGATCAATATGGCGCCGACACTGCGCGTTTTTTTATAATATTTGCAGCGCCGCCAGAGCAAACGCTGGAGTGGTCTGACGCTGGTGTGGAAGGTGCGTTCCGTTTCCTGAGACGGGTATGGAATTTTGCTTATTCAAATAAAAATGAGATTGGAGCTTGCCAAAGCCGCAGTAAACAAGAGTCCGATGAATATTGCTTGAAGGCATTGAATAATGAACAAAGGGATGTTTATAGGGAAATGCATGTAGCACTTAAACAAGCAAATTTTGACCTGCAGCGTCTGCAATTCAATACTGTGGCGTCAGCTTGCATGAAAATTTTGAAAGCGTTAGAGCAACAAATGGTCATTGTTACGTCTGATATGAATACAAAAGCAGTTGCCATCACCAATGGATTCAGTATCCTGCTGCGCCTGCTTTCCCCCATTGCTCCGCACATCACGCAAACACTCTGGCAAGAGTTGGGTTACGGCGATGATATTTTGTCCGCTCCTTGGCCAGAAGTAGATGAAGCCGCGTTAATACAAGATGAAATCGACTTGATAGTTCAAGTCAATGGGAAGCTGCGCGGTAAGTTACGTGTAGCGAAGGATACCGATCATGCCATGCTTGAACAGTTGGCTTTAGCCTATCCGTCCGTTGAAAAATTATTAGCCGGCCAAGCTGCCAAAAAAATCATAGTGGTTCCTGGGCGCTTGATCAACGTAGTAATCTAAACTTAATGGAAAGGTGCTCATGCGCACAAATTTTTTGATAGTACCGCTGCTGATTCTTACGCTGCTGTTAAGTGCGTGCGGCTTTCATTTGCGCGGGCAGGGGGGATTTACATTCCCATTCCAGACATTATTTATACAGGCACCTAATGCCAATGCGCCTTTCATTCTCGATTTAAAGCGCACGGTGCAGTTGTATGGCGTAAAGCTTGTTGATACGTCCGAAAACGCGCAATTGACGCTGCATATCGTTTCCGAAACGATGAGTAAGCAGATACTTTCTTTAAGTGATGCCGGTCGTGTGCGCGAATATCAGTTGAATTACCGTGTTTCGTTGCGTGCTTACGATAGCAAACTGGATGAATGGGTTCCCGCAGATGAGATCGTGCTGCAGCGTTATTTGTCTTTTGACAACACACAGATTCTTGCTAAGGAAATGGAGGAAACGGTTCTTTATCAGGACATGCGCACGGACGCGATCCAACAGATATTGCGCCGCTTGAGCCTGGCTAAGCCGCCGCAATCACCACAATGAAACTAGCTGACTTGTAATGAAACTTTCTGGGGAGGATCTGCCGCGCCAGCTTGCCCAAGGGCTTGCGCCGCTGTACGTCATTCACGGTGAGGCATTGCTGCTGGCGATCGAGGCTGCCGATGCCATCCGTGCTGCTGCACGCACGGCGGGTTATACCGAACGTGACGTGCTAATCGCTGAGCCAGGCTTCGAGTGGGCAGAGTTGCGCAACAGCGCGCAAAGTTTGTCGCTCTTCTCCACGCGTAAACTGCTAGATTTGCGCATTCCATCAGGCAAGCCGGGTATTGAAGGTGCGCAGGCCTTGCAGGATTATTGCCAGAAACTGAACGCCGACACAGTCACGCTGGTATCACTGCCACGATTGGACAAGACTGCCTTGGGCAGCAAGTGGTTCACTGCGCTGTCAGCGCAGGGAGTGGTAATCGTCACCGAGGAAATTGCACTGAGTGCGCTGCCGGCGTGGATTGCGAGCCGATTGAAGCGGCAGAATCAATCCGCTGATGCGGACACTTTAGTGTTTCTCGCGGAACGGGTGGAAGGTAATTTGTTGGCGGCTTATCAGGAAATTCAAAAACTTGCTCTGCTATTCCCCGCCGGGTCATTATCTTTCGAACAAGTGAAGGACTCCGTAATGGATGTGGCGCGCTATGATGTGTTCAAGTTATCCGAGGCCATGCTGGCGGGTGATGTGGCGCGGTATGCGCATATCCTCGATGGCCTGCGTGCGGAAGGCACGGCTACCGTGCTGATATTGTGGACGCTGGCCGAAGATATCCGTACGTTGGGCAAGGTGTTGCGTGCCATGCAGAGCAGCGGTAATTTGGCTTCTGCGCTACGCGATGCGCGTGTATGGGGTGTACGCCAAAAGTTCGTGGAGCGCGCTGTGCGGCGTTTCACCCCAGCTATAGCCGAGCGCGCCTTGCGCCAGGCCGCGCACGTGGACAAGGTGGTTAAGGGCTTGCGCCGTGGCAACGTGTGGGATGAGTTGCTGCAATTGGGGGTTCGCTGCGCTAATGCGAAAGCGGCATAAAGCGAATGGACGAAATTCTTTTAGTTCTAACTAACTTGCCTAACCGTGAGAGCGCCCAGCGCATGGCTAATGCTTTGATTGAAAGTCGGGCCGCCGCCTGCATTAACATGCTGGCGGAATGCACTTCGGTCTATCGCTGGCAGGGGAAAATAGAAACGGCTAGTGAGGTGCCATTGCTGATCAAGACTACCCGCGCCGCTTACCCGCATCTTGAGGCCGTCATCCGTGCACATCATCCTTATGAACTTCCCGAGATCATTGCTGTCTCGGTTAACGTGGGATTGCCCGGCTATCTACAGTGGATCGTGCAAGAAACATCTGTAACTCCTGCTAGCCTTCCCTGACAATGTGAGGCCGAAAGGAGTAGAAATGGAGGCTGCCTATAATGTGATTGCTTACCTTATAGCCATTTAAAAATGAACAGTCCACAAACATATATTTTTATAGGTTATATCCATAAAGGTTTTGAAAGCGATGCGTCTCTTACTGTTGATATTATTGTGCTTGGTTCCGCTATCACATGCGGAAAGTTTTCTGGATCGCTTGCCGTTGTTAGGTGGCGCGAAGCAAACTGTCATTTTGTCCCCGGATAAGGCCTTCGGGCTGGAAGTCAGCGTGCGCGATACATCTACCTTGCTTGCTAATTTCAAGATCACGCCTGGCTACTATTTATATCGCGATAAGGTTCGCTTCACACTATCGGGCGATTCCGCAAAAATTGCCGGCGTAAAAATTACGAATGTGTCCATGCCTAAAGGGGACATGAAATCTGACCCCAACTTCGGTGACATGGCGGTATTTCATCAGTCCTTTCAAGCGGTGATTACGCTGGAACGCAATACTAATACGGCTCAGGATATTACGCTGGCAGCCAGTTATCAGGGGTGCAAAGAAAACGATCTTTGCTACGCGCCGATAGATAAGCAGTTCAGTATCACGCTACCCAAGGCAAGTCTCACAACAACGCCACAGACGCAAGCCTCGCCGCAGGCGGCGCAAGCTGTTGCAATGCCTGCTGATTCCGAAAGTACGCAGCTCGCCAAACTATTCAAGCAAGGTAGCTTTTGGCTGATCGTGTCATTTTTCTTTGGCGCCGGGTTATTGCTTGCTTTTACTCCCTGCGTGCTGCCGATGATTCCCATTCTTTCCGGCATCATCGTCGGTCGCGGTTCACATCCCACCAAAATGCACGGTTTCCTTTTGTCGCTTGCCTATGTGCTTGGCATGGCTTTAGCTTATGCAGCGATCGGAGTGGCCGCTGGTTTGTCGGGCACGCTATTATCCAGCGCACTGCAAACGCCTTGGGCGTTGGGCAGTTTCGCTGCCGTGTTCGTGTTGCTTTCTTTATCAATGTTTGGTTTTTACGAGCTACAACTTCCCTCCGCCCTGCAAAGCAAATTGACCAATACCAGCAACCGCCTGCATGGCGGCCATCTGAGCGGCGTGTTCGTGATGGGCGCGCTATCTGCCGTTATCGTCAGTCCATGTGTCGCCGCGCCCATGGCGGCTGCCCTGCTGTATATCGGGCAGACGCATGACGCCTGGCTGGGCGGAACAGCGTTGTTCGCACTAGCAATGGGCATGGGCTTGCCATTGTTATTGATCGGCGCATCAGCTGGAGCGTTATTGCCCAAGGCGGGCGCATGGATGGAAGCGGTCAAGCGCTTCTTTGGCGTGTTAATGCTGGCGCTCGCGATCTGGCTCATTTCAACGCTTATTCCACTTAGTATACAAATGTTGTTGTGGGCGACACTGCTAGTGCTTTCTGCTATTTATATGCATGCGCTGGATGCGCTGCCAAACAATGCTTCAGGTTGGCAGAAGCTATGGAAAGGCATCGGCATTCTTGCGCTTTTGTTGGGCAGCGCTTATTTGATCGGTGCACTCTCCGGTGCACGGGACATCCTGCGTCCGCTGGCAGCACTTGGCAACGGCCAGGCAGCAGCAGCCTCGACTCTGCAATTTGTGCGGGTAAAGAATGTGGCTGAATTGGATGCCCGAATTGCACAAGCGAATGGCAAGACTGTGATGCTTGATTTCTACGCGGACTGGTGCATATCGTGCAAGGAGATGGAGCGTTACACGTTCACCGATACTCAGGTGCAGGCTAAATTGAGAAACGCTGTATTGCTACAAGTCGACGTTACGGCCAATAGCGACGAAGATAAAGCAGTGTTAAAACGCTTTGAGTTATTCGGGCCGCCCGCCATCCTGTTTTTTGATGCGAAAGGGCGCGAGCAGGGCGGCCGCCGTATAATCGGATATCAGGATGCGGGGCAATTTCTTCAGTTACTGAAATATGTGGGGCTATGATCCTTAGATTATTTTTCTACGAAATAGTGCGCTGAAGTAATCCAATATGTAAAATATACAGTTCCTTTGTGATCGATGGATACTAGTGTGATCGATGGATACTAGTTTGCTTTAACACTTTTATTTAACATTTAATTTTAAAGGATTTATTATGGCTTCAATAACTGAAAAAGATCTGACCGAATTATTGATTGGTATTGTTAACACTCAAGTCGCAATTATCCATGCATTAAAAGACCAAAAAGACTATCACGCAGTAACAAAAGTAGTAAGTAATGTTGGTATCGTCGCAGGAATAGAGGATGAAGGCACGACCGGTGGCCAAGATCCTGTGCGTCCACCGATGACTTTGTCCAGACTTCCGGCACATTTAGTGCTTAGGGCGCTTTCAGCCCGCGGTTCATTTCCACAAAACATGGAACAGCTTGCTCACCAAGAAATTGGCAAACTTTTTAACAAGCCATAATGGTTATTGCGTAGCTTCTGCATTGTTAGCAATAAGCGTATATGCTTTTCAATGATTAACTATTCGTATTACAGACAAAATCTGTAACTATTTATCCGGGATAGCCATTTACTCTATGCTAGCCCGGATACCTTATTGATCTTTACGTAGTGTACCCGGGTGATGGTATTGATGGACTAAAGGGGCTATTGTTGCATTGACCATGGTGGCGAAGATATTCGCAGCATCGGCCATAATCTTACGGCTATATGAGCAACTGCGGGAATAGAGAAACGGCAGATATTCTGATTGTGGTCGTTATACAAGTGGGCTAGCTTGGGTAAGCTGTTAAAGAGTCTGATGTTGACAATTAGGGCGCCCGCTCGTCCAAGCTGGATTTTCTGTCAGATACTATGCACATGGTGTTCCGCAAATTAGGCAAGCTGGATCCTTGTTTAATTTAACGGTGCGTAGTTCCATGTGCAGTAAATCTGTTATCAGCAATCTGTTACATAGTAGTGTGCCTATTCCCATCAATAGCTTGAGTGCTTCAGCGGCTTGTATGCTACCGATAATCCCAACTAGTGGGGCAAATACTCCCATTACCGCGCAACGCGTTTCTAAAGCGTCAGGCTGTTCGGGATATAGGCAGTGATAGCAAGGGCTGTGCGTATGGCGCATATCAAACACGGCTACTTGGCCGTCAAAGCGGGTAGCTGCGCCGGATACGAAAGGCTTTTTTAATTGCACGCAAGCTTGGTTAAGCGCGTAGCGCGTGGCGAAGTTATCACTGCAATCCAGCACTACATCGACTTGGCCAACCAGTTCCAATAAACGGGTTTGATCTACGCGTTCATTCAGGGCTATGACGTTAACATCCGGATTGATTTCAGCAAGTGAAGTACGTGCAGAATCCACTTTAGCCATGCCGATGCTAGAAGTGTGATGTACGATTTGGCGTTGTAGATTAGTCAGGTCTACAGTGTCACCATCACATAGTGTGAGGGTGCCCACGCCGCTAGAAGCAAGGTACATGGCAGCAGGAGAACCCAGCCCGCCAGCACCTATTATCAGTATATGCGCATCCCGTAATTTCTGTTGCCCTTCGATGCCAATGTCAGGCAACAGAATGTGGCGGCTATAGCGCAGTAACTGTTCGTCATTCATGCGGGTATGGAAGAGGAGAAAGTTATATGTACTATGGCTTACTTCCCTTGCAATATATTCATACCTTTTAGCAAGTTTAAAGCTTGATGTAATTGGTAATCATCTTTTGATCCGAACTCGGGCATTTTGGGTTTTGCCATATCCCCTTCCTCGCGTTTGCTAGAAGGCTTAGCGGGTGCTGCCGGAGCGGCGGGCTTCACGGTGGTAGTGCCTGTCTTTGTATCAAGTTCTTGACTGTTGCTCAAGTGACGCTCCAAGTCAGCCTCGCGCATGCGGAAAGTTTGGTCTTGATCGATAGTCGCTGGGTCTTCCACAACGATGTCAGGGACAATACCTTTGGCTTGGATAGAGCGGCCTCCAGGCGTGAAATAACGCGCTGTAGTGAGCTTGATTGCGGTATTGTTGCCTAGCGGCAGAACGGACTGTACTGAGCCTTTTCCGAAAGTTTGGGTGCCCATAATGACGGCGCGTTTATGATCCTGTAATGCACCTGCGACAATTTCTGAAGCGGATGCAGAGCCGCCGTTTACCAGCACTATCATCGGCACAGTTTTGACCGCTGCAGGTAGATTTTTTAGATAATCCTTTTCGTTGTTGCGCAGATAGTCATTAGGAACCGCAGTCAGGCGCATCTTGGCATCTGAATTGCGTCCTTCGGTATACACCACTAGTGTGTCCTTGGGCAGGAAGGCGGCAGATGCCGCTACCGAACTATTGAGCAAGCCACCTGGGTCGTTACGCAGATCCAGCACCAAGCCTTTCATAGCACCTTGGTTTTGTTTGAATAGATTATTGAGTGCAGTCGCGAGGTTTTCGCCAGTGTGCTCCTGAAATTGGGTGATGCGGATAAAAGCATACCCAGGTTCGACCAGTTTTGACTTTACACTTTGTACTTTAATAACGGCGCGAGTTAAAGTAAAAGTCAACGGTTTGGGCGCTTCCTTGCGAATCACGGTCAAGACAATTTTGCTGCCTGGTTTGCCGCGCATACGCTTAACCGCATCACTTAGCGTCAGGCTCTTCACCATCACGTCATCGAGTTTGATGATCAGATCGCCGCTTTTCATGCCAGCATGATAGGCAGGGGAATCTTCAATTGGCGAAATCACTTTCACCAGTCCGTCTTCCATTCCTACCTCAATACCCAAACCACCGAATTCGCCCTGTGTGCCAATTTGCAATTCCTTGAATGCGTCGGCATCTAGATAGGCGGAGTGGGGATCCAGGCCGGTCAACATACCGGTGATGGCTTCGGTGATAAGTTTTTTGTCAGTGACCGGTTCTACATAGTCACTTTTGATGCGGCCAAACACTTCTGAGAAGGCGCGCAGCTCTTCGATCGGCAGCGGCTCGGCGCTGTCCTTATCTGCGATGGCAGACAATTGCAGGCTAATCAATACACCTGCGATGAGTCCAAGTCCGATCAATCCAATTTTTTCAATACGACTACGCATGTCTGACCTTTAAAGTTGTTTTGTTGCAATGTATTTCTTCACAAGTAATTTCATCGAGCTATCCATTTTAGGGGGTCTATAGGTTCGCCCCTATGGCGTAGTTCAAAGTATACACCGGAATCTTCATTCCCGCCGCTGTTGCCAACGGCCGCTACGGTGTCGCCTCCGCGCAAGATGTCACCTACCTGCTTGTACAGCGTTTCATTGTTGCCATACAGGCTCATGTAGCCTTTGCCATGATCAATGATCAATAAGTTCCCGAAGCCGCGCAACCAATCGGCAAATACTACACGCCCGGCCGCTACCGATTTCACTGGCTGACCGTTCGCTGCGCGTAACATTAAACCTCTCCAAAGTACGGTGCTGTCCGGGCGCGCGCTGCCGAATTTATTGACCACTTCACCCATGACCGGCAGCGTCAGCTTGCCTTTAAGTTGTTCGAACGGTTTGCCGTCGAAGCGATTATCAGGCAATTTGTCATTGTTGAATACCCCTTTGTCTTTTTGCCGTGTCAACATTTTTGAAAGCTTGGCTATCAGTTGCGACAAGCGGTTTTCGTCGCGTTGTAGACGACCAATTTCGTGGCGTTGCTGTTTGAGTTGCTGGGCAAATTGACTGATTACTTGCTGACGCGCAAGCTTGTCTTTTTCCAAGATTTTCTGTTGCGCATTTTCTTCTGCTTGCAGCGCCGTAATTTCCCCGCTCTTTTGCTGGGTTTGTTGGACGACCTCGTTTAGCTGCGCAAGATTGACGCGTAACATATTGAGCCAAGCCGAACGGCTGCGCGCGATGTATTCGTAATAGCGCATTTCACGTGCGGTTTGATCAGGATCATGATTGTTGAGCAATAGCTTGAAGTATTCTTGTTTACCGCCCACATATTGCTGGTAGAGCAATTTGCTAAGCATTGCCTGCTGATTCTGTATGTTTTTTTCCAGTTGCTGTGCTTGTTGTCTCAGCTTTTCCAATGTTTGGTCTGCGGCACGGAGTTGTAATGACAGCTCGGCCAGTTTGCGCTTGCTATTGCTGATGGCCCGTTCTGATTCCCGTAGCTCGTCTGTTGCTTCGGATTGCGATTCACTGGTTTTTTCCAGTTCCTTCTGTAACACGGAGATGTGCTTGCGCAGGTTGTCCAGCTCTTCTTGCTGTAATGCATGAGTGCTGTTTATGCCTGCTGTCAAGCAGATACACAGCAGTAACGCGTGGCGGGAAAGTGTGGTCACCGGAATGAAATAAGCGGCTGCCCCGTCATTTCCGGCGGTTGCGGCAGACCCATCATAGCGAGCAAGGTTGGGGTGACATCCTGAAGCGAGCCACTATCAGCCATTTGCGCCTTACGGCCGATATACAACAACGGAACCAGGTTAAGTGTATGTGCGGTATGGGCTTGTTGTGTGGTGCGGTCCAGCATCTGTTCGGCATTGCCGTGATCAGCGGTAATTAGCACCTCGCCGCCGCATTCCAGCATTGCGCGTACTACCCGCCCGATACACACATCCAGGGCTTCAATGGCTTTGACCGCCGCTTCCATAATGCCGCTATGGCCTACCATGTCGCCGTTGGCATAATTACAGATCAGGGCTTGATACTGCCCGCTACGGATTGCCGCTTCCAGTTTGTCGGTGACTTCAAAAGCACTCATTTCTGGTTTGAGGTCATAGGTTGCCACTTTGGGAGACGGCACCAGGATACGGTCCTCGCCGGGGTAAGGATGTTCCTTGCCGCCATTGAAGAAATAGGTGACATGGGCGTATTTCTCCGTTTCTGCGATGCGTAATTGTTTCAGCCCTAAGCCGGAAAGGTACTCACCAAAACAATTGTGGATGACTGTGGGCATGAATGCAGCCGGGAGATGAAAGTCTTCACCATAGCTGCTCAGTGTGACAAAGTCCGCCAGCTTGGGAAAATATGCACGCGTAAAGCCATCAAACATCGGATCGGTTAGTGCGCGGGTCAGCTCGCGCGCGCGGTCGGCGCGGTAGTTCATGAACACCGCGACGTCTCCATCTTGCATGGAGACGGGTGGTTCGGTGGGTGACGCGATGATGGTTGCTTTAACGAACTCGTCGTTTTCTCCACGCGCATAGGCTTGCTGCAATCCATCCTGGGCATTAGATGAGTGGAACTCAGCCTTGCCTTGTGTCAATAAGTTATAGGCTTCCTGCACCCGTTCCCAGCGGTTATCCCGGTCCATTGCATAATAGCGGCCGATAATGGAAGCAATACGTCCAACGCCCAAGGCAGCACATTTTTCCTGTAGCCGCTGTAGTGAATGTGCGGCGCTTCTCGGCGGTGTGTCACGACCATCGAGAAAGGCATGGATAAATATCTTGCGCAGTCCAGCGCGCGCTGCCAGTTCCAGCATGGCGTGGATATGATCTTCATGGCTATGCACCCCGCCAGGCGACAGCAGCCCCATGATATGCAGCGCAGTGTTATGTTGCTGGACATGTTTAATAGCTTGCACGAACGCCGGATTGCTGTAAAAGCTCCCGTCCTGAATGGATGCATCTACCCGCGTGAGCTCCTGATACACCACGCGGCCTGCGCCGATATTGAGATGGCCAACTTCAGAGTTACCCATTTGGCCTTGCGGAAGGCCTACCGATAATTCGGACGTATGGATTAAAGTGTGCGGATAATCATGCCATAGTTTGTCCCAGTTTGGCTTGTGTGCATGGGCAATAGCATTATGGTCAGTTTCTTCACTGTAGCCGAAGCCGTCGAGAATGAGTAGGAGGACAGGGGTGGTTTTCATACAAAACTTATGGGAAGTTAAAAATATTAATGGATCGCTTGTTCAAGGTACTATTTTAACTGATTTCTGGATTGCCAAGCGTTGTGGGCTTCGCACGAAGCCAAATTCAAAGAACATTGGCCCAAAATTTGGGCAATGGATTTAAATAACAAGGGAGACAATATTCTGCAAGCCGCGTTGTATTATCGTGTTGGTGACCTGCTCATTGAATTTAGCTGACAGGGATGATTTACGGTGTATGTGGCGTATTTTGTAATGGCTAGTTTCATATGTGCTTCTGGACGACAGTATTTTTGGAGTACAACGGCATACTGTCTGTCATCTTACATTAAGTTAAGTCACACGCGCTGTTCGAGATTCGTAAATAAAACAGGGCAACATGACATAAGTATTGGTTTTTTATAATGGGCTTTAATATTTATTTTGCTAACCGGTTGCGTTTGGCTTATTCCAAATTCTCCGCACTGCTCGCCAAGTTTTGGAAAACAAGATTCTATCTTTATCTGGCGGCACTGTTTTCGTTGTTTGCCGTGTTGGATACTGTGCAATTGCATATCATTTCTGGTATGCGTCAGGAGGCTTTTGACGCGATGGTGCGCCACCGCATTGTTGTGCCTAAGCCTGATAGCGATATTGTAATTGTGGACATCAATGAGGCTAGTCTTGCCGCTATGGCCAAGGACTACGGGCGTTGGCCTTGGCCGCGCCAAGTGCTGGGGGAGTTTCTCGAACAGGTTGAAAAACAGCAACCTAAAGTAATTGTGTTTGACATATTGTTTAGCGATTCTGACATTTACAACCCGGACAGCGATGCCTATTTCGACTCCGCCGTTGCCGCCACAAACAATACTTACTTTCCTTTTCTGCGTCTTGATCAGTCGAGTGATCCCTTGAGCCTGGTGAAGCCCGCCATGATTCCCGGTGTTGTGCCACTACGCAATGATGCTCAGCCGGAAGCCACTGTTGCTGTGGTACTGCCACATTTTCCGGCGATACTTAAAAATGGGCGTCTTGGATTGCATAATATTTATCCCGATGCTGATGGCATTGTGCGTCAGTATGTTATTTACCGTGACGATTTTGGATGGAAATTACCGTCATTGCCAGACCGGGTGGCGCGTGATCTTGGCTGGCCTGAACCTGCTGCACAGCGTGTTCTGCTCAATTGGCGCGGCCCGCCATTTTCTTACCAGTACGTTAGTTTTTATGACGTATTCACGGATTTGGGCAGCAAGGAAAAAAAACGTCCGCAAGATGAATTTAAAAACAAAATCGTTATTATTGGCTCCACTGCACCCAGTTTATTCGACATCAAACCTACGCCCATGAGCCAAATGCATCCAGGCGTGGAAATTCTTGCTACTGCCATAGATAACTTTAAACATAATGATTACCTCCGCTTTCCTAAAGCAAGTGTGGCTTATCTTGTACTTACCCTGTGTATTATTTGGGCTACCGCCTGGGCCTTCTACCGTAATTTCGGGCGTAATAAAATAGACCTGTTATTTGGCGCATCCCAATTTGTATTGATTGGAATTTCTTATGCCAGCATTAACTTCACTGACACTTACATTAATATCACCGGGCCAGTGACAATGGGGTTGGCCTTTTTTACCATCGCACGTATATATTCTGTCGCCACCAACAAGATATTGGAACGAAGTATGGTGTGTGATTCTTTTAAGCGAGAGGGTAAATTGCATGCCACATTGTTGTTAATACGTCTTGATGGTGACCCCAAATTATTGACGGACGCTATGTTGGATCAAATCCGCTACCAGCTTGAGAATATTGGGCTGGAACAAAAAAGTGTAGACATACTGAGAGGCGACCAAAAAGGCTTGTGGGATTTATTTGAAAAAACATTTTCAATTTCCTGGATAGTGGATGAAGGAGATACGGATGGGGCCGCACGCGTGGCTGATGATGTTGTCATGGTTACCACTGCATTTCCGCAGTTGTTAAGCAAATGTATAATCAATCCTGATATTGTAGTTAGCTGGTTTGTTCATCAAGGGGAATTTTTAGGTGGCAAAGGGACGCGCGATTGCTGGCGTGTAATGTTTGCTGAAGCGTTGCTGCGCTGGAATGAACAACAAAAAAAGGTACTATGAACTTGATCAAGTTAGGGGCCGCTCTATTCGCATTGCTGGTGATGCCTGCATTTGCCGCTGAAATAGGAAATGTAATCAGGGCTGATGGAATCAAGGTCGAGCCGTTCCGGGACGCTAAAACAATAGCCATGCTATCGGTTGGCGATAAAGTGGAAATTGTTAAAAAAAATGGCGGTTGGCTACAAATAAAAAGTCCAAAGGGCAAGGGCTGGGTGCATATGTTGAATGTTCGTAAAGGCGATATGCGTAAGGATTCTGGTGATCTAGGCGGACTCTTAGGTATGGCGTCGGGGCGTGCTGGGACAGGAAAAATAGTTGCCACTACAGGTATCCGCGGACTCGACGAAGTAGAATTGCAGTCCGCTAAATATAATGAGACTGAACTGAATTTGGTCGAGTCTTATACTATAAACCGAGCCGAAGCCCAGGTATTCGCCACTCAAGGAAAGCTTGTTGCGCGTAAATTCGATTACCTTCCTTCCCCGGATGTCTCGCCAGAATAAAGGATCGCTCTGATGAAAGCGATAATGAAGTACTTGTCGGTTACGGTATTGACGCTTCTTTGTAGTGCTGCTTGGAGCTTTGATTTCGAGGAGGAATTCAAGAAAGTCCTCAAGGATGGCGTGCAAAAAAAGATTGAAGAAAAATCTGACGCCGCAACAAGTAGTGCCTTGTTAGGGCTTGTCGGGATTTCGCAGGAAGAGGAAATTACAATAGGCCGACAAATTGCGGGTAACTTGCTGGGTGCATCCGCGCTTGTCAAAGATCAGGGGTTGCAGAGTTATGTCAATAATGTCGGGCGTTGGGTGGCAAGTCAAAGCGAGCGACCCGATTTGGCTTGGCATTTCGGTGTGATTGAATCGAGTGATGTTAATGCCTTCGCCGCACCGGGCGGTTATATTTTTCTAACCCGCGGGTTGTATAGCTTATTGCAAAATGAGGCAGAACTGGCCGGGGTATTGGGGCACGAAATAGGCCATGTCATCCGCAAGCATCATTTAAAAATTTTACAGCAAAGCAGCCTGGTGGATTTGGGCGGAAAATTAATTTCCAAGCGGATCGGTGGCAATGACAAAGTACAAAAATTAATTGGTAACGGTGCAGAAATTGTGGCACGTTCGCTCGATAAAAACGCCGAGTTTGAGGCTGACCGTATCGCGGTGGTGCTTGCCACGCGCGCCGGTTATGACGCCTTTGCTTTGCCTGAAGTGCTACAGCAAATAGGTCATTTTGCTAAAGATGACGGCAGTGTGGCGTTGCTGTTCAAAACACATCCCCATCCAGATGACCGATTGGAAAAGTTGGGGCTTGTCATGAATGACCGCTTAGAAGATGTAAAAGGGAAAACGCTGGTGGCGCGATTTTATCGCATCAAACCTTAGCGCCTTTTTTATATTCTGTACCACTTATAGAGAATGAGGAAATCGTTTGCCTAGTATCGCCCACATTAGCTTGACATTCGTCGGATTAATGTGGGTTTTGCCGTTTCTGTATTATTACCATTCCTATCCGCTCACCACCTTCTACCAAGAATGGGGTGCCGCTATTCTTGGGCTATCCGCCATGCCTCTGCTGGTGACAAAACGTTATTGGCTGCAACCGGAAATTCCGCTCATCGTTCTGTTGCCCATTGGGTTGCTACTGCTAGGTATGGTGCAGTTTGTACTGGGCAGGGTGGGCTATTTTGATCAGATTTTGTTGTTTGCCCTGTACTTGCTATGGGCGGCGCTACTAATGATGCTTGGCCAACGCCTACGCGAGGAATTTGGTTTGCCTGCATTGGCGACAGCGTTGGCTGCATTTCTGCTGGTGGGGGCTGAACTCAATGCCCTGGCTGGTATATTGCAAAATTATCGCTGGCATACTTTTTTGGATGCGGTGGTTACCGCCAAGATTTCCGTGGCCGTTTATGGCAATGTGGCCCAGCCCAATCATTTCGCCAACTACATTACGCTGGGGTTAATCTCATTGGGCTTGTTGTATATGCGCAGCCTGCTGCGTGCATGGTACGTTGCGCTGTTGACCATGCCGCTGCTTTTCGTTCTGGTATTGAGCGGCTCGCGTAGCGTCTGGTTATATTTGCTGTTCATGGCAGGCATGGCTTGGTGGTGGCAGCGTAGCGATAAATCTTGTTTGCCCCTTTTGCGTTATACCTTACTGTTGTTGCTGGGTTTCGGTTTGATGCATGGTGTAGTGCAGATTCCTTGGTTGGAAGGGGCTTCCGGTAGCGTTACCACAATGCGGCGTCTGTTTGGCGAAGGGACTAGCGGTAGCATCCGGTTGTATTTGTGGCGGGAAGGATGGCAGATATTTACCCAGTTTCCTCTACTGGGTGCAGGTTTTGGCCAGTTCGCATGGCAGCATTTTCAATTCGGCCCTGTTTTGCGGAACACTAATATTGTCGGCCTATATAACAATGCGCATTCATTGGTAACGCAGATTGCCGCAGAAATGGGTTTGGCTGGCTTGCTCATTTTATTGGGTACGTTGGCAATGTGGCTAATTCAATGTAATCGCGTACAGCGTACCGTTTACCATTGGTGGGGATACGCCCTGCTGGGTGTGTTGGCTATACACAGCTTGTTGGAATATCCGTTATGGTATGCCTATTTTTTGGGGGTGGCGGCGCTTACTCTGGGCATGCTGGATACCACCACTTATCGCTTGAAATTACGCTTTCTGGGACGGCTGGCGCTGGCGACCATACTGTTGTTTGGGACGCTGTCCTTGGGGCAAATGTTGCAGCATTACCGTGATCTGGAAATGTTAATGGGGCTGCGGCAGGCAGTAAGCAAAAACGGTTATTCCTGGCGTGAAGATCTGATGGCAGCACATGCGCCAGTCCCGCTGCGGCCTTACTTTGATTTGTTCATGAGTAGCAAGATAAAGGTGGGCACCGACTATCTCGCTGATAAGCGCATATTGAATGAGAGAGTGATGTCTTTTGCGCCGATTGGTGTAGTGGTGTACCGCGAGGCTCTGCTGTTGGCGCTGTCCGGTGAGCAGGCTGCGGCACAATTACAGATGGAACGCGCCATCTGGTCGTATCCCAATGATTTTCAGGTGGCGTATAGAGAGTTAAGTGTGTTGGCACAGAAAAGCCCCGGGAACTTCGCTGCTCTGCTAGAATTTGCCCTCCAAAAATACGAGGAGCGGCAGCATGCAGTTCGTGCAAGATAATATCTGGATGATTTTAATGGCAGTAAGTAGTGGTTTGATGTTGCTATGGTCGTTTATTGGCAACAGCATACGTGGGGTAAAAGAAGTAAGCAGTGCCGCCGCTTTGCAACTGATCAACTACAAGAATGCTTTAGTTCTGGATGTGCGTGAAGAGGCAGAATTTAATGCCGGGCATGTCCTGAATGCGAAACAAATTCCATTTGGCAAGCTTGATGAGAGCATTGGAGAATTAGAACGCTATCGTACACAGCCTATCGTAGTGATGGACAGCAGTGGTCTACGTTCGTCCGCGGCTTGTGTGTTGCTGAATAAGCATGGATTTGAGTTGGCGTATAATTTGGTGGGTGGCGTGTCGGCTTGGCAAAAGGCTGGCCTGCCATTGAAAAAATAGTGATGTCCAAAGTATTGATGTATTGCACCGCAGTATGTCCGTATTGCGTGCTGGCCGAGCGGCTGTTGCGTGCCCGGGGTGTAACGGAAATCGAAAAAATACGTGTGGATCTGCAACCGGAGCAACGCCGGCTAATGATGGAAATTACCGGGGCGCGCACCGTGCCGCAAATTTACATAGGTACACGCCTTGTCGGTACCTACGATAATTTGGTGGCGTTGGAACATAGTGGTGAATTAAGTCAGTTATTGAATAGTTAATTTTAAAATGAAGGGTAAATATAATGAGTGAAGCATCAGCACCCGCAGCCGCATCTGAACAGCAACAACCCCTATTCAATATCGAGAAGTTGTATGTGAAAGACCTGTCGCTGGAAAGCCCTAATGCGCCGAGTATTTTTTTGGAACGCGAGAGTCCGAACATTGAACTGCAATTAAATACCCAAAGTCATTCTATGGGAGAGGGTCTATATGAAGTAACCGTCACTGTTACGGTAACCGCCAAGCTGCCGGAAAAAGACAAGGTGATGTTCCTGATAGAGGCTAAACAGGCTGGTATTTTCCAAGTGCGCAATCTGCCGTCGGAAGAGCTGGAATCGGTATTGGCGATTGTCTGTCCTAATATCCTTTATCCCTATCTTCGGGAAGTGGTATCGAATATGGCGATTCACGCCGGGTTCGCCCCCGTGTTTCTTAATCCGATCAATTTTGAGGTGTTATACCATCAGCAGAAACAGCAGCAGGCACAGGCACAGGCCGCAACGAATACCCAGCATTAAAAATGAAATCGCTGGCCGCCCTATCCCTGTTGATTGCTTTAGTTACAGCGGCAGGTTCCGCGCGTGCGCTGGACTACGTGTCTGTCGTGGATAGTTCTGCCATTCTTTATGATGCCCCCTCGCTTAAAGCAAAAAAATTATTTGTGGTGAACCGTTACTTGCCGCTGGAGCAGGTTGTTAGCCTGGATGATTGGGTTAAAGTACGCGACAGCTCGGGTAGCTTGGCTTGGATAGAAAAACGCGCCTTAAGCGGCAAGCGCTTTGTGGCAGTGATGATACCGCTTGCTGCGGTACATCAGGCGGCAGATGCGGGGGCGCCGATAGCATTCAATACGCGTCAGCAAGTTGCGCTGGAATGGCTGGAAAGCTCGGGCAATGGCTGGGTCAAAGTACGTCATTCGGATGGCATGACAGGCTATGTGAGGGCGACCGAAGTGTGGGGCGATTAACCGGCTCCTTCATAATACGATGAACATTACTATACTGGGTGCTGGCGCATGGGGTAGCGCGCTGGCTATCAATCTGTCTGCGCGTCATCGCGTTACATTGTGGGCGTGCGACGCGGCGCAAATCGAAGCAATGCGTGCTACCGGCTACAATCAGCGTTACCTACCGGAAATTCCATTACCGCCGGATTTAAATCTTACTGCTGATTTGCGCGCCGCATTCGTTGGCGCGGAATTAATATTGGTTGCTGTACCAATTGCCGCCCTGCGTGCCACGCTACAGCAGATCGCGGCAATGCCCATGCCGATTCCGGTAATCTGGGCGTGCAAGGGTTTCGAGGCGGGCACCACACAGCTGCCGCATCAAGTGGCCGCAGAAACCTTACCGAAAAATTTCCCATGCGGCGTGTTGTCCGGGCCGAGCTTCGCTTTGGAAGTGGCGCGCGGTCTCCCCACGGCCATGATTTTGGCGTCTAGTGATGGAGAATTTGCCAAACAGATGGCGCAATCCTTGCATCATTCGTCCTTGCGTATCTACTCCAGCACTGATGTGATGGGTGTTGAGGTGGGCGGCGCCGTCAAGAATGTACTGGCTATTGCCGCTGGCATCGCCGAAGGCATGGGTTATGGGCAAAATGCACGCGCCGGGCTGATTACGCGCGGGTTGGCAGAAATGACGAGGCTGGGATTGAAAATGGGTGTGCGTGCGGAAACCTTGAGTGGGTTATCTGGCGCCGGCGACTTGATCCTGACTTGCACCGGAGACCTGTCGCGCAACCGGCAGGTGGGCATTTTACTGGCACAACAGAAGGCGTTGCCGGACATCTTGAGCCAACTGGGTCACGTGGCGGAGGGAGTTTATACCGTGCGCGAAGTGCATCATTTGGCGCAACGCTTGGGCGTAGACATGCCGATCTGTGCGGCGGTGTACAGCGTATTGTATGAGCAGGTTCCGGCAGCGAGCGCGGTCGAGGCATTGCTCAATCGTGCGCCCAACTCCGAATTTAACTCACCGTTGCCCGGTTAAACGAAAAGGTGAATCGCTGAAAGCCATGATAGATTCAGAATTCCAAGCAATGAAGGATGTTGGTAAAGAGTGGTTCTAGTCGTATCCCTGTTTTTCTGCCGGAGATTGCCATGAATGAACATCGGTAAAACGCTATTCGTTCAACTCATGGACTTCCTCCTCTGGAAGCCCTATTTTTGCAAATAGAAAAGTATTTCCCGGAAAAGCTATGCGCTATAGTAAGCTTCCTTTAGCCGTTGTATTTTGAACTTGAACTCATAGGGTAAGTTGAGGGCGGGTAAAATTTAACGCGCAGTTAGGCTTAGATTTATAATCTTTCAGCAACCAATCAATTTTATGGAACGATCATGAACAAATACTTTACCGCCATTCTAGTCATGATGATCAGTATGTTAGGTGCTGTAGCATATGCCGCACCTGGTGAATACTGGGAAATCTCTTCCAAGATGGAAATCCCTGGCATGCCTTTCGCGATGCCCGCCACTACGACGAAGGTGTGCATAGCCAAAGGCGGGGAAAGCGATCCCAGAAAGACTTCCGGCGACAAGAATTGCCAGATGTCTGACATCAAAACCATCGGCAATAAAGTCTCGTGGAAAGCGCGTTGCGACCATAACGGGGAGATAATGACAGGCATTGGCGAGCAAACTGCTACCTCCAACAGCTATGCAGGCAAGATGCAGCTATCAGGCAAATCAGGCGGTCGAGACATTGACATGAATATGGCTTTTAGCGGCAAGCGCATTGGAGGAGCTTGTGATTCGGAAGAGATGCTTGCTAAAGCAAAAGCGCAAATGTGTGACACCTCAGGATACGACAGCACGGTTGTCTGGATCGGCAGCGCTGATCACATCTTTACTAATTGCGCCGACCAGCGCAAAAAATTGTGCGATATTGTGCGTAAGGATGTCTCTAAAGACGTGCAAACCTATGCCATGCTACTTCAGCATGATCAACAATCAAAAAACGCTTCTATCGCCAAAGAGTGCAAGCTGGATATGGCTGCCACCACCAAGACAATTTGCAAGGGACTCAATGGTAATAATTATCAGCAGCTATCTGCATATTGTCCGGCAGAAGCCAAGGTTTATCGTGAAGAAAGACGCCGCAAAGCATGCGAGGGCCGCAGCTACACAGGCAAGACTAGCGCTGAGAGCTTCCAACTATGCATGGGCGGCATGAAAGACGTTGTGGATGAGAATAAGCCAAGTGAAGCGGATGCTTCCCATGAATCGGGCAAGTTCTCTGCGAACAATCCAGCCAACGACAAGCCTTCCGTAAATAACCCAGCCAACGGTATGTTGGAAGGTATCAAAAAACTGAAGGGTATGTTCGGCTTTTAAAGCATGAAGTATTTGGTCGGGCTGTTCCTGTGGTGCCACATCATGGCTGCACAGGCGCAGCCCGATCCTTTTCCACAGGCCGCTAACGCCTATCTCGTCAAAGTGGATGGTGCATCCATTTGGGAACATCGTCCCAATGACCGCTTGTCGCCTGCCAGCCTGACCAAGTTGATGACCGCGCTGCTGGTTCTTGAACAAGGACAGTTACAAGAAGTAGCATCGGTCAGTCTGGCATCTACACTTGAGACGGGCTCGCGTATTGCGCTTAAGGCTGGCGAGCGCTTTCGTGTGCAAGACCTGCTCGCCGCTACAATGATCGCGTCGTCCAATGACGCTTGTCATGCGCTGGCCGA
This sequence comes from Candidatus Nitrotoga sp. MKT, assembly GCA_003402345.1. Taxonomy (GTDB): domain Bacteria; phylum Pseudomonadota; class Gammaproteobacteria; order Burkholderiales; family Gallionellaceae; genus Nitrotoga. Next base: position 2,334 of record QFXH01000002.1, on the reverse strand, counting down.
TCACTTGGGCGGAAGTGAAACACGCTTTGTGGCTCGAATGAATCGCCGCGCAAAAGAGCTCGGTATGCGCGACACACATTTCGCCAACGCCTGCGGGCACGATGCCACCCAACACTATTCCAGCGCACATGATCTTGCGCGGTTGGCGCATGAGTTACTCAAATACCCCTCATTGCTCGAGATTACTTCGCAAAAAAACTTGCAGATCGCCACGTTAGACGGCAAGAAGCTTTACACGCTGGCAAACAAGAACGCGCTGATCGGTCGTTACGATGGCGCACTCGGCCTCAAGACCGGTTACACACCCAATGCCGGCAAGTGTCTTGTAGCTTTTGCCAAACGGAGTGGTCACGAAATACTGCTCGTGATGTTGCATGGCAAAGACCGTTGGTGGGACGCTGTAGACATTCTTGATCTTGCTTTCGATCATGCCCGCGCGGCTCCCTGAAACGCACTTCAGCGTACTACTGTGCCTCATGCTGGCAGTGTTAATCTGCTATGCGAATGCACTTAACGGCACATTCCAGTTCGATGACTACAACGTCATCGTCAACAATCCGAGCGTACACTCCTGGGCAGGCTGGGCAGAAGGCTTGCCCACCGGCATCCGTCCCTTGCTCAAGTTCAGCTACACACTCAACTGGACAATGGGCACAGGTGTGATCGGCTTTCATCTCACCAACCTGCTGATCCATCTGACAAATGCTTACCTGGTCTACAGATTAGCGCAGGCCTTTGTGCAGCAACAATTGCAGCAGGATAAACTCCGGCAAGTTCCGATTTTTGTCGCATTGCTGTTCGCCGCTCACCCCGTCTATACCGAGGCCGTCACCTATATATGCGGCCGTTCTACCTCATTGATGACGTTGTTTTATCTGGCAGGGCTGCTCGCTTACATCAACGGTCGCACGCAGCAAAACAGCGTCAAAGTGTATGGGTTGACTCCGTTGCTCTTCGTCATGGCCCTGGGCGTTAAAGAAACCGCCGTCACGTTTCCGCTGGCGCTGTTGTTGTGGGAATATGCTTGTGGCGGTAAATGGAAACGCGCCCTGACGCCGCAATGGCCGAGCTGGCTGGTACTGATTCTGGGCGCACTGATATTTCTGTTCAATGACAGCTACCTGGCGCATATGGAACGCAGTGCCCAGCTCAATTCTTTGCAAGGCAACATAGCAAATCAAATTGCTGCCTTTTCCTATCTGATGCGGCAATGGGCTTTACCGTTATGGCTGAACATTGATCCGAGCCTGCCGTTGCAAAATGATTTTTCCGCCATTTTGCTGCCACTGATCTTCTTCCTTGCGTTATTCGTGATCATGGTAGCCTGCTGGGGTGTACGCCCGTGGATCAGTTTCGCCTTGGCGTGGGTGATGTTGCAGCTAATCCCGTTACATCTGTTTCTGCCGCGTATCGATATCGCCAACGACCGTCAGATGTATCTGGCCGGATGGCCACTCTCTCTTGCTTTGTGTATCGAACTGAAATTGTGGACGGACGGAACAAGAACTCAGGCTTGCGTTGCGCTACTGTTGCTAGGCTTGGCTTCCCTTACCGTTCTGCGGAACCAGGACTATGCTAGCGAGATTCGTTTGTGGGAAGATACCGCGATAAAGTCGCCTGGCAAGGCGCGTGTACACAACAACCTTGGTTATGCGTACATGCTAGCCCGCCGCCATAATGAAGCGCGGCGCGAATTCACAACTGCACTGCAACTCGATCCGAATTTCTACAAGGCGCGTTATAACCTTTATCGGTTGGACGATGCGCGAACGGGGTCAACGCGAACGAAGTCAGATACTAATGGTACTAAGTTAAGCCTTTTTAGCGAGGTTAGGCAATTGTGAAATCCGCGGTAATACTTTATTAAATTATTGTTTTATATATATTTAATACGATTAACTTAGTGCTATTTGAGTTTGACCCCATTCCCCGTGGTGTATTGCATAGAGGGTGATGCATTGATGGTCGCTCAGTTGCGCTTCCACTACTGAGACGCCCAATCGAGATAGGAAGAAGCCTCAAGTGCACAAATAAATCAAATATAATATATGCGGTCACAAGTTAAATCGAGTCTGACCCCAATTAACCTGCCGGTCATGCGGTAGGGCGCGACGAACTTTGGCGCCATCAGCTTGACGGTGTGACCGTACTGGCGAAATTGTCGCGCCCAGTGGTGTGCGCCGGAACACGCTTCCATGCCGATCAGGCACGGTGGCAGTTGTGCGATCAGCGGCAGCAGGTCTGCGCGTGAAACTTTCGGCTTGACCAGCACAGCCTGGCCGTTATCATCTACGCCGTGCACGGCAAAAACGTTCTTGGCGAGATCGATTCCTA
>QFXH01000001.1 GCA_003402345.1 Candidatus Nitrotoga sp. MKT | reverse complement strand
AGGATTGGGTTTGCGGCGATTGGCACCGATCAGCGCCTCGACTCCGCCGCTTTCAACGGCGGTCTGATAACGATAGAAGGTATCGCGTGAAAAGCCCATCACCTTGCAGGCGCAGGATACGTTGCCAACGTTCGGCGACCAGATTCAGCAAGCCAACCTTGTGTTTGATAACGTTCTGTTGAACACTACTCATGGGGTCACTACTTTACGCTTACGCGCTTTGGTTGATAAAGATTCGCTCCTCTATCAAAACGGGTAACCCCACTCTTTGGCAAGACCTTATTGTTAGATTAAGTTTGAATTACTACAGATAAGTAGTGCATTCCCTATGTGGTTCAGTCACATATTTTTAAATTTTGCTGTTGGCAATTGTTTGCCATTGCCTGTGCTTTTGTGATTTGCTGTGATGTCATTTGTTTTGTAACAATATCACGTTCCTTTATTGCGTCTCCGTATCCTGATGCTGCACTAAGATTGAACCACATGTGTGCACGAATATAGTCTAACGCAACGCCTTGTCCTTCTTCATACATTGCGCCGAGACTGTATTGCGCGTTCATATTCCCTTGCACTGCCGCTAGGCGGTACCATCGTACTGCTTCAGCGTAATCTTGCGGGACGCCTTGCCCTGCCTTATAACTCATACCGAGATTGAATTGCGCTTCTGCTTGCCCTTGGGCTGCTGCTAAGCGCCACCACTTGACTGCTTCTGTGTGGTTTTGCGCAACGCCTTGCCCTTTGTTGTACATATAGCCAAGATTGTATTGCGCTAGATGATCCCCTTGTTTTGCAGCTAGACGATACCACTTAGCAGCTTCAAGGTAATCTTGCGGGACGCCTTGCCCGTTGTAATACGTCATACCGAGATTGTTTTGCGCATGCGCATTACCCTGTGTTGCCGCTAAGCGATACCACTTAACTGCTTCAGTGTAGTCTTGCGGGACGCTGTGTCCATTCATATAGCTCACACCGAGGTTGAATTGCGCCTCAGCTTGCCCTTCTGCTGCCGCTAGCCGCCACCATTTCAGTCCTTCGGTATAGTCTTGTGTAAGACCTTGTCCGTTGGCATATTTCAAGCCGAGATTGAATTGCGCATTTGCATTCCCTTGAGCCGCTGCTAGACGATACCATTTCACTGCTTCTGCGTAGTCCTGTGGAACGCTTTTCCCTTTGTCATACATATAACCGAGACTGAATTGCGCATTCGCATTCCCTTGGGTTGCTGCTAGACGGTACCATTTCACTGCTTCCGCATGATCCTGTGTAAGACCTTGTCCGCTGGCATATTTCAAACCAAGTTCGTATTGTGCATTCGCATTCCCTTGGGCTGCTGCTAGACGGTACCATTTCACTGCTTCCGCATGATCCTGTGTAAGACCTTGTCCGCTGGCATATTTCAAACCAAGTTCGTATTGTGCATTCGCATTCCCTTGGGCTGCTGCTAGACGGTACCATTTCACTGCTTCCGCATGATCTTGTGTAAGACCTTGTCCGCTGGCATATTTCAAACCAAGTTCGTATTGTGCATTCGCATTCCCTTGGGCTGCTGCTAGACGGTACCATTTCACTGCTTCTGCGTAGTCCTGTGGAACGCCTTTTCTTTTGTCATACATATAACCAAGATTGAATTGTGCATTTGCGAGCCCTTGGGTTGCTGCTAATCGATACAATCTGATTGCTTTTGCGTAATTCTGCGAAACGCCTTTCCCTTTGTCATACATACGACCAAGATTGAACTGTGCGGTTGCGTTCCCACGCGCTACGACTATATGGTAATTGTTCACTGCGTCTATGGGGTTGCCATGTTTATGTGCAGCTAAGCCGTTTTTGAATGGGTCAGCCCATGTCGTACCAACGCTTAAAAGTAGCGTAGTAAATATACAGAACAGTTGTTGTCTCATTGGTTATCTCATTGTGCGAATAGCTAATGGTGGCTTAAGATTAGGGCATTACGAGCCTCATGCAGATAGAATTAATTAAGAGCCAGTGAGGGCTAATGATGTGAATAAATATAGTATTTACATTGGTTTTGTGCAGCACGCTGTAAGACTTGCTACTCCTAAAATATTTGTGCCGTAGAGTCTTATTGTATTGCTTTGTGTCCTCTAACTGTCTAAATTTTCAAGTAAGTAAATTGCAGGATACCCCTAAAAAATGGCGACTTACTGTGTAAAGGAGTCGCAGTGAAGTAGAGAAGAATGTCAAAATGTTGACAGCATATTTTCGTGGTGTTGAGGACCCGGATTTTACACCTGATCAGATCGTCCATTGTCGTCCAAGACTAAGAATACTTGGTTGGCCTGAAGGGTGTATCAATGGTGAACAGCTATTCCATGAGCGAACGGATGACGACAAATCTGGTTCTGTAAGCATTACCGAGAGATTTCACAAAGCGTCCAGTTGATACCAGACTCACGCGGCGATATTTTGAAAAAGAGTTTGCTGTTTAATCCGTTGAACAATTTTGTCGTCAACCAGCCTCAAAGATTTTCTAATTCTTTCTGATTGAGACTAATTTACTCTTGCCGTGGAATCCACGTGTTCCTCGGCTTAGTGAATATAAATTTTATTATTTATCTTTAAATATGGTAGTGATATTCGTGTGGCTTAAATGATTTGCTTGTTTACTTTTTATGGACATCGTCCTATTATGCGGCTCTCATCGGTATTAGTAAGTAAAGGTGGGGCGCACGAAACTGAGCGGGATGAAAGTTGACGATTGGTGTCTTAATTAAACGATTAAAGGCACTTACCGAAAACTCCATGAAGTTGATTGTGGCGTAAAACAAGTTGTATACGTAGTTGCTGTAAGACGGAGCGGCTGTACAATGCCGCCTGTAGGTTGCTAGATGTACTAATGCCATGTGGTCTATAGTAATTGATCAAATGAATATGGTACTTAATTGCAACAAGATGTTATGTATTGTGCATTTAATATAAAATGGAACAGGGATTTGTCAGAAGAATACTTTATACGTATGTTTTTTTCTGTGCTCGGTGAATCTTAATTTTAGTACCAATGAGTTGAGTTTATTGTTAAATTAATAAATTATTGTTTGGTGCTACAGTGAGCTTATATATTGATTTACTTCCATGATGATTATTTGCACACTTAACGCAGTAGCAGTGAAAGCTTGTAGGAGTGAGGTACATTTCACCCCACTCAATTATCCTCGTAAGATTTGATATTAAAGGAGCTTAATAATGAAAAAAACTGTTATGAATTTAGCTATCGTTTCCTGTTTTGCATTTGGTGTTTCATTAGCACAAGCTTCTAGCCATGGGCATGAAGCTGCCAGTACTGATGATGGGCATGCTCATGCTACGTCGCATGATTATTTCAAAAAAGCAGATATAACTGGTCAGGCACAAAACATTAAGGTTGATGCCAAAGGAGTTCGTCTTCCCTATAATATGGCTGAGGATATGCCAAGTGTAGGTGAGAGTGACCATGGGGTAAGGGCAATGCATGGCCAACCTAATCCGTTCTTTGTAGCCCATAATGCGGTAAAGCCAAAAGTTGAATCCAATAATTATTGGTGCATGATAGGAACGAATAATCCATCAGGTTCTTGTCATAATGCATACCCTACTAGTTCTGGAAGAAATTTTTATAGTCCCAGATAATACTTGGTAACATGACACTCTGGTGTTTAAGTAAAAATTAAACTACAAGGCCAGCAGCAATGCTGGCCTTGTAGTTTATGCGTTGTATATGTGTTTTATTTTGTGCTGACGTTGTTGCCGTTGGTTAACATTGATGATTTGCTCGGTACTTTGTTTTTAAGGTAGGCAGGGTAAAATGGATACTTACGTTTTGTTAAACTTAAAATGAAGACGTGTGGTAAAACAAAAAATACCAAGTGCAGTTTACAGCAAAAAATTTCGTGAACAAGCGGTGAAGTCAGTCACAGAAGAAGAGTTAAATCTGAAGGAAGCGCTGCTGCAGCGCTTGTCGGTATGACTGTTTCTGGATTGGAGTACTGGTTAAAGGCCGTGCAGATAAGGAATGCGCGATGCCGATCCGTAATGGAAAGCTGCGTTAAATCTGGATTGAGCTTGAACTGGTCAAGACCACAAACGCGAATTGCGCGTACTTTGCCAGGGAAGTGCGGTGAAGTAGGCGATAAAGAAGGAATTGCAGGGGGATTATCCGACGCTATTTATGTGCTATATCTACAAAGCTTCGCGGAATGGGTGTTACGCTTGGCTTGAGCATCTACCATCGAAATGGGCACAGTGCTGTAAGTGGAATCCGAGCTGCCCACCAGCGTACTGAGAAACCCATGGTTCAAAGCGACTCCAGGAAGGCTTGTCGGGGTAGGCAGTATCGCGCCCATGAGTACAAAAAATTGTTCGATCAGTTCGGCATGGCACCATTAATATCGTGCTGGGGGAGCTGCTACGACAACGTACCCTATAGAAAACCTCTGAAGATTGCCAAAATGAATATACATCACTGGCGCTTTAAAGCCTGCGCCGAGGCCATTCAGGTCATCACAGAATACATCGTTTACTGGAGGCAGCATGAGCAGGCACGTTTTGGATATTTGTTTCCTGTCGTATTTGGGCGCCAATTTTATGGCAGTAGTAGGTTGGAGGCATGAACCCGCGGGTATCCACTACTGATAGCCGACCTCAGTATTATTTGGGGCGGAGATGCGTTACATCAAGCCACCATCAGCTGTTGTACTGCGAGTTTGTCCACCTAAAACATAAAGCCGACAGCATGTGCTATCGGCTTTGTTGGGAATGCGTGCAGCTTATTAGGCCATTGCCTTGATGGCAGCAGACAGGCGACTTTTGTGCCGCGCAGCTTTATTTTTATGAATGATCTTCTTGTCAGCGATAGAGTCAACGATGCTGGTGGATTCGATGAAAACAGCTTTTGCCACAGCTTTGTCGCCTATTTCAATAGCTTTCGCCACTTTTTTAATCGCAGTACGAAGTTCAGAGCGTAAGCTCGTGTTATGTTCGCGCTGTTTGTTTGCTTGCCTCGCGCGTTTTCTAGCTTGTGCAGTGTTTGCCATGGCAACTCCTTGAGAATTTCTCTTGCAATAAAAGGTGAATTATACGAAGGCTTGTTAACTTTAGCAATTGTTTGTTTATGGCGAGTAAATCAACTGCTCTAGCCGGCTTAGACTGTCGGACTTCGAGTTTTGTGGTTGTATAGTATGTTTTTGATAGATATAAATAATAAATAGGGGTATGTAATGCAGTCGATGGGTTACGGTAGAAGTCCGGCAAGCTTCTAGCTTGAAGCTTTCATGAGAATAACGAATAGCAAAGTAACCATTTGATATGGTTCTTGTTGTATACAAACAAATTAATAAAAAATGATTGTTTGTACTCATCCTGTTGTCAATTTCACCCCAAAATAATTTCGATTTCTTCCCGCTGCGGGCTGCACAATTCGCGCCGTCTCTCGCTTTGGGATAGTGGGGTTCAATGACGTTAAAGAATTCAGCCTACGGCATAAGTTTGCCCATGCGCGACAGAATTCCGTTTTGCGGGTGGTCTTGCAGTATGCCTCAAATCAGTCTGTTGCCAGTGTTTGTTGTCTCATCTCCGGCTCTCTGCCAATGGCCTTCGCCTATACGCATGAGGGCGTTATCGCGTGGACTTGTTTAGTGGTTTTTTAGTTGATTCTTAAAGATTTACTTTGGTGTGTCGAGATATCCGATAGATTAGTAATGGTAAGGGAAGGAGATGTTATGCAACATCATAAAATGCGGGAATTGGCCGAGTGGGTGGAGTTTCTCAGTCAAGTTGATATTCCAGTATTGAAGCAAACTGCGCGGAATCTGTCTGTGTTGCGCCAAGATGAAAAAAACCTTAGTGCGCGGGGTGTTGCTTATGTTATCAGGCATGATTCAATGATGACCGTTAAGTTATTGCGCTATCTGCAACAGAAAAAGCATTCTAGACAAGAGCATGAGGTGTTGCAGATCGATCAAGCGTTAATGATGCTAGGTCTTGATGTATTTTTTAAAAAAGTGCCGGCAGAACTATTGGCAGAAACAGTGCTAAGCGGGCAGATAGATGCCTTGAGTTGTTTGTTGCGAGTAATGAATCGTTCAAACCGCGCATCCACTTTCGCTGTGGATTGGGCGGTTCGCTTGAACGATATGCATTTTGAAGAAGTACGTGTCGCTGCGTTGTTATTCGATATTGCCGAACTGCTAATGTGGTGTTTTGCGCCTGTAGATATGTTGAAAATCCGTGCCATGCAACAACAAGATAAAACATTACGTAGCAATGTTGCGCAGGAACAGGTATTGGGCTTTACATTGTTTCATTTGCAATCCGCATTGGCACTTAAATGGTCATTACCCAAGTTGCTAATCACGTTGATGGATGCTGAGTGTGCCAATCAACAGCGTGTGCGTAATGTCGTACTTGCTGTCAAGCTTGCGCGTCATTCTGCCAATGGCTGGGCTGATGCGGCTCTGCCCGATGATTATAAGGATATTGGTAAGCTTCTGCACATGCATCCGGAAGACGTAAAGGTTATGCTTGGTGTGCAAGAGTAAGGCCTTATGCGCTCCTGGTAAATTATGTGCTTAATATTTTTAATGCAAAATCTTTCACCCACCTCCACTCTGTGGGTCAGATATTCTGTAGCTGCCGCACGGTGGTGAGTACTTGTTGCGCAGGATTGTGGGATAAGCAATCAAATTCGATAATTTCCGGCATACCGCGCAACCAGGTAAGCTGACGCTTAGCCAGTTGGCGTGTGGCCGCGATGCCTTTGTCCAATAACTCTGTTTCGTTTATTTCTCCGGCGAGAAATTGCCATGCCTGACGATAGCCTACGCAACGCATGGAAGGCAGGTCGGGATGCAACGAATATTTTTCTTTAAGTGCGAGTAATTCATCTACCAAGCCGAGTTTAAGCATGGCAACAAATCGTGAGGCGATACGTGCATGTAACTTGCTGCGTTCACTCGGAATGAGCGCAATCTGCATGACGTGATAAGGCAACGGATATTTGTTTTGCTGTTTGAACAGCGCGGATATCGGTTGGCCGGAGAGTTGATAAACTTCCAGTGCACGCTGGATACGCTGCGCATCATTTGGCTTTAGCAGTGCAGCGGTTTCTGGGTCAACCTGGGCTAATTCGGCATGCAGTGCAGGCCAGCCGATACGGTCGGACTGTTTGTCCAAAGCGGCACGCACTTTTGGGTCGGCCTGCGGTAGTTCATTCAGGCCAAAGCGCAAGGCACGGAAATACAACATGGTGCCGCCCACCAGCAAAGGAATGCGTCCGCGTTGAGTGATGTCATTCATCAAGCGCAATGCGTCATGGCGAAAAGCGGCGGCGGAATAAGCATCGGTTGGGTCAATTATATTGATCAGGTGGTGCGGCGCATGAACGAGGACGGCAGCCTCGGGTTTGGCAGTACCGATATCCATATCCCGATACACTAGCGCGGAATCAACGCTAATAATTTCGACTGGTAGCTGCTGTGCCAGTTCAACAGCCACCTGGGTCTTTCCGCTGGCAGTAGGGCCCATAAGAAAAAGAGCGGGAGGCAGTTTGTTCATTTTCCCCGCATGAACAGCGTATCCAGTTCTGCAATACTCATTTGGAACCAAGTTGGACGACCATGATTGCACTGGCCGGAGCGCTCTGTACGCTCCATTTCACGCAGGATATTATTCATCTCAGGCACGGTAAGGGTTTGATTGGCGCGTACCGCGGAATGGCAGGCCAGCGTAGACAATAATTCGTTGCGTCGTTCGGTCAGCACTCGAGTAGCGCCGTATTCACGCATTTCGTGCAATACATCACGTGCGGCAGCTTCGGCGTGGATCTGTTTAAGCATGGCAGGCATGGCTCGCACTGCTAGCGTTGTCGGCGACAATGGGGCGATATCAAAACCGAGTTGTGCCATGGCTGCGTGTTCTTCTTCGGCTGTGGCAATGTCCAATGCTTCGGCAGCAAAGCTCACCGGGATTAGTAGCGGTTGCATGGGAATCTGTTGCCGGTCAAGTGCTGTTTTAAGTCTTTCATATACGATACGCTCGTGGGCGGCGTGCATGTCCACCACCACTAATCCATGTACGTTTTGCGCCAGTATGTAGATACCGGAAAGCTGTGCCAGGGCAAAGCCGAGCGGTGGAATTTCAGTTTCTGATGGGAAAGATTGAGAGTGAGATTGAGTATTTAAAAAGGGTGCGTCATTGAACTTTTCTTCCGCCTCCCCCCTGTTTTCTTTTTTTTCAAAAAGAGCATCGTAAAAAACCAGCGGCTGTGATGCCATGTGCAACTGCATTGGCTGTTGTATCGACATGGTTTGTTGCATGGATGAAACCTGGGCTAGTTGATTCGATAAGTCGGATGCGTTTTCTGTCAAAGCCACGGGCGTGCTCAACACTTGTTGCAGCGTATGGAACACGAATTGATGAATGGCCTGGCTCTCACGAAAGCGAACTTCGCTCTTGGCCGGATGTACATTCACGTCCACTAATTCTGGTGGCATATCGAGAAATAGCACAAAGGCGGGATGGCGCTGGTGATGAAGGATATCCTGATAGGCTTGTCGGATAGCATGGGCGATTACCTTATCGCGGATAAAACGCCCATTTACAAAAAAATATTGAGCTTCGCGTGATGTTTTCGAATAAGCGGGCAGGGAAGCCATGCCATATAAATGCAATCCAGCTGTCTTGCGAGAGACAGGCACCGCACTTTGCGCGAACTCTTTACTTAACATGGCTTCGATGCGCTTTGGCAATGCGTCTGCTTTTTCTTCCCAGCTTATTTCAGGAGGCTGGGAGATCGACGTAAGGGATGAATGGCTTGAGCGTGATAGCGTGGGTAATTGCCACATTATGCGGTTATTGTGTTGCATGCTGAAGGTGACATCCGGGCGTGACAGTGCGATGCGCTTGAAGGTTTCTTCACAGTATGCGAGCTCGGTGGCTTCGGACTTGAGGAATTTGCGCCGCGCCGGGGTGTTGAAATACAGCTCGCGTATCTCCACGCTTGTACCCTGAGCGTGCGCAGCAGGAGTAACTTCACTTTGTGTGCCATCCCCGGATTGAATCTGCCAAGCATGTGGGCTATCCGTCTTGCGGCTGGTAAGGGTTACCTGCGCCACTGCCGCCATGCTGGCCAAAGCCTCGCCGCGAAAGCCCATGCTGGCGACGCGCTGCAAGTCGGCTAGTGAGGTAATCTTACTAGTCGCATGGCGCATCAGGGCGAACGGCAGCTCGTCTGGCGCGATGCCACTGCCATTGTCGCGTACACGCAGCAGCTTTACGCCGCCACCTTCCAGTTGCACGATTATTTCCGTGGCGCCCGCATCCAGACTGTTTTCCAGTATCTCCTTAAGCGCGGCAGCAGGACGTTCGATAACTTCGCCCGCAGCGATTTGGCTGATCAGCAAATCAGGTAATAGCTGTATGGCGGGCATATAAAATAATTCAAGTTGCGGACAGTAAATTATAACTTTTTCATGCTAGGGCAGTGCGGTGCCGGAGATAAAATCGTATAATCTTATACAAATAAAATCGTATAATTATAAGTTAATATAAATTATTATTGCCCGGTATAACCGGGCTTTTTTAATATGCTTGGGATTGGAACGCGGGCGTTTTGTCCGTATGTAAGCAAGGTGTTTCGCTTGTAGTAGGGTGCATGACCCCCCTGCTTTAAATTCACTGCGCATATAAATTTAGGAGTTTGCACTGCATGGAAAGTTTAAATTCTGAGCAACGTAGCACAGATACTGATAGGGGTGTCGTTTCGCCTCCAGTTTTAAAACTGGGATTTGGAATAAAATTTGAAGATCTCTACAGCTGCGATGGGTTACCCCGCATCGATTCGTGCTTTCTGGCCGAACTTGCCGAAGGTGAACCATTGCTGGCAGAAAAGCTGGCGGCAGCGCGTAATGCTCCAGATCAAATGTCGCATCTGGAAGAATCGCAGCTCATTATTGATTTGGCTCCACATCTGGAAGATTTTCTTGGTCAATTATTTAATATTCAGACCGCAGTTCGAGAGTTAGCAGAGCGACATAATGAGCTAGCGCCGTTATTTCACTGCAAACGTATTTTTGTCCAGCGTAAGGCAGTACAGAAATATAAGGCGACGGATGCCGCAGCTTTTGATGGCGATATCCTCAGAACCGAGTTGTTGCAGGCTTTCGGTGATACTGCCAGTGAAATGAATGAATTACTTTTCGCCCGAAAAATTAACAGTTGGCTTGATGCCGAGGCAGAAAATATTGACCGGATCGATACTGCCATGCGATATGCAGCTTGGGCTGTGCATACTACTGCCGGAAAAAAGCGTCATGGACAGGGTGTATTGTTCAGGGTTCCTGCCAAGCTTGATTTTCAGCGTCTGGTGCCTATCATTCCTGTTGAGAATGTTCCCTACACTGCGCATCGTCTCGCGGATAGCCATCTCCGCCATCGCGAAGGTTTTGCCCTTACAGATAAAGGTACAGACTTGGCTGGTGCCTTGGGTGAAGCGAATTACTGCATTTGGTGCCATGAGCAAGGCAAGGATTCCTGCTCAGTCGGTATGCGGGAAAAAGCCGGGGTTGATGGTTCTCCTCCGCCATTCAAGAAAAGCATTTTTGGCATTCCGCTGGCGGGTTGCCCTGTGGATGAGAAAATTTCAGAATTCCATAAAGTTAAAGCGTCCGGTTTTGCATTGGGTGCTTTGGCTATCATCGCGGTAGATAACCCGATGTGTGCTGCAACGGGGCACCGTATATGTAATGACTGCATGAAATCTTGCATTTATCAAAAACAAGAGTCGGTAAACATTCCACAGGCTGAAACCCGGTCATTGAAGGATGTTCTGGAACTGCCGTGGGGCTTTGAGATTTACAGTCTGCTTACCAGGTGGAATCCACTTAATTTCTGGCGTCCCTACCCGAAAACAGGTACCGGTAAGCGTGTGCTTGTCGTTGGTATGGGGCCCGCCGGCTTTACGCTGGCACACCATTTGATGAATGACGGGCATACCGTTGTCGGTGTCGATGGGTTGAAGATTGAACCATTGCCGGGTGAGTTGTCCGGTGTGGACGCAGGTGGCAATCGAGTGGCATTTAGCCCAGTCTATGATGCAAGCATATTGACGGAGCCGCTGGATAATCGGGTTATGGCCGGTTTTGGTGGGGTGGCCGAATACGGTATTACGGTTCGGTGGGATAAGAATTTTCTCAAAATCATTCGCCTGCTGCTTGAGCGGCGCGCGCAGTTCGCGCTGTTTGGGGGGGTGCGTTTCGGTGGAACCATTACTGCCGAAAGTGCTTTTGGGCTAGGCTTTGATCATATTGCATTGGCTGCGGGCGCTGGCCGCCCTACATTGCTCGATATACCAAACGGCATGGCATGTGGTGTGCGCACTGCGTCGGATTTTCTTATGGCATTGCAATTGACGGGAGCCGCAAAACCAGATTCCATCGCCAACATGCAAGTTCGCTTGCCGGTTGTGGTAATTGGCGGCGGCTTGACTGCGATTGACACAGCCACTGAGTCACTTGCTTATTATCCAGTGCAAGTTGAAAAATTTCTTTGCCGCTATGAAACGTTGGTAGCGGAAAAGGGAGAGGCGGCAGTGCGCGGTATGTGGTCGGCGGCAGAGGTCATTGTTGGCGAAGAATTTCTGAGCCATGCCCGGGCTATACGTGTGGAGCGGACTCAGGCCGCAATTGAAGGACGAAAACCCAACATCCTTCAGCTTATCAAATCCTGGGGAGGCGTTACTTTGGCCTATCGCAAACGACTGATCGATAGTCCTTCCTATACCCTCAATCATGAGGAAGTAGAGAAAGCCTTAGAGGAAGGAATTTATTTTGCCGAAGGTATGACGCCGGTGCGGGTAGAGATCGATACAAACGGCGATGCGACTGCCATGGTAGTGATGAACCAGATATTAGATGCCGAGGGAGTCTGGCAGAAAACCGGGCAAATCCATCTGCCAGCGCGTACTATTTTTGTGGCTGCGGGTACCCAGCCGAATACCGTGCTGGCACGTGAGTTTCCCGAACAATTCAAGTTGGATGGGCGTTACTTCCAGGCATGTGACGAACAGGGAAAACCAGTCAAGCCGGAGCGGAGCAATGCTAAGCCGGCTAAGGCACATGTGCTTCAGTATAAGTACCATGATGGCCGTTTCGTCAGTTTTTTCGGTGACCTGCATCCTTCTTATTCGGGCAACGTGGTCAAGGCTATGGGTAGTGCCAAGCAGGGTTATCCCGTGTTGAGCAGGGTGTTGTCACAAGTTGCCGCAGCAAGCAAAGAAAATGAAGATGTATTCCTTGCCAGATTGGGCAATGACTTGCGTGCCACGATACACAAAGTAGTTCGTCTTACTCCTAATATTGTTGAAGTAATCGTCAAAGCTCCTGCTGCGGCGCGCAGCTTCCAGCCAGGGCAATTTTACCGTTTGCAGAATTTTGAGACGCATGCTGCACAAGTAGAGGGTACGCGCATGGTCATGGAAGGCTTAGCTTTGACCGGAGCCTGGGTTGATGCTGAACAAGGATTGCTTTCCACCATCGTTTTGGAAATGGGTGGCTCGTCGCAACTATGCGCCAAGCTGGAGCATGGTGAACCAGTAGTGCTTATGGGGCCAACCGGCACCCCTACTGAAATTGCTCCGGAAGAAACTGTATTGTTGGTTGGTGGGGGATTGGGTAACGCCGTATTATTTTCTATTGGCAAAGCATTTAGAAGTGTTGGCTCTAAAGTACTTTACTTTGCTGGTTATAAAAAAATGATAGATCGCTATAAGGTGGACGACATCGAGTTGGCCGCTGATGTGGTGATTTGGTGCAGCGATGAAGCACCCGGCTTTATACCGAGTCGCCCCCAAGATCGAACTTATGTAGGCAATATTGTGCAGGCCATTAAAGCTTATGCCAGCGGTGAATTAGGGCGGCCAGAAATTGAGGTGAATCAGGTCGACCGTATTATTGCGATTGGTTCAGATAGGATGATGGCTGCGGTTGCGGCGGCCCGTCATGGTGAATTGAAGCCCTATATGAAACCGGATCACCATGCATATGGTTCCATTAACTCACCAATGCAATGCATGATGAAAGAGATCTGCGGCCAGTGCATTCAGGAGCACTTTGACATCGTAACCGGGGAAAAGACCTATGTATTCTCCTGCTTCAACCAGGATCAAAGACTAGACTGCGTAAATTTCCCTGGTTTAAATGCACGGCTCAAACAAAATACCGTGCAGGAAAAGCTTACTGCGCAATGGATAGCGCATTGCCTCGAACGAGATGACATGATAACGGGTACATCTTGATGATAAAATTGTTCGGTTATGGGTTCACAGCAAACAATTAAAAAGCTTTTTGCCCAAATAATTCAACCTGCAGGAAAAGCTGTGACCAATCAAGGCTTCTTTAAACCTGCGGAAACGGGGAATTTGTTTGCGTGACTTGAATAGTTACTTCTGCCCGGCATATTCGGGCTATTTTAAAATGGGAGATGTTTCATGCGTATAGGCATTCCTACGGAAACGCGCGCAGGTGAAACACGTGTCGCGGCAACGCCAGAAACGGTGAAAAAAATGCTGGCCGCTGGCCATGCAGTCATGGTACAGCAGGGAGCCGGAGCGGGAGCGAGTATTCCTGATGTCGACTATCAAGCGGCAGGTGCCACCTTGGTAAGCGCTGCGGAAGTTTATGCCCAGGCGGAGATCATGCTTAGGGTGAAAGCCCCAACTGAGGACGAGCTAGCCAAGTTGGCGGCCCAAACTGTACTGATTGGTTTGCTTTCACCTTTTCAGGCGGATTTGGTTGCAGCCTACGCTAAGCAGGGCATTACCGCTTTTGCCATGGAAAAGCTGCCGCGTACGTCACGCGCGCAAGCTATGGATGTTTTGTCCTCGCAAGCTAATATTGCCGGATATAAGGCGGTGCTAGTGGCGGCCAATTTGTATAAACGGTTTATGCCGATGCTGATGACGGCTGCCGGAACTGTGAAGGCTGCGCGCGTGGTGATATTAGGCGTGGGTGTGGCTGGTTTGCAGGCTATCGCCACTGCCAAGCGTATGGGTGCGGTAATTGAGGCTTCTGATGTGCGTCCTGCAGTGAAAGAGCAAGTGGAGTCCCTAGGTGCAAAATTCATTGATGTGCCTTATGAAACTGATGAGGAGCGGGAGATTGCCCAAGGCGTTGGCGGCTATGCCCGTTCCATGCCGGCCAGTTGGATGGAACGTCAGAAGGTAGAGGTTGCTAAACGTGTGGCACAAGCTGATATTGTTATTACCACTGCATTGATTCCAGGTAAAGCCGCCCCCGTGCTAATAACTGAAGATATGGTCAAATCCATGAAGCCAGGCTCTGTGATCGTGGATATGGCAGTTGAAGCGGGCGGAAATTGCCCGTTGTCCGAGTTGGGGAAAACGGTGGTCAAGCATGGCATCACGCTGGTGGGTGAAGACAACCTGCCTGCTTTGGTTGCTACAGATGCTAGCGCTTTGTATGCACGAAATTTATTGAATTTTCTAAATTTATTATGTGACCCCAAAAGCGGTGGAAAAATGAACATCAATCGTGCTGACGACATTATTGCCGGATCGTTGTTGTGTATCGATGGAGAAGTGGTTACTAAATAAATATATTAATCTTTCCCCCTCAGAAAGTGGGCTGGGAAAGGTTAAGGCTTGCCAATCTCAACATAGGAGTTTTGAAATGAGTAGTGCAGTTGATCCTGTCATTATCAACCTGACCGTATTTGTATTGGCCGTGGTGGTCGGCTATCACGTGGTATGGAATGTCACGCCTGCGCTACATACGCCGCTCATGGCAGTGACCAACGCAATTAGCGGCATTATCATCGTTGGCGCCATGCTGGCGGCGGGGCCTGAGCAACTCGACGCTGGCACAGTCATGGGGTTAATCGCAGTTATGCTGGCGGCAGTTAATGTATTCGGTGGTTTTCTGGTAACACAGCGCATGCTGAGCATGTTCAAAAAGAAGAGTAAATAAGCCCAGAACATCGATGTTCAGACGCAAAAAGGTACGGTGGAGCGATAATCAGCCATTAATCTGGAATGGTTCCCTATTTTTTTGTTGAGCATCACTATGCTTCACCTAGTTTGCGAGGTAAAGCAGTTACAAAAAAAATAATCAAGGAAAAATTATGTCGGCAAATTTTGTTGCATTAGCCTATCTGGTCGCCGCAGTTCTTTTTATCCTGGCGCTGAAAGGCTTGAGTTCTCCCATTTCCGCACGGCGCGGAAACATGTTTGGCATGATAGGTATGACCATTGCGGTGCTCACCACACTGACTATCACCCAGAACCTGATTTATATTGCGCTTGCCATCATCGTGGGCGGAGCGGTAGGTGCAGTGGTTGCTCGGCGCATTCAAATGACTGCCATGCCGGAATTGGTGGCGGCAATGCACTCGTTGGTTGGTCTGGCGGCGGTGTTGGTTGCTATGTCGGCGTTTTATAATCCAGTCGCCTATGGCATCTCACCGCTGCACGCCAGCAACCTGATTGAGTTATTCATCGGCACGTTTGTTGGTGCGATTACATTCACCGGTTCCATCATCGCTTTCGGAAAATTATCCGGTAAACTCGGCAGCAAGCCCCTACATTTTGCTGGACAGCACTGGTTTAACCTGTTTTTGGGTGTTGTGATGATCGCCTTTGGCATCATGTTCATTTTTACGGAAAGCTGGACGCCATTTTTGATCATGATCGCTTTGGCGCTATTGCTTGGCGTATTACTGATTATGCCGATTGGCGGGGCGGATATGCCAGTCGTGGTATCCATGCTTAACTCCTATTCTGGGTGGGCAGCGGCGGGTATTGGTTTTACCCTAAATAATAATATGCTGATTATTGCCGGTTCATTAGTGGGTAGTTCTGGCGCAATTCTTTCTTACATTATGTGTAAGGCGATGAACCGCTCCTTTTTTAATGTGATTCTTGGCGGCTTTGGCGGTGGTGATGGCGAAGTGGGGGGAGCTGGCGAGGTCGAACAACGACCGGTGCGCAGCGGTAGTGCGGATGACGCTGCGTTCCTGATGGGGAATGCGGATAGCGTCATCATCGTGCCGGGTTATGGTTTGGCGGTGGCGCGGGCACAACATGCGATCAATGAAATGGCCGAGCATTTAATCGGGAAGGGCGTCAAAGTGCGTTATGCCATCCACCCTGTGGCCGGACGTATGCCGGGGCATATGAACGTGTTGCTGGCTGAGGCTGAAGTACCTTACGATCAGGTATTAGAAATGGACGAGATCAATAACGAATTTGCCGATACTGATGTAGTGTTGGTTATTGGTGCTAACGATGTGGTGAATCCTGCAGCCAAGACCGACCCGAACAGTCCTATTTATGGTATGCCGATTATTGATGCGCATAAGGCGCGCACTATTTTGGTGGTTAAGCGCAGTATGGCTGTTGGTTATGCTGGATTGGACAATGATTTGTTCTATTTAGACAAAACCATGATGGTGTTTGGTGATGCGAAAAAGGTAGTCGAGGATATAATCAAATCGTTGCAGCATTAAGTTGTTACGTGATTTTATTTCAGAATAAATATCCCGGCATGCCGGGATATTTATTTAGGGTATTGCTAAAGGCTTAGAGTTTTGCACTAATTTGCCTTAGTGCTATAACCGTCTTCGAACAACGTAATGTAGTGGGGGACTTTAAAGTATTGTCATAGATTGTTGTAAGTTATAGAGGCAACTCGGCATAACTATGCTCAGTCACACTGCAATTATGAATTTTCATGTAAAAATTATGATGCTAGAGTATTAACGTGGTGACCTCATCAGCATCACGCATTAATCCCATTCAGCAGCTACTATCATGGTCTCCTGCTATCCGATTTTTACCATGGTTGGTCGTGATTGTTTCTTTAGTTGTAACCCATCAGTTGTGGAAAAGTGCACGCTATGAAGCGGTCCAGGAATTGCAATATGATTTCGATTTTCGTTTGCTGGATGTCAGTAACCGCATTGAACAACGTATGCAATCTTTGGAACAAGCGCTGCGGGGCGTGCAAGGCTTATTTGCCGCTTCCACCAGCGTAGAGAGCGACGAATTCCATGCCTATATCGTCGCTCAACATATTGCCGAGAGCTTCCCTGGTATACAGGGTGTGGGTTTTTCGCTAGTCGTACCCGCGGCGAAGCAAGACAAACACACTACCATCTACAAGGAAGGCATTCCCGCATACATCATCAGCCCTGGTGGGAAGCGAGATATCGCTACCTCTGTTATCTTCATCGAGCCATTCTCAAAGGGTATTCGACGTACTTTTGGTGGCGACATGTATTCCGATCCAGTACGGCGTGTTGCAATGGAGCAAGCGCGTGATAACGATAAAGCTGTTATCACTGGCAAGACAAAACTGATGCAAGAACATGGCGAAAGTGCGCAGACTGGTTTCTTGATGTATTTGCCTGTTTATAAAAACGGTGCGCCATATGCTACTTTGGCTGAGCGCCGAGCCAATCTTATTGGCTGGGTTAGTGCTCTATTTCGGACGGATGGTTTTATACGTGGCATTTTCGGTGCACGTGTTCTTGACATCGACATCAAAATCTACGATGGCGAAAACATATCAAACAATACGCTGATGTATGCTGCCGACAGCATTAATAAAATCAGTGCCGTAGATTCGTTTTTCCACGCTTCCAAACGCCTTGAAATTGCTGGGCATACCTGGACAATGGCTGCTAGTTCTCTCCCCAGCTTTGAGGCGCAGCTGGCCGAAGAAAAGTCGCAATCCATTGTCGTGGCCGGTTTAGCCGTGAGTATATTGCTAGGGTTATTCACAGGATTGCTAGTGCAGGGCCGGGAACGCGCTCTTCGAACTGTGCGGAAGATGAATGAACGATTGATTGAGAGTGAGGAGCGCTTACGCCTTAGTTTGATGTATGGTGAGATCGGCACTTGGGATTGGGATATTCGCACTAGCAAACTGTATTGGTGCGACCATATTTCTGCCCTTATGGCCTGTCCTGCAGGAAAACAGAATGGTACTTATGAAGATTTCCTGAGCGGCATACATTCTGATGACCGTCAGTATATGATCAATTCCATGAAGAGCTGTGTTGAAGAAAGTACTAAATATGACATAGAGCACCGGGTTATTTGGCCGGATGGAACGATGCGTTGGTTACACCAGCGTGGCGGTGTAATACGTGATATCGATGGAACTCCGTTGAAGATGCTGGGTGTTGTTCAAGATGTGACCAGCCGAAAGCTTGAGGAAATGGAGCTGGCCGAGATTGATATGAGATTGCGCACTATTATTGATGCCGCCCCCGACGCCGTAATACTTATGAATTCGGAGGGCATTCTCACCGGATGGAATGGTCAGGCAGAAAAGATTTTTGGTTGGGCACGGGAAGAAACTATCGGACACATGCTGCACGATATGATCATCCCACCGCAGTATCGTAATGCGCATATTCAGGGTTTGAAAGATTTTTTGGCTTCTGGTGAGGGGGCCGCACTGAATAAGCGTATAGAGATAACGGGCTTGCATCGTGAGGGGCACCAATTTGCCATCGAATTGGCAATATCCCCGGTCAAGCAGAAGGGTAAATATGAGTTCTGCGCCTTTATCCACGACATCACAGCCCGCAAGGAAACTCAAAGTTTGCTGCTGCATGCCAAAGAAGATGCCGAGCGAAGTTCCGCAGAGTTAATCAGCTACATCCAGGCAATTGACCAGCATGCGCTCGTTTCCGTTGCCGATCCTTCCGGGCGCATTATTCAGGCCAATGATAAATTTTGTGAAGTAAGTGGCTATAGCCGGGAGGAGATGCTTGGTCATGACCACCGTATCGTTAATTCCGGGATACATCCAAGCGTTTTTTTCGCCGAAATGTGGATTACCATCGCCCGTGGTGACATCTGGCGCGGTGAAATTTGTAACCGTGCAAAAAGCGGCGCACTGTATTGGGTGGATAGCACTATCGTGCCACTCAAAGATGCGAACGGGCAAGTTGTACGTTACATATCTGTTAGGGTTGATATCACCAAGCGTAAGGAATCTGAGCAGCACATTCAGTCCCTTGCTTATTTCGATGTGTTGACTGGTCTGCCCAACCGTACTTTGCTGCATGACCGTCTCGGGCAGTTGATCGCTGAATCACACCGTGATGAGCATAAATTTGCATTGCTATTCATTGATCTCGATCGCTTTAAGTATGTAAATGATTCGATGGGGCATGCGGTGGGGGACAAATTATTGCAGGTAGTGGCGTTGCGTTTGCAGGAATGTGTACGTGAGGTAGATACGGTGTCGCGTATCAGTGGCGACGAATTTATCGTGTTGCTGCGTGAGACCGATGCAAGCGGTGCGGCACGTGTGGCGGGCAAGATACTCAAGGCGATGACTACTCCTTGCGATGTCGGCACGATGCAAATCGCCACTCATGCCAGTATCGGCATCAGTATTTATCCTGACAATGCGGATAGTGAAGACGAAATCAATACGTTGATCAAGCATGCGGATGTGGCGATGTATCGTGTAAAAGCTGAGGGACGCAGCAATTTTCTGTTTTTTGCGCCAGAAATGAATTTTCGTGCCCATCAACTGTTTTCTATGGAAAATGACATGCGCCTGGCGTTGGAGCGCAATGAGTTCACATTGCATTATCAGCCCCAGGTAAACTTGGTCAATGGAATGGTGTGCGGTGCGGAGGCATTACTGCGCTGGAAACATCCAGAGAAGGGCTTTGTTGCGCCAGCAGAATTTGTTCCCGTGGCTGAGGAGACCGGGCAGATTATACCCATAGGAGAATGGGTGTTGCGCTCAGCTTGCGCGCAACTAGCCGAATGGAGGCGGCAAGGGATATCCATATTCCCGATATCTATAAATTTATCCACCAGTCAATTACGTCAACCTCAGCTTGCGCAAATGATCATCGCCGTATTAGAAGAAACGGGGCTGCATCCAAAGGATTTGGAGTTGGAAATTACTGAAGGCGTCATGATGAACGAGGCTCAAGCGTCAATGGCTTTTCTGACCCACATGCATGAGCTTGGAGTGCAATTAGCCATAGATGACTTTGGTACCGGTTATTCTAGCCTTAGTTACTTGAAGAAAATGCCACTCGATCGACTGAAGGTGGATCAATCCTTCGTACGTGACGTCGCTATTGATGAAAATGACGCAGCTATCGTGCGTTCCATCATTAGTTTGGGCCACCAGTTTAAATTACAGGTCATTGCAGAAGGAGTAGAAACATTGGAACAACTGGATTTTTTGCGCGCTCGAGGCTGCGATGAGATCCAAGGCTATTATTATAGCCATCCGCTGCCAGCTGAAGAATTTGCAATATTTTTTAATGGTCATCCAGTGTTGGATTAAGTAGGCTTGTACGTTATTGTATAGTGGCATTGTTCGTTAAAGGCTGTTGGCATTCGAGTTTTGCCCGTCGATGCACGGCAAATCATGGATGTCGCAGCGGTAAGACCGGTGCTGGCGATAGCTAGGTTTTGTCCACCCAAAATGGGTATCTTTCAAGCCCATACTTCAAATAGACATTAAGAGAGCCAGTGTGAAGGGAAAACGATAAGACTAAGCACGCCGATTAGCACAAAAATCGTGATGATTACAGCAATCAGCATGATGAAGGCCCAAACGCTACGCAATACGCTACTCATGTTTTTCTCCTTTAAGTTTTTTGGATGCGAGCACATCGTCCAAAGCAAACTCAACCATGCTGGAAATGGTGTGCCACAAATAATAAAAAATCATCATTATGAGCATGGAAAGTTAGTTGTTCCACGCTTCATTGAAGGGAAAGCTATCTGCAGGGCAACAACCCACTTTGCGAGGATTTAGTTCATCCCAGAAGAAAAGAAAAAGTAGCGCCAAGCAGGTAGGTAGCATTTAATAAACGGGTTTTAAAGGCTTCAGTATCGTCATTTTAAACGAGTTTTTGTGTGATTTTTCAATATTAATAATGGCTGGGTTATACAGCAATGTGTTGATCAGCGGATAACGTGAATAGGTACAAAAAAGTGCAGCGATACCCCTTAGGCCGGGGATGGCAGCTTCCTTGATTGCCAGCCATTGGATATTCAACGCCAGTAAACTAATAACATTTTTAGTAGGTGGTAGTTGAGCTAGTATAAAAACAGGAATGCTGTCCCATTTTGTTATTTTTTAACTTTTGTGTATTTAGATAGCAGGGTTAAAATTAATGTAACTATATGGGTAGTAGTTATTATTTAACCCAGTAGGTGTTTGATTTGTTCTCTTTCTTTCGATAACTCACGATAGTTTTCCAGCATATGTTGGCGGCTGATTTCACTTATCGGCAAATTCTGCACAATTTTGTAGTCACCATTGTGACAGGTGACTGGAAAACCGTACACAACGCCTGCTGGTATATCGTAACTACCATCCGATAGTACGCTCATGGTGACCCAGTCATCATGGTGTGAGCCAAGTATCCAATCATGCATATGGCCGATGGCTGCGTTGGCAGCGCTGGCAGCGCTACTTAAGCCGCGCGCTTCGATAACCACTGTGCCGCGCTTTTGCACAGTCGGGATAAATTCGCTTTCAATCCAATTATGATCTGGCAGAATGTCGAGGACTTTGCTTCCTCGTATTTCGGCATGTGACAGATCGGGATATTGTGTACAGGAATGGTTGCCCCACACCACCATTTTTTTGATGTTACCTATAGGCTGGGAAAGCTTACGCGCTACCTGCGCGATAGCGCGGTTGTGATCAAGCCGCATCATAGAGCTGATATTCTTTGGGTTAAGGTCGGGGGCGTTATGTATAAGAATTAGTGCGTTAGTATT
Organism: Candidatus Nitrotoga sp. MKT; assembly: GCA_003402345.1. Lineage (GTDB taxonomy): Bacteria > Pseudomonadota > Gammaproteobacteria > Burkholderiales > Gallionellaceae > Nitrotoga. The sequence continues at coordinate 521,058 of QFXH01000001.1, read as the reverse complement.
AGCGGGATTGCCTATCACTAAAACTTTGACATGTGGTGCGGCGAATGCATTGAGAATCTTGCCGTGTTCGGCGAAAATACCAGCGTTAATCTCGATTAGTTCACTGCGTTCCATGCCCTTGCTACGCGGACGCGCGCCAACCAGCAGGACAATTTCTGCGTCGCGAAAGGCGACCTTGGGGTCATCGGTAATGATAACCTGCTGCAACATGGGAAATACGCAATCTTCCAACTCCATCGCTATGCCACGCAACGCTTGCTGCGCTTGTGGTATGTCCAGCAGTTGCAGGATGATGGGCTGTTCGTGTTTCAGCATATCGCCATTGGCGATGCGGAATAACAGGCTGTAACTGATCTGACCAGCAGCACCAGTGATGGCGATGCGGATAGGTGCTTTCATAGCAATGTCTCCTACGCGATGAATTATGTGGACATTCTGACAGTGTTTGTTAGTCAGGCAAAGGGGGGGCTCAAAAATTCGGGTTAAAGCCCAGCTTAATGCCGATCAAAATATGTTTATATTAAATTGAATTTAATATAAACATTAAAGATAATAATCTTTATCAACTCCATCTAAGTTGTGAGGCATGTCATAATTTGCGGTTGCCTTATTGCATAGAAATTACTATGAAAAATTCATTGGTGGCCATCTTTGTTTGGATTGCCGTTGCCTTGCTTGGATCTGCCGCATTGGGCGGTATAGCGCTTAATCGCGGCGAGTCGATCAACGCGCTGTGGTTTGTCACAGCCGCGCTATGCGTATACGCGATTGCCTATCGTTTCTACGCAACATGGATCGCCACCAAAGTTCTGCTCATTGATCCAACTCGCGCTACACCCGCAGAGCGGCTCGATAACGGACGGGATTATATTCCAACCAATCGCTGGATCGTATTCGGGCACCATTTCGCCGCTATTGCGGGACCAGGGCCTCTGGTCGGACCGACTCTGGCTGCGCAGTTTGGTTACTTGCCAGGTACGCTGTGGATATTGTTCGGCGCAGTACTCGGCGGCTGTGTGCAGGACATGGTCACGCTGTTTTATTCCACCCGTCGTAATGGCCGTAGCTTGGGTCAAATGGCGCGAGATGAACTGGGTGCTATTGGTGGTGCCGCTGCGCTAACCACCACGCTGTTTATCATGATTATTCTTATCGCGGTGCTCGGTTTGGTAGTGGTCAATGCTATGAAACATAGCCCCTGGGCTACTTCTACCGTGGCTGCCACTATCCCCATCGCTATGTTGGTGGGCCTATACATGCGTTCTATCCGCCCGGGCCGTGTGCTTGAAGGTTCGTTACTGGGCGTCATCTTGTTGCTGTTAGCTGTGGCGGGTGGTGGATGGATTGAGCACCAACAAAATCTACGCGAGTTTTTTGATTATTCCGGTCTGCCATTGGCTTGGATGGTAATCGCTTACGGTTTTGCAGCGGCTATCCTGCCAGTATGGTTGCTGCTCGCGCCACGCGATTACCTGTCTACCTATATGAAACTCGGTACGGTCATCCTATTGATGCTGGCCATTGTGTGGATGCAACCGAGCGTAAAAATGCCCGCATTCACCCAGTTCGTCGACGGGACCGGCCCTATTTTTGGAGGTAAATTATTTCCTTTCGTGTTTATCACCATCGCTTGTGGGGCAATTTCTGGTTTTCATGCACTGATCGCCTCCGGCACTACCCCTAAGCTGCTCAGCAACGAGCGCGACATCCGCATGATCGGCTTCGGCGGCATGGCGCTGGAATCTTTCGTTGCAATAATGGCGATCATTGCAGCTACGGTGTTAGATCCTGGCGTGTTCTTTGCCATCAATTCTCCTGCGGGTATCGTTGGCAAAGAAGCGGCAGATGCGGTGACCAAAATTTCCAGTTGGGGTTTTCCAGTTACGGTGGCGCAGATGAATTTGCTGGCGCAGCAAATGGGTGAAGCTACCCTGTTCGCGCGTACTGGCGGTGCGCCCTCGCTGGCGGTTGGCATGGCCAGTATTTTTGGTAGTGCCTTTGGTCAAGGTATGCTTGCCATGTGGTATCACTTCGCCATCATGTTTGAGGCCATCTTCATTCTCACAACGCTGGATGCAGGTACGCGTGTCGGCCGCTTCATGTTGCAAGACATGCTAGGGAATATTTGGAAACCGTTGGGGCACACCTCGTGGTATCCGTCAGTATTGTTGAGTAGCGGTATTATTGTGGCTGCCTGGGGCTATTTTTTATATATTGGCGTGATTGATCCCAATGGTGGTGTCAACATCCTGTGGCCGTTGTTCGGTATCTCGAATCAAATTCTAGCTGCCATCGCGTTGTGCGTTGCCACGGGTATCTTGGTTAAATCCGACAAGCTAAAATATGCTTGGATCACGGCTTTGCCGCTTACCTGGCTGGCTATAATTACCAGCAGTGCCGTGTGGGAAAAAATCACCAGCACTGATGTACGTATCGGTTTTCTCGCTGCTGCCAACGATCTAGCCACAAAACTCGCATCAGGTCTTCTTCCCCCAGAAAAGGCGGCCATTGCACCACAGCTCATTTTCAACCAGCGCCTTGATGCAGTGCTGACCTTGTTTTTTGTCTGCATGTTATGGCTGATCGTGTTCGATATGCTGCGTGTCTGCGTTCGCTACCTAAATGGCAAGCCGGTACCTCCGTTATCCGAGGTATCGCACCAGTTGACTAGAATGGAGAAAGTATGGGTACGGGATTGATTGAGAAAAGCGTGAGTGAATCATTTTCTGTGGTAACTGATTCTAGTTTGCCGGTGTTTGAAACTGGCCGGGATATAAATCGGTGTGTCGTGCAAAGCGGTACACTCACAGCAAACGAAGAAGTTTGTGTCAAACCGTTTCAGTTATTGTCATATGTATGGCGTGTGGTACGTGAATTGAGTGGGGACGATGCTTACGAACGTTACATCGCTCAACATACCACCAGTTCCCCTAGCATTACGCCGCTGACGCGCAAAGACTTCTACCTTTACCAGCAACGGAAAAAATGGAGTGGCATTCAACGTTGCTGCTGAGAATCACTATTCAGTTATTTTGTATTTTTAATATTGGTTTAACCTAGCATCGCCTTCAACCGCGCTAATTTCGCCATCCCCGCATCCTTACTGACTTCGGGTGTACTGCCTGCTGGTAATACACCCGAATAGATTAGCTCATCTGCGGGCAATTCTTGTAGGAAGCGGCTTGCTTCGCACGTCTGCCATTCTTTTCCCTGTTTGCGTTTGGTGCAGTAGCTGATTTGCAGCGAACGTTCCGCGCGAGTTATGCCTACGTACATCAGGCGACGTTCTTCCTCAATTTGTTCCGGGTGCTCGCTTTGGTGGTGCGGCAGAGTACCTTCTTCCACACCAACCATGAACACATGGCCGAATTCCAGGCCCTTGGCGGCATGCAGAGTGGATAATGAGACTGCATCCACTTCTTCTTCGCGGGATTCGAGAAGGTTTATCAGCGCGATGGTTTGTGTCATTGCCAGCAATGTTTTGCCGTCGGCTTCCGATTTGCGGTTGATCCAGCTGACAAAATCGGTAACATTTGCCCATTTGCTTTCCGCTTGACGCGGTTCATGGCTGTCGAACAGCCATGCCTCGTAATCAATAGCGCTCATTAAATCTGCCATCACCGTCGCACACTCCTCCTTGTCGGCACGCGCTTCCATGCGATTAATGAAATTGCAAAAGGTTAGTAATTCTTCGTGTTGTCGCGCAGGAAGTTGATGCGCCATGGCGCTCTCGAAAGCCGCTGCGAACAGGCTGATGTTGCGTGTACCGGCATAGCCCGCAAGTTTTTCCAGTGTCTGGTTGCCAATACCTCGTTTGGGCGTGGTAATGGCGCGAATGAAGGCCGGATCGTCATCCGTGTTTGCAATCAAACGCAAATAGGCAGTGAGATCCTTGATTTCGGCGCGATCGAAGAAGGAGCTGCCACCACTGACGGTATAGGGCACTTTCTGTCCACGCAGTTGTTCTTCAAAAGAACGCGATAGGTGATTGCTGCGATACAGGATGGCGTAGTCAGAAAAGCGTGTGTTGTGTTCAAATTTATGTGCCAGCAAACGCATTACTACGGACTCTGCTTCATTCTCACCGTCTCTGGCGGCAAATATGCGGATAGGGTCACCCGGCCCATGGTCGCTCCACAATTTTTTTTCGAATAGCTTGGTATTGTTGCGTATTAAATGATTGGCACAGGTCAAAATGCGTTGCGAAGAACGGTAATTTTGTTCCAGCTTGATTACGCGTAAATTCACGTGGTCATTTTGTAAGTTCTGCAAATTCGCGGTGCTCGCTCCCCGCCAAGCATAAATCGCCTGATCATCGTCGCCCACTGCCGTCAATGCTGCGCGACTGCCCGCCAGCAAGCGAGTCATTTGATACTGGCAATCGTTGGTATCCTGATATTCGTCGATCAATAAATAACGAAAACGTTGCTGCCAACGCAGCAGGGCTTCAGGAAAACCCTGAAACAAATCCACTGGTAAACGGATCAAGTCATCAAAATCCATCGCCTGATAGGCGCGCAATGTTTCTTGATAGCGCGCATAAAGTAGTGCTGTGCGATGATCTGCTTCGTTTTCTACCAAACTTAACGCTTGTTCCGGCGAGATGAAAGAGGATTTCCATCTGGACATAACACTTTGTGCGATACGGATATCTTGCTTGTCCGGTGCACCCAAAAGCTCACTAATGATCTTTGCTGTATCAGCACTATCGAAGATAGAAAACTGTTTTTTGTAGCCGAGCAGTCCAGCCTCCTCGCGCAAGATTTGTATACCCAGCGCATGGAAGGTGCAAATCGTTAAACCCTTGGTATTGCGCTCGGATAACAGCTTGCCCACGCGTTCACGCATTTCATTCGCAGCCTTGTTGGTAAAGGTGATTGCGGCGATGTTGCGTGGTGCGTAACCGCATTGCTCGATCAGATAGGCTAGCTTATGGGTGATAACACGCGTTTTTCCGCTGCCTGCGCCAGCCAGCACTAACAGGGGGCCGTCCAGATATTTAACTGCTTCGTATTGTGAGGGATTGAGTTTACTTAGCATTAGATCAACTCTAAAAAAATCCAAATTTCATTCCTGCTGACGTCGAGAAAAATGGCTGTTTGCGACAACATTCAGAGATTAAGAAGATCGGATTAGCGGAACGTTTTGGTGGGCTGAGAAAAGTTACAGCGGAAAGTCAGATTGTGCATTGAATGGAAACTTTATTCCGACTACTTTCACGATCACAACAATATAAATTGTATTTGCATGCTGTACCGTGAGCGCTTGTACTGTTTGTATTTGCTGTCAGGTCACTCTCTTTTGCAGTTATTTTTTGCCCAGATTTACCGGAAAGTTCATTTTTGCGGAGCAGAACGTAAATTTATAACGTCTAAATTTCATTCTAACTGATTGATTGTTGGTGCCCGGGACCGGACTTGAACCGGTACAGAGATTTCTCCCCGACGGATTTTAAGTCCGTTGTGTCTACCAATTTCACCACCCGGGCGAGATAAAGCAGGTTTGGAATGAGGATTACTACCGACTCATTTCATAACGTGCATTATACAGAGATGCCCGCCCCGTTAGCAAAAACATCGTAGTTTTTCTCAATCAAACCGGGTAATTTAGTGACTGACTGAGCCCATTTCTGTCAGCAATAAATTGATTTTTCCGGTATTACAGCAAATAAACGGTACGCCTTTGGGCCTTACTCTTTCCTGAGTTACAGAGTTCAGATATATACAGTTCCTATGGTTGAGTTATACCGGACAAATTATATGCCACATGCCTGAACAGTTTCTTTGCGCGATAAGAACTTATGCCGTTTTCTTGACACTGATAGCAATATCACTATAATGCGGACTTCGATTTTTGCGGGAATAGCTCAGCTGGTAGAGCGCAACCTTGCCAAGGTTGAGGTCGCGAGTTCGAGTCTCGTTTCCCGCTCCACCTTCTTGGGAAAGTATCTGGCTTTCCTTTTTTTTCTTAAAGCATGCGCAACATGGCGGGGTGGCAGAGTGGTCATGCAGCGGCCTGCAAAGCCGTGTACGCCGGTTCGATTCCGACCCCCGCCTCCATCTTCTTGAAGTGTACTTAGCCAACTTTTTTATCCGTGCACTTTTTGCTCTGCTATAATAGTCAGCTTCGGGGCGTAGCGCAGCCTGGTAGCGTACTTGGCTGGGGGCCAAGTGGTCGGAGGTTCGAATCCTCTCGCCCCGACCAACTTAATCAGTTAAGGTGTGTTAAGTAGTTTTTTGGTGTTTTTGCGGCGATTAACCGCAAATATCGCGTCAATTTCCCCACGTTCTTGGCTTTTATCTGCACCATCAATCCATTTGGAATAGACAGTCAAAATCATCGCATGGTGGCGTGGCCACGTTGCTTGGCTACCCGCATCGGGTTTGCACCAGCTCGATGCCCTCGTGTGTTGCAGATATTTTCACTCACTCACCCTGTTCGAGAAAATGCTTATCCAGCAAGTATTTTGGGCAGCAACTACATTTCATGAGAGGGCGCGTTTCACAATGATATGAATTGATTAGCGTTTTAGCAGAGCGGCAGTGATGGGGAATGGTCTTTTTTCCCTATACGGTTTTGGTGGTATTCAAAAATCACAGGCGATTGATCTGGAGCGCGTCTCGCTTAAATCTTACGCGGGCTGATTGTTACATAAGTGGCGCGGAATTTTAAGTTACGATAATTTTACTATTGATATAGAAATATTTCGAAGACGGCAAAGTACATTGGAGATTTCGTCTGTGTGCTGGACTTCTGAGTCGGTAAAGCTGGGAGTAAACTGGCCGAAGCAATAACGATTTCAAATGCCTCCAACGCCAGGTATTACTGGTGCGTTGATGGTGTATGATTGCGCTCCGTAGACGCAGTTATCAGCTACATGACACTTTAATTGCCGCAGCATATTTACCGCAGGAAAACCGGCGGGACACTGGTGACTTCTGATCGTCATTTTTTATAGGATGATTTTAGTTTCTTTATGGGCGCCGATGGTGTGTCGAGTATTATTTGGTGCTGCGTTTCAGGGTAAAGTCAGGCAAAAGGATCACGATGATGGGAAAAAATCGGGGATGACGCCAGTATCTGATGATGAAGCCATGACAGGCAAGTATGTCAAGAATCAAGGTAATGAGTATCGTAAATTACATTCGAACCATTGGGTTACACTGTTTCGAGATCTAGCAGTTCGCTGTGGGGTTATTTACCAAGAATGCAGTATTAAACGATTCGCCTCTGGGGCGGCATGATAAAACTTAGGGTAACAGAATGGGCGAGAGGGAAATCGATCAGCAATTGGTTGATCGCGCGCAGCGCGGAGACAAACACGCCTTTGAATTGCTGGTCGCCAAGTACCAGCGTCGGCTGGCGCGATTAATCTCGCGTTTTGTGCGCGATTCAGTTGAGGTCGAGGACGTTACTCAAGAAGCTTTTATAAAGGCGTATCGTGCCTTGCCGACGTTTCGCGGAGAAAGTGCGTTCTACACTTGGCTATATCGCATTGGTATTAATACAGCGAAAAATCATTTGCAGGTGTTTAAAAGACGTATTCCGATCACTACCCTATTTGATGCGGAAGAGTCTGAGGGCTTCGAGGATGCGGGGTTGTTACATGAGGTTAGTACGCCTGAAAATCAATTAATGAGTAAACAAGTTATTGATGTAGTGAACTCATCTCTACAAGAGTTGCCTGAGGATCTACGTACTGCACTTACTTTGCGTGAAATCGAAGAGTTAAGTTATGAGGAAATCGCAGCCGCGATGAATTGCCCGGTCGGTACCGTGCGTTCCCGTATTTTTCGGGCGCGTGAAGCGATTGCAACAAATTTACGGCCATTGCTGGGAACTAGTAAAGACAAGAGGTGGTGAACATGAAGCAGGAAATTTCAGCATTGATGGATGGCGAGTTATTTGACGATGATGCGGAAGCGGTTCTCGACAAATTGAAGCGAAATCCTGACAAACATGATGAATGGCGAACCTATCATCTGATTAGCGATGTATTGCGTCAACCTGATCATGTTCATGCCAACATTAGTATTGCCATACGTGAACGTTTGCAGGCTGAACCGACGGTTCTCGCGCCGCGTAGCCGTGCCAGCCATAATGTCAGATGGTTCGCGCTTTCTGCCGCCGCATCGGTTATGGCGTTCACATTGGTAGCGTGGTTATCGGTGCAAATTGGGTCGGAAACCGCTCCGCAAATCGCCATGCAGCAGTCAAATGTGGTGCATTCAGTTAGTCTGCCTGCGAATGGCTTGGACGATTATCTGGTGGCACATCAAGAGTTTTCACCTAGCTTAGACGTGTATGGCATGACTTCCTATGTTCATACAGTGGCGCACCAGCAGGAGGGTAAGTAACCATGAAGGCCAGATTTGCGCTGATCGTGGTTTCATTTTTTGCGGTCGCTTCAGCATTCGGCGACACTGGCAGGCAGGTTGACTTGGATTGGCTGCAAACTATTGCTTTTGCTACGCACCAAACCGATTACAGTGGGACTTTTGTATATCAGCATAATGGTCATATGGAGACCGCGCGGATTACTCATATTTCCGACCAGAATGGTGAGCACGAGAAGCTTGAAAATCTGGAAGGTCCACGTCGTGAGTTCATCCGTAATAACAATGAAATTTTGTGGTATTTGGGTGACCACAAAGCTGTGCAGGTCGAAAGGCAATATAGCGGTAAAAGTTTCCCCGCCCTGTTACCGGAGCAATTATCCGCGCTTAATGAGAATTACTTTATTCATACCGCCGAGCAGGCACGCATCGCAGGTTTTGACACTCAGGCCATCGTATTTCAGCCTAAAGACACTCTGCGCTATGCCCATAAAATGTGGGCGCACAGGGATTCCGGCCTGTTGTTAAAAGCTGTCGTGCTGGACGAACGTAGGCAGATGGTGGAGCAATATACTTTTATCCAGCTAAAAATAGGCGGTGACATTGAGCGTACGCAGGTGGTAACGGGTCAAGCCGCTACCACTTTACAACAACAATCCCATGCCACGCCGTCCGAAATCAACACACAGGCTGCAATGAGCGATTGGAAAGTCGTTGCCGTTCCTTCTGGTTTTAAGAAAATTATGGAAATGCGTCGCTCGCTGCCTGGTAAAAAGACAGACGTACTCCATTTTGTATTTTCCGACGGATTGGCTGCCATCTCAGTGTTTATCGAAACATTGGGGAATCATTTTAATAGAAAACTTGGTCTATCCAGCCGAGGTGCAATCCATGTTTACAATAAAGAAAAGGGCGATTATTTGGTAACGGTGGTTGGCGAAGTACCTCCACGCACAGTGATGCAGGTCGCCGATTCCGTTCGTTATAAAGGGCAGTGATCATACTGAAGTAGTGAGGATGATTGTGATTTACTCCTACTTATTTTGGAATTAATGTAGTTCGCTAATGAATGAACTGTACGCATGGCAAGATGAACTTTGGCACCGCTGGATCGGATTGCGTGCACGTTTGCCGCATGCAATTTTATTGAAAGGGCCGCAAGGAATAGGTAAGTTAGATTTCGCCATGAATCTTGCCCGCTCTTTGTTATGCAAAAAATCACTTGGTAGCGAATTGGCTTGCCAAGATTGCGCTTCCTGTCGCTGGTTTGAACAAGGCACCCATCCTGATTTCCGTTTGCTGCTGTCGGGCGCGCAGTCGATCGAAATGCAGGAGTCCAGTGAAACCCAAGTATCTTTGATATTGAAGAGTTGGGCTAAGAGAATCGCTGAAGAAGCGCTAGACGAACAACAGAAGAAAGGAAAAAAACCGAGCAAAGAAATTTCTGTTCATCAAGTGCGCACACTCGCAAATTTCATCAATCTGTCCACACATCAGGGTGGTCATCGTGTAGTGTTGATTCATCCCGCCGAAGCAATGAATGCCAATGCAGCGAATGCACTGCTAAAAACGCTGGAAGAGCCGCCTGAGCGGATGCTGATAATTTTGGTTAGCCATAAACCACAACAGTTGTTACCCACCATCGTAAGCCGCTGCCTGATACTTGTGGCTCCAATGCCATCACTCGAGGCCAGCTCTAACTGGTTGCAACAGCAGAAATATGCTGATCCAGTAGCGATGTTGGCACAAGCCGGCTTTGCTCCGTTACTGGCGGCACGTCTGGCTGAGGAAGCTACAGGGGAAGGGGAGTATGGTCTTTTTTTGCAGGAAATCAAACAGCCCGCCAAATTTGATGTATTTACTTTGGCCGAACAGTTGCAACGCATAGAACCGTTCCATGTCATCCACTGGCTGCAACAATGGTGTTACGACTTAGGCAGCGCAAAACTCACGGGAAAGGTTAGATACCATCCTTACCTTGCTGATTTAATAAAAAATCTATCAAGTAATATTGCTATATTCGATCTGTTGCGTTATCAAAATGAGTTAATAACCGCAAAACGCGAGGCGTTGCATCCTTTAAATCCTAAGCTATTATTTGAATCTATCTTGTTATCTTACCGGCACATGATGTTGGGAGCTGATAGATGACGCTGGATGATTACTTAAGAGCGCCATAACAATTTATTACCCGATCATACTTTATGTTTATAGATTCGCACTGCCATATCAATTTTCCGGAACTAACCAAAATATTCGACGAAGTTCTGGTAAACATGCGCCAGAACGAAATTTCTCATGCATTGTGCGTTTCGGTAAATTTAGAGGATTTTCCTCAAATTCAAATGCTCGCAGAGCAATATGAACACATCTATGCGTCGGTTGGTGTGCACCCAGACCATGAATCAGATACCGAGCCAACGCAAGCGTTACTGGTACGGCTGGCGCAACACCCTAAAGTGATTGCCATCGGGGAAACTGGCCTCGATTATTTTCGCTTAAAAGGTGATTTGGAGTGGCAGCGTGCGCGCTTCCGCACCCATATTCGCGCTGCGCGTGAGTGCCGCAAACCTTTGATTGTTCACACCCGTGAGGCGGCCCAAGATACCCTGCGTCTTATGGCGGAAGAAGGCGCTGCCGAAATTGGTGGTGTCATGCACTGTTTTACCGAAAACCTCGAAGTTGCCCAAGCAGCTATTGAAATGAACTTCTATATTTCTTTTTCTGGCATCGTTACTTTCAAGAACGCTATTTTGTTAAAAGAAGTGGCGCGGCATATTCCACTAGAGCGCATTTTGATTGAAACTGACTCACCCTATCTCGCCCCGGTGCCATATCGCGGCAAACTCAACCAGCCCGCCTATGTTAAGCATGTAGCGGAAGAAATAGCTAAGTTGCGAGGTATTTCTCTTTTAGAGGTGGGGCGCGCTACTACGGAAAACTTTCGTCGTTTATTTTTGAGTACGTCTATTATTTAGATTTAGTCCGTAAGTACGATTGTTTTAGTGTTCTCCGTGAATTGTGGGCGCATTTTTAGTAGATTGGTTCTACAGTGTTTAAGTTTATTTTGCTAAGTCAGCAATAAACTTTGAAAGGGACTGAATTTCAGCATCATTTGCGTTCAAGCCTTTTGCCGGCATTTCTCCAAATTCCCAGCCGAATGCGCCTCCCATAGTAATGTTAGCGGCGATTTTTCGTGCTGCGTCTTTATCGCCTTTGTATTTTTCGGAAATTTCCATAAAAGACGGAGCAACGCTACTTTTATCAATGGCGTGGCAAGTACCACATTTGGCCTTGCCTTCTGGTGGCATATCCGCTGCCAGTGCGAAACCTGAAATCAAGCTTAATGCCGCGAGCATGCTGATAGTAATAGAATTCACTTTTCCTCCATTTAATAAAGAATTTGTTTAGGGTGTACGTCGTGCATTTTAAACAAATTTTTCTTGGCATACATACATTTCCCGAAAAGTCATCAGTAAGGAATTGAAGTGGGTTGTTAGGATGTTCCCACGACGGCAGCCACCTATAGCACGATATGGATGTCGTCATTGTGCACTTTATGCAGGCGCACTGCTTACTCCAGAAACTATTATTGCGGGATTGACGCCAGCTAGGTTGTTTATTTTAAGCATAGATATAAATATCTATGGCTCTATTTTTACAGCTTGATTCAAACTCATACTTGACTGCATTGCAATGTGCGGTATCACACAGACGAAAATTTAAAAATCATGATAAGCTTTTATCCGTAGGAGATAAATTTAGCAGATAAATTTCAATTTTTCCTTAACGCCCCGGTTTTCCTTGCAAGAGGAGGGATCAGGTAAGGTTATTAAATGTGAAAGGGATTGCGGCATGAATATGAGAAGAGGAACAGTTATTGGAAGTGCATTCATTGCGTTAACGGGACTGATGTTATCCTCTGGAGTATCCGCGAGTGATCAATCGCGCGCAAAGGAAGTTCTCCAGCAGACCTGCATTCAATGTCATCGGTTAGAAGGCAAACCCGATTCCCGCTTTAATCTCAAGGCACCCGATCTCATCTGGGCCGGGAGCAAATACCGGCGTCCTTGGTTGATTGGCTGGTTGACTGGCAAAGAAGCACCGCTTTACGCTAAAGGGTATCGTTGGGATTTGGCCGAGGTATCGTCCAAACACCCAGTTGTTACCGAATCCGACGCTAACGCGATCGCTGATTATTTTGCTGAGCACAACAAGGATCCACGAGTTACCGTCGGCGCATTTGATGTTTCAAAAGTGACGAAATATGAAGCTGATTTTGGTGCAATGGCCTTTAAGGCTCACGCCTGTCTCGGCTGTCATACGATTAATGAAGATGGGAAAATCATTGGGGGACCTCAAAGTACTGCGCTCCAAGCATCTGGACAGCGGTATGACAAAGATTGGCTCTATCGTTTTGGACTAAACCCACAGGATTTCGTGCCGCACAGTGGCGAGTTTCTGGCCGATGCGACGGAGCCACAACTCCGCGCGGTGATTGGGTACTTAATGACGCAGGGTGTGAATGATTTCAAGTATTACGAGCCTTGGACAAGTGCAGAATTTGACAAGGCTAGCGTCAGTCGCGGCAAAACCCTCTACAAGGAATATTGCTCGCAATGCCACGGGGCGACAGGCAAAGGAGATGGGCCAGCAGCATCTGGCTTAGATCCCAAACCGGCAATTCATGCCAATATTCCATTTGACAAGCTACCAATGGAATACCTGTACAACGTGATCAACCATGGTGGCCCGGCGATAGGTAAATCACCGAATATGCCTTACTGGAACCTGACTATTGGCCAGCAAGGCGTAGCTGATGTGATCGCCTACCTCAAGGCAACATTTAAGGGCGGGGCTACACCAGCCGCAGCTACCAGCGTAATGCCCGCTAAAGCTGCTGCCATTGCCGTTCCAGCTGTAGCCACTGCAAATTCCTCAGGTGGAGGCCAGTCTGATGCTTGCGTGCAGCCGCGCAAGACGGCCAAAGCACCAGATAGTTTCTTGGCTATGACGAATCCACTTTCTGCCTCTGCCGAAGTATTGCAGGCTGGGAAAACGCTGTTCCAAAAATCCGCTAAACCTGCCGCCTGCGCCATGTGTCATGGAGAGAAGGGCGATGGCAAGGGCATGATGGGGGCAGCTTTGGCGCCATCCCCGAGAAACTTTACCTGTAATGCCATGATGAAGGATATTCCAGATGGCCAGCTTTTCTGGATTATCAAGAAAGGTTCGCCTGGAACCGGCATGATGTCCTTTTCCGGCTTGTCCGATGACAAGGTGTGGCAGCTGATTCATTACATCCGGTCACTGGCTCATTAAGTCAGCAGAAAATGATTTTGATAAGGGAAAATGGCATGAAAAAAAATAACGTAAGAGCATTAGGCACAGCAGTGCTTCTGGCGAGTGGTATGTGTGTTCTGTCAGGATGTGCTACCGGCTATCACAAAGGGAAGCTACAAAATGAGCTGCATGCTGAGGCGGATATTACAGGCCCGGGCATTACCGGTAAGGCTCAGTTGTATGAGGAGTTTGAAGGACGTGTCAGGGTAAAAATTACCCTGCAAGGTACCTCTGACAGCAAGCTGACGCCCGGAAAACATGCAGTTCATTTCCATGAAACAGGCGCATGTGCACCGTCGTTCGCGGCAGCGAAGGGCCATTACGATGGCAATATTGAACCACAGATCAACCCGAAAGCGAATGTGGATTCCGGTTTAGGTAATCACCCTTACCATTTGGGCGATATCCCGAATATTGTGGTGGACGAAAACCGCAAGGCTACGCTTTATACCATTACCAGCAGGGTAACCCTGTCTCCCGGATTAACAACCCTGTTCGATGGCGATGGGACTGCGTTTATTATTCATGAATTTGAAGATCAGTATCTTCCTGACCCGCCAACGAAAGATGCCCCGGGCGGACCGAGGATTGCATGCGGGGTAATCTTGAAAAAATAAGACAGGGGGAAGGGGCTGTCATGAGTATTATTAGATTGATGGCCGTCCTGTGTTTCGAATGAAATTATTTTTATAGAGTAGCTTATAAAGAATAAGGAACAAATAATGGGTGATAAAAAGAAATTGACCACTAATGCGGGTTGTCCGGTAGTTGATAACCAGAACGTGATGACTGCCGGTGCACGGGGACCACAATTGTTACAGGATGTCTGGTTTCTGGAAAAACTAGCCCATTTTGATCGCGAAGTCATCCCGGAACGGCGTATGCACGCAAAGGGCTCCGCCGCCTTTGGTACCTTTACTGTAACTTCTGACATTACTCAATATACGCGGGCAAAAATTTTTTCAAAGGTAGGTAAAAAGACCGATTTATTTGTTCGTTTTTCCACCGTAGCCGGAGAGCGCGGTGCAGCGGACGCCGAGCGTGACATTCGGGGTTTTGCAATCAAGTTTTACACTGAGGAAGGAAACTGGGATCTGGTCGGCAATAATACTCCGGTATTCTTTCTGCGAGACCCACTGAAATTTCCCGACCTAAACCATGCGGTAAAACGCGATCCACGCACCAATATGCGCAGTGCAAAAAATAATTGGGATTTCTGGACGTTGTTGCCAGAGGCATTACACCAGATCACCATCGTAATGAGCGATCGTGGGATTCCTGCCTCATACCGCCATATGCACGGCTTTGGCAGCCATACTTTTAGTTTTATCAACGCTGATAATGTACGCTACTGGGTTAAATTCCATCTGCAAACCCAGCAGGGAATTAAGAATATTAGCGATACCGAGGCTGAGGCGCTGGTCGGAAAAGACCGTGAAAGCCACCAGCGTGACCTGTATGAAGCCATTGAGCGCGGTGATTTTCCAAAATGGAAGATGAGCGTGCAAATTATGCCTGAAGCCGATGCCGCGAAGGTTCCCTACCATCCCTTTGACTTGACCAAAGTTTGGCCACATAAGGATTATCCGCTTATTGATGTTGGTATTCTGGAGCTCAACCGCAATCCGGAAAACTACCACGCTGAAGTCGAGCAGGCCGCCTTTAACCCGGCTAATGTGCCGCCCGGCATTAGTTTTTCTCCAGATAAAATGCTGCAAGGGAGGCTTTTTTCCTATGGTGACGCGCAGCGTTATCGTTTGGGGGTTAATCACCACCTGATTCCTGTCAATGCCGCACGCTGCCCGTTCCACAGTTCACATCGTGATGGTGCAATGCGTGTGGATGGCAATCATGGCAGTACCCTAGGCTATGAACCGAACAGCTATGGCGAATGGCAGCAACAGCCGGATTATACTGAGCCGCCGCTAAGCCTGGACGGTGCCGCCGCACATTGGGATCATCGTGAGGATACGGATTATTTCTCGCAGCCTGGTGCCTTATTTCGCCTAATGGCGCCTGCGCAGAAGCAGGTGCTATTCGAGAACACCGCACGTTCCATTAAAAGTGCGCCGCGCGAAATTCATATTCGCCATATTATAAATTGCCTGAAAGCGGATCCGGCCTATGGTGAAGGAGTGGCCACGGCACTGGGTATTCCGCTGAGCGAAATTTCGAAGAGCTAAATGAATTGCTAGTTTTGTGAATCGGAGATAATCACTTTTCAAAGACGTGGAGCCAAGAAAAAAGTTAGCGCCATCAATAACATTTGATGATAGATCTATATGTTTTTACGAATAAATGAACAAGGGGACACATAATGACAACCTTCATAATATCCGGTAGCCGAGGCACAGATGATCCAACGATGGCCACATTGCCTTTCATGGCCGCGAAGGCGGCAAAGGAGCAAGGGCATGATGTGGTGCTCTGGCTCTGGAACGAAGCCGTGACACTTGGCCGTAAAGGAACGGCCGATCATATCCATGGTGTGAATCTGACTCCATTGAAAGAACTGTTAGCTACGGTACAGGCGGCAGGCGTGCAGATTTGGGTCTGCGGCGCCTGCGCCGTGGCTCGGCAGATTATGGTAGAGGATTTAGTGACTGGCGCATCAATTAAAGGAATGCCGGATTACATCAAGGCAGTGGCCGAACGAGACCGTAATGTGACGTTTTGATCGTTTATTTACCACCTGATATCAGGGTAGTGCGATGGTAGATACTGTCTTCATTCCACTGCCTTGCAGTTCCGCTATTTATGGTAGGTCATCAGTACGTTCGTAATTAAAGAATGCTCAATTTAAAAAATTGCCATAGTCATTGGCGATCGTTTTATTCATAAGCTCATTTTTTATTTTTCGCTAGCCACTCGTCTGCCCGTCGCTGCGCTTCTTCAACGGCAGAGGGTGTCAAGTACGATTCTGCAATCTCTAAGCCGTCTTTTGCATTTGCATCACCATCTGCGCCAGCAATACTGAACCATTTGTATGCTTCAATAAAATCCTGTTGAACGTTGTTGTCTGGTGTATATACGGATCCTAAATTCAATTTGGCCACCTTGAATTGTGCCGCTACATCTCCCTGTTCTGCGGCTTTACTCAACCAAAGCATAGCTTGTTGGTAGTCCCGTGAAACGCCTTCGCCATTTGCGTACATAAATCCTAAAGTATATTGGGCTTCTGCATCTCCCTGCTCTGCGGCCATACGGAACCAAGATGCAGCCTTCTGATAGTCCTGTGTAACACCATGCCCTTGTTCGTACATAAGTCCTAGATTGTTTTGTGCTAGTACGTGCCCTTGTTCTGCGGCCTTGATCCACCAAGACACAGCTTGCTGGTCATCTTTTGTGAGGCCTTGACCCCCTTCGTACATAAGCCCTAGATAGAACTGCGCTTCCGCGTGTCCTTGTTCTGCGGCTTTCTTAAATAATTCTGCCGCTTTGGTGTAATCCTTGTTAGCGACAAATTTCATTCCTTCTTCAAAGTCTTCAGTTAACTTTGGATGTGTTAGCGCTACCATATGACGCCTACCACTATTAACAGCTGCATAATTGTTCTCCCTGTGTAACATAATTATTGTTAAAAAATTATTATGTTATTAAATTGCGTTATCTACCCACACGCAGTTGCGTGACGCTGTCCTGATTATTGCTAAATAACCTATTATTTTTGCCCTACCTACTTTGGCCGTCGCATTGTGTCGTTTGCTATCTAATTATTTAATTGCTAACGCAGTGTTGCCATTATAAAGCACAAAGTGTCCGAATTAGCCATGCCAACAGCTCAGTGTTTTACGATCTATAAATTAAGGTTAAACGAAAGATTTTAATCTACGTAACTAAATTTTAGTCTGGGCAAATTTAGTTATGGAATGTGTAGGTGTTTGTACGAGGCACTGTAGATTGTATTTTTGGCTATATTGCAATATTTCAACTATTGTTGTACTATTATAGTATGGATAAAATTACTGCAACTTCAGTATTCGAATCGCTTTCTTCCGGTGTGCGGTTGGACGTGTTTCGGCTGTTGGTCAAAAAAGGGCTGGACGGTATGGTGGCAGGTGAAATTGCGACAACGCTTGAATTGCCGCCCACCAATCTTTCCTTTCACCTGAAAGCATTGACGCAGGCACGCCTGCTAACAGTCCAACAGGAGGGCCGTTACCAGCGTTATCGCGCCAATATTCCCTTGATGTTGGATCTTATCGCTTACCTGACCGAGGAATGCTGCTCCGGCAATCCTGAGCAGTGTATTGATTTGCGGACAGCATCAGTCTGTTCCCCAAGCGTACTCCCACCGATTCTCCCAACTTAATTGAAGCCATGAATATGAACGTACTCTTTCTCTGCACTGGTAACTCCTGCCGTTCCATCCTCGGCGAAGCCACCTTCAACCATCTTGCGCCAACTGGTTGGCATGCCATGAGCGCGGGCAGCAAGCCCACCGGCAAGGTGCATCCGCGCTCGCTGGCCTTGCTGGCGAGCGAAGGCATCTCCACCGAAGGTTATTGCAGCAAGTCTTGGGAGAATTTACCCGCCGCTCCCGATATAGTCATCACCGTTTGTGCCAGCGCGGCGGGAGAAACTTGCCCGGCCTACCTTGGCCCGGTGCTGCGCACCCACTGGGGCGTGGAAGACCCGGCGCATGCCACGGGCACGGATGACGAGATTGATGCGGCGTTCATGAAGGCTTACCGCATCCTGCGTGCCCGCATCGAAGCATTTTTTGCACTGAATTTGGATGTGTTGAAGCAAGACAAGGCCGCGCTCAAGGCCGAAATGGACAAGATTGCCAACATCATTGTTTAAGGAGTGTCATTAATGAAATCGATAGAAGTATTTGACCCGGCCATGTGCTGCAACACCGGTGTATGCGGCGTAGATGTGGATTAACAGCTAATCAATTTTGCTGCAGATGTCGATTGGGCCAAACAGAATGGCGCACAGATTCAACGCTTCAATTTGGCGCAACAGCCAATGGACTTTGCGAATAACACTGTCGTGAAAGGATTTTTGGAGCGTTCAGGGCAAGAAGCATTGCCGCTGATCTTGGTCGATGGCGAATTCGCCTTGGCGGGTCGCTATCCAAATCGCGTTGAATTGGCGCACTGGACCGGCATCACACTCCCAATTAATGAAATCAAGCCAGCCGTCGGCAGCGGCAGTAAATGCTGCTGAATCAACCTGTGGAGCCATTGCCATGAAGTTCCTCGATCAGCCACCGCGCTTTTTGTTTTTCACTGGCAAGGGCGGAGTAGGCAAGACCTCGATTGCCTGCGCCACAGCAATTCAGTTGGCGGAAGCCGGGAAACGCGTGCTGCTGGTCAGTACCGACCCGGCCTCCAACGTCGGGCAAGTGTTCGGCATCACCATCGGCAACCACATTACTTCTATCCCTGCCGTTCCGCGACTAGCCGCGTTGGAAATTGATCCACAAGCGGCAGCTCAGGTCTATCGCGACCGTATCGTTGGTCCAGTGCGTGGAGTGCTGCCCGAAGCCGTGGTTCAGGGGATTGAAGAGCAACTTTCAGGCGCCTGCACTACGGAGATTGCGGCCTTCGACGAATTCACCGCATTACTGACCGACTCGGCCCTGCTCGCCGACTACGACCACATCGTTTTCGATACTGCGCCAACGGGGCATACTATCCGCATGTTGCAATTGCCCGGTGCCTGGAGCAATTTTCTGGAAGAAGGCAAAGGCGACGCTTCCTGTCTCGGTCCCTTGGCAGGATTGGAGAAACAGCGGGAACAATACAAGGCCGCTGTCGATGCCTTGACCGATGGCAGCATGACGCGCCTGATACTCGTGGCTCGCGCCCAGCAATCGACATTGCGTGAAGTGGCGCGGACACGCGAAGAACTTGCCGCCATAGGGCTAACCCACCAATATCTGGTTATCAACGGCATACTGCCCTCCACCGAATCCACCAACGACCCTCTGGCTGCGGCCATTCATGAGCGGGAACAGGCCGCGCTGCATGCCATTCCAGAAGCACTAAGCGCTTTGCCGCGCGATTATGTCACGCTCAAACCGTTCAACATGGTTGGTCTTGATGCGTTGCGTCACTTGCTGGCCGATACCCCTGTGGGAGTGAAAGTTGTAGTTGAAGTGCCCATTGAGTTGGACGAGCCCCGCCTGTCCGACCTAATGGATGAAATCGCCGCAGACGGCCATGGCCTGGTGATGCTGATGGGTAAAGGCGGTGTTGGAAAAACCACGCTGGCTGCGGCGATCGCGGTGGAGTTGGCGCATCGTGGATTGCCGGTACACCTCACCACCTCTGACCCGGCGGCACACCTGACCGAAACGCTGGAAGGTGCGCTGGACAATCTAACTGTCAGCCGCATCGACCCGCACACTGAAACCGAACGTTACCGCCAGCATGTGCTAGAAACCAAAGGGGCGAAACTTGATACCCAGGGCCGTGCACTCCTTGAGGAAGATCTGCGCTCCCCTTGTACCGAAGAGATAGCCGTGTTTCAAGGCTTCTCCCGTATTATCCGTGAAGCAGGAAAAAAGTTTGTGGTGATGGATACCGCACCGACCGGGCACACCTTGATGCTGATTGATGCGACCGGCGCTTACCACCGTGAGGTCGCGCGCCAGATGAGCAGCAACAGCATTTTGCACTACACCACACCCATGATGCAGTTGCAGGACAGCAAGCAGACCAAGGTGCTGATCGTTACGCTTGCCGAGACTACACCAGTGCTAGAAGCGGCAAGCCTGCAAGCTGATTTGCGCCGAGCGAAGATCGAACCGTGGGCATGGATAATCAACAACAGTGTTGCCGCAACTTCTGTCATCTCGCCCTTGCTGCGTAGCAGGGCCGCGAATGAACTTCGCGAAATCAATACCGTCGCAAATCAACATGCACAACGTTATGCGGTTGTCCCCTTGCTCAAGGATGAGCCTGTTGGCGTAGCACGCCTACTGGAACTGGCTGCTGGATAAATTCCCGTCCCAGAAGGAGCTGTCATGAGTAAAAAGCAATTCACCGTGTTGTTGTTACGCGATTACAGTTTAAAAGAAAAACTCGCCGAAATTCTACGCATCAAAGGATTGACACCATGAGCATTTTCGAACGCTATCTGACAATTTGGGTTTTTCTGTGCATTATCGTCGGGGTGGTGTTGGGACAATTGGTCCCCGCACCGTTTCACTGGCTAGGCGAATTGGAGATTGCCAAGGTCAATATCCCCGTCGGACTGCTGATTTGGGTAATGATTATTCCCATGCTGTTACGCATAGACTTCATGGCCTTACACGAAGTACGCAAATACTGGCGCGGCATCGGTGTCACACTGTTCGTCAACTGGGCGGTCAAACCATTTTCCATGGCGTTGCTTGGCTGGCTGTTCATCCGGCAATTGTTCGCACCGTATCTGCCAGCGGAGCAGCTCGACAGCTACATTGCAGGCCTGATTTTGCTTGCCGCCGCACCCTGCACCGCGATGGTGTTCGTGTGGAGCCGGCTGGTGAACGGTGAGCCGCTATTCACCCTGAGTCAAGTCGCGCTTAACGACGCCATTATGGTGTTCGCCTTTGCGCCGCTGGTGGCGTTGTTGCTGGGCATCTCATCCATTATCGTGCCTTGGGATACGCTGCTGGTATCGGTGGTGTTATACATCGTGCTGCCCGTTTTGGTGGCACAGGTTTGGCGCAAGTTCCTGTTGACACGCGGCGGAATGGCAGCGCTGCATCATGCCCTGTCCATGTTGAACCCGCTCTCCATCTCCGCACTGTTGCTCACGCTGATATTGTTGTTTGCTTTTCAGGGCAAAGCCATCGTCGAGCAACCATTCATTATTGTCATGCTCGCCGTGCCCATCATTATTCAGGTTTATTTCAATTCCGGCTTGGCATATTGGTTGAATCGCCGCTTCGGTGAAGCGCACTGTGTAGCGGGCCCATCGGCACTGATCGGAGCGAGTAACTTCTTTGAATTGGCAGTCGCTGCCGCCATCAGCTTGTTCGGCTTCGAATCCGGTGCGGCACTTGCCACCGTGGTCGGCGTGTTGATTGAGGTACCAGTAATGCTGTCGGTGGTATATCTGGTCAAGCGTAGCCATGGCTGGTACGAAGCGGGAAGCAGATATTAAGTGACCGGCAAAAATGAACTGGTACCAAGAAGTCTCTTGCTTGTAGACAGGAAGGAGCAAGAAAGGCTCCCATATCATTCCAGCCAACCCTAATTCTCGATCATTCGCCCGGCAAATTGAAAATATTCGGGGGCGTTGTCGGTCTGGTTTATAAGAAGTCTAGTCATCACGCGAGATCAGGAGTAATCTGCATCAGACGATTCGCATCTGACTGCTTTGATGCGTATTGTTCGATCACAAACTTTACAAGGAGCCTAGCCATGAAGAAATTTTTTGCTATATTCTTATTATTGTGTGGTACAGCACAAGCTGATCCCTTTGCCAATGGTCACCCTGAAGCTGGTAAAAAAGCATTCGACAAATATAAATGTAACAGTTGCCATGACGGCATGATGGGCGGTAACGGCAATGCCATTTTCACGCGCCCCGGCAGCAAGGTGAAGGATCCACAGCAGCTGTCGTCAGTAGTTGTAGTATGCGTTCGTAATATTCGTGCTAATTTTTCCTCACAGGTTACCGAACAGGAAAAACTAGACCTATCTGCTTATCTCAACAAAAATTTTTACAAATTCAAATGAGCGTAGTGACAACATAATTCATCATCAGTTGATGGAAAAGCGGGCTAGGCAGCGGGGCATGTTATTGCCAGGGGGATGGCAGGACATTTGTGAGCGCCTAAAAACCGAAATTGGGCCCGTCAGCCCTTGGAAGATTGAGTGCCTATAGGCCTCATGATGATACTGCGCAACCTATCTATCCCACTACTGATCGTAACTTGTACGGTCAGCCTTATTTGGTGGGCTTTTCCTGAGGGGCTTTCAACGGCACGCACCTTGGGCATTGTCTTGGGTTGGGCCGGATGTGGCCTCCTACTCGCCAGTTTGTTATTGATGCTTCGGGAAACCTGGTTGGCCCAGCGGCTGGGTGGGCTGGAACGGATGTATCAATGGCATCATTGGACCGGCACGACGGCTTATGTTGTGCTGCTGGCGCATCCCCTGGTGCTCGCTGCCGATGTCTGGCTGGACTCTCGATTACTGGCATGGCAGACGCTTTCTCCATTCAGCCAGGGCTGGCCAATATGGGCGGGTTGGCTGTCGTTGCTGTTTTTGATGTTCGGGTTGGCTGCCACCTTCATAATGCGCATTCCTTATCAGATTTGGCGTTTGCTCCATTTCGGGCTGGGAGTAGGCGTGCTCCTCGGTTTGGTTCACCTTGCTTTACTCGGTATCAGTGAACCTATTCTGCCGATTTTTGGTCTTGCCGTCTCTTTCTTGGGGTGGCGTCTTATTCGAGATGACTTTGGTTTGGCTGCGCGGCCATACGTCGTGGGATCGGTAAAGTCAGTTGCCGAAGGCATAGTCGAAATTTCCCTGAAGCCTCTGGCAGACCCTACTGCCATAACACCGGGACAGTTTGTACTGGTCGCTTTCTTGGGGCCGACGTTCCGTGATTGTGGGGAATTCCACCCATTCACCGTTAGTTCGATTGGCGCTAACCATGAAATATGTATCGCGGTCAAAGCCCTAGGCGATTGTACGCGGCACATCCAGTCTGTCGAACCCGGCGTGATGGTGCGGGTGCATGGCGCGTTCGGAACTTTTCTGGCTGACCGGCCACCGACGCCGCAACTCTGGGTAGCCGGCGGCATCGGTATTATGCCCTTCTTGGCATTGTTGCGGGCTGGCCCTGTAAATCAGCCGACAACTCTCCTCTATCTTTATCGAACCGAGGTGGATGCAGCTTTTTTACATGAATTGCAAGTCATCGCCAATGGGGATCAACTGCTTTCCCTGAAGGCATTGGCTACCGGCGATAAAGCGCCGGATCTCGATTTTCTCCTTCCCGATACTCAAGGATTTGCAAATTACGAGTGCTATCTGTGTGGGCCGCCGGGCATGGTTGCAGCATTTAGAAAAGATCTGCACAACCGAGGCGTTACGCCCCACCAAATTCACTTTGAAAAATTTGAGTTTCGATAATGCGCCGACTCTACTTATCCGCTACGATTATTTTTTGGCTGCTGGTGACCGCTTTCTGGGCCGGGAGCCTGTGGTTGCCACCGGCTGAGAAAAGCGCCGCTATCGCTATTGACAAATCGATTTCACCGACTGAATTAGCCAAACATACAGCACCAGAAAATTGCTGGGTGGCCATTCGCGGTAATGTCTATGATTTAAGCGCCTATGTGCCCGAACATCCATCGCAGCCGGATATCCTTCCGCCCTGGTGTGGCAAGGAAGCGACTGAAGCTTATAACACTAAGACCAAAGGGCGTCCGCACTCCCCCTATGCTGACGAATTACTGGTCAAATACCGGATCGGGATATTGGCTTCTGGAAAACCATGATGGCTGTCTGCCACTAGCAGGCGACGACCCGGGACAGGTCGATTTATTTGTTTTACAAATTAACATGCTGCATCACCCACCCTAGTCCACCTAATGATCCAAAGAAAATCAGGAGATGCCCCCAGGCCCAGAGTAAGTAGCGGCGTGACAATCTATTAGATGGAAGGTTGCTAATAAGAAAAAGCTGGCCATCGGAAGACCGACTGATAATATTTGTATTGGGTTGTGCCAGAACATCCATCATCATTTTTTCCACTTCCCGTTTGGCCGCTTGTCTGGCTAGCTCCCATTCTTCTACACTTAGCTCCCCATCTTTGTTTAGATCAAAGCGTGCAAGTAGCGTGGGCATGTTTTTCTTCCATTCAGTCAGCAATGCGCTCAACTCAGCGCGCGTGTCAAATTCTTGATTGCTGCCACCTAGCGTACGAAACCGCCCGATGACGTAGAGGGTTTCACCTTTGATCAATTTCCACTCAGTGTAACGGCAGCCATCCGCTTGCCACTGGTCATAATCCTGAGTGATGATTTCTGCATTTTCCGGGTCAACCACGCATTCACCAGTGCTGTCGCGCAGTATGAAAGAGTCGTCAGTTTCACCACTTTCTATTATTTTCCATCCATTTTTTTCTTGCTGTTCGATTTTATAACGACACCATAAGCAAGGCAGTTGTCTTAATGTACTGAACAAGGGGGGATCACAGAATGGTTGGCCACTTCCCACTAGTTCAACATGACCTTGCGCGGCAGAAGCAATCTTTGATGTAGGTGTGTTGTTTAAGGTACGCAGCCTATATAGCGAAGATATCCATGCATAAAAGCTAATTAAGGCAATTGCAGTCAGGCAAGACAACCAGCCGTTACGGGAATGCAGGCTAATGCCGACAAACAGCAACGACAGTTGAGCACCTGAGGTAATGAGTTGCGCATATTTACGCCGTAGCCAATCCAGCATGGGGACTATCGTGAAAATGGCACAACGATTCGCACGGGCCTTACCAGCCAGAGGTAATAAAAAGCAGGCATGGGTAATTTATTGACAGGCAAGATATATTTGCCGTGGTCGCTAGTTAAATAATTGTTGGAGATTTACATCCATTTTTTCTTCTGCGGAGAATTCCAGCAAGGGTTTTTCATCAAAGCCGAACATCTTCGCGAGGATATTGGCGGGAAAGATTTCAATTTGTACATTATTGATGTTCACTGCGTCGTTATAAAATTCACGGCGGTCAGCGATTCCATTTTCAAGTGTGCTGATACGGTTCTGCAGCTGCATGAAACTTTCATTAGCTTTCAGCTCCGGGTAAGCTTCGGCAAGGGCGAAGATTCTACCTAGTCCAGCGCGCAGCATCCCTTCCGCCTGTCCGAGGGCGTCCATGTCTTGACTGTCCCCTGCAGACTGCACCTGTGAACGCGCCTCAATAACTTTTTGTAGGGTGGATTGCTCGAATTGTTTATATTGTTTGCAAACTTCAACTAGTTTTGGCAGCTCATCATGGCGCTGTTTCAGCAATACGGCGATGTTGGCCCAAGCCTTGGCAACAGCATTTTTGACATTTACTAAGTGGTTATACAAAGTGATGCCATAGAACAATACTATGGCAATGATACCGACGAAAATAATCATAGACATGTTGATTTCTTTCTATTGCGATTGAACGGCTCAGCGCGAGCAGCAGGAGTACATGCAGTTCTCGCCTGAGGTTAAAAAGTTCTTGGCCGGTTGCTGAAATTGACTCGCGAAACCTGAACGACAGCAAACGCAGCGCATAGCTGACAATCAAGATAAAAAATTTGTTTTATATTGCGAATACCGTCTCTGGATTTTTCAATATATGGGTTTAATGGGTTTGTAAATATTAAAATTCGATTCGGTCGGTATTCATAATGGTTCAGTTGTATTAATCAAATTGACCGTATTTTTTGTGAGCCTATCTGACATTCAGGCCGTAAGGGTGTCGCTTTACGCCTTTCTCGGCCAAGATAAACCTTGTCACCGCTATTCACACGTCTGTCGCGTGGAATCGCAATATTAGTAACGTAATTCACCTTGTCTTTATCTTGAATAAAACCTTCATTGATCAGTTCCTGCAGCATATATTCAAGCGATTTACGTAAGCTGGGCGCAGCCCGTTTCATCAGTTCTTTCACAGTGGACTTGTTATCAATTAAACAGAAAGCACGCTTGATGTCACCGGATAAGTAGCTAGTAATCCTATTACTTTCGTCCTGACCCTTACTGGTTTTGATAAATGTAATTTTGCTGTCCATACACGATCCTCGCATCTCAATGGTCTAAGTTCTTAAGTGGATTCAAGTTCGAGATCCACGAACTGATTATCGGTTTGGGGTTTTTAAAGTTTAAATTTTTTTTGATAACGCTGATAATGGCAATCATGCATTTCAATGGCCATAGTTTGTGATCAATATTCCATCAGGCTGATGGATATTTTTGGCTTTACCGTCAAAGCTTGTGTTTTCTTCCGAAAAACTACTTAGGCATTCGTGACGCCATGTTTTTTTAACTAGTAAGGCATACCAAACCGGCGGTGCCATGGACTCCAAGGACTGTTCCAGTAAGGCCCGTAGTAACCATTATAGTAAGGGTACTGTGACCCATAATATGGATAGGGAATTAACTTCGGCCATAAATAGACAGTTTCGGCGTTGATCTGGGGATAGCGATATTCGAATTCGCCAAGCTTGCGCACGATAGTACCTTGAATATTGCCAATGACCGTCACCTCGCGGCCTTTTGCGTACACTTCGGGGTCGTAAAAATCAGGCGCGCAGGCAATGAAGCGACCCCATGTGATATCCGTTTCCAAAGGTTTTGCATTACTGTCCAATGGATGGCTAACTATTTCAAAACACGTTTCGTTTTTTCCTGGCTCCGCGTTCGCAATATTGCCCCCCCAACGTATACGCTGACCCACAAAATGATCGTTTTGAGCCGCGCTTGGTATTACTTCAGAAAACGGACCGCCTGTCAGCGGTTTGGGGACGGTGGCACAACCAGCAACAACAATTGGCAGCAAAAAAAGAAAAGCCCGGTGATTCATGGAAGCCTCCTTAAGTTTTATCAATTATTTGTATAGTTTTTGCATCTACATTTACTTATAACGGTTGCACTTCAGCGTTGCATTTATCCAAGCTTAACTTGGATGTTTATTTTAATCCCCATTTTACTTATCGGTACGGGCAGGAAGTGTAAATTAATGGCGGAAAAATCTTGCCCATCAAGGTAGTCCATCTTCTATTGGAGCGGGTTGTTGGCTGGAATTTATTGCTTCATCCCTCCCTTCTTCTTTTGGCGAGCGGTGCTTTGAGATGGGTTTCAATGAAACTGGTTCGGGTAGAGGTTGGGCCTTATCGATGAGTGGTTTTAACGTGGGCAAGAGGTACTTCAAAACTTGCGTAGAGAGTGCTGAAGTAAACTGATAGTCAGCCGCGTCAGCACCTGGCACAAATGCGGTCAGTGTTCCGAAGAATCGATCCCCGATGAAGAACACAAAAGTGGCGGAGCGATTTACCGTATGGGATTCTTTGATGACACCTGCCGAAGAAAATGTGACATAACGATGATCGCCGGTTCCAGTCTTGCCGCCTATCGGAATCCAGGTGCCGTCCTCTTTTGTTATGGCGTGGGCGAGTCGCGAAGCTGTGCCTTTTTCTACTACTCCGGTTAATACGTCACGTACCGCAGCCGCCAAATCGGGTGAAAACATTTTTTCGCCTTGGTCAAGGGTGCGTTCCATAATGGTTTCAAAGGGAGTGCCCGCCGCAAAGTGCAGACGTTCAATAAGCATCGTGGGAACCCTAACACCATTGTTCAAGATAATGCCCATCAGTTCGGCGAGTGCGGCAGGGCGGTCAGCCGAGCTGCCTATAGCCGTGGCCAGCGATGGTACAAGTGCATCAAAAGAATAGCCGAGGCGTTTCCAACTGCGATGAATCTCCAGAAAAGCTTCCAGTTCCAGCAAGCTGCGGATTCGGATGTCCTGTGCATTTTTGTGGATGGTCTTGAATAACCAGCGATAGACAGCCACACGCTCTTCACCGCTGGCTTTGATTACGTCCCTATACTTCGCATTCGGGTGGCTACTTAAATAATGTACCAGCCATAATTCCAAGGGGTGTGCGGCTACGATATAACCTTGGTCCGCCAGTGAATATTTGCCTGGCGCATAGCGCTGATACTGGTCATGGAGAACGCGATTGTCCGAGTCTTGAAGGCCAGGAAGGCGTGATGTCATGAATTGACTGAATTGGGCGAGCGTAGCTTCAGGATGAACATAGCGGTAAGCGGCCGCAAGCCGGTGCGGCGTGTGCCGGAAGCTGGAAAAGAATATCTCATCAATCTCACTTGCCGTTTTATTTTTGTATTTAAGATAAAAGCGGTTGATGAACTCCGTGCCTTCCTTGTCCGCAAATCGTCTGAGGTATGTCTCGCGATCAGGATGGTCAGCGTCCTTGAGTATCTTGGCAGACGACCCCTTGATATTAAGCATATGGTAGCGCACGATGTCGCGCATAAGGCGGATGTAAACGAGGTTGACGGAATTGAGCGTCGCTTCGCGCACACTCAATATCTTGCTGTCGTCTTCATCTTTGAAATTTTGAAAATAATGCGCTCCGCCACCGGTAAAGAACTGTTCATTAGGGTTAGCGGAATATTTGCGCTCCAGGGCGGCTCCCAGCATGGCCGCCAAACTTTTATCTGTACTTTGCAGTAGATATTCGATTGCCCAGCGACTGAGTACGTCGTTAGGGTCACTGACTTCTTTATGTAGCGTCTCCGGCTCGAGTGCGGCGTATTTTTGATGTAATGCTTCGATAATTTCAAGATATGTCACCAACGTCCTTAGTTTTGCTGTGGATCCGAGATCTAGCTTAGTGCCTTTATTGATATCTAAGGGTTGATCGAAATTGTCAGCCTGAATTCGAAATTTAGCACCCTGTGGCGTCAACTCTGAAAGTGTAAAGCTGTAGATGATTTTGCCTGGATCCGCTTCGCCCAGCAGGCGATTTCCATAGAGTCCCGCCGCGCGCGCATATTCTGGGTTTTTGAGTTGACGTAAGATATCGGTGGTCTTTTTTTGCAATTCGCCGTCGAGCGTGCTTTGCACCGATAGATCCAAACGGTCCAGCTCATACAAACGTTGTAGCCCCATTTGGGACGCAAGACGTATGCGCACCGCATTAGCAGCTTTTGAGGCAGAGAAATTCTTGTTTTCCTCCGGTGCGGCGGCATTCAGGAAGCTAAGCGGTACTCTTAGCGCGGCTTCTTTAAGACTGGGCGATACTATGCCAGCCTGGGCCAGCAGACGAAGGTGGCTATTGGTAAGCTCATTCAGCGCTTTGCGGTCGCTAATTAAATAACCGGAAGGTCTGCGCTGGGCGATCATGAGACTTAGTACATGTTTATAGTAACGCGCCGTTTCGGCGAGATCCGCGCCGTTTGCAGACCAAGCTTTCAGGATACGATTGGTCTGTTCGAAATCCAGGCCGTACCATGCCCACAACCCGTCTCCCAGCCCATTAGCTTCCCCGAAGCCCGAAGCGGCGGCAAGTGGAACCGTATTAAGATAGTCTACTACGATACGTTTGCGGGCAGGCATTGTGTCCTCCCCATTCAGATAAGCGCGCACGGAGGCGGATGCGATCTGCTGCATTTTGTCATTGGGGCTGAGGGTCATCCCGTGGGGAGAGTGCCGATATTTCTCAATTTGGGTTGCAAGCGTGCTACCGCCTGGTACGTCGTGTTCGGGGCGAACGAACTGAATTGTCTTGTCCAGCACAGCCTTCCCAAGCCGGGTCCACTCGATGGCCGGATTTTTTTTGGGTTGGGCCGGATCCAGCAGCTCACGATTCTCGATAAATAGCAGACTGTTAGTTACCAGTGGCGGAATCGATTCAAAGCTTTCGTAAATGCGGGTTGGGAAAACAGCACGGTAAAGTGGTTGGCCGTTGCCATCGACAATTTTGAGACCGGCCTGTGCTTTTTCCCGGTAGGGAACGAATAATCCTCGCTCAACGAGTTCTTTCATACGTGGGGAAATTCTTGCTTGGGCATGTACATGGAAGCCGCGTTCGGTCAGGTTTTTGAGCAGTTCTGGTAACCGGCTATACCCCAGGCGCATATCATACGGCCCTGCCTGTGGTAAATGTAAACCACCATTTGGGCCGTTTTTCACCTCCCAGCGAAGATCATTGGCCAATTTTGCCAGGTGGTGTGCCTGGTATGCGGAGGTTTCTGTTTCCCGATAAATAAAGAAGGCAGCAAGAGCCAGTGCAATAAGAAGCAAAATAAGGACAGCAAGGGCGAAAAATTTGAGGGTGCGCTTTATGATCGGGTTACCAGGATGATTGAGAAGCACTTGTTGAGTTCTTCTTGGAAAGGCAGACGTGTGGATTCAAACTGAAATTGCACCAAATAATTAGATAGATTTCAATTCGGGGGGGATTTTTGAAAATTCAGAGTTTGCCGGAATGTAAGTCATGGGAATAATTTTAGTGAACTGCATTTGTCTGATCTATATAAATATTTTTAATGCAATGTTGGGTGTGAATCGATTTTTAGGGGGGACTCTAAGAAGCGCAATGTCACCTTTTAAGTATAGCTGATCCAATAAAATATCGTGAAGTGTTCAATCCGTTTAAGTTGAAAAATACTTTCAGTAGAGGATGTTTTGAATTTTGCACGCACGGAATTTTTAATGCCGCAGCTTCATTGCTTTGGGCTGGGTCGTAACAAGAGACAATATGCGCTTGCAGGCGGTAAAGTCAGCGTTTGTGGAAACACGGTGGGCGTCCTGTAGTGACGGCAATGTTGTATAACTATAAACTTGGTATCGAGCACGTACCTATTTTTTATTGAGCCTAATATGCCTAACCGCCTTGCCCAAGAGACCAGCCCCTATTTGCAGCAGCATGTCGATAACCCAGTTGATTGGTTTCCGTGGGGCGAGGAAGCGCTGAAGCGCGCTCGTGAACAGAATAAACCGATCCTGCTATCCATTGGCTATTCGGCTTGCCATTGGTGCCATGTCATGGCACACGAGTCGTTTGAGGATGCGGATGTCGCCGCAGTGATGAATCAACATTTCATCAACATTAAGGTGGATCGTGAAGAGCGTCCCGACCTGGATCATATTTATCAGGCTGCCCATAATATGCTGACCCAGCGAAATGGTGGCTGGCCGCTCACTTTATTTTTAACGCCTGATCAAGTGCCATTTTTTGGTGGCACCTATTTTCCAAAACAGGCGCGCTACAACTTGCCTGGTTTTGTGCCGTTACTTGAACGCGTGGCTGATCTTTACCGCACACGCCAAGAGGGTATTGCCAAACAAAGTGCGTCGCTGATACAAATGTTCGGCACCAGTCTGCCAAGCGCAGAAAATCAGGTTAGTTTTAATAAAACGTCATTGGAAGATGCATTCAGTGGATTGCAACAATCTTTTGATCCCGTTCACGGTGGTTTTGGCGGTGCGCCTAAATTTCCGCTCCCGACTGAAATGGAATTTTTGTTAAGGTATGCGATGCTCGGCGGTAACTCTGACTCGCGTCGCATGGTGCTCTACACGTTGCGAAAAATGGCAGACGGCGGGATCTACGATCAGCTGGGCGGCGGTTTTTGCCGTTACAGTGTAGATGAACGTTGGGAAATTCCCCATTTTGAAAAAATGCTATATGACAATGGCCCACTGCTGGCGCTTTATACAGATGCGTATGTGCTGTCAGGCGAGGCATCATTCAAACGTGTGGTGCAAGGCATTTCGGGTTGGGTCATGCGTGAGATGCAGTCGCCGCAAGGCGGTTATTATTCCAGCCTGGATGCGGATTCCGAACACGAGGAAGGCAAATTTTATGTGTGGACGCCGGAGCAGGCCGCAAGCCTATTGAGTGTTGAAGAATATGCCATCGTAGCCGCTCACTACGGTTTGGATCATCCGCCTAATTTTGAAAATAGGCATTGGAATTTGATCGTTGCCCAGCCGCTAGCCACCATCGCGGAAGCGCGACATCTGCCCCTTGAGCAAATCACGCAGCAGCTCACCAGTGCGCAAAAAAAATTGTTTGCCGCGCGCGCAAATCGGGTACGCCCAGGGCGTGACGAAAAAATATTGGTCAGCTGGAACGCTCTTATGATCAAAGGCATGGCGCGTGCTGGCAGGCGACTGGGTGAGTCAGAGTGGATATTGTCAGCACAGCGGGCGGTGGATTTTATCCATGCCACGATGTGGCAAAATGGCCGACTGTTTGCTACCAGCAAGGACGGCAAAGCGCATCTGAATGCCTATCTGGATGACTATGCATTCATGCTGGATGCGTTGCTGGAGTTGCTGCAAACGCAGTTTCGTTTGGTTGATTTGGAATTTGCCCGCGCGCTCGCCGACGTGTTACTGGAGCAATTCGAAGATCAGCAAGCGGGAGGGTTTTTCTTTACCAGCCACGACCACGAAAAGCTCATCCATCGCCCTAAGCCAGAGCATGATAATGCGATGCCCTCTGGTAATGGCATCGCAGCGCTCGCATTACAACGCCTCGGCCATATTTTGGGAGAGAAACGCTATCTTGAGGCCGCCGAGCGCACGTTGACGCTTTATTATCCGCTTTTTGCAAAACAACCAATGGGCTTTACTAGCCTTTTAATGACTTTGCAAGAATATCTTATGCCGCCGCAAATCGTTATTTTGCGGAGTGCTCCAGGAGCAAGCGCAGCGTGGCGCCAGCAATTATCTCAACATTATTGGCCTGATACCTTGATTCTGGCTTTGGAGGGTGAGTTTGTCGGACTACCGGAAACGCTGATGAAGCCTTACACACAAGGCGTTAGCGCTTGGGTCTGTCAAGGGGTGCAATGCTTGCCGGCAATTGATGACTGCCAAAAATTGATAAACGTTTGCAGGTCTGGCGAAACGGATTCAGACAGCATTAATGCACAGGATGCATAGTCATCTGCGTGTGGCATGTATTCGTTGATAAAATTTTAAGGAGTATTTATGGATTTAAAAGAAACACGTATTGATTCGATGGCTGTGTATGAAGGTGATTTCATCAAGGTGTTTAAAGACAGTGTGCGCTTGCCAGATGGCAGTGTGGGTTCGCGCGAACATATAGTCCATCCCGGTGCGGTGGCGATATTGGCAATTCTGGATAATGGTGACCTATTAATGGAACGGCAATTCCGTTATGCGCCGCAACGTGAATTCATTGAGCTACCTGCCGGAAAAATTGATCATGGCGAAGATATTTTGCTTACCGCGCAACGCGAATTATTGGAAGAAACCGGCTACATTGCCAGCCAGTGGACGCATTTGACCACGGCTTGGCCGTGTATAGGTTTTGCCAATGAACGAATGGAATATTTTCTGGCGCGAGGCCTGACCTACCAAGGTAGGCAATTAGACGATGGCGAGTTTCTCGAAGTATTTGAGTTATCGCTTTCTGATGCACTGGATTGGATAAGACAAGGCAAAATTAATGACAGTAAAACCATGGTTGGTATTTTTTGGCTGGAGAAGATGTTAACTGACTGGAGATCATAATATTGTTATTTCAGGATGACGCGCCAATATGAAGCATGGATGCACTATCAATGCACCAGATTGGTGAATGTATTCATGTGTGGATATTAGTTATGCAGGAATATATATGTAAATCAAGACACAATAAAAGTGGAACGAAATTTGCATGTAACCGCAGGGCTGGTTCATACATGGAGTAAAAAATGGAAAATATTGGAAGCCTGAAAACGGGTAGTGACGCGTTGTTTATTTTGCTCGGCGCTATCATGGTTCTTGCGATGCACGCAGGGTTTGCTTTTCTTGAATTGGGTACGGTGCGCAAGAAAAATCAGGTAAATGCATTGGTGAAAATTCTCACTGATTTCGGTATTTCCACGCTGGCATATTTTTTTATCGGTTATGGCATCGCCTACGGTGTTAATTTTTTCACCGATGCTGAACAGTTAGCGCAGAAAAATGGTTATGAACTGATCAAATTTTTCTTTCTTCTTACCTTTGCCGCAGCTATTCCCGCTATTATTTCCGGTGGTATGGCAGAGCGTGCCAAATTCAATCCGCAGCTAGCCGCCACCTTTGTGTTGGTCGGCTTTATTTATCCCTTTTTTGAAGGCATCGCCTGGAACCATCGCTTTGGTGTGCAGAGTTGGCTGCAAATCAATTTTGGCGCGGAGTTCCACGATTTTGCCGGTTCTGTTGTAGTGCATGCAGTTGGAGGCTGGATAGCGTTGGCAGCCGTTTTATTGCTCGGTGCGAGACGCGGACGCTATACCAAGGAAGGGCGCATCGCGGCACATCCACCTTCCAGCATCCCTTTTCTTGCATTAGGCGCATGGATTCTTACTGTTGGCTGGTTCGGTTTTAATGTCATGTCAGCGCAAGAGATAGGCAAAATTAGTGGCCTGGTTGCAGTTAACTCGCTGATGGCAATGGTGGGCGGCACGCTGGTTGCACTTTTTGTTGGCAAAAACGACCCCGGCTTCGTACATAACGGCCCGCTGGCCGGGTTGGTAGCCGTATGCGCTGGTTCGGATGTGATGCACCCCTTAGGCGCATTGGTGACCGGCGGCATTGCGGGCGGGTTGTTCGTTTGGATGTTCACGTTAACGCAGAACCGGTGGAAAATCGATGACGTGCTCGGTGTTTGGCCGCTTCATGGATTATGTGGCGCGTGGGGCGGTATCGCAGCAGGCATCTTCGGGTTAAAGGCACTGGGAGGGCTTGGTGGAGTCAGTTTTATGGCACAAATGATCGGTACGCTGCTGGGTATCGCCATTGCATTTGGCGGTGGTTTTTTAGTCTATTTTCTTCTGAAAAAAACCGTCGGTATTCGACTGAGTGCGGAAGAAGAATTCAATGGTTCTGATTTAAGCATACACAAGATTACGGCAACACCGGAACGCGAATCAGGGTGGTAGCTTTGGGCTTGCTTCAAGCATGCATTGTAAAACTAAGTTTTAGATGCGGGCAGACTCTGAGGTCTCCCCATGTTCATTCCCTTGTGATGTTGGGCTTCGCAAGCTCAGCGCCAACCTACGCTAGCCCAGGCACACTTGCTATAGCAGTAACCCGCCAGCAGCGAACCGAGTTTAATAGGATCACTCTGTAATTCCCCGGATTCAGAATAGGGGCTTGAAAATTAGTGGATTTAGCGCAGTCGATTTACCTTCAATTCCGCGAGAGAGGTCAATAATTACAGGAATTCCTACTGGCGATTTTATTGTATTGACACGAACAACATATCGATCAGGGTAGAGAAAAGCAAGGAACTTCTTTGGTGCTTTGTCGACCACGGTTAGTACGCTACCTACAGGAACTAATTGCCGCGAAAATATTTCAGGACCTCTAAGCCGAAGCGGAACCAAATCGATGATTGTCACTTCCCTACAGTAGCGATCATCACAGATACTGTGAGCATAGAGTTCCCCGACGATTTCGTATTTTTGGCCGATTCTGAGATCATTATTTCTCGGAGCCGCATTAGTCGCGCATGGGCAGGACAATGTGACCGATAGAGCCAGTAGCCATGCCAAACGTAATGGATTTTTTTGTGTCAACGTGTGCATATCGGTTTGGGTTGCTCTGCAAAACCAAAAAATCGCAGGAGCTCTAGATAGGATGCTGCAACATACGTTGCAGGCATGGTTGGAATATTGGCAATAACATCAGGCAATCCCGCGCGTTTAAGCGCGTCGACAAGCGGGTCATGTATTTCAGCAAGGGTTCGTCCCGCTGGTACATATTTTTCAATGAAAGAGCTTATCGGTCCACCAGGAGGGATAATCGTATTATCCCGGCCTACGATAGGATCAGCTGCTTGCCATGGCTGTTGAAAATAATATAACCCTGTCGGATCAACCTTGTTGATCGGATTTTCCCCCACATAGTTATAGGTATTAATCCCCCCTTGAAGCCCAATCGGATCACTCTGGATATACCGCCCAGTATTGGGATCGTAGTCCCTGAAGTAATTGTAGTTCATGGCTGTGTGGGCATCATAAAGCTGGCCAGGAAAGCGCAGGGGCATGTCGAGGGAGGCTTTATTGCCATGCGTGTTGCCATTAACACCGCCAGTTCCAAAGGCGTCGCTATTCCAGCTCCACAACAGGGTCTGGCTCTGGTTGATGGCCATGCGTGGAGTATTCAGGTGGTCGCTGTGCAGGTAGTACTGGCTGGTTTTGCTGACCGCGCCTTTACCGCTGAACTCCAATTCTATTCCGGCAATCGGCTGGCCGCCGAGCCAGACCCAGTATTGCGCTTTGCTGGGTTTGCCAGCCGAGTTGTAGGTCTTTTGTCCAAGCAGTTGACCATCGGTTCCATATAGGTAGCTGTAAGTGGCGGTGGGCGTGACCGCGTTGTTGGCGCTGAAGATCCGTTTGAGGGTTCGTTGACCCAGGGTGTTGTAGCTATAGTTGGCATAGAGGTTGGTTGGGTTGCGTACTTCGTTCAGACGGCCTTGGCCGTTGTAAGCGTAAACGAGGTTTTGGGATTGCCGCAGGGTGTTGCCTGCGGCGTCACTCAGTATCATTGTCCAGCTGTCGTTCTGCAGCATTCTGTTACTGTCGGCAGCGGTGGTCAACGTTTGTGTAGCGGTCTGTTGTTCTATTCCATTGACGGTGCCGTAAGTGCTCCGTTGTTTACGGTTTCCGGTGGCGTCGTAGGCGTAGCTTTGGTTGTGTGCCGTTGCTGTAGTTGAGGTGGCATGGGGGTAACGCATGTGTTTATTTGCTCGCTGTGATGTTGGATTTCACAAGCTCAGCGCCAACCTAAATTAGCCCAGGCTACGCTTGCTGGATGAGCTTACTTCCAGACGCCGCACCCAGAACCAAAACTCCAACAGCCACAATCGATGCTAGCGCTTTACTGGCCGAATGAGCTCGGAGTACACGAAAAGCCAATACGGCAAATAACAATCCGAGAATCACGAGCATAAATCCGGACAAGGTGGGAATCGACCGCGGTACAGTCCCATAGACAATGGTTCCGCTTAGAGGCGAGCCAACTATGGCATCGGCACCAGACAGCATGGAGGCTAGTGTGAGAGCTATGTATATTAGCTTTTTAGTATGCTGAATAATGGGGTTATTATCATTATCGTTGTATTGTAAAAATATCTTGATACTTAAAGTATCTATAATTTCTCGTGCAACGAGCAAATGCTATTCTGAGCCACATGTAACTGATTTAAGTTAAACATAAAAATCATGATTTGTGCAAGAATAATTCGAAACCATAGAGAGCAGTTTTTGTCCAAACTGTGCTGCACGTGGCAACCAATGGTTGTTGCACTTCGAACTTGAATTTGCGATCTTCAAAAAGCTAAAATTTAACGGATTCAATCAGCATTACAAACGCCACACCACCAAATACTGTCCCCAGTAAAATCTGGGCGCTGTTGGCGATGATGACATTTACCATGGCCTGTTATGCTGGCGGAACAGGAGCACCAGGAACATAAGGAGGGGAAGGTCCATCAAAAGTAAAATTCATATAGCAGGTGGAGTTATTCTGCACTGACAACCCTACGGTACACCTAGGTTGTTGAGAAGTTGGATTGTCCACGAATAGCGGAGATGCTGTCATGCTTGTGATCCGTTGGGGCTGGCCGCTGTTATTCAAAATCGGGAACTCTCCGGGAGAAAGTACGTTGAGGATACCACCGGCCGGGTTACTGAAGAATAAAGGTGGGGGTGGGGGAAGAATTACTGCCTGTGCATTCTGGATGAGTTGATTTCCGGAGGCTGCACCCACGATCAAAACCCCCACAGCTACAGTGGATGCAAGTGGTTTACTGGCCGAATGAGCTCTGAGTACACGAAAAGCTAATACTGCAAATAACAATCCTAGAATCACAAGCATAAATCCAGACAGGGTGGGAATCGATTGCGCTACAGGTCCATAGGTAATGGTTCCAATAGGCGCGCCTATGGCATCGGCGCCAGGCAGGATGGCGGCTAGTGCGGGAGTTATGTGTGTTAGTTTTTGAGTATGTCGAATCATGGGTTGATTATCCTTACCGTTTGTTTAATGAATCTTGACACTTCAGACTTATATTTCTCGTGAAAGGAGATATATGCTACTCCGAGCCACACGTAACTATGCTAGTTTAAACTAAAAATTTATGACAAGAACAATTGAAAACTACAGAGAGCAATTATTGTCCAAGCTACGCTACATCAAGTAACCACTGGCTGTTGCACTTCGAACTTGAATCCGTGATCTTCAAAAAGCTAAAATTTATTCGCTATTTTTGCGCTAAAGTTCTATTCCAGGATGTCACACATCGTGATATTTTGGATTGAAGAAACAGAAGATACGCGTAGTGCAAAACCCGCAGAAGCAACACGAAATTTCTTTAGGCCTGATTTTACAATCGGAGAATTGCGATCACCCAGAATCATATATATTAACGATTTTGTAACAGGAAAATAAAAAATTGTGGAACACGTACTGAAAATTCAGGAAGGATGCTTTTTTAAAAACAGCGATTTTCTTGCAGACACTAAGTATGAATGCCGATCTTTTTGATGGTCTGTCAGATCTCAATCTGCAACAGATTTGTCTTGATGACGGCGCATTTTTGTTGCGCGGCTTTGCCAAAAATGTGGATGCTGACTTGATGAGTGCACTAGAAAAGGTCGTTGCTCAATCGCCTTTTCGTCACATGATTACCCCAGGAGGTTTTCGAATGTCGGTGGCAATGAGCAATTGCGGCCAGGTCGGCTGGATAACAAATCGTAGCGGATATCGCTATGATGTTATCGATCCAGAAACTGGATCGTCCATGGCCAGCTTTGCCTGAAACATTCATGGACATAGCGAGGAGGGCGGCCATGCGCGCCGGGTATGAGAATTTCCTGCCAGATGCCTGTTGGATTAACTGTTACGAACCAGGTGCTCGATTATCCTTGCATCAGGACAAGAATGAGCGCGACGAGTCAGCCCCGATTGTCTCAGTTTCCCTTGGCCTACCTGCGGTGTTTTTGTTCGGTGGATTAAGTCGCACCATTCGACCAAAGCGCTATCAACTTGTACACGGTGATGTAGTGGTTTGGGGTGGACCCGCCAGATTTAATTTTCACGGCATTGCTCCACTCTTGGAAGGATATCATCCTATCCTTGGCCGCAAGCGTATCAACCTGACGTTCAGGAAGGCTCTATGATTGTGCCGGCAGGCACCTCCAGTACGGTTGTTGATCCATTTGGCCCCGCAGTTGCGCATCTGACAGCTTTAGATCCCGACTGGACAAATTTGATTGCTCGTGTCGGCCGATGTGGATTGCAGCCAAAACCAGAACGTGAACCCTATGAGGCGTTGATTAGGGCAGTCGCTCACCAGCAACTTCATGCGCGGGCAGCCGAAGCAATACTTAATCGATTTTTGGCGCTCTATCCGGATGTATCCTTTCCGTCACCAAAGAGCATTCTCGCTACCGACGGAAATATACTGCGCGCTTGTGGCTTCTCTACTACCAAAGTTACGACAGTTCGCGGAATCGCGGAGAGGGCTCTGGATGGGATTGTGCCCGCCAGAAGTGCTGCGTTGGCAATGACGGATGAAGAGCTGGTCTCTCGGCTGGTTTCGCTACGCGGTATTGGCCGCTGGACGGTAGAGATGTTTCTTATCTTCACGCTGGAACGCCCTGATGTTTTGCCCGTTGACGATTTTGGCGTGCGCGAAGGTTGGCGGGTGATGAAGTCACTGTCTAAGCAGCCCTTGCCAAAGGAGCTGTCCAAAATTGGGTTGGCATGGAGTCCTTATCGCTCAACAGCTACTTGGTATTTGTGGCAAGCAGCAGAGGAATTCAAGCGTTTGAAATCCAAGTAGCCCATCATACAAAAATATTTGTTTCTTAAGTGTTATCAGGTTCGAACCAGGAGAGTTTGTCTCTGAGTTTCACCACGCCGCCTATGATGATTAAAGTAGGGGCTTTAAGCTCGGCAGCTTCTGCTGCTGTTGGTAATGTAGCTAAAGTTCCGCAAACCACACGCTGATTTTGTGTGGTTCCCTGTTGCACGATGGCGGCAGGGGTGAATTCCGGCAAGCCATGCGCTATTAGTTTGGAGCATAGTATTTCAAGACCATGCAGGCCCATGTAAACCACAACGGTCTGATTGGGACGTGCCAACATTTCCCAATCGAGGTCCATGCCACCCTCTTTTAGATGGCCCGTTACGAAAATACAAGACTGCGCGTGATCCCTGTGCGTGAGCGGTATCCCGGCATAGGCCGCAACACCGGAGGCAGCGGTGATACCCGGCACGACCTGGAAATTTATTTTGTGCTCGGACAGCGTTTCAATTTCTTCCCCGCCACGGCCAAAAATGAAGGGATCTCCGCCTTTGAGCCGCAAGACCCGTTTTCCTTCTTTTGCTAGCCTTACCAATAGATCGTTTATGCTTTCTTGCGGCATCGTGTGGTGGCCGCGCATCTTGCCGACAAAAATTCTCTCTGCATCGCGCCGCGTCATTTCCAGTACCGGCTTGGAAACCAGATTGTCATAAAGCACCACATCCGCCTTTTGCATCAGCCGTAATGCTCTGAAGGTAAGCAAATCCGGTGCGCCTGGGCCTGCGCCTACCAGGAATACTTCACCGGCTGAGCCATGATTATTGTCTTTTAGCATAGCCAGTAGCATGGTTTCGGCAGATTTGTCGTTGCCCGAAAAAACTTGCTCAGCAATAGGGCCTTCCAGTACGTTCTCCCAAAATATCCGACGCTTACTAAAATTGCTGATATGTGTTTTGACTGTTTGCCTGAATTTGGCGGCGAAGGCAGTTAGGTGGCCATATGCTGGCGGTATCAGCGTTTCTAACTTGCCTCTTAAAATCCTTGCCAGAACGGGGGATGCCCCTCCAGTGGAAAAAGCGACCATAAGGGGAGAGCGATCCAGTATTGCGGGCATAATGAAGGTGCAGAGATCGGGGTTATCGACCACATTGACGGGTATGTTTCTTTTTTTTGCTTCGGTCGAAACGGCTTCGTTGGTTTCGGTTTCATCTGTGGCGGCAATGACAAGTGTAATGCCATTTAGGTGTGCAGCTTGAAACCGATCTGGAACATATTCAATATTGGGAATATTTTTAAAAGCTTCGCATAATTCTGGCGATACTATCTTTACTAAAGCGCCCGCTTGTATCAACACGGAAGCTTTTCTAAAGGAAACGTCACCACCTCCCACAACGAGGCATTTTTTTTCCTTGAGGTTTAGAAAAATTGGGAAAAAATCCATGTTAAGCTTTGTTCCTGTTCAAATATAGTTGTATTTCTGCTCTATATCCAGTTAATTTGGCTGGCTAATTTTTACAATGATTCAGTATTTGATTAGCCCCAGAAAATAAATAAACATTCCACTTGGGTATGTTATTTAGGGGCAACTATTTACATTCTCAGCGATCAATAAAAATTATTATTTAGCCATTTCACTAATGGAATCGGCGTCTTTTCACAAGACATCAAGCTTTCCTGCTATCATTAACAAAAATAGAATTTAGCTGTAGCTTATTCTTTTTAGTTAAATTTTATATTTTTGTATTTTTGTATATCGAAACTTGCGCTTGATTTTTTGTTCTGCAAGATCTTAATTCTGACGGGTTAACTGCTGCCCACTTCTTCCTATTGTTCTCTATCGAACAAAGCATTTCACGTCATGGCGTAAAATTTATGGAAACAAATATAATTCATTAACAAAATGTATTTAAATACAATAATTAATAATTTAAGGCGCTTTATGTCAAATTACTGGGAATTTTTATGCAAATGCCTGTAAAGCTCTCGGAAGAATTTTTGAGAAAACAATTACACTAGCCAATATGAAAATAAATGAAAAAATGCCCCGATGGGCATTTTCTATGCATGATGAATAGAAGTGATAATTTATTTTGTGGTGCCCAGAAGAGGACTCGAACCTCCACACCTTACGGCACACGGACCTGAACCGTGCGCGTCTACCAATTCCGCCATCTGGGCAATAAAATAAAACTTTGCTTCTTGAGGGCGCACAAGTTAATCGTTAT
Source organism: Candidatus Nitrotoga sp. MKT (assembly GCA_003402345.1). Lineage (GTDB taxonomy): Bacteria > Pseudomonadota > Gammaproteobacteria > Burkholderiales > Gallionellaceae > Nitrotoga. Next base: position 478,882 of record QFXH01000001.1, on the reverse strand, counting down.
AGGATTTTCTGTCAATGACAAATAAGAAAAACAATATCCGCGCTCTCGACCCATTTTTGGATCGAGAGCGCGCGCAATATGATCACCCACTACCCAGCCGCGAGTACATTCTGCAATTACTGGAAAAGCAAGGTGTGCCAGTTGCTGAGGAGGAGTTGTGCCACATGTTGCATATTGATGAGCACGAGGCAGAATTGTTCACGCGCCGTCTGCGCGCGATGGAGCGTGATGGTCAGATAATGCGTAACCGCAAGCGGGCAATCTGCGTAATGGACAAACTGGACCTGATTAAGGGTAAGGTGCAAGGCCATCCCGATGGCTTTGGCTTTTTGATTCCTGATGATGGCAGCACCGATTTGGTATTGAGTGCCAAGGAAATGCATAAAGTGTTGCATGGCGATATTGTTATGGTACGCGAAACAGGCACCGATCGGCGTGGGCGCCGCGAGGCCGGTATAGTGGAGGTGCTGGAGCGCGCCACCCAGCGTCTGGTCGGACGGTTGTATGAGGAGCATGGCATTCAGTTTGTGGTAGCGGAAAATCGTCGCATTAGTCAGGATATCCTGGTTGCTCCAGGGGAGCACATCGGGGCAAAGGCCGGGCAGGTAGTCATGTTGGAAATTCTGCAGCAACCTAGCAAAAATGCACAACCCATAGGCCGCATTGTGCAAGTTTTGGGTAATTATGCCGACCCTGGCATGGAAATTGAAATTGCGTTACGTAAGCATGATCTGCCGTATGAGTTTCCAGCCGACACGAAACACCAAGCTGAAAAAATTGCGCCCCAAGTGTTACCCGAAGATTATGCGGGACGCGAAGATTTACGTCAGTTGCCGCTTGTTACCATAGATGGTGAGACGGCGCGGGATTTTGATGACGCGGTGTATTGCGAGCCCCATACCAATGGCTTCCGTCTGGTAGTGGCAATTGCCGATGTAAGTCATTACGTAAAGCCCGGAGATGCGCTAGATAAGGAAGCTTTGAATCGCGGTAACTCGGTATATTTCCCTCGCCGCGTTATTCCAATGTTGCCGGAAGAGCTTTCCAACGGCCTTTGTTCGCTTAATCCACATGTTGAGCGTCTGTGCATGGTATGTGACATGCAGATCAGCGCTCACGGCGATATTGAAGCTTACCGTTTCTATCCATCGGTTATGTTCTCGCAGGCTCGCCTGACTTACGACCAAGTAGCGGATATGCTGGTTCACCCAGAAGGTGAAATGGCGCAAAAATTTGCTGCTGTGCTGCCGCATATCAATCATTTGCATACCTTATTCAAGACCTTGCTGCAAGCCCGCGAGAAGCGTGGTGCGATTGACTTCGAGACCATAGAAACCCAGATGATGTTTACTGAGCAGGGTAAGATCGAGCGCATCGTACCCTTGGTACGTAACGATGCGCATCGCTTGATCGAGGAATGCATGCTGGCGGCTAACGTGTGCACTGCTAAATTCCTCAACGAACGTAAGCACCCGGTGTTATACCGGGTACATGAAGGTCCAACCCCTGAAAAATTGGAAGCAGTACGCGAATTCTTTAAGGAGTTTGGCCTGGAACTTGGTGGTGGCGAAAAACCTGAAGCTGGTGATTATGCCAAGCTGCTCAAGCAGGTCAAAGGGCGGCCTGACGCAGCCTTATTGCAAACAGTGATGTTGCGTTCATTGCGCCAAGCGCGTTATTGCCCGGAAAATGCTGGCCATTTCGGTCTCGGTTACGATGCTTATACACACTTTACCTCGCCTATTCGCCGTTACCCCGATTTGCTGGTGCACCGCGCCATTAAAGCTGTGCTAAATGACAAAAAATACAAACCAAAAGAGAAATGGGAAGATCTGGGTATACATTGTTCCATGACAGAGCGTCGGGCTGACGATGCCACGCGTGATGTAGAAGCATGGCTGAAATGTTTCTATATGCGGGATCATCTCGGCAGCAGCTTTGAGGGCACCATATCTTCAGTGACTGGCTTTGGTCTGTTCGTCGCGCTGGACGATCTTTATATCGAAGGGCTGGTTCATGTGTCAGAACTTGGTGCGGATTATTTCCATTATGATGCGACCAAGCACCAAATGTTGGGCGAGCGTTCTGGCAAGCGTTATCGCTTGGGGGATCGGGTGCGCGTTACAGTCGTAAGGGTAGATATGGAGAGTACCAAGCTCGATTTCGTGCTGAATTTGCCAGCTGGGGAAGCGCCGGTTAAGGACGCGAAAATTAAGAAACCCAAAAAATCTAAAGAACGTCATGGCTGAAACTCGTGTAATTCATGGCTTTCATGCCGTTACCGCGCGTATTCGCCAGCAAGCGGACAGCGTGCTGGAACTTTACGTTGATACCCAACGCCGTGATCCACGCGTTCGTGATTTGTTGAAGTTGGCGGAAAGTAATAGCGTGCGCGTGGTTCCAGTGGATACCAAACGTCTTGATGGCATGGTTGGTAATGCTCGCCATCAAGGGGTCGCCGCTCGCGTAGACGCTGCGCAAAAGGTGCGGCATCTGGACGATGTGTTGGACACACTTACAGAACCCGCATTACTACTAGTGCTGGATGGTGTGCAAGATCCGCATAATTTGGGTGCTTGCTTGCGCAGTGCCGATGCTTTCGGCATACATGCCGTCATCGCCCCCAAAGATCGCGCCGTTGGCTTGAATGCGACCGTGGAAAAGGTTGCCTGTGGCGCGGCAGAAACTGTTCCCTATATTACTGTCACTAACCTTGCGCGTACCCTGCGCGAGCTACAGGAACGTGATATTTGGGTAGTGGGGGCAGATAGCGAGGCAACAACTGATTTGCATGGATTTCGGCATTCCGGCGCATTGGCTTGGGTGCTGGGAGCGGAGGGCGAAGGTTTGCGTCGGCTTACTAAAGAAACCTGTGATCAGTTGGTGCGTATCCCGATGCTGGGCAGCGTGGAAAGCTTGAATGTATCTGTGAGCGCAGGGGTGTGTTTGTTTGAGTCGAGAAGACAGCGTGATGGGGTAAAGTAGCAACAAACTGGACGGAACAGGTTAGAGCAGAATATTTCACCATACGGTGTGCCGGAGCGCGTGTGGGTCAACTAAAGGCCAAATATATTTGGTAACGTGTTGCCGGAAGTGTGGGATTGAGACCAGTTGGCAACCGTGGAATCCAGCGGGTTAAATAACAATGTTTTTTATCCGAAATTCCCGTGTGTAAATCCCTTTTGGATATCCGTTCTATCTCAGTCTTCCGTTTCCAGTATGTCACAGGAACGTAGGGCTTTAAATTAGTTGAACGGTATTGAACCCAGAAATCAGTGCCGCATAAAATTGCAAATAATGCCACTAAACCAACATTTTTTCAGTTAGCCAGGCAAAAAATTTGTGATTTTCTGATTATTTACTGGCATGGTTGACGATCAAACCCTTTGCCGGTACATTGAGTCTCGGTGAACAAGGGCGTTTATTTTTTTCCTATACACTGAACGACAATGGTACTTAAATTTGGAATTTATAATCCAAACAACCCAACATAAAGGAAAAAATATGTTCAGCAAAATTTTGGTAACAATGGCAATGATCGGTTCAATGTCTTTATTCTCACAAGCAGCCCTTGCTAAAATTGGCGATGCTTGCAACAAAGATAACGCTACGACAGTATGTGACGCTAAGCATAATGAAGCCTGCCTTTTGGCAGTGACGCCATCTAAATGTATCGCGCTTCATTCACTTCCAAAAGGCGACGCATGTGTGAAACCTGCTGTATGCGCATCATCAAAATGTACAGCTGGGAAATGTGAGTAATCAGTTCTTGTTGAGGTAATTTGTTGTTGAAACAACCCGAATTTGAGGGGTTTATTGGTCTAATAAATCTCTGAGGTTCGGGTTTTTTCATTGAGGTAAGTGTATCGATAATTATCAGTAACGGCGTAGTTGCATACCAGGATTGACACTAGCAGTGTCGGTGGAAACGGGGTGCTTAAACTATTTAGTCGCTGGGTTAAACCGGGCGGTCATGTGTTTCAAGCCTGTACATTTTTGCTGCCTACAAGTAACTTTTGCCAGTTGCGTTTCATGTCAAACTCTGCTGAAATCTCGAGCCCTGTTAATTTCCTATATTATTTTTCATGCCAGTATTCAAAGATGGGTTGCCGTGCAATCGTGACGCGCATGAAGATCTGATCCGTAAGCTACGGGAGCTGTTGCCACCAGAAGCCGTCCTCACCGACAAAGAAGACCTGCGCCCGTTCGAGTGCGACGGGCTATCGGTTTATCGCCGTCTGCCCTTGGTAGTAGTTTTGCCCGAAACGATCGCGCAAGTGCAGGCCATCATGCGTTTTTGCCATGCTTTGCAAGTGCCCGTTGTGGCACGCGGTGCAGGTACGGGCTTATCTGGTGGGGCGCTGCCTTTGTCTGATGGTGTGCTGCTGAGCTTGGCAAAATTTAAACGCATACTCCATATTGATCCGGAAAATGCGATGGCCACTTTGCAACCGGGTGTGCGCAACCTGGCAATTTCTGATGCCGCCGCCGCGTATGGATTGTATTACGCGCCGGATCCATCCTCACAGATTGCCTGCACCATAGGCGGCAATGTCGCGGAAAATTCCGGCGGCGTACATTGCCTGAAATATGGCCTGACGGTACACAATATCCTGATGTTGAAAGTAGTGACGATGGAGGGGGAATTGCTGACCATCGGCGCTGAAACACTCGATTCTCCGGGCTATGACTTGCTGGCATTGATGGCTGGCTCGGAAGGCATGCTGGCGGTGATCGTCGAGGTTACCGTGAAGCTACTGGCCAAGCCGGAGCGCGCTCAAGTTTTGCTGGCGGCCTTTGATGATGTCTACAAAGCCGGGGAAGCGGTCGGCGCGATCATCGCTGCCGGTATTATTCCGGCCGGTCTGGAAATGATGGACAAGGTGGCCATTCATGCGTCAGAAGATTATGCGCATGCCGGTTATCCTCGTGATGCAGAGGCGATTTTGTTGTGCGAGCTGGATGGCACCAATGCGGAAGTATCCGAGCACATCATGAAAGTGCGTGAAATATTGCACCAGGGCGGCGCGACCGAGGTGCGCACTGCCGCTAACGAAGCGGAGCGGCAGCTGTTCTGGAAGGGGCGTAAATCAGCCTTTCCCGCAGTGGGGCGTATTTCGCCGGATTATTACTGCATGGACGGTACGATTCCGCGCCGCCAATTGCCGCATGTATTGCGCCAGATTAGTTTATGGTCGGAAGAGTATGGTTTGCCGGTGGCGAACGTGTTTCATGCCGGAGATGGCAATCTGCATCCGCTGATTTTGTTCGATGCCAATAAGGAAGGCGAGTTGGTACGCACTGAGGAATTCGGTCAGCGTATCTTGCAATTGTGCGTTGAAGTGGGCGGATCTATCACCGGCGAGCATGGCGTCGGCATGGAAAAAATTAATCAGATGTGTATCCAGTTTAAAGCGCCCGAACTCATTCAATTCCATGCGGTTAAAGCCGCTTTCGATCCTGCTGGTTTGCTCAATCCCGGGAAAGCCGTGCCTACCTTGCAGCGCTGCGCAGAATTTGGCGCCATGCACGTCCATCACGGACAACTGCCCCATGCAGAACTGGAGCGGTTCTGATGTTAGAGCGCGATATCAGTGAAACACTGCAACAGCAGGTACATAACGCTGTTGTTAACGGGGCACCGCTCAAAATTGAAGGCGGCAATAGCAAAACATTTTTAGGGCGGGAGACGCACGGCGAAATTCTGGATGTCAGCGGCCATCGCGGCATCGTCGAGCATGATCCGCGCGAGTTGGTTTTGACTGCGCGCAGTGGCACGCCGCTCAAGGAAATTGAAGCTGCGTTGGCGGAAGCCGGGCAAATGTTGGCATTCGAGCCGCCGCATTTTGGCGATAACGCCACCTTGGGTGGCACCATTGCCTGCGGTCTGTCCGGGCCGCGTCGTCCTTTTTGCGGCTCTGCCCGCGATTTTGTATTGGGCTGCAAGTTGCTCAATGGCAAGGGCGAGATATTGCGCTTCGGTGGTCAGGTGATAAAAAACGTGGCGGGCTACGATGTCTCGCGTCTGATGGTCGGTGCATACGGTACGCTGGGCGTGTTGTTGGAAATCAGCTTGAAAGTGTTGCCGCGCCCAGCGGCAAGCCACACGCTGATACAGGAATGCACCCAAGCTGAAGCCATTAGCAAAATGAGTCGTTTGCTGTCCCAACCCATGCCGGTTGATGCGGCCTGTTATCATGCGGGACATTGTTATGTGCGCTTGTCCGGCAGCGAGCAGGCAGTCAAGCATGCCCATGAGCATTTGGGTGGCGAAGTGATAGAAAAGTCAGAACCCTTTTGGCACGCCTTACGCGAACATCATCTGCCATTTTTTGGTTCTGCAAATCCGTTGTATCGCGTAATGGTAAAGCCCGCCGTGCCCCCGTTAGAAATTGCTGGCGAATGGCTGCTCGATTGGGGCGGTGCGCAACGTTGGCTAGTAAGCGACGAACCCGTTGCAGTTATACGCGAACGCGTCGCTACAGTAGGCGGGCATGTCACCCAGTTCCGGGGTAGCGAAAATAATGGCGAAATATTTCAGCCGCTCGCCGCACCCGTGCTCGTCATTCATCAACGCCTGAAAGCCAGTTTTGATCCACATGGAATTTTTAACCGGGGGCGCATTTACGCCAACTTGTAAGCATTATGCAAACTGCCATTTCTCCTGAACTTCTTGTTAATCCCGACATCGCCGAAGCCAATGCGATTCTGCGTTCCTGCGTACACTGCGGATTTTGCAACGCCACTTGCCCCACCTATCAATTGCTCGGCAACGAACTGGATGGTCCGCGCGGGCGTATTTATCTGATCAAGGAAATGCTGGAAGGCAATCAATCCAGCGAGAAGACGCAATTGCATCTGGACCGTTGCCTGACTTGCCGCGCCTGCGAAACAACTTGTCCATCTGGGGTGCAGTATGGCCGTTTGATTGACATTGGGCGGCAGGTCATTGAGGAACGCGCGCCGCGTTCATTGTGGCAAAAAATTGTGCGGCGTAGTCTGCTGACAGTGCTGCCGTACCCCAAGCGTTTTGCGTTTGTGCTTGGCATTAGCCGCATGGTGCGCCCATTATTACCACTCTCATTGCAACGTAAAATCCCGGCCCAACGACAGGCACAGTCAGGCCGTCCGCAAGCGATTCATATGCGCAGCATGCTGGTATTGGAAGGTTGTGTGCAATCGCTGAGTGCGCCCAATACCAACACTGCTGCAGCACGTGTGCTGGATAAACTAGGTATTTCTTTAATCAGTGCCTCCGAGGCTGGCTGTTGTGGCGCTCTGAACCAACATTTGGCTGATGCAAATGGGGCACATGACATGATGCGCCGCAATATTGATGCCTGGTGGCCATATATTGAGCAAGGCGCAGAGGCTATTGTGATGAGCTCCAGTGGCTGTGGCCTGATGGTGAAAGAATATGGCAAAACGCTGAAGCACGATACGGACTATGCCGCAAAAGCGGCACGCATCAGCGAACTTACATGCGATTTGGTCGAAATTTTGAGCCGCGAAGATTTGAGTGCCTTGGCCGATGTCGGCAAAGGGGTGCGCGTCGCTTATCAATCGTCTTGCACCTTGCAGCATGGACAAAAGCTGTCTGGTGTTGTTGAAACGATCCTGAAAAAATGCGGCTATATACTGACGCCGGTTGCTGATAGTCATTTATGCTGTGGCGCCGCAGGTACTTATACTTTGATGCAACCCGTGCTATCGCAACAATTACTGGAAAATAAATTGGGTGCGCTGCAACAGGGCGGAGCTGAGGTTATCGCCACCGCCAACATCGGCTGCCAGCTACATTTGGAAAGTGCAGCCCGCTTGCCGGTGAAACACTGGATTGAGCTATTGCTGCCATTTTCCCAACAAGGGGCCACTGAAAGCAGTGAAAAAAGTTAAAATGTCACAATTTAATGAATCGAAACCTGAAAGGAGAAAAAGCATGGCAATAAAATCGTTCCATCCCCCGCAGCGCATTCTGATGGGCCCTGGCCCTTCGGATGTTAGTTCACGTGTACTGGAGGCCTTGTCGCGCCCCACCATTGGCCATCTCGATCCAGTGTTCGTAACAATGATGGACGAAATGAAAGAGCTGTTGAAATATGTTTTCCAGACTAAAAATGAATTGACGATGCCCGTTTCCGCCCCAGGTTCAGCCGGAATGGAAACCTGCTTCGTCAACCTGGTTGAACCCGGCGACAAAGTTATCGTATGTCAGAACGGTGTGTTCGGCGGACGCATGAAGGAAAACGTTGAGCGCAGCGGCGGCATTGCTGTGATGGTGCAGGACGATTGGGGACGCGCAGTTGATCCACAAAAAGTAGAAGATGCACTCAAGGCTAATCCTGATACCAAGATTGTCGCGTTTGTGCATGCGGAAACTTCCACTGGCGCTTTGTCTGACGCCAAAACCTTGGTGGCGCTTGCCCATAAATATGGTTGCTTGACCATTGTGGATGCAGTCACTTCACTTGCCGGCTCGCCACTTAAAGTCGATGAATGGGAAATAGACGCTATTTACTCCGGCACGCAAAAATGCCTCTCCTGCACCCCTGGACTTTCTCCGGTCAGTTTCAGTACGCGCGCGCTGGATAAAATCAAAAACCGCAAGAGCAAAGTGCAAAGCTGGTTCCTGGATTTGAACCTGGTCATGAGCTATTGGGGCGGTTCAACCAAACGTGCCTACCACCACACCGCGCCAATCAACGCGCTATATGGCCTGCACGAAGCATTGGTGATATTGCAGGAAGAGGGCTTGGAAAATTCATGGGCCCGCCACATGAAAAACCACCTTGCCCTGCGCGCCGGCCTCGAAGCAATGGGATTGAAGTTTGTGGTGCCAGAATCTGAACGTCTGCCGCAATTGAATGCCCTTACCATTCCAGAGGGTGTGGATGATGCCGCCGTACGTTCCACCCTGCTAAACGATTACCAACTGGAAATTGGCGCGGGCCTGGGCGTAATGGCAGGCAAGGTGTGGCGCATAGGCTTGATGGGCCACGCCAGCAATCAAAGCAATATTTTGGTGTGCCTCGGTGCGCTGGATGACGTATTAGGCAGAATGAAGGCACCGGTTCAGCATGGCGTGGCAGTAGCTGCAGCGCAAAAAGTACTGGCTAGCTGATAATCATGATGCGAGTGGGCAATCATTAGGTATTTCTGATATTTCTAATCAGTGTTTGCAGTAGTATTTTCTTTCCGGAATCCCCCTTTGTGTTGAAAAAAGGGGGATTTTGCATAGTGCATCAGATATATCTAAAAAAACCATAAATTGTAAGCGGCCTTATCCCGTTGCCAGATTAAAGGGAACAAATCAATCATGGCAAAACCAGCAAAAGAAAACAAAGACGAACCACTGGAAAAGCAGCTCTGGAAAGCTGCCGACAAGCTGCGCAAAAATATCGACGCCGCCGAGTACAAGCATGTGGTGATGGGGCTGATCTTCCTGAAATACATCTCCGATTCCTTTGAAGAAATGTTTGCCAGGCTGCAAGCAGGCGAGGGCGAGTATGCAGGTGCCGACCCCGAGGACAAGGATGAATACAAAGCGGAGAACGTTTTCTTTGTGCCAGCAGAAGCACGCTGGTCGTACCTTGTTGCCAAAGCCAAACTTCCCACCATCGGTACTGTTGTGGATGAAGCAATGGATGCCATCGAAAAGGAAAACTCTTCACTCAGAGGTGTGCTACCTAAGGTGTTCGCGCGGCAAAACCTTGACCCCGCCAGTCTCGGCGGCCTAATCGATCTGGTCGGCAATATCGCGCTGGGCGATGCCAAGTCGCGCAGCGCCGATGTGCTGGGGCATGTGTTTGAATATTTCCTTGGCGAATTCGCGCTGGCCGAAGGCAAGCAGGGCGGGCAGTTCTACACGCCGCGCAGCATTGTGGAGCTGCTGGTGGCGATGCTGGAACCCTACAAGGGCCGGGTGTTCGATCCCTGCTGCGGCTCGGGCGGCATGTTCGTGCAGTCGGAAAAATTCGTCGCGGAGCATCAAGGCCGCGTCAACGACATCTCCATCTATGGGCAGGAGAGTAATCAGACCACTTGGCGGCTGGCCAAGATGAACCTTGCCATACGCGGCATTGATAGCTCGCAGGTGAAATGGAACAATGAGGGCTCCTTCCTCAATGACGCCCACAAAGACCTGAAAGCCGATTTCATCATCGCCAACCCGCCATTCAATGTCAGCGACTGGAGCGGCGAACTGCTGCGCGCGATGGCCGCTGGCAATATGGCGCACCGCCTGCGGGCAATGCCAATTTCGCCTGGTTGCAACACTTCGCCTACCACCTCAACCCGCAGGGCAAGGCGGGCGTAGTGCTGGCCAAAGGCGCGCTCACCAGCAAGACCAGCGGCGAAGGCGATATCCGCAAGGCGCTTATCGCTGACGGCAACCTGATCGATTGCATCGTCAATCTGCCCGCCAAACTGTTTTTGAATACCCAGATTCCGGCAGCGCTGTGGTTCATGAATCGCGCGAGAAATAATGGCCACCCGCGCAAAAACGAAATCCTGTTCATCGACGCGCGCAACCTCGGCCACCTGATCAACCGCCGCACCAAGGAGCTTTCGCAGGAGGACATCCAGCAAATCGCCGACACTTACCACGCATGGCTCAACTCCTCCGTCATTCCCGCGCAGGCGGGAATCCAGCCCTACCAAGATGTAAAAGGTTTCTGCGCCTCCGTGCCGCTTTCGCGCGTGGCAGAACTGGACTATGTACTTACGCCGGGGCGCTATGTTGGCCTGCCGGATGAAGAGGACGATTTCAACTTTGCCGAACGCTTCGCCGCGCTGAAAGCGGAGTTTGAGGCACAGCTGTTGGAAGAGGCGACGCTGAATAAAGCCATTACCGAGAATTTGGCGAAGGTGCAGGTATGATGGGAAAGGTACAACCAAAAATGAAAACGGACGCTTCCGGTTTTCCAGAAAACGTCCGCCGACCGGGTATTCCCAATCCGGGGTGGATTGTACCCGAGCACTTGGTGATGGTGAAGAAATGAGCGCATCATTGAAGCCAGAACTATCTCTGGTTGAAAGTTATATTTTCATGATTCGGAACAATCAGATCATGATCGACCGTGATCTGGCCTATCTGTACGGGGTGGAAACCAAGGTATTAAATCAGGCGGTAAAAAGAAATCTGGCACGATTCCCCGAGCAGTTTCGCTTTCAGCTTACGCAATCGGAAAATGAGCAACTGGTCACAAATTGTGACCGGTTCGCCAACTTGAAACATTCGACTGCCTTGCCATATGCATTCACAGAACAAGGCGTTGCAATGTTGTCGGCGGTTTTGCGCAGCGAAACGGCGGTACAAACCAGCATCCACATCATCGATGCTTTCGTGAAGCAGCGTCAGTTTCTGGCGCACAACGCGGACATCTTTCAGCGGCTCGATCAGGTCGAAAAACGCCAGCTCGCCAGCGAACTGAAAACGGATGAGCGGTTTGAGCAACTTTTCAGCGCGCTGGAAGATAAAAGCATTAAACCCAAACAAGGTATTTTTTATGATGGGCAGGTCTTCGATGCCTATAACTTCGTCTGCGATCTGGTGCGCTCTGCCAAACAGCGGATTATATTGATCGATAACTATGTCGATGAAATTGTGTTGATCCTTCTTTCCAAGCGCAAAAAGCAGGTGAGCGCCCAGATACTGACGAAAGCCATCAGCAAACAGTTGAAACTGGATACCGAAAAATTTAACCAGCAATATCATGTTATCGACGTGCAGACATTCCAGTTGGCGCACGACCGATTCCTCATCATTGACGACGACATCTACCACATCGGCGCTTCGCTCAAAGACTTGGGCAAGAAGTGGTTTGCCTTTTCGAGAATGGATATGAGCGCCATCACCATGCTGGCGAAGGTGGAGGTATGAGTGGGTGGCGTGAAGGCACTTTATCTGAGGTTGCCGAGATAATTATGGGGCAGTCACCTATCGGCAAAACCTGTAACTCCAGTGGTGTTGGAATTCCTTTGTTAAATGGGCCGACGGAATTCGGCATCAAATTTCCAAGCCCAGTTCAATTCACTACTGACCCAAAAAGAATTTGCGAATTAAACGATATTTTGTTTTGCGTGCGTGGCTCAACAACTGGTCGAATGAACTGGGCAGATCAAAAATATGCGTTGGGTAGAGGTTTGGCCGCGATTCGACATAAAGCGGGCAATGAATATCAGTATTATGTTAGAGGTATCATTGATCACAATCTTCCGCTGCTACTGACATCGGCTACGGGTTCAACGTTTCCAAATGTCTCAAGAGACCAGATAGAAGCTCTAGAGATTCAAATTCCCCCTCGCCCTGTACAAAAAGCCATCGCTGCCGTGCTCAGCAGCCTCGACGACAAAATCGACTTGCTGCACCGTCAGAACCAAACTCTCGAATCCATGGCCGCAACCCTGTTCCGCCAGTGGTTCGTGGAAGAGGCGCAGGAAAATTGGGAGGAGGTCGCTGTAGGTGATTATGTTGAGTTAAACCGTGCAAGCATCGACAAAAGCTATCCGCATAAAACAATCGAATATTTGGATACAGGTTCGCTGATCGAGGGCAAGATTGAAAACCTTCAGTTACTCACCTTGGATGAAGCGCCGAGCAGAGCAAAGCGTCTCGTTCAGCATAACGATGTGTTGATTTCAACCGTGAGACCCGACCAAAAGCACTATGGGATTATTAAAAATCCTATTGAGAACTTGGTGGTCTCTACTGGTTTCTGTGTTTTTACATGCACGAAAATTGACCCGCACTTCATCTATTTGCTGTTGACCAGTGATGAAATGACGGACTATTTGCACACGATTGCAGAGGGTTCTACTTCAACTTATCCGTCCCTGAAACCTTCAGATATTGGTGCTATCGTTTTTCAACTTCCGCCAGATGATAGGCTAAGAGAGTTTGCAATCATTGCACACAATTCCTGGGAAAAAATTGAGAAGAACCATATTCAAATCCGCACCCTCGAAAAACTCCGCGACACCCTGCTGCCTAAGCTGATGAGCGGCGAAGTGAGGGTGGAAGTATGAAATTCAGTATGTGCAATTCAAACCCCAACTGCCGAGAAATACTCGGTTGTTCGTGAGCTTGTCAAACCGATGAGGGAAGACACTGTGACCAATACAAACGGACAAATCGCTATTTATCAGACCGAGGACGGTCAAACGCAGATTGTGTCAGGATGGAGAAGGATACGCTCTGGCTGACGCTGTTGCAGATGGCGGAGCTGTTTGACCGTGATAAATCGGTTATTTCACGGCACTTGAAGAATATCTTTGACACGGGCGAGCTGCCTCGGGAGGCAACTGTTGCAAAATCTGCAACAGTTCAAACCGAGGGCAGCCGAAAAATCAATATGCAAAAAATGCACATTGCAAATTTGGATAGCTGCCTCCAACGGCCAGCAATAGCAGCAATTGTCCGGTAATTCCGGACAGTTCAAGGGCGATCAACAACAGGATGGTTGCCATGCTCACTATTTAAGAATAATATTGCTGGCAATATGACGATAATTCTTGACACCAATGTTTTAGTGGCGGCTGTCCACAGCCCCGCCGGGGCTGCGGCGGAAATCATGCGCCGCATCTTGCAGGGCGATATTAAAACGGTCGCAAGCGTGCCGTTGTTTATGGAGTATGAGGCGGTGTTGCTTCGCCCCGTTCATTTAAAGGCGGCGCGGGTATCGGCGGCAGACGTGAATAATTTGCTGGATGTGTTGGCTGGCGTGGTTGTGCCGGTTGAGGTGTTTTATCTGTGGCGTCCGCAGCTCAAGGATGCCAACGATGACATGCTGCTGGAGGCGGCGGTGAGCGGACAGGCTGATGCCATTGTGACGTTTAATACCAGGGGTTTTTTGCCCTCGGCGGAAAAATTCCATATCAGGGTGATGAAGCCGAGTGATTTTTTAAAGGAGCTACGCGATGGGAACCACTAGCAATTACGCTTTGCGATTGCCTGCTTCACTCAAGCAGTCCGTTGAGCAAGTCGCGCGGGATGATGGCACTTCACTCAACCAGTTTATTGTGACTGCGATTGCCGAGAAACTGGCAGCGATCAAGACGGCTGATTATTTTCAGGAACGTGCAAAGCGCGGCAATTTGGATGCGGCACTGGCCTTGTTGAACCGCACGGGCGGGATGCCGCCGCAAGCAGGCGACGAGATTTTATAGGCTATGCCTAATAAGCTGACCGAAAGCGCCATCGAAGACTTCGCCATCAAGCTATTCGAGCGCTTGGGCTACAGCTATGTTTATGCGCCGGACATCGCGCCCGATGGCGAGTACCCGGAACGCAGCCATTACGGCGAGGTGTTGCTGACTGGGCGGCTGGCGCAGGCGCTGAAGCGCATCAACCCCAAGTTGTCGCCTGCGATGTTGCAGGATGCGCTCAAAGAGGTGCAGCGCATCAGCTCGCCCGAGCTGCTGGCAAATAACGAAGCCTTTCACCGCTTGCTCACCGAAGGCGTGAAGGTGAGCCGACAACAAGACGGCAATCAGCGCGGTGATCTGGCGTGGCTAATCGACTTTGATCACCCGGAGAACAACGAGTTCATCGTCGCCAACCAATTCACCGTTATAGAAAATCACCAGAACAAGCGGCCTGACTTGGTGCTGTTCGTCAATGGCATTCCGCTGGTGGTGATCGAGCTGAAAAATGCCATTGACGAAAACGCCACGATCAAGGCGGCGTATCAGCAGCTGGAAACTTACAAGCAGACCATCCCCGGCCTGTTTATTTCCAACGCCTTGCTGGTGATTTCCGATGGGCTGGAGGCCAAGGCGGGTTCGCTTTCCGCAGGCTTGAGCCGTTTCATGGTGTGGAAGAGCGCAGACGGCAAGGCGGAAGCTTCGCATCTGGTGAGCCAGTTGGAAACGCTGATACTCGGCATGTTGAACAAGGCCACGCTGCTGGATTTGCTGCGTCACTTCATCGTGTTTGAAAAGAGTAAAAAGGAAGACCCGCAAACCGGCGTGATCAGTATCAGCACGGTGAAGAAAGTGGCGGCATACCACCAGTATTACGCGGTGAATGCGGCGGTGGCTTCGACGTTGCGCGCGGCCCATGTGGGAGAAACAAGTTTGGGCGGAAGTTTGCGGATTGAACAGACTCCGGCCAGCTATGGTTTGCCCGGCGTGGCGCACCAGTTCAAAGGCGACAAGAAGGCCGGGGTAGTGTGGCATACGCAAGGTTCGGGCAAATCGCTTTCGATGGTGTTTTACACCGGCAAGATTGTGCTGGCTTTGGATAACCCGACCATGCTGGTGATTACCGACCGCAACGATCTGGATGATCAGTTGTTTGATACCTTTGCCGCATCCAAACAATTGTTGCGGCAAGAGCCGGTGCAGGCAGCGGATCGCGGGCATTTGAAGGAGTTGCTGAAAGTGGCCTCGGGTGGCGTGATCTTTTCCACCATCCAGAAATTTCAGCCCGATGAGGGCAATGTGTACGAGCAGTTGTCCGACCGGCGCAATATCGTGGTGATTGTGGATGAAGCGCATCGCACGCAGTACGGCTTCAGCGCCAAGACCGTGGATGAGAAAGATGCCAACGGCGAAGTGATCGGCAAGAAGGTGGTGTACGGCTTTGCCAAATACCTGCGCGATGCGCTGCCCAACGCGACCTATCTTGGATTCACCGGTACACCGATTGAAAAGACTGATGTGAACACACCAGCGGTGTTCGGAAATTACGTGGACATCTACGATATTGCGCAGGCGGTGGAGGATGGCGCGACGGTGCGCATCTATTACGAGAGCCGCTTGGCGAAGGTGGGCTTGAGCGAAGAAGGCAAAAAGCTGGTTGCCGAGCTGGACGAGGAGCTGGATCAGGAAGACCTGACCGATACGCAGAAAGCTAAAGCCAAGTGGACAAAGATGGAGGCGCTGATCGGCAGTGAGCAGCGCATCAAGAATATTGCCAAGGACATCGTGGCGCACTTTGAGGCGCGGCAGGAGGTGTTTGCGGGTAAGGGCATGGTGGTGAGCATGTCGCGGCGCATTGCCGCAGAATTGTACAAAGAGATCGTTGCGATCAAGCCTGAATGGCATTCCGATGATTTGAACAAGGGCGCAATCAAGGTGGTGATGACGGCTGCCTCCAGCGATGGTCCTCTGCTGGCGAAACATCACACCACCAAGGATCAGCGCAAGCAGCTGGCCGAACGGATGAAGAACGACGACGACCCGCTCAAGCTGGTGATCGTGCGCGATATGTGGCTGACCGGTTTCGATGCGCCAAGCATGCACACCCTCTACATCGACAAGCCGATGAAGGGCCACAACCTGATGCAGGCGATTGCGCGGGTGAACCGGGTACATAAGGATAAGCCGGGCGGCCTGGTGGTGGATTATCTGGGGATTGCCGCTGACCTTAAGGAGGCGCTGTCTTTCTATTCCGATGCTGGCGGCAAGGGCGACCCTGCACTGGCGCAGGAGCAGGCAGTAAGCCTGATGCTGGAGAAGCTTGAAGTGGTGTCGGCCATGTATCACGGCTTTGCCTATGAAAACTATTTCGAGGCCGATACCACGCGCAAGCTGTCACTGATCCTGGCGGCGGAGGAGCACATTCTCGGGCTGGAGGATGGCAGGAAGCGGTATATCAACGAGGTGACCGCGCTTTCTCTGGCTTTTGCCATCGCTGTGCCGCACGAACAGGCCATGAATGCCCGCGACGAAGTAGGATTTTTTCAGGCGGTGAAAGCACGCTTGGCCAAGTTTGACAGCACGGGCGAAGGGCGCAGCAACGAAGAGATCGAAACCACCATCCGCCAAGTGATCGACAAGGCGCTGGTGTCGGAACAGGTGATTGATATTTTTGATGCGGCGGGGATCAAGAAGCCGGATATTTCCATTTTGTCCGACGAGTTTTTGGCTGAGCTGAAAGACCACAAACACAAAAACGTGGCCATAGAGGTGCTAAAAAAATTGCTCAATGACGAACTGAGAGCGCGCGCCAAAAAAAATCTGGTGCAGAGCAAAACATTGATGGAGATGCTGGAAAACGCCATCAAGAAATATCACAACAAAATTCTGACCGCTGCCGAAGTGATGGAGGAGCTGATCAAAATTAGCAAAGAAATCGTCGCTTCCGATGATGAGGCCAAGCAGATGGGCCTGAGCGATTTTGAATATGCGTTCTACACGGCGGTGGCCAGCAACGACAGTGCGCGCGAGCTGATGCAGCATGACCAATTGCGTGCGCTGGCGGTGGTGCTGACGCAGCGAGTG
Source organism: Candidatus Nitrotoga sp. MKT (assembly GCA_003402345.1). Taxonomy (GTDB): domain Bacteria; phylum Pseudomonadota; class Gammaproteobacteria; order Burkholderiales; family Gallionellaceae; genus Nitrotoga. The sequence continues at coordinate 461,656 of QFXH01000001.1, read as the reverse complement.
CGCGAGAATGCGTCGATAGATTGGACGATCAAGGAAAGCGTGAAGGCCAAGCTGAAGGTGATTGTGAAGCGAACCTTGCGTCAATTTGGCTACCCGCCAGACATGCAATTGCTTGCCACTGAAACGGTGTTAAAGCAGGCTGAGATGCTGGCCAATGAGCTGGCAGGCTAGTATTAGGTGAATAACCAGACATTGTGACAAATACAGGTACTGTATTTGATTATCTGAGCCCTTAAAAAAGGAGTAAGATAAATTTCTGCATTACCAATCAATGGTTAGAAAATAAATAAATTCATATGGAGTTATCAACCACATGACAAAGAGAAACGCATTTTATGCCCAATCCGGTGGCGTAACCGCAGTAATCAACGCATCGGCTTGTGGGGTGATCGAAACGGCACGTGCACACAAGGACAAAATTGGCAAAGTCTATGCAGGCCGTAACGGCATCATCGGCGCGCTGACCGAAGACCTAATCGATACGACCAAGGATTCCACCAAGTCCATTGCGGCACTGCGCTACACTCCGTCCGGTGCATTCGGTTCCTGCCGCTTCAAGCTGAAAGGTATTGAAGAAAACAGGTTGCAGTACGAGCGGCTGATCGAAGTTTTCAAGGCACACAACATAGGTTATTTCTTTTATAACGGCGGCGGTGATTCCGCTGATACCTGTCTGAAAGTTTCACAGCTGGCTGACAAAATGGGTTACCCCATTCAGGCAATCCATGTACCCAAAACAGTCGACAATGATTTGCCCATCACGGACTGTTGCCCTGGTTTCGGCTCGGTCGCCAAATACGTTGCCGTATCGGTACGCGAGGCTAGTTTTGACGTTGCTTCCATGGCCAAGACCTCAACCAAGGTATTCGTGGTGGAGGTGATGGGCAGACATGCTGGCTGGATAGCCGCTGCCGGAGGTTTGGCCTCGGATGTGAATTGCGAGTTGCCGATTGTCATTTTGTTTCCCGAAATCCCCTTCAACAAAGAAAAATTTCTGGCCAAAGTCGATGCCATGGTAAAGCGGCATGGCTATTGCTCAGTGGTGGTTTCAGAAGGCGTGCAAGGTGCGGATGGAAAATTTCTTTCCGATCAGGGGTTGCGTGATGCTTTCGGTCACGCCCAACTGGGTGGTGTAGCGCCAGTGGTAGCTAACATGGTGAAGGATGCGCTGGGTTATAAATTCCATTGGGCGGTGGCGGATTATCTGCAACGTGCCGCGCGTCATATCGCTTCCAAGACCGACGTCGAACAGGCTTATGCGCTCGGCAAGGCTGCGGTGCAGCTGGCGTTGAAGGGCGAAAACGCTGTCATGCCTACCATTGTCCGGCTCGCCGACAAGCCTTACAAATGGAAAATTGGCGTTGCCCCGCTCAAAAAGGTGGCTAACGTAGAAAAAATGATGCCGCGCAACTTTATCACCAAGGATGGCTTCGGTATCACCGACAAGTGCCGTGCATATCTCACCCCGTTGATCAAGGGTGAAGATTACCCACCCTATAAAGATGGCTTGCCACAGTATGTTCGGCTCAAGAATGTGGCGGTACCCAAGACGCTGGATGGGTTTAAGGTATAAGGCATCTCTAAAAATTCAGATTGCGTCACAATATTTCGTTACTTACAAAAAATGTTTCCTGACATATCAATCTATTCGCGCCTAGTTTTGTTTAGAACTCTAAATTTTTAGAGGTGCCCTACAGGGAGAAACTAATGTCTGGTGGCCTGATATTTGCTCTGTTATGCGCAATGGTGGCGCTCGTATATGGAGCGGTTTCCGTTAAATGGATTTTGGCCCAGTCGACCGGCAATGATCGCATGCGCGAAATTGCCGCTGCCATACAGGAAGGCGCTTCTGCTTACCTTAATCGGCAATACAGCACGATAGGCATCGTTGGCGTAACGCTGTTTCTGGTAATTTTTCTTATACCGGAGCTGGGTTGGAAAACCGCCATAGGATTCGCCCTCGGTGCGATTCTCTCGGGCCTAACCGGCTATATCGGTATGCACGTGTCGGTGCGCGCAAATGTGCGTACCGCGCAAGCTGCACACGCTGGCCTCAATGCAGCATTGAATGTAGCTTTCAAAGGGGGGGCCATCACCGGCATGTTGGTAGTCGGCTTGGGTCTGCTGGGTATAGCGGGTTACTACGCCTTCCTCACTATTTCGATGGGCAGTACCCCTATGGAAGCAGCCCATGCCTTGGTCGGCCTGGCTTTCGGCGGTTCACTGATTTCTATCTTTGCCCGTCTTGGCGGCGGTATCTTCACCAAAGGCGCTGACGTAGGCGCAGACTTGGTGGGAAAAGTCGAAGTGGGGATTCCCGAGGACGACCCACGCAACCCGGCGGTGATTGCCGACAACGTCGGCGACAATGTCGGCGATTGCGCTGGTATGGCTGCCGACCTGTTTGAGACCTATGTCGTAACCATTATCGCCACCATGCTCTTGGGTGGTTTACTGACGGCCAATTCCGGCTCAAACGCGGTGGTTTACCCACTGGCGCTGGGCGGATTCTCGATTATCGCTTCCATCGTCGGCACCTATTTTGTGACAGCACGGGAGGGCGGCAAGATTATGAACGCGCTTTACCGCGGCCTGATAGCATCTGCCGTGTTGGTGCTGATCGCCTTCTATCCCATCACCCAGTGGCTAATGGGCGACAACGGCGTTTATTCCGTTAACGCGCTATATGGTTCGGCTCTCGTTGGATTGGCGCTGACAGCCGCGCTGGTGTGGATCACCGAATACTACACAGCGACTGGATACAGCCCGGTAAGACATATTGCTGAAGCTTCCACCACTGGCCACGGCACCAATGTGATCGCTGGCTTGGGAGTATCGATGAGGTCTACCGCTGCGCCAGTATTGGCGGTGTGCATGGCCATCTGGAGCGCCTATGAATTGGCCGGTTTGTACGGTATCGCTATCGCCGCGACTTCAATGCTCTCTATGGCCGGGATCATCGTGGCGCTTGATGCTTTTGGCCCGATTACCGACAACGCCGGTGGTATTGCCGAAATGGCCAAGTTGCCGAACAACATCCGCAACATCACTGATCCCCTCGATGCGGTAGGCAATACCACCAAGGCCGTGACCAAGGGTTACGCCATCGGCTCCGCTGGCCTCGCGGCATTGGTGCTATTTGCCGATTACACCCATGCGCTTTCCACTAATCACCCGGGATTGACTTTCGATTTATCTAATCACATGGTAATCATCGGTCTTTTCATCGGCGGTATGGTGCCCTATTTGTTCGCTGCCATGGCGATGGCAGCGGTTGGCCGCGCCGCCAGCTCTGTGGTGGTGGAAGTGCGCCGCCAATTCAAGGAAATTCCCGGCATCTTGGAAGGTACCGGCAAGCCTGAATATGGAACCTGTGTTGATATGTTGACCAAAGCCGCTATCAGGGAAATGGTCGTGCCCTCATTGTTGCCGGTTGCGGTCCCGGTAATTGTCGGTCTAGCCCTCGGGGCACAAGCATTGGGCGGCGTGCTAGTTGGCGCTATCGTGACTGGCATTTTCGTGGCAATTTCCATGACCAACGGGGGTGGCGCATGGGATAACGCCAAAAAATATATTGAAGAGGGCAACTTTGGTGGCAAAGGCTCCGAAGCCCACAAGGCAGCGGTAACGGGCGACACCGTCGGCGATCCTTATAAGGATACCGCTGGCCCTGCCATCAATCCGTTAATCAAAATCATGAATATTGTGGCGCTAATGATCGTACCGTTGTTGTGAACCCCAGTTATGAACCCCATTTAGTAGATCATTTAGGGGGTTACCGCTAAGCCCCCATTTTCTCGCTCTTATTTTCTATTCGCTGAATGTTACAATTCGCATTACAAATCATGGTCGAGGTTGCCAACTATCAAACGCATCAAAAAGACCTCCGTTTTAATCTCAAGGAATAAAAAATGACAGCTCGCATCATTGACGGCAAGGCTATCGCTCAAGAATTACGCACCGAGTGGAAGGTACGTGTGGATGAGCTAAAGTCGCGCGGTATAACTCCAGGCTTGGCAGTCATCATCGTGGGTGAAGATCCTGCCTCAAAGGTGTATGTTGGCAACAAGGTAAAGGCCTGCGCCGAAGTCGGGCTTTATTCCGAACATATTGCCCTGCCCGCAGACATACAAGAATCAACATTGCTGGCAAAGATTGCTGAATTGAATGTTAACCCGGCGATCCATGGCCTGCTGATACAGCTTCCCTTGCCCAATCACATCGATAGTCAAAAGGTGCTGGAAGCCATCAGCCCGAACAAGGATGTAGATGGATTTCATCCGATGAATGTCGGCGCATTAGTCACCGGTACCACCTTATTTCCGCCCTGCACACCTTCTGGTACAATGAAATTGCTGGAGAAAATGGGCATAGAAATCGAAGGCAAACACGCCGTGGTAGTTGGCCGTAGCAATATCGTCGGCAAACCAATGGCGCTTCTGCTGTTGCATAAAAACGCCACCGTCACCATTTGCACCTCCAGGACGGTGAACTTGGGCAAACACACACGGGATGCCGATATTTTAGTGGTCGCTACTGGCAAACCGCAGATGATTACTGGCGATATGATTAAACCCGGTGCAGTTGTAATTGATGTCGGTATTAACCGTCTGCCAAATGGCAAACTAGTGGGCGACATTGATTTTGAAAGTGCAAAAGAAGTAGCGGGCTATATCACCCCTGTGCCCGGCGGCGTTGGCCCAATGACTATTACCATGCTGATAGCGAATACCATACAAGCGGCGGAACGTGCAAAAAAGTAAGAATAACCGTCATTCCAAGAAAAGCGGGAATAACGAACCCTAAACCAACTCACAAGGAAAAACATGACTACAATCACCACCCCATCCGGATTGCAATATGAAGACATCACCATTGGTAATGGGGGTCCCCCCGCCCAAGGCGGACACACCGTTACCGTGCATTACACCGGATGGCTTACAGATGGCACTAAATTCGATTCCAGCAAAGATAGAAATGATCCTTTCCAATTCACTCTCGGCGCAAGAGAGGTGATAGCTGGCTGGGATGAAGGCGTGCAAGGCATGCAGGTCGGTGGCGTGCGTAAACTGACTATTCCAGCGTCACTAGGCTATGGTGCGCGTGGCGCAGGGCGCGCCATTCCACCGAATGCAACATTGGTGTTTGAAGTGGAATTGCTGGAAGCGTTATATGCGCGCGGATAAATCCATTAAACTCAAATGCGCCGGTATTTAAACCTGAGTTGCCAGAAAATAAAAATATAGCGATGCAACTTTGTTCGCCATCAAAAGATGGATTACCCGCGTAGGCATGACAAAATTTGCGCTAGAGTCCTTAATCTCTACGGGTTCAATTCCCCGCTCCTTGGAGCGAAGGCTGGTTGAAAGCCAGCGGATTGAAAAGCGTAGTTAATACCCCGTAGCTTGCTGCGGGGTGCTTTATTAGCAAGGGAAATATTATTAAGACGGACCTTTCTTACAAAAATGGTTGTATTGTAACCAATTGTTTAGGAAGTAAAGTTTTTATCGAGGCAAAATTTTCAACTACGCGAAAGGGTAAATCATGAAATTGAAAAAAATAGTTTGTACATTTGCATTACTGGGAACAGGAAGCGCTTTCATTGTCCCCGCAACAATAGCGGCACCCGCAACAGGCCAATCCACATATTATGTCGGCGGCAGTGTTGGCCAGTCTAAATTCAAAGACATCGAGCCTGGCGTGGCCACCAATGTCGATGACAAAGATACGGGATATAAAATATATGGTGGTTATCAGATCAGCCCATACTGGGGAGTCGAAGCCACCTATTTCGACTTGGGTAAAGCTACCGCTAATGGCACCATATTAAATGGCAGTACCGTTATTCCTACCAATTTATCCGCTAAAGCTACTGCTTGGGGATTAGCAGGTGTTTTTACGGCTCCTATCAGTGATGGGTTTTCTGTATTCGGTAAACTTGGTTTAGTCAGGAGCGAGCTAAAAACGAGTACTTCCGGTGTTGGTTTTATTGGAAACAACCAAAAAGAATCCAGTACTGGCGCAAACTTTGGTTTCGGCGCAAAGTATGATTTCACCTCGAATCTTGCCATTCGTGCAGAGTGGGAGCGTTTAAAAAAGATGGGGGATGACGCCACCACTGGTGAAACTGACATCGATTTTGTGTCGGCTGGTATCACGTTTAAATTCTAATGTTTTGTTTTACCGATGCGCAACCGGGCAATTGAAAAATTGCCCGGTTTTTTACGCTCAAAACCATGTTGCGTGCCACACACATAGGTTTTTTATCCAATTCATATGCAATTTTCGCCGGGTTAACTCAAGAATAAGTGTAATTTTGACATACCCCTGTACTCAGTTATTTCAGTCGAATGTTACAGCTTGAAAACTACCGTTACACTCAATCCAGCGCCTGAAATCTGTGGCGCGATTTTCAGGGAAGCACCATGAATTTCGGCGATACGATTGACGATAGATAGCCCCAAACCACTACCGCTGGCGCTAGTACCTATGGGGCGATAGAACCTTTCCGTGACCCTTGCCAGCTCCGCTTCCGGAATGCCAGGTCCATTATCATTTACCGACAGACAAGCAAGCCCTTGCTGATTGGTGATACTGACCCAAACCGATGTTCCCGGCTGTGTGTGGCGCACGGCATTGTCGATCAGATTGCGCAATAGGATGCGCAGCAACACCGGGTTGCAACGCACCTCCACTTCGGTGCCTTCCGTCAATTCGAGCCGTACGTGTTGGCTCAGTGCAGCCGGGGCGATTGCGGCGATTACCTCAGCGGCGATAACTCTCAGCTGGCAGGTTTCAGTCACGTCATTGCCCAAGGTGTCGATGCGGGCAAGGGTCAATAATTGTTCGATCAGATGGGCGGCCCGGTCACAACCTAGAATCGCGTTGTCGAGCGCATGGTTGCGCTCCGCTTCGCCGCAAGCCGCTCTGGCCACTTGCGCTTGCGCCTTGATTGCGGCCACCGGGGTGCGTAATTCATGCGCGGCGTCTGCGGTAAAGCGCCGTTCTTTTTGCATGGAAGCTTCGATGCGGATGAACAGCCGGTTGAGCCGTTCGATCAGCGGCACCACTTCGCGTGGGGCGGATGACGCATCCAGCGCGGCAAGATTGTCCGGCGCGCGCTGTTCCACTTCGCGGGTCAGCTTGTCCAGCGGGCGTAAGCCGCGCGCCACTGCAATCCATAGCAGCAGTGCCAGTAACGGCAAAGAAATAACCAGTGGCTTGAGCATATTGCCAGCGATACTGCGCGCCAATTCATCGCGCACATCGGCACGTTCCGCCACTTGGATCAAATATTCGGCGGATTCATTCCAGGTGCTGAATACGCGCCAGTGGTGCCCGTCGATGGTGTGGTCGCTGAAGCCACGCTCTTCGTTGGCCAAAGGTTGTTGCGGAGCGTTGACGGAATGCAGGCGGAGCTGATGCCCTTTATCCCATACTTGAAACGCGACCCGGCGGGCATACTTGTGCAGCAGCGGCGCATGTTCTGTTTCGAGTTCGTCAAGATCATGCGATGATTGGACAACCAATAGTGCAGCCGCCTGCGCCAGGTGCGCATCCAGCACCTCGCCGAACTCCTCGCGCGCATTATGGTAGGTAAATGCAGTCACACCGAGCCAGACCAGCGTGATCGCCGTCAGCGCCAAAACAAGCAGCCGCTGTTTAAGTGATGTGCGTCGCCACATTTCAGATTGCCTTATCGCGCGGCATTAAGTAGCCCACGCCACGTATGGTTTCGATTAGTTCAGGAAAAAGCTTGCGCCGCAGATGATGGATATGCACTTCCACCGTGTTGCTTTCGACCTCATCGCCCCAAGCATACAGTTGTTCTTCAAGCCGGGCGCGCGAAAGCACTTTTCCCGAGTTGAGCATCAGGGCATGCAACAACGCGAACTCCTTGGCCGAAAGCTCAACCGATTTGTCCTGGTACAGCACGCAATGAGCAGCGGGATCAAGCTTAACTCCGGAAACCTGCAGTAACGGGGCAATCTTCCCGCTGGCGCGGCGCACCAATGCGCGCAAGCGGGCCGCCAATTCCCCCATGTCGAATGGCTTGACCATGTAGTCATCCGCACCAGTATCCAACCCTTTGATGCGGTCATCCACCGTATCCATCGCGGTCAGAATCAGCACGGGTGTCTGGGCATTTGTTTGGATATTTCGGCTGCGCAGACGGTGCAGCACTTCCAATCCGGAAAGTCGCGGCAACCCCAAATCCAGAACCACTGCCGCGTAGGGCTCGGTAGAGAGTGCCTGCTCTGCCGAGACGCCGTCTTTCATCCAGTCCACGGCGTAGCCGGATTGTCTCAAACCAGCCTGGATCGCATCGCCCAGCAGGGCATCGTCTTCGACTACCAATATGCGCATATTTTCATCTAAGGTAATGCTGAACAAGTCCCTCCGTTCGGGCTGAGTCTGTCGAAGCCATTTGCAACTTATTGATTTGCAATGAGTGCGTTTCGACAAGCTCAACGCGAACGGGCTTGTTCAGCGTAGCCTTCAACAATGGCGCAGAACTGTTGCATTTTTGTTTTAACTTATTGCTTGAAAAAAATAACAATTTTCAGTCATTGCTGTGTTGCCCGGCTTGTGCCACTTTCTCATTTGTTGTCACCAGTCCGGTTGCTGGGTAACCAGCCCAGAATGCCATAACACTGGCCAGCATTATGACACCCAGCCAGAGATATGAGCGACGGATGCCTTCATTCGGCTCTGCGGATTTAAAACCGTTTACCATGGAGCGCACCAGATTCTCGCGGTGCATTAAGCTGCTCACCACCACTCCGGCTATGTGGACAAATACTATGGCCAGCATGGCATTGGATGTGTCCTCATGTAATTCTTCCATCACATCGCCACCGATGTCTTGAAACAATATCACCCCGGTTACTCCAGACAAAATACCCAGTATCAAAAGCAACCAGATCGCCACACTTCCCGCCGGATTGTGTCCCACGTAATGTGAGGGCTTGCCCTTGAGCAGCGATATCGAATAAGCAACAATTTCGTGGGGTTTAAACAAAAAAGAGCGGAATTTCGCATAACGCGTGCCGAAAAATCCCCACAGTAATCTGAACGCGATTAAGCCGAGCAAAGTGTAGCCGAGTACCACATGGATATCGCGGTAACGCTCTGTCTCAGCAGTTAGAAACGCGCCGCTGAATGACAGCACCAGCAGCCAATGGAAAACCCGCGTCGGCACATCCCAAACCAAGATACGTTGACTCATGGTGATCTCCTTTTACTTGGGTATTTTTATATGACGTTCACTGAAATCACCCCGGTCCGCCTGTTGGTGGCAGGCCGCACAATTAGCCGGGCTCTTCACCTTTGGATTTTTCCAAACAGTCGGGGGAATTTCGTGGCTATCGTGCTTGCGCTTAAACCAGGCAGCCTCAGTGATCCGCAATGGCGCTGTCGACGCACTCCAGCGGTTGGAAGCATTGTTTACCAGAAAAGCGGTGATCTCCTTGTTTTCCTGAACTGTCAACGAAGCATCCGAACCGAAATGTTTATTTAGACCGCCCATGACCTTGCGCCAAGAAGCGGCAGGCAGCAATCCCGGCGCATATGCGATGTGGCAGGTAGAACATTCCTGCTGAAATTTTGCGTTAACTTGTGCAGGTTGAACTGGTTTGCCGCGATTTTCGCCGCTGTATTTTTCAGCGCGATCACCCGCCTGTGCGCCGGACATTGCCACACCCATAACCAGCAAGGCCGAAACAAGCCTACGTGGAAAATTTTTATAACATTTCGACATATCAATCTCCTTGGTTATTTTTTAACGGTGAGCAGATAAGTAAGCACATCGCCTTTTTCCTGTGGTGTGCAAACGCGATCAAGCACGTCATTACAGTTGCGCTTGAACCATTTTGCTACTTTGGCCGGGTCAGTGAATCGCTCTACATTGGCAGATGGCGCAAAGGGCTGTATGACTTTGCCAGTCTTTGCATGCTTGCCTGGCGTAGCCGGATTTTCGGTATGGCAGGAGGCGCAGCTCCATTCATTACCGTGTTTTGTCTTGAAAAAACTCTCCCCACGCGCAGCTGAAAACCCCTTGAAACCCGAATTAGCCTTGGCCGCATCGCTTTGAATGGAAGCCAGCGCCTCTTCCGGCGTTTGCGCGAAAGCCGGGGCGGAAATTAATCCGGCGACAACCACCAGCGCTAAAACCAGCGTGACATTAAATTCGCGGAACATTTTTACCCTCCTTTATTGCATTAAGAGGTGTGCAGAATAAAAGGCCAAGCTTAATGGTTGCTTAAGCGTAAATATTTTTGATGGGTTTTAGAAATAACTAATTACAGTGGCCCCTCCGTCAAGACAATAATGCATCGAGTTTAAGAGGGTAACCATCTTCAGGCAGCGGTACGACGCTGCCCCGGTTTGCAGATGTCAGAAGGGGCGTTGTGACCGACCGGTTGTCGGCCTTAGCGGAAGTTTTATGGTTCTACCACTAATGTCCGCTGTGTCCAAGATAACTGACAGACGTGTCTACTAAATCAGGGGCGATTCACGTCGGTTCTACTCTCGTGTGGAGCAAAACCATTTGTGGAGATTTTCGTATTTGCCTTTGCGGCAAATTAAATGCAGACTCATATACGAGCCTATCCATTCCTGAATCCATGACGCAATACCGCATATTTCTATCTTCTCCCGGAGATTGTGTTGAAGAGCGTAATACCGTTTATGATGTAGTGGCGCGAGTTAATGCTGACCCATTGGTAAGCGTTTTCACTCGGCTGGAAGTTGTAGCCTGGGATTGGGGCGCAGGTGTTCCGCTCGAAGTGCTCTCTTCGCCACAAACATCCGTCAACAGGCATCTTCCTACGCCGGACGATTGCGATCTGTTTCTCGGCATCTTCAACTGCCGATTTGGTACGCCGTTACCGGATCGGGAATTCAGGAAGCTCGATGGCAAACCTTATCAGTCAGGCAGTGAGTACGAATTTCACTGTGCATGGGAAGCGCGCAGGCGAGGTTCATCGCGGCCAGAGATTCTCATGTATCGGCGGCAGCAAGAGTCATCTGCTTGCCAGGATTATGAACAATGGGAAAAGTTGGAGGCGTTTTTTCAGCAGCCGCCATTCATGGAGAATGGGCAATGGACTGGCGCCGTGGACAGGTATCAATCCCCGGATGAATTTGCCCGGAAATTTGAAGGACATTTGCGCAGACTGTTGAGTCAACGGCAGCCCGGCGCTCTGCCGAAATTTAGAGACTGGCTCAATAATCAGGCTTTCCTTTTAACCGCTAATGCCGGGCCTCGCTATACCAGCGACGCCCATGTAGAAACGGACATCGGCCAGGCATTCGACTGGTTATTGGTTAGGCAACCTGCTATAGCCGGGTTGGATAAAGCACTCTCTAAAGTCTGGAAGCATATTGATCGGGATGATGCGTTTTCTGCCATCCGTGCAGACATGGAACGGATCGCCGATGTATTGCGTGCCGACATGTATTGGCAGGCCACTCCCGATTTTGCATTCATGCTTGACACCTTGGCGCGCATCGAAACCCATGCTTGGGCAGAACATGAAGCGCATGAAAAAGCAGAGGCGCAAAGTGAAAAGAAGGACACTTGGCAGTATCGCGAATACTCCTTGCGGCAAGCTGCCATTACGGCACGAGAGGCAAGTGATCTCTTGCAACAATATTCCAATCTTCCCCGGCAACGAGTGATGCTGCTTACTGGCCCGGCAGGACAAGGCAAGACCCATACGCTGGTTCATGAGGTTAACCAGATGCTGGAAACGGGCGGGATTGCCTTGGGAGTTTTGGGGCAAACCTTGAATGCTACGGGTGGTCTGTGGGAGGCAATTTGCCAGCGCATCGGTTGGCAAGGTACCCATGACCAACTGCTGGATAAGTTGGAGAACGAAGCCGCTAATCGCAACCAACGTGCCTTGCTGGTAATAGATGCGCTCAACGAAACGCCAGATCGCAGGCGCTGGAGAAATGAATTGTCCGGGAAGATTCAGGAAGTATTGCGACGGCCACACCTGACTCTGGTTATCTCAGTCCGCACAGATTATCTGGAACAAACCTTGCCGTTATTGCATGACGGTGTGGAGGCTCCTTGGATGAAGTGGGAGCATCCCGGTTTTTCCGGAATTGAGCCGGATGCTTTGTTGCGCTATTTTGAACATTATGGGGTCAAGGTTCCCGTCGCGCCGCCGCTGGGTGAATTCGGCAATCCATTGTATGTGCAACTTCTGGCAAAAAGTATGCTGGGCCACCCATTGGAAGATTGGTTGCCATCATGGCTGGAGGTTTGGCGCGCATGGATGATGCGACTGGAAGAGGAAGCCAAGGATAAGTTGAATCTGGATAACGCATCACGCCCGAAAGTCATGCGTCGAACAATGAGCAAGCTGGCGCAAGCGATGCTGGAGGAGGGATGTTTTCATTTGTCGCGTGTTCAGGCGGATGCATTGGCGAGAGAGATGACAGGTATAGAGGGCGTCATCGCTTTTCTTTGTTCATCCGGGGCGCTTATAGACCGATTAGATGATGATGAGGATGTCATCGAGTTCGGCTTCGAGCGTTTATCCGACACCTTCCTTGCTGATCGATTATTGGCAAAATTGTTCGATGGAAAATTCAGCAGAGAGGAAAAGCTGGCTGCATTGCGCACCGCCCTCGCCCCCGGCGGCGACCTTCATCCGCTGACATCCAGAGACTATTTGGATCACCCACTGTATTTTCGCCGAGCTGGTTTGCTGGAGGCGCTGTGTTTGGCTGTTCCTCAATGCACGGGGGCGGAGTTGCCAACGCTGCTGCCAGAAAATGATACGGATTGGCCTGATTGGCAATTGTCTGCGGCTTTCAGCGACAGCTTGCGCTGGCGTTGCCGCCCCGAAGAGTTTGGAATGGATCGCAAAGCATTGGGTGACTTGTGGCGGCGTCATTCGGATAGCAGCAATCTGGCGTCAGAGCTGGATGAACTCATCCGCTTTGCGCTGATTCCTGGACACCCCTTCGCGATGGAACATGTCATTCATCCAAGATTGCTGACTCAGGAAACTCCCGGCGTACGCGATGCGATGTGGTCAGTGAATCTGGTTCCTTTATGGGGTGATGAGCATTCCAATTTACGCCAGTTGGTCATTTGGGCGCGGGATGCCAACCTCCATGGCGCACACGCAGATATAGCTTTGCCTGCGGCTCGGTTATTGGCTTGGACATGCGCAACCTCGCAGAATGGTTTGAGACTAGCCGCAATGAAAGGACTCACTCGCTTGCTTGCAGCCTGCCCGCGAGTGATGGAAGCATTCCTTCCCGACTATCTTGATGTCAATGATGCTTATGTTCTGGAAGCGGTGCTGGTGGCTGTATGGGGTGTGGTGCAGGACGGGAGCGATGCTCAAGCCGCAACATTGGCAGCCCGGCAGGTTTACGAAAGCCAATTCCCGGAAGGTAATGCGCGCTGGTGTCATATCACCTTGCGCCATTATGCACGCCGCATTGTGGAAGAAGCCTGTCGCAGGGGATGGTTGCCGGATATTGACCCAGACAACGTCAGGCCGCCTTATCGGAGCACATTGCCATTGGGTGAAGTGCCGAGCAATGAAGGGTTGAAAGCGCTCGACACATCGAAAGGATTTGGACGGATAATTTTTTCCAGTACGGGTAATGATTTTTACCGCTACATCATGGGAGGAAATTCAGCATCTCTTGATTTTCTGTCACAGCCACTGCCGGACTCTATTGAACCTGCCAGACCGTTTGCGCGAGCTGAAAGCCTCATATCCAGAGGCACTAACGAAAGCATATTCGACTTGGCGCTGGCAGCCCGTTTTGTAGCTTGGAATTGTTTGGCTTTGGGTTGGACGGCAGAACGATTTGAAGATTTCGATACTGGTTTTTACACACGAGACCGTAGTCGCATGGGCGATGATGAAGGCACGGAGCGTCTCGGCAAAAAATATCAGTGGATCAGTTGGCATATCTTGCTGGCCTTTCTTTCTGACAACTATGCCATGAAGTCGGGCTGGAATAGGGAGCCTCGCGTATATGAGACGCCAGACCAAGTTCATGTCAACCCTCATGATCCGGCGCGTTGGCTGCAAGTTGTCGCGCCGGCCATCGCCAGAAATGACAAACAGGATTTCTGGCACATCCCCAGCCTGCCCTCTTGGCCTTTGCACGACTTGGAGGAAATGAGAGCTTGGGTGGCTTCTTCAAGTTATGACCTGCCACCTTCGGATGTCATTGGCTGTGTGCCTACCTTGCCGCAAGCATGGGGAGATGGGCCTTGGCTGAGGCTGGCTGCGGAGCATATTTGGCAAAGTAAATTTGCCCCCGGGGGCTGGGGTCTTGGAAATGATTATTTTGCCGACTTATGGTGGCAATGTTGGCCGATACTTATTTACGCTGACGACTTACCAAAGTTGCTGGAAAAAGTGAGTAAGCCCAAGGCACAGAAAGATTTGGCCGCTGTAGGCCGAATTGATCCGGCAAATGATTGGCATGCTCCGCTTGCTCAGTGGCCCGCCACACAGGCTGATTGGGACAGCGGATTCCGAAAATCTCAACCTAATAGCTGGCATGACTTCTGGTTGCCGGTTAAATGGCGACCTATGGTTGGAGAATGTGGACACCCAGATCGGCGCGATGATCATGCACCTATACTGCTACCCATGCCATCGTTGTTCCGCGAGTGGGGATTGGAGCTGGATTTGCGGTGCGGGCTAGTTTTGCATCAAGGTGAACCAGTGTTTGGTTTGGCTGGATGGCTGTGTGGCGAAGGCGCATTGTTTGCAAATTTACCCAGATTGCGTAGCTTGCTGGATGCGTCAGGATATGCGCTGGTCTGGCGGTGGTGTGGTGAACGCAGAGCCTTCATGAATCTTGGCTTGGGAGGCCGAGACGAAGAGTATTTTGCTTGGGCGGATTACCATGGCATTGGCTATCTGGGCGCTGATGGGCGTGTTCAAGGCGCTTGGTCAGAAAAGAAAATTCGCAGAAGAGAGTAGAGCGGCTTGAATCGACTACGATTCACTAGGCATTTTTCATCTTCAACTCACATGCCTGCAATGGTCAATAAAACGGACATCTCAAGACTCTAGCCATAAAGTCCGCAATGGCCGGAAGCGGGCTTTGGCTGCAAGCATCTTGACGGGCCGGTGTGGGTCGTATGCTGCCCCTCACTAACAACAAATTTTTGCGCTTCGTCTCACTTATAACCTGAATATTTCGCGCTATATCAGCACTGCAAAGCA
This sequence comes from Candidatus Nitrotoga sp. MKT, assembly GCA_003402345.1. Classification (GTDB taxonomy): domain Bacteria; phylum Pseudomonadota; class Gammaproteobacteria; order Burkholderiales; family Gallionellaceae; genus Nitrotoga. The sequence continues at coordinate 446,432 of QFXH01000001.1, read as the reverse complement.
GGAAAAAACGATCGATTTGGAGACTGTCCATACCGAATTAGCGATGCTGGAAAAACAGATCAATGAAGCTACCGAGAAGCACAACGGATTCCTCAAGGAACTTGGGCTACCGCTATTACCCTATTGACCCAACACGAATTATTCATGAAGCCGCATAGGCGACTTTTGGATCGCCGAAATAGTGGTATATGTGCTCGGGGTTTTGCTCAAGCATCGTCATGTGATCATTCGCGGCAGCGCTGAGTTTTGCTTTGGTGCGTACTGGTGCCTTTGAAGTGATGACATGCTGATCCGCATTCAATCTTTCTGCGGGGCGTTTGCCGCAGGTCTATAGTCAATTCGAGCGGTATATCAATCCCCGCCGCATTAACCATTTCTCGATTTCCACGGCAAAGAACACCACGCTGGATAAAGCGAGGCAGAGTCCAAGTTCGCCCATGCTCAGGGGTTGTGTTTTGAAAATTGGGTTGAGCGCGGGCACGTAGATCGTTGCCATTTGTAGCGCGAAAGTCAGCAGAACGGCGAAAACCAGCAGCGGATTGGAAAACATGCCGACGCTGAACAGCGACTCTTTTTCGGTGCGGATGGCAAGCACGTGTCCCATTTGGGAGAGGGTCAGGACAGTGAATACCATGGTCTGCCAGTGTGTTGATCCGTTATGTAATGCCCAGGCCTGTGTCAGCAGGCATATCCCGCCCATCAGTAACCCGACCCAAATCATGTGTTGCCACATGCCGTGCGCGAATATGCTTTCTTGGAGCGGGCGCGGCGGGCGGCGCATGATGCCGCGCTCGGCGGGTTCCGCTGTCAGCGCCAAGCCGGGTAGTCCATCGGTGACCAGATTGATCCACAGAATGTGGATCGGCAGCAGCGGAATGGGCAGGCCGAGAAATGGCGCGAGGAAGATCGTCCATATCTCTCCGGAGTTGCCGGTTATGGCGTATTTGATGAATTTACGGATATTGTCGAAAATGCGTCGTCCCTCGCGCACCGCATGCACGATGGTGGCGAAGTTATCGTCGAGCAGCACCACCTGTGCCGCCTCGCGCGCCACGTCGGTACCACCCTTGCCCATGGCGATGCCGATGTCCGCAGCTTTGAGCGCGGGCGCGTCGTTGACCCCATCGCCAGTCATCGCCACCACTTCGCTTTTGTCTTGTAGTGCTTTGACGATTTTTATTTTCTGGGCGGGATCGACACGCGCATAAACCCGCACATGTTCAACTTCCGCTTCGAAAGCCGTTTGATCCAGCCGCTCCAGCTCGACGCCCGTCATCACTCTGCCATCGCTGTTGACGAGAATGCCGAGCTCACGGGCAATCGCGCGTGCGGTGGCAGGATGGTCGCCGGTGATCATCACCGGTGTGATGCCGGCCGACTTGCACAAGGAAACAGCCCCTTTGGCTTCGCTGCGCGGCGGATCGATCAGGCCGACGAAACCGAGAAATATTAGTTCGCTTTCCAGTTCGTCAGACCGCTCGTTTGCCGGTAACGCCGGCCAATGGCGATAGGCTATCGCCAATATACGCAAGCCGTCGGCAGCCATTAATTCAGTTTGTTGCAATAAGGCTGCCCGGTCGATATTTTGTTCGCCGTCAGCCATTAGCACCCGCTCGCAGCAAGGCAGCACCGCTTCCGGCGAGCCCTTGGTGTAGGCGATGATATTTTCAGCGGTACCGTGAAAGGTGGTCATGCGCTTGCGTTCGGAATCGAATGGCAGCTCTTTGAGGCGCGGCGCCTCACTCTCCAGTGCCGTCTTGTCCCAGCCTGCTGCTTGCGCGGCGTGCAGCAAGGCCGCCTCGGTCGGTTCGCCGTGCGCCTTGTTGTGGCGATCCAGATGCGCGTCGTTGCTTAATGCCAATGCATGGAATAGTGTCGGCCAGGGTTCTGCCTTGTTCTCATCCTGCCATGTGTCGCGTAACGTACCGTCGGCGTAAATCGATGTCACGCGCATTTTGTTCTGGGTGAGCGTGCCGGTTTTGTCGGAGCAGATAAACGTGACTGCCCCCAGCGTTTCAACGGCGGGCAGGCGGCGGATCAGGGCGTGCTGCTTGACCATCTTGCGCGCGCCTAAAGCCAGTGAGACCGTTACCACTGCGGGCAGGGCTTCGGGAATGGCCGCCACCGCCAAGCTGACTGCAGTCATGAACATCAGCAGCACCGGCTCACCGCGCAGCACGCCGACGATAAATACCAGCGCGCAGATTGCCAGCGCAGCCAGCGCCAGCAGTTTGCCGAAGCGCGCCAGCCGTTTTTGCATCGGCGTTTTTGTTTCGCTGTCCCCGCTGAGCAGGGCGGCGATCTTGCCCAGTTCACTGTTCATACCGGTCGCCACGACCAGGCCGCGCGCGCGTCCGTAAGTAACGATGGTGCCTTTGTAAGCGAGACAGATTTTGTCGCCCAGCGGCGCGGCAGCGATGGCTAGCGCCTGGGTTTGCTTTTCTACCGCGACCGATTCGCCGGTGAGTGCCGACTCATCGATTTTGAGCCGTGCTGTCTCGATAATGCGCAAATCGGCGGGCACCACGTTGCCTGCCTCCAGTAGCACCACATCACCTGGCACCAGCCCCGATGCGCTGACGGTTTCCGCCCGGCCATCGCGCAACACATGCGCACCCGCTTCGGCCATGCGCTTGAGCGCGGCCATCGCCTGCTCCGCGCGGTATTCCTGGACGAATCCGATCACCGCATTAAGGATCACGATGACGATGATGGCAATGGTGTCTTCGACATCACCCACGATGCCGGAAACGACTGCCGCGCCGATCAGCACGATGATCATGAAATCGGCGAACTGGTCGAGCAGCATGCGCCAGGGAGAACGTGTGCGCTTTTCCTTTAATTCATTGGCGCCGTATTGCGCCAGCCGTTTGGCCGCATCGGCCGAACTCAAGCCGGATTGTGGGTTGGTCTTTAAACGTTGCGCGGCTTCATCGGTGGTCAGCGTGTGCCAATTATTATCGTTATTGTGCATGTTCGAAAATGATCCAGGTGTTGAGTACATACAGCATGAACAATCCCAGGCTTACCCAGGTAAGTCCAAGAACGAAGCGCCCTTGCGGACGGAAAATAAAACCCGCAGTCACCAGGGCGCTCATCATCACTGCGGTGAATGCGGTCAGCGCGTGGCTGGCATCAACGTGCGCAAGCAGAGGGCCATTGGAGTAAAACAAATCATCCACCGACAGAATGATGATATCGAACAAGTTGCTGCTCAGCCGGTTGGCCATGCCCAGTGTCCCAATGCGCGTTGACGAATGTGACGGCGAAAATGCCGGTGACCAACTTGGGCAGTGAGGTGGCAATCGACAGCAGGATGAGACCAACCCAAGAGGCAGACATGCCGGTTTTTTCGGCGATGATGTCTCCATAGCGGGAAAAAAAGTAGCCCGCGTAGCCGATGGTGGAGAGGCAAATCAGAAGTTGCAACCAGAGCAGCATGTCGGAGCATCTCCTTGCAGGGTGGACGGCTGGATATTACAGCTTCGCTGTAATCATTTTTTAAAATTTTGTTAGTGTTAAGTAGAAATGTCCGTTATTTTTTGGCACTTCTCTAAGCCTTGTCGCCGTGTCAATTCCTGTGGTCAGAGGGAAGACCGCTGGATGGGTGTTGAAATAACGGAAGTGGCATTCATTGACTTCCGGGGTAGCAAGGTCGGCATATTCCCGAAGATTGATTACCAGTGCTGGAGACACAGTGCGGCGTTGGGGAGGCTACCGACTGGTGCGTAAAGGGAACGAAAATGCAGCGGCTTGATGGGGGAGGGCAGGCGAGAGCCAGATTCTCTAATCTACCCATTTGTCTTAAGGGCGCCTCTAAAAATTCAGATTTGCGAGCATCCCCTTCGGGGATTGCCTGCTTAACCTGTCTCGTCACAATACTTTGTTGCCCACAAAAAATGTTTCCTTACATATCAATTATATGCTGCGTCAACATTTTTTATTCGCGCCTAGTCTTGTTTAGAACTCTTAATTTTTAGAGGTGCCCTTAAAGTTCCCGTCAAAGCGGTTTAATCCCTGTCATGGCCCCTACCATGGCCTCTGCCATCCCTCTCCTCGTGTTGGAAATGGCCATGTTCACGATAGCCAGGAACATAAACATTGTTATACCAACTGTCTTGAACAAAATAGACTGGCTGGCCACAGGCGCCATATTTGCGGCAGTGTTTGCGCCAGTTTTTCCGGTGGCCCAGGGGCGCGCGCAGATAAATCGGTTGGGGTGCCATACCCATTGGCATGGGTTGGACCATGACCGGCGCTGGATAAATTAAACGGGGTTGTGGGTAGTTGCCGATGTCGATTCGGCCATAAAAGCCAGGTTGGCCGACACTAACGGATACGCCGACATCGGAAGCTAATGCCGGAACAGCGATAGTGGCCAGCGCCGCTACAATTAAAAAACGCTTCATTTTAGAACCCTTTTTTCGTTAGCGATATTGATCTAACGCGCTGGCAGATTAAACGATGACATTTGATATTGATTGGTGTCAGGTGAATTTAAAAATGACCATCACCGGGTGTATTTGCCGCCAGCGCGTTATTAAAATTGCTGATATAGGAAATGCCGCAAAAGATGATTGAGTCCCTAGTTATTCTGAGGGTTCCGGGACAGCATGGATGATCATAAGTTCGTGTTAAAACAGTGTGTGGCCGGATGCTGAAGCATATTTACTTTATTTGGCTGAAGGCAATATGAAGGCATTTGAATATGCTTTCGCCATTTGCAAATCGAGTTTGTGTAAGGTTTGATAGATCTCCAGCACTTTGTCCTGCTGACCTTGGCGTGAATAGGCTTCGCCCAAGTTATACCAGCTACTTGCCTTTTCGGGTTCGATGCGGACCGCTTCTTGATAGGCAGCAATCGCCTGCTCGTATTGTTTAAGATTTCCATAAGCGATACCTAAATTATTCCAGGCGGAGGCATATTTTGGATCAATGCGTAGCGCCTCCCGATAGGCCTGGATTGCCTGTTCGTGTTGTTTGATGTTGTTATGGATATTGCCTAGGTTATTCCAGGCGTCGGCATATTCAGGCTGAATGCGCAGCGCGCTTCGATAGGCTTTAATTGCTTGCTCATATTGTTTGAGGTTTTTGTGGGCAATACCCAAGCTAAACCAAGCGTCTGCACTTACCGGCTCACTTTTGACCCACTGTTGCGAAAGCTTTAACATTCCTTGCCAGTCTTGTTTGTATTCCAGCGCAACTACGCGGTTGAGCCAAACCAGGCCGCTTTTTTTCGCTACCATCGGAGCGCCTTGGGCCCGTTTTGGTAGTTCCCCTATCCAATCTACGGGCAGGGCGAAATTGAGATTTTGCCCCTCGGCATTATAAAACGTGGTGATGCCGATTAATTGCCCTTGGTCATCGAACAGTCCACCACCGCTGGAGCCGAGAGAAATTGCGGCGGAGGTCTGGATGTATTCCGCGCCTTCGTGTGGCCGCAAACTGGAAATAAGCCCTTCGCTCAAGGTTAGCTCCAAGTCTTCCGGTGCACCGATGGCATAGACGCGCTGGCCCACCTTGAGTTTTTTGGCGGTACCCATAACGACCGGGGGTGCCCGCAAATCCGGCACATTTAATTGGCATAGGTCGCGACTAGGGTCTGAATATTGCATAGTGGCCGAGAATGTTTTGCCGGATTGCCGTACTTGTCGGCTTTTGCCTCTTTTCGCAACATGGCAATTGGTAATGACTTGGCCGACGCCTATGACCACGCCACTACCCTGTCCGATGAATTCATCTTTCGAATCGAAGATGTCTACTACTACAACGGAAGGTGATACTTGTTCAAAAATTTGTTCTGGGGTCTTGGCTGCGGCAAGCGTAGAGAGCAAAGCTAGTGCAGAACTGGCGACCAGCACTGAGTAAAAATATTGGAATCTCATGATTTCCTCATTTTAATTTTTAGACAATGCCATGTATAGGGATTGGAGTCGGTAATAGTGGTTTGTTTTTTTAACACAAACCAGGTTTTATCCCTGAATTTTTTGTTGAGTCAATAAATATTGAATATGTTATTGAGGCCATGTCTACCCTGATGAAAAACTGCTTTTCGAATTTAATTGTTTTTTTAGGATGCCTTTAACGAGGTTCAATTTGCCATAAGTGCTGGGCGACAGACAGCCAAGCGCCTAACCAGCCAAGGTAGGCTGATAATAGCAGCAGTATGGAGCTGTCGCCTATGGAGGGTAAATGCAAAGTAAAGCTGCTGGCATACAAATGCGTCAACTCAGAGAGGCTATTATTGAGCAGACGTAAACTGATAGTAATGATAAACCAGGCTGTGGCACCTCCTAGCAGCCCTTGTAAAAGACCAAAGTAAAGAAACGGCCGGCGGATGAAAGCATTGGTGGCACCGATTAGTTTGGATACCTCAATTTCTTCGCGCTGGGTGAGAATTTGCAAACGGATGGTGTTAAAGGTAATGGCTATTAGCGCAAAGCTAAGCAGCACGGCGAGAATAAGTACGGCCAACAGGCCGAATTTAAGCATTGCCCCAAGCTTGCGTGCCCAAGCTGAATCCAGTTGCACATACTCGATTTTAGGCCACTTTTTAAATTCATCGCGCAACCCTTCCAGTGCTTGTGCATCAGATATTTTTGGGTAGGTAACATAAGCGTCCGGCAGCGGGTTTTGTGCCAGCCCACCGATTACATCGGCCAGTCCGGTGGTTTGTTTTAGTTGTTCCAGCGCTTGGTCACGTGGCACAAACTTTACCTGGTTGATGCTGGCGTGTTGTTTCAATTGTTTACCGATATGGGCGACTTCGTCATTGCTGGCATCCATGCTCAAGAATATGCTGATTTGCGGTGTGCCAACCGCTTGTTCAGCCAGACTTTGTACACTTTTAAGCATTAAATACATGCCTGCCGGCAAGCTGAGTGCAATGCCGATCACCAGAATGTTTAGCAGGCTGGACAGCGGTGTGGTGAGGAAACGGCGCAGGGTAAACAGCAACACGTGGGTATGCGATACCAGCCAGTTTTTCATGGGCATAACTCCCCATTTTTTAGTGCCAGTACGCGTCCCTTGAACTGGCGCAAAACATTTTCGTCATGGGAGGAAATTAGCAGCGTGACACCGACCTGATGGAACGATTTGAAGATACCCATGATGTCGCTGGCATAGTCCTTATCAAGATTGCCGGTTGGTTCATCTGCCAGCAGGATGGAAGGGCGGTTGACTATGGCGCGTGCGATGCATAAACGTTGTTGTTCGCCGCCGGACAGTCCGATCGGGTTGTTTTTTTGACGCTTGAGCAAGCCCACCTTGTCTAGCGCGGCTTGCACCCGCTTGGCGCTTTCGCGATGGTCGAAGCCGCAAATTCGCAGTGGCAACATTACGTTGTCGAACACGCTGCGGTCGAACAGTATTTTATGATCTTGGAAAATTAAGCCAAGATTGCGGCGCAGATAGGGCAATGCCCCGCTTTGGATCGAACTGACATTTTGCCCTTTGACTACAATGCTGCCAGAGCTGGGGCGTTCAATGGCGGCGATGAGTTTGAGCAAAGTGCTCTTGCCTGCGCCGGAATGGCCGGTGAGGAATATCATTTCACCCTCGGCGATCTCAAAACTAACATTTTTCAGTGCTTCATAACCTCCGGGGTAACGTTTGCATATTTGACTGAACTGGATCATTCGTCCAGCCCCACAAGTGCCGTGACGAAGTCTTCCGCTACAAATGGACGCAGGTCATCCAGCCCTTCTCCCACACCGATAAAGCGCACGGGGATGGGATGCGCCTTGGCGATGGCAGCAATTACGCCGCCTTTTGCGGTGCCATCCAGCTTAGTCAGTATCAATCCCGTGACGGCCAACGCATCGTCGAATGCTTTGACTTGGCTTAGCGCGTTCTGCCCGGTATTTGCGTCCAGCACCAACAGCACTTCATGTGGTGCACCGGGTAACGCCTTGGCGATAACGCGTTTGACCTTTTTTATTTCTTCCATCAGATGAGTTTGAGTAGACAGGCGTCCGGCGGTATCTGCCAGCACTATGTCGATTTTGCGTGCCTGGGCTGCTTGTACCGCATCGAAAATCACCGCTGCGGCATCGCCGCTTTGCTGGGCAATGACGGTCACGTTGTTGCGCGCACCCCATTCCATCAACTGTTCGCGTGCAGCGGCACGGAAAGTATCACCTGCGGCCAGCAGTACTGATTTGCCTTGCCCCTGGAAATACTTCGCCAGCTTGCCAATGGAGGTTGTTTTGCCAGCGCCATTTACGCCGGCCAACATAATGACGCAAGGTTTATGTAAATCAGTTTCCAAAGGCTGAGCCAGTGGCTTGAGCAGTTTGGTTAGATCGTGCGCCAACGCCTCTTTTAGCTGAGCTGCTTCTGTTAGTCGCTGCGCTTTGACTTGTCGGCGCAATTCGGCCAGCAAGAAACGGGTTGCGTCCATTCCGACATCTGCGGTAATTAGGATGGTTTCCAGTTCCTCATACAGCTCGTCGTCGATCTTGCCGCCTCGGCCAAACAAGTCGGACATTTGATCGGCAGTGCGCGCCAGTCCGCTCTTAAGTCGGCTGATCCAGCCGGTTTTTTTAGGCGTGTCTTCGGCCGGGTTGGACTTGCTTTCAATTGGGGTTTTTTTTAGGAAGCCAAACATTTTAAGGGAGTTTTGGGAGGTGGCAGAAAGATAACTAAATAGCGCATAATACACATCACTCGTGGCGGCTTTTGCCGCCGTCGTTATTCTATTCTGATTGAGTTGTTTTGGGCTAAAAAAATGCGTATACACATATTAAAATATCTGCTGACTATTGCTGTTTTATGGCCTGCGATGCTTTTATTCGCTGTTAAGGCACAGGCGGAGGTGTTTGAGAAGACTCTCGGCAATGGCCTTAAGGTCATAGTCAAGGAAGACCACCGTGCCCCAGTTATAGTTCAACAAATATGGTATCGCGCCGGCAGTATGGACGAAAATATTGGCGTCACCGGCATCGCACATGTGTTGGAACACATGATGTTCAAGGGCACCAAAAACGTGCCGGTTGGGCAGTTTTCCAAGCGTATATCTGCTGCGGGCGGACGCGAAAATGCTTTCACCAGTAACGATTACACTGCTTATTTCCAGCAGTTGCACAAATCTAAGTTACCTCTCGCCATGCAACTTGAATCCGACCGTATGCGCAACTTGCATCTGACCGAAACTGAATTCAGCAAAGAAATTAAAGTTGTCATGGAAGAGCGGCGCATGCGCACGGATGATGAGCCGCACGCCCTAATGAATGAAAAATTGATGGCTGTGGCCTTTCAGGAACATCCTTACCGGACTCCGGTAATTGGCTGGATGAACGATTTGCAGACACTTTCCGTAAATGATGCCAAGACGTGGTATAAAAATTGGTACGTGCCCAATAATGCGACATTAATCGTGGCAGGAGATGTCAAGGCGAGCGAGGTATTTGCGCTGGCGCAACGTTTCTATGGCGGGATTCCAGCGCGCAGTTTGCCTGCGCGCAAGCATTTTAACGAACCGTCCCAGTTAGGCGTGAAACGCATTGTAGTAAAAGCTCCGGCGCAGCTGCCGCAGCTGGTAATGGCTTATCATGCCCCCTCGTTACGCGACCCAGAGAAAGATTGGCAACCCTACGCCTTGCAGATACTGGCTGGCATTCTTGATGGCAATGCTTCGGCGCGCTTGAACAAAATATTAGTGCGGGAAAAGCAACTGGCTAGTGATGTGGGCGTTGAATATGACGCTACCTCGCGTGGGCCAAGCTTGTTCATGTTAGAAGGCACCCCCAGCGAAGGCAAGAGCGTGACGGAAATAGAAGAGGGTTTGCGCGAACAAATAGCAATTTTGAAGCGTGACGGCGTGAATGAAGATGAACTTAAACGCGCAAAGGCACAGGTGACTGCCAGTGAAGTTTACAAGCTCGATTCGCTGTTTTATCAGGCGATGCAGATTGGACAGATGGAAAGTATGGGGCTGTCATACAAAACTATTCCTTTGATTTTAAAAAAATTACAGGCAGTAACGGCGCAGCAGGTGCAGGACGTGGCGCGGGAGTTTCTGCAGGACGACCAGCTGACCATGGCCGTGCTTGAGCCACAGCCACTTTCCGGCAAACCGAAACAAATGAATAAAGGGGCATCACATGCACACTAAATTACTTGCCGTTGTGGTGTTGTTTCTAGCCGGCATCGCCTCTGCACTCGCCACGCCCCATATTCAGCATTGGACATCGCCGAGCGGCGCGCGTGTATATTTTGTGGAAAACCATGATTTGCCAATGCTGGATTTGACAGTAACTTTTGCCGCTGGAAGTAGCTTTGATGTAACGGAAAAATCCGGATTGGCGGGGCTGACGCATAGAATGCTGGATCTCGGCGCGGAAGGTTTGAGCGAGGACGACATCGCGCGAAATATGGCCGATATTGGTGCGCAATTTGGAAAGAATTTCGATGCGGACCGTGCGGGAATAAGTTTGCGCACATTAAGCAGCACTGCGGAACGCGTTCAGGCGCTGGATATTCTGGCGCGCGTGCTGCAACATCCGTTGTTTAAAGAAGATGTGTTGGCGCGAGAAAAAATACGCTTGATCGCTGGTTTAAAAGAAGACGAAACCAAGCCGGAAAGGATCGCCGAAAAAGCCTTTGGCAAGGCCGTATTTGGTACCCATCCTTATGGTTTACCGTCGGCGGGTGAAGTCGCTACCGTAGAAAATATTCAGCGCACCGACATTGAAGCATTTTATCGTACCCATTATTTGGCTAAAACTGCCGTGGTTGCCATTATGGGCGATGTAACGCGCGCCGAAGCTGAAGCGATCGCGCAAAATCTTACCGCGCAATTACCACAAGGCGTTGAAACGGCGCAGGTTGCGCCGGTGATTATGCAAATTAAAGCGAATGAGCAGCGCATAATACATCCGGCTACGCAGAGCCATATTTTGATGGGTGCACCTGGTTTGGCACGCAAAGACCCAGACTATTTTGCCCTTTATGTGGGCAACCACATTCTTGGAGGAGGAGGATTTATATCCCGCCTGATGCATGAAATCCGCGAGAAGCGCGGTCTTGCCTATAGTGTGTATAGTTATTTTATACCGATGAAGCTGCCAGGCGCGTATCAGATCGGGCTGCAAACCAAAAAGAATCAAGCCGATGAAGCGCTGCAACTGGTGCGCGCTACGCTACGCGAATTTATTGATAAAGGCGTGACGAAAAAGGAATTACAAGCATCCAAGCAAAATATCATTGGTGGCTTTCCGTTGCGTATCGATAGCAACAAAAAAATAGTTGATTATTTGAGTGTCATCGGATTTTATGAGTTACCTTTGACCTATCTAGATGATTTTGTCGGAAATGTTGATAGAGTCACCATCGAGCAAATCCGCGCAGCCTATAAACGGCGGGTGAATCCAGATGCGATGGCTACTGTGATAGTCGGTGCTCCGGAGACCCAAAAGCCAAGTAACGAGGGAGCCGTGCAATAAATCGGGTACGCATCATCGGTGGCACCCATCGTAGTCGTTGGGTTGGGTTTCCAGACGCGGAAGGCCTGCGCCCCACACCGGATCGCGTGCGCGAGACTTTGTTCAACTGGCTGGGACAGAATCTTAACGGCAGGCGCTGTCTTGATTTGTTCGCTGGCAGTGGGATATTAGGATTGGAAGCGGCATCGCGCGGTGCGGCAGAAGTAGTAATGGTTGAGCGTAATCGTACGGTCTTTCGCGCCTTGCAAGAGAGCCTCATAAAATTAGCCTGCTCTAATGTATTCCTGCGTTGTGAAGATGGGTTAGAATTCGCGCGCCAAAAAAATGGGCTATTTGATGTCATTTTTCTTGACCCCCCGTTTCAGAGTGACTATCTGCCAACATTGCTTCCCCTGCTTGCTGACAAGCTAACGCAAGACGGGTTGGTGTATGTTGAAAGCGGTGCGGTATTTGAACCTGACAAGGATTGGCAGGTAGTGAGACGCGCTAAAGCGGGCGCTGTGCATTATCAATTATTGAGCCGCGAAAATACGTTAACAGCATGATTAAAGTTGTTTATCCTGGTACTTTTGATCCAATCACGCGCGGGCATGAAGATGTAGTTCGCCGTGCCGCAGGGCTGTTCGGTGAAGTTGTAGTAGCCGTGGCAGAAAGTCGCAGCGCCACTTTGTTTACCTTGAATGAGCGCGTGGTCATGGCGAGTGAAATTTTTGCTGACTTCACCAATGTACGGGTGGAAGGTTTTTCTGGTTTGCTAATGAATTATGTGCGAACGCAAAATGCGCGCGTAGTTTTGCGTGGTTTGCGCGCAGTATCAGATTTTGAATATGAATTTCAGATGGCAGGAATGAACCGCAGCCTGCATCCTGATGTCGAAACATTATTTCTTACTCCGGCGGAGCATTACACCTTCATCTCCGCCAGTATAGTGCGCGAGATCGCGCGCTTTGGCGGCGACGTCAGTAAATTTGTTTCGCCTTTGGTGGCGATCAAATTGACTGAGAAAATTAACTTAATTGACAAAGGAACAGTGTGGCCCTGATTATTACCGACGAATGTATCAACTGCGACGTGTGCGAGCCAGAATGCCCGAACGACGCTATTTCGCAAGGCGATACTATTTATTACATTGACCCCAGCAAATGCACCGAGTGCGTGGGACATTATGAAACGCCACAATGCGTGGAAGTTTGCCCGGTAGATTGCATTCCGCTTGACCCCGTTCATACGGAAAGCAGGGAGCAACTTCAAGCTAAATATGAAAAACTAATGGCGGCGAAGGGCAAGTAACAGGTAGCCATTATTTAGCGGAAATGTCAGTAACTGCTGGATAATTATGATCGATCACCGCAGTAAGTTTTACGTCCCGTTTCCCCTTGCCATTGCGTATCCTATATAAATTTTTATGGAAAATTGCCCTGCCATGATTGATGTTCATGAATTGCTGGGCAATTAGCACCATACTATCTTGATGTGGTGGCCATTGTTCGCCTACCGCAAACAACACCGAGCGTCTTCTCAAATACTAAAGGGCTGCTGTGTCAGAAAGCGCGCCGCCGCACCCAGCGTAAATAGGTTGGGCGTTTGGTCGGCAGGCAAAAGGGTTTTAATGGCAGCATGGAACTTGGCATAATTGCCGCTGTAGGAGCCGTTATTCCACACTTTTAACAGTTGCTCAGTAAATGCGCCGTTGTGTTCGCCATCCATGGATGTCTGGTTGTCTTGGCAGCCGGAGATTAGAATGACCGCCGGTTTGAATTTTTTCGCGATTGCAGTTAGCCGCGGACTCACGGCCAGTTGGGCAAGCACACTGTCTGGATCCGATAGAGAAGCTTTACCGGTGGCTTTAGCCAAGTCTTGTTGCAGCTTGTCATAAAATGCTTGGTGTTCGCGGTAGGTACGCATACCCACGGCAAGTGGCATCATCTTTGAGCGCCCAGTCGGTGGCCAGGCCGTGCCGGGCTGAGGTGGTGCAGCACGTGTTACGGTGCCGCTATGGCAACTGTCGGAGAGCACAAGCACACGAACCCCCGCTGCGAATTGGCTTAATTCGAAATACAGCTCGTCGTCGATGAGTTGGCCGTCATAGAGGCACCAAGTCTCGTCTTTTTTGTCATCTTCTTCCCCAGTGATATCGGGTACTTGGCCGCCATGTCCAGAATAGGTAAGGAAGAACAAGTCACCGGCTGCCAATTGCTTGGCGGCACTACGAAGGGCGGCCAGCATATTGGCGCGGGTGCCCTTTTTGGTCAGTAATACGGTGGATTTCATGCCACGCGACTTAGCAATCGCCGCCATGTCCTTGGCATCAAATTCGCAGGCGCTTAGCTCGCCGCTCCAGCCACCATATTCGCTAGGGTTCACAGCATTCAGGCCAATGTGCAACGACATTGCCTTGGCTTTGGTTGTGGGTAATTTGGCTTTCTTTTCCATTTTGATCTCCTTGGTTGATGTGCGGCAGAATTTTGCTACTTGAGATAAAGGGGCGAAGATGCAATTACAATATAGTTTTAGCTACTTGGCAAATTTGCCAAACGTATTTTTATCAGGTTCAGCCCACAGATACATCCGATGTTAAGCGTTAGGCAACCATACCGCTTGGCGTGGATAGGTGCGTAATTCATATCGGATAATTATTGTATGATGTACCGTAGATAAAGTAATTGGTTTTCCCCGCATTTAACTTTGAATAAATTATTTGTGGGCATCAAAATCACTCGGCCATATCAAATTTCAACATGGAAACTTGGACGATCAAAATTGTTTTTAGTGTGACCAGTATTTTCTAAACTTACTAGTGAAATGATCCGGGCACAATGGGTGTTTAAACTAGCGTCATGGGATACGAAATACATTGCTGAGATATGTGCCCGAACTGTGGATTGACTAACAGTAAACAAATTTAATTTAACGTGGAACGATACTTCAAGGATTAAAAAATGAGCCAGTCAGATGTAACCACGCTTAACCAAAAATTCGCCATTCCTGGACAACTTGAGTTTACTGAGGACGTGGGCGGTTTGATTATTGCGCGCATTGCCAACAAACAAGCACAGTCCACCATTGCATTACAGGGTGCGCATGTCATGACCTTTGAGCCTGTGGGCGAAAAACCGGTCATTTGGCTTAGCCCTGCTGCCAAATTGGTACTCGGTAAATCCATTCGTGGCGGTGTGCCAATTTGTTGGCCGTGGTTCGGTGCCCATGCAACCGACAGCACCTTTCCAGCCCATGGGTTTGCCCGTACCGTCCCCTGGCAAGTTGTGGCCAGCGAAGCATTATCAGATGGCAGCACGCGCGTTACCTTTGAATTGCCACAGAGCTCGATTCCTGCTGCGCAATGGCCGCATGCCTGTCGGGTGCGGAATATCGTTACTATCGGCAAGGAAATGACCGTGGAACTTGTCACCGAAAATACCGGCCAAGCAATGTTTGAAATTAGCGAAGCGTTGCATACTTACTTCGTTATCAGCGATGTGGATAAAATTCGCATCACCGGTTTGGAAGGCTGTACTTATCTTGACAAAGTGGGTGATTGGCAACGCAGAACACAAGACGGCGCAATCACGATAGCCGCAGAAGTAGACCGCCTCTATGTGAATACCGACTCAGACTGTTTGATTGATGACAACGGCCATAAGCGCTGCATTCGTATTGCCAAGCGGGGCAGTCTTTCCACGGTCGTGTGGAACCCGTGGGTAGAAAAAGCCGCGAAAATGGGCGATTTTGGCAGCGACACGGGCTATCGCGGCATGGTGTGTGTGGAAAGCGCGAATGCGGCGGAGAACGTCGTTAAAGTCGCAGCGGGGGCAACTCACTCGTTGCATGTAACCTATAGCATTGAGAACATATAATCGTAAACACGTTGTGAATGGATTAAACGATACAGGTGATTCGTATCATATATGCCAGATTTAGCTCCATTGATACTTTTGACGACGTAATAAGATTGATCTTGCGCGAGAAGTCGATTACCTGAAAAATGTTTGCCGTTACAGACGGCATCGGGCTATGCCATTAAAAATAAAAGTGTCATGTCAAGACTTGCCCCTTTCTTATTACTTTCTTACTAATTAGCGGATTAGCCACCACTACGAGATGCCAGCTCATCCACCTCTAACTCAAGCGCAAAAAGACCGACTGGCCATTCTGGAACCCGCACTGAAGGCAGCCGTCTATGCCGCCGACTACCGACGCGCCAAAGGATTTGCTACTGACATTCAAGCACTGCTCCGTGCAACGGGTCATGAAACTCGTCTCATGAGATCAAAGAACTGGTTATTTGAGGCAGCCCTAAATGCTGGGGAGCTTAATACGGCGGAACTTGGATTTCGGGGTGTACGTTCAAAGACTGAAAAAAACACTCGTGTGCACCTTGAGGCTACCGCATTACTCGTCGTGTGCCTTTTGCGTCAACAGAAGGTTGCAGAGGCGGAACCCTTAATTACAGGGGTGTTAGAGGGGAAAGCAATTAAGGATGTCGAACGTCGACGTCATTTCATTGAGAGCGTTGCATCCCGGTATCAACTCGAGAGCTATATATCATCCGTTCGCAATTTCGCTCACGAGTCGCTGAACGTTGACGATATTGATTCCGCAGCGATTGAAGCCGTGAAGTCAATGTCCGACGACGAGCTTTACACACAAATTGCATCGGCCATTCCCAGAGAAGTCATTGAGGTGGTCTATCGTGTAGATCGTGCGGCCAGGAAGCAGCTTACGATGAAAGAGGTTCTTTACCTTCCAGCGCCAGCGGTACTTGAAAAAAAAGTGGAGCAAGGCCGCAGTTTCTTCGCGTCATTGAAGCTCGTCATATGGAAAGCCTTGTGCGACCCGCAGAGTGAAATTTACAAAGCCTGGTACACGAACGGAATGGCACACGTATTAAGCAAAAAGTATTACGCTATGGTCGTTACTACTGCTCTCTTAGACCTTGGGTTCACAGCCAAGGCCGTGGCAGTGCCCGCCACCGCTTTGTTAATGAAACTTGGAATTGAAGTCTACTGTGAGCGATTTAAACCGGGGGAAATTCTCGATGGAAGGAGTGGTCGTGGTGGCTAACGAGGCCAGATACCATCTTGAAAGTCAAGATGGCGGCCTGCAAAACTGACATCGAACGGCTGTCCCGATTTGATCACCCCGTAAATTAAGATGCGCCAGTTTGCGCATCACTGCTCCCGCCACCGCCTTAGGTACCAGCCCTGTACTACTCAGCCTATCTCCAAATGCCCGAAGAGCTGGATTGTGCCTGCGCGCTATTAGTCCTGGCACAGAGTGAGCTAACCCCAGTTACACTGCGCTTTATGATTGATAAGGAGCTAGTCCATGAAAATACTGATAACTGGCGGAACTGGGTTTATTGGCCAAACATTATGCCCAGCATTACTTGCAGCGGGTCACACATTAACGGTTTATAGCCGCCACTCTGATAAAGTCACTGCCATCCTTGGCGATCAAGTTGCGCCACTCAATTGCTTAAAGACACTATCTGAGTCTGATTATTTTGAAGCCATTATCAATCTTGCCGGCGCACCGATTTTTGGTAAACGTTGGACGGATGAACGAAAGCTAGTCCTTTTACATAGCCGCATTGATATTACTCAGGATCTGGTGAAATTTATTGCGCGTGCACAAACTAAGCCTGAAGTTTTCTTGAGTGGCTCAGCAATTGGCTTCTATGGTAACCAGGGCGATACAGTACTTGATGAAACATCACCTGGCCAAGATGATTTTGGCCGCCAGCTTTGTGTCGAATGGGAACACGAGGCAGAAAAAGCCAAGGAGCATGGTGTTCGAGTATGCCAATTACGCACAGGCCTGGTTATTGGCAAAAATGGCGGTTTCTTACAACCGATGATACTGCCGTTCAAATTAGGGTTGGGTGGGCGACTGGGTAGTGGCAAACAATGGATGTCCTGGATTCATATTGACGACCATGTGGCCATTTGCTTGGCATTACTTAATAGCACTGAGCTTGATGGCCCATTTAACCTAACTGCACCTAACCCAGTTACTAACCAAGTATTTACCCAAACACTGGCAAAAACCCTTCATCGCCCCGCTTTTCTACCTGCACCAGCATGGGTTCTTAAGCCATTGCTGGGTGAAATGTCTGAATTGCTACTGGGCAGTCAACGTGTTATTCCCAGGCGGATATTAGGTGCTGACTACCAATTTAAGTTTACTGAATTGGGTGCAGCGTTACATCAAGTTTTGTGCGGGTAGATTATTAACGCAGTTTGGGGGCAGGTCTCACTCAGCAACATATTGATCCGGAACGGTGAAGTGTTAACTCCGTTCGGGCTGAGATTCTATGGTTTGCGTCAAACATTTTTTGTAATCCTATCCGGGTCGAAAGTTGAATGGTAATGATGAATAGACCAGGCTGCGCGGGCGATTTTGCGGGCGATGATTACCAGTGCTGCGATAGTGCTCCAGCCTTGGGTGCGGTAATGCCCATAGATAGGCTTCCAAGCCTTGGATTTGGCGGCGGCCATTGCAGCGTTAAACAACAGGCGACGCAACTCGGCGGGGCCGCGCTTGGATAAGCGCCTGCGGCCAATCTTGTTGCCGGAGTCGTTGGCTCTCGGATCAAGGCCAGTGAATGCGACGAATGCATCCGCATTGCGGAAAGGCACGCGCTCCAGCGTATTGGTCAGCGCCATGCCCACCACGGGGCCGACACCTGCAATGGTTTGCAAACGCTGTTGCGCTTCCTTGTGTTGCGGGGAATGCCCCGCAATCGCGGTCATGGTGGAATCGATCTTGGCAATCAGGGCATCCAGCTTGTTCGAGACAGCTTTAAGTTCGGCGGTAAAGCCACTCAGGTTGCCCATCGTCAGCGTGAGCGAGCTTTTGATGCGAACGATATTGGCGCGCCGCCGGATCATGCGATCCAACTTGCGCTGGTCGGCTGTAGGGGGTGTGTAAGGGCGTAAGCGCGTATGTTCTTGAGCGATGAGACGGGCGATCAGTTCGGCATCCACCCGGTCTGTTTTGGCGCGGTTACCCATGGCGCGGGCATAGTGCTTGGTATCCAACGGATTGAGCAGGAATACGACATGGCCATGCGCGTGTGCCAGATCGGCCAGCAATTCGTGATAGCCGCCCGTGGATTCCAGACCGATGCGGCTGCCTGTGGGCAGAGATTTCAGCCATGCCAGCAACGGAGTGCGCTGATTTGTAACACGGTGAGTAGAAAAACTTTGCGCGGCGCAAGCCACAACGACTGCGTCTTTGGCAACATCCACACCTATGTTCGGAAAGGTTTGCATGATGGTAGCCTCCAGAAGTAAAGTAACAATGCTGGGGTGGCACACACCTACGTTAGCTTGCGTTCAAATCGGCGGTCAATGCACACAGCCGCTAGATTCTTCATCGACGTTCGGGGTGTGGGTGGGAGAGTTCTCACTGAGTCTGTCCGCTGCACGGCAGAGGCTTGTCGATGTCCCTCCACCCCGGCTCCTTCCAGTCTCTCAAGAAGGAGACAGAAACACCATACAAGCTTGTCGAAATGTGAATGGCTTCTTATGCTTCGATAAGCTCAGCACGAACGGTAGTCAAGTTCAATTCGTGCCGGATTAATAAATGCAGTAAATTACATCCAAATTTGCCCCGCGTATAAATACTGTCTGCTCATTATTCGGGCGGGATTTTCTTGGTGCGGTAGTGTTGTAGTAAAAATCCCACACTACCGGTTAGTTGCGGGACATTCCAATTCGCAGAATTAACCTTATAAGGAAATGGATGAGCCGATGAAGACATTTCTGATGTGTGAACCCAGATATTTCGAAGTCAGCTATGTCATCAACCCCTGGATGACTGGAAACCAGGGGCTGGTAAATATGGAGTTGGCGGCGAAGCAATGGAAAAATTTCCATGACATTCTCTCCAGCAAGGCATCGATTAGGCTAATCGAGCCGGTAGCTGGATTGCCGGATATGGTATTCACCGCCAATGGCGGTTTGGTATGCCGCGATCACGAAGTTATTGTGTCTTCATTCCGCTATCCGGAAAGACAAGCGGAGTCACCATATTTCAGCAAGTTCTTTGAGGATTCCGGCTATCGCATCAGGCGGCTGAATAGCGGTATTAAATTCGAAGGTGCGGGTGATGCGCTTTATGATTCGAATGGGCAAGTATGGTTTGGTTACGGGCACAGGAGCGATGTAGAAGCATTGGATGAAATCGCCGCAATTTTACACGCTCGGGTAAACGGGTTGACTCTTGTTGACCCGAGGTGGTATCACCTTGATACAGCGTTTTGCCCTTTGGCGAATGGATATGTTATCGCTTATGGAAAAGCATTTTCATCCCAGAGCGTTAATAAAATCAAAAATGAATTCAGCGACAGAATCATTTGGATTTCGGATCAGGATGCCAATAACTTTGCCTGCAATGCGGTAAATATCGGCAATGATATTATTTTAAACAAGGCCTCGGACGAGTTGAAAGCCGCGCTCAGTAAACATAACTTTTCCGTTATCGAGGTTGATGTTTCGGAATTCATTAAAGCGGGAGGCGCATGCAAGTGCCTCACCTTTGAGCTATAACGAAGCGCATCCCCCAAGATTTGGATGGCGATATCGTGCGTCGCCCTAAACCCAAATAACCTTAATAGGCACCCATAAAGTCGCCTTTGCCGACTTCCAGGCCATTGTGCCGCAAAATCGCATAAGCCGTGGTGACATGGAATAAAAATTGCGGCAAACCGTAGTTGGATAGGTAGGTGTGTCCAACCAGTTTTTTCTCTTTCGGTGTGCCTGGGCGTAACACGATTTCACGCGTTTCGCTGCCTTCGAATTGTGAGGGCGTTAGGCTTTCAATAAACGACAACGTCTTGCCAATTCGTGCCTGCAACTCGGCGAAGGTTTGTTCGTTATCGTCATACGCTGGTACCTCAACACCTGCCAGCCGTGCTGGTACGCTCCTGGCGAAATCGGTAGCGATTTGCACTTGGCGGCTCAAGGGGAACATATTAGGGTAGAGCCGTCCCTCCAACAATACTGCCGGATTAATTTTTTTCTCGGTAGCGTATGCCTCAGCTTTGGTCAAAATAACACTGAGGCTGTTCAATAGCTGTTTGAAAACAGGTATGGACGTGGTGTACATATAAGTGGACATAGGTTTTTTCCGGTTAATTGATAGTAGTTATTGTCATAGTATTCATGGCCGCGTGCAAGTCATCGATATGCCGCACCAATAAATCGGAGTGCCGTTCAGCCAGATTTACAGTGAAGAAGTATGCGTCTCCCGCTACATCGGCACGCTGGTAATGCATGTGTTCATCCTAATGTGATGGTTAGCTTCATTTCATTCAGCTCAACCTACCGGGCTGTTAAATGCTTACCCGAAAGTTGCACTTTGAGTAAGGCGGGAATCGAGGCTGGGTTGCCCATCATGTTCTCCAAAAGCAGACCGCCAACACACATTTAAGAAACTTCGGAGAAAGCCGAGAAGCGTAGCTTCCAGGCAGTTCCTTGGAGCCGTGATTTTGAGCTATTTCTTCTTATGCGCTGGTATGTCGGCTCTTGGTGGTGCCGAAGTTGGTGCCTTCTGCCGATGTTCAACGATTCCCTTAACTAGGCGAGAGGGCGGTGGCGGCGGTGGCGGGTTTTTTTTACTGGTCATCTTTTTTCTCCGGTTGGGGTTTAATAATTTCAACACCTTCCTTGATTAACCGAGTGGGTGGAGGAGGTGGTGGCGGTGGTGGTTTAATTTCTTTTGGTGGTTCGGGTTTTTTTTCGACCATGATGGCTCCTTTAACATCTACAGGTTTAACGATAACAACTTCCGTGGGTTTGCTAACTTTTGTTTTGTCTAGGTCACCCGTAATGAAGGATGTAAACGTAAGAGCAACCAGTATGACTGCAACAATGAGGGTGCCGTTCGTTCTATGGATGTTTAACGACCTCTTGTCGTTGCATTGAGTGTTTTGGGTAGCGAGCGCGATGTACTTGGTACAGAGGTAATCATTTAGGTATGTTTCGGCCAAAGTATTTCCGTTCTTGTATTGCTTATAGGTCTTTTGAAGTAGCTGGCGGTATTTCTCAGTTTCTTCCGCAGACGGAAGGAACGCATATGTATGGCCATACCATGAGCAAACAAAAAAGCACATGGCAGCGACCAGTGCCAAACTGCTCAGTGTAAGTAAGAAAATAAACAGTGCCGCAAATGTACTGATATGGTCCTTGTCGAAGTTCTGAAGCAGATAGGCGAGGACACCTATCAATGACACAATGATTGCCATTGGGGTTTGAAGTCGTCCCCCGAGTTTTTCGCGAACTTCAATTTCGTGGAAATAGAGTTTCTCATAGAGGCCAAACAGCGGATTTTTTGACATTAGTGATTGCAAGAATATGATTAACAATATGAAAGTATTGAACCATACCTTTTATGTTTCGTATAGAGCGAGCAAAATGTCTATGCATTTTAAGCTTGGCGAGAAGGTAATGCTGACCAGACTAAATTCTGCATACAGCCGAACTTCGATCATTGAAGCAGTCTTCCCGAAATCGGATTTCATTCAGTCCACCATAGCCAAAACGTAACTATGTTTATGTTGCTCCCTGTATTTATCCAACTTCTGTAGCTGTCTGAAATCATTGCGGGTGATACAAGGTATTGATATAAATAAAAATTACATTTCTGTTTGCGTCTTGTGATTCCGGTTGTCGTGGGTTCGAGCTCCATCAGCCACCCCATATAGAATAAGGCCTGCAGAGATGCAGGCCTTATTTACATCTAGCGGTTTTGTGTCTATGTAAGGTTGGTGTAAGGTTTTCAGGTCAATGCACTCTACTCATGACTTCAGGAAGCTACCATGGGGCGGATGGGAATCGTGGTAGGTGAGCAAGTGACCCCCCAGACAAATAAAGGCCAGTTGCTCGGTCAATGTCCCACTGTGTCAGGCTAGTCGTTGCATCATAGTTAAATTTTGAGGCGACAACTAGCGTGACAGTCACCGATCCCAATAAGGCGCTGAGCGCGCTTACAACAACTATTCCTCTTCTCATATTCATGCTGCAATCCCTTTCATATTGAGTGACCTCATCTGATCTCCTCTTTAATAAAAAAATATAGTCGTTGAGGAAAGTCGTAATTGGTTTAATGCTGAGGTTGAATAACTCTATTAAGATGTTAAGCCCCTATCTGCGTGATGCCGTACATTGCAATGCAATATCTTGAGCACCTATGCATGATTGGAAATGTTTGGTCGGCATCGCCCGGCAATATGCCGATTAGTAGCGATGCTGACAACAATGCTAATATCCGCGCCTTATTTTTTGGTGGATTTCTATGGCGAAACGTTATGATTTAATTGTGTTTGATTGGGATGGCACAGTGATGGACTCCACCGCAGTAATAGCGGGTTCGATCCAGGCCGCATGTCGGGATTTAGGCTTAAACGAACCTAGTGATGCTGTTGCGAAGCATGTAATTGGTTTGGGGTTATCTGAGGCGCTGCGCCACGCCGTGCCGGATGTTCAGGATAATCAGCGCGATGACCTGGTGGCGCGTTATCGCCATCATTTTTTAGCGCAGGGTGATGCTATTCCATTGTTCGAGGGAGCGCAGCAGACAATTGCGGAGTTGTATGCTGCCGGGCACTGGCTGGCAGTGGCGACGGGCAAAAGCCGACAGGGATTAAAGCGGGCCATGCAGACAAGCGGGATGGAGTCTTACTTCCACGCTACCCGCACGGCTGACCAAACATTTTCGAAGCCGCATCCGGCGATGTTGCTGGAAATTATGGATGAGCTTGGCGTTATGGCGCCGCGCGTGCTGATGGTGGGCGATACCACGCATGATTTGCAGATGGCGCGTAACGCCGGAGTGGGCGCGATTGGCATGACGCACGGCGCGCATCCGGTAGAGCAGTTACGTGCCCTGGAACCGCTGGCGTTGCTGGACGATTTTGTCGGGTTGCGCGCATGGTTTAAAGAGTACGCCTGATATACTGGAGGGCAACTCTAAAAATTCAGATTTCGTTACAATACGTTGTTGCTCATAAAAAATGTTTCCTTACATATCAATTATATGCTGCGTCAACATTTTTTATTCGCGCCTAGTCTTGTTTAGAACTCTTAATTTTTAGAGGTGCCCTGGATGTAGTTTTTATTGAGGAATAATTTATGTCAGAACAAAACAATAACTGGGAACGAGGCGTGCTGGAGAAACTCGCTTTGTCAGCCATTCAAGAGCAGCGCCGGGCGCGCCACTGGAGTATTTTTTTCAAGGTGCTGACGTTTGGCTATTTGTGTGTTTTGCTGTTTCTGTTTATGGGTTGGATAGGCAAATCCGAATTGCCATTAACCGGCAAGCACACCGCGTTGGTGGAGATGCATGGCGTGATCGCGGCAGAGAGTGCAGCCAATGCCGATAGCATCATGACCAGCCTGCAGGATGCATTTAAGGATAGCCATACGCAAGGGGTGATCTTGCGTATGGATAGCCCCGGCGGTAGTCCGGTGCAATCGGGCTATATAAATGATGAAATCCGCCGCTTACGTGTCAAGTACCCCAAAATCCCGTTGTATGTCGTCATTGAAGATGTATGCGCTTCCGGCTGCTATTACGTGGCGGCTGCGGCGGACAAGATTTTTGTCAATAAGGCGAGCTTGGTTGGGTCAATTGGTGTGTTGATGGATAGTTTTGGTTTTACTGGCACGATGGATAAGCTGGGTGTGGAGCGCCGCTTGATGACGGCGGGTGAGAATAAGGGTTTCATGGACCCATTTTCGCCAGTTAATGTGGGGCAGCAGGAACATGCTAAAAATATGCTCGCCGAAATTCACCAGCAATTTATTGAGGTAGTGAAACA
Source organism: Candidatus Nitrotoga sp. MKT (assembly GCA_003402345.1). Lineage (GTDB taxonomy): Bacteria > Pseudomonadota > Gammaproteobacteria > Burkholderiales > Gallionellaceae > Nitrotoga. The sequence goes on along the minus strand of QFXH01000001.1, from coordinate 422,162 downwards.
AGGACGCGGCAAGCGCCTGAAGGAGTCATCCGACATATTCAGTGGTTTGATCTGGACCGGCCAAAAAAGTATCGAGCTGGGCTTGGCGGATGAAATGGGCAATATGGAAAGCGTGGCGCGCGATGTGATTAAGGCGGAGGAGATTGTCGATTTCACTACCCATGAGGGTATCGCAGAGCGGCTCGCCAAGCGTTTTGGTGCGGGAATGGCGAGCGCTTTCCCGGGTTTATCTACGCAGGCTGGCATCAAACTTCGTTAAAGACGGTACTTTTAGAGGTGCCCTTTATAAATTTTTCGTTTTTAATAAAGGTTTCAGTTTATCCAGAATAGTTTGAAGGATTAATGCTTGCGCCGCTGCTGTGGGGTGCAAGTTGTCGGCCTGAAATTGCTCCGGCTGGACATTTTTCAGCATAAATGGAACCAGCTCCACCTTGTGGCGCTGCGCCAGCCGGGAATAGATCGCCTTGAATTGATCGGTGTAGTTTTGGCCATAATTGGGTGGTAACTGAATTCCCACTAGCAGCACTTTCCCGTTGCCTTTCTGTGATTGTTGAATAATAGCGCTGAGATTATTTTCGATATCGGCAATAGGCGTGCCGCGCAGGCCGTCGTTGGCTCCCAGTTCCAGAATGACAGTGTCGGGGGAATGCTGACGTAAGGCGGGGGCAATGCGCTGCCGGCCGCCACTGGCTGTTTCGCCGCTGATACTGGCGTTTACTACTTTATATTGTGGATGGCTGCGTTGTAATTCTTGCTGTAACAGATTGACCCAGCCCGATGCCCGTGGAATGCCATACGCCGCCGATAGGCTATCGCCAAACACCAGTATGGTTTGCTGTTGTGCGTTACTCACCCCAGACAGCAGGCAACACGCACATAATAAAATTGATTTAAAGAAAGTAGAAAATTTCATGGCGTCTATTTTGCGGGCAATGAATCTGGGTAAGCAAGTAGAAAGTGGTGGCCAGCCCCTTGTTATCTTGCACGAGGTCAATTTTTCCGTCGAGCCGGGCGACAGCCTTGCGATTCTGGGTGCGTCCGGTTCCGGTAAGTCCACTTTGTTGGGACTGTTAGCCGGGCTGGATGTTCCCAGTAGCGGCACAGTGTACCTCGACGGGGTTGATATTTTTTCTTTCGATGAGGATGGACGCGCGCGTTTACGGGGCCGTCTGGCCGGTTTTGTTTTCCAATCATTTCAGTTGCTGCCAGCGTTGACCGCGCTGGAAAACGTGATGCTGCCGCTGGAATTGCACGGCGCATCCGATGCGCGCGAGCGTGCTGCAGCTGCTTTGCAGCGCGTGGGGCTGGCCGCGCGCCTGGGCCATTTACCCAAACATTTGTCCGGTGGCGAGCAACAGCGTGTGGCGATGGCGCGTGCGTTTGTCGCGCAGCCGAAAATCCTGTTCGCGGACGAACCCACAGGCAATCTCGACGCCGCCACTGGCGGCCAGATCATTGATCTGATGCTGGAGTTAAACGGTGCGCAGGGCACTACGCTTATATTAGTGACCCATGATAAAGCGTTGGCGCAACAGTGTGGCCGGCAGTTGTATTTGGCGGCAGGGCGGATTGTGCCGTGAATACATTGCGGCTGTCATGGCTTATGCTGCGGCGGGACTGGCGTTCTGGGGAATGGCGCGTGCTGTTGATTGCTTTGGTGCTGGCGGTAGGCAGCATTGCTACCGTGGGACTGTTTGCTAACCGGGTTGGCCTGGCTTTGCAGCAGGAGGCTACCAGCCTTTTGGGTGCCGATCTGCGCCTTGTCGCCACACATCCATTCCCGCCAGCTTATCGGGCAGCAGCACTGCAACGGGGGCTGCGAGTAGTCGAGGTTGCAACTTTTCCCAGTATGGTGGTTTACGGCCAACAAAACGTGTTGGCTGAAATTCAGGCAGCGGAAGAAGGCTATCCGCTGCGCGGCAAAATTCACATTGATGATGGTACGCAACATGTCGCGCAAACCATACCTGCACCCGGCACGGTGTGGGCGGACAAGCGTTTGCTGCAACGCATGGGATTGCAGCTGGGCAATGAAGTTGTTATCGGCGCGCTGCACATGCGCGTGGCTGCGCGCGTGGTACGCGACGTGGATCAATCTGTCGGCTTTGCCAGTTTTGCGCCGCGTGTGCTGATCAATGCCGCCGATCTGCCAGCTAGCGGTTTGGTCCAGCCTGGTAGCCGTATCAGCTACAAAATCCTGTTTGCGGGTGACTCGGCCCAGCTTGCCGACTTACGTACCTGGCTGAAAGGACAGCTGGCAGTGGGTGAGAAACTGGAGGACGTGCGCGATGCGCGTCCGGAAATTAGAACCGCATTGGAGCGTGCCGAACATTTTTTAGGGCTGGCGGCGCTTACCGCTGTAGTGCTGGCGGGTGTGGCGATGGCGCTGGCCGCGAGCCATTTCATCATGCGCCATCTCGACACCTGCGCCATGATGCGCTGTTTGGGGGCGACGCAGGCGCAGGTATTGCGCGTTTTTATGTTCCAGTTTTTGCTGCTGGGCGGTTTTGCCGTAGTGTTGGGTGGCTTGCTCGGCTACGCGGCGCAATATGCACTGGTGCAGTCCATAGAGACCATGCGTGAGGCTGCTTTACCCCCGCCGGGCTGGCTGCCATTGTGGCAGGCTGCAGCCAGCGGTATGGCGCTTCTACTTGGATTTGCCTTCTTACCGTTATGGCAGCTGAAAAGCGTGTCGCCGTTGCGCGTTATCCGCCGTGAATTGGGTATGCCCCCGGCGCGCACCGGCTTGCTGTATGCGTCAGGCGCCGCTGTGCTGAGCGCGTTATTCCTGTGGCAGGCCGGTTCGTTCAAGCTGGGATTGACCGTGTTGGCGGGTTTGGCGGTGGGTATGCTGGTGTTTGGTTTGCTGGCATGGCTTGCTGTGCGCACTTTGGCATGGCTGCCCCTGCGCGGGAGTCATGCCTTTGCGAATTTGGCCAGGCACGGACGCACTAATGCGCTGCAAATTGTGGCACTAAGTTTAGGCGGCATGGCCTTGCTGCTGCTTACCTTTGTGCGTGCCGACCTGTTGGAAAGTTGGCGTGGACGGATGCCGCCGGATGCGCCGAATCGCTTTATTGTCAACATCCAGCCCGATCAGCGCACCGCGATAAAGAATTTCTTCACACAGCAGCAATTATCCGCGCCAGAATTATTCCCTACGGTGCGTGGGCGGTTGATAGCGATCAACAACCACCCAATCAGCGGGAACAATTACTCCGAGGCGCGTGCCCGTGCGCTTGTGGAACGCGAGTTCAACCTATCCTGGTCAGACCATTTGCCAACTGATAATGCCTTGGTACAAGGGGCATGGTGGGGGCAGGGCGCGTCATCGGTGTTATCAGTGGAGGAGGGGATAGCCAAAACGTTGGGTATCAATATGGGCGACACCTTGACTTACGACGTGGCGGGCAGCCCATTCAGTGCGAAAGTGGTAAATCTGCGCAAGGTCCAGTGGGATTCCATGCAGGTAAATTTTTATGTGGTTACTGCGCCCGATATGATGAAAGATTATCCGGCCAGCTACTTGACCAGCTTTTATTTGCCCGCTGATAAGGCGCAGGCAAGCGATGCGTTGATCAAAGCTTTCCCTAATCTGCTGCTGATAGATACCGATGCGGTGATCGAACAAGTCCGCCAGATCATGGACCAGATAGCCAAAACCATGAGCGCCGTCTTTCTGTTTACCCTGCTGAGCGGCTTGGCCGTGCTATATGCCGCGCTGCTCGCTACGCAAGATGAACGCATTCATCAGGCCGCCATCCTGCGCACATTAGGGGCCGACAGCCGCTATTTGCGGCGATTGCACTTGACCGAGTTTGCCGTGCTGGGCGCATTGAGCGGCCTGTTTGCGGCCGCAGGTGGAACCTTGCTGGGCTGGGTGCTGGCAATTAAAGTTCTGGAAATTCCTTATCATTCGGGCGCGTTAATCTGGTTGGTTGGCGTGGGCGGCGGGATTGTGACGGTGACCGTGGCAGGATGGTTGGCTACGCGGCGGGTAGCGGGGATGTCGCCGTTACAGGTGTTGCAATCTGTTTAAGTAAAAACGTGGGGAAATTAAAAAATAAAAATAAAACTGAAATTGATACTTGAGCACTGTACTAACATTTTGAATAAATAATCGACCCGAACTCGACGATTCTCATGCGAGGTGATGTGATAAAGGGCACCCGAAAATTCCAGTCTAAAGGGACTGGCCATCTATGAAGTGTAGCAGAGACTTCGTGTGTTTGTTGGGTGGAGGCAAGCGCTTCGGAGCAAACGGGCAACGACTCTTTATGGGATATGCCGGCATAATCTGTACCGGAATTTGAGTTCGATCAAAGCATCGCAGAGTGACGAGAAATTTTATTCGCCATTGATGCGTTCGGTTCGGTGCGGGGAAAATCTTTAGTGAGTGACGAAAAATCCTTTCTTTTTTGCGTGTGGGTCAGACGCAATCGGGGTTTTCTGTGGGGAATGCTACGAAAAAAATTGACATTGACCGGAGTGTGGCGATTGTGGATACTTTAAATCGTACGCTTGAAATTCTTATCCTTAATGATCGCCTATAGCAAGATTTGTGAGGTTCACATAGCCTCCGTTTTGATTGGTGTGTTCGCACTAGCCTGCGCGGGTGCCTATGTGGTGATCCGGCATGCGGTCAACAGCACCATCGAGCACCAAGCACTGACGGTCGCTGAGATTGTGGTCAGCCAAGCCGCTACTGCGCGTTCAGTATATGCGCGCGAGATTGTCGGCAAGTTATCCAAGGACGGATTCGGGCCGAGCGTCAATTCGGCCGCGATGCCTGGTCATGTGCCCATTCCAGCGCAGTTTCTGAAGATGGTGGGTAGAGCCTCTTCGGAGAGCACTGACCGCCTGTACGAATACCGACCAGTCAGCCGTTGGAATCTGGAACCCACTCAGGGATTGACCGACGATTTCCTGCGCTGGGCCTGGCCTCAACTCGAAGCGCAGGATCAGCCAGCGCCGAGCGCGGCCATAGAGTGGAAGGCCGTCTCACGTATCGAGAAGATCAACGGACGGCGTGTGTTGCGCTATCTGTCGGCCGACCCGGCCTCGCAGCAGTCTTGTGCGGTGTGCCATAACAGCTACGAGAGCACGCCAGAGGTCGTGGCCCGGCGTGTCTCCGATGGCGTTCCTGTTGGCAAGCAATGGCGAGAACATCAACTGCTGGGCGCGCTGTCGATCACCATTCCGCTGGATAGGGCCGAGCAACTTGCCGGCAGCCAGATCAATGAAACGGCCATCTTCATTTTTGGCATCCTGGTGGCCAGCTTTTTGGCCATGTTTTGGTTCAATTGGCGGCTGACACGCCAAGAGCGTAGCCTTCGCGAAACCGAGAATCAGTTGAAGAGCGCCGAACTCGAAACTCGCTCGGCGAACGCTCTGCTGCAAGCCAATCAAGGTATCAAACGTGCCTACACAGAACTGTCCACGTACATGCGAGCGATCGATCAGCACGCGATCGTTTCGGTCGCAGATCGACAGGGCAGGATCGTGGAGGTCAACAATAAGTTGCTCGAAATCAGCGGCTTTGATCGCGCAGAACTGATTGGCCAAGATCACCGCATACTCAGCTCGCACACGCACGGGAAGGAGTTTTTTGCGCAGATGTGGGCCAAGCTCAAGAGGGGCGAAATCTGGCGCGGCACGATTTGCAACCGCACCAAGGCGGGTGACTTGTATTGGGTGGATTCAACCATCATGCCATTGAAAGATACATCAGGTTGCGTGCATCGCTATATCTCGATTCGCATCGACATCACCGAGCGCAAGCGCGCGGAACAAGACATGCTGCGCATGGCCACCCACGACAGCCTGACTGGATTGGCCAACCGCAGCTTGCTGCTGAACCGCATTCATCAGACTCTGGAGATCTACAAACGCACCACCGCGTTGGCAGCCGTCCTGTTTATCGATCTCGATCAGTTTAAGGCCATCAATGACTCGTTGGGCCACAAAACCGGCGACAATGTGCTGGTGGAGGTGGCCAAGCGCTTGACGGCGTGCGCACGCACGGAAGATACCGTCGCGCGACAAGGGGGTGATGAGTTCATTGTCTTTATGCCAAACCTCGAAGATGCTCACAGCGCCAGCGCGATGGCCGAGAGGCTGCAGCGTCACTTGGCCTTGCCGTATTTTGTGGACGGCCACGAGGTACGCATTGGAACCAGCATCGGCATTGCTTTGTTCCCCGATGACGGTCAAGACGCTGACACCTTGCTGAAGAACAGTGACTCGGCGATGTACCAGGTGAAGGACTCAGGGCGCAATCACTACATGTTCTTTGCACCGCATATGTACAAGCTCGTCGCCGAACGCTACGAGATGGTCTCGGATATGCGAATCGCCGCAGAGCGCGGTGAATTTTTGCTCAACTTCCAACCCATCATGGGTATGGCCAGTGGAAAAATCGAAACCATGGAGGTGCTGCTGCGCTGGCAGCATCCCAAGCGTGGATTGGTGCCACCGACACAGTTCATTCCGCTGGCTGAGGCATCTGGGTTGATTGTTCCGATAGGTGAATGGGTGATTCACACCGCCTGTGCGCAAATCCGCAATTGGAACGCGGCCGGTCTTGCGGTTCCGCCGTTGGCCATCAACCTTTCGGCTATCCAGGTGCATCACCAAACCATCGTCGAGCGTATCGCTGCCATTCTGCACGAAATGGAAGTGGATGCCAGCGCGTTGGAGTTTGAGATCACCGAAGGCAGCTTGATGAAAAATACCGACGAAGTGACATCGACCTTGCGACAGCTCACTGAGTTGGGTCTACGCATTGCGATCGACGACTTCGGTACCGGCTATTCAAGCCTAGGCTACCTAAAGCATTTGCCTATTGAAACGCTCAAGATCGATCGAATTTTTGTGAAGGATATTCACACCAACGCTGACGATGCCGCGATTGTGGGAGCCATGATTTCGATGGCGCATAGCTTGAAGTTGAGGGTCACCGCGGAAGGTGTTGAAACTCCCCATCAACTTGAATTATTGCGCGAACTGAATTGCGACCAGTACCAAGGCTTCTTGGCGAGTAAACCGTTGTCGGCAACCGAAATGGCGCGCAAACTGATTCCGCGCATGCCCTGAACACAATCACGGGGTCAGATACCGTCTCAGGCGGCAATCTCTTTCTGTTTAGGGGTACCACCTTTCGGCAGGCTTAAGGCGGACAGGCGCCAGACATAATCTGGAAAAATTACATTTTGGTGTATGTTTAATTTCAGTTGCGCAAAACTTGCGTGGTTATCATCATCAGTAAAGCAGCATCAGTAAAGCAGCAAATCCCATGAGAAAATTAATTATCACGATTACAGTGATAGCTACATTTGCAGGCAGTTTTGCATATGGGGAAGAGAAAGCCCCAGATTCTGCATTAACCATTAGCGGTTATGCAGAAACGTACTATAGCTACGATTTTAATAAACCAATCAATAACGTTAAGCCACCATTTATTTACAGCTATAACAAAAATAATGAAGTTTCAGTGAATTTGGCTTTTGTGAAAGGATCGTACAACACAGATGCTGTCAGGGCTAATCTCGCATTAGCCGGCGGTAGCTATATGAATGCTAATTATGCATCTGAGCCTGGCGTGTTGAATAATATCTATGAAGGCAATGTTGGCCTGAAGCTTTCTAAAAACGATAACCTGTGGCTTGACGCGGGTGTCTTTTCTTCACATATAGGTTTTGAAAGTGCGGTTGGTAAAGACAATTGGACTTTGACCAGAAGCTTATCAGCAGATAACACTCCTTATTATGAAACTGGCGCCAAAATCAGTTATACGTCAGAGAATGATGTATGGTTTGTGAGTGCATTAGTTTTGAATGGTTGGCAGCATATTCGGCGAGTGAAGGGGAATTCTTCCCCTTCATTTGGTACGCAGGTTACGTATAAGCCTTCCACAAAAGTAACCTTGAATTGGAGTACATTTATTGGAAACGACAAGCCTGATAATGATAAGAAAATGCGTTATTTCAATAATTTTTATGGAGTTTTTCAACTGAATAATGGGCTTGCCGCAATATTTGCTTTTGATATAGGCGCTGAACAAGAAAACAAGGGTTCATCAGCCATGAACACGTGGTTCAACCCCACGATTATCTTGAAGTTAACGCCAACGGCAAAAACCGCTATCGCTATAAGAGCTGAATATTATGATGATAAAAATGGGGTCGTCATCGCAACTGGCTCACCTAATGGCTTTAAAACATGGGGCTTTTCAAGCAATTTTGACTATGCCATTACAAATAATATTGTGTGGAGAGTGGAAGCTAGGACATTAAGTAGCAAAGATAGTATTTTCATTAAGAATAATAATATCGCTAACAACAATGCTTTTGTGACGACGGCGTTGGCTGTAAGTTTCTGATGAAATCATTGGCCTTGATGATCAAAAATTGTAGGTAATAAGATCGCCCCAACTTTATTGATCTGGCACAGTTTATCCAAGAAGCCGTTCGCATTGAGTTTGTCGAAATGTGAATGGCTTCTTATGCTTCGACAAGCTCAGCACGAACGGCAGTCAAGTTCAATTCGTGCCGGATTAATAGATACTTAGCCCTCGCCCAAATTTAAAATGACAGTACGTTACTGTTATTTCCCAAGGGCAAGGCCTTACATGTTAAGTACAAACTGCGCTTTGGCATGCCCTTGATTCGCCGCTTTTTGAAACCACTCGATGGCTTTCGCAACGTCCTTGGGTACACCTTCGCCATCCCGATACATCAAACCTAGATTGTATTGTGCGTCAGCATGCTGCTGATCAGCCGCTTTTTGAAACCACTCGATGGCTTTCGCAACATCCTTGGGTACGCCTTCGCCATCCCGATACATTACACCTAAGTTGTATTGCGCTTCAGCATGTTGCTGGGCGGCTGCTTTTTGAAACCACTCAAAAGCCTTGGTTACATTCTTGGGAACACCTTCGCCATTGGAATACATCCAACCAAGGTTGTATTGCGCTTCGGTATGTCCTTGAATTGCCGCTTTTTGATACCACTCGATGGCTTTCGCGGCGTCTTTGGATACGCCTTCGCCATAGGTATAAATTACTCCAAGGAAAAATTGCGCCTCAGCATGTCCCTGAGTAGCCGCTTTCTGGAACCATTCAATGGCTTTAGCGGAATCCTTGGGTATTCCTTCACCTTTGGCATAAATTACACCGAGGTAGAATTGTGCTTCGGCATGCCCTTGGTTAGCCGCTTTATGAAACCATTCAAAGCTCTTGGCAGTATCTTTGGGTACGCCGTCACCCTTTGAATACATCCAGCCGAGTTTGTATTGCGCCTCAGCAACTCCCTGTGCGGCAGATTTTTGTAACGGCAACAATTCATTTTTTGGTGCTGATGTTTTTTTCTGCACAGCAGGCGCAGCTGCTTTGCTCTTGTTGCCAGCCGCTTGTGCTCCGCAATTGGCAAGTATTAGCAATAATGTGGCAAGTAAAGAAATTGAAATAATGTTCACTGAATGTCCACCTTAACTTAATAGAGGTATTCCAACGCTTTTTCGTTGGCTAACTCCCGCCTAAAAAGTCCAGCGAGATCGCGGTTCACACCAACCGACCACGCGGTCGATTCCTTCACATTCACCCGGGTGGCTGTCTTGAGTCTTGAGCATAGGCCAAGCTTTTGACAAAAATTCTCTGCGAGGTTGAGGGTGTTTTTCATGTGCTAGCTTCCTTTGGTGCGACATTTGAAAACGGTGCCGCATACGCCTAACTTTTGAAATATCCGTCAGCCAAAAAACTTGGCTTTGGGGATGTCCGGTTGATTGAAGAATTAGGCCATCTCACTTAATTTCTATTCCTGCCACACGGGCAAAAGCAGCGTAATCTAATGCTGTATTTTGGTCATGCACAATTCGCCATTGACCTTCTTGCAACTGAAATACATAAGTAAGCCAAGTGGTGAAGGGAGCATCATTTGCTTTAGCTCGATATTGATATTTGATGAGAGCCATAGCCATGTCCTCACCAACCACTTTATGGACAACTGTCCCTTCCCAAATCCAGTTTGGGTCTTTGAACCATTGCTTGTGAAGTTCAATTGTTTCAGGTGGGGTGGTGAAAGCGTGCCCATTTTGAACAATAGTATAAAGGGTGTCACTTTTTGTGAGATGTGTTTTAAACGCCTCTATATCTCTGTTGGAGATGGCCGCAAAATGTTTTTGTAGAGCTGTATCAAAATCTGGCTTCATAAATGTTCCTCAGTACAAGAAGTCAAGTAGGGTAGACACGTCTTTGTCTCGTAGAGGTTCTCGCACCCGGAGGGTGTGCCCACGCGGGCAGCGTCAATCATACCCCAACACTGCATTTTTCATCGCAACAGCCCAGTCATGCGCACATGCCCCATCACGCACATAGCGGTGAAATGTTGAATGGGGCCAATCAACCGCACGTTGACCATGCCCGTGTTTAACCGGGTTGAAATGGATGTAATCGACATGGCGGGCAAAATCATTTTCATCACGGATTTGATGTTCCCAAAATCGCCGTTGCCAGATAGCCTATTAGCGATGTTTGAGTTTTGATGCAGTCACCCAATCGGCACGACGATAATTTTCTCTGCGGGTCAAAGAAACCGCCCGCTTGATTATCATCCAACGGGTAGAAAAATCGGCATCACCGTCAGGCAATGTCCACACGCAAAGCAAATGGTCAGGCAACAATCTAAACTACCGGGCTTGACAAAATATATGACCGGTCGTATTCTTTGTAACAATTATGATTAACAAATTATCTAAACGCACACAACTGCTCGACCAAGGTGTCTATCTATTGATGAACCAGGGCTACCATGCAACAGGTATTAATGAAATTGTAAACGCCGTACATATACCTAAAGGTTCTTTTTATAGCTACTTTGATAGTAAAGAAAATTTTGCTGCTGAAGCCATTAGCCATTATATCGAACCGTTTATTGAGCTATTAACGAGGCACTTACAACACTCACAAGTCGACCCACTCACTGCTTTAAAAAATTACTATGCAGAACTTATTGTTGAAGTGGAAAATAATGGATACAAGGGGGGATGTTTATTAGGCAACCTGATGGGTGAAATTGGTGATACCAGTGAGCTGTGTAATCAAGCGCTAAAGTCTGCTGTTGAACGCTATAAATTGTTGCAATATAAGGCATTACTGCAAGCACAAAAAGAAGGTACGGTGCGCACTGATAAGAGTGCCGAAATTATGGCTAACTTATTGGTAAATAACTGGCAAGGCGCGTTATTAAGGATGAAAATTGAACAGTCCGTGCAACCTTTGCAAGAGTTTTGCGATACGTTGCTGAATGATTATTTTGTTGCCTAGTTGACTGTAAATTAGAAACAAGGCGGGACGATATAACTGCCGATTTTTGGGTCTTTTTTACGACTAACCACAAGACCGAGCGACATATATTAACCATGGATTTTGATATGAGTGCAGAAAAAACTTTAATGAATTTTATTCAACAAGCGAAATCGTAAATATATGAAATAGATGTATTAAATGTTAAATCTTTAATGGCGGCGTTACAGCCTGGAAAGCTGCTGAATGATCAGTGGAAATTCCACCATAGACATAGGTATTAATTATTTAAGAAACTGTTTAACTAAAGCTTTCAAAGCGATATAGCCATGATGGTCTATATCGTTTTTTTAACAACCAGTAAAAGATGACTGGTCATATAACAACATGGGAGACAATTTGCCTAAATATATTATTGAACGAGAAATTCCTAACGCAGGCCAATTAGCCGCAGCAGAGTTGCAACAAATATCACAAAAATCCTGCTGTATTTTGAATGAAATGGGGCCGCAAATTCAGTGGGTGGAAAGCTATGTAACAGACGACAAAATCTATTGCATTTATATTGCCCCCGATAAACAAAGCATTAAAACACATGCAGAACGTGGTGGATTTCCGGCAAATTCTATTGCTGAAGTAACAACCATGATTAATCCAACAACAGCTGAACATGACAGAGGTTAAAAATCATGAAAATACAATGGGATAAACAAAGATGCTCTCATTCTGGCAACTGTGTTAAATCAATGCCCGAGGTATTTAAAATTTTAGACGGGCAATTTGTTATCGAGCCTGATAAAGCGGTTTACGATGAAGTCGTGAAAGCAGTAAATCAATGTCCTTCTGGCGCACTTAAATGTATCGATTGATTAATTAAAATGAGTCTTCTTGTACTTAGCTCTGTATCTTTATGATTAATAAGCTTCTGAGAGTTGACTCTTTAATTGATAACCTATTAAAGGAGTTATTATGACTAGCACAGCAAAACGAATTATCGTTGTTGGTGGCGGGATTGGCGGCACGATGACCGCTAACAACTTAGTCGCTAAGCTTTATCCTGAAATTCTAAATGGTGAAATTGAGATTATGATGCTCTCAAATTCCCCCAACCATATTTACAAGCCAGCCAATATGTATGTGGCTTTTAATGCTTATCATCCTCATGAATTAGTCCGCAAACAACGTTCATTATTACGCCCTGAAATTATTTTTCATGTTGATGGTGTTGAAAGCTTTGAATTTAAGCAAAATCGCGTCCTCTGTGAAAGTGGCAAACGATACGATTATGAGTATCTTGTTATTTCAACAGGCTGTGTTCCCGCGCCAGAACGCATTGAAGGCTTGAAGGAGGCAGGTGACCATTTTTATCAGACTAAAGCGGCGCAACAACTTGCTCAAAAATTACGCACCATCGAAGAGGGCCGTATATTTATAACAGTCAATTTCCCCAAAACCCCTAATGTACCTCATCAATGTGGCATTGCTCCTATCGAAACCACGTTAATGCTTGATGAATATTTACGTAAACGAAATGTGCGAGACCGTGTAGAGATTATTTATAGCTATCCTACGGTCTCTCAATTATTGCGTAATTGTTTATTTTTACAGAAACCAACCTGTGACGTGTTGCCTACCATTTTTGATAGTAAAGACATTAAATATCAACGTGGTTTTACTTTAGATAAGGTTGATCCCGAAGCAAAAATAGCTTATTCGGAGGAAGGCAACTCCCAAGAATTTGATATTTTAATGGCCACTCCACCTATCCGCGCGGTAGATGCCGTAATTAATTCAGGAAAATCAGAAGCACAAAATAATGAAGGCTGGTTACCTACTGACTTTGAAACCTTGAAAATGTACGGCTCCGATAATGTCTATGTGATGGGAGATACCGTTGATTTGCCAGTTAGTAAAGCCGGGGGCACTTGCCATAACCAGTCACCTGTCGTCGTGGAAAATATCGCTTCGGAAATTCGTCGCGGTTATACCTCCGCTATTTATGATGGGAAAGTTCAAGCAATCGCTCAAATGGGATTGGAAGCCGGCATGCCACTCTGGTACGACTATAAAAGTGATGTACAGGTCGCACCACCTACCAAGCTCGGGGGGTTAATGCGTAAAACGTTTAACCGCGGTATTTATTGGGCCGTTGCGCGTGGGATAGTTTGATTAAAGGGGAATTCTTATGTCTGAAGAAATGCAATTAAATATAATTGAAGAAAAATTTATGTCGGATACGGCCCTTAATAACCCAGCAACTATCGAGGGTATTAAGAACTTAATCGAAAAAACAGCCCCATTAGTACAAGCCGGTCGGTTCAACAATATCATCGACTTACTGTCAATCATATCGGACAATATTCAATTTCTTGATGAAGCGGCACTAGAAAAAACCACTAAAGTAGGCGAGGAAATTTTAGCGCTGGGCTGGACAGCCGGTAATGCTGTCCGTATGGCGAATGCTCAAACGGAAGCATTAGAAAAACCACCCAGTTTGTTTCAATTGATCAGCTCCCTAAACGATCCCGATGTTCGTCGTTCATTACATTTTTTTATTGGTACGATGCGCATTATTGGCCGACAGATGAAAAATAACTAATCAGTCAAGTAGAGTGGGCACGTCTTTGCCTCGTAGAGGTTCCCGCACCCGGAGGGTGTGCCCACGCGGGCAGCGTTAATCCAACACTGCATTTTTCATCGCAATAGCCCAGTCATGCGCATAGACCCATCACGCACATAGCGGTGAAATGTCGAATGGGGCCAATCAACCGCACGTTGACCATGCCCGTGTTTAACCGGATTGAAATGAACGTAATCGACATGGTGGGCAAAATCATTTTCATCACGAATTGGATGTTCCCAGAATCGCCGTTGCCAGATAGTTGATTCGCGATGTTTGAGTTTTGATGCAGTCACCCAGTCGGCACGACGATAATCTTCTCTGCAAGCCAAAGAAACTGCCCGCTTGATTATCATCCAACGGGTGGAAAAATCGGCATCACCGTCAGGTAATGTCCACACGCAATGTAAATGGTCAGGCAATAATACCCATGCATCAATAATGAAAGGACGCGCCACACGCACCGTTTCGATTGAGGCGCGCAATGCGTTGCGAATCGCTTCATCACATAGAATCGACTGCCGCCGATAAGCGACCACCGTAAAGAAATAGCTTGAACCCGCAGCTGTTGCTCGGCGATAACGTGACATAGCTGTCTACTCCAAAATGACGAATCCGCGTGGGCACAAAAACGTGCACACCCTACATAGCTAACGGGCTTTACACCCAGGTTAACCGGCGGGAATGCAAAGCATTGGCGGTCGCGTTGAACCGCTCATTATGCCTTGTTGCATGCTGCTTTTAACCCGCTGCCGAGCTTGTCTAAATGTTTTAAAAGTTCGCCTATATCTTTTTCTGAGATCACAATTCGCTGCCCTTCTTTGTAAGATGCATCGCCAGACTTTTTTATATACTGAGCATCGACAATGCCCTCATTGTGGGCGAGAAGATGCCGTTTCTGGTAAAGGATGTTTAGCCTTTCAAGTTCGGTCTGCTCTAGCCAACTGCTGTAGCTCATACCAATTGCCTTTTCCCAAAGCGCGCTCCCTTGCTCTAGTCTCTGAAACGCATTGAATGGAGCTTCGCCATAGGTGGAATATAAGCCTTCGCAGAATTTTTGAAAGGCAACAACACCATCAGAAATGCAAGTCTCTAGTAGTGAGCGACACGTTACTTCAGCCTCATCCTTGCCTGTGGACATAATGAGTGCCTGGCGAATGATGTCGAGGCTGTCGCGTTTGACCTGGATTTTCCTCAATGAGTCCGCATATGTTTGCGTTACAGAGTTGTGCCCGCATGCAGGACAGAAAAATGCATTTCCGATGACAGAGAAACGAGCATTGCATTTTTCGCAGGTAATTTCTAACCGCATCTCTTCGACCGCCTTGGCCGGGATTATTGCGGTTTGGACCGGGCTTCCTTTGACCTGCATGGTCATGGAAATGAAGCTTTTTCTTGGCTGTCTATGGTTGAATTCTTTGGCGCCAGACAGAAGTGCATTGTGAATTTCGCCTTTCACCATCGCAAGTGTTTGCTTTCTAGCGTGTTCAACCTGAGCGATTGAGTGCCATTGGTTTGCAGATGCTTCATGGCGGCACAGCGGACACCAAACAGCTTCATTTTTGAAGATGTCTTTCCAATCATCTTTCTGCACCTTAAACAGGAATTCACATTCTTTCGACGGGCATTGCTTGTCTATGTAGCCCTTCTCGTCGCATTCGATAGGAACCGATATGGTTTGCCCATTCAGTCTGTTCATTTTTGCAATTAAATCTTTGAACACACTTCACTCCTTGTTTTTTAAACAGTCATGGCGATCGACACTCCTAAATTCAAGTTTTGTTCATTATATTTCGGTTGCCGAACAAGAACGAATTTAGTTACATTCTCGACTGGAACTTTACGTTTTAATTTTTGAAAAAGCGGCTGCCATAGCGTTTGGTACGGTTCCTGAAGGCTCTCGTTTCTTGTCTCCCGCTGCGCTCTTCGTTTGGTTCAGGCTATCCTGCTGTCTCTGTGTGTTTCTTTGTTCAGGCTTGCCGTTTGATTGCGGCACAACGTCTGTTAAACGCATGGTGAGCGCGATGCGCTTACGTTTTTCGTCCACTTCCAGCACTTTCACCTTTACCACTTGTCCCGTTTTAACGATCGCATGCGGGTCCCTCACAAAGCTATTCGACAAGGCGGAAATATGTACCAAGCCATCCTGATGCACGCCAATATCCACGAACGCACCAAAGGCAGCCACGTTGGTAACAATACCTTCAAGGATCATGTCTGGCTTCAAGTCAGACAATTGTTCTATGCCTTCCCTGAAAGTGGCTGTGGTAAATTCAGGACGCGGGTCGCGCCCCGGTTTATCTAGTTCTTTCAGTATGTCGGAAATGGTCGGCAGGCCAAATTGCTCGTTCACATATTTGGCGGGACTTAGCGAATTCAATAGCTGGCTATTGCCAATGACGGATTTAATATCCTGCTTGATCTCCGCGAGGATACGTTGCACTAGCGGATAGGATTCAGGATGGACGGCAGACGCATCGAGCGGATTGTCGCCCCCCATGATGCGCAGGAAACCCGCTGCCTGCTCAAAGGTTTTTTCGCCCAGACGCGGAACCTCACGTAATTGGGCACGGGAGGTGAACATGCCCTTGCTGTCCCGGTAAGCCACAATCCCCTGCGCTACGCTGCCGCTCAATCCGGAAACGCGCGCCAGTAAAGGGGCGGATGCGGTATTTACATCGACGCCGACAGCATTCACACAGTCTTCAACGACGGCATCGAGTGAACGCGCCAATTGGGATTGGCCGACATCATGCTGGTATTGTCCGACTCCAATCGATTTCGGGTCGATCTTTACCAGTTCGGCCAACGGGTCTTGCAAACGTCGGGCGATCGATACCGCACCCCGTAGCGATACATCCATATCAGGCAGTTCACGCGAGGCAATTTCGGATGCCGAATAAACCGACGCGCCCGCCTCGGATACCACGACATGGGTCAGTTTCAGCTCTGGATGGCGCTTGATTAGCTCCAGTGCCAATTTGTCTGTCTCCCGCGAGGCCGTACCATTGCCGATAGCGATCACCGCTACGCGATGTTTTTCGGCTAATTTTGCTAGGGTGTGCAAGGAACCATCCCAGTCATTTCTCGGCTGATGCGGATAGATAACTGCGGTATCCACTACTTTTCCCGTCTCATCCACCACCGCCACCTTGACCCCGGTGCGTATCCCCGGATCAAGCCCCATTGTGACGCGAGGGCCTGCTGGGGCAGCCAGCAACAAATCTTTAAGGTTGCGTGCGAATACATTGATGGCTTCTGTTTCCGCACGGACCCGCAATGCGCCCATCAACTCGGATTCCAAATGCAAAAAACTTTTCACGCGCCATGTCCAGCGCACAGTATCCATCAGCCAAATATCGGCAGGCCGTTGTTGCTGAGAAATGCCAAACCGATTTGCAATACGGATTTCGCAAGGATTGTGCGGCGCACTCCAATTTGCTTTGTCTGCCTCGCTGTCGAGGCGCAATCGCACATTCAGCATCTCTTCACGACGGCCCCGCAATATGGCTAAGGTGCGGTGCGAAGGGATGGTCTTGATCGATTCGGAGTAATCGAAATAGTCGGCATATTTCGCTGCAAGCTCTTCTTTGCCTTCAACCACTTTAGATTCCACGACCCCATGTTCTTGTACATATTCGCGCAGGGATTGCAGCAACGTGGCATCTTCCGCGAAGCGTTCCAACAGGATTTGGCGTGCGCCATCCAGTGCCGCCTTGATGTCTGGCACACCGGGGTTATCACATTGCTCAACGGTAAAGGGGGGTTTTAGATATTGGGCCGCTTCCGCTTCAGGTTGCAGCATCGGATTAGCCAGCAATGAATCGGCGAGCGGTGCCAGCCCCGCCTCCAGCGCAATTTGCGCCTTGGTGCGCCGTTTGGGTTTGTAGGGTAGATAAAGATCTTCCAGATGCGTCTTGTCCTCGGCATGCGTGATTGCATTCAATAGGACGGGGGTCATCTTGTTCTGTTCGGTAATCGAGGTAATGATCGTTGCGCGGCGTTCTTCCAGTTCACGCAAATAGCGCAAGCGCTCTTCCAGCAACCGTAACTGGGTGTCGTCCAGTCCACCAGTGGCTTCCTTGCGATAGCGGGCGATGAAAGGAACGGTTGCACCTTCATCCAACAAGGCAATGGCTGATGCAATCTGTGCAGGCTTGGCAGCAATTTCTACTGTGAGGCGTTGTTCAATGGATGGGAGCATGGGTCGGTTAGCTTAATGATTGAATAAAATCCCATTCTGTTACTTCAGAACTGAGGGTATGTGATTTATGCAGAACGTATTTTTTCTTGGCTGAAAATTCTGCGGGGTTAGCTTTTCTTTTGGATAAATTCGATTTTGTATCCGTCCGGGTCGGATACGAAGGCAATAACAGTTGTACCGTGCTTCATTGGCCCGGCTTCCCTGATGACGCTTCCCCCTTTTTGCTTGACGAGTTCGCATGCCTCGCCAGCATTATCAACTTCAATGGCAACATGGCCATAACCTGTTCCCAGGTCATATTGTTCAACACCCCAATTGTAAGTGAGCTCTAAAACAGCGCCGTCTTTTTCATCTTGGTAACCAACAAATGCCAGTGTGAATTTTCCGTCTGGATAATCATTTCGACGCAGCAATTTCATGCCTAACACTTCTGTATAAAAAGCAATTGAACGATCCAGGTTGCCCACCCTGAGCATGGTATGAAGAATTCGCATAGGTGTCTCCAACTGATTAAATAAAGCGCCCCGCCGCAAGCAGCAAAGAGCAACTGTGGTATATCTTGATTTAATATTCGAAGATGGCGTTATAAAGAGCCGGGATCATTTCCACACCCATTTGCTGTAACTTCTCTTTCATAGGCGCTGCGCTTTTTTCAAAGGCCTTCCAATATATCTCTTCATTTTCCCACAAAGCCACGTTGATGAAATTGAATCGACTATCCGGCTTGAGGCTCTTGTGAAACTTCCCACTGATGAATCCAGGCTGCTTGGTAATATCTGCTTTTATAGCCTCCCAAAGCTTAACAAATTCATCTTCCTTACCATTCGGAACTGCAAACAAGTTAATCAGAGTCACGGACATTAAGATACCTCCCCTAAATTGAAATTCTTACAAGTTCTAACCGTGCTTATTCGGTCAGCATGTATGATAAAAAATCATTCCACTGAAATTGCAGTGGAACTATTTTATGGTACTCCGGCCTATATACACTGTATAGCGCAAGCTATGCCACGTTTTCCCTCCTTAAACGTGAAGTCTTAACCTCTCCCATTAGTTAAGACATTTGCCCCTGTTTCAATTAGATTCAGGGGCTTTTTTCAGTCATAAAAACTCCCTTTCCAGTGAAGACTTCGAAAATCCGCGCAATTTATCAGGGTAGTGGCCAAAGAAGCGGAAAGACATATAAAGAGCGCAGCATAGTCACACATAACCCGTCAAAAATAACGGGTTAATTTATTTCAATATGCTGGATATGTTTAGTATCAATCTATTTATGCTTTGTGGGGGGCAGGTATAGTGTGTTGTAAAATCCACAGATATAACAAACACAATGAAAATCATGCCAGACAATTTAACCTTCAATATTTTAACTGCCCTGTGGGTGTTACTGACGATTATCCCCATCCCATCCAACGCGCAGCCATTTGAAGCCGCTGCTGGTCGGGTTGAATCTTTTACCCGGCCGCCAGCACCCGCTGATGCTGGCCTCCCGCCGTTAAAACCCCGTCGTGCCAGCATCTCTCCCACACCACATTCAATCTCGATTGGCGCCGTCCCTAAAGAGAAAAAATCGGCCGAAATTAATGCTGAGCCGCACCCCGGTACGCCCCGTAAAATCGGCTTCGGCCGTGAGGTTCCCCAACTGGGTAGTATCGCGGATACAGCAAGCCAATTAAAGTGGCAGAACACGGCCCAGGGCGGCAAGATCGCAGCGATCAGTATTAACTCACCCCAGGCTACAGGTATTCGCTTGGGAATTTTGGTGCGCCGCTTGCCGATGGAGGCCATCTTCCGTTTCTATTCACAAGAGGCGGGAGTCACCTACGAAATTTCTGGAAAAGAGATCATGGAGGGCATCCAGCGTAATGTGGATGCTGGCGATCATAGCGACGCGGCCCGCACTTACTGGTCTCCCCATATCGAGGGCGAAGAAATAACCCTGGAGATAGAGTTACCGGCGGGTATCAGCCCGGATACACTTGAAATCGCAATTCCCAGCGTCTCACATTTTTTTTTGAGCACCTTCCTGACTGCTCCGGGAGAAAAAATTTCCAAGATTGGACAGGCGGCAAGCTGTGAAATCGATGTGTCGTGCTATAGCGAATGGAGTCCTGAAAGCAAGGCCACGGCAAAGATAATTTTTGTCGATTCCGGCAGCAGTTTTCTGTGTTCCGGAACGCTGCTGAATGATACGGCATCAAGTGGAACGCCTTATTTCCTTAGTGCCAATCACTGCATCGCCAATCAGACGGTGGCCTCAACACTGCAAACTTTTTGGTTTTATCGCTCTACGGCCTGCAATAGCGGATCACTTAATTCAGAATCCCAGACGCGTACCGGTGGCGCCACATTGCTGTATGGCAGCCAGGCAACTGACACGTCTTTCATGCAGTTGGGCAACCTGCCGCCTGCTGGTGCGGTACATGCTGGATGGTCTTCAATTACACCTGTATTGAATGCTTACGTGGCAGGAATTCATCATCCACAAGGCGATTTACAAAAGATAAGTTTCGGCAGATTTGAATCTTTCCAAGACTGTACTGCCACAAATCCGGATACAGAAACTTATCAGTGCGCGTTCGCAAACAAAACTAACGGGAAATTTCTTGATATTGCCTATACTTCGGGGATTACCGAAGGTGGTAGTAGTGGCGCCGGTTTATTTGAAATAGTTAGTAACGCCCATTATTTGGTTGGTCAGCTGAGGGGAGGAAATCCAGGCTGTTTTGGAGGTGGAACAGATGAATATGGCCGCTTTGATATTGCATACAATGACGCGCTTTACCAATGGTTAAACGCCGCTCCGACATTTTTACTGTCTGTTAGCAAACTTAGTAACGGCAACGGCACCGTAAGCTCATCCCCGGTCGGGATCAATTGCGGGACGAAATGCAACGCGCCTTTTTTCCAGGGAGCCAATGTAACACTTACCGCTACGCCTGCTTCGGGTTCTGTTTTTTCCGGTTGGGGCGGTGCGTGCAGTGGCGCTAACGTTACTTGTTCTGTTGCCATGAATTCCTCCAAGAATGTAACTGCGGCCTTTGTCACCGGTTCCGCTGCGGGTACAGTCATCGAATATTACAATCCCGACCTAGACCATTACTTCATTACGGCCGCTTCTGGCGAACAGGCTTTTGTTGATAGCGGAGCGGTCGGAAGTTGGCAGCGCACGGGCACTACGTTCATGTCTGGAGGAAATGTGCCTGTTTGCCGATTCTATGGGAGCATGTCGCCCGGGCCGAATTCCCACTTCTATACAGCTAGCGCCGATGAATGCGCACAGCTTAAGCAATTGCAGGCGACGATGCCTGTGACACAAAAACGGTGGAATTTTGAAAGTTTAGATTTTCTGACGATGATGCCTATAAATGGCGCGTGTCCCGCTAATACCGTGCCGATATATCGCGCCTATAACAATGGATTTAGCAAAGGCATAGACAGCAACCACCGGATAACCGGCGATCAGTCAGCAATCCAGGAAGTAGTGGCACGCGGCTGGATCAATGAAAATGTGGTGATGTGCGCACCGCAGTAAATTCTACTTCCGACTATCCTGAGAGGGAACCTTGGATTGCTTGTCTGCGCAGGCTACTATTTTTTCAAAAAATTGGCGGTTCAATGTAATTTTTATTATTTTATAATTCAGAAGGTTACTCAATTTATATTGAGCATCCCTAGCGCATTTTCGCTACCGCATCCTCCACCCGCTCCACCGCAATAATTTCCATGCCTGCTATTTCTTGCTTCGGCTTGTTAGCCTTGGGAATAATGGCCATAGTAAAGCCGAGCTTTGCCGCTTCTTTCAAGCGTTCCTGACCACGCTGCACCGGACGTACTTCGCCAGCCAGGCCGACTTCCCCAAATACCACCAATTTTTCTGGTAGAGGTTTATTGCGTAGCGAAGACACGATGGCCAGTAATACGGGCAAGTCGGCACCCGGCTCGGTAATTTTCACCCCGCCCACCGCGTTGATAAACACGTCTTGATCAAAACAGGCAATGCCTGCATGGCGGTGCAATACGGCCAGCAACATGGCCAAACGGTTTTGTTCCAGACCCAATGAAAGGCGGCGTGGATTGGGCGAGTGAGCCTCATCTAGCAGGGCCTGGATTTCGACCAGCAACGGGCGGGTTCCTTCCTGCGTCACCATCACGCATGAACCCGCCACTTGCGCGCCATGCTGCGACAAAAATAATGCGGAAGGGTTGCTTACTTCACGCAAGCCTTTTTCGGTCATGGCGAACACCCCGAGTTCGTTTACTGCGCCGAAGCGATTTTTGAACGCGCGTATCATGCGAAAGCTGGAGTGGGTATCGCCTTCGAAATACAGCACTGTATCGACGATATGTTCTAGTACACGTGGCCCAGCCAACGTGCCATCCTTGGTAACGTGGCCGACCAGAATCATGGTTACTGCCGTGCTTTTCGCCATGCGCGTGAGTTGCGCTGCGGATTCACGCACCTGCGCCACCGAGCCAGGGGCTGATGTGAGGTGTTCGGAGTACATGGTTTGGATGGAATCGATCACCACCACATCTGGCTTTTCCTGTTGGATGACAGACTGTATTTTTTCCAGCTGAATTTCGGCTAACAGGTACATTCCCCGCGCATCCAGCGATAGTCGCTTAGCGCGCAAGGCAATTTGCTGCGCCGATTCTTCGCCACTGACGTATAAAACTTTTTTATGTGTGGCGAGATGGGCTAACGCCTGCAACAGCAGGGTGGATTTACCTATTCCGGGATCACCGCCTATCAAAACCACTCCACCACTCACTAACCCGCCACCCAACACGCGGTCAAACTCGGCGATGCCGGTTGGCGTACGCGGCACTTCTTCCGCGCCTACTTCGGCCAGCGTCTGCATCATGCTCGTTGTCGCCAGCGAGCTGTAGCGATTTTTTCCGCTAGTTGGCAGTTCGGCTACACTTTCCACCAGTGTATTCCAAGCCGTGCAATGCGGGCACTGTCCCTGCCATTTTGAAACTTGTCCGCCACATTCAGTGCAGCTATATATTATTTTTGCTTTCGCCATAACTGCCTTTTATTTTTATTAGTAGCGGAACAGAATAAACGAACGTCACCAAAAAAATGAAACGTTAAATGGGGACGAAATCAAGGCAGTACAGATGCAATAAAAATTGGCTGCGGAAGAAAAAGTTTGGAATCAACGGAGCCTAGCCCGTAAATGACCGGTATTCCAATAACGAAAAACGCATTCCGGCTCTTCTGCAGGCAAAAGGGCAAGCCATCATATAAACGTAATACAAGGGAAGCGTAGCCAGTCGAGATACCTATGCTTCCTTCACACTATGCATTCAATCGTGTTTCCACATAAATAAGTCTTATGAAATGGGAACGATAAAAACAGGAGATTGGTTACCTTGCATCCATATTGTGGCGAATGTTTCCTGGATCAGGCATCCAGAATAATTAACTTATGGACTACCCAAACATTAGTCAGATTAATGTGAATTCTTCCAGTCGTTCAGCAATTCCTTTGCTTCAGTAATTTGATCTTTCGTCATCAATGATTCTGCGATCTTCAATCCATTGGTTGCGCTTACTTCACCAGCCAAACTGGAAAGGGTGAACCATTTATACGCTTCAACATAATCCTGGTTCACGCCAAGACCTTGTGCGTACATAAGCCCTAAATTATTTTGTGCTACCGGATGCCCCTTTTCCGCAGCCTTGGTCCACCAGCTAACTGCCTGCTTGTAGTCCTGTTCAACCCCTTCACCTGCATCGTACAAACCACCCAAATTCAGTTGGGCATCAGTGCTTCCTTGCCCTGCCGCCATACTGTATAAAAATACAGCTTGCTGATAATCTTGCGCGACACCAATGCCTTTTTCATACATAAAGGCTAGATTATATTGAGCAATTTCATCCCCTTGCTCTGCTGCCTTGCGGAACCAATGAACTGCCTGTTCATCGTTTTGGGTAACACCCTGACCTTTTGCATACATGAACGCAAGATTATATTGTGCTTCCGAATTTCCCTGCTCAGCGGCTTTAAGCAACCAAAACACCGCCTGCTGGTAATCCTGCGCAACACCTTCACCTCTGGCATACATGAGCCCAAGGTTATTTTGGGCCAACGGTTCTCCCTGCTCCGCCGATTGACGAAACCAATGTTCTGCCTTCATAAAGTCCTGTGAAACTCCCAGGCTTTTTGCATACATGAGGCCCATATAGTTTTGAGCCAGTGCATGACCTTGCTCTGCGGCTTGCTTAAAGGACTTTAAGGCATTGCTATAATCTTTGCTGGATATGCGTTTTTCACCTTCCTCATAACATTTAGTAACATCCCCAGCAAGGGTGGTTGCCTTCATAAATTTCTCTCCGTTATTTTAATCGTGGCTAGCGGCAAATCTGATTGCGCTATGGAATTAAGTTAAATAGATCGCACAATTAATTTCAACTTGGAATGATGTCATTAATTGAGCGTCGATGTCGAGAAGATATTATCTTATTCTGCCAGCTGAAAACAGCAATCTTCCGATGCAAGCAATCGCGTTTCAAAATACAGAACCAATAACCATTCACTCCATCAGCTTTCGCTTTGCGTCTCTGTTTGTTTTTTTTGCGGCACTCCGATATGTGCGCCACCCCGTTTACGTGCCAATTCATTTTGTTTGTGCCGTTCAATCGCACGTTCACGTGTTTTTTGCGGCAGGGCATCAAAGCAATGCGGACAGGAAATACCAGCCTGATAACGGGGTGAGGCTTTTTCTTCTTGGGAAACGGGATGGCGGCAGGCGAAGCATTGTTCATGCGTTCCCACTTTTAGGCCCTGTCCAACAGAAATTCGCTGGTCGAATACGAAGCACTCACCCTCCCACATACTCTGTTCAGCAGGAATGTTTTCCAGATACTTGAGGATGCCGCCCTGTAGGTGGTAAACCTCTTCGAAACCTTGTCCGAGCATGAAAGAAGTCGCCTTTTCACACCGAATTCCGCCGGTGCAAAACATGGCAATTTTTTTATGCTTGGCGGGATCAAGATTTTTGCTGATGTACGCGGGAAACTCGCGGAATGTCGTGGTGTGTGGGTCAACTGCGCCACGAAAAGTGCCTATATCGTATTCGTAGCCGTTTCGTGTATCAATAAGCACTACATCTGGATCGGAAATTAGGGCATTCCAGTCTTTCGCGTCCACGTAGGTTCCAACCTTTTCGTTCGGATCCACGCCTGGTACGCCTAGCGTGACGATCTCCTTTTTCAGGCGCACCTTCATCCTGTCAAAAGGCATTTCATCAGAATAGGATTCTTTGTGCTCGATGCCTGCCAATCGGGCATCAGCCCGCAAGAAAAACATCAATGCATCCACCCCCGCGCGCGTTCCGGCGATAGTCCCGTTAATACCTTCCGCAGCAAGCAAAATTGTTCCATTGAGCCCTTGCGTAATGCAAAAATTGAGTAAACCATTCTGCATTTCGCGGTAATCGGGGAGTTTGGTAAATTTATATAGTGCAGCAATAACAATATTGGACATGAATTTAGTTAACTCTATGAAAACTTATGTGAGGATCGCATAAAACTTTAGGCTATTC
This sequence comes from Candidatus Nitrotoga sp. MKT, assembly GCA_003402345.1. Lineage (GTDB taxonomy): Bacteria > Pseudomonadota > Gammaproteobacteria > Burkholderiales > Gallionellaceae > Nitrotoga. The sequence goes on along the minus strand of QFXH01000001.1, from coordinate 396,482 downwards.
AGTACAAAGTTCGGAGTGTGTATGGCACCGCATCCGATTATATGCTGGCATTGGTTCCAATGCCGCTGTGTGTTCCGTTCCAGGCTGAATATTAAACCGGTTCAGTGCCGCTTTCCAGTCTTGGCGCAAGCCAATAACAACGGGTTGCTGTTATTTTTCTAGTAAATTTTTAATTTGTAGAAGCGTTGTTTTTATGTTTTGGCCAGTATTTTGAGTGAGTTAGACTGTCAAGAGCGCATGTTTAACTATTTGAATGTAATTTGTTAAATAAAATAAAGCTTGCGTGTTTATATTGATATAAACAATTTATATCGTTACGGTGTAAAATGACCGTGCGTGTATGCACACGTGATAATTTTTTAAATTTTAATTTAATTTGGAGCGAGTCATGACGACAAAAACAAAAAATCCTGTTAAGGCCAAGCCTGTTACGAAATCTGGAGTTGTTACGAAATCATTGCCAGCTAAAGCGGTAGTTAATAATAAGCCTAAGTCTGTGTTAATGGTTAAAGCAGTGACCCCCAAAAAAGCACCCACTAAAATAGCAAACAAAAATACTGCTGAAAAAGCGGTAGTTAATAATAAGCTTAAGCCTGTGTTAACGGTTAAAGCAGTGACTCCCAAAAAAGTACCCGCTAAAATAGCAAACAAAAATACTGCTGAAAAATCTGTTGCAACACCGCCTAAAGTGGTTAAAACGGAGAAGTTATCAAAGAAGGCAGATAAGCCTAAAAAAATTAAAATGGTGCGTGATAGTTTCACCATGCCCGTAGATGAGTATTCGCAATTCGCCGCATTAAAGAGAAAGTGCCAACTAGTGGGTGTTCATGTGAAGAAAAGTGAATTGCTGCGGGCCGGGTTACTTTGCTTGTCCAAGTTGTCTGATCCTGAATTGGTTAATGTTGTAGGGCAAGTAGAAATACTTAAAACAGGCCGGCCTACTAAACATTAAGTGGTTGTTACAGTGTGTTATTTTCTCAAAAATGAGGGGTCGTTGTTCAGCAGGTTTCGTAGCATTAATCTCTGAATGCCATTATTGAAATGTTGCCTTTGGCAAACCGATGGATATTGGTAACTATTAATTTTATTGTAAATGACGAAAAAATGTATGTAATGGCAAAATGATTGCGATACTGTGTGTCGAATACACTTAAAGTTTGATAAGCCATATACTACGTCACGTAAGCAGTTGATTTTGTATTGATTAGGTAATTACTGTGCAAGCATACGATACCATTGCTGCGGTGGATTTAGGTTCCAATAGCTTCCGGCTACAAGTCGCGCGAGTGGTGGACGACCAGATATATCCACTCGATTATTTGAAGGACACTGTTCGTCTCGCTGCAGGGCTGACGCCGGACAATTTTTTAGACGAAGAGTCCCAGTTACGTGCCCTTGCATGCCTCAAACGTTTTGGTGAGCGCTTACGTGGCTTACCAGCCCATGCCGTAAGGGTAGTGGGTACCAATACTTTCAGACTGGCTAAAAATGCAACCGCTTTTCTTGAAAAAGCAGAAGATGCCTTGGGTTTTCCGATTGAAATAATTGCTGGTCGAGAGGAGGCGCGGCTGATTTATCTGGGGGTGGCAAATTGCATGCCACCCTCACAAAATCATAGATTGGTGGTTGATATTGGCGGTGGCTCTACTGAATGCATAATTGGCGAGGGATTGGAGCCGCTTCGAATGGAAAGCTTGTATATGGGATGCGTTAGCTATAGCAAGCGTTTTTTTGGCGACGGTAAAATTACTAAAGATGCCATGCGGCAGGCGGAACTCGCTGCACGTATGGAGTTGCAAACAATTCGTTTTGAATTTTCCGGCGGAAATTGGCAGGAAGCGATCGGGTCATCTGGTACCGCACGTGCATTGGCAGATTTGTTAAAGCAAAACGATTGGAGTAATGAAGGTATAACGGCAGAGGGGCTGGCGAAACTGCGTTCCATGTTATTGAAAGCAGGAGAATGCAAGCGGCTGGATGCACTTGGCCTGAAATCGGATCGCATTCCTGTCCTGCCTGGTGGGTTGGCCATTATGTCGGCAATTTTCACTGAGCTGAATATTCGGCATATGAGCGTAGCTGATGCCGCCCTTAAAGAAGGGGTGTTACATGATCTGTTGGGCCGTCTACATCATCAGGATATGCGTGATGTTACGGTGACTCAATTTATGCGACGTTACCATATTGATCCGTTACAAGCCCAACGTGTGGAGGACTTATCGTTGTCGCTTTTCAAGCAAGTGATTCAGGGCGGTTATGGCGTCGGTGTCGATGCTGCGCAGCAACAGTTGCAATGGGTGGCCAGGTTGCATGAAATTGGTATTTCTATCGCGCATAGTGGTTATCATAAACATGCAGCTTACATTCTAGAAAACGCTGATATGCCAGGTTTTTCTAAAATGGAGCAGTTTCAACTGGGGTTGCAAGTAAGAGCGCAACGCGGGTCGCTTTCCAAGGTGCCAAAATTGTCGGGATTAGTACAGGATTGGACTGCAATATTAGCATTGCGTCTGGCGGTTTTGTTTTGCCGTAGTCGTATGGATGTGATTTTGCCTAAAATGCAATTGAAAAAAAATGGCAATGAATATCGTATCAAACTTGATAAAAAATGGATTGAGCAAAATCCGCTTACAGAAAATGCGTTACAGGCAGAAGTTAAAGAATGGAAGGCAGTAGGCGTTAATTTTTCAATAACAAATTGAATAATATAAATAATTTTCTTTAGAAAAGTCCCGTTTTAAAACCATTATTTTATGAATATTGGGGAAACTCGATGTTGGTACAATAAATCAGGTAAATAAAGCCAGATTTAGGCGGAAATAGTGATTTATGGCGGTGTCCTCAGGTCAGTATGTTAACGTTTAGTCATCCAGTCACGAAAAGTGACTGGTAGCAAACGTTCACAAAAGTGGTTAAACATTGTGCGTTCAAATTTTTCATTGGCATTATTCAAATAGACACTCATTTTTGATGCGACTATTTGATATCTCAATCGATGCGACTCCCTCACTTCTGTCTTAATAATAGCTAAGTTCAAGGCTTGTAAGTCGTTCGGCTGTCCGGGTTTCTGAATCAAGTTAAACATCATCATCTCCTTTGAATGTACAGGCGCAGGATAATGAAATAATGTTTCAGGAAAATTACAGCAAAATTAAGAATTTATTGAAGTGGTGCCGTGGTATTTGTTTAGGAAGATAAAAGATTAAAGTTTCGTGCGGGCGATTCCTGAGGTCGGTTGCCAATACATGGACAGTCTGGCAGTCTGCAAATAGGGAGTAATCAGCCCTTTGCTTACCAATATTTACCTTTACATGTTTGACGTAGAAATGCGGAAATCTGGATTGGCGATGGGGATGGCAACCGCTATTTCCTAATCCTGTTTGTTATGCGTTATAAGAAAAATATTTTCCTGCAACTGGGTTATTCCCTTATCGCGAAAGCGTGTTTCCTTGTTGAGAATGTCTGCGCTATGCAACAGGCGTACATCGCTTGTTTTCTCATAAAGCGCCCTTACTTCTGGCTCCTGCACGCTAAAAGGCGGCCCTTGCATTTCATGTTGGGGGTAATTGAAGGTAACCAACAGAGTTTTTACGCCAGGAACCAAAATATTTTGCATATGGGCTGCGTAGGCGCTGCGCATTGATGGGGGTAGCGCGATAAGAGAAGCGCGGTCGAAAACTGCGCTTACCCCGGTCATATCCTCCGCTGTCACCTGGAAAAAATCGCCGCAGTGAAGCCGGAGTCCTTCTGTCTGATAGATGCTGGCGGTACCGTGCTTTGTAGCTGATGCTTGCAGGTTATTTTCGGCAAAAAATGCCTCAACCGCCAATGGACTGATTTCCACGCCAACTACTTCATGGCCTTGAGCCCGTAACCAAAGCATATCCTGGCTCTTGCCACAAAGTGGCACGAATACACGGCTGCCTGGTGTAAGGTTCAGCGCAGGCCAGAATTGCCGCAAGTGCGGATTGATTTCATTTTGATGGAAACCCGTTTCACTTCTAACCCAACGCTCGCACCAATAATCTGTATCCATGATTGTCAATTTGCCAGGAAAGTGTAGTTAAAATAGCCATGCCCAGCGTCATAGAGAGTCGTGCTTGGTCATGGTAAAACGTTTACATACGACTCATGAATCGCACAGTGGATCATGGAAAACTGGAGATGCATTCACGACTTAATCTTCAGGGTGTTTGCTACCTTTTCCATGGTCTTCCGCCTTGTGGGTCAAAAATAGTGACGCACCAATCAGGGCGATGGCACCACCGAAATAAAGCAGGTCGAGCGAGGTTGATATCTTCATATTCATCGCTTCCTCAAATAGGGTGACGATCAAAATCATTAAGATTACTTTGGCCAATCGCGCTTTGAGGTCATCCAGGCTTGCAATAACCAAAATCTTGCTGGAGGTCTTGCTGCCATGTGCTTCATCAATGTCACTAACAAATAATTCATACATACCAAGCGCAAAAATCAGCATGAAAGTTGCGAGTAGGTAGCCGTCCACCACTTCCACCACATGAGAGATGGTTTGGTCGTGAAGAAGTTTGCGTGCCGCATCAGTCAGTGCAAAGTCGGCATAATGCAGCATGTGGCTGACAAGGTACACCACGTCCACCGTGGCCATATAGAAAATTGCAATGGCGGCAGCCATGCTCGCCACGACTGCTACCACCACAACGAAACGACCGTTCCAGAGTGTGGCTTCGAACCATTTTTCGATAGCATTTAGCATGTCGGTATATTATTGCCTGAATGATGAACGCGAAAGAGCGGATCCATGAAATATTGTTGTGGATTCAATCTTAAAGTTAAGTGATTATTTATTGAACATGCGGTAAAAAAATTTGGACAGGCTCAACATAAAGTAGTGATAGCCGTGATAATTTTCAAAGATAAGTCCGCAGGAATTAAGTCTCAATAATTTGATTTTAATTAGTAAATTAAAATTTATGTCTGAACGGGGGATGATAACCCATGCCCAATGAAATCACTAATTTTAATAGTGCGCCTTGTTCAACATGATTCGTCATGTTTTTGGGCTGAGTTATTGCAGGGTTTGAAACGAATTTACCCGCATTCATAAAAGCCCAGGTTCAAATCGGAGAGCGTCAAAAACTGCGACGTTTTAGAGGTGTATTTTTGATACGAACTGCTTTACAAAAGATGCATCATCAATTCAATAAATTGTATTAAATCAATAACAAGTATGGGATTAAGTTTTGGCGAACATTTTCCTTGGGCAAGACAGTAGGTATTGCTATTTGGCGTTAGGCAAGTGGCTAGAAGTGAGATTGACCGATTGTATTTTCACGGGTAGCATAGCCGCCTTCGTTGTTTTGAAAGGCATCAGTTAAAATGCAACGCAAATTCATTGTCGGAAATTGGAAGATGAATGGGGCGCTGACCGCAAATGAGGCTTTGTTGAAAGAGGTGGTAAATGGTGTAGCGCAAATGTCAGGGGTAGATTGCGCTGTGTGTGTGCCTTTTCCCTATCTTGCACAAACGCAATTACTGCTGCGTGAAACCCCAATAAAATGGGGTGCGCAGGATGTGCATCAAGCGAACAAGGGAGCTTACACTGGTGAGGTATCGGTTCCTATGTTGAGTGATTTTGGCTGCGACTATGTGATTGTTGGACATTCTGAACGACGCAACATCTACGGTGAAAGTAGCCAGTTGGTGGCAGAAAAATTCGCTGCTGTTCAGAAGGCAGAGTTATCACCCATAATTTGTGTTGGTGAAACTTTGGAGCAGCGTGAAGCAGGTACGACAGAAGCAGTGGTAGCGGAACAGTTGGCTGCAGTTATTAAGCTGCGGGGTGTGCAGTCATTCCGTACTGCGGTAATTGCTTATGAGCCAGTTTGGGCTATAGGTACTGGCAAGACCGCCTCACCAGAACAGGCACAAGAGGTACATGCTTTTATACGCAAACGCATTGCTGGTTTTGATGAGGAGTTTGGTCAGACCTTGCGTATACTTTATGGCGGTAGCGTTAATGCTTCCAACGCAGCCGAATTATTTGCCATGCCGGATATTGATGGTGGGCTGATCGGAGGCGCATCGTTGATTGCTGAAGATTTTTTAGGTATTTGTAATGCTGGACAAAAATAAATTCGATATTTTGGAGTAGTACGTGGAAATTTTCGTTTGGGTTATACATGTATTAACGGCGATAGTACTCGTTGGGTTGGTGTTAATGCAGCATGGCAAAGGGGCAGACATGGGCGCTGCCTTTGGCACAGGTTCCGCCGGGAGTGTGTTTGGCTCGAGCGGTTCAGCTAATTTTCTAAGTCGTAGTACGGCAGTGGCTACAGGGATATTTTTTATTACCAGCCTGTCTTTAACTTATATCTATGCTAATCCATCGCAATCTCGTGGCGTAATGGATAAGCATGAGGTATCACAGCCGACGCAGTCGACAGTGGCGCCCACCTCAGCACCTAGTAACACCAGTAATTCAAAGTCGCAAGAAATACCAAAATAATAGAACTATGCCGATGTGGTGAAATTGGTAGACACGCTAGCTTGAGGGGCTAGTGGCGAAAGCTGTAGCAGTTCGAGTCTGCTCATCGGCACCAAATATTTAAGCCAAAGTTTTCTGAGCTCTGGTTAATTGAACTAGAAATGCATTCCGTGCGTTAGATTTATTTAAAACGCCAAATGAATGGGGGGGAGGCTCAGATGTTGGAAAATTATTTTCCGATCTTGTTGTTTATAATCGTTGGGCTGGCGATGGGTGTGGCGCCGTTACTGTTAGGCTGGCTGGCTGCTCCTAATCGCCCAGACAACGCAAAGCTCTCACCTTATGAGTGCGGCTTTGGGGCTTTTGAAGACGCGCGGATGAAATTCGACGTGCGTTATTATCTCGTTGCTATCTTGTTTATCCTATTCGATCTAGAAATCGCGTTCCTGTTTCCTTGGGCAGTGGTGCTGAAGGAAATCGGTTTGTTTGGATACGTTTCTATGTTAATTTTCTTAGCTATCCTCGTAGTTGGATTTATTTACGAGTGGAAAAGAGGAGCTTTGGAATGGGAATAGAAGGCGCTCTGGAAAAAGGCATTGTTACCACATCACTGGACGTATTGATTAATTATGCTCGTACGGGTTCACTGTGGCCAATGACTTTTGGTTTGGCGTGTTGTGCGGTAGAAATGATGCAGGCGGGTGCTTCACGCTATGATCTTGATCGCTTTGGCATAACATTTCGTCCCAGCCCGCGCCAGTCAGATGTGATGGTAGTAGCTGGCACACTGTGTAACAAGATGGCACCGGCGCTACGCAAAGTATATGATCAAATGGCTGAGCCGCGCTGGGTAATCTCAATGGGATCCTGCGCTAATGGTGGCGGCTACTACCATTATTCCTATTCGGTTGTTCGAGGTTGTGACCGCATCGTGCCGGTGGATGTGTATGTGCCAGGTTGCCCGCCAACTGCTGAGGCACTGTTGTATGGCATTATTCAATTGCAAAACAAAATTAAACGAACTAATACAATTGCGCGCTAAATTTATGTGCAATATTCATGATGGAAAACTCAATGCTATTGGTATCGGTTCAAATGAGAGCGATATCTGTCATCTGAAGTGTATGGACAGATTGTGCTTTAATCGGCATGACTTGTTCGTCAACTCAAAATGCGATCATAAACTTGATTCATACGACATCGGTGTAAAACATGGCCGCTAATTTAACCCTTTTGACTACTAACTTGACCACGATTTTCGCTAGCCAAATAGTGAGTTTAGAAAATGTGTTGGGCGAGTTGACCTTAGTCGTGAGGGATATTGACCTGCTGGAGGTGCTAGCACGTTTGCGCGATGATCCTGATTTGCGTTTTGAACAGTTGATAGATCTGTGCGGGGTGGATTACTGTACTTATGGGGGTGAAATTTGTGAAGGCGGTGCTTACCTGAAATCTGATATTGCTTCTGACGCTTATCCTTCTCGATTTGCCGTGGTTTATCATTTGTTGTCGTTGACCCATAATATCCGCCTACGCGTGCGCGTATTTGCGGAAGACGATGATTTGCCAGTCCTGAGCTCCGTAGTGAGCATTTGGCCGTGCGCCAATTGGTATGAGCGCGAGGCATTTGATTTGTATGGAATTGTTTTTACTGATCATCCTGATTTGCGTCGCCTGCTCACAGATTACGGTTTTGTTGGCAATCCTTTCCGCAAAGATTTTCCATTATCAGGGCATGTCGAGATGCGCTACGACCCTGAGCAGCAGCGCGTAATTTATCAACCGGTGTCGATTGAACCCCGTGAACTCGTTCCCCGCATCATTCGTGAAGAACATTACGGGGGGTTGAAATGAAAGGCAGAAGCTTGGGTACCGGCGCGCAAATAAAGATTTCACCTAAAATTTTGTACGCATCTTCTTTTTTTGGCAACAGGGGCGAAGGCTTTTATCATGGCTGAAATAAAAAACTACACCATGAATTTTGGGCCGCAACATCCATCTGCACACGGCGTATTGCGCCTGGTTCTGGAACTGGACGGTGAAGTAATTGAGCGGGCTGATCCGCATATCGGTTTGCTTCACCGTGGTACTGAGAAACTGGCTGAGCATAAAACGTATCTGCAGTCGCTGCCTTATATGGATCGCCTCGACTACGTGTCGATGATGTGTAACGAACATGCCTACGTCATGGCCATCGAAAAATTGCTTGCTCTCGAAGTACCAATGAGGGCGCAGTATATTCGGGTAATGTTCGACGAAATTACCCGAGTAATGAACCATCTGCTGTGGCTTGGAGCACATGCATTGGATATTGGTGCAATGACCGTGTTTTTATATGCCTTCCGTGAGCGCGAAGATCTGATGGATGTATATGAGGCAGTATCCGGCGCACGGCTGCATGCAGCATATTACCGTCCAGGCGGGGTGTATCGAGATTTGCCTGATTCAATGCCCTTATATCAGGCATCCAAGATTCACAATGCCAAGGCTATAAAGAAGATGAATGAGAACCGTGAAGGTTCCTTACTTGATTTTATGGAAGACTTTACCAATCGTTTTCCCATCTGCGTTGATGAATATGAGACTTTGTTGACCGACAACCGAATCTGGAAGCAGCGTACCGTCGGCATCGGTGTGGTCACTCCGGAACGTGCGCTAGCGCTCGGCTTCAGCGGTCCCATGCTACGTGGTTCCGGTATTGCTTGGGACCTACGCAAAAAGCAACCTTACGAAGTATACAACCGCATCGATTTTGATATTCCTGTGGGAGTCGAAGGTGATTGTTATGACCGCTATCTGGTGCGTGTGGAAGAGATGCGCCAGTCAAACCGTATTATCAAGCAATGTATCAGTTGGTTGCGTCAAAATCCCGGTCCGGTGATAGTAAATAATTTCAAAGTCGCGCCTCCTAAACGCGAATCGATGAAACAGAATATGGAAGAGTTGATCCACCATTTCAAGCTATTTACCGAGGGTATGCATATTCCATCCGGCGAGGCTTATGCGGCAGTAGAACATCCTAAAGGTGAGTTTGGTATATACATAATTTCTGATGGGGCGAACAAGCCTTATCGCCTGAAAATTCGTGCTCCTGGTTTTGCCCATATCGCGGCGCTGGATGAAATGGCGCGTGGTCATATGATTGCGGATGTAGTGGCGATTATTGGTACGCAAGATATAGTTTTTGGAGAAGTTGACCGCTGATGGATACCTCTAATAATTCTGAATTCATCATTTCCGTGGACGCCCCATCAAAAAGCCGGATTCCCGCTTTTATGTTAACGGCATTTTTAGAGGTTCTTTGATGTTATCCGAGCAAGTTCGAGCAAAAATAGACCGCGAGCTGAAGAAATATCCGTCCGATTGGAAGCAGTCTGCCGTTATGGCTGCATTACGTTTCGTGCAAGATGAAAAAGGTTGGATAGACACCGGGGACATGGTTGATGTTGCGGCCTATCTCGGCATGTCACAGATGGGTGTATATGAAGTGGCGACTTTCTATAACATGTATAACCTCAAGCCTATGGGTCGGCACACGCTTACGGTGTGTACCAATCTGTCCTGCCAATTGGTGGGAGCCATGGAAACATTGGATTATATTAAAAACAAGCTCGGTATCGGGGTTGGCGAAGTGACAGCGGATGGAAAGTTTGGCCTGCGCGAAGGCGAGTGCCAGAACGTCTGTGATGAGGCACCACTACTCATGATTAACAACAAAAAAACGTGCGGCCATCTCACCAAAGAAAAAATCGATCAAATTCTGGCGGAATTGGATAAGGAATGAGCACTCCCATTCTTCTTAATACTATGCATTTCGACCAGCCATGGACGCTGGAAAATTACCTTAAAGTAGGTGGCTACCAAGCGCTACGCAAAATCCTAGCGGAAAAAATGACGCCTGAGTCTATCATCGCCGAAGTTAAGAGTTCCGGTTTGCGTGGTCGCGGAGGTGCCGGTTTTCCTACCGGTTTAAAGTGGAGCTTTATGCCGCGCAATTACCAGGGCGATAAATATTTGGTATGCAATTCTGATGAGGGAGAGCCGGGTACCTTTAAGGACAGGGACATTCTGCGCTACAACCCGCACATTCTCATAGAAGGTATGGCTATCGCCGCCTATACCATGGGTGTCAAAGTCGGCTACAACTATGTGCACGGCGAGATTTTCGAGGCCTATGAACGCATGGAGGCAGCATGTGATGAAGCGCGTGCGATGGGCTATCTGGGTAATAACATACTTGGCAGCGATTTTAGTTTCGAGCTGCATAATCATCTGGGCTATGGTGCCTACATTTGTGGCGAAGAAACTGCATTGCTCGAATCGATCGAAGGCAAAAAAGGTCAACCGCGCTTCAAACCTCCATTTCCGGCAAGTTTTGGCTTATATGGTAAGCCGACCACCATCAATAACACTGAAACCTTCGCCAGCATTCCTTACATTATTAATAATGGTGGGCAAAATTTCCTTGAGCTGGGTAGGCCGAACAATGGCGGAATTAAATTATTCTCCATTTCCGGCCACGTTAACAGGCCAGGAAATTTTGAGGTTCCACTCGGAACACCGTTCAAAACATTGTTGGAAATGGCTGGTGGTATGCGCGGTGACCGTAAGTTGAAGGCATGTATCCCCGGGGGGTCTTCTATGCCAGTTTTACCCGGTGAGATTATGATGGATCTCGACATGGATTATGATTCCATTGCAAAAGCGGGTTCTATGCTAGGCACAGGTGCGATTATCATCATGGATGACACGACCTGTATGGTGCGTGCACTAGAGCGTTTGTCCTATTTTTATTTTGAAGAATCATGTGGCCAATGTACGCCGTGCCGTGAAGGCACTGGCTGGTTATATCGGATCATACACCGTATCGAAAAAGGGGAAGGACGTCCGGAAGATTTGGATCTTTTGCTTGATCTGTGTGAGAACATTGCGGGCCGCACAATTTGCGCGCTTGGTGATGCCGCTGCGTGGCCAGTGCAGGGTTTCCTTAAGCATTTCCGTAACGAGTTTGAATATCACATCGAACACAAGCGCTGTTTGGTGCAAGACTGACGGTTAGGTGAGTAATGATCAACATTGAAATTGACGGCAAGCATATTGATGTGGAAAACGGATGCTCTGTGATAGATGCGGCACATCAGTTGGGTATCTATATTCCACACTTTTGTTACCACAAAAAACTGTCTATTGCAGCTAATTGCCGCATGTGTTTAGTGCAAATTGAAAAAGCGCCTAAGCCGTTGCCCGCTTGTGCTACGCCTGTGGCTGAAGGCATGAAAGTTTTTACTGCCTCCGAACAAGCTGTGAAAGCGCAAAAAGGCGTAATGGAATTCTTATTAATTAATCATCCATTGGATTGCCCAATATGTGATCAAGGCGGTGAATGCGAATTACAGGATCTAGCGGTCGGTTATGGTGGCAGCGCTTCACGTTACCACGAAGAAAAACGCGTCGTGTTGCATAAGGACATCGGCCCCTTGGTAGCTGCCGAAGAGATGAGTCGCTGCATCAACTGTACCCGTTGTGTGCGTTTCGGCATCGAAATTGGTGGCGCGATGGAACTGGGACAGGCTTTCCGTGGTGAACATGCCGAAATTATGGCTTTTGTATCCGATACAATAGATTCCGAATTGTCCGGTAATATGATCGACCTCTGTCCGGTCGGTGCCCTCACCAGCAAACCATTCCGTTATAGTGCCCGCACTTGGGAGTTATCGCGTCGCAAGTCTATTAGCCCGCACGATAGTTTGGGTTCCAACCTGGCGGTACAGGTCAAAAATAACCGCGTGATGCGTGTGTTGCCAATTGAGAATGAAGAAATCAATGAGTGCTGGTTGTCCGATAAAGATCGTTTTAGCTACGAAGGGTTGAACTCAGCTGAACGTCTTACTAAGCCGATGATCAAGCAGGGCGGAAAATGGCTGGAAGTGGAGTGGCAAGTCGCACTGGAGTATGTGGCTAACGGACTGCGCCAAATTACTCATGAATCAGGTGCGGAAAATATAGGCGTATTAGCCACGCCACATTCCACTCTGGAAGAGCTTTATTTATTGCAGAAACTGGCGCGCGGTTTGGGTAGCCATAACGTGGATTTCCGCCTACGACAATCTGATTTTAGCGCCGACAGTAAGCAAACCGGAGCACCTTGGCTAGGTATGGCAGTGGCTGATATTAGTCTTGTTGACCGCTTCCTGCTAGTGGGCAGCTTCTTACGTAAAGACCATCCGTTGTTAGCATCACGCGTGCGTCAGGCAACGAAGAAGGGCGCGCAAATTAATCTAATACATGCTACCGATGACGATCTGTTGATGCCAATTGTCAACAAGGAGATCGTTCCACCGACCGAAATGACTACGGTATTGGCGCAAGTGTTGAAAGCGTTGTCCACAATCAAGCAAGCCACTCTGGATACTAGCGTGCAACAAATCGTACAGTCTGTCACGCTGTCAGCCATCGCGCAGGCAATGGCTGACAGTCTTGCCAGCGGTGAGCGTGTTGCCATTTTGCTCGGCAACTTCGCACAGCAGCATCCACAAGCGTCACAACTACAATTGCTGGCACAACACATCGCCACGCTCTGCGGAGCAAAATTTGGCTTCTTTGGCGAAGCAGCCAATAGTGTGGGCGGATATTTGGCGCAAGCGGTGCCATTCGCTGGTGCTGAGCATGGTATGAACGCCTCCACAATGCTAACTGCACAGCGCAAGGCTTATATCTTGCTTAATGTCGAAGTGGAACTGGATATGCAGGACCCGCAGCAAGCATTAGCTGCGATGGGCGCCGCAGATATGGTTGTGGCGTTGAGCGCTTACAAACACCATGCTACCGAGTACGCCGATGTGTTATTACCGATTACTCCATTTACTGAAACCTCCGGGACTTTTATCAGTTCAGAAGGGCGTGTGCAAAGTTTCAAGGGTACAGTTCAGCCATTAGGCGATGCACGTCCAGCGTGGAAAGTACTTCGCGTCTTGGGAAATATGCTTAATATATCTGGTTTTGATTACAACAACAGCGAAGCAGTTCGCGACGAAGTGCTGGGCGGCATAGACGTATCTGCCAAACTTGGCAACGCCTTATATGATGTGTCGGCGCAAAACGCGACTTGGAATGTCACTGGTTTACAGCGCGTCAGCGATGTACCGATTTATGCCACTGACGCCATTGTGCGCCGCGCCGCTTCGCTACAAAAAACTCGTGATGCTGCCACTCCGCGTGCGCTGATACATAGCGTAGAACTAGAAAAACTTAATCTGCAATCTGGTGAAATGGTCAAGTTAACGCAAGGGCAGGGCAGCGTGAGGCTATCTATAATCGCAGATGACAGTTTACCGCGTGGTGTTGTGCGCGTGGCCGCAGGCCATACCATAACAGCAGAACTGGGCGCCATGTTTGGAACGATTAGAGTGGAGCGCGCATGACAGAACTGTTGCAATACTTGCAAAACCTGCTTGGGGTCGCTTGGCTTCCAATTTGGACATTGGTCAAAATTCTGGTCATCGTTGTACCCATCATGCTGACTGTGGCGTATCTGACTTTGGCAGAGCGCAAGGTAATCGGCTACATGCAGGTACGTATCGGTCCTAATCGGGTTGGTTATTTTGGGCTACTACAACCGCTTGCCGACGGACTTAAACTTCTGCTCAAAGAAATTATCATTCCGTCTGGCTCGAATAAATTTCTGTTCGTAATTGCGCCTGTTCTTGCTCTGATGCCTGCATTGGCAGCTTGGGCAGTGGTTCCATTCGCCGATGGCATGGCGTTGACCGACATTAATGCTGGCCTACTTTATATCTTGGCGATGACATCACTTGGTGTGTACGGCATAATCATCGCGGGCTGGGCGTCTAATTCTAAGTATGCCTTTTTGGGTTCGTTGCGCTCGGCCGCGCAGATTGTGTCCTACGAAATCCCCATGGGTTTTGCCTTAGTATGTGTACTCATGGTCTCACAGAGTATGAATTTAGGTGACATAGTACTTGGTCAAAAAAGCAGCGTAGGACTGTTTGGCTGGTATTTCATTCCATTGTTCCCGATGTTTGTAGTGTACTTTATCTCAGGTGTAGCAGAAACCAATCGTGCACCCTTTGACATGGCCGAAGGCGAGTCTGAAATTGTGGCTGGTTTTCACGTAGAATATTCTGGTATGACGTTTGCGTTGTTTTTCCTGGCTGAATACGCCAACATGATTTTGATCGCCATACTCACCGCGATTATGTTCCTTGGCGGTTGGCTGCCTCCATTTGATATAGCTCCATTTAATTTATTACCAGGAATTTTTTGGCTGCTAGCCAAAACATCTTTTGTACTGTTCCTATTTTTATGGTTCCGTGCCACCTTTCCACGCTATCGCTACGATCAGTTGATGCGCTTGGGTTGGAAGGTTTTTATTCCCCTCACGCTGGTCTGGGTAGTAGTAATTGGTGCCTGGATGCAAACTCCCTATTGGCTGTGGTAAAACAGTCAAGGATATAAAAAATGGAAAAGATCACAAATTTTTTTAAAACATTCTTGTTGCTGGAGCTAGTGAAAGGCATGGCCTTGACCGGGCGGCATTTTTTCGCACGCAAAATTACCGTGCAGTTTCCTGAAGAAAAAACGCCGCAAGGTTTTCGTTTTCGCGGCCTGCACGCGTTACGTCGTTATGCGAATGATGAAGAGCGCTGTATTGGCTGCAAATTATGCGAAGCGGTATGTCCGGCGATGGCTATCCATATTGAAACCGAAGAGCGCGCTGATGGCACACGCCGGACCACACGTTATGACATCGATTTGGTCAAGTGTATTTTTTGCGGCCTATGTGAAGAAGCTTGCCCGGTGGATGCTATTGTAGAAACTCGCATTTTGGAATACCACGGTGAGAAGCGCGGTGACCTGTACTACACCAAACCGATGTTGCTGGCAGTGGGCGAAAAATATGAAGAGCAAATTGCCAAGGATCGGGCATCGGACGCAAAATACCGTTGAGAGCATCGTTAAATCACTGTCATTCCTGTGAAGATATGTATCCAGATCGATATTGATAAGGATACTACTGAGGCCTACGTTGAATTGATTTTTCGTAGGTGGGAGTGTTTACTTCAATGATTTATATTTGTGGCCTTCATGGGTTCCAAACACAGTTAAAGGTTTGAGAATATGTTGATGAATTTTGAAGCATTAGTTTTTTATATGTTCGCCGCAATTACCGTACTTGCCGCATTGCGCGTAATTACTGCACGCAACCCGGTATATGCCGCACTGTTTTTGGTGTTGGCTTTTTGTAGTTCGGCTGGAGTCTGGATATTACTGGAAGCAGAATTTCTAGCGATTACCCTTGTTCTGGTATATGTCGGCGCAGTGATGGTGCTCTTTTTGTTTGTGGTAATGATGCTGGACATCAATTTGGAGCAATTGCGCGAAGGGTTCTGGCGTTGGTTTCCATTCGGCGCGTTGCTGGCTGTCATTATGGTGTTTCAGATGATATGGGTACTGGGTAACCGCCAAACTGCTGAAACTGGTGCACAGGTGATCAAGCACGCTGCCAATTACAGCAACACTAAAGAACTTGGCCGTTTGATTTATACCGATTATGTTTACCCGTTTGAACTGGCGGCGGTGCTTTTATTAGTAGCGATTGTAGCTGCCATCGCGCTTACCTTGCGCCGTCGTAAAGATGTTAAATCGCAGGAACCGAATAAACAGGTGCTGGTGAAAAAAGCAGATCGCCTTCGTATTGTATCGATGGTGGCAGATGGTAACGAGGAAAGGCAGTGATAGGTGGGATATGCCACTGCATCATTGCTACAGAGAATGGATCTAATGTTTTTTAAAAAGGTTTGTTGAATTATTAACCGCCTTGGATGATTGATAACAGTGTAGCGTTATCTGCCATGATTACATGAAGATTCAATGAGGAAAGTATATGTTGAACTTGAGTTTGTCGCATTATTTAGTGTTCGGAGCAATATTGTTTGCTATTGGCGTGGTGGGGATTTTCCTGAACCGCAAAAATCTCATTGTACTGTTGATGTCCATTGAATTGATGTTGCTCGCGGTAAATACAAATTTTGTTGCGTTCTCACGTTATTTAAACGATATATCCGGGCAAATATTCGTGTTTTTTATCCTTACGGTGGCTGCCGCTGAAGCAGCTATCGGTTTAGCGATTCTGATAGTGTTATTCCGTAACCTGCGTACCATCAACGTAGACGATCTCGGCAGCTTGAAAGGTTAACAGCGCAAATGAGTACTATGGAAAATCTGTATTTGCTGGTTCCTTTGGCTCCCTTGGTTGGCGCAATATTTGCCGGGTTGTTTGGCACACTACTGGGACGGACATGGACGCATCGCATTACCATCCTACTGGTGGCTGCGTCTTTCGCGGCCTCACTGCTGATTTTCCAAGATGTCATGGCTGGGCATACATTCAACGGCACAGTTTATCAATGGATGACTTCGGGTGATACACGGCTCGAGGTCGGTTTCCTGATTGACCGCCTGACCGTAATGATGATGCTGGTAGTGACTTTCGTATCCCTGATGGTGCATATTTATACGATAGGTTACATGGTAGAAGATGCTGGCTATCAACGTTTCTTTAGCTATATTTCGTTGTTTACTTTCTCCATGCTAATGCTGGTGATGTCCAATAACTTTCTCCAGCTGTTTTTTGGCTGGGAGGCAGTGGGTTTAGTATCCTATTTATTAATCGGTTTTTGGTACACACGCCCTACGGCGACTTACGCCAACCTTAAAGCTTTCTTAGTCAACCGCGTGGGGGATTTCGGTTTTTTGCTCGGCATCGGCTTGGTGCTGATGGTGTTTGGCACATTGGATTATGCTGCAGTGTTTGCCAGCTCGCATCTTTACGCCAACGACATAGCGCCGATCCCTGGTGTATCGTGGAATGTGATTAGCGCTATCTGCATCCTGTTGTTCATTGGTGCGATGGGTAAATCAGCGCAGTTTCCGCTGCACGTCTGGCTACCGGACTCGATGGAGGGGCCGACTCCGATTTCCGCACTGATCCACGCTGCGACAATGGTGACTGCCGGAATATTTATGGTGGCGCGCATGTCACCGTTGTTTGAACTGTCCGATACTGCGTTATCCTTTGTTATGGTGATCGGCGCTATTACCGCGCTGTTCATGGGCTTCCTCGGTATTATCCAGAATGATATTAAGCGTGTGGTAGCCTATTCCACGCTGTCGCAACTAGGCTACATGACGGTAGCGCTGGGCGCTTCTGCTTATTCAGTGGCAATTTTTCATCTAATGACCCACGCTTTTTTTAAGGCATTGCTTTTCCTCGCCGCTGGTTCGGTGATTATCGCCATGCACCATATTCAGGACATCCGCCAGATGGGAGGCTTGCGTAAGTATATGCCGATCACTTGGTTCACTTTTTTGATCGGCTCCCTGGCGTTAATTGGCACGCCGTTCCTATCCGGTTTCTATTCCAAGGACAGCATCATCGAAGCGGTGGCGTTGTCGCATCTTCCCGGGTCTGGCTTTGCCTACTTTGCAGTGGTGGCCGGCGTTTT
Organism: Candidatus Nitrotoga sp. MKT; assembly: GCA_003402345.1. Lineage (GTDB taxonomy): Bacteria > Pseudomonadota > Gammaproteobacteria > Burkholderiales > Gallionellaceae > Nitrotoga. The sequence continues at coordinate 378,491 of QFXH01000001.1, read as the reverse complement.
TGTTACCGCCTTCTATTCGTTCCGTTTGTATTTCTTGGTATTTCATGGCGAAGAGCATTTCGGCAAAGCCCATTCTGTTGCGTATGGTTCTCAAAATACATCTCATGACGACCATGCTGACATTCATGATGCGCACGATGATCATCATGGTTTAGCGCCAGGCCAGAAGCCGCACGAAACCTCATGGGTAGTCTGGATGCCGTTGGTGTTGCTTGCAATCCCCTCTGTGGTCATTGGTTATCTCGCTGTCGAGCCGATGTTGTTTGGTGACTATTTCAAGGGTGCGATTTTTATCAATCACGAGTTGCATCCGTCCATGGAAGAACTGAAGCACGAGTTTCACAGCGCTTGGGCTATGGCCATACATGGATTGTCTTCTTTGCCATTCTGGCTGGCAATGGCTGGGGTAGTGATGGCGTGGTTTTTTTACCTGAAAGCCCCCGGTATTCCTACAGCGATCAAACAAAAATTTAGCTTCATCTATACAGTCCTGGACAACAAGTACTACTTTGACCGTTTCAATGATTGGTTCTTTGCTTCTGGTGCCCGTAAAGCGAGCCGCTGCTTATGGAAATTTGGCGATATAAAACTGATTGATGGCCTAATGGTAAACGGCACTGCGCGTTTGGTCGGCATGTTTTCCAATGTGTTGCGCCACATTCAGACCGGTTACATCTACCACTATGCGTTTTCCATGATTATCGGCGTGTTTCTGCTGCTTACGATACGCACTTGGTTCGAATAATACGCACAGCGAGAAACTGAAGGAATAAGCATGATTTTTGGATTTTCCCTATTAAGCGTTGCTATCTGGCTGCCCATTATTTTTGGCGTACTGGTTTTAGCCACTGGCAGTGATCGCAATGCACCGTTAGCGCGTGTCATCGCACTGGTTGGTTCGATTCTTGGTTTTCTGGTGACTATTCCGCTGTATGTTGGTTTTGACAAGATGACCAGCGCTATGCAGTTCGTTGAGTTGCACGATTGGATTACCCATTTCAACATCCATTATCACCTCGGCGTAGACGGTATTTCAGTGCTATTTGTCCTGCTTAACAGTTTTTTTACTCCGCTGGTTGTGATTGCTGGCTGGAAAGTAATCGAAAAGCGCGTAGCGCAATATTTGGCTGCATTTCTCATCATGTCCGGCTTGGTCAATGGCGTATTCGCCTCACTCGACGCGGTACTGTTTTATGTATTCTGGGAAGCCATGCTGATCCCAATGTTCATCATTATTGGTATATGGGGCGGCCCTAATCGTGTTTATGCAGCGGTCAAATTTTTTCTGTACACCTTTTTCGGTTCAGTGCTGATGTTGATTGCACTTCTGTATCTGTACATCCAGTCTGGTGGCAGCTTTGCGATTCTCGATTACCACCAGATGGCTATCCCGATGACAGCACAGATATTGGTATTCATTGCCTTCTTTATGGCATTCGCGGTAAAGGTACCAATGTTCCCGGTGCACACTTGGTTGCCCGATGCACACGTAGAAGCGCCTACTGGTGGTTCTGTGGTACTAGCGGCAATCATGCTGAAAGTCGGAGCGTATGGCTTCATTCGCTTCTCTATGCCTATCGTGCCAGATGCTAGCCACTACCTCGCTGGTGCGATGATCGCGCTGTCGTTGATCGCAGTGGTATACATTGGACTGGTTGCATTGGCCCAAACTGACATGAAAAAACTGGTGGCATATTCCTCTATTTCACATATGGGTTTCGTTACGTTGGGCTTTTTTATTTTTAATGTCTATGGCATGGAGGGCGCGCTATTACAGATGATTTCGCATGGCTTTGTATCAGGTGCGCTATTTTTGTGTATAGGTGTGCTGTATGACCGTATGCATACACGCAATATCGCCGACTATGGCGGCGTGGCCAACAAAATGCCAATGTTTGCCGCGTTCTTTATATTGTTTGCTATGGCCAATGTCGGGCTACCCGGCACCAGCGGTTTCGTCGGTGAATTTATGGTGATAATGGGTACGGTCAAAATTAATTTCTGGTACGCTTTCGCTGCTGCCACGACACTGATTTTTGGCGCAGCCTACACGCTGTGGATGGTAAAGCGAGTAATTTTCGGCGCGGTGGCCAACCAGCACGTAGCGCAACTAACTGACATTACTCTACGCGAAAAGCTGATGTTCATTATTTTGGCATTGACTGTACTGGGCATGGGTCTATATCCACTACCATTCACCGAAATAATGCACGCATCTGTAAGCGACTTGCTGGTACATATTGCCCGCTCCAAGTTATAAGCTATCACCAATCGAGGAATTTATGAGTTACCTGTCCACCCTGTCCTCCGCCTATGCAGAAATTTTTCTGCTGGTGATGGCGAGTTCGATCCTGATCGTGGATCTGTTTGTCACCAACCCGAACAAAACGCTGACCTATATATTGGTGCAGCTGACTCTTCTAAGTTGCGCATTAATTACCGTGACGACCCATGAACCAGGCGTAGTTCACCTTTTCAATAATATGTTCGTGGACGACTTAATGTCCGATGTACTCAAACTATTAAGCTACCTGACCGTATCCATGGTGCTAGTATATTCGCGTAGCTATTTGATATTACGTGGACTATTCACAGGCGAGTTCATGGTGCTGACATTATTTGCCTTGCTCGGCATGATGGTGATGATTTCCGCTACCCATTTTCTCACTCTATACATTGGTCTGGAATTGCTGTCGCTCAGCCTGTACGCGATGGTTGCGTTGCAACGCGATTCCGCTATTGCCACTGAAGCCGCAATGAAATATTTCGTTCTGGGCGCATTGGCTTCCGGTTTGTTATTGTATGGAATGTCCATGCTATATGGCGCTACCAGCACACTTGAAGTTACGGCAGTTTCTGATGCGATCAAGCACGGTGTGGGGAATAAAGCACTGCTAGTGTTTGGCTTGGTATTCATGGTGGCAGGTCTAGCTTTTAAGCTTGGCGCCGTTCCATTTCATATGTGGGTGCCCGACGTATACCATGGTGCACCGACTGCTGTAACCATGCTGATCGGCTCCGCGCCTAAGCTAGCCGTCTTCGCTTTTGTTATGCGTATTTTGGTGGATGGCTTGCAGCCGCTGGTGATGCACTGGTCTAGTATGCTGGCTATTCTTGCTGTTCTGTCTATGGCTATTGGCAATATTACCGCTATTGCGCAGACTAACCTTAAGCGCATGCTAGCTTACTCCACTATCGCACATATGGGCTTTTTGTTACTCGGCATATTGAGCGGTGGCATTGATGGTTATAGTTCCGCCATGTTTTACGTAGTGATTTATGTATTAATGAGCCTTGGTGGTTTCGGTATGATCATGCTGCTATCGCGTCAAGGTTTCGAGGCTGATATGCTCAATGACTTTAAGGGACTTAACCAACGCAGCCCATGGCTCGCTTTCATGATGCTTATCTTAATGTTTTCTATGGCAGGGGTGCCTCCGACGGCAGGCTTCTACGCCAAGCTTTCTGTTTTACAGGCAGCCGTAGGTGCCGGGTACACCCCTCTTGCCGTGATGGCAGTGTTATTCTCATTAATAGGCGCGTTTTATTATCTGCGTATCATCAAGCTAATGTATTTCGATGCCCCTGAAACCCATATCCCAATTTCCATCGAGGCAGACAATGGCTTGCTGATTTCTATTAATGGACTGGCAATATTGGCCTTGGGCATTATGCCCAGTACGTTAATAACGGTATGTGCTGTGGCGGTGCAAAAATCATTGATGTTGCAGTAAGTATGCCTCCGGCATACATGGACACCTAACCAAAAAAGATGATAATCAGTGATATTTCAGCATGGAAAGTGCACATGGGTGTGATCCCAGCCAGGGCTTATTAATACCGTCATTGGCACAGCAGCTACGTACATGACATGTTCGCAAGGCGACCAAGGAACGTAATGCATTGCCCAAAACAACAGAGGGTGAGCTACTGGAGAAGATTGAATATGCCTAAGCCAAAATTCGCGCCAAGGTTAACCATTCATTTCATGTGGTGAAGAACCTGTTTTGTTATCACAAGGTGCGCCACAAAGGGTTGGCTAAGAGTACCGTCTAGTTGTTTTCGCTGTTCGGTTTCACTAATTTCATGCCAGCTCGCTAGTGATTGCTCAATGCATACACCCAAGGTTCATTTTAAAAACGGGAAATGAATAAAATCGCTCGGAAATCGCCGTAATTCATACCAAAAATAAGCTAATTCTTCAACCAAAACCACAAAGCTCACCCAGGCGTCTTTGGTGGGGTCAATTATTCAGCGCTTCCCTAATCAAGATACCCCTACTGCTTTTTAAGAGAACGTGCCATTGTAATTCTGAGCTTTAATTGCATTCCACCCAATCTATTGCTCAAATTGATAACGACTTATCGCGAGCGTAGCATCACGTCAAGTAGGCGATTAAATCTATTTAAGTCCATAATCTAGAGGAGGAATCATGGTTAATTTTTCGCGTATTCACCACTCAAAAGCAGATCTTATTGGTTCTCTGAATCCCAAAAGCTTGGGATGCTGTCAACCCCCATACCCCGTTTGTTTTTTCTAATGCACATGTCGACTTAATGGTGGCCGACGCGGTTAAATCGGTTACTGTTGCTATCACTAATAAAGCGCTATCCCGGGAAGTGATGGATATTTCTAAGGGCATGGCCAAGCAAGCTAGCACCGCTCTCTCTGCCTCTTGGGAACCCGGTGACGAATTGTGCCCACCATGGCTCTGGCCGTTTCCCCACCCTAGATCGTGGATTGAAAATTTTGGCTCTGAGCCTGATCCATTACCTTGGAAGCCTGTTCTCGCTGCCGAAATGGCTGAACTTGCGCACGTCCTTATTCGCCTCTCTGGGCAAACCACAAACAAAAAGTCTAACGTTGCTTTAAAAGGTGTTGCCACTAAGCTTGCCGAAATTGCCGCTACCACTATAGTTAAGGAATTTGAAAACTGTAAAACAGTCCCCCGTAAACCATTCTCGCTTCGAAAACAGGGAAAGTAAATTTAAAAGCAGTTAAATTACCTCTGGTTTTGCCGGGGGACGTTTAACTGTAAAAAATAAAATTAGGTAGGCTACGCATGCATTGCTAGCGTGTTTTATTCCTGTAGATAGTGCAGGTTTGCAGAAGTTGTTCTGGGAAGATGCAGGTGAAAACTATTCTACCTTGCAAAGCTATTATTCCAAGCGTGGTCGGGTGTGCATATACCGCCACCTACGGATTGTTCTGGATCATTCTGAGACTGTATGGAGACTCCCATGGTTTCGCTGCTACACCGGTGTCAAACTTATGTGTGGCGTTCAGTATCAATCTTGATAAAATTATCGAAAGTATCTATTAACTATAAATAATTATAAACATATAGTTAATAGCAGTAGTGTCCGGTTAAAAGTCGAACAAATTTAGTTGGTTATAAAAATCCGTTTGATTTTGGAGCTGCCCACTGCCTGCGAAGGCTTGAGATAGCTGGACTTTCTCAAAAACAGACACCGATAAAATCTGTAGCAAAGAATAGAGAGAGGCATCAAGTTGAAGCTCCTTTTTGATAATGGCAATCAGCACGTAAGCAGCGACAGCGCACCAGATTTGCGTTTTCATCGCATTTTCCCTGTTGCCGATGAAACGCTTGATGCGCAGATGCTGTTTGAGAACAACTCGACTTGCCAGCGGCTTTTGTACAGTGCGGCAATGGTCAATGCGGGCAAGGCGGTGTTGTTGGTCAGGAACATCATGTCTTGCCGGATTCCAGGTCTTTGAAACGGATGCGTCACAACTGCTCGGGATAATCCTGCGAGATGTAGAAACCGTTCATCGCGATGCGCTGATCGCAGATGATGCCGGTGTTCCGGTCGGTTAGCATCGAATACACCCTGTGCGCATCCATGGCTTCGATAGGCAACATATCCAGTACGTTTTACGCACACGCCGGGTGAGCAAGGCGGCCAAGTTCACCTAAATACGCCAGTCGCGCCCTTCGTTGGCATCGGCCAGTGTTGACCGTCTGATCGGCGAATTAAAGCCCATGCTGTACAGTTTCGTTTGATTTGCCAGCAAACAGGTTTCGATGTCGCGCAGACTCTCGCGATAAGTCAATTGCGCGAGGGCCATGGCGCGAAATTGCTCGGGGCAACTCAAGCTGCGCACTCTGAAATCGCCGCCATAGTGATCTACGATCCGCGCAAAGCTGATCCACGGCACAAACTCCATGAGTTGCGTGAACAGTGTCTTGCCCAAGTTCATCGTTCATCTCCAGATGAGTTTAATCTCTGGAAGTTACTCGAACCGGAATATGGGTAAACTGATTTCAAATCGGCACCAAAATAAATTGCTCTGCAACACGCGCCAATACTCAGCCTTTGCTCTTAAATTTGTTAATTAACCGGATACTATTGAGTTAATAGAGCAATTTCAAGCGGTTTAGATTTAGCGTGAACTTAATTAAGGTCACGCTAACCGATGCCTTGAATAAATGTTCTTTCAATTTCTCACTTTTGCTTGACGTCTTGCAAAATATATCAGGCCAACTATTCCGATCGAAAACAAGGCGTATGTCGATGGCTCTGGAATTGAGCTCAGTTTATCAACATGATTTATTTGACAAAGATTTGGAGATTTCTCATTACAGTGATTATCTGACTTAATGTCCTCATACTTGGGGGGGGCACCTAGCTCATCTATTCCTTTTGGAATATCTAGCCCACAACTTTCCGAAGATGGACAGCTCACTAAGCCATATTCAGACTTATTTTCTTTTGACTTATCTTCTTCTTTGGATTTATGTTTTTTGTAGGGATCCTCTCTGAGCTTATATTTCTTGTATGTATCTTCTTTGGATTTATTTTCCTCATTTGAGGCGCTATGATTGATGACAGTTGCATTAGCTACAGTTACCGATAGGATTAATGCAATTGATACAAATAAACGTATTACTTTTTTCATCATGTTTCCTCAATATATGCGTGGCGATTATCTACGTGGAATTTAATTCCACAACCTATCCCATAAATTTATGCTGTATGCAACCATTAAGTCATTCTTCACCCATCAAGCTATCCGCTGCCCTGAGCGAATTGCTCCGGGCTTTCTATGGGCACTTACTACTCTGGATGGTTCCACTTGACCGGCAAAATTCACGGTGCTCTTTCGATCCCAGATCGGGGTAAACCATGCATAGCTTATTGTTTTTTAAGTGTTACAGTACAGTAGTGCAATTTACTTTGGATACATAGCTTTCAGGATGGCTATTTTTGTTAATCCGCAGGTCCTTGGTTCAAGCCTAAGTTGAGGAGCCAGATATAGAGCCTTGTAGCGGTGCAGAATTGTTTTATTATCTAAGTCATTGGTTTGTGTGTAGAGACAATTTAGGATTTTTTGGTCACTATTCGATATAAGTTGAACACTGTGTTGGCGAACGTATTGATGATTCCGTTTGTTAATCCTATCGGCATCTTTGATGTTTAGTTGAGGGTAATGTGAGGTAGGCTGAAAAAATAGAGTCAGATGTTTATGTACTACTCTGAAAATAAATGGCTTATTGATACGATCAAATGAGGTTTAAAGTGAGAGATGCCATCACTGTGCAATTTGACTATCGATTCGACACGAATTATTCATAAAGCCGTATAGGCAACTTTTAGATCGCCGAAATAACGGCGTACGCGTTTGGGGTTTTGCTCAAGCATGGTTATGTGATCTATGCAGTAGCTTTGAGTTTCATCTTGGTGCGCACTGGCATCTTTGGAGTGATGATGTGCTTGAGATTTGTATTTAGTCTTTTTTTGGGGTTGAGTTCAGGGCTGTAGTTGGATAAATAGAATAGCTCGACTTTCTGTACGTTCTTGGCAGCCCAAGCCTTTACGGGTTTGTTGTGATGCACTTTTAAGCTGTCCAATATCAGAAATACTTTGCGGGTCGAAAGTTGAATGGTAATTGATGAATAGCCCAGGCTGGCGTTCGATCGATTGGTGCTACGGTAGCGGTTTCTTGATGGCAGTTTGTGCGTCATGGAAGAAGTACTGAATTCATTTGTTCATGACTTGCCGATATTCAATTTCAGCATTAACGTCATCGGATGCAACGGCGACGACTGGAAACCATAGTGTTCGTAGAATTCCTTGGCACGGTCGTGAAGTGCATGCACCAGCAGAGCTCGGATACCCGTGTTCTGAGAAACCGCCACAGCCCGGCTGGCGGCGTCTTGCAGTAAGGATGCGCCAAGCTTAATGCCTTGGGCATGGTGGTCAACCGCGAGCCGAGCCAGAACCATCACCGGAACGGGACCGTGCATGTTCCGGCGCATAGAACTAGTAGCTATCTGGTGCGAGACAGCGCCCGCAGCCATGGCATATTAGCCGTAAACACGACTGTCCTGATTCGCCACTACAAACGTGCGGCTGGCTCCACTCACTTGGTTGACCATCGCGCGGCGTCTAAGCCACTCGTCGAGAACGCCCTTGCCGTACTCAAATCGATCTAGAATGTGGGTGGTCGCAAGTGGCTGAGGTATGTTGAGTTGCAAACTCATGCCTTGACTGCGGCCCAAGGAGCTGTCACGGCCATGAGGCGCTCAAGCCCTGGATTGGGGCTGGGCGGAGTGTCGAGCATTGCCGAGAATTGCTGAAACTTGTCGGTAAAAAAACTGGTCTAGTATTACCGCCTGCGCGGCTGAGCAGGCAGCCTCGAGCATGAAGTCCGAACGGGTTCTTGCCTAGCAGAGTTGCAGCGTGGTCAATTAAATTTCGTTGCTCGGGTAATACCCGTAGGTTGATGGCGGCGTCACGCATGGAATTTTCTTCTTGATACATACACAATAAATATACGAGGCATAGCTATCTGTCGTATCTATTGTCAATACATTGTATTGCATTATCCCGGATGCAATGTTCCCAATACCACCGTTGCTAGATGCTGCGCTCACGCTTGGTTTAGTGGTTTGTATGAATAATATGCCCGTCTTTTGCAGAAACGAGCCTTGATGAGCAAGCAATGTAATGGATAGTCGGCATCAACATTGGCTGGATATTTTGAGTAAATTTAGTGGAGCGTGTGTTGCAACAAGGTAGGTACAATTCAGGCAAGAAGATTAAATGCTGCTTGTCACTCTATTATCAAGTGGACAGCGTGTTTTTACTAAAAAACGCACATGAGTATACAAAATGGTATGTCCTTTATTTTGCTATGTCATTAAATATGCCAAATGTGCGTAGCTGAGTTATACAGCTTATTAGCCATTTATTGGAATCCGCACACACGGCATCATTGCTCAGCATGTGACACGCGATCATTGTCCATACGTACCCGATCACCAGTTTTTATATCACTAACGCTACTTTGAGTGACTGTCTGAGTAGTACCGTTACTTAACCGAACACGGACACGATACTTCTCTTGATTGGCGGCTTGTGATCGCTTTTCAATTTCACGACCAGCCATCGCACCTCCGACCACACCAGCAACTGTGGCTGTTGTCTGACCTTTCCCGCTACCAACTTGATGCCCCAACAGACCACCCACCACTCCGCCAATTACGGCTCCAGTAATATTTTTACCATCATCGGAAACTTGAATAGTCTCTATATCTTCAACCACGCCATAGCCAATAAAACTGGAGGATGATGAGGTGGATGGTCCTGGAGATGTATTGGTCGGTGCGGCAGGGTTGTTACTGTTGGCACAGCCTCCCAATAACGTCGCAACTGCCATAGCACTTATTAAAATAATTTGCATTGATTTCATTTGGTGCCCCTAAGTAAGCCAGCCTAACCGCATTTTAAAAATTGAATTATAAAACTTCAGAAAAAACCAAATCATTCACTAAATTACAGAAAATAGAGAGCACGTCCGACATATATTTACGGCAAATTCACGCTATTATTTTTTTTCGCCGTTAGCCGCGTCTTGAATTTTATCTCCTGTCTTTTCAATTTGCTCTCCGGTTTTTTGGACTGCCTTGTCAACCTCCTTACCAGCACTCTCTGCAGGACCTTCATGTTTCTGGCAACCCAATAATGCCAACATTAGGGCGCTTACCGCTAACGCCGCAGCAGTGCGTTTTTTAAATTTCATCATTTATATAAACTCCCTGAATAAATTGTATATCTGGTAAACGATGTATTTTCGCATTCAGTTAGTGATCAATGCATTGAATCGGTAATGTATTTTCTACTTACTGATTTTGTGACCGACAACTCCCCCAACTGCGGCACCGCCAACCGTTCCAACAGCGCTGCCTCCTGTAAGTACCGCACCGCCAATTGCACCTACCCCGGCACCGATAGCTGTATTTTTATCCTGTGTTGACATGCCGGAACATCCACCTAAACCAAGAAACATAGCTACGATTAATGTGTTTACCGAAACTGTATGTTTCGTTTTCATGTTAGTCCCTTTTTAGTTATATAAAATCAATCGTGGCCATCAACATTCAGCATACTTATTTTCCGTTCGGAGTTTTCATCTGCGTCTTCGCATCAGCTTTTGCAGCAATCATTGCAGCTTTAGCGTCTGCTTGGCAAACCTCATTGGGTTTACCCGTTAAATCATCGCATTTTTCCTTGGCTATTTTGTAATCCGCTTTTGCCTTAGCGACGTGAGCCTTGTATTGGGATTTCTTGGATGGTTTATATTTGGCATCTAGTTCGGCCTCTGCAACTTCCTCCTTACCCTTGGCTTCAGCTTTGCATATATCTTTAGCATTATCGACTAGTGATTGGCATTTGGCTTTGTCTGATTTATATTCCAGTTCAATACGTTCCTTTTCAGATTTATATACCTCTTTTGTCATGGATTCTTCCGCCATCGCGCTGAAACTGATGGCGAGGCCAATGGTTATCATGCTGAAATTGAATTTATTCATGGGATTTCCTTTGTTTTTTGAATGAAAGTTGAAATACATTTCTCTTTGAGGCGCAGCTCAAATCACAAACGGTTTATTTATTTCTGACTTTTTTCCCATTTAGCAATTTCCTCTTCCGCTTTTTCTTTAGTGATTCCATAAGCTTCTTGGATTTTGCCTGCAAGCTGATCACGTTTGCCCGCTATTACGTCAAGATGATCATCGGTAAGTTTCCCCCATTGCTCCTTAACATTGCCCTTTAATTGTTTCCAGTTGCCTTCAACTTTATCCCAGTTCATCTTGTTCTCCTTTTAAATATTGATTGATTAACATAACTTTATTTTTTGACGCGCAGCTCATTGATAACATTATGCACACCCTCAGTTCTGCGTGCGACATCCATTGCATGGTCAATTTGAGTTTGATTGTTAACAAAACCGCTGAGCTGAACTTCGCCATTATTTGTGACCACTGCAATGTCGAGGCTCTTAATGTCGGGATCAGCAAGTAACGATGACTTAACTTTTGAGGTGACTATGCTGTCATCAACTTTGACGCCTATGGTCGTCGCAGCATTACTTTTTAAGCTCACTTTATTGTCCACATTCTTAACACCTTCTACTGAACGCGTGACCATAATTGCATGATCAATCTGAGCTTGATTATCCACAAAGCCACTTAACAGAACATCTCCCTTATGCGTCTCAACTTTTAAATCAAACCCCTTAATGTCCTGATCAGCCAACAACTTGGATTTCACTTTGGTGGTAATAATACTGTCGTCAATCTCTGTTCCTACTGTAGTGCCTGTGGCGGACTTATTCGCATCTTCTTGAGTTTTGTTGCAACCGGTGAATGACAAAACGCCTGTAACTGACACTGCCAGAACAAGCAACTTATAGTAAATATTCATGATTCTTCCCCAATAAAATTTAACTTGAAACAGAGTTTAAATTGATAGATCTTCAATTAACTTATGCTAATAAATTCTCATCGACTCTTAACTCATTGGAATAATTTCCATCTTTCCTAAAACTATTCGAAGTGCGACGAGGTAGTAAAAAATACATTAGGGTTTAAACATAAAGACTTTGAGGGGTACTCGACTTTTCCCACAAAATTTCTGTCGTTATAAACACCGGGCTATCCAATGCCAGAATTGTTGTGGATCAATGACGGTTTAGCAGCAGCCCAATCATGACACCAATACCAGCAGATACACCGATAACAGGCCAAGGATTTTCATGAACATAATTGTCAGTGGCTCGAGCTGCCGTTTTGGTAGTTTCAATTGCACTTTCTTCGATTTGGCGCAGCCTAGTTTTAGCTACCTTCAAATTTGATTCGATCTTAGTGCGTAAAGCGTTAGCTTTATCACCACCTTCATCGACCACAGATTTCAACAATTGCTCGCCTTCGTGTACAACGGCATTGAAATCTTTTAGCAAATCATTTTTTATTGTTTGGCTTGAAAATTGGGTCATGACGTACTCCATTAATAATTAAAAACTAGATGCTTAAATCCATCACTCCAGCTGAATTCAGCAAAATACCTCGCGGTATAAACAGAATTATTTGCGACGCATCAGTCCCATAATTAGCGAGATGGCAAACAAGATAAGAAAGATAAAGAAAAGGATCTTGGCGATCTCAGCAGCGCCAGCCGCAATACCCGTAAAACCGAGTAGCGCAGCAACAAGCGCGATGACTAAAAATACAACGGTATAGTTCAGCATATTTTTCCTTTCGTTTAGGGCCGGTTAATCGGGCACGGTTATGCCTGAAGACCGACCTCCATCGTTACTTGAGCCGCATATCATTCTTGACCGATTTCACGCCCGTGACATCACGTGCAACCTCGGCCGCCTTATTGATATCAGTTTGAGAGTTAACAAAGCCGCTCAGTTGCACTACGCCCTTGAAGGTTTCGACGTTGATTTCGGCGGATTTCAGGGAAGGCTCATTGAAAATTGCTGCCTTGACCTTCGTGGTCAGGAGGCTATCGTCAATATATTCACCGGTCCCTTCCTGCTTTGGCGTAGATGCGCAACCCACCAAAAAAGCAAATAAGGCAATCAGGAAAAAAGTGGAAAAACGTTTAAATTGTGTCATGGTAATACCTCCAGATAAATGATGAAGCTAAATTGCCTCTCGATGCTTGAACTAGAACAGAATCAAGAGGCTCGTGTCCGCAACCTTCGTTGCGTTGTAAAACAGAAACTCAGATTTCGCTGTCCGTTGAGTGATCGCCGTAAGATGAAATCAGAGCAACGCGCTATATCTTGCCCATCAGCAACAGGATGATCAGGATCACCAACACCAATCCAAGACCACCGCTCGGTCCATAACCCCAATTCCGGCTGTGGGGCCAGCTTGGGATTGCGCCAATCAGTAGCAAGACCAAAATGATCAGCAGAATTGTTCCTAATGACATTTCATATCTCCTAATAATAAATCGTGGCAGCGTAACGCCTGAGGAAGGTATCGCAGCACGACAATGGCGCTTTCATCGGCACGTTGAAATAGTGAGAAATCTTGTTTCAACAGTTGCTTCTTCGAGACGCTCCTGTGTAAGGCTAGGTAACAACTACCATCAACTTCGGCAGTCATCGTAATGCCTATGGTTAGAAGTATCACGCTAATGATGAAGGTCGTCTGTGCGTCATCGCACATAGAGCTAAATATCTACTCGTCGTTAACAAGAGTGTTTCTTCTGACAGAATTACTTGATCTATTGTGCTGTAAGTATTTGGGGGTTTTTTTCGTCTGAGGCCAAATTATGCATGCCGATCTTGACTGTCGCACATGCCATACCAATGGTGTGTACAAAATAGTCGCTTATGACATGCTATGTGCGAATATTTGGCTCTTTCGGATTTTGCTTTTTAAAACGTCAGTAGCAGCCCTTCTTCAAGGCCTATGGGTAGAGATGGTATAAATTAGGCGTTATTTTCATTGGCATTAATAGCTGTTTCAGCAGTTCGTGAAACATCTGGCTGTTATGTATTGATGTATCGGCTACTACGTGGCTCTATAGCAAGATATTATTTTCATCAGGAGTTATATGGATTGTGTGGCCGTAGTGTTTTTTTGATTTTACGCACTGGCACTGATATAGGCTCCGATATTTATTACCGACTATGTGCCATATCGCACAGACCATATCCAAGATGCTTTTTTATTCTTAACCTGAGAGTTAGCCAAATAATATGGTCTTGGTAAAACGCTTAAGAGTGACATGACATCATGTCTGTTAAATAATGTTTCGCAAATTTATAAATGGAGTTACACATGAAAAAAACTTTTAGTTACCTCGCAATTACGTCCTGTTTTATATTGGTTACCACTTTAGCCCACGCTGATACTGATGCATCTCATGGAAAAATGGATGGGAAAATGCAAGAAAAAATGTTCAAAGCGTTGGATGCAAATTCAGATGGAATGGTCACTACAGACGAATTCAATGCTTTCCATGCAAAGAAATTTAAGGAGCTGGATGTCAATGGAAACGGCCAAATTACCCTAGATGAAATGAAGGCCGGACACAAGAAGATGGACGATGCTTGGCACAAAAAGACAGATGATGCCGAGGGTAAGAAAATTGATGATATAGACTAATACATCAAGCCCCTTGAAAAACCTGCCATTCGATCTGAATTATGGTTCGATTGATCGATTTAAAAAAAGATTGCTTGATCGTCTATGTGAATAGATGCCGTCAAGTAGTCAAGGCGCCATTGGAAGCTGTCGCATTAACTGTAAAGCTTAAAAATTGACTGAAACAGATTGCGTTGACTGTAATCAAATGCCAATACTGTTTGGTTAATGAAATTCCGTTCGCCCTGAGCTTGTCGAATGGTTCTGGGTGAGTGGCTGGTGGTTCGACAAGCTCACCATGAACGGTTAAGTGAATAAGTATTGAGTCAGGTGCGGTCAATTGACAAAACATTCTCAGATAGCATGTGTCTTCAAGGTCAAAAAAAGTTAATGCGTCTCCCGCTACATCGGCACGTCGGTAACGCATGTATTCATCCAAAGCCTGTGATGTTGGGCTTCATTTCATTCAGCATAACCTACCGAGCTGTAGCAGTTTATAATTTCGCTAGAAATTTACCCAAGTCGGTATCTTCAATTTCAGCCAATGTCATTTGGCCCGCAATTTTCCAATTATCATTTTTGCTCCACCCGAGCACGCTATCCCTCAATGATTCGTAGTATTCCAGTGCTTTGTATTTTTTTCCAAAGACAGATTTAATTGCCGTATCTGTCAGATAGTTTTCTATTGCGCGTCGTTCCGTTAGCAATGCGTCTATTCCTAATTTATTACATGTGATTTGGAAATTAGTTCGCTCCTGTATTGGTTCTGCATTATGGGATTTTCGCTCGCTATCTACAACTGCCGAAATATGGGGACTCAGACGCAGAAGCTCTCCTAACTCTTGCTCAACTCCTCCTTTGGCCAATTGATTCCCACCTAGGGGGAGTATCACAATGCGATGATCTTTCTTCATCTTTCGAAGAAACTGCTGGATGACTTTTACGTCAGTAATACCCTCGACCAAAAGAATTTGATCACACCCCATTTCTTTGAATGCAGAAAAGCTTAACTCACCTAAGAACTCTGCATAGCTAGGCGTTTGGTCAAAATTTTTAACTATCGAGTATCCATCTTTTTTCTGGAAAGAATATATTTTTTCTGATGTGGTCCTTGCTAGTCCGATTGAGTGCGTCGCATAAATTACACCTTTTCTTGCATAGCTAGCTAAAGAGGTAAGAAAATCTATCTGTAAAGAAGGATGCAAGTGAAGTTCCGGTTCATCAACTAAGATATATGATGGTTTTGCTATTGCGGCATTTCCTAACACGATAATAAATTGTGATAAACCGGCCCCCAATTCCGATAGCCTATAGGGCTTCCCATTGATCGAGGTAGCAAGAGTATTTAGCTGTACAGAAGCATTTATTTCAAGGCTTTCGTACTCGAAAATTTGTCTTATATTGGCTGTAATTGATTCAATGGCTCGACTGTGAGCCTTGACGCCTCCAGTCTTCCATTGATTCCATGTTGAAATAAAGGCTGACCCAATAGCAAGATCAAAATACGTTCCAGCCCCTTCATTAATTGCGTTTCTGAAAGGCCCGATGTAGAGCATGTTAGTCAGATCACTCATCACCTCCGTTAAATCTGTGAAATCAAATTGTTCGTTATCTACCCTTAAAACCCCATTTGAAATTAAATCAACTTTATTTTTATTCGGAAGTATGTTGAGAATTTCTTGTGCCTTTCCATGAAAAAACTCAAACTTCCAAGAAGTCATATTATCTCGACTACATGAAACACGAACGAGGTTAATACTAGATAATCCTGACATGGCAATACCTGAGTTTTCAATTTTTATTTCTATGGTGATCGCTCTATTATTTGCATCACAGAAAATCTCCTCAGGATCCTCCACAGCAAGGTAGTGAGGGCAAGTAACAATCGACGATCCATTTGAAAAGTTTACGAGTGTATCTCCTGAAAACTCTCTCCACAAATTGCGTAATTCATAGAAAAACTTTAGGCATGAAGATTTGCCCGAATTATTTGGCCCTACTAGTGCAATAAAACCATTGCAAATATCGATTCGTAAAGGATTGGCGTCATTAAAGCTTCGATAATTTTTTACTGTAATTTGAATGTTCATGCTTTGCCCTTTTGGATAAATTACATCATAAACAAAAGGGTAACATGGGGGGGGATATATACATCAATTATTCAAAATAACAGTAAAACATTGATGGCTTGGGTGGCTATGAAGCAGAAAATATATATGGGCGACCTAGATAATTAAGAGCCCGGCTTTTGACGGACTGGTGTGGCCGGAGCGATTCAAACGCCCGTCCCCTTGGTTCGTAGAAACATTTTGCAAGCAGATCGCGTGAGTGTCGCCAATCTCGAAAAACCAAGGTGGAGTTGGGTTGTCGCCGTGTTTGATTTCTATCAGACAAACGCTATTGTTCCTTTTAACAATGCGATCCCAAGAGTTCTTCCCATAACGTAATCACCGATGTGGTGTCGATTTTTTTCCTGTCAATTCGACAGGGTGATTGGTTATTCAGGCGCATCTTGTGTTGCAGTGCGCGCAGGGTGCGGTAGCAGTTGCTGGCCGCCTCCGCTAATTCCACTTTTATTAATCCTAATTCACCGGCGAGCATGAGTAGTGCCAAGTTGCCGCTGTTGGCAGTCAATTTTGGCTCGGTGTGGGCATGTGCCAGTATCAAAAATTGCACTATGAATTCGATATCCACCATGCCGCCGCGGTCATGTTTGATATCGAACAAATCGCTGTCATTGGGATGGGTGTCCAGCATTTTCTGCCGCATTGCCACGATCTCCTGGCGCAGCACATTCAGATCACGCGGTTTGCACAATACGTTGTTCCGAATAATTTCAAATTGCTTACCCACTTGCGCATCCCCGGCACAGAAGCGCGCTCGCGTCAGCGCTTGGTGTTCCCACACCCAAGCGTGATGCTGCTGGTATTCAGCGAATGCGGGAATGGAGCTGACCAACAGGCCGCTAGCGCCATTCGGGCGCAGGCGCAAATCTATTTCGTACAAACGGCCCGCAGAGGTATAGCTGCTTAACAAGGTATTAATGCGTTGAGCGAGCCGGGCATAGATTTCTGTTGCGTCGGGATGCTGGTCGTCGTACAAAAAAATCAGGTCGAGATCGGCAGCATAGCCGAGTTCGCGACCACCCAGTTTGCCGTAGGCAATAATGGCAAATTGCGCTTGCTGTTGATGCTTTTTGCGCGCATCACGCCAGCATAGTTGCAACACGTGGCGCAAAATCAGGTCGGCCAAGTTGCTGAGGTGATCGCTGAGAGTTTCCAACGGCAACAGCCCTTGCAAATCCATTGCCAACAAATGGAATGTTTGGACATGCTGAAATTGACGAAGCACATCCATCTGGCGTTCGGTGTCCGTATTGCAGTGATCCAACTGAGTCAGCAGCTCAGCATTAAGGGCAAGCCAATCGGGTGCACGGTAGATTTCACGCGCATCGAGCAATTCATCCAGCAGAATGGGATGCTTAATTAAGTATTCGCATGCCCACTCACTGGCGCTGGCAAGTCCGACCAAACGTGGCAAAACCTTAGGATATTCGGCCAGAAACGCCAGATAGGAGGCGCGTCGGCTAATGCTTTCCAGCAGATTTAGTATGCGCGGCAGGGTTTGGTTACGGTTGTTCGGCACAGCGCATAGCGTGATGAACTGCGGAATCAGTTTATCCATGCGTTGGCGGCTTGTGTCCGGCAGTTGGCGGTAACGGCCACTGTCACGGATATTCAACAGCCGTTCAGCCAGGAGTGTTGTGTCTGTATAACCTAATTTGCCAAGGTCATTTTGCAACTCATCTGTGTTTAGGTTTTCGCACCAAAGCGCGCTTGCTGCCGTGTTATCTTTTTGCGTGCTGAAAATTTGGGCAAACTGTTCGCTTACCAATGAGCGGTGGTGATCTAACTGTTCCAGCATGGCAAGATAATCGGGATAGCCCATGCCTTCGGCTAGTAACGCCTGATCTGCAATGTTTTTAGGTAAATCCTGAGTTTGCTGGTCTTCCAGATATTGCAGGCGATGCTCCAGATTACGTAAAAACACGTAAGCTGCGCTTAACCCGATTACGGTGTCTGGTGTAAGTTGGCCGTTTTCGCGCAGAAGTTGCAATACTTGCAGGGTGGGACGGATACGCAGGCCGGCATCGCGTCCACCCCGTATCAGTTGAAAAACCTGGGCTATGAACTCAATTTCGCGGATGCCACCTGGCCCTAATTTGATGTTATTAATTCGATCGCGGCGCTGCACTTCCTGGCTAATTTGTGCGTGCAATTTGCGCATGGATTCGAATGCGCCGAAGTCGAGATATTTGCGGAATATGAAGGGTTGTACGAGCTGCATGAGTTCTTGCGTAGCGGGATAATCTGCCGGAGAGATTACCCGGGCTTTAATCCAGGCGTAACGTTCCCATTCTCGACCCTGTTCTACCAGATATTCTTCCACCGCTGCGAAACTCATCACCAGTGGTCCGCTGTCACCATAAGGCCGTAAGCGCATGTCCACGCGGAATACGTAGCCTTCCTGGGTTAGTTCGTTAATCAGGTTAATGAGGCGACGGCCTAGGCGGGTAAAAAAATCGTGGTTACTTATACTGCGGGAACCATTGCTGTTACCGTCTTCCGGATAAACAAAAATAAGATCAATGTCAGAGGAAACATTGAGTTCCATGCCGCCCAGTTTGCCCATGCCAACTACCAGCAATTGTTGCGGCGTGCCGCTCAGTGCGCCTATCGGTTGGCCATATTGTTGAACCAGGGTTTCCATAATGAAGGATTGCGTGCGCTGTACGACCAGTTCTGCCAGTGCAGACATGCAGGTCATTACTTCCTCCAGATTGGCTAGTCCGCCCAAATCGCGCGTTAGTAGCTTGAGCATGACGCGCTTGCGCAAACGGCGTATCGCGCGCGATAGTGACTCTTCATCCGTAATGGGTATGGTGGTGAGCCATGCCGTCATTTCGTCCATATTGCAAGGTTGGGCATAGTGCGCGCGCAGCCAAGGCAGCAATTCGCTTTCGCTGTCAAGTAGGCGCTGCGCATATCTGCTGCAGCGCACGGCGCGCTGTAAAGCAATGTCAAAATTAGCGGGGAGAGGCGTGATGACGGTATTCATAGAGGGGTCTTAGGGTTAAACTGTTCATACTTTGCGGTTCATTATAAATCTGCTATGCGTGCCTTGGCTTATTTGTTTTCATGGTTACTTGGTTACCCCTTTATATGCTGAGGGCTTGTGCGAGTTTTTGTTTGCGTTGCTGCAATCAATTAACACGATTTGTGCTGTTCAGTGCAATGCTGTTGTTGTTTGTTGGCGGGGGATTGGTGCTGACATTGCGTTACTGGATATTGCCGGATATCGAACGCTATCACGATAACATTAGCGCTATGGTCAGTCACGTTGTCGGTCAGCCAGTGACTATCGGCAAGATTGAGGCAGATTGGCAGGGCATTCGCCCGCATCTCTTGTTTACTGATGTGCTTATTCTGGATAAACAGGGGCAAACTTTGCTCGCGTTGCAGCGGGTGGACAATGTGGTGTCGTGGATGACAGCCCTGACGGGGCAGGTACGGCTATATAGCCTGGAGATTAACCAGCCAGATCTATTGATCAAGCGGGACGCGCAAGGCTTGTTGCATATCGCTGGCATGAGGATGTCGAGCAATATCCCCGGCCAGCCTGCGGATCACGGGCTGGCGGATTGGTTACTACACCAAAAACATATTGTGGTACGTGACGCGCGCATTACTTGGCAGGACGAGCGGCGTGCTGCGCCTCCGTTGATATTAAACCAAGTGAATATGCTCATTGAAAACAGGGGGCGCCGTCATAGTTTTTCCTTGCGGGCGGAGCCTCCAGCGGAATTGTCTGCGCAATTGGATTTGCGCGGTGATTTTTTTGGTACCAGCTTTGATAACTTTAATGCTTGGCGCGGAGAGTTGTATACCCAGCTTGACTATGTCGATGTTGCCGCATGGAATAAATGGGTATCGCTGCCCATTGCGCCCAAACGCGGCAGCGGTGCGTTACGCGGTTGGCTGAGTGTTGAGAAAGGCAAGATTAATCAGTTTACTGCGGATATGGCGCTCGCTGATGTGCAGACACAATTAGCCGATGATTTGCCGCTTCTCGATGTGATCAAGCTGCGCGGTCGTGTTGAATGGCACGATGTGGTTCGGGGTTTTGAGATTTCCACGCGAAAACTATCATTGCAGACGAATAATGACCTAGTGTTGCAGCCAATTGACCTATATCTACATTTTGCAGATGTTACAGGTAAACAGTCAGCTAGTGGTGAGGTGCGTGTCAATACGTTGGATATGGGCAGTTTTACCAGTCTGATACATTTTCTGCCGTTGACGTCTAGCTTGAAGCGGCAGCTGGCTACATTCGCGCCCCAAGGGCGGATTTCCAATGTACAAGCAAAATGGCAGGGTGATTTTGACAAGCTATTGAATTACGAGATTAAGGCGCGCTTTGACGGACTATCCATACAGCGTTCAGGCAATATCCCGGGGTTTACTCGGTTGAGCGGACAGTTGGACGGTAACGACGTCAATGGCACGTTGTCGCTGAACATGCGCAATTCTGTGGTGGATGCGCCACTGATCATGCCAGAGCCTTTGACATTTGATTCGTTTATTGCACAATTTAGTTGGCAAAAATATGACCGTGGGATGGAGATCAAGTTTAATAAAGTTGCCATATCCAATGCCGACCTTGCCGGGAATTTTTTTGGTAGCTATCAGCTGCTACCACAAAGCCCTGGCTCGATTGATTTGACTGTCCATTTGACGCGTGCCGCAGTGCGTCATACTGCCCGTTATATTCCATTGGTTGCTTTAAATAGCGAAGCCCACAACTGGATACGAAATGCCCTGGTTGATGGGCAATCGGATGATTTTAACCTGCGCCTGAAGGGTAATTTGAAGGACTTTCCATTCGATGGAAACCGTAATGGTTTATTTCAAATCCGGGCGCGTGCAACGGGAGTGGGAGTGGAGTACGCGAAAGGATGGCCTCGCGTGGAAAACGCGGCTGCGAAATTGGTGATTCAGGGCAAACGGCTCGAGGTGACTGCTCCGACTGCGATGACTGTAGGCGCGGCCTTGAATGATATTAGTGTGGTTCTGCCGGATATTAAAAACCTTGGTCTATCATTGCAAGTGCGTGGCGAGTCGGTGGGTGAAACAAAGAACGGTCTGAATTTTATTCAGCAAAGCCCGGTGCGCGGATATATTGATGGCCTTACCGATAACATTACTTCGGGCGGTAATGGCAATCTGAATCTACAGGTGGATATTCCATTGCGCGGTAGTAAGCCGGCAATAGTTTCTGGCCGGTATCATTTTAACGACAATGAAGTGAGCTTGGGCAAGGGTGTGCCAATTTTACATAAAGTTAATGGCGATCTATTGTTCAGCGAATCATCGGTACGCACGCAGGGCGTTACGATGCAAGTTCTTGGAGGACCAGCCAACCTGACAGTGCAGAGCAATAAAGGTAGTGCTGTTAACGCCAAGGTGGTCGGTTGCGCAAATATGGATGTCCTGCGTGATTTAGAGCCACATCCATTGCTCAATTATCTGCATGGTAGCAGCGATTGGGAATCGGAAATTACGGTGTTAAAGAAACAGGTCAGTTTGCAATTTACTTCCAATTTGGTTGGGTTGGCGTCTGATTTACCCTCGCCCTTTGCAAAGCGCGCTAACGAGATTAGCCCACTGCGTTTCGAGATGAATAGCACGACTCCGCAACAGGATATGTTGTCGGTGCAATATGGCAAGCTATTCAGTGCGAAATTTTTACGTTGGGATGAGGGTGGTGATCGGGTTGTCAAGCGCGGCACGGTAAACTTTGGCAATGCTGGCAAGTGGGTGGAAAAAGATGGCGTGTGGCTAGCTGGCACCATGCCGCAGTTATCGTTGGAAGGTTGGGGAGCCTTGGCTAGTGCGTCTGAGGGCTTGACACCGGTCAGTATCGCAGGTGCTGATTTGCTGATCCAGAAAATAAGCGGGTATGGCTATATGGTAGATGATGTACGTATTAACGCACGTAATATTAATGGCACGGTGGTTGCGCTACTGGCAGCTAAATCAATTAATGGTGAAGTGAACTGGCAGCCACGGGGTAATGGTAAGTTTGGCGCTCGCTTGAAAAACTTGTCTCTGGAACTGGACCGGGATGAAAACGGCAAAAAGAGAAATGCTGTAGCTCAATCTAATGTAACTAAAAAAAATATTGCTAATGCAAAACATCCTGCGCTTGACGTGGCAGTGGGTAGTGTCACACTTAATGGCAAGAATCTGGGCAAGTTGGAATTGTTGGCACAACAGCATGAGCGAGATTGGCTTTTGGAGAGATTAATTATCACTAACCCAGATGGTGAGTTGACTGCGGATGGCAAATGGCAAATGGCCCCTAGTGGGGAGCGGACTCAAGTTAATCTCAAGTTGGAAATCAGCGATGCGGGGAAAATTCTTGGTCGTTCCGGCTACCCGAATAGCGTAAAGGATGGCAGCGGAAAATTAGAAGGAACATTTTCCTGGCTTGGCGCGCCAGCTGAATTTAGCTATGCCACGCTGGATGGCACACTCAATCTGAACACTGGTAAAGGACAGTTTCTGCAAATCGAACCGGGTATCGGTAAGCTGCTCAGTATTTTGAGCTTGCAAGCGCTGCCTAAGCGCATTGCGCTGGATTTTACCGATGTATTTAGCACAGGTTTTAAATTTGATAGCATCAACGGAGTGGCGCAAGTTAAGAAGGGAGTTCTGTTCACCGATGATTTTAAAATTGAAGGCTCGGCCGCCAAAGTGACGATGAGAGGGCAGGTGGACCTAAACCATGAAACGCAAAACTTGCGTGTGCGCATTCTACCTACTGTAGGGAATACGGCATCCCTACTGAGCGCGTTCGCCGCTGGCCCGGCAGTGGGTATTGGGGTTTTTATTGCCAATAAGATACTGCGTGAACCGCTCGATAAGTTGATGTCATTTGAATACAATATTACGGGCGCATGGGCTAACCCGAATGTAGAGAAGGTAAGTGTAAGCAAGTCTGTTTCGCCACCATAGAAGTAATATACGAAAGAATTGAAGGTATGCAAGATAAAACTGTCACCCAACGAAATGCTACTGCCCATGCGCAAACTAAAACTTTCAAGGTTGCTGCTGTGCAAATGGCTTCGGGGCCAAATGTTTTGGGGAACTTGAGCGAGGCGCGCCGCCTGATCGAAAAAGCCGTGGACCAGGGCGCGCGCCTGATTGTATTACCGGAATACTTTCCTATCATGGGACTGAATGATACGGATAAATTGGCGGTGCGCGAACAAGCGGGTAGCGGCATGATCCAGTCTTTTTTGAGTGAGACTGCACGTGCGCATAAAATCTGGTTGGTCGGCGGTTCCATTCCGTTGGTGGCGGATGCACCGGACAAAATGCGTAATGCCTGCTTGGTGTACGATGATAACGGAGAGCAGGTAGCGCGATACGACAAAATTCATTTGTTCAGTCTTGAATTAGGCAATGAGCATTACCATGAAGGGCGCATTATTGAGGCAGGTAATCAGGTCGTGGTGGTGGATAGCCCGTTCGGCCGTATTGGTTTGGCGATTTGTTACGATTTGCGTTTTCCTGAGTTGTTTCGCGCTATGCGCGATGTAAATATCATTGTGCTGCCTTCTGCCTTTACTGAGACCACTGGGAAAATGCATTGGGAGATATTGGTCCGTGCGCGCGCCATCGAAAATCTGGCTTATGTAGTGGCCGCAGGGCAGGGTGGTTATCACGTCAATGGCCGTGAAACACACGGTAACAGTATGATCGTTGATCCGTGGGGGAGGGTATTGGATCGGTTGCCACGTGGCTCAGGGGTCGTGGTCGAGGAAATCAATCCATCCTATCATGCCAGCTTGCGCGCCAGCTTGCCGGCACTGTCCCACCGAACGCTTACTTCATGTTAGGTGTAGGGCATTGAAGTGCCTAGCTGTTGGGTGCGGTGAGGAACAATCTTATGTAAAGCCAGTCTTATTGAAAAGTATTAGGGCTATTTAATGCGGCCTTGTGTAGCTTGATGTATAAAAATAGGGGTGTTTTTTTATGGTTTTAAATACGCGCTTTAATAAAACGAGCTGAATTTTTTGTAACGATTTTTTAAATTTCTATGGGTTTGACAATGCAAAATAACGATACTGTATTTGCCCTTGCACAGCAATCACTGCTTGCACCGCATGCGCTTGAAACCCGCCATCTGGAGCAAATGTTTTCCAAAATGTTGGCGAATAAAGTGGATTACGCTGATTTGTATTTTCAATACAGTCGGGCTGAAAGCTGGTCGCTTGAAGAAAGTATCGTCAAGTCTGGCAGTTTTGGTATTGAGCAGGGTGTCGGTGTACGGGCGGTGAGTGGTGAGAAGACCGCTTTCGCGTATTCTGATGACATTAGTTTGGCAGCCTTGGAAAGTGCGGCATTGGCCACGCGTGCGATTGCGCGGCAGGGCGGGACGCAAACCGTGCCGCTGTTACGTGCCAACAGTAACAAACATTTCTATTTGCCACATGACCCCATCGCTAGTTTGAAAGCCGTGGACAAGGTTGCGATGTTGGAACGCCTGGAGCGTTATGCGCGTGCCATGGATCCGCGTGTTACTCAAGTAATAGCTGGGTTGGCAGGCGAATATGATGTGGTTTTTGTGGCGCGTAGCGATGGTTTGATGAATGCTGACATCCGCCCACTGGTGCGTCTGTCGGTGCAAGTTATTGTAGAAAGCAATGGCAAGCGCGAGCAAGGTTCATCTGGAGGCGGTGGGCGTTTCGACTATGCTTATTTTACGGACGAAGTGCTATCTGATTACGCTGCCAAGGCGGTACATCAGGCTGTAATTAATTTGGATGCAAAGCCCGCGCCGGCTGGAAATATGACTGTGGTGCTCGGTTCCGGTTGGCCTGGTATTCTGCTGCATGAGGCCGTTGGTCACGGTCTCGAAGGTGATTTCAACCGCAAGGGTAGCTCCACTTTTTCTGGCCGCATCGGTGAACGGGTTGCAGCCGAGGGTGTGACGGTTGTGGATGACGGCACGATTGCTAACAGGCGTGGATCGCTGCAAATGGATGATGAGGGCAATCCTACGCAATGCACGGTTTTAATTGAGGACGGCATTCTTAAGGGATATTTGCAGGACACTTTAAATGCGCGTCTGATGGGCGTACCAATTACTGGTAATGCCCGGCGCGAATCATTTGCGCATCTGCCCATGCCTCGTATGACCAACACCTATATGTTGAATGGTGACAAAGACCCACAGGATATTATTGCTTCAGTCAAACGTGGGCTGTATGCCGCCAACTTTGGCGGGGGGCAGGTGGATATTACCAGCGGCAAGTTTGTTTTTTCTACTTCTGAAGCATATATGATTGAAGACGGTAAAATCACCTACCCTGTGAAGGGAGCAACGTTGATCGGCAATGGCCCTGAGGCATTAACCCGTATTTCAATGATAGGTAATGACATGGCGCTCGATCCGGGTGTTGGTGTTTGTGGCAAGGAAGGTCAGAGCGTGCCGGTAGGCGTGGGTCAGCCAACGGTAAGGATAGATGGGCTGACAGTGGGTGGTACTGCGTAGTTATCTTCAAAACGTGATGTGCGGTGCATAAATCGCACATCACGCCTATCAAACAATCTTCAACGATTGAATGAAAATTGGATTAACGTGTGTCCGCGTTTATGCGTCTGTCACCGCGCCCAAGCTTGCGCTAGACACCAGTCGGGCATATTTTGCTAATACGCCGCGTTTATAATGTGGTGCCGGAGGTTGCCATAAGGCACGGCGCCGCGCAAGTTCTTGGTCGCTGACATTCAACTGTATCAAACGAGCTTCAGCATCAATGGTAATGGAATCCCCTTCTTCGACCAGTGCTATGGTGCCACCTACTGCCGCTTCGGGTGCAACGTGTCCCACTACAAAGCCATAAGTACCGCCAGAAAAGCGGCCGTCGGTAATAAGCGCGACGCTTTCGCCCATTCCGGCGCCAACCAGGGCTGCAGTGGGGGATAGCATTTCACGCATTCCCGGCCCACCTTTGGGACCTTCATAACGGATTACAAGCACTTCCCCGGGATTAATTTTTTCTGCAAGAATCGCTTCCATGCAAGATTCTTCTGAATCAAAAACGCGCGCGGAGCCAGTGATTTTGGGATTTTTAATGCCACTGATTTTGGCCACTGAACCTTCCGGCGCCAGATTGCCTTTAAGAATCGCTAAATGTCCTTGCGGATAAATTGGATTATCCCAAGCGCGGATCACGTCTTGATCAGAACGTGGTTCTGCGGGTACATCTTTAAGTATTTCAGCGATAGTTTCGCCGGTGATCGTCAAACAGTCGCCGTGCAGCAAGCCATGCACCAAAAGCATTTTCATGATCTGCGGAATGCCGCCCGCTTTGTGAAGGTCGGTTACCACGTAGCGCCCGGATGGTTTCATATCGGCAAACACAGGGACACGTTCTTTGATCGTTTCAAAATCATCAATGCTTAGGTCAACGCCCATTGCATGTGCGATTGCCAATAAATGCAAAACTGCATTAGTCGTGCCACCCACCGCCATAACTACGGAAATTGCGTTCTCGAAAGCTTTTTTCGTTAGAATTTGCGAGGGTAATATTTGCTTCTGGATGGCTTGTACCAGAACCTCTGCTGATCGTGCCGCGCTGTCGGATTTTTCCGCATCTTCAGCCGCCATGGTGGATGAATACGGCAAGCTTATGCCCATCACTTCGAAGACTGATGACATGGTATTAGCTGTATACATTCCACCGCAGGAACCAACACCGGGACAGGCTTTGCGCTCGACGGCCAGAAGCTCTGTTGCATCAATTTTATGCGCGATAAATTGGCCCACTGCCTCGAAACTGCTGACTATGGTCAAATCACGTCCGTGAAGATGTCCTGGTTTGATGGTGCCACCATAAACAAAAATAGCAGGAATGTTCAAACGTGCGAAGGCAATCATGGCGCCCGGCATGTTTTTATCGCAGCCACCGATGGCGAGTATGCCGTCCATGCTTTGACCTCGACAGACGGTTTCAATTGAATCAGCAATCACCTCGCGGCTTACCAGCGAGCATTTCATGCCTTCGGTACCCATTGAGATGCCGTCAGAAATCGTGATCGTGCCGAACATTTGCGGCATCGCACCAGCGGCGTGTGCCGCGTGCTCAGCCCGTGTCGCTAATGTACCCAATCCCGCATTACAGGGTGTGATAGTGCTATACGCATTGGCGATACCTATAATAGGCTTGTTGAAATCACCATCGCCGAAACCTACAGCGCGCAACATGGCGCGATTAGGCGAACGCTGTACACCTTGTGTGATGGTTTTACTATTGATGTTGCTGGGCATGATGCTTCCTTTAATAAATTATGTTGATACTTGTTTTGCGTTATGGAATTGATGTTGTTTTTGATATAAAACTAATGAAATTATCTTGTGGTGCAACGCATGGCTAATGGTAGCAGAAATTAAGCTGTACAATTGTCAGGAACCCCCCTGCTTTAGCTCATAGTAATTGCCCTGAAGAAGCAGGGTAAAAATAAAAAATGCCGTTAGGCAGTTAAAATTTGTTAGATCTTTGAGATTCTGGCGGTTGGTCAGTACACGGCATCGGCTAGGGTTATTAGTTTGGGAGCAAGCTTAATTTGTTTGTTATTTTCGATTTTGTCGTTGCTACTCATGTATGCCAGTAGTTTTCTGTCCACTGATCACCTACTTAAAATTAATTACTCTCTCATCGTCTCTACTGCATTTGTATGCCAGCTTTACGAAAAAATTGGCAACATGACCCCGTTTCTACCCTTTACATTGACAACCGGCCCTACCTGTAGATAATTCGCATACCATTGTGCAATAAGTTTTGTTGGTGCATATATCAAAGCTATGTTCTAAAGTTTTGCATTTGGCAGTCGATAGTAAATTTTATCCGCGTTGGACAAAGAGGTTATCATGAAAATCGAAAAAAATAGTAAACCGTTGCCTACTGTTACGTCGGGTGAAGAGCGAGCGCGTGCGCCCGCTGCTAGCTCTGCGGGTAGCACACAATCTACTGCCACCAGCGTACATCTGGGTGCAACTTCCGCACAACTTCAAAAAATGGAAAGCAGTATGGCAAACACACCGCTAGTGAATGCAGCTAAGGTCGAAGATATTAAGCAAGCCATCAGTGAAGGCCGTTTCCAGGTCAACTCAAGCGCTGTGGCAGATGGCTTGATCCAAACGGTGAAGGATTTGATTAGTTCGCACAAAATCTGACGCAATATGGTTAATGACACACCTGCCGCTACGACGGCAGAATTTATCTCCGCTCTGCATGCAGAGCGCACTGCATTACGTGCTTTCATACACTTGCTCGAAATTGAACAACAAGCCTTACTCAACGAACAGACCGAACAAATACAAACGCTGGCTGATGACAAGACCAAAATAGTACAAGAGTTGGCCAAGCTGGTGGATGTACGGAGGAATGATATGCTTACTCGGGGCATAAAAATTGAACCGGGCAGCATGGAAACTTGGTTGAAAACCCACACTGCAATTAATTTACCAGCGTGGCATGAAATCCGGCAGTTGGCTATCCATGCGCAGCACATGAACCACACTAATGGTGAGTTAATTCAAGTAAAAATGCGTCATAACCAGCAAACACTAATTATGTTGCATAATGCTACACATAGTGCAAATGGATTGTATGGTCCTGATGGACAGCCTAGCTTGCCCGTATCAGGCCGTATCTTGAATAGTGTCTAATTAACTTAATGTCGTTTGCTGCCCCGAGAAATCGGGGCTTTTCAGTAGTTGTAGCAATTGCACAACGCTATCCCCTACATAATCCTACACAATAAAACCGGTCTTTTTTCGGGTAAATATTCAATTGTGATGCGGAAATTTGATGCGTCCAGATTGATGTATGCCATTACAATGCTTCTACGCCAGTTTCGCCAGTGCGGATGCGAATTACTTGTTCGATGTTGTGAACGAATATTTTGCCATCACCAATATTACCTGTGTGTGCAGATTTTTCGATAGCTTCGAGTACCAGCTCTAGTACGTCCTTTTTGATAGCTATTTCCAACTTGATCTTGGGCAGAAAGTCCACCACATATTCTGCACCGCGGTATAGTTCAGTATGTCCTTTTTGCCGACCAAAGCCTTTTATTTCCGTAACAGTGATACCCAGTACACCAATTGCAGTCAAAGCCTCCCGTACTTCGTCAAGTTTGAACGGTTTGATGATTGCAGTAACCATTTTCATAATTATTACTCCTCCTCAGGTGCATTAGAGCGTAAACAGCCTGATAACGCTTTCTCAAAAATAAATACCATTATTTCACTGTGAGTGTATTCTGGAAGGCAGAGTTCGGCTTATCCAAAAATTGCTTAATCAGAATGGGATCGTCGCATCGACCGAAATTAATAATTGGTCTTTTTTATTGTCAAAAGGCCGATACGCCTGACCAATTCCATCCACTCTGTCGTAGCGGATATTGGGACGAATATTTAATTTTTGCATGGCTTCTGAATCAATCCCTAACTGTTTAGCTGGTTTCCAATTCATGCCTAAGGTGACACCATAATAATCGGCAGGTTGGCAGGTAGCCAAAAAGTCAGCTGCAAAGCTAATGTGTACACTGTTAGTTGCTTGAGCTACCCGGACTGGTGAGCAGACACGGAAGCCGTCTTTATCACGGAACCATTCACCACGGATGCCCACCGACAAATCTTCCCTGAGGTTATGCTGTAATTGCATGTCGACGCCGTGCCATGTGATATCTTTATGGCCATCAGGCACAAAAACCCCGCCCGCAAAACCGCTAGTATGGTGTAAAACTAGGAGTGTTTTCGGGGTGATTTTGTGTTGCAAAACAAGGCTGTAAAAACCCCAAGGCTCATTACTTCGTTTAGAGGTCTGACTGTAAGAACCGGTTAGATTAGCTGAACTTTTTTTGTCATCGCTGGTCCACGTGGCTCCGGCTAAGCCGCCCCAATTGCTTAATTCCTTATCCCAACCACCATCCCAACCGCCAGTTGCGCTGCCAGTGATTGCGCCGCCCATAAACGCCCAATTTTTGTTGACTGTGTAGTTGCCTACCAAGCCGGTATGAGTAAATGGCTCACCATTACTAAAGGTGTATGAACGTGTATAAAAAAAGTTGTCAGGTGCCGGAACCGTTTCATAACCGGTTGGTGAGTAAAAATGACCGATTTTAAGATTTAGGCCGTTTCCAACTGGCACATAGGCTTCCATATAAGCTTGTGGTAATGCCATATTGTAGAAGCGGCTAGAAGAACAGCATAAATTTAGATCCCAACTATTTCTTTTCAAAGGTTGGCCGGTATTTACATCGAACGCTGGGATACCGTATGCTTGGGCAAAAATAGCGTCAGTACCAAACATTAAATCGAATCTACCCCCAAAATTCCATTCTTTACCTTCTGTCGCTACGGCGCGCTGTATAAATATATTAAGCTGATTTAATTGAAACTCCTTGGAACGATCAGCGAAAGTAACAGGGCCGTTAAATCGATCAGTGGGATTATTCGCGTTATAGGTTATTCCCGCATTGATCCAACCTCCAACTTCAATGCCGTTATCTTTAAATAGTGAAGAAAATCCGTTGGCCGCTGCTGCGGGAAGTATGAATGAAGTACCTAAAGCGATAATGAATAATTTAGTTTTGTACATAACAGTTCTTTCTAAGATTGAGAGCAAAATTTAAGAAGCGCCCAATCAGCCATAAGCAATTTAAATGCCACTATTATTTATAAAAATAAACAATATCTTGCGTAATATGTAAGATATGGAAGAAGATTTTTATGCACCAACGGTACGCATCTTAAAATGTATGCCGCACCAATCAGGTGCGAGGAATTTGTCATTTACAATAAAAATGCTTGGTTGAAATTATGTCTATGAGTCTCGCTATTAAATAACTTAAACCAAGATGAAACATTGCGATGAATATCGCAGGCAAACTTCGACTTGCTCAGCTATAGTACTGAATTAAATAAATAAGGAAGAACGGTTGGACTCAGACCTGAAGCAGGCTATCGGGTTGAAAGTGCAGATGCGTTACGTGGGAGAAATTGTGTACCCATTGTTCACGATCCTATGACGATGCTGTAGGGCAACCTTAAGACACGTCGCTTTTTGCTTTTAAGATCCATGCGTAAATATGTCGCTTGAAGCTATTTAATAACTGAATCGTTATGCCAAAGCGAGAGCTAGCGTTTTCCGCAGGATGGTGTGTCTTCAAGGTATAATTGCCGCCCCGTGTGTAAGTTAAGATAAAAATAATTGCAACATGCTAGTGAAATTAGCCCCAAAGCTACCAACCTTAAGAAACATGTGTATTTTGTGATACATGGAACATCAAATTAAATAATCCGAGATTGTAAAAATAATGCAACACATCCGTAATTTTTCCATTATTGCCCATATTGATCACGGCAAATCTACTTTGGCCGATCGAATTATTCAGTTATGCGGAGGGCTTTCTGACCGCGAAATGGAAGCGCAAGTGCTCGATTCCATGGACTTGGAACGTGAACGCGGCATCACCATTAAAGCTCAGACAGCCGCGCTGCAATACAAGGCCCGTGATGGCCAGATATACAATCTCAACCTGATTGACACGCCGGGACACGTGGATTTTTCTTATGAAGTATCACGCTCATTATCTGCCTGCGAAGGCGCGCTGCTAGTCGTTGATGCATCTCAGGGAGTGGAAGCGCAGACAGTTGCTAATTGCTACACCGCGCTTGATCTAGGGGTGGAAGTAGTGCCGGTGTTGAATAAGATTGACTTGCCGTCTGCTAATCCGGAAAACGCCATTGAAGAAATCGAGGAAGTAATCGGTATTGATGCGCATGACGCGACACGCTGCTCAGCCAAGACGGGTGAGGGTGTGCAGGACGTGCTGGAAGCTTTAATCGCTAAAGTCCCGGCACCTAAAGGCGATCCAGCTGCGCCATTGTGCGCGCTGATTATAGATGCCTGGTTCGATAATTATGTTGGCGTAGTAATGCTGGTGCGGATTTTTAATGGCACTTTAAAACCCAAAGATAAAATTTTGTTGATGGCTACTGGCGCGCAGCATTTGACTGAGCACATCGGTGTATTTACGCCAAAGTCGCAACCGCGTGAAGTATTGGCTGCCGGCCAGGTCGGCTTTGTCATTGCGGGTATCAAGGAGCTGAAGGCGGCCAAGGTTGGTGACACCATTACGCTGGCAAACCGGCCTACACCTACAGCCTTGCCAGGGTTTAAGGAAGTGCAGCCACAAGTATTTGCCGGATTATTCCCAGTAGAATCTAATCAGTATGAGTCGCTGCGTGATTCACTGGAAAAACTCAAGCTTAATGACGCTTCATTGCAGTATGAACCGGAAGTATCACAGGCATTGGGTTTTGGTTTTCGTTGCGGATTTTTGGGATTACTGCATATGGAAATTGTGCAGGAACGGCTGGAGCGCGAGTTCGATATGGATTTGATTACCACTGCACCTACCGTTATTTACGAGGTGGTGCAGCGCGACGGGACGGTGCTCGTAGTGGATAATCCATCCAAAATGCCAGACCCGTCCAAGATCGAGGAAATCCGTGAACCTATTGTGACAGTCAACTTGTATATGCCGCAGGAATACGTTGGTGCGGTGATTACGTTGTGTACGCAAAAGCGCGGTGTACAGCTCGACATGAGTTATCACGGTAAGCAAGTGTTGCTGATATATGAGATACCTATGGCAGAAATCGTACTTGATTTCTTTGACAGGCTGAAATCGATTTCGCGCGGCTATGCTTCAATGGATTACGAGTTTAAGGAATACCGTCCGGCTGACGTGGTTAAGGTGGATATGCTGATCAATGGCGAAAAGGTAGATGCGCTGGCGATTATCCTACACCGCAGCAACAGCCAGTTCCGTGGCCGTGAAGTGGCGGCTAAGATGCGTGAGTTGATTCCGCGTCAGATGTTCGATGTGGCGATCCAGGCTGCTGTTGGTTCAAACATAATCTCGCGTGAGAATGTTAAAGCTTTACGAAAAAATGTATTAGCCAAATGTTATGGTGGCGATATTTCACGCAAGCGTAAATTGCTGGAAAAACAGAAGGCCGGAAAAAAACGTATGAAGCAGGTAGGTAATGTGGAAATTCCGCAGGAGGCTTTTTTGGCCATCTTGCAGGTAGGCGAAAAATAACGTAAAGACGGGAATCGAGATGGACTTTGCTTTAATCATGTTTGTATTGTTGCTGATCACCGGTAGCGTATGGTTACTGGATCGCTTTGTGTTGCAATCGAAACGCATAGCGTCCACAAAAGAACCTTGGTGGGTGGAATATTCCAAGAGTTTCTTTCCTGTTATCTTGGTGGTATTTTTGCTGCGTTCATTTCTGGTTGAGCCGTTCAAAATACCGTCTGGGTCGATGATTCCTACTTTACAGGTAGGCGATTTTATCTTGGTTAACAAGTTTACTTATGGCATTCGTTTGCCCATCATCAGCAAGAAACTGGTAGAAATAAACTCCCCTAGCCGAGGCGATGTGATGGTATTCCACTATCCGGAAAATCCATCGCTAGATTATATTAAGCGGGTGGTTGGATTGCCTGGCGACCAAATTACATATCGCAATAAGAAAGTATTTGTAAATGATGTGATGCAAGAACAGCAGCCGGACGGAGACTACAACTATGTGGAAACTGCTCTAAACTTCGTGCATACCGAGCGTTATAAAGAAAATTTGACTGGGCATATCCATGCAATGCTGGTAAATCCAGAAGTGCCCAATATACACCTTGGTGCGGTGGCAGAATTTCCACATCGGGAGAATTGTGCCTACAGTGAAAAAGAGGTGCGCTGTACAGTGCCGGCGGGACATTACTTTATGCTGGGTGATAATCGCGATAACAGCCGGGATAGTCGTTATTGGGGTTTCGTGCCGGATAACATGATAGTTGGTAAGGCGTTTATGATCTGGATGAATTTTAGTGATTTGAAACGTATAGGCTTGTCTATTGATTGAAGTTGCAAACGAAGGAGGAGCATGATTAAAACAATAGCAAACAGGCAGCGTGGCGTAAGCTTGTCTGGTCTTTTGGTCTGGTCAGTCCTATTGATACTAGCGGCGATTGGCGGCATGAAGGTTATTCCGGCGTATGTTCAAGATGCCGAAATTAGAAGCATTCTTTCCACCATTGCAAATGATCCCGAAATGCAAGGGGTTCAATCTAAGGATATTCGCGAGTCGTTCAGTAAACGCGCCATGATGAACAACATCAATGTTGTCACTGCAAATGATATTGAGATAGTCAAGGATGCGCGTGGTTTATCACTGAGCATTAGCTATCAAGTAAAAATACCACTAGTCGGCAATGCTAGCCTGTTACTCGAATTTAATCCAAGTAGTTTTAAGAAATAGCCGATGAATCGTGATGTGCTGTGCAATCGGATTGGTCACGTTTTTACGCAACCGCAATTATTGCAGCGTGCTTTGACGCATCGCAGTTATAGTCCGGCCCACAACGAACGTTTGGAATTTTTGGGTGATAGCGTACTCAATTGTGTCATTGCCAAACATCTATATGATATTTATCCCGGTTTGCCGGAAGGTGATTTGTCCCGTCTGCGTTCTAATCTGGTTAACCAGCAAACTTTGGTTGTTTTAGCGCAACAATTACATTTGGGCGAATTATTATTGTTGGGCGAAGGTGAGCGTAAAAGTGCCGGTTTTCGTCGCCCGTCTATCCTTGCCGATACAATGGAAGCATTGTTTGGCGCAGTATTTTTGGATGCTGGTTTTGCAGCCGCAGAGCAAGTTGTGCTCCGGCTGTATGTGCCCTTTATCGCGCAAGCAGACGCGCAGACGTTGGGTAAAGATTTCAAAACCTTGTTGCAGGAATATTTGCAAGGCAAGCGTCTGGCATTACCCAAATATACTGTGATTGCTACTCAGGGCGAAGCACACGCACAGCTATTTAAAGTTGAATGCCAAATCGAACAATTGAAACTATTCACGTGTGGTGAGGGCAGCAGCCGCCGCACCGCAGAGCAGGTAGCAGCAGAAGCCGCTTACCGAAAAATCGAAAGCCAGTCATGAATGCAAGCAATTTCCACAGCGGCTTTATTGCCATTGTCGGCCGTCCGAATGTGGGTAAATCCACTTTACTTAATCATCTGGTCGGCCAAAAAATTAGCATTACTTCACGCAAGGCACAGACCACACGCCACCGTATTACCGGAATATTGACTGAAGAGCACACGCAATTTGTATTTGTAGATACCCCGGGATTTCAGACGAAACATCTTAATACCCTGAATCGCGGTTTGAATCGTGTGGTGACGAGTAGCTTGCGTAACGTGAATGTGGTGTTGTTCGTGATTGAAGCTCGGAATTTTGACGAGCGTGATCGCCAAGTAATGAATTTGCTACCAAAAAATATGCCAGTGCTGCTTGTTATCAACAAGGTAGACAACATGGAGAATAAATCAGAATTACTGCCCTTTATTCAGGAGATAGCCAGGGAGCGTGAATTCACTGCTATCGTGCCAGTGAGCGCAAAACAGAATAAGCAGCTCGACACCTTGTTAAATGCGGTTCGACCCTATCTGCTCGAGGGTGAAAAAATTTATCCTGAAGATGAAATCACCGATCGTAATGAACGCTTTCTCGCGGCCGAATTGGTACGTGAAAAAATCTTTCGCTTTACCGGTGAAGAGCTACCCTATTCAGTAAGTGTCGTGATTGAACAGTTCAAAATAGAAGGAAAGTTGCGTCGTATCCACGCTGCGGTTCTTGTAGATAAGGATGCGCATAAGGTAATGCTGATCGGTAAAAATGGTGAGAAGCTTAAAGAAATTGCCACCCAAGCGCGGTTAGATATGGAGGCACTATTCGATGGAAAAGTCTATCTCGAAGTGTGGATTAAAGTGCGAAGTGGTTGGGCAGACAATGCACAGGTGTTGAAAAGTTTGGGTTATGAATAATTTTAACCTTAAGCCCTCCTTGTTTTTTTTCACCAGCAAGGGATTCGCTTCCATTGCTACGCAGCGACCCTTCTATAGCTCAGTGGTCGGCTTTGCTTCCCTCGTTTGTTCCTCGGTGACAAGGAGAAGCTGGGAGGACTAGATTGCAGTCGCACAAACACAGATTAGAAGACGAACCCGCTTTTGTCTTACACAGTTATCCATATCGTGAAACCAGCCTGGTGCTGGAAGTGCTCAGTCGGCAGCACGGTCGCGTAGCATTGGTGGCGCGCGGTGCACGGCGTCCAAGATCGGCATTGCGTGGTTTATTAATGGGTTTCCAACCATTGCTATTAAGCTGGTTCGGCAAACATGAATTGCGCACCTTGCATCGTGCCGAGTGGCGGGGTGGGCAGCCGCAATTACAGGGAACGGCATTGCTGTGTGGTTTCTATTTGAATGAATTGCTGCTTAACCTGATGGTGCGTGATGATCCGCACGAGCAACTGTTCGATTATTACCAGCACACCCTACAACGGTTAGCAAATGAAGCGGACTATGCTGCCATTTTGCGTAGTTTTGAAAAACATTTGCTGCAAGAGTTGGGTTATGCGCTTTTATTGCTACAGGAAGCGGACAGCGGTGAGCCGATTAATTCTGTCGTGCCCTATCGTTACGTGCTTGAACGGGGTGCAGTGCGTGTTACACCCAATGGCTCAGACATATCAGGAGTATCAGAAGGCTTGTTGATGTTGGGCAAAACCTTGCAAGATATGGCTGCTGATGATTACCGCGATGCAGTTAGCGCGCAGCAGAGCAAGCAGTTGATGCGCATGTTACTAAACCACTATCTTGCGGGCAAAACATTGCATACGCGCGAATTGATAAGGGATTTACAAAAAATATGATCAAACTTGGACTTAATATTGACCACGTTGCCACATTGCGGCAAGTTCGGGGTACGCGTTACCCCAATGTGATTCAGGCAGCGTTAATCGGTGAGGCGGCCGGTGCGGACGTTATTACACTGCATTTACGCGAAGACCGCCGCCACATCCAGGATCGGGACGTGGAAATTCTGCGCGATATGTTGCAAACGCGCATGAATCTTGAAAGCGCCATTACCGACGAAATGTTGGCCATTGCTTTGCGCATTAAGCCGCACGATGTGTGCTTCGTGCCGGAACGGCGCGAAGAATTGACCACCGAGGGAGGGTTGGATGTGGTGGGGAATTTTGATAGTGTGAAGCACGCCTGTGAATGCTGTGCGGCGGCGGGCATACGTGTGTCATTGTTTGTGGATGCGGATGAAAAACAAATGGATGCGGCGCGGTCTGCAGGCGCTCCGGTAGTAGAAATACATACGGGAAAATATGCTGATGCGGCCAGTGTGCCGCATCAGACGCAAGAATTAGCGCGCATTCAGCGCACAGTGGTGCATGCCCATGCGCTCGGTTTGCAAGTGAATGCCGGACACGGCCTAAACTATCACAACGTACAGCCTATCGTTGCTATTCCCAATATCTGTGAACTCAATATCGGTCATGCCATAATCGCCGAGGCGCTTTTTATTGGCCTGGAGCAAGCTGTGAAAAAAATGAAAGCGCTGCTAATTGGCATTTATCCATAAAAGTATTGGAGCTCAGCTACCATGATTTTGGGTATCGGTACTGACATTGTCGCTTATGCACGCATTGAGGCAGTGCATGCTAATTATGGCGAGCGTTTCGCCCAGCGTATTTTGAGCCAGCAAGAAGTAACGGAGTACCGAGTCCATACCTATCCCGTGCGCCTGTTGATGAAACGCTTTGCCGCCAAGGAAGCACTGGCAAAGGCGATAGGAAGCGGCCTGCGCTATCCCGTAAGCTTGCAGAAAATTAGCGTGACACATGATGTGTTTGGCAAACCCACTTTTGAATTTGATGCGGAATTAGCTGCGCACCTAGTGCAATTAGGGTTAACACACCACCATCTAAGCATTAGTGATGACCATGATGTCGCCGTGGCATTCGTCATTTTGGAAAAAGCTGATTAAAGATTCAATTGTGAAGACAAATACCCTGATGTCATGAAATAAGTGAAGATCATTAGGAGAAACTGAATGGGAATCGGCCCATGCATGCTAGATATTGCAGGAACTGCCCTTACTGCGGAGGATGAAGCCCGTTTACGTCATGAGTTAGTGGGGGGCGTGATTCTGTTTGCGCGTAATTATGAATCTCCCCGCCAGCTTGCCCAATTGACAGCTAGCATTCATGCCCTACGTACTCCGCCGTTATTGATCGCTGTGGATCATGAGGGGGGACGGGTACAGCGTTTTACCGATGGTTTCACGCGCATCCCGGCGATGCGCGAGCTGGGCAATATTTGGGATGAAAACCCGCGCCGCGCCAAGCATCTGGCGCAGCAGGTAGGCTACGTGCTGGCCGCAGAATTGCGTGCTTGCGGCGTGGATTTCAGCTTTACCCCGGTACTAGACATAGATTTCGGCATCAGCAAAGTGATTGGTGACCGTGCCTTTCATTCTGAGCCACAGGCCATAGCCGAACTGGCGCATAGCTTGTTGTTGGGGCTCAAACAGGGTGGGATGCCTACTGTGGGCAAGCATTTTCCTGGGCACGGCTACGTACACGCCGATTCACACCTGGCAATTCCGATAGATGAACGCAGCTATACCGATATTGAGTTTTGTGACCTGATTCCGTTTCGTCAGATGGTTAATTATGGTCTGACTGCAGTTATGCCTGCGCACGTGATTTACCCAAAGGTGGACAAACATCCAGCAGGTTTTTCAAAAATATGGTTAAAAGATATTCTGCGCGGTGAACTCGGTTTCAATGGATGTATCTTTAGTGACGACCTTAGCATGGAAGGTGCCACGGTAGCGGGTGGCATCCTGCAACGTGCGGAAGCTGCGTTGCAGGCTGGTTGTGATATGGTGCTGGTATGTAACCAACCGTCCTTGGCAGATGAATTGTTAGTTGGATTAAAGTGGGACATGCCAGCGGCCAGCAAAGCGCGCCTCGTGCAGATGCGTGGCCGCTGTCATCCAGATACGTTGGTGCAATTGCATGAGCAAGCAGGATTCATGAAGGCGCTGCATGAAATTGCAACTATAGGCTCAGGCACCGCAGAATTACCGTTTGTTTAGTTGCGTTTTATTAGGGTATAGTGATAATTTTGTATAAGATATTGAATTGCAACTATGTTTAATGGTGATATGCTGTACTGGCGGATTAAATTAGTAAAAAATCTGCACCCACGAAATATGAGCGAGGAGAAAAGCCATGTCTGATTTGGATTTGTTTGAATCATTGCTAAGTTGTGGCACAGTCGAAGCCTTGCATGCTACGACTGCCAGCATCGCCGGCCAGTTAGGCTTTGACCATTTCATTTATGGAGTGCAGGTAAACACCTCTCTTACTCGACCTTATCAATTCATTCTGAATGGATATCCTAAGGAATGGCGTGCTCGTTACGTTGAACATAATTATCAAAAGATTGATCCTACCTATTATCACTGTATAACTAAAAGGCAGACTATTCCCGTTATTTGGGATAGTCGCGTGTTTAAGGGTAGCAAAGAAGCTAAAATGAGAAACGAGTCAAGAGAGTTTGGTTTGTTGTGTGGCGCAAGCTTTGCTGTCCACGGTGGACATGGTGAAGCCGCGATGTTGAGTCTTGCTTCTTCTCAAGATTCCTATAGAGCTCAACAGGACATCCTTTCCATTATAGGGAAGTCTCAATTACTGGCATGTTATTTACATGAGGCGATTCAGCGCATTGTACTGAGTAAGGGGCCGCTTCTGTTGACAAAAATGGAGCTTACGCTTCGGGAAAAAGAGTGTCTTCTGTGGGCGGCTGAAGGAAAAACTGGAGGTGAGATAGCTGACATACTTCAAATTACGGAACGTACCGTAACTTTTCACCTGCAAAATGCAGGTAACAAAATGGGAGCATCCAACCGTCAACATGCGATTGCCCGCGCTCTTTCGATGGGCCTTATAGCTCCCTGAGTTTTGTATGACGGATCGATATAGTGGTTGGTCATTGCCATATTTGAGTCCCGCAGAATTACACGATTAATGTGTGCAGCAGATTATAAAATCTACGAGATGCCGTGAAAGGCAAACTCTCCCCATATTTATTTCAAAGTAACACTCCCCGCTTAACCCTAGTGTCTTGTGCAACGATGGTTTATAGCCATTAATTGTTATTTAACCCTGTCAGATCTTACAGCTAGCTAGCTGTTCAGATACGTAGTCTCATTGCTCCTGTCATCAACTAACGACAGAGGGAAGAAAAATGAGACAAATAATGCTTGCGCAACATGGAGATGGATCCCTAGAT
This sequence comes from Candidatus Nitrotoga sp. MKT, assembly GCA_003402345.1. Taxonomy (GTDB): domain Bacteria; phylum Pseudomonadota; class Gammaproteobacteria; order Burkholderiales; family Gallionellaceae; genus Nitrotoga. The sequence continues at coordinate 337,718 of QFXH01000001.1, read as the reverse complement.
CATCAGGCAGCGCTGGGAATGTACCGTCTTAGGCACGAAGTTTTTCATGACCGTTTGGGATGGGATGTTAATAGTGATAACGGCATGGAGCATGATGAGTTTGATGAGGCTAACCCCGTATATGTATTGGCAAAAAGCGAAGAGAATGAGGTGCAGGGTTGTTGGCGATTATTGCCTACTACCGGTCCCAACATGTTGAAAGATACCTTTCCTCAGCTCTTGCACGGACAGCCAGCACCGCAACAAACTGCCGTGTGGGAATTAAGCCGATTTGCAATATCAAGTGACAAATTGGGCAGTAGTGGTTTTGGGCTGAGTAACATTCCTATCCAGATGATTCAGGCAGCTGTGAGGTTTGCTCAAAAAAACGGAATAGAGCGATATGTTTCAGTTACGAGTGTGGCAGTTGAGCGGATGTTTCGCAAGCTGGGGCTAAGCATAACTAGGTTAGGCGCCCCGATAAAAATAGGTAAAGTTTTAACAGTAGCCTGCACGTTAGAAATTGACGAGATTACAGAGTTTGCCCTGTTTGGTACTTTGCCCGAGCATGCACTGAGGTTAGCCGCATGAATATTTTGTTACTCGGAGAAGCATCAGGCACCCGTCGCATCTTGAATCAGATGTTGGAAAAATCCAGGCATCAGTTAGTCCAGCAAGCATGGGCGGATATGCCTGAGCCAGATTTGGAGCAATACGACATGGTGCTGGTAGATGGTAATGTTTGCGATTGCTCCCAGCAAGCGCGTTTGCTGGAATGGGTGCGTGAGGCCAGACGCCTCTTTCCGAATCTGCCGGTAGCCGCATTAAATTACGTGGGTACTCCTGTAGCGGCGGAAAGTGCAGAGTGCAGCATGGCCAACCATTCCTGTGGCGTTTCCGAATCTGATGACGGAGTTTGGCGCATGCGCTGCCGTTTAAAGGAACTTGCCTTGAGTGAAACGGCCGCTCTATTGCGTGATGCATGCGAGCATCAGCCTCTGGAGCCCATTATTTTTGAATACTCGGGACAAAGTTGATATGAAGACGGCAGTTATAGTACGCAGAGTTTTTCGTCAGTCTAATTGGAATCACAGATCTCGAGCTTCCTTCGACCTGATGCCTAACTTGATTAACCAAGATAATGAGTGATATTAATGCAGGACTTATCTAGTTCGGGACAAGAGAGCGATAGCGTACGTCAAAAGGAGAAGCAACTTAGGCTATTCGCGCATATATTCAATAACGTACATGAAGGCATAATTGTTACGGATGCCGATAAAAACATGTTGTTTATTAACCCGGCTTTTTCTACCATTACCGGTTACAGTGCGAATGATTTAATAGGTAAGAACCTGAATCTGCTACACCTTGGCTTGATGAATGACGCGTTCAACCATGATGATACATGGTGCAGCATTAACGAGACCGGATACTGGCAGGGTGAGGTGATCAGCCGACGAAAAAATGATGAAAGTTACGCCGAGTGTTTGAGCATCAGCACAATGAAAAACGACCGCGGCGAGATCAACTACTATATCGGCGTTTTTTCCGATATCAGCGAGCGTAAAGCGGCAGAAGAACGTATGGCTTATGTCGTGCTGCATGACTTTCTCACCAATCTGCCTAATGGCCTGTTATTACAAGATCGCTTAGCTCAGGCTATTTCCCATGCTAGCCGTGAAAAACACAAAGTGGCAGTCATGTGCCTAGATCTTGATCATTTTAAAGCTATTAATGACATGCTGGGTCATCTTGTTGGTGATAAATTATTGCAGGAGGTCGCTAAACGAATTAGCAGTGTGAGCCGCGCTAGCGATACAGTAAGCAGGCGGGGTGGCGACGAGTTTGTCATTATGTTGCCGGATTTGGGAACTGTGGATGATGCTACCGATATTGCGGTTAAATTGATAGATGCCATCTCTGGCCTGTGCATCATAGATGGCAATGAAATAAAAATAACCACTAGTATTGGCATCAGCATTTTTCCAGAAGATGGATGCGATGGAGACAGTTTGATTAAGTATGCTGATGCTGCAATGTACCATGCTAAAAAAAATGGACGCAATAACTACCAGTTCTTCACTAATGAAATGAATCAGCTTGCGCTTGAGCGAATGTCGATCGAACGGAAACTGTGCCATGCAATAGAACAACAAGGGTTTTGTTTACATTATCAGCCTCAGATGAATTTGCGTAGCGGCCGCATCATTGGTGTAGAAGCATTATTGCGATGGAATAATCCTGAGATTGGAATGGTTCCGCCAGAATATTTTATTCCAATTGCAGAAGAGGCTGGTTTGATTATTCCAATTGGTGAATGGGTCTTACGTGAGGCTTGTCGGCAGAATAGCGAGTGGCGTATGTTAGGTTTACCGAAGATTACTGTAGCGGTGAACCTATCGGCAGTACAGTTTCGCCAAAATAATTTTGGCGAAATGATTAAGGAAATTTTACGTGAATATGAACTCGATCCCTCGGGTCTTGAGCTGGAAATTACCGAAAGTGCTGTCATGCACAATGCTGAAGTGTCGATTGCGCTGTTATTGGAATTAAAGGCAATGGGATTAAAACTCGCAGTGGACGACTTTGGTACTGGCTATTCCAGCTTAAGTTTCCTCAAGCGTTTCCCCATTGATAAGCTTAAGATCGACCAATCATTTGTGCGCGATATAACAGTTGATTCGGACGATGCCGTGATTGTTAGTACGATCATTAATATGGCGCGCACACTTAAGCTGAAAGTAATCGCTGAAGGAGTGGAAACAGCCGAGCAGCTCTCTTTTCTGAAAGATCAAGAGTGTGACGAGATACAAGGTTATTACTTTAGCAAGCCGATGCCACCCGAAAAAATTAACAGTCTGCTGGCGTCTGGCTATGAGGTAGATGGTCAGTGGTCATACCAATCGAAATAAAGGAAAGAGGGTGTAGTGGGCGTACACCGATGCAAACTTGTGTGACGGAAAGGAGGCGTGGCACGATAAAATCACCACATTGAATAGCTGAATCTGAACTGACAGTCACTTCGATCAAATCGGGTAACTGTCAGATGATGTCGCGATTACTACAAATAAACCTATTGATTACAGGCAGCGCCCGGCAAACTTCCAAAATTACCCAATAACACTAATCACCATTTGTAAGAACGAAGACTAGCTTGCAATTCGAACAGTGACGCTTCAAGCTCAGCCACCGCATCAATTAATTCGGATTGCCCGATTCCGTGCTCAACCAAATTAATAGCATGCATGGTACGCCCAGCAGCAAATGCGCCAACCATGCCTTTAAGCGCGTGGGCGCTGTGGCGCACTGTCGTGACATCTCCTTCATTAACTGCTGTTTTGATACGTTGTACATAGGGAGGCGCATCAGCTAGAAATATATTTACGATCTCATCGAACAACTCACGATTATTATCCACCGTTTGTCGTATTTTTTTAAAGTCTGCTACAGGCAACTGCACAGAAGACAGAGCTTGTGTGCTAGCTTCATCCTTAATATTTTGCATCACCTTATCTAGTTCGCACCACAATGCTACCATATCAATAGGTTTGGACAGATAACCATCCATGCCATGACTTAAACATTCATCACGTACTCCCACCATCGCATGAGCGGTCATTGCGACAATGGGAATATGCGTACCGTTTTCTTGTTCCTGTTCGCGGATACGCTGGGTCGCCTCATATCCATTCATCTCTGGCATATCAATATCCATCAGAATTGCATCAAATTGTTCATTCTGCCAGTATTGCACGGCCTCGAAGCCATTATTTGCCACGGTTACAGTATGTCCCGATTTTTCCAGTAACCGGATCGCCAGTATTTGATTCACCGCATTGTCTTCTGCCAATAGCAACTTTAGTTTACGTCGCGATTCTTGCAGTGAATGACGTGTGATGAGTTGCGCCATTTGTGGCTTCGGCTCGCCTAACGCAATCATGATGGCATTGAGCAATTCAGATTGCGATATAGGTTTCGTTAAATAGCTGCTAATGCCCAATTCTTGACATTTCGCCGTATACCCGTGTTGCCCTTCCGACGTTAACATCATCACTATTGCTTTAACATATTGTGGGTGTCGGCGAATGCGGTCGGCCAGCTCAAAACCATCCATATCCGGCATTTGTAAATCAAGTATCGCAAGTGAATAAGGCTGCCCAGAAGCTGTTGCACGCTGCATTTCGGCCAACGCTTCTTCACCACTGCTTACTACAGTCGGTAACATCTTCCAGTTACTCAATATCTTGAACATCAATTTACGGTTGGTGGCGTTGTCATCCACTACCAAAATATGCATACCGGTAATTCGTCCGAAACATTGATATTGGCTATGGGCAGCTCCGAGATTTACTGGCAAGTCAATTGTGAAACGGAATGTACTACCCCTTCCCACCTCGCTATCCAATTCAATCTGCCCCCCCATCAATCCAATGATCTGGGCTGAAATGGTTAGACCCAGACCGGTTCCACCATATTTACGGGTAGTTGAAGTGTCTGCCTGCGAGAATGAATTAAAAATAGTTTGGAATTTTTCTTGAGGTATACCGATGCCAGTGTCACGTACACTAAAATTCAACTTGGCGCTCATTTTCTGCACATCATCGGCAAGGCGAACTGACACTTCAACTTCGCCAAATTCCGTGAATTTAATGGCATTATTGACTAAATTAACAATAACCTGGCGCAAACGGCCAGGATCTCCAAATACACGATCCGGCACATCGGTGGCAATATTCAGTATCAGCTCTAAATTTTTCTGGTGCGCGCGTACTGCTAACAGCTTTATCGTATCGCGCAACATATGCTCCAATGAAAACTCCACCGTCTCAATTTCCATCTTGCCCGATTCGATCTTAGAGAAATCTAAAATATCGTTAACAATATGGAGTAAAGAGTCAGCGGAAATTTTTACCAAATCCAAATACTCGCGTTGCTCTGGGGTTAATTCAGTATCGAGCGCCAATCCGGTCATACCAATAATGCCGTTCATCGGGGTACGTATCTCGTGACTCATATTGGCCAAAAAATCGCTCTTGATCTTGCTTGCCTGTTCCGCGATCGTTTTTGATTGCCGTAATGCATTTTCTACCTGCTTGCGTTGAGTAACGTCACGCACAGTCGCTTGTAGAACTGGCCTGTCGTCTAGCGTCATGACATTGAGTAAAACATCCGCATCAAAAGTATTACCATTGTCCGCGCGTTTATGCACCCATTCGAAACGGTTACTTCCTTCCTTCATTGCTATTGCAATCTGCTTGTTCGCTAATATCATTGAATCTAGGCCGCCAGGTTGCTTCTCGGGCGATAAATCTGCCGGATGCTGTGAACAAAAGTATTCCCGTGATACGCATCCAAACATCTGCAATGTCGCCAAATTGCAATCGAAAAATCCCTTTTCGTCTAGTAGCATCACCGCGTCACTAGTTGAATCGTACAATGTGCGCAGCTTGGTCTCGGACTTATATAATGCCTCTTCCGCCCGCTTTTTCTCAGTGACATTAGCACAGGTACCGGTCAGACGCACCGCGCGCCCTGCCGTATCACGCTCTACTACTTTACCTCGTGTGTATACCCACAACCACTCGCCATTTCGACATTTTATTCGGCATTCAACCGAATAATGAGGTACCAGCCCTTTCAAAATAGGGATCCACAATCGTTGTACTTGTTCGCGATCTTCTGGATGAATATCATTGAGCAGGCTCTCCGCCGTCATCAAGGTTTCTTCTGACACTCCACCCAACATTTCCGCCCATTTACTACTGAAGTAAATGCGATTACTTGCAATATCTATGTCCCACAATGCTAAATTGGAACCCTCCAAAGCAAGATTAAGCCGCTCTTGAGTCCGCTGAATACAAAATTCACTTTTTTTTCGCTCCGAAATATCCTGAAATGCCACCACAACAGAATCAATTACACCTTTACGCATAAACACCCGGGAAGATACTTCCACTGGAAACACTGTACCATTTTTGTGTAAAAAGACCTGATCGTCGAGGCTCACACCTCCTTTTACTTTCGCCCCCAATATGATTGGGCAATCGCACTCTAATAACGGATGTCCGTCTGCGGTCTGTTTGTGAATTGTGTCATGCACAGGCTTATTTATGAATTCTGCACGCGACCATCCTAGTAAACGTTCAGCTTCTGAATTCATGTAGATGCATCGCCCATTTACATCCTGCACAAGCAAACCCTCATCCAGTGTTTCGCTTATTTGCTCGTAAAAAGCTCGCTGCTCTTCTATTTGAATCTCTATTGCCTTACGTGCAGTAATGTCTGTACGGATAGAGATATATCGTAATGGCCTTCCTTGGTCATTCAATAATGGAATGATTGTGGAGTCTACCCAGTAGTAGATGCCATCTTTGCGACGGTTTCTCACCTCTCCATGCCAAATTTGGCCATGACTGATGACTTTCCACATTTCCTCGAAGAATGCGTGTGGGTGGTGGCCTGAATTCAAGATACGATGATCTTGTCCCAACAATTCCTCGCGATCATATAGACTAAGGGCGCAGAATTTACTGTTGGCATAGGTAATTTTTCCGCTCGGATCGGCCATGCTTACGATAGCATGCTGATCCAGAGCATATTTTTGAAATTCCAGCTCACTCAGTGTTTCTCTTAAGCTGTCATAGGCTATTCGTAAATTATTTTCCGTTTTCTGGCGTAAACTAATATCTTGAAACGATACTAGCGCACCAATAAATTTACCTCCTACCATGATTGGACGCGATAAATATTCCACCGGAATAAAACTGCCATCACGTCCTATAAAATGACCACTACCATTAATTGATTCACCGCGCCGAATCACTACAAATTGTGGACAACGTTCAGCGGGGAATACTGATCCATCCGGGAGATGATGTTGTACGATTTCATGAATTGGGTGTCCGATGAGCTCTTGCTCACTCCTACCAATTATTTTTTCGGCAGCAACATTCATGAATGTAACTTTCCCCTGCATATCGGTAGCGTACACACCATCACTCAAAGTATTAAGCAAAGTGCGCGTTATTTCAGCGTTCTGAATACGCATATGCTCATTCACCGCATTGAGTTCGGCGGTATTTATAAGTAGGACGTTCTGCAGCAAGCGCTGCTCTCTCTCCACCTCTTGATAATAGCTATCGATGATCTTTAAAAATGCCCCCATTGTCTCATCAGGCTGAAAATCCTTTCCTAAATGGCGCTGTAACTGACGTTTAAGTAAACGATGCATGGAATGAGTTTATTCGTAAATAGTAGTCAACGTCATAGTCTGGTTATGCAATTGACACTGCATGACATCACTAAACGGAGCCAGTTCGCCGTAAGAATAAAAACCGGTGATGAAAGTTTCAGTACCCAGTTTTTCTTGTACGATATCTAACTCATCTTCAGTCATCTGCCCCATTACCAAACGCCTTCCGACACAACTTACCAGTAGACATAAGCCAGTTGCAATCTGGCTGGCTGGCTGCGCTTCAGTAGCAGCCAAGCCAGCGCTCTCGATTAAGCTATCTAGATTGGTACGCATCAGTTTGCAAAGATGGCCTTGAGGCGTATCACCAGCAAAAGTCAAGCTATGTGAAACTTCGTCTACCGCCAATAAAGTGCGTATCACAGCCTTGTCCCCTGTACTCGCCTGAATGCTTAAGGGAAATCGCAAACCACTGGCGGGAAGCTCTTTAGCCTGTTCACCCAAATATTTTTTATAGAGATCCAGTGCTGGCTCACCATCAATTTCATAAATCACATTTTCTTTAGACTTAGTGATGGTCCGCTTGGCACCGAATTCTTCACAGCCGGCAAAACATCCACTTTTGATGGTAACGTCGCCATAAAAGCCTAAGGCAGCAATGCGCTTAGTCTTGGCAGGGGCATCCGCCATCACCCAGGTTTCCCCAAACCGTTCACCATCGCCTGCCAAACCGCCGGTGACCGGTATCCCCGCTTGGTTTAATCCTCTTGCCAGATCGCTACCATTGACTTTTTGGCCATCTGAAAGAACGATCACATGACGCAAGTCAGAATCAACCAACTTGGCCATCAGGGACACTCCTAGTTCCTTCGTTTCTGTACCTGAATCTAAATCAATCAATGCCATTTTGATATTGGATCGTTCCAGCTTGACTACAGTGGCAACCACATCCCCATCGCTGATGGTTACGCCCATCACGTTACCCGAAGTAGAGCACCCGATAATATGAGCTTGTAAGAACATTTTTTGTAATTGAATATAGCAGTTATCAGTTTGAAAATAATCATTATCAGCAAATACCAACACTAAATCGGCATCTGCAAAAAAATTTGAGGTCCGCTCCCATCCAGTTTTTTCAGACCAGCGAATTTGACTGACTTTCATAAAATATCTCTTTAATTTAAAAGGAACATCAAAACTATATTCACAATCAATTCAACGCTAATTACTACATCCAACGCAAACTGCTCATTTCAAGTATTGTCACTTCACGTAAGTGCACTACTTGCTTACGAAATTCCTGTATAAAAATCCCACTTAGGATATGTTTTATTTTATTTCATCTCATTATTACAGTGTATTACAAAAAATATACTCGTTTTTTCAACCATTTTCGTAAATAGTGGTTAGAGCTATTGTCTGGTTGTGTAGTTGGCACCGCATGGCATTATTGAACGGGGCCAGTTCGCCGTAAGAGTAAAAACCGGTGATATAAGTTTCAGCGCCCAGTTTTTCTTGTACGACATCCAATTCATCTTCAGCCATTTTCTCCATCACCAAACGTCTTCCGAGGCAACTCACCAACAAACACAATCCAGCAGCTTTACGATCGGCAGATTGTGCCGCTTCAGCTGCCAATATGGCACTGTTTAGCGTGTTATCCAAATTGGCGTGCATCAGTTTACATAGATGGCCTTGAGGCATGTCTCCAGCAAAAATTAAACTTTGCGCCACATCGTCCACTGCTAATAATTTGCGTATCACAGGCTTATCCGCTTTGGTCGCTTGAATGCTTAAAGGGAATCGCAAGCCACTGGCAGGAAGTTCATTAGCCTGTTCGCCCAGGCATTGTTTATAAAGACCTAACGCTGGTTTTCCTTCGATCTCATACAACACATTTCCTTCCGACCTAGTGATGATTCGTTCGGCACATAATGCTTCACAGCCAGCAAAACATCCACTTTTGATGGTAACGTTGCCATAAAAGCCTAAGGCAGCAATACGCCCAGTTTTGGCAGGTGCATCCGCCATCACCCAAGTCTTTCCGAACCGTTCACTATCGCTTGCCAGACCGCCGGTGACCGATACGCTTGCTTGATTTAGTCCCTTAGTCAGTTCGTTGTTATTTACTAGCAGGCCATCAGAAAGAATGATCACATGGCGTAATTCAGGATCACCTAGCTTAGCCATCAAGCGCACTCCCATCTCCTGCGCATTTTGGCTAGGTTCTACATCAACTGATGTAAGTAAAACTTTGGAATGTTTTAGTTTGATTGCTGTCGCTACTATATCCCCATCACTGATTTCTACACCCAACACATTACCGGCAGACGAACAGCCAACAATATGAGCTTCGGGGAACATTTCATGTAGCTGGGCATAGCAAGCTTCAGTTTGAAAAAAAGCATTGTCAGCAAAAACTAATACCATATCAGCGTTCACTAAGACTCCTGGAGTTTTCTCCCATCCAGCTTTCTCAGACCAACGGATTTGACTGATTTTCATATCACATACTCCCTACTATCACCATATTAAAACTAAGCCCATCAGGCTAAAGTGGAACTTTTAAATTCAATTGTATTTGTCATCTACAAATGTATTCTTGATCTTCAGTATTTCATCAAAATCGGTGAAGAAAGCATTGACGCAGTTCACATCAAAATGTTGTCCTGCACAATCACGAATCATTTGTGTTGCCCGTTCGATACTCCAAGCTTCTTTATAGGGACGTTCAGAGGTTAATGCATCGAAAACGTCTGCGACTGCCACAATGCGCCCGAACAATGGAATATCATTGCCTGACAGACCGTGCGGATAACCACTACCATCGAATTTTTCGTGATGAGAAAGAGCGATGATCGCTGCAGCTTTGAGCATGTGTGAGTTACCGGTGTTGAGTACCTCATAACCGATCACCGCATGCTGTTTCATGATGGTGAATTCTTCAACAGTTAATTTGCCTGGCTTAAGCAGGATTGAATCAGGAGTGCCAACCTTGCCAATGTCATGCATCGGTGCGGCTTCCAGTAGTAACTCCTGTTGATCCAAAGGCAATCCGAGAGCCCGGGCAATATGTTTCGAGTAATGGGCCATACGCAGTATGTGCGCTCCTGTCTCTGGATCACGGTACTCAGCTGCACGGGCGAGACAAAAAATAGTTTCCCGTTCACGGGCTACAATCTCGGACGTGGCCTTGCGTATTCCCTCCGCTAACCATTCAGCACGCTCGGTAATATGTTTATGGATTTTCCGTAATTCAAGCATGTTTTTGGTACGTGCCATAAACTCGATATTGTCTAATGGCTTGTTAAGAAAATCGGTTACCCCACTATTTAATGCATCGTGCCGCACACTAACCTCATGATTGGCCGTGACCATTAGGACAGGAATTGCCTCGTAGTTCTTAAAACTACGAAACTGTCGGGTAAACTCAATGCCATCCATCTGCAGCATCATATAATCAACCACAACAAGATCTGGCTCATTATCCTTACACCAATCCATTGCCATACAAGGATCGGTAAACGCAACAGATTCACACTCTGGAATTTTCTTGATGAGATGCTGTAACAACGTAATGTTGATCTGTACGTCATCAATAATCAAAATACGCATAAGCCCTCGTCGACTCCCACCCTTAAACCCATCTGGTTTAATATTTGTTGTGTAAGTGATATATATTTTATAAACATACTAAGGACTTCATTATTTATTGGATGCCTGTATTAAGTGGTCTAATTTAAAGATTGAACGCAGGTATTGCTCGAAGTAACATTTCCCTTGCACAACACATTTATATAACGTACCTATTCAATAGGCTGGATACAATTTGCATATATATTTAGTGCATTTTCAATAGGCTGGATACAATTTGCATATATATTTAGTGCATTTATTGATCTTAAACAATGCCACGTCGATTTTATACATGTCGGACGTCAACTTATTGACCTTAAGTAACGGCTTATATTTGTAAAAATTTAGTCCGGTAGCGTTAAGCAATCTTTCAGGTATCACACAAATCATGCTAATACCCAAAGTGGCTGCCCCTCCTGGGAGGGAGCCGATAACTGGATTAACAAAGCTTACTGTAGCGGGTTGGACGATATGAACAAAAACCAGAAGTCGCTGGCTGAGCTAGGAATAAAGTAAAATATACCGAACACGAAATAGCCTCAATCAGGATAATTCGCGATTTATTCAAACAAGTGGCTGTCATTTTTTGTTGCATAACCCATCCGGTTCGACTGCTACCGATTGATCTTTACAAATGGTCAACCCAGTATTGAAGGGCTAAATTATTTTGCTGCATAGTAAACAGCTAGCAGCATGTACCGTATCCATAAAAAACAAAAGCCGATGGGACTTAATATGTGTCTTTCTCTTTTCGCCCTTTAACATACTCCCAAAATTTAAGGTCTTGGGGTAAGCTTGCATATTTCATTGATAATTCGATAAACAATAGACACTATGGCTCAATACGTTTTTACGATGAACCGCGTGGGCAAGATCGTTCCGCCCAAACGCCAAATTCTCAAGGATATTTCCCTTAGCTTTTTCCCTGGAGCCAAGATCGGCTTGCTTGGACTAAATGGCTCAGGCAAGTCCACCGTGCTGAAAATTATGGCTGGAGTGGATAAGGATTTTGAAGGCGAAGCCATGCCGATGCCGAACTTGAATATCGGTTATCTACCCCAAGAACCACAACTTAACCCGGAGCAGACCGTGCGTGAAGCAGTACAGGAAGGGTTGGGCGAGGTGTTCAGTGCGCAGAAAAAACTGGATGAGGTGTATGCCGCCTATGCTGATCCTGATGCCGACTTTGATGCGCTGGCCGCCGAGCAGGCTCGACTCGAAGCTATCATCGCTGCCAGTGATGGAAATGCGGATCAACAAATGGAAATTGCTGCCGACGCATTACGTCTGCCCGAATGGGATGCCGTGATTAAAAATCTTTCTGGTGGTGAAAAACGTCGTGTTGCGCTGTGCAAGTTGTTGCTGTCGAAGCCGGATATGTTGCTGCTGGATGAGCCGACCAACCACTTGGATGCTGAATCGGTAGAATGGCTGGAGCAATTTCTTTTGCGCTTTCCTGGCACCGTGGTAGCGGTGACGCATGATCGCTACTTCCTTGACAATGCGGCCGAGTGGATTTTAGAACTCGATCGTGGCCACGGCATTCCGTGGAAAGGAAACTATTCGAGTTGGCTGGAACAGAAAGGAGCAAGGCTCAAGCAAGAAGAATCCTCTGAGTCCGCACGCCAAAAGGCGCTAAGCAAGGAGTTAGAATGGGTGCGCCAGAATCCCAAAGGACGGCAGGCAAAATCAAAAGCGCGTATCGCCCGCTTCGAAGAATTGAATTCGCAGGAATATCAAAAGCGCAATGAGACCCAGGAAATCTTTATTCCCGTGGCAGACAGGTTGGGCAATGAAGTTATAGAGTTTAATAATGTTTCTAAAGCGTATGGCGACCGATTGTTGATTGACAATCTCAGCCTCAAAATTCCGCCCGGTGCTATCGTCGGCATTATTGGTCCCAACGGCGCGGGTAAGTCGACGCTATTCCGCATGTTAACTGGGACAGAAAAACCGGATTCTGGCGAAATAAAAATCGGATCAACAGTTAAAATTTCGCATGTAGATCAATCGCGCGATGCGCTGGAGAGCGATAAGACTGTGTTTGATGTTATTTCCGGCGGTAATGACATTCTCACCGTGGGCAAATTCGAGACGCCATCGCGCGCCTATATTGGCCGCTTTAATTTCAAAGGTGCAGACCAGCAAAAGCTGGTCGGTAATCTTTCAGGTGGCGAACGCGGACGGCTGCACATGGCGAAAACCCTTATTTCGGGTGGTAATGTCCTGTTGCTGGATGAACCCTCCAATGACCTCGACGTAGAAACCTTGCGTGCGCTTGAAGATGCGCTGCTGGAATTCGCCGGTTGCGTGCTGGTGATTTCGCATGATCGTTGGTTCCTGGATCGTATAGCGACTCATATCCTCGCCTTTGAAGGCAACTCGCAGGTCACATTTTTCGATGGCAATTATCAGGAATATGAGGCTGATAAAAAGAAGCGTTTGGGTGAGGAAGGCGCGAAGCCGAAGCGAATTCGATACAAACCGATTAGTCGGTGAGTTTTGTTGGCAAGAACGGGTGGCACTAGTCTTTAAATGATGCCGGTTTTTTAGCCAGAAGGACTGTTATTCGGCTGAAATTTTGAATTACTTGAAACTTAAATTGAGGAGAACCAGATGGAACATACTTTACCAGCACTACCTTATGCAATGGATGCACTGGCGCCGCACATTTCCAAAGAAACTTTGGAATACCACTATGGAAAACATCATCAAACCTATGTGACCAATCTCAATAACCTGATTAAAGGTACTGAATTTGAGAACGCAACACTGGAAGAGATTGTCAGAAAAGCTAGCGGCGGTATTTTCAACAATGCCGCCCAAGTGTGGAACCATACCTTTTATTGGAATGGCATGAAGCCTAACGGTGGCGGTGTACCGACTGGAGCCCTGGCGGATGGTATTAACAAAAAATGGGGCAATTTCGAAGACTTTAAAAAAGCATTTTCGGCTTCTTGTGTGGGTAATTTCGGTTCTGGCTGGACATGGTTAGTGAAAAAAGCCGATGGCTCGCTGGATATCGTTAATACCAGCAATGCAGCAACCCCTTTGTCTGGTGCAGACAAACCTTTGTTGACTTGTGATGTATGGGAACACGCCTACTATATCGATTATCGCAACGCCCGCGCCAAGTATGTCGAAACCTTCTGGGGCTTGGTTAACTGGGATTTTGTAGCAAAGAATTACGCGTAATTTTTAAAGTTTACGCAAAATAAAAAATCCCGGGTTTTGCCGGGATTTTTTATGGCAGTTCAGAGAAGTTAATGCCCTATGGGAGCTTGCCTTAATCCTTGGACCGTTATTCCTCGCTTGATGCCATTCCGGGTAAACCAACCACTATTCATTTCTAACGCATACAATGCATCCCCTTGGGCATCGTGCGTAACTAGAGTGTTAGGCTGCATTTCTTCAATATTGAGAATGGTGCCATCGATGGCGATGAAGGCAATGCTTAGTGGCAGTGGCGTATTTTTCATCCAAAAGCTATATCTGTCAGCTCTTTCAAAAATAAACAACATGCCGCAATTAGCGCACAGGCGACCGCGTTGCATCAGCCCCTGTTCGCGGCTTTGCGGGGTATTAGCAATTTCAGCATGAATATTGTGTTTGCCAATCTTTAGTGAAATATTTTCGCCCCAAGCGGGTTGTAGGACAAACAAGCAGAGCAGGGATAGCGCAGAAAAAAATCTCATATCAGATCATGGTTGATGAAACCGGTTTAGCGGAAGTGAGGCATGGTTTAGTATCATGGAATTGAGCTGCTATATGTTTAATAAGATAATTATTTATATCATAAACCGCCTGCTAAATGGCTGCCTATTCGGCTTGTTAAGTTTTTGTCCGTTATTTTTGTCTGCGCCGCTTTATGCCGTGCAAATTACATTAAACGTGGCAGATGTTGCCGCATCGGGCTTTGCCGCACGCGGAATTAAAGTGGTATTGGCGCAAGAGGACTCGGCGGAATTTAGCATAGACGAATTGCATGTGGCGGAAAAAATATGGCGTAAGGTACACGTGCATTGTTCGGAATTTTTGCTTAGTTCAGCTCGCGTGACATGCCATAAAGGTAAGCTGGATGCGATTCCAGACTTGCCATTCACATTTAGTTACGAATTTGCCTCGCAACGCTTGGAATTGCGGCTTGCCGCTAAAGCTAATGAGTTGTGGCAGGTAAACGCTGATTTCCGCGCGCAGCCGTGGCGTGCCACAGTACTATTGCGCAACGCGCAAGGTAAGCGTCTGGCAAATTTGCTTCCACCGAATGGGCCATTGCCTACACAGGGTGCCCTGAATGGCACCTTGGTGGTACATGGTGATAAAGCGGGGGTAAGCCAGATTAACGCTGATTTGCGGTTGGCCGATTTAGCTGTTGCCGATACGAGCGGTTTGCATGCCGCAGAAAAATTGCAAGGCACGCTGCATGTAGATGCTGCTCGCACAGGCCAAACATGGGATTGGCATGGCGCACTCAATTGGCAGGGTGGTGAGCTGTTCTGGCAACCGTTGTATTTGCGCGGCGGGCATACGCTTCGGGCCTCTGGCCAGTGGGACGGCACACAACTAAAAGTAACTCAGGCTGTAGCTAATCTGCCGGAGGTAGGCAAGGTTGAGATGCAAGCACTGTGGGACGTTAAGAAAAGTCATTTATTGGAAGGCCGTTTGGTTGGAGAAAAATTGTCGCTGGCGAATGGCTTTGCTGATTACGCCAAACCATTTTTGGAAAAGAGCGCTTTATCAGCAACAGAGCTGAAAGGGCTGGTTGATGTGGACTGGCAATACCGCGATGGGGCTACCCAAGCATTGCTGATTAAGCTGCGCGATGTAGCTGTAGTGGATGGCGAGAAACGATTTGCTTTACACGGTATTAATGCGGACATTCCTTGGCATGCACAAGTGCAGAGTATGGCGCATGTGGCTTTTGCCGACGGTGAATTGATGGGATTGTCGCTGGGCGCAACGCAATGGCCAATACAGATGCGCGGGAATAATTTCATGCTGCCAACAGCCACACTACCCATACTTGACGGCAGGTTAGAAGTGAACGATTTCCATCTGCATAATGTGAACGACACGTGGCAGTGGAATTTTTCCAGCACGCTGACATCGATTTCCATGCAGAAGCTCAGCACCGCATTGCATTGGCCTGAGATGCACGGCTCGCTATCTGGCTCTATCCCCAAGGTGAGTTACCAGGATAAATTACTCAAGGTGGATGGTACCTTACTGTTTCGGGTATTCGATGGCACAGTACTGGCAAATCACTTGGAGCTATTTGATCCCTTCGGTCGCGCACCTCGTCTGTCAGGTGATTTGGACATGCGTGAATTGGATCTTGACCTACTCACGCGCACGTTTTCTTTCGGCAATATCCAGGGACGTATTGATTTGGGAGTGAATAATCTCGAACTGGTGAACTGGCTTCCGGTGCGTTTTGATGCCAAGCTGGCAAGTAGTCCCGGAAAATATCGCAAGAAAATCAGCCAAAAAGCAGTAGAAAACATTTCTTCGCTGGGTGGTGCAGGCGGAGTTGCTGCCTTGCAGCGCAGTTTCCTCCGCATCTTTGAGAACTTCGGCTATGAAAGCATCGGGCTGAGTTGTGCGCTGCACAATGACATATGTACGATGGCAGGGACGGAAGACAATGGCAGCGCTTATACGATCGTAAAAGGTGGTGGCATTCCCGCCATCACTGTGATGGGCTACAATCGCAAAGTAGATTGGAGTGAACTAATAACCCGCTTGAAACGGGTATTGCAGGACAATAAGGCAGTGATCAAATAAAGGAGGGGCACAATGAAAAAAATTTGGACCGTACTACCTTTGGCGGGCATGGCACTGAGCGCCTGCGTTACCATCAATATTTATTTTCCTGCCGCAGCAGCAGAAAAGGCAGCCGACAAGATAATCGACGAAGTTTGGCAAACCGATAAATCTGCTATAAGCCCGAAATCTGATAAGTCCCTGCCCGTTACACCTGATGCAAAAAAGGAGAAAGCGATATGAATAACTTAATTAAATTTTGTTTTGCGCTGTTCGTACTGTGCGTTGCTGCGGCTGCATCGGCACAGGTAAACATCGAAATTAATACTCCTGGTGTTACCGCTTTAAAACAGTCCATGCAGACGCGTCATGCACAATTGGCAGAGTTCTATGCCAACGGCGCGATCGGGCTAACTTCTGATGGTATGGTTGCCTTACGCGATGCCAATACCGTTCCACTGGCCGCGCGCCAAAAGGTCAATGGGCTGGTTGCAGCGGAAAATCAAGACCGTAAGTCGTTATATGCCGAGATTGCGCGCGCTAACGCACATCCCGAGTGGGAAGGTGATATCCGCAATACATTTGCGCAACGCTGGGTACAACGTGCCCAAGCGGGTTGGTGGGTACAGAGTGGTGGCGGTTGGTCAAAAAAGTGACTGGTCAGAGCTAGAGAAGTTGATTTTATAATTCCGAGAGCTTTTTAATGTTTTTATTCATTTCAACTTTACAATATTATTGGCGTTAATGGCCCCTGTTCTTGTTTTTGATATCGAAACTATTCCCGACGTTGTCGGGCTTCGTACCCTGTATGGACTTGATGCACAGGTGAGCGATGGGGATGTGGCGGAGATGGCCTTTCAGATGCGCCGCCAGAAGACAGGCAGTGATTTCTTGCAACATCATCTGCATCGCGTGGTGGCCATTTCGTGCGCATTGCGCGAGGGCGATAATTTCCGCGTGTGGTCATTGGGCGGGCTGGAAGACAGCGAGGGCGCACTCATTCAACGTTTCTTTGACGGCATCGACAAATATACTCCGCAATTAGTGTCATGGAATGGCGGTGGCTTTGACCTGCCGGTGCTGCACTACCGTGGCCTGATTCACGGTGTTCAGTGCTCATGCTATTGGGATATGGGAGAGGATGACAAAGATTTTAAATGGAATAACTACATCAGCCGTTATCATTCTAGGCATCTTGATTTGATGGATTTGCTTGCATTGTATACAGGCCGTGCCAACGCTCCGTTGGACGATCTGGCCAAGTTAATTGGTTTTCCCGGCAAACTGGGTATGGACGGTAGCAAGGTGTGGGGTGCTTATCAGCAGGGCAAGCTGAATGAAATCCGTAATTACTGTGAGACCGATGTGGTAAATACTTATTTGGTCTATGCGCGCTTTCAGTTGATGCGTGGTCAATTCACACATGCTCGTTATGAGCAGGAATGTGAATTGGTGCGCAATACGTTGAGTAAATCCCCCGAACCGCACTGGATGGAATATCTCGCTGCTTGGCCAACCGTAAAACCATAACTATGTCCAAGCTTCGTCGGATCTGGCTTGTGCTGGGAGCGGGTTGGGTTGCCACGGTTATGTATCTTTCACTCACACCTCATCCACCGGAACCGATGCATTTTTTAAATGCTGACAAGCTGGAGCATGCGCTGGCATACAGTTTTTTGATGCTATGGTTTTGTCAGGTCTATCAACAACGGGCACCCCGTATTCTTGTAGCGAGTCTGCTGGTTGCCTTGGGTGTCGGAATAGAGTATTTGCAGCGCATGACCGTTTACCGAGTTTTTGATTATGCCGACATGCTGGCAAATGGTGCTGGTGTCCTATTAAGCATGATTTTAGCAAGCATCGGCCTGGGACAAATTGGGATCATGCTGGAAACTAAATTTTTTAAAATTGCGGAGTGAGATGACTAATAAATCCGTACACGCAAACAGCGTTGTTGTTGAATCGCTTGACTACGAAGGGCGCGGTATTGCGCATGCGGATGGTAAAGTAATTTTTATCGAAGGTGCGCTAACGGGTGAGCGCGTCACCTATTCGTCATATCGTAAAAAATCCAGTTTCGAGGTCGCGCAGCTCGGTCAAATTATTAAGCCAACTTTTATGCGCGTCCAGCCAAAATGCAAGCATTTCGGCGTGTGCGGAGGGTGTTCCATGCAGCATATGGATGCACGTGCACAGGTTGCCGCCAAGCAGCGCATTCTGGAAGATAACCTTTGGCACATCGGAAAGGTTAAGGCCCAGACTATTTTGCTGCCGATCTACGGGCAGTCGTGGGGCTACCGACAGCGGGCGCGGCTTTCAGTGCGCCATGTATTGAAGAAGGGCAAGACGCTGGTAGGCTTTCGCGAAAAGCGTGGCGGCTATGTGGCGGACATGCAGCATTGTGAAATCCTGACACCTAAAATTGCCAAGTTATTGCCGCTGTTGGGGCAGTTGAATGAAAGCTTTACCACTCGCGATATATTGCCGCAAATCGAAGTGGCAGTCGGCGAACATGTGGATGTGTTGGTGCTGCGCATTTTACAGGCGCTTTCACTGGCTGACGAAGAAGCAATCAAACAGTTTGCCGATACCCATGCGGTACAGTTTTGGCTGCAAACAAAAGGGCCGGAGACGGCAGTACCGTTTTATCCGCTGGATGCACCGCAGCTGACATACAGCCTGCCAGAGTTCGGGATTACCATGCCGTTTGCGCCGACTGAGTTTACCCAAGTCAATGCGGATATGAATCGCGTTATGGTAAGTCGTGCCATGCGTTTACTCAATCCTCAACCGAATGAACGTATCGCTGATCTATTCTGCGGACTGGGCAACTTCACACTGCCCATAGCGCGCAGCGGTGCTCAAGTAGTGGGCATCGAAGGCAGCGCGGCGCTGGTGCAGCGTGCCGTGCAGAATGCCGCGTTTAACGGCTTGGAGAACAACACCCAATTTAGCGCGATGAATTTGTTTGAGGTAGACGAAGCGGCATTGGTGCAGTTAGGTCATTTCGACAAAATGCTCATTGACCCGCCACGTGACGGCGCGTTTGAACTGGTCAAGGCGCTGGGTACTGATGCGGCGGCGCCGGTTCGCATCGTGTATGTCTCATGTAACCCCGCAACGCTGGCGCGTGATGCCGAGATATTAGTGCATCAGAAGGGTTATGACCTAAAAGCCGCAGGCGTGATGAACATGTTTCCGCACACCTCCCATGTTGAGTCCATCGCGTTGTTTGAAAAGACGCAGGCATAGCATATGCTTCTTGATGTTCCTAAAGAACTTCGCTTGGCAGCGCTTCATTGGCTGGCAGAGCCGGATCCTGTTCTGAAATCCGCTGGCGTAATCGTCTTGGCTCAAGCATGGAAGAAAGGCGAAATTGGCTTGGAGGTCAATGCTTCCCTGGCAACGTTGCAAACCATCCCCGGTCGTCCTCTGCTTCCAGAGCTGGTTTCACACCTGTCTGTGCCACGCAGGTCTATGCGCACTGAAGAAGGCCGCGCTGCGCTGATTCATGCGCTGACACATATCGAATTTAATGCTATCAATCTGGCCTTGGATGCTATCTGGCGTTTTCCGGAAATGCCGCGCGAATATTATATTGATTGGCTAAAGGTCGCAGCCGAGGAAGCTCAACATTTCTCTCTGCTTTCTGCCCATCTGGTTACGAAAGGTTATGCCTACGGCGACTTTGCAGCGCATAACGGACTTTGGGATATGGTCGAAAAAACAACGGATGATATCCTCGCCCGCATGGCACTGGTTCCGCGCACTATGGAAGCGCGCGGCCTGGATGCCTCACCGCCTCTGCGGGCTAAGCTTGCGCAAGCGGGCGATATTGCGGCAGCTGAAATTATCGACATCATTCTTGCGGATGAGATTGGCCACGTATTGATTGGCAATCGCTGGTTTAACTGGATTTGCGAGACACGAGGCCTTGAACCTGTTGCGACCTACGCTTCACTTGCAGAAATTTATAAGGCACCGACGCTGCGCGGGCCTTTTAATATTGAAGCACGACGGGCGGCGGGATTTAGTGAAAGCGAGCTGATGGCTTTGATGGTTGTTAAATGATGGCGATTCGATTTTTGAACATAAAGCATCTAAACCCCACTCATGGTGATATACCGTTCGTGGCGGCATACCCGTCGTGGTGAGCTTGTAGAACCACACCCTTCGACAAGCTTCAGGTGAACGTTTCATAGTACCGCGCGTATATACGGGTGGCCACACTACCCGAAGCAGGTTTAATGTGACAAAACCCTCACCAACGCACGAAATTCAATGATTCAACCGGGTGTGCAAAACGCAATGCCTTCGTCACTCCAGCCATAGTTGATAACCATCTGATCGATCTCGGCATGGCTGGTCGAAAAACGATGATTAGAATCCCAGGCGTTGCGTTTTCCCGTTTGGGCATAAGCATTGTTATAAGCTCTGTATACCGGCACAGTTCCTTTCAAGCAGGTACGATTGCCGTTAGCGTCGACTACAATAGCCACTGCATAAAAGCCATTGCCTTCGCTGTTCCATTGCGGTACATCGGTGGGAACGGGTGATTTTTGCAACGCTTTCAGACCAGTGCATTCATTTTGATCGGCACTAAAAAAATGCGAGTTGGGTCCTGACGTTTGGCTACCATAAAATCGGCATACCGGAACATATCCACCTGTATTAAAACTACGTCCTGTGCGTTGAAAATGGCCAGCCTGTCCACTATCGATATAGCTTTGCTCGGCTGCATCGCTGGTGTAAAAAAAATGTCCGCCCGGTGCCGAAGGGAAGTCTATGATGTTGTTGTATTCAACAACACTTCCTTCAATGGCTGGTGGCGGTAGAGTTAAAACGTTCAGCTCCGTAACTGAAAAAATAGGGATAGTTTTAGGTGCTTCTGCTATTTTGATAAGTCCGATTCGGTATCCGAAATGAAATTCTGCCCAAGGCAAGCTATCTGCAGTAACCGAAATTTTTACACTTTCAATCTGATTTCCGTCAGCGATAGTCATAATTGATGGAGCGCTGTAGGATGCCACAAAGTTAGGTACATGGTGTGGTGGTGGCAAGCCTGCAATACAACCATAGAAAGAAGTCAATGTAATTTCAATGGGAAACTCTAAACTATCCACCTTTCCTAAAGGTATATATGGAACATCACATTTGTCTACCCAAATTTCATTTTGGAAAGTAGGAGGAAATCCATCTCGTAAAGAAACAGCGAAATACGAATCATGTCTAGGTTCTAAATAGTCACGTGTTATGGCAATTCCAAGTGGAATACTGCCACCATTGCTGAATCTGGAGATTATTGCATCATTGTCTAGAAGGTTTAAAAAAAATGTGGGGTTTGAACCAGTTGCAGCTGTGCGCAACTTTCCTATCCTATTACGAAATCCCGGGTAATCTGCTGCCGTAGAGGGTGGAAAATACTTATAACTAACATCTAGCGGGAGGGTATTAGACACCACCAGATAGGGATCTAAAGGCACGGTGGTAGCTTGTGAATAGAAAGGAAATAAACATACTACAAAAGCAAAACAGAAGTTTTTTTTCATTATGCATTCCTCTCTGAGATTTCGTATATCCTGGATGATAAGTATCCAAAATAATCTAAGTTTTTCTATGTAACCTAAACTACAAGCGCTTAATAAACGTGCAGTCTATCGGCGAAATTCGCATTCATACCGCCATTAAATCAGCCACTACAACGTTCACTAGCGATTGGCAAAAATACGCGTTGGTAAAACGCACACTGTTTGGTCCGGCCAGAAAGCGCTGGATTGCCGCTTGATAGCGCGCGTGGCTGACAGCATCGATTGATTGTAAAAATTTCAACATCTCCGCAGAGCTATTAAAACGATCGCCATCGATGTAACAATCCTCTGGAATGAGCGTTGTTTTGCGCGTGCTACCGATATAAATCGGTATGCAGCCGCTGGTAAAGCAATCAAAAATTTTCTCGGTCAAATAGCCTGGGCTGCCACGTGAATTCTCGTAACAGATTGAGAATTTGGCGCGATCCAAAACTTCTGATTTTGTATACACTGTCCCGCGATAACTCGGGAATGGTCGGCTGGGGGCAATGCGGGCACGCCATTCATTCATACGCTTAATAAGACGTCCTGTGCGGCCGGGGCGCACCGCTGGGATGTCCCAACCCTTGCCATATAGCGTAAACAGCTCAGGAGCTTGTGCTTCAAAAAAGCGAATAATTTCAATGCGATTATCATGCAAGCTACGGGGATGGGGATGTAGTAGCGCTTTGTTTGATGCAATCATCACGCAAAACAAATCACGCTCGATAAAACTCGGCACTGGCCGCAAACTTAAATCGTTGGGGTAATCCAAGCACAAGATTTGTTTGCCATCGATTAAAGTTTCATTCGATGTAAATACCTTACGGTAACGACGTAACTGCGTCATCTCGCTGTTGAGTGGCCGAATAATCGGGTCTTCATATAGATATGCGTAGGCCGGACATTTTGGCAAGCGACGCCGCGCGTTGATATGCAGTTCAAATATTACTTCACGGCCCATGTTCATATCGGCGGTTGAAAGCTCGATCCCGGCTTCCAGAAACAGTTCACGCAATAAACGGTACGGTAAATGAAACTCGCCTCCATTAGGACCAGCGCCAGGCTTAAAAATATCGTTCCGCTTATGCCTGCCAACTACAATTGATGCGTGCTTCATGCGCTGTTAATTTCTGTAGTGATACGCACAGCTTATCTCCCAGAAGAAAGTAATTGGTCATATTCAATTTCTGCTGCTGGACGTGCGGCAAGCTTGACAATGCCATTAGCGGTCCAGTTGATGCCACTCTTCCTTACTTCACGTACATATGCTTTATTACGCCGCACGATATTAGCGTCGGCATAGCCACGTAAATGTTCAATATGCAGCAGACAAGTACTGTAGCGAATATGTTGCCCGACAACACCGTGGTTATTCAGGCGCACACCCATCTCCACATCTTCGGCGCCGTATTTTAATGATTCATCGAAGCCGTTAACTGCAATCAAGTCGCGACGCCAAGCCGAACTATTAGCGCCGTTCCAAGTGCGCTTGACTGGCGTGAGCCACTCAAGCTTGTTCGCTAAAGCCATCGGCAATACTGCTGCCTTGAGCAGCACGCTGAGCTTTCGCAGTCCTATCTGTGCGACGATCCAGTTCAGCCGGAAAATCTCGCCACTGGCAATAACTTGCTCTGATAGTGCTAAAGTCGATCTGTCTGGCAGACGAATCATTCCACCGGAAAGAAAAACACCCTCGGTGCGGCGCGCAATGTGACGGGCAATAAAGTCAGGGCGGGCGACACAATCGCCATCGATGAAGATGAGGTAATCCGCTTGTGACGAGTTGATTGCTTTGTTCAAGATAGTGTTTTTACGAAAACCGTCATCTGGCTGCCAAATATGGCGCAGCGGAATCGGGCTGAGACGGCGACTCCAACTTTCAAGTAGCGCGTGCGTCGGTTCGCCGGATCCATCGTCCGCTACACACACGCTGAAGTCAGCGTTGCGCTGGCCGGCCAGTGCTAGCAGCACATAGTTCAGTGCCATTGGATTGTTGTAAGTTGAAACGATTACTTCGGTACGCACGATGCTGGGTTGTGTTGCACTCGGGTTGCTCATATCAACGCCATTCGATTAGCGTGATGGACGCAGTTTCGCAAGCCAAAGAAAATGCATATACGTTTCTTCATAGGGATTTCATTCAGTCCAATGCTTAGCTATCCAGGGTGCGGCCTGCACGTATCGGAACCTTCGGTTACGCCGTCCAACCAGCGCATCGGGTGGGTTGACTTCACCATGAAAAATCAGGATGCGCGCACTCTTTGGAATAATTGGGGCAGACCAATAGTTGTAAGGCCAACGGGGAATGCAGTGATATTTGAAACTACGGCACCAAGCCTCAGGCCAGTAGCTCATTTTACCCTGGCGATGTAACCAATCAGAGAGAAATGCCTGCTCGTGCCGGAAGTTACGCCGGACATCAGCCTGTTTGGCCCGAAATTCGGCTAATAAATCAGCATGCGCGCCAAGGCGAAAGCGGTAAACTGAAGAATTGCCGGTAACGCGCCAAGGCCGCTTCCAATCGTGGATGATCAGAAACTCGCCCGGTTGCTCGAAAAAGCAGTCAATGTCATCGACGATTACTACATCAAGATCGAGAAACAGCGCGGTGCCGTGTAATCCGTGTAGGTTGGCCTCAAAGGTAGTCAGTTTTTTCCAACCGCGCTCAGGAATGCCTTCTGGTAAAGCCAAATCAGGAATGGGTAAGCACTGTACTTCGGCGCGCACACCTTCGCTTCGGTCAGTTAAGCAGACGAAACGAAATGGCCCACGCAGATGCCGTGTCACCATCGCATATAGTCTGTTGACGTATTCCGGGCCGTACTTAACGCCCCATTTCATACACAAAATGACACGCTCGTCAGTACCGACATGGGGCCTAGTTACTGACTTTTCAGTTTCTTGCGTCATACTGCTCGGACGTGATTACGCGTTACACCAGCCAGCGGAATGGCAAGTAAAACCATAAATGGCATGCCGAATACAGCATCCCGTAAGATAGCATTAAACATGCCACCAACCATGATGGCTATCCCCAACATACCTAGCCACATACCAGGGGCGCCACCAATTTTCCATGCAACGGTCAATTGGGTCAGCCATATCCATAGCAAGGCAGCCAATCCGATTAATCCAATTTCGGCAGCGTAAAACAGGTAATCATTGTGCGGGGTACGTGTCCCTTCACTGGGCAAACCTTTGGCATGTTTTTGATACTGCGATGGCCAAGTCGCTATTCCGTGGCCCGTCCATGGTTTTTCAGCAATAATTTTGGAGGTAACGCTATACATTTCTAATCGAATGCCATCATCACTTATTTGTTGGCCTTGTGAAAAGGCATTAATATCATCTATCGTACCGATGGTGCGCAAACGCAAATTCGATGCAGATAGCCAGATAACCGTAAGCAACAATACGAATCCAAGTATCCAGAGCACGCTACGCCAAGACATTGTGAGATATTTCAAAAAAAATAATAAACACAACAAGACAAAAATCAGACTGGCAGTGCGCGACTTGGCAAGAAATAACAACGCGATTACAACATATAAAAATGCTGAAATCCTCAACCAAAGCCACCGGCGATCAGTAAGTGATGCCATTTCGTACAACATCCATCCAGCAGCGATTGCCAGCAAAATACCAAGCAAAATAGACTTGTTTCCCCGATAAACCAGATAATTCGCAAATATTTCTATGTTTGGAAGTACCTGCAATAGATTGAGGTAATACAGCGTTGCTGCATAGAGGGCCCCAACAAAAAATGCTGTGACTGCCCGTTTTTGCCAATCTCCTGATCCGACACTAATAAAAAATAACAAAACAATATAAATTTGATAATGGAAAAAACCTGACCAGAAGGAATTTTGAGGCCGCTCCAATAAAATTGCGGCACAGCATGTTATTGCAGATAAACCCAGAATAGGCCAAAAAAGTGGACTCTCTTTAACGGTCAACCATTTCGACCGATAATCTCCAGAGTACAATAAACTAAATAGAAACAGAAAGATGCCAGTGTATATTATACCAACTGGAAAAAACAACGTCAGCGGCAAAAGAGATAGAATTGTTTGGGGCAATAAATCGCGCCGGAATGCAGGGTTCATAATTGCATGGTTATTTAGATTTAAATTTCAAATGTAATAAAGCCATGATTAAGGCTACTCAAACAACAGTGTTTCCAACCAGATATGGCCGATGATCGAGCAATATATCGTCGGTCAATATGGGCGCACGATCAAATAACGGTAAAGAGGGGTTCATGCCTCTTCGCCGATTTGTTTAATAATACCCTGTAGTACCTGCAACGGATCGGCGGCACGGGTGATGGGACGGCCAATTACCAGATAGTCCGCGCCTTGACCCAATGCGGCACACGGTGTCATAACGCGTGATTGATCATCGGCAACAGCATCGGCCAGGCGAATACCCGGCGTAACTAAGCAGAATTCACTTCCACAGTGCTGGCGTAGCAAAGCAGCCTCCCGTGCAGAACATACCACACCGTCCAACCCGCTATCGCGCGCAAGCTTAGCTAAACGCAGCGCCGTCTCGGCAGGAGTCGTTACAATCCCCAGATCGGCTAAATCTTCCTGTGCCATACTGGTAAGCACTGTCACGGCAATCAGTTTAGGTGGTTGGGTATACAAGCTCATTGCTTCGCGCGCCGCTTCCATCATCTTGCGTCCACCTAGCGCATGTACGTTGACCATCCACACGCCTAATTCAGCGGCAGCTTTACATGCTTGTGCGGCTGTATTAGGAATGTCATGAAATTTAAGATCAAGGAATATTTCAAAACCACGCTGCATTAGTTGTTCGATCAATTGAAACTTTGCCGTGGTAAATAATTCCAGTCCCACCTTGAGACGGCACATTGCGGGCTCCAGCCGTGCCACCAATTCCAGTGCAGGCTGCGTATCAGCGTAATCAAGTGCGATAATTATCTTGGGATCGCTCATATGTTTAATCCATTTTCTTCGTTTCTGCGTGGCGAATAGGTTTCCCAGCCATGACATGCCGGGCAATGCCAATAAAACTGGCGTGCCTTAAAACCACAATTAGCACACCGGTACATTGCCAGCATTCGCGTACGTTGGTGCACTAAATTTTTCACCATCTCCACATCAGCACGGTGTTCGTTTGATACATCCAGCAAACGTGCTTCAAGCAGCTTATCTAGGCCAAGCAGTATAGGATTGCGCCGCAATTCATCACGAACTAGCCTATATGCCGCTTCAGCCCCATCACGTTGCAGGATGGCATCAAATAGCACGTTCATCAAATCCAATGAGGGATGTTTACTTAGATAGGTCTGTAATTTGTTAATTCCTGCATCTACACGTCCAGTTTGACGATATGCCTGTAGCAGACGTTCAGCCACCAAGGGTAGATACTGCTGGTTCTGTTGTTCGATACGCTGCCAGATTTCAATGGCGTTTGAAAAATGCTGCGCCGAATTTTCCATGTCGCCTAACATCATCGTAGCGCGCACTGACTGAGGGTTAGCTTCCAGTGCCTGTTCCAGATGAAGATGGGCAGCATCGATTTGCTGTTGCGCCAACTCTGCGGCAGCCAGCTCACAATAGAAAAAGGCAGCTTCCTTACCATGCGGCTGACCGCATAGCACAGTCAAACGTTGTGTCACGTCGATCGCCTTAAACCAATCCTTTTCTTTTTGGTATAACTCGAGTAAAAAATTTAACGCGGCTTTGGCATAGGATGTAGCTTGTAATTTCAGAAATAGCTCTTCGGCGCGATTTAATATTCCGGCATTAAGGTAATCCTGTGCCAACTCAAATAACGCTTGTTGTTTCTTGTCTTCTTCTAGGTCGACGCGTTCAATCAAATTCAAATGCATGCGAATGGCGCGGTCTACCTCACCACGGCGGCGAAACAAACTACCTAGCGCAAAATGCAATTCAATTGTCTGTGGATCAACCTTGACTACCTCAATAAACGCCTCGATTGCTTTATCCTGTTGCTCATTGAGCAAAAAATTTAGTCCTTGAAAATAGGAACGCGGCAGCGCACTAGATTCAAATAACATTTGCTTGATATCAATACGCGCTGTCAGCCAGCCCATACCAAAAAATAGCGGAAAAACCAGCAGCATCCACAGCTCAAATTCCATAAATGACAGATTAGATTAAAAATATTATATGTAACTAATCAGCCTAAATATTTTATAAACTGATTATTAAAGTTATACAAAATTTTATTTGTTAGAAAAATTTATTAGAAGGGAAGGGCAATATATGCCGCGCCCGGAAAAATCTATATCTTGCATAGTAGGTACAACATCATCAGTTAATGACCATATCAATTCATGAAATATCCAGGTTAACATCGTTAACATTGGCAAGCTTGTTTTTTAGACGCAGCTCGCGTTTTAGGATGGCAATTTCCCTGCGCTGCCGAAAAATATTGCCCAGCACTGCGAGAATACCAACGCCCACGCCCACGGCAAAAAAAAGAAACAGAATAAGTATCAGTGATGTTTGCCATTCATAGCCAAAAAAATAGTGCAATACCACAGGTTGATCGTTCTTTATGGCAAAACCAAGAAGAACAAAAAATAATACTGTACGCAACAACCAAATCATATAGCGCATAATTCACCTGCAATAATTTTTTGTTGCAATAGTAAGTACGAATGAGCAAAAAATTGACGGCACTATCTTGCGACAGGCCGCCAACTTTGTTATTACAAAATAATATTTACGACTAAACCGCCCCGAGCTCTCTAAAAAAACTCAGAACAGACTTCAGGAAGGTGTGTAATCAACCCGTTCACGTAATTCCTTCCCCGCCTTGAAATGCGGCACATACTTGGCCGGAACCTGTACCTTATCACCAGATTTTGGATTGCGTCCCATCCGCGGTGGACGATAATTCAGCGCAAAACTGCCGAAACCGCGGATTTCAATGCGTCCTCCCCGCGCCAAGGTTTCCGCCATGGCATCAAGGATTACTTTAACTGCCAGATCGGCATCCTTGGCCAATAGTTGCGGATAACGCTCCGCCAACTTTGCGATAAGATCAGAACGGGTCATTCCTATCACTCCTTACTGTGTGCGTCAATCTTGCTGGTTTCCATTTTAGCCTTAAGCAAGGCACCCAAATTGGTCGTTCCGGCCGTAGTAGATGTGTTGTCTACAGCAGGTGGAGCAGATTTCTGCATTGTTACCACTTCATCTGTCTTGTCCAAGGCCTTGATCGACAAATTAATGCCACGATTTTTGCGATCTACGTTAATAATCATAGCCTTCACTGTATCGCCTTCCTTCAAATGGTTACGAATGTCCTCAACACGGTCAGTGGACACTTCAGAAGCCTTGAGGAAACCCTCAACATCACCATCCAGGGTAATCGTTGCGCCTTTGGCATCAATTGCCTTAACCACACCGTTTACCACACTGCCTTTATCGTGTGTTGCGATATAACCATTAAAGACATCACCATCCATTTGTTTGACGCCTAACGAAATGCGCTCACGCTCTACATCAATTGCCAATACCACGGCCTCAAGTTCATCACCTTTCTTATAATTGCGTACAGCTTCTTCGCCAGGTACAGACCATGAAAGATCAGACAAATGTACCAAACCATCGATCCCACCTTCTAGGCCGATGAAAATACCAAAATCAGTAATCGATTTGATCTGGCCTTTTACCTTATCGCCTTTTTTATGGTTCAAGGCAAAATCGTCCCATGGGTTGGATTTGCATTGTTTCATTCCAAGAGAGATACGGCGGCGCTGCTCATCAATTTCCAGAATGATGACCTCAACTTCATCACCCAGTTGTACCACCTTGGAAGGATGAACGTTCTTGTTAGTCCAATCCATTTCGGACACGTGCACCAGACCTTCAATACCCTGTTCGATTTCTACGAACGCGCCATAATCAGTCAGGTTGGTCACCTTGCCAAACAGTCGGGTACCTTGTGGATAACGGCGCTCCAAGCCGGTCCATGGGTCATCGCCCATCTGCTTGATACCGAGAGAAACACGGTTTTTCTCTTGGTCGAACTTAAGTATTTTGGCTTCCACTTCATCGCCAACCGCCAGCACTTCAGATGGATGTTTGACACGACGCCAGGCCAAGTCGGTAATATGAAGCAGGCCATCAATACCGCCCAGGTCAACAAACGCGCCATAGTCGGTAATGTTCTTAACAATACCTTTGACAATTGCGCCTTCTTTCAGGTTTTCCATCATGGCCTGACGATCCGCTCCATGACTTGCTTCCAACACTGCGCGGCGCGAAACGACTACGTTATTACGCTTACGATCCAGTTTGATGATCTTGAGTTCCATGGTCTTATTTTCGTAAGGCGCAGTGTCCTTGACCGGTCGGATATCCACTAACGAACCGGGTAAGAATGCACGTATACCATTTACCATAGCAGTCAGGCCACCCTTAACTTTGCCACTGACATAACCCTCAACGATTCTGCCTTCTTTCATCGCTTCTTCCAGCTCGATCCATGCAGCGAGGCGTTTAGCTTTCTCGCGCGACAGCTTGGTTTCACCGTAACCATTTTCCAGTGATTCAATCGCTACAGTAACGAAATCGCCAGCTTTTACTTCAATTTCGCCTGCGGCGTTGAAGAATTCCTCGACAGGAATAAAGCTTTCGGATTTCAGACCGGCATTCACCACCACTACATTATGATCGATGCGCACAATATGTGCAGTGACCAACTCACCCGCGCGCATTTCTTTGCGCGTCAAACTTTCTTCAAACAGGGAGGCGAAACTTTCCAGGTCGTTTTCAATTACAGCAGCGTTAGCATTCATTTATAAAGATATCCAAGACAAACCCGCTTTTGGCGGGGCTGGTTAAAAAACCCGAACGATAAGTTCGTTGCGGGGCTATCAAACGTACATTAATAACTTTTATATTGAAATCATGCGCGGGGTTCAATGCATGGAATGGTAACGTGTTAGCACTTCCTGCACCGCTTGCCCGATAGTCAAGTCGGTAGTGTTGAGCAAACTGGCCCCGGGCATCTGTTGCAACGGAGCAGTACTACGCCGACTATCCCTCTCATCGCGAGCGCGAATTTTTTCTAAAAGGTCTGGAATACTAGCACTGATTCCTTTTTCCATCAACTGTTTATAACGCCGTTCAGCGCGAACCTCTGCACTGGCAGTTAGGAATACTTTTAAAACCGCATCAGGAAATACCACTGACGCCATATCACGGCCATCCGCAACCAATCCTGGTGCCCGACGGAAAGCATGTTGCTTGCTCAATAATGCGGTGCGTACCGCTGGCAATGTTGCTACTTTGGACGCCGCAATTGCTGATTGTTCGGAACGCAACTCATCATTTACCTGCACGCCATTCAGCCATGAATTCATTCCCTCGAAGCGTATATCCATGCGCGCCGCCAAATCAGCCAATTGATCTTCCGCATCCAACGCTATTCCACGTTGTTGCGCAGCTAACGCCAATAAGCGATACAGCGTACCGCTGTCAAGATAATGAAATCCAAGTTGTGCCGCAACCAGTTGCGCCACGGTACCCTTGCCGGAAGCAGAAGGGCCATCAATGGCAATAACTGGCACACCCTTAACCACGCTGGCAAAACATTCGAAGTAATCCGGAAAGGTCTTGGCGACGCATTGAGGATCGTTGATACGCACACCTGTTTGACTAAATGCGGCAAGCGAAAAACACATTGCCATGCGATGGTCATCATAAGTATCGATTGAGTATTGAGGAGCCAAAATCAAGGATTGAGGCGGCATGATGCGAATGAAATCCGCGCCTTCTTCCACCGTTGCGCCAAGTTTGCGCAATTCAGTGGCCATTGCTGCGATACGATCGGTTTCCTTAACACGCCAGCTGGCGATATTCCGCAGCGTGGTTATACTGTCGGCAAACAACGCACATATCGCCAGCGTCATCGCCGCATCGGGGATGTGATTGCAATCCAAGTCTATACCTTTCATTTTGCCATTTTCTGGTGCACGCGCTTCCATCCAGTTTGGCCCCATTGCGATGCGTGCGCCCATCAGCTGTAATGCTTCGACAAAGCGCACATCGCCCTGAATACTATTGTGACCTACACCCTCAACTCGTACTGGGCCACCACCAATGGCACCTGCAGCCAAAAAATACGAAGCGGATGATGCATCGCCCTCGACATGGATCAAACCCGGCGCGACATAGTGGCTACCGGCAGGAACCGTAAATGAACTCCAGCCGTTTCGTACAACCTGCACACCAAAGCGCGCCATCATCGCTAATGTAATTTCGACATAGGGCTTGGAAATCAGCTCGCCTTTCACCTCCACCGTGGTTGCATTCGGTATCAATGGCAACGCCATCAACAAAGCACTGAGAAACTGGCTGGAAACATCACCGCGCACCGCGATGCGGCTGCCGTCAAGTAGCTTAGCAGGATAGATTTCGAGCGGTGGAAAACCTTCCGTACCCAGATATCGGATATCCGCACCCAACCCACGCAACGCATCCACCAAATCAGCGATTGGGCGCTCGTGCATACGCGGCACGCCGGACAATTGATAATGGCCTCCGGCCAATGCCAGGGTAGCTGTCAAGGGGCGAAAAGCTGTACCCGCATTGCCGAGAAACAGTTGGGCATCCTTAACCGGAAAATCGCCAGCACATCCTTGCACACGATAAGCATGGCCTCCCAATGCTTCCACTGATACGCCTAAAGTGCGTAATCCTTGCAGCATGTGCTCTGTATCATCTGAATGCAAAAGATCACGAATTTCAGTTACCCCATGAGACAACGCTGAGAGCAACAGCATGCGGTTGGAAATACTTTTGGAACCAGGAAGACGCACAGTACCTTGGGCGCTCAACATGGGAGGAAGATCAATAAATTTTTGATATGTCATTTCAAAGTAATTAATGCAGTTATTTCAAAGTAAACCATTGGATGGTTTGAGTAGTGTTAATCAATAGGCTGCGCAAGTTCATTTTGCTCAATTAAATTTACCTACATAAATATCTTGTTATCATGGCCATATAGCGATAGGCGAAGTTTTGCTGTAGTCATTCCAGCGAGTATTTTTGACTGCTGTTTCCATCAAGGTGACCTCTTCATCCGGCGCGCCACCACCGTCCTCATTGTCACTAAGGCCGACTCCATAAATCAGTCCGCCACTCTCAGTAATGATAAAGCGGTTGTGCATTTGTGCTTTCTCGTAAATATGCAATTGCATCGTCACTCCTGAAGGCAACATGGAAATGCTCTGCTGAAAACGTCGAATCAGTTCGTCGTTTGCAATCTCATCACTACGATGTATTTCCACAATGGTTTTGTTGCCGGGCAATAGAGAATATATCTCTTCTAACGGTCGCTGATAGCGAGGCTTGGTAGGGTCAAAATGTGGATCAACCAGCTTAATTATTTTAGCGTGCCGGATCAAAAACTCAGCACAGCCTATTAGGGCTTGGGCTGTTCGAGGAATAGCGCACTGTCGAGTAGTTTTAAAACGCGGATTTTCTTCATCAATTTCATCTTTTAGCAAAACATCCGGGTGATTTACAGCGGTAGCTGAGATAATCGCAGCAAAGGGTTTACGCGCATGCTCCATTAATGCCCGGTCAATCCATGTTTGAGAACCTTCTCCACTCGGTCGACTTGTATCAAAAACGATATCATTACCAAATTTATTTAGACGCTCCACAATTTTAGAAAATTCAACTTTACCCTTATGCTCGCGCAAAGCAGAATCACAAACCAGTTTTCTCCATTTTTTGGGAAATGAAGAAATCACTCGCCCCTGGCTTACACCGAACTTCTCTGTGAAGTAGCAAAATTCACGATAAGACGAAGTAATAGCATCTGGATCTAATGCAAATTCTTTAATCATCAGAATAGTTCTCCGGCCCGCTCATCAAAAAAACCTTTAGGCCAGCTTTCCGTAAACTCGCCTGTTTCATCAACGGGCAAAGATTTGATCTGCACTCCATTTTCTCCGCGACCTACATAATAAACCCCTATCATTTCTGGAGAAACAGACGAAAAATTCGGCGGTAAATTCCCCTCCGATGTTTCACGAATCCGGCGCAGCAAGCGCAGAATCAGATGTTCGCTGTGCGTTTCAATCAAAAAATTCATATCGTGGCGGAGTACACTGTGGATTAACAAATCACCCAGGCCCACTTGCACAGAAGGGTGAATATGAAGCTCCGGCTGCTCGATAGTTACCAGGCTTGCAGAAGGCTCCAGGGCAGCGACTACGACTGGCAACACTTGCGAGATACCGATTCCGACATCCCGTGACTGCATTTCCAGACCGGATTTAGTATCGATTAAACCGATGCGAGGCTTGGTCAGCAAGGTTTCAATTGCTTTTTTCAACATTCGCTTACGCTGCGGGCTCAATTCTTCAGAGCTAATCAGATCTAACCATTCCGAGCGTACTTCACGCACCCAACGCCGCTCGATCGCATAACCGGTATTGAGCTTGTCTTCGTCCGCCATCCAGCGACTGACATTATCGATCAGGCTTTGCTGTCCGGTCAGCAAAGCTTCCCATCCAGCCAAACCGTCTGCCCAGCCTGCCTCGTCTTTAGTCAGGCTGGCATCGAAATCGCGTGCGGGCACATGACGAATAGGTCCGACATAGCGCATTTTTCGCAATTCATCGCGCACTAGCAAACCGGGGCCGACAATCAGAGACGAAATAAAGGCGGTGAACTCTCGGGCGATATAAACATTTTCCGCCCCGATTACATCTGGTGCCGGGATATGCAGTAGTTCGCCCAATCGGGGCAACGCGCTATCAAAACCGGAAAGCCATTCGCGCAGCCCCTCACCAGTCTTTTCCATGCCCGCATTAGTTACCGTCTCGATAATGTGTGGCCATATCGTATAGTGAGTTTCAATGTTGGGTGCTACGGAGTCACTGGATGTGGCCGAATTCGTATTCAATCGCAAAAGATATTCTAAGTTATTGCTAAGATCTTCTTGCGTGAACTGGCGCATAAAAATGGGGTTGATCTCGTTAATGCTGATGCTGACATCCCGACCATCATCCGTAGCATCAATTTCGGCCAGCCATTCGCCATTGGCACCCACTTGATAGCCGATCACCACAGCTCTATCGCGTAGATGACTCCAGGCAATCACCAGCTTCACGCTTACCGACTCGACGCGATTCCGTGTTTCATGCAACAGGTTATAAAAAGCCCACACCTTGGAATCATCTGTTTGCCAATCGTCAAAGGCTTCAGGCACCAAATCGGGTAACCCTTTCCCACCTAAAGAAAGTTCGATCTGAATGGCAATATGGCGCGTCGTATCGCGCAGATGGACGAGATTGCGAAACCCGCCCAGATCAACAAAATTTCCGCCCTGCAGAGTACGGTCAGGGTTGGCGTTATTGCGCTCCAGTACTTCACGCACATACTGCAGCGCTTGCATGATAGTGCTTTTCCCAACGCTGTTTGCACCGAAAAGAAGGGTAATCGGTTTTAGGTCAATCTGAATTTCGGAACCGATCCCTTTAAAATTCTCAATATAAATTTTGGTCAGCCCCGTCTGATTAATAGCGGTCGGTGCATTCATATTTTGTTTATCCTCGTTGCTCAGGCTGTCTCAGACGATGTAAAGACAGATGCGGCAAGACTGTTGAAAAGAAAATTTGATTGAACTAGTTCATTTGCAAGTTTTTCTTTAATTGAAATCATCTTGTTATGAATTTGCGTATAGCGTTTCTGAGCAGCAATTGGAGGAGTTGGCCACTCTTTCGGATTTGTCGCCGAATCGCCAAATGTATCCAAAAAAATAGAATGTAAAAAATTGTCTGCGAGTTTAAGTGTGGCACGGCGTTTTTTACGGATAGCATCAGCTTTGTCGAGGATTAAGGCGATATGCCGCTGCTCTTTCAGGGGCAGAAGCGGGATATTAATATTAGCCAGAATTTCGGTTGTATGCCTGTTTTTCATCCATTCGTTGCCGCTAATCTCAAGACTATTTGCTTTCGAGAGCAAAAATTGCTGTATGTAATTCCTGTCAAGATCAGGGGATTCAACAATGATTGCCTTTAAATCTTTATTAATGGCAACCGGTATATCGTTAATGACAATATTTTCGAGAGCCATGCTCGCTGGCACAAGTATGCTTCCGATGGGCAATAAATTAGAGCCTGACTCTTTCAGGCCAAACTCTGTAATTCTTTCCAACGAATCAATAATGCTTCCGTCGCGAATATCCCTCGCAGTAACCCAAGGAATCGAACCGTTCCAACAGGCAGAGTTTGATCGGTCAAGTGATCCTCCGCAAATAATTTGCGCCATATTTCCTAGCCTAACGAACTTCATCGAAGCATAGCCTCCAACTCAGCCATGTCGCCTTGAATCTCGGCCTCAAGCATTCGCATGCGTGCCAGAATCACCTTGGGTTCCTCGCATTTTACTTCCTGATGCCTGATTTTCCTGTAGCGGTTTATTGAAAGCTCGAAATTATGGGCTCGAATGTCTGCGGCGGACACCTTGAAAGCTTTTGCAGTTCGATCAGTAAAATCACTCTCGCCATTACGCCAGCGACGATATTGGGTCAGCACGTCGGACAGATCATTGTCGGCATTTTCTTGACATTTTTTCCCCTGCGAGAGTCCGTCGGTTTGCGCATCGTAAAAAAATACATCCTGAGTGCAGCCCCCCTTGGTGAACACCAAAATAGCGGTAGAAAGTCCTGCAAAAGATCTGAATACACCGGTTGGTAGTGAGATCACCCCCTCTAGCTGGTTATGATCAAGCAAATACTCACGTACGGCCAAATGGGCTTTACTTGAACCAAACAGAGCTCCGTCAGGGACAATGGTAGCGGAACGGCCACCACTCTTGAGCATGCGGAGAATAAGGACGAGGAAAAGCAACTCGGATTTTCTAGTTTGGACAATTTTGAGTAACGAAGGATGCACATCCTCCGCCAGCGTACCCTTAAATGGAGGGTTAGAGAGGATGATATCCAGTCCATTTTTGTCGCCATTGGCAATGTCCGGGAATTTTTCCGGGAATTCTTTTGAAAGCGTATCCATGTAATGAAGGTCCGGATTTTCCACCCCATGCAGCATCAAATTCATGGCAGCTAAACGCAGCATCGTGGCATCGAAATCAAAACCGTGAAACATGTTGTGCTGAATGTGCTCTTGATTAAGTTCAAGCGGCTCAACAAGATAGTTTTTGTTGTTACCTTTCAGTGTTTCGATGGACTCCGGTGTAGAGTAAGTCTTGCGCAGGTATTTCATTACTGCCACCAAAAATCCAGCCGTGCCGCAAGCTGGGTCACCAATTGTTTCAAACGGCTTGGGGTCTATAAGCTCCACCATGAGCTTGATGATGTGGCGCGGCGTGCGAAACTGGCCATGTATACCTGCCGTGGTGAGCTTGCTCAGCAAATACTCATATAAACCACCTTGGATGTCGGTATTGCCCAGCGGCAAATTTTCGATCTGCTCCACCATCGAGAGCAGCAGACTGGCCTTTGAAATTTGGAGCGAAACGTTTTTTATGTATTCGCCAAATGTGAATTTTTTGCCGCCGAGAATGCGCAGATGGGGAAAAACCTCGTCGCGCACAAACTTAAGCATGTCCTCGCCATTACTCATCCGGCTCCAGTTTTGCCAGCGCAGCGTTTGCTGGTCAACTCGAAAAAGATGATGCGGGGATTCATCGGAGCGTAAGTTTCGCTCATGTTGTGCTTCTTCCATATCTAGCAGGCGGGCGAAAATCAGAAAGGATATTTGTTCGATTATTGTGAGCGAATTGGAAATTCCTCCCGCAGCACAATCCAGCCAGAGTCGGTCTATGTCGCTTTTGACTTGGTTATTAATCATGCTTATTCCAATGGTACAGTTTCTTGTGGAGGTAATTCAGGCAGGTGCTCTAATTCGAGTTCTGCCTTGGCCAGCAGACTCTCAGGGAAAGTCCCTTGCACTAAGACGCCAAGTCTTTTGAAATCGTTGGCTTGTTTAATCAGATTATCTTTCCCGTTAGTAAATTGATCCATTGCTTTATTAAATGAATCCTTGGCTTTGTCGAGTTGCGTGCCAATTCCTTGCATTGAACCAACGAAGGCACTTAGCTTTTTGTACACCTTGGCGGCACGTTCCGCAAGTTCCGCAGTATGAGCATTTTGTTCTTCAAATCTCCAGAGTTGACGCACGATATTGAGGCTGGTAAGCAATGTGGTCGGCGTCGCAACCAACACATTTTGTTCAATAGCTTTTTGGAATAACGTTTCGTCTGCGCGCAACGCTTCTACGAAAGCGGATTCAATGGGAATAAACATGAAGACCATCTCGGGGGAATTTAGGCCGGGTAGCTCAAAATAATTTCGATCTGACAGTTCCTTAATTCGGCTCGATATAGCTGCAACGTGCTCTTTCAGTGCCAATTGCCGCTCAAATTCTCCTTCTGCATTAACATGCCGGGTGTAGGCATTGAGGGATACTTTGGCATCGATGACGAGATGTTTTTCTTGCGGAAGATAAATAATTACGTCTGGGCGGCTCTTGCCCGTCTCGGTGTTAAAACTGACTTCGCGACGATATTCTTTACCGAGCCTCAATCCTGAACGATCCAGGATATTCTCCAATACCATTTCCCCCCAATTCCCCTGCATTTTGGATTGGCCTTTAAGTGCTGTTGCCAGACCATGAGCCTCCTCGGTAATCTGCCGATTTAAATCTTTTAATTGATTTAGCTCTGCCTTTAAGGTTGCTTGTTGCTTTGTATCCTCAATATGAATATTTTCAACCTTAGCTTTGAATTCATGAAGTTGTGTCTGCAATGGTCCAAGTAGCGCGCCTATGTTGGTTTGATTTTGCTCAGTAAAACGCTTGCTTTTGTCTTCCAGGATTTCTCCAGCTAGGGACTTGAACTGATTCGAAAGCTGTTCGCGGGCATCATTCAATAATTGCAATTTTTCTGGTGACTGCTTGCGCTCAGCTTCCAGTGTCGCGGTGAGCTCGGATTTTTGCACACTCAAACTCTTGATGTCCTGTGTTAGTAACTCATTTTGCTTTTTCAGATTGTCGCGTTCCTGCTGAAGTTGCGCAATATGCTCCGCTTGTGACTTAATGGTCGAGTTAACGGTACCCACCTTTTCACGAATATCTGCGATGGATTGGTTAAGTTTGAGTATCTCTTGATTTGTCTTTACAAGATCAGCCTCAAGTGTAGGAACACGACCCGCGCGTTCGGCCAATTGGGCACACTCATTGCCCGCATCAGCAAGCTGGTCGCGCAAGAGATTTGCTTGCTCTTGCAGATTAGCGAGCTGTGTGTTGAGATGCTGTACTTCTTCCTGTGAGGCGATCAGACGTGCATTAAGTGTGGCAATTTCAACTTGGCTTTCACTTTTTACCCGAAATTCTGCAGTAGAAATACGGGTATACAAAATCAACCAACCAACACCTGCGCCAACTAATAATCCAATAAACAGTGAAACAAAACTATACATTGGTAGATCCATGAATCCTGTTTCCCTTACTCTTACGAGTATCAAACGCCATGATCCGATAGGTGAAGTTTTTCAATTATAGCCATTTGGGATTACGTTTGATGTATCAACGGAATGTTGCACATTCTGATTAACCTAAATTTTCATACCGTAATGGTGAATAACAAAGTACCCATTGAGGATAGTGTTCGAGTTATCTAAACACAAACTTTGAAAATAATGACTGCTTGTCTTCACTCTGCTATCAATTCTACCCTAGAACAATTCTAATTTATCCAGCTGCCAACTACACATGATTTGTGCTAGCTGAACGGGCGACTGCTTCAATTAAGCGATACTCAACCTGCTTGGCAGGTAGGGATAAACCGGACACGAAGTAGTTTGTGTTTCTCATTCAGCACGTCGATGGTTACAGCGAGTATCGTGAACTGAGAGAGATTGGTCGATTCTTGAAACGCTCTCCGAGCACCATTTCAAAAGAGATTGCATGGGATTTGGGAAGCGAGCCTGGCTACCCCGCATGCTTCAATTTATTAAGCTAATATCGTTGCCTGCTGGTGAATTAAGTATACCGTTCAAGTAGCTCTGGTACTAATGCAGTAAGGCATCTAATTCATTTATAAAAGTTGTACTTCATAGTTGAATCCGCCCTATTTTGATAATGACATAGCCAAATAAACTGACCGCGCAACTCCTATAAAAATGACAATGTAGTGAGGTCAATTTCCACTAACAGATTATTTTTGCTATAATCCGCACAGTTTTCCAGATGGGCCTAGGCCCATT
Organism: Candidatus Nitrotoga sp. MKT; assembly: GCA_003402345.1. GTDB lineage: Bacteria > Pseudomonadota > Gammaproteobacteria > Burkholderiales > Gallionellaceae > Nitrotoga. The sequence goes on along the minus strand of QFXH01000001.1, from coordinate 297,329 downwards.
TTTTATTTGTGGGCATGATCATGGATGTAGCGAAATTAGTGGAAATCACGGTGACTGGCTTGGGGTATGAGTTGGTTGACTTTGAATTATCTGGCCGGGGCTTGATGCGAGTGTTGCTAGATCAGGCAGGTGGAATTGCGGTGAAAGATTGTGAATTGGTCAGTCATCAGTTGACACGTTTGTTTGCGGTAGAGGGTGTGGATTACGACCGTCTTGAAGTTTCATCCCCGGGATTGGATCGGCCAATTAAAAAAGAAGCTGATTTCATACGTTTTTGCGGCAAGAAGGTGCGGTTGAAATTGCGCCTGCCCTTGGCAGGCCGTAAGAACTTTATCGGTATCCTCAGTAATTTCCAGCATGGTGTGTTGCAACTGGATGTGGATGGCAAAGAGGTGTTGATTGAGTTATCCAATTTGGATAAGGCACATTTAGTGCCTACATTTTAATGTTGTGATCGTTTGTTGGAGTGAACAATTTGCTTAAGCCGAGCGTTTTTGAAATTTTCTTTACGCGTTATGTATAACAAAAAATGTTTGTCTTGCCCAGTATGTATGGAGAGCGGTGTGGCTGCTTATGTCACCTAGCTGAAATAAAATTTAACATGGTAAATGTGGAATATAAAAAATAAACCAGTGGGCACATTGGGCTAGAAAACATTCGAATGGGCTGGAGATAGTGATGAGTCGTGAAGTTTTATTATTGGTTGATGCGTTAGCGCGTGAGAAAAATGTGGACAGGGCGATTGTGTTTGGTGCGCTGGAGTCTGCTTTGGCGTCCGCCACCAAGAAGCGTTTTGCTGAGGAGTCTGATGTACGTGTCAGTATCGACCGCAATACTGGTGAGTATGTGTCATTTCGTTGCTGGCAGGTAATGGATGATGAAACTTTTGAAACGCCTGATTTGCATATCAAGCTTAGCGAAGCCCGGAAACGTAATCCGGATATTCAATTGGAAGAGTTTGTTGAAGAGCCATTAGAATCTATCGATTTTGGACGTATAGGTGCACAAGCAGCCAAACAAGTGATCTTTCAGAAAATTCGTGACGCTGAGCGGGAACAGATTCTGAACGATTTTATGGAGCGCAAGGAGCATTTGATTTCCGGTACGGTGAAACGCATTGAACGCGGCAATGCCATCGTCGAATTTGGTAAGATTGAAGCGTTGCTGCCGCGTGATCAGATGATCCCAAAGGAGAATATGCGTGTGGGTGATCGTGTGCGTGCGTATTTATTGCGTGTGGACCGTTCAATACGTGGGCCGCAAATTACCCTGTCGCGTATTACGCCTGAATTCTTGATTAAGTTGTTTGAGCTTGAAGTTCCGGAAGTTGAGGAGGGGTTGCTGGAGATAGTCAGTGCGGCGCGTGATCCAGGGGTTCGCGCAAAGATATCGGTACGTTCCCACGATAAGCGGATAGATCCGATTGGCACTTGTGTGGGTATGCGTGGTTCGCGTGTGCAGGCTGTAACCAATGAGTTGGCGGGCGAGCGCGTTGACATTGTCTTGTGGTCAGAAGACCCTGCTGCCAGTGTGATTAATGCCTTGGCTCCGGCTGATGTGACCAGCATTATGGTGGATGAAGACAATCACAGCATGGATGTGGTGGTTGAGGAAGATAATCTTGCTCAGGCTATTGGTCGAAATGGACAAAATGTTCGTTTGGCTAGTGAATTGACGGGATGGGAGCTGAATATCATGACCAAGGAAGAATCTAGCCAGAAGAATGAGCAAGAATTTTCCAAAGTGCGCGATTTGTTTATGAGTAAGCTTGATGTGGATGCAGAGGTAGCAGATATTTTAGTCCTGGAAGGTTTTAACACATTAGAAGAAGTAGCTTATGTGCCACTGAACGAGATGTTGGGCATCGAATCACTTGATGAGGCGACAGTGAATGAGTTACGCAGCCGTGCGCGTAATGCTTTGTTGACTGCAGCAATTGTCAACGAAGAGCAAGTGGAGCATAACATTGAGGATTTAATTAAGCTTGAAGGTATGGACGAGCAAACCGCGCGCGTCTTGGCAAGCAAGGGGATTGGCACGCAAGAACAACTTGCTGATTTGGCCGTGGACGAACTGGTTGAGCTGGCGGGTGTGGATGAAGAACAGGCAAATCGGTTGATTATGGTTGCCCGCGCTCCTTGGTTTGCCTAATGGAGTTGGTATGTGGTGATTTGTTAATCCAGACTTTCCATAATTTGCATGGTTTATATCCAATTTTATTGGATATAAACTTTAAAGGGTTAATGCGGTCATTTGTGCGTAACCGATAGAATAAAATCTTGCTTGGCAAAGACTGATTGATACAGATAGGCAAAGTTTGACGTGAGAGATGCCATCACTGTGCAGTTTGACTAGCAAATAAGTTCAAACATATCTTGGCCGGATCAATAACGTGGGCGTAAATTAATTATGAACCGGTCTGGCTAATGGTTTCTGTTGAGTATTGAGTGCTATCAGTCTCAAATTTTGGGGATTAAGGGGTGGTGATGGGAAAAATGAATGTAGCGCAGTTTGCTGGTGAGCTTGGCTTGCCGGTTGGATTGCTGCTTGAACAATTACAGGCGGCCGGTGTTGCCAAAAAGCAGGAGTTGGATAGCATCTCTGAACAGGATAAAGCGCAATTACTCGAGCATCTACACAGCGCACATGGTAATGGTAGTGAGAAAAATAAAAAAATTACACTGACTCGCCGCGAAACTACGGAGATCAAGAAGGCGGATAGCACGGGCAGAGCCCGCACCATTCAAGTTGAAGTGCGCAAGAAGCGCGTGGTTGCACCAATCACGGCTGCCCAGGTGGAGCAGCCAGCTGCCGCTGTTGTGGTAAAGGTTACGCCTGTGCAGGCTGTATCAAAGACATCAAAAGCAGAAATATTGGGCGAGCAGGAGATTGCTCTGCGTACTGAAGAGGCACGTAATCAGGCAGAATTAGCTTCACGTCAGGCCGCCGAAATCCAGGCCAAAAAAGAATATGCCAAACGCAAAGCGACGCCAGTTGTTGAACCTGTGGTGCCGCCCGTTAAGGTAGTACCAGAAACAAAAGTGGTTCCAGCTGCTGAAGTAGCGGCAATCCCTGTTGCTCAGCCTGATTTGGTCGAGGGTACGTTGCATAAACCTATGCCCAAGCCTGGTGACAAGGTTGTTCGGCCTACACCCAAAAAAGGTGTTAAAACTACCGCTCCAGACAAAATCAGTTCATGGCCCGAGGCTGGCCATAAGAAGCGGCCACCCGCAGTCATTGATGCACGACCTGGCGGCTGGACGGCTGGTCGTGGAAACGCTAGCCCACGCCATCATGCCAAGCATGTCAAGCAGGAAGAAACTGTTCAGCACGCTTTCTCCCTGCCGACTGAACCAGTTGTGCATGAGGTCATGGTGCCAGAGACTATAAGCGTCGCTGAATTAGCGCAGAAAATGTCAATTAAAGCCATCGAAATTATTAAAGCGCTAATGAAATTAGGTTCCATGGTGACCATTAATCAGGTGCTGGATCAGGAAACTGCAATGATTGTGGTGGAGGAGTTGGGGCATATTGCCAAGCCAGCCAAGGTGGATGATCCTAGCGCTTATCTAACAGAATCTGAAGAGCATAAAAATGCTCCTCTTGAGTCGCGTGCTCCGGTAGTTACCGTTATGGGCCATGTTGATCATGGTAAGACCTCATTGCTGGACTACATCCGTCGAACCCGTGTGGCCAGTGGCGAAGCAGGCGGCATTACGCAGCACATCGGCGCTTATCATGTGGATACCCCGCGCGGCATGATTACTTTTCTTGATACACCGGGCCATGAGGCATTTACCGCAATGAGGGCACGTGGTTCAAAAGTGACCGACATTGTGATTTTAGTGGTGGCAGCTGATGATGGTGTAATGCCGCAGACCAAAGAGGCAATCCACCATGCCAAGGCAGCCAACGTGCCTATCGTGGTAGCGGTGACTAAGATTGATAAACCTGATGCTAATTCCGAACGCGTAAAACAAGAATTGGTTGCAGAGGGTGTGGTGCCGGAGGACTGGGGCGGCGATACTATGTTTATTGAAGTGTCTGCAAAGAGTGGGCAAGGTATAGACTCTTTGTTGGAAGGCGTACTGCTGCAAGCTGAATTGTTGCAGCTCACCGCACCTAAGCTAAGTTTGGCTAAAGGGATTGTGATTGAAGCTAGGTTAGATAAAGGTAAAGGGCCCGTGGCGACCATATTGGTTCAGTCTGGCACCTTGAAGCGGGGCGATGCAGTATTGGTAGGCGTAGTATCCGGACGCGTACGTGCCATGTTGGATGAGAATGGTAGAGCAATAAGTGAGGCAGGGCCGTCGATACCAGTGGAGATTCAGGGTCTATCTGAAGTGCCTATAGCTGGTGAAAGCGTGCTAGTGCTTTCAGATGAGAAGAAAGCACGTGAAATTGCGTTGTTCCGTCAAGGTAAGTTCCGTGCTGTGAAGCTGGCTAAGCAGCAGGCCACTACGTTGGAGAATATGTTTGAGCAGATGGCAGAAGGCGAAGTGCGTATGTTGCCATTAATTATCAAGACTGACGTGCAGGGTTCTTGCGAAGCTATTGCGCATGCCTTGCAAAAACTATCCAACGATGAGGTTAAAGTTAATTTGATTCACAGTGCCGTGGGTGCAATTAGTGAATCAGATATTAATTTGGCGCTGGCTTCTAAGGCAATCGCGATTGGTTTTAACATCCGTGCCGATGCTGCTGCGCGTAAGCTGGCGGAATCTGCCGGTGTAGATGTCCGTTATTACAATGTCATCTATGAAATGGTAGACGACATTAAAGCAGCTTTGTCAGGTATGCGGGCTCCAGAAAAAAAGGAAATCATCCTCGGTATGGTGGAAATACGTCAGGTATTCGTTATTTCCAAGATCGGCACTGTAGTTGGTTGTTACGTGACTAATGGCATAATCAAACGTAATGCGCAGGTACGGGTACTGCGCAATAATGTGGTTATACATACTGGTGAATTGGATTCATTGAAACGCTTCAAGGATGACGTTAAGGAAGTGCGATCGAATTTCGAGTGTGGGTTATCGTTGCGTAATTTTAACGACCTTGAAGTGGGCGATCAGCTTGAAGTTTTTGAAATAATCGAAGTGGCACGTCCTCTAAATGCCTAAAGGCTATACCAGAACAGACCGAATAGCCGAGCAGATTCAGCGCGAGGTGGCTCAAATGTTGCGCCTCGACGTGAAAGATCCACGCGTGCGCATGATCACGCTCACGGGAGTTGAGGTGACCAAGGATTATTCCCATGCCAAAGTGTTTTACACGTCTTTGGATGGCGTAAGTGATACAGTGCAGCAAGGTTTGGAGCATGCAAGCGGTTATTTACGTAGCCAACTCGCGCATTCGATGAAGTTGCGCATCACGCCGCAACTACATTTTGTTTACGATCCGTCGATCGAACGTGGCGCGCATTTAGCGCAGCTTATTGATCAAGCGGTTGCCAGCGATAAATCATTACACAGCTCGCCTAAAGCTCCTTTGGATCACTTGTTAAAGGAGGGAGAAGCCGACTAGCTTCCTCCTAAGGTGGTAGTGAAGGACGTTTCGAGAAGGTGCAATGACCCGCGTATTGCGTTCATTAGATGGTATTTTGTTATTCGATAAGCCCCTAGGACTCAGCTCTAATGTCGCCTTACAAAAGGTACGCCGCCTTTTTCAGGCGGAGAAAGCTGGCCATACTGGTACGCTTGATCCGCTAGCGACAGGCCTGTTGCCAGTTTGTTTTGGCGAGGCTACTAAGTTCACCAGCTCACTACTGGATGCGGACAAAACTTATTGTGCATTGATTCGGCTTGGTCAAACGACTACCACTGGTGATGCCGAGGGCGAAATTACTAGTACCTGTGCTGTAAAGCTAGATAACGCACAGATACATGCGGCATTACGCAATTTTATCGGTGACATTCAGCAGCTGCCGCCTATGCATAGCGCCATCAAACATAAGGGAAAGCCACTATATGAATACATTCGTAAGGGCGAAACCGTAATACGTGCAAGCCGTAGTGTGACTATACACGAGCTAGTATTGGAGCGCTTCGTGGGTAACGAGTTAGAGATTACAGTGCGCTGCAGCAAGGGTACTTACGTGCGCACGCTGGCCGAGGATATTGGATTGGCTTTAGGGTGTGGTGCACACCTCAAAGGGTTGCGCCGCACAGCGATTGGTCGATTTGGCCTTGAAGGTGCGCATAATTTGATTCAGATGGAGTCGGTAACCATGTCAGAACGAGAGGCATATATTTTACCGTTAGATAGTTTACTGCACGATCTACCCGTGCTTGATCTGGATGCGGCACAAGTGACCCGCATTGCCCAAGGGCAGCGGCTCGCTATCGAAACAGCCTTGCTGGACGGCAAAGTTCGATTATATGGGGCAGGGCACTTCATTGGAGTGGCCGATCTCGTGGAACAGCGACTGACCCCGGTGAGATTGTTGTCCAGCGTGGCGAAAAGCGCCGCTTGCATAGAATAGGTTTTGGCTCTACTTTAAGGTGTTTTTAATAGAGGTACTCGAGTAGAAGTGCTCGAAAAAATGAATCTGAGTGGGAAGCTGCAAAGATAAGCAAAGATGTGCGTTAATTTATGAAACTTCGGACTAATTAACGTAGCATTGGATTACTTTCTTGTCCGAATAAACTTGAGCAAACGCCGCATTCAAGAGTAAAATGCGGCACTTTTTATTTAGTGGAGTGTGAATATTATGTCTATTACGGCAGCGCAAAAAGCGCAAATTGTGACTGATTACCAACGCATCAAAGGCGATACTGGCTCACCTGAAGTACAGGTTGCGCTGATGACTGCTCGTATTAATTATTTGACAGGTCATTTTAAGGAACACATAAAGGATCATCATTCTCGTCGCGGTTTGTTGCGATTAGTGAGCCGTCGCCGTAAGCTTTTGGATTACCTCAAGGGCAAGAATGAGGGCAGCTACCGTGCGCTGATTCAGCGTTTGGAATTGCGCAAGTAGTACTTTATAAGTGGGTCGCAAATGCGACCCGCGTTGTTTTGGGTGCATTACCCAACTACGGGTTTACCCCATGGCGCATTAGCGCCACGTCACGCACAGAGAGGCGAATTTTGAGTCACTACAAGAAAACATTAGCTTATGGCAATCATCAACTCACCTTGGAAACCGGGGAAATCGCACGTCAGGCTAGTGGAGCGGTCGTAGTTAGCCTGGACGATACAGTCGTTCTGGTCACCGTGGTAGGCAGGAAAGATGCCAAGCCGGAACAGGATTTCTTCCCATTGACTGTGGATTATCAGGAGCGTACTTATGCTGCAGGTAAGATTCCTGGCGGTTTCTTTCGACGTGAGGGACGTCCTAGTGAAAAGGAAATTTTGACGTCCCGTCTGATTGATCGTCCGTTACGTCCGCTGTTTCCAGAAGGTTTTTACAATGAAGTGCAAATCGTTGCTACGGTGATATCTTCTGATAATCAGATTGATTCTGATATTCCTGCCATGATTGGTGCCTCTGCTGCCTTGGCGCTGTCCGGTATTCCGTTTGATGGCCCCATAGGTGCGGCGCGTGTCGGTTATCTTAACGGTGAATATGTACTTAACCCGACTGCAGAGGAGCTTACTCTATCCAAGATGGATCTAGTGGTCGCTGGTACGGAACAGGCGGTCTTGATGGTGGAGTCAGAAGCACAAGAGCTACCTGAAGATGTTATGCTGGGCGCGGTTATGTTTGGCCACAAGCAAATGCAAGTGGTGATTCAGGCGATCATCGAAATGGCGGATGCAGTTGGTGCACCGGATTGGGATTGGAATGCACCTGTGCATGATATTGTGTTGAGCTCAAAAATCGCCGAACTGGCAGAAAGTAGCTTACAGCAAGCTTATGCTGTACGTGAAAAACAGGCACGAACCAATCAAGTAAACGAGATTCGCACACGCGTTTTGGAAGCCGTGTCAGCATCGGAAAATGGTTTGGTGCCAAAAAATCACCTCAATGATTTGTTCCAAGCACTGGAATCCAAGATTGTGCGCGGCCAGATACTAAGCGGCGAACCTCGTATCGATGGTCGTGATACGCGTACCGTGCGTCCAATTACCATACGTACAGGCGTATTACCACGCACGCACGGTTCAGCCCTGTTTACCCGTGGCGAAACCCAGGCGTTGGTAGTAGCCACTCTAGGCACTGCGCGCGATGCGCAGAAAATTGATGCCTTGCAAGGTGAATATTTGGATCGCTTCATGCTTCATTACAATTTCCCCCCGTATTCCACTGGTGAAACTGGTCGTGTCGGTACACCAAAGCGACGTGAAATTGGCCATGGTCGCTTAGCTAAGCGTGCTCTAGTCGCAACGTTGCCGAGTGAGGAAGAGTTTGGATATTCCATTCGCGTGGTCTCTGAGATTACCGAGTCGAATGGATCCAGTTCAATGGCCTCAGTATGTGGTGGTTGTTTGGCAATGATGGATGCCGGTGTGCCAGTCAAGACTCATGTGGCAGGTATCGCCATGGGGTTGATTAAAGAAGGTAATCGCTTTGCGGTACTGACCGATATTCTCGGTGATGAAGATCATCTGGGTGATATGGATTTTAAGGTGGCGGGATCAGAGCAAGGTATTACTGCACTGCAAATGGACATCAAGATCAACGGGATAACGAGCGAAATTATGCAAGTTGCCTTGAGCCAAGCGCGCGAAGGACGCTTGCATATTCTTGGTATCATGAAGCAGGCCATGCCTACGGTGCGTGAAGAGGTATCGATACATGCACCACGTATGATCAAAGTTAAGATCAACCCGGAGAAAATCCGTGATGTGATTGGTAAGGGTGGTGCTGTAATACGTGCTTTAACTGAGGAAACTGGTACTACCATTGATATCGATGATGAAGGCAACGTAACTATTGCCAGTATTAGCGGTGACGGGGGAATGCTGGCAAAAAAACGTATTGAGGATATTGTAGCTGAAGTTGAGGTAGGGAAAGTTTATGAAGGCCCGGTTATAAAACTGTTAGATTTCGGAGCGATTGTGAATATTATGCCTGGCAAAGATGGTTTGCTTCACATCTCGCAAATTTCACATGAGCGCATAAATGTTGTGTCGGATGTCCTTAAAGAAGGTCAGATTGTAAAAGTTAAGGTGCTGGAAGCCGATGAAAAAGGCCGATTGCGCTTAAGCATGAAGGCTCTTGTCGTGCTAGAGCCAGAAGCTCCTGTTTCAAAGTAGTGAAATAACAAAGCCACTTGTTGATACGGGGCTTTGTTATTTAGCGGTGTAAGATTATGATCGAATGCATGGCGGACTCTCCTTCGCAGTTGGTCGCTACGAAAGAGACAATAAACTTGCACATGCATGTGCTGCTTTGGGGTAGACAGTACGTCCTACTCGATTGAAATGCAACAGAGTTTTGGGGGAGGCCTGAGAGTCTGCCCCCAGCTTTTTCAATTGCTCACATTTTTATCCCATTCGATCAATGCATAAGCCGAATGGTTATGTATTGATTCGAAATTCTCTGATTCAACTACATACGCTTCAATACGCTCGTCACGATTGAGCGCTGCCGCAACATCGCGCACCATATCTTCAACGAACTTGGGGTTATCATAAGCTCGTTCAGTGACAAATTTCTCATCTGGGCGCTTAAGTAAACCATACAGTTCACAAGATGCCTGCTCCTCTGCATAACGCACTACGTCCTCTATCCATACAGAACGGTTGGTACGCACAGTAATAGTCACGTGTGAACGTTGATTATGTGCGCCTCGCTCAGATATTTTTTTGGAGCATGGGCATAGGCTGGTTACCGGCACTAATACCTTCATGGTGAAACGGTATTTCCCATTATTAATTTCACCAATAAAGGTAACATCGTAGTCCAACAAGCTTTGTACGCCAGATACCGGGGCTGTTTTATTTATAAAATAAGGGAAGCTCATTTCGATGTAGCCGGACTGAGCTTCTAATTTCTCAACCATCTCGCATAGAATGCTTTCAAATGACTCTACGGAAATCTCCCGCCCATGATGGTTGAGTATCTCAACAAAACGCGACATGTGCGTGCCTTTAAAGTTATGCGGCAAATGCACATACATATTAAAGGTAGCAATTGTATGTTGTACCCCCACGTTTTTATCTTTCACTTGCACTGGATGACGAATACTTTTGATGCCAACTTTGTTAATCGCCAAGTGGCGCGTATCGGCCATGTTTTGTACATCAGGGATAAGGATAGCCTGGGGAGAGTTCATGTTTGCGCAATGTAATAGCTAGAGAGATACAAGAATTCGAATAAATTTAATTACATTAATATAGTCTGTGGCGTTATCAGACGATACCTTACTAATAGACTACCTACTACCAAAATAGACAGGTTAACGCCGCGTGGATGCAGCAGACAGAAAGTCTGTCTGACTGCATTAAATTAAATGCACATCAATCAAAGCATTTAAGGTCATAGACAAAAACTCAATCAGACAAACATAAAATAAAACTTTGTGGATTCCCCTGGAAGACCAGGGGATTACCTCATAAAATTATCTTTTAACTTGGTTGCTTGACTACACGTAAATAGGGTTTAACTGTTTTCCAACCTTCTGGGAACATTGTTTTTGCGTCATCATCAGATACCGAAGGTACGATAATTACGTCATCGCCATCTTTCCAATTAACAGGCGTAGCGACTTTATATCTGGCGGTTAGCTGCATGGAATCCAAAACACGTAAAATTTCATCAAAGTTTCGACCTGTGGACATTGGGTAGGTAAGTGTCAGTTTAATTTTTTTATCTGGACCAATAATAAAAACTGAGCGAACAGTTGCATTAGTAGCCGCAGTGCGCCCCTCAGATGTACCCGTCTCTGAGGCGGGTAGCATATTATAAAGCTTCGCTACAGTTAAATTCTCATCTCCAATCATCGGATAATTAACAGCATAACCTTGTGTTTCATGAATATCTTTTGCCCATTTTGCATGGTTATCCACTGGATCAACGCTTAATCCAATTATTTTGCAGTTCCGTTTTTTAAATTCCGGCTCTAGTTTTGCCATGTACCCTAGTTCAGTTGTACATACTGGCGTGAAATCCTTTGGATGAGAAAATAATATTGCCCAACCATTGCCAATCCACTCATGAAAATTGATGGTACCTTGCGTTGTGGGAGCAGTAAAATTTGGTGCTTCATCATTAATCCGTAGTGACATGGCCAATCCTCCGTTTATATTAAAAATCGTGTCGTGATATCACTTGCTACTACCTATTGATTACACACGTATTGTTTGCAATAAAATATATTTATAGCTTGCGGTTTGTGTGCTTATCCAAAGTATACTTAATATTTATTTGATTTTATTTATATATTTGTCGAGATTCATAAATTAACTTAACGTTATCTTTATAAATTACAAATTTTCTAGCAATACAATGCTTAAATTTATAAAGACATTTTTTGACGAATTGAGGCAACGATGCCTGTTGCGTCCAAACCGCACATAGCCAACATTTTTTCTGTCTCTCCTTGTTCTAAAAAGCTATCTGGCAACCCAAGTTGGAGCAGTGCGTTTGTCATACCGTGTTGTTGTAAACATTCCACCACCGCGCTACCCGCACCGCCTTGGATAGTATTTTCTTCTACAGTTACAAGCAAAGCATGCTCGCGTGCCAAATGCAACACCAGCTTTGTATCCAGAGGCTTAACAAAGCGCATGTTAGCAACGGTGGCATTGAGAGAATCCGCAGCGCCAAGAGCTGCGCCAAGCATAGATCCAAAGGACAAAATTGCGACACCTGAGCCCACACGACGCACTTCACCCTTACCTAAAGGCAGCGCCTGCATTTCCTTACATGGCGTAATACCCGAACCATAGCCGCGCGGATAACGTACAGCAGTCGGACTATCCAGCTGAAATGCGGTGTATAAGAGTTGGCGGCATTCGTTCTCGTCAGAAGGTACCATCACTGTCAGGTTAGGAATGCAGCGCAAAAAACTTAGGTCGAAACTACCTGCATGCGTAGCACCATCCGCACCGACCAGTCCGGCACGATCTATCGCCAGCAGTACCGGCAGGTTTTGAATCGCGATATCGTGTATTAGCTGGTCATAAGCTCGTTGCAAAAAAGTGGAATAAATCGCCACTACCGGTTTGTAACCTTCACATGCAAGCCCAGCGGCAAAGGTTAGTGCATGCTGCTCGGCAATACCTACATCAAAATAACGTTGTGGAAATTTTTTTGCAAATTCAACCAAGCCAGAACCCTCACACATGGCAGGAGTAATGCCTACTAAACGCTTATCCTGTTCTGCCATATCGCACAACCATTCGCCAAAAACCTGGGTGTAGGTAGGCTTGCTGGTTTGCCCTTCAATATTTCTCTGGACAGGTTTAGTAACAATGCCTTGCTCTGGATCAAACTTGCCCACACCGTGATAGAGCAGGCAATCTTCCTCTGCGTGGGTGTAGCCTTTGCCTTTTTGCGTAACAACATGCAGAAATTGCGGCCCTTTGAGCTGACGTATATTACCGAGAGTTGTGACTAAGGTATCAAGATCGTGCCCATCGATCGGGCCGATGTAATTGAAACCAAATTCTTCAAACAGCGTACCCGGTGTAACCATGCCCTTGACATGCTCCTCGGCGCGCTTAGCAAATTCAAGTACTGGCGGCATGCCTTTCAGCATTTTTTCGCTACCGCGCCGCATGGCGGAATAAAAACGTCCTGACATCAATTTGGCAAAATAATTATTGAGTGCACCTACTGGCCTCGAGATGGACATGTCATTGTCATTGAGGATTACCAACAGGTTAGTATCCATCGCACCAGCATTATTAAGTGCCTCAAATGCCATGCCACCGCTCATCGCACCATCACCAATGATAGCCACCGCACAGCGATCGCTCCCATCAATTTTCGCCGCCACCGACATTCCTAGAGCTGCGCTGATCGATGTGCTGGAATGCGCGGTGCCGAAGGCGTCGTAGGCACTTTCAGCGCGATTAGGGAAACCTGAAATACCACCGGCCATGCGCAGGGTTTTCATTGCTTCGCGCCGTTCCGTAAGTATCTTGTGTGCATAGGTTTGGTGACCCACATCCCATACCAACCTGTCATATGGTGTATTAAAAACGTAGTGCAATGCGATGGTTAACTCTACTGTACCGAGGTTGGAAGATAGGTGGCCACCCGTTTTACTCACAGACTCCACCAAGAACTGGCGTAATTCATTCGCCAGTTGAGGCAATTGCTTGCGATCCAATAGACGCAAGGCTTCCGGGGTATTGATGGTATTAAGCAGCGAAACCATCAAAACTTTCTTGATAAAATAAAATTAGCCATCTCACGTAGGCGACGTGCTGGCTCGCCGAACTCCGCTAGAGCTTCCAACGCTTCTTTATGCAATTCCGCCGCCATCTGTTTAGCTGCCTGCACGCCAAGCAGTGTGACATAAGTCGGCTTTTCTTGTTTGGCGTCCTTACCTGCGGTTTTGCCTAAAGTGACAGTGTCCGCCTCACTATCGAGTACATCGTCCACCACCTGAAAAGCCAAACCGACGCACTTGCCGTAGCGATCAAGCCTAGCCAGCTCCATCTCTCTCAGCGTAGGCCCACACTGCGCACCGAGCAAAACAGCAGCGCGAATCAGCGCACCCGTTTTATGGATGTGCATAAATTCAAGTTCCGGCACACTCAGCTGGTTGCCCACACTCGTTAAATCAATCGCTTGTCCACCCGCCATGCCACGCGATCCGGATGCTGTAGCCAATAGCTTGATCATAGCCAATTGTTGCGCGGCATCATTACTAAGTTGATGCTCGGTCAGTAACTGAAACGCCAAACTTTGCAAACTGTCGCCGACCAGCAGCGCAGTGGCCTCATCGTACTCAACATGACAGGTGGGTTTACCTCGTCGAAGCACATCGTTGTCCATGCATGGCATGTCGTCGTGTACCAATGAATAAGCGTGAATCAGTTCAACGGCAGCAGCGACTATGTTGACACGCATGCTATCTGCCCCGACCAAATCACCTGCAGCAAAAGCCAACAGCGGGCGCACACGCTTACCACCGTCTAATACACTGTATCGCATGGCTGCGTGCAGGCGCTGCGGAGCAATATCCGGTTGTGGCAACAACTGTTGTAGCTGATCCTCGAAACGGCTCTGGTGGGAACTTGCCCAAATTTGAAAATCAATGCCAAGCATTTTAGGTCTAGTCATTTTCTCGCTTGGCAAAACCACTCGTACTAGTAGGATTGGTAGAAAAATTTTGTAGCGTGCCTTCTTCCAGAATACGCACCTGCTGCTGCGCATCCTCCAAACGGCCTCGGCAAATCTTTAACAACTCGGCACCGCGCCGGTAAGCTGACAACGAGTCTTCCAGTGACAGCTGGCCTACCTCCATATCAGCGACTACCTGTTCCAGTTCGGTCAGCGCTACCTCAAAGCTAGGTGTTTTTTGGGATTTTACTGCCATGTATATACATTCCATTTACTAAAGTCGCGGCGTATTTTACCTTAACCTGAATCTTATGGTCTTTCCGTCGCGAAATGCTTTAAGTCAGCGGCCAATATTTTTTCAATATGGCCATATTAGGCCTGTTCATTCTCTCGAATCATATTCATTTCCATATTGGATTAGCCATGAAGCTCAGCAGGCTCATCTAGTGAGCCTGCTGAGCTTAGTTATGCCATCCCCATGCGTCATAATTACGAATACTGCAGGTTATCAAATTCGCTGCTCTTAAAGATCCAGTTCCATATTCGGCTTATTTTCGTTCTTTAAGTAAGTCACGAATTTCCGTAAGGAGCACCTCTTCATTTGAAATTTTTGGCAGCTCTGCCGGTTTCTCTTCCGCTTCCTTTTTTAAGGAATTTATACCTTTTATTGCCACAAATATTGCAAAAGCAATAATCGTAAAATCAATCATCGACTGGATGAACTTTCCATAGCTGATCACAACGGCCGGCACTCCCTCTTTGGCTTCCTGAACGGTGAACGCCAAATTGGAAAAATCAACCCCGCCTAAGAGAACTCCAATTGGGGGCATAATTACATCGCCCACAAAAGACGAGACAATTTTACCAAATGCAGCTCCAATAATAATACCTACGGCCATATCGATAACATTACCCTTGACGGCAAACTCTTTAAACTCTTTCATCATGCCCATCGTATTTCTCCTTTATAATTAATATGATTGAATATATTATCATTGTAGTTCAGAGCTCAATTCCAATCAGTTTTACCATGGATACCTCCGTTTCTTAGGTTTAACTATCTCTAAATTAAGGTGTCACGGAAGATTGAAATAGCATTAAACGCACATTATTGAGGGTTAGTGTGTCCTAGGTGACATCATCAACATTTGTGGGAAGCGGCCTGACGTTTATAGGCGCTTGACAGACATCCCATTTACGCGAGTGAGTTAGACGACGTACCCGACGTGGCAGCATATTCCAAATTGAATGATGGAGATAATCATGGTGCAACGCAAGTAAAAAATCAGTATCAAACCCAGCAAATCCCAAAGAGCCTTGGTGATCACATAGTTCAATGCGGCTAGGGTCGATATAAGCAGTTTATCCCATTGTATCAGCACCGCCGAATCAGGATGATGGGCCTGTCCGGGAGTTTTCAAGCTTTACGGTTAAACATCAATGCAGTTTAAAAGATTCCAGCTTCTGTGGGAATGGCGAACCCTACTATTTGTTGATTGACTCTTTAGGCGCTTGCGTTGTTTTTTCGGGTACGGGCGATAATATCGTCACCGTAATTCGGCGATTTCGCGCGCGCCCTTCTGCGGTGTCATTAGATGTGACCGGATAGTTGGCGGCAGAGCCTATTGCTTTTAAATGCTTTGACATTAATCCATGTTCGATAAATAAGCGCACTACGCTACTGGCACGTGCCGAAGACAATTCCCAATTGGAGGGAAATTGTTGAGTGTTAATGGGGGTGTCATCGGTATGTCCTTCAACTTCAATGGCTAGATCGACTTGTTCCAATACCTTTGCCACCTCGGCCAGGGTGTTTATTGCACCGCCTTGTAATACTGCATCCCCTTGATTGAATAGAGCGCTAGCATTAATTTCTAGTGCTACACCACGACTAGTCTGCA
This sequence comes from Candidatus Nitrotoga sp. MKT, assembly GCA_003402345.1. GTDB lineage: Bacteria > Pseudomonadota > Gammaproteobacteria > Burkholderiales > Gallionellaceae > Nitrotoga. The sequence continues at coordinate 281,243 of QFXH01000001.1, read as the reverse complement.
TCACGCTGACTTGGCCATTTTTAATCAGTTCGGTCATAACTTGATTGATTTTTTTGGCGATGTCCTGCATGGCTTCTTGTTGTTGTTCAGCTAACTTGGCGTTCCTTCTGTCTACTAGAGATTTCAGCAATAAGTCCTGTTCGTTGGTTGGAACAATTGCTTCAGGTTTAGTTTGTTGTTTACCAAATGCGGAAGTGAGTGAAGCACTGAACATTTGATATTTATTTTCATTTACCGAAGAAATTGCATACATCACCACAAAAAAAGCAAATAGTAGCGTAATGAAATCTGCATATGAGATCAGCCAGCGATCATGGTTCTCATGGTCTTTATGTCGTACCCGGCGTGCCATGGCTTAAGGAATAAATCCCTGCAACTTACTTTCGATGAAACGTGGATTTTCGCCACTGGCGATGGCTGTTAGTCCATCTACCAATATTTCACGCATTACTACCTGTTGCAGAATTAACATTTTTAATTTATTTGCCATGGGTAAAAAAACTAGATTTGCAAGCGCAACACCGTAAATGGTAGAAATAAATGCAACCGCAATACCCGCTCCCAGCTTTGACGGTTCGCCAAGGCTTTGCATGACGTGAATCAATCCAAGCACAGCACCTAAAATACCGATCGTCGGCGCATAACCTGCTGCTGATTCCCATACGCGCGCAGACTGGAATCGTAATTGTTCATATGTATGATTATCTACCTCCAGAACTTCCCGGATTTTCTCCGCACTGTTGCCATCTACCAACATTTGAAGTCCCTTTTTTACAAAGGAATCGCTGCTTCTGGCAATTTGTGGCTCCAGAATAAGCATTCCATCCTTGTGTGCCAGTCTGCTCCAAGCGGTAATTTGATTAATTAATTTTTGTGGGGATAACTGTGGTGTAACGAATACCCAACGTCCCATTTGGATACCTGTTACGAAAACATTTAGTGGGCTTTGCAGCATCACGGCGCCCAAAGTACCGCCGACCACGATAAGAAAAGCCGTACCCTGAAAAAGAATGGAGAGCCCGCCACCTTCAAGTAATTGCCCGCCTAAGATACCGCCTATGCCAAGCAATAGGCCGACTAAGCTAAGCTTGTCCATTTAATGCCCTTTCAACGAGCTGCGCAAACGCGCTACCGCTTGGCTGTGCAATTGGCACACCCGCGATTCGCTTACGCCCATTACCTCACCGATTTCGCGCAAGTTCATATCCTGCTCATAATGCATGCCCATTAACATGCGTTCACGTTCGGGCAAATTTGCGATGGCTTGAATCAAGGCACCGCGAAAACGTTCATCTTGTAACACTTCGAGTGGATTGGCATCGCTATCAAAATCATAACGCTCAAAGAAATCTTCTTCGCCCTCACTGTGGAAATCTTCGTAATAAACTAATTGCGCGCCACGCGATGTGAACAACATATGCTGATATTCGGTCAGCGGCATGCCTAATTCCTGGGCAAGCTCCGCTTCACTTGGTGGTTTACCCAAGCGTTGTTGTAGTTTACTGATCGCCGCTTCAATTCGGCGCATATCGCGGCGCAAGCTGCGCGGCATCCAGTCAGCTTGGCGCAATTCATCCAACATCGAGCCGCGGATACGTTGCGAGGCATAAGTTTCAAACTGCGCGCCACGCAATTCATCGTAGCGCCCAGCTGCTTCTAAAAGCCCCATCATGCCAGCCTGTATGAGGTCATCTACTACGATGCTGCTGGGCAATCGCAGCATCAAATGATGCGCAATACGCTTCACTAGCGGTGCATATTCTTTGATGCATTGCTCTTTGTCGCTTAATCCGCTTGCTGTGTACATAATATTGGTTGTTGAATTTACATTGATTATGAAAGGTGTAGCTGTAGTAGCCGTCATTCTCGTTTCGATAAGCTCAAAACAGGCTAGTTTTGGTGAAACGAAAGTTCAAAATTTAAAATACTTTTTTAAAGTTCGCAACCCCCTGTTTTTACGGAAATGACTAGGTTTAAGTCAATATGGCATATGGTAAATTCTAACGCTATATTCCAATGAGATGAACACTTACTACTAAATTTAATAAACAATACCACATCAAAACGTTGTTTGATTTATAAGGATGCGTCTCATGATGATCTTCAATAATTCGTATGTACCCTAATTCAATGTACATACCTGCTTAATTAATCGCTGCATAATATGAGGCATACTGCCTGATTCCTCGCATTCGGTAACGGGTAACAGCATTAGGTTACGCCCCAGTTCGCCAAATGCTTGCGCAGAATGCGCATTCGGGAACAAATCAAGAACTGGGCGGCATAGTTGTGCCGCGCGTTTAAGCTTTTCATCAAATGGAATATAACCTAGATATTCCACGTAAACCTGCAAATGTTGGCGTGCCACCTGCGCCACGTTATTAAATACAAGACGTGCCGCCTGCTCATTACACGCCTTATTAACTACAATGCCAAAGTTTTGGCGCCCATCCTGCATGGCCATACGCTTGATCAAGGCATAACTTTCAGTGATAGCAGAGGCAGTGGAGTTCAACACTAGCATTAATGGCTGATTAGGTGTCAGGCTATCTAAAATATCTGGTTTTTTATATGTTGCCGCATCCACCAGCACAACATCAACATCGCAGGATGCTTCCGCCAAGCTTTCCAGCAAGTGCTCACGTTCCTGCGTACACAATGTTGGCAGCGCTTGAATGGCACGTGCTACAGGCAGGATACGTATGTTTTGTAGGCTGTCACGCAGCATAATCTCGCGCATCGTTTTTCCATGCCGTAGAGTGTGTAATAAATCATGATGTGACCTTAGCGCGAGCATGTTACTTACATTATCGTTTGATTGGCTCCCGTCCAGTATGAGCACTTCTTTACCGGTGCGCGCCAAGGCCGTAGCTAGGTTTACTACTATACTGGTCGCACCGAAGCCAGTGCGGGCAGCGGCCACTGTGATAACACGCGTGGAAGCGCGAACTAACAGACGGCGCAATCCCTCTGCTTGATCAGTTATGCGTTCAAGTTGCATATTCCCCCCGCATTGCAGGTGCCGCGCCCACTCCCGCCATCAGTGCAGGAAATTCCAGTTCATGCAAGGTGAATGGAGCCGCTTTAGCAGATTGTTTGAAAGCGCGATGTAACAGATATTCCATATTCACTTCATGCAAATCTTCTGGCACGCGTTGTCCATTGGCGATGTAGTGCAATGTCAGTTTGTGACGCATTGCGACATCCAGCACTGTACCAAAGGTTACCGCTTCGTCCAGTTTCGTGGGAATGCAACCAACCACCCCGGCACCGTTATACATGCATACCACATCATTCAGGGTGTCGCCGCTACTGGTGGCATTCAGCAACAACAGACGTTGCACCCCAGTAGCATTGAACATCTCAGCTTGCGCTGCCATGCGACTATCGCGTTGCCCCATACCGATGGTATCAATCAGCACCAAATGTTTTTGCTTCAGGCCGGACAAGGTGAGACGTAAATCTTCGGTATCGCGCACCGCGTGTACTGCCACACCAAGTATCTTGCCATAGATGCGCAATTGTTCATGTGCGCCAATTCGGTAGCTGTCGGTGGTGAGTAATGCTACCTTGTCTGCACCATAGCGAACTACTGCACGGGCCGCTAACTTTGCCGTGGTGGTGGTTTTTCCAACGCCGGTGGGACCTATCAGTGCAACTACGCCGCCGCGCACTATTAAATCTTCTTGTTTTTTGGCGATACGCAAATTGTTCCCCAGTACCCGGCGTACCCATTCCATATTCGCTGTAGCTGGCATCTTGTCAACGATCTGGCGTGTCAGTGCTGCGCTAAACCCCGCATTCAGCAGGCCGCGCAACATACGTGTGCGTTGGGGGTCACGCTGCTGTCTATCCGACCACGATAGACAGTCCACTTGTTCTTGCATCATGTTGCGCATGAATTTGATTTCACTGAGGATACCTTGCTGTTCCTGTTGTAATGTAGATATGGGTGATATTGCAGGTTCCGCCTTAGCTGGAGCAGGTATACGCTCCTGAGCAACTATTGCTGGCCGGACTGCCACGGGAGCCGGTTGTTTGGGCTCATGTGTCAACTGGGCAAATTCTGAACCGGCCAGCGCCATAATCTCAACCCCACCATCCACCTTACGGTTAGATAGGATGACCGCATCAGCGCCCATCTCAATACGTATTAATCGCAATGCATCGCGCGAAGTTGGGGCCAAAAACTTTTTCATGTTCATGCTCTTCCTCCTACCATTGAGGTTACTCGCACGGCCTTGAAGCCGGGCACTTCGTCATGCGAAATAACTTTAAGTTGCGGTAATGCACGTTTCAGAAAACGTGCCAGCAAATCGCGTAACTGTCCTGGTACCAACAGCACCGTGGGTAGCCCTAATTGTTCTTGCAACTGTGCGGCAGTCCGTGCTTCACGCAGAAGCGTATCGGCCAATCCGGGTTCGATAGCTGAATTGCTGCCGCCCGTTTGCATGGCCTGCATTAAGATATATTCCAGTTCTTTATCCATGCCGATAACTTGCAATTCCTGCGCCGCAGGGTAGAACTGTTGCACGATGGCTGGGCCAAGCGCGACACGCACTAAGGCGGTAAGATGGTGTGCGTCCTGTGTTTGGGCGGCACACTCCGCCAACGTTTCCAATATGGTGCGCATGTCACGGATATGCATGCCTTCGTCGAGCAAGTTTTGCATTACCTTCTGCACTGTAGAAAGCGGTAGCAACTTAGGAATAAGGTCTTCGGTCAATTTAGGTGACAGCTTGCTCAAATGATCGAACAATTGCTGTAATTCCTGCCTACCCAGTAGTTCAGCGGAATGGGTATGGATCAGATGGCTTAGATGGGTGGCGATAACCGTACTGGCGTCAACCACCGTATAGCCCATAGACTGCGCTTGCTCGCGCATCGCCGTATCTATCCAGATGGCAGGTAGGCCGAATGCCGGATCCTGCGTTTGAGTACCGGGTAACGTACCGCTTACGCTGCCGGGATTAATCGCCAGATGCATATTGGGAAAAGCATCGCCCGTGCCAATTTCAACTCCCTTCAGGGTAATACGGTAAGCATTCGGGCGCAGGTCAAGATTGTCTCGGATATGCACTGCAGGCGGCAAGAATCCGATGTCATGCGTAAATTTCTTGCGTATCCCCTTGATGCGCCGTAATAGGTCACCGTCTTGTGCTTTATCAACCAGTGCGATAAGACGATACCCGACTTCCAGTCCCAGGATATCCACTTGCGACACATCTTCCCAGCTAGCTTCATTGGTCTCTGATGGCGGCGCCACAATATTTGCAGCTTCAGGCTTTTGTTCGACTGCTTTGCCGCGCTGCATGATGAAATAAGCCAGGCCGCCCAGAGCGCCAGCTAGCAATAAGAAAGAGAAATGCGGCATGTTAGGAATCAGGCCCAGCATGCCAATGATGCCCGCAGTTAAAACCAACACCTGCGGTTGGCTAAATAACTGCCCTACGATTTGCTGGCTGATGTTTTCTTCAGTAGATACACGGCTTACCATCATGCCGGCGGCGGTAGATATAACAAGTGCCGGAATTTGCGCCACCAAACCATCGCCGATGGCCAGCAAGGTGTAATTATTGGCGGCAGTAGCGATATCCAGGCTGTGTTGAAATACGCCAATGATTAATCCGCCGATGACATTGATAAAAATGATGATAATGCCCGCTACCGCATCACCGCGCACGAACTTGCTGGCTCCATCCATTGAGCCATAGAAATCCGCTTCCTGCGAAATAGCGGCGCGCCGCCGCCGCGCTTCTTCTTCGCCAATCAGCCCGGCATTCAGGTCGGCGTCGATCGCCATCTGCTTGCCCGGCATCGCATCCAATGTAAAACGTGCTCCAACTTCAGCGATACGTCCCGCACCCTTGGTAATCACCACAAAGTTAATTACCACCAGAATAATGAACACGACTATGCCGACGGCGTAATTGCCGCCCACCAGGAAGTGGCCGAATGCTTCAATTACCTTGCCGGCAGCTCCAGGGCCAGTATGGCCTTCCAATAGCACCACACGAGTGGAAGCCACGTTAAGCGAAAGGCGCAGCAATGTGGTAATCAGCAGAACGGTGGGAAATACAGCGAAATCCAGAATCTTGACGGTATGCATGCTTACCAGCAAAACCATGACAGCTATTGCAATATTGAAGGTGAACAAAATATCAAGCAGAATTGGCGGCAATGGCAACACCATCATCGCCAGAATTATCACAATCAGGGCTGGTCCAGCCATGCTGCGCAAACCAACACGCTTGATTAAATTTTGTATGGTTAGTAAGTTAATCATATAGATCCTTCCCCATCAGATGCGGGATCAAGTTGTGGCGGCACCGGTAAGTCATGTGGAGCATCCGGCATGACACCACTGCCTTGGCGATAACGGCGCAATTGATATACATAGGCCAATACTTCCGCGACGGCGTTGTATAGCGCTTCGGGGATGGCCTGCCCCAACTCGGTATGCTTGTGCAAGGCGCGCGCCAGTGGGGGAGCTTCAAGGATAGGCACATTATTCTGTATGGCAATTTCACGTATGCGTGCAGCAAGCAGATGGGAGCCTTTGGCGACTACGATAGGTGCACCCATGCCTTTTTCGCTGTAACTCAATGCGACGGCATAGTGAGTAGGATTGGTCACCACCACATCGGCCGTCGGAATGTTCGACATCATGCGGCGACGTGCCATTTCGCGTTGCATGCTGCGAATTCGCCCTTTGACCTGAGGATCTCCCTCGGATTCTCTGGCTTCCTGACGAACTTCTTCCTTGGTCATTTTCAATTTTTTGTTGTGTTCCCACAATTGGAAGGGGACATCCACTAACGCAATTAAAAGCATGCCACCCATAATAGTGGCGAAGCTTATCCATAACAGATAGCCAAGATGAGGCAAGGCGGTAATTAATGGTTCCGCTATCAACATCATCACCGAATCTTTGTTGTGCCAAATAACCCATGCGCCTACCCCACCTACTACTAACGATTTGGCAATCGCCTTACCAAGTTCAACCAGGCTATTAACCGAAAACATGCGGCCTATACCTGCGATCGGATTGAGTTTAGAAAGGTTGGGTTGTAGTGCTTTTAAGCTGAATATCCAGCCATTAAGCAATAATGGAGACAGCGCGGCAGTAACAAGCAGTAACAATAAAATAGGCAGAAATGCCACTAGCGCTTCCAGCGACAATGTATGCAAACGTGGCAATAACAAATCGGTATTAAAAGCCAGTGTGGTATCAAGAGTCAGGCCATCACGCAACAGCTTTATTAATTGCGTAGATAGCGCGGAACCCATCAGCCATAGCCCGGCACCACCTGCAAAAAGTACGGAAAAAGTGGATAGTTCGCGCGAACGCGCTGCCTGACCTTCTTCGCGGGCCTGGTCTAGGCGCCGCTGTGAGGGTTGTTCTGTTTTTTCGAGATCGCTATCTTCTGCCATGATTTACTATTCCATTGACTGTAGTGATTATCATCAGTCTGGGAAAACACAGCACGACGAATAAAGCGGGTTTTACGGTTTATTTCACTCTTCGAATGAAAAGGGGAGCTGTAATGCGAGAAAGTGCATATGCTCAAGAGTTTTGGTACGCTCTAATTGAATAATGCGAGCGTTCAATCAAATTGCAGCTTTTTAAATAGCCGTTTGAAAAGAGAAAAAATATACTTTGGACTATAATGTCTATGTTAAATACTCTAGGTGTACCTAAACTTGATTTACACTTTTTTCGGGAATGCTTGGAACATATCAATTATCTTTATGCAAGCGTCGCATTCAAATTGATTTATTTCATTTCGGTTTTGGCCTTGACAATTAAGCAGCACAGAATAATTAAGAATGTGACTCGAAAGCTCTTAACGAAGAGCTCATTCCATTGGGTTGCGCTAACATTTTTGGCGCTACTGAATGGCTGCGCTATGGGCCCTGACTTCAAAAAACCTGAAGCCCCTCGTGCTACCAGTTATTCTCCTCAACCCTTACAGCAGGACACTGCCGTGACACCAGGTCAAAGCGGAGAGTTACAAAAATATAATACGTCAGTATCTATTCCTTTTGATTGGTGGACGATGTTTCATTCACCGCAAATTAATTCATTAATTCAACGGGCTTTTAAGGCCAATCCATCTATTCAGTCGGCACAGGCAGCGCTACGTCGGATGCAGCAAAACGTTATTGCGCAAGAGGGGTTTTTCTATCCCACGCTAGGTGCCAATTATTCACCATCCCGTAATAAACTTGCTGGTAACAATGGCGGGAATGCATTGGGTTTACAGGGAAATGGCCGGAGCATCCAAACCGGCTTCAATCCTGCGGGGCCCATATTTGTTGAACCAACTTATTACAATTATCACGTTGCGCAATTAACGGTGGGTTATGTACCGGATGTGTTTGGTGGTAACCGTCGGCAGGTGGAGTCTCTTCAAGCCCAATTAAATGCACAGCATTTTCAATTGGAAGCGACCTATATCACACTTGCTTCAAATGTGGTGGCGGCTGCCTTACAGGAAGCGTCGCTACGCAGCCAAATTGCTGTGATGCAAAAAATCATTAATTTCTACAATGAAAATCTTGAGATTATGCGCAAACAGCTTAAGCTTGGATATATTGCTGAACTTGATGTGGCGTTTCAAGAATCATTGAAGGCACAGGCAGAGCAAGCGCTCATCCCAATGAAAAAGCAGCTCGAACAAACCCGCGATTTGATCCGCGCCCTGGCGGGTAATTTACCCAATGAAGATGTTCCAGAAAAATTTGAGCTTGCGTCGCTTCATTTACCGCAGGAGCTTCCATTAAGTCTTCCATCACAGCTCGTTGAGCAGCGCCCTGATATACGAGCCGCGCAAGAACAATTACATTCAGCCAGTGCGGAAGTCGGCGTGGCCATAGCAAGCCGGCTTCCGCAGTTTGCAATTACCGGGGCGATTGGAGGAATGGCATCAACTCCAAATTGGATGTTTCAGACAGGTGGTCCTTTTTTTTCGTTGCTCGGAAGCATTTCTAAAACGCTGTTTGATGGCGGGACATTGAAAGCTAAGGAGCGTGCCGCAAGAGAGCATCTGGTTCAGGCCAGTGCAGATTATCGAAATGTGGTGATTACTGCTTTTCAGAATGTGGCTGATACGCTGCATGCTATCCAGTCAGATGCTGATTTCTTGAAAGCCGCAGTACGGTCTGAACAAGCCCTGAAAGTAAATGCTGAGATTACCCGCAAGCAATATAAGTTGGGCTATGTCAGTTATCAAATAGTGGTGATAGCCGAGCAAAGCCATCAGCAATCATTAATTAACCTGATCCAGGCTCAAACCAATCGCTTTGGTGATGCGGCAGCCTTATACCAAGCGCTTGGGGGAGGGTGGTGGAATCGTTCCGATGTTACAAGTAAGAACTGATTAACCGTATTACTTGCCTCACCAAATGAGAAATATGCTTTATGATCAAATTAAATAAAAATTTATTACTGCTTCTTTCCGCCATTACTTTGGTGGTTATTGCTGGCTACTGGGGGTGGCATAAATTTAGCGCTCCCAGCTTGGCTCCAAACTCAGGAAAACCTCCTGCCTCAAAGTCGTCTAACCAGTTACGGTTTGCGGCAAACGCCCCACAGTTGTCATTTTTGAAAATAAAAACGGTTGAAGCGTTTCCTGAACCTTTGGTGGAGCCACTTAACGGGCGGGTTGCTTACAATGATAATCATACTGCCCGTGTTTTTTCGCCGCTTGCAGGCCGTGTCGTAAAAATAGCGGCTGAAGTAGGGGGGCAAATAAAAAAAGGTGATCACCTACTCGTTCTGGATTCACCTGATTTTGCTATAGCAATAGCCGATAACGTAAAGGCAAATGCAGATCTACTACGTAAACAAGAAGTATATGAACGCACTAAGCAGTTGTATCAAGTCAAGGGAATTGCCCGTAAGGAGGTAGAAGCTGCTGCGGCTGATTGGCAGCAAGCACAAGCGGAATCCCAACGGGCTAAGGCACGGATGAAAAATTTGAATGGTGATTTGTCCGCTTTAGCGGGTCAGTTTATTTTACGTGCGCCAATAGATGGGATCATAAGCGAGCGTCAAGTCAATGCCGGCAGTGAAGTCAGGCCGGATGCCGTCAATCCATTATTTGTCATCACTGACCCTTATCATCTTTGGGTACAGATAGATCTACCCGAGCGGCAGCTCGATAAAATAGACCTTGGCGATATGGTTTCTGTTGAAGTTGATGCTTACCCTGGCGAAATTTTTCAAGGTAAAGTGGCAGTTATTGGTGGGGCGTTGGATCCGTTCACCCGGCGTATACAGGTACGCTGTGAACTGGATAATCCACACCTCAAACTAAAACCCGAAATGTTTGCGCGTGTCACTCCAATTGCAAGTGAAAGATCAAAATTACCCCGCGTACCCAATGCATCCATAGTCACCGAAGGCCTGTTCAGTTTCATATTTGTAGAACAATCACCAGGCGTGTTAGAACGGCGCCGGGTTACGCTAAGCTTGCAGGGGAGCGAATATGCTTATGTCAAAGAAGGTTTGCAGGCAGGCGAACGTGTGGTCACAAGTGGAGCACTGTTACTTAATTCTGAACTCGGATCAACGAGTGATGCCGTACATAACTGAATGCTGGTTCTAGCCAAATGTTAGAGAAGTTAATTACTTTCGCGTTACAACAGCGTATGTTTGTGCTTGCGGGCACATTTGTACTGATTATTGCTGGTTGGCAGGCCATCGAAAATCTGCCGATTGAGGCATTCCCTGATGTGCAGGATGTGCAGGTGCAGATTGTTACCCAAGCTTTAGGGCAAGCCCCGGAAGAAGTCGAACGCAGTATAACGTTACCGATTGAGCGTGAAATGAGTGGCGTTCCGCGCATGACACAATTGCGTTCTGTATCTATTACTGGTTTATCAGTAATCACTTTGACTTTTTCTGACCGTACCGATGATTATTTTGCGCGCCATCAAGTGCTGGAAAAATTACAGAACATCAGCCTACCTCCTGGTGTACAGCCCAGTCTGGCTCCCCTCACGAACGCGGTGGGTGAAGTATATCGTTATGTACTGGAAGTACCTAAAGATATGTCCCCCAGAGAAGTGCGTGCATTACAGGATTGGGTGCTGCGGCCCGCGTTACGTCAAGTTCGGGGTGTGGCAGATGTAGTTAGTTTCGGCGGTGCGGTGAAAGAATATCAAGTTCACATTAATCCTTTTCTTTTGCGCAAATTCAATGTGACTATCGATCAGGTAGCGCAAGCCCTTAGTGTCAATAGTAATAATGGTGGTGGCGGTGTACTGAAGCGGGGTGATGAGGCATTGGTGGTGCGCAGCATCGGTTTGTTTAAAACTACGGGTGATATTGCACGTGTTGTGGTTATTGCCAAAGATGGCAAAACTGTACTGGTTAGCGATGTCGGTGAGGTAGTAATTGGTGATCGGCCACGCTCCGGCATGGTGGCTTTTAACGATTACGATAACGTGGTGCAAGGTATCGTGCAAATGACCAAAGGGCAAAATGCTACTAGGGTTGTGGAAGCACTCAAAATTCGTATTGAAGAACTAACAACTAAACTGCCACCGGGTGTAAAAATTGTCCCTTATTATGACAGAACTGATTTGGTGCGCCATGCAGTTCATACTGTAAGTGAGAATTTGATTGTTGGTGCTCTATTGGTTATCGCCATCTTGATATTATTTCTGCGTAATTGGTACGCGGCTCTTGCTGTAGCGGTGATTATTCCTTTGGCAATGTTGTTTGCATTTATCCTGCTTGATCATGGAGGCGTGTCAGCCAATTTGATTTCGCTCGGGGCGGTTGACTTCGGGATCATTATTGATAGTGCAGTCGTTTTGATCGAAGCGCTGATGGTCAAACTCGCTCTAGCCAAGGTGAATGCATTGCCGCAGCATCAAACTTATGGCTGGCGGTTACATCTCATCAAGCAAACGAGCATCGAAATGGGGCATCCTATTTTATTCTCTAAGGCAATAATTATATTGGCTTTTTTGCCAATATTTACCTTCCAGCGTGTAGAGGGGAAAATTTTTACGCCCGTGGCGCTTACCCTAACTTTTGCTCTTTTAGGTGCAATTCTATTGACACTTACGTTATTGCCAACATTATTGAGCTATGCGGTAAAACACAAAGATCTTGCTGAAAAACATAGTGATTGGATGCACAAGCTGCAGGAACATTATCGCAGTTTGTTGTTATGGGCAAGGAATCGTCGTCGAAGTATCGTAGCGGCTTCGACCTGTGTCCTGGTTATTGCGCTTATGGCAATCCCCTTGCTTGGTAGTGAATTTTTACCCAAGCTGGATGAAGGTAACATCTGGCTGACTATCAGCTTGCCGCCGGCAACTGCATTAGATAAAACTAAAGATGTTGAAAGCCAGGTGCGGGCTATTCTGAATTCTTATCCCGAGGTTAATAATGTCGCTACCCAAGTTGGCCGTCCTGACGATGGTACTGATCCGAAGGGGCCGAATAATTTGGAAATTATGGCCGATCTCAACCCGCATGACACTTGGCATTTCGCTGACAAAGAAGCATTAATTGCGGATATGACCATAAAAATCCGTGCTATTCCCGGCGTACCTACCAATTTTTCGCAAGTCATTCAAGATAACGTAGAGGAGGCATTGTCGGGTGTGAAGGGTGAAATATCGGTTAAAATTTTCGGTCCCGATCTGGAAATTTTGGAAGATAAATCTGAGCAAGTCGCCCATATTTTGAATAGCATTCGTGGAGCAGCTGATGTAGCCGCAATTAAAGTTGGCGGACAAACCGAATTAAATATTACGCTCGACCGCAATCGGATGGCGCGTTATGGCATTAATGTCAATGATGTGAATAACACCATAAATATCGCTATGGCAGGCAGCACAGCCAACGTTTTTTACGAAGGAAGCCGACGCTTTGATGTAACTTTACGCTTGGATAAACCTTACCGGGATGCAGTAGATGATCTGGCTGATTTACCGATATCGCTACCTGCTGGAGGAACTTTACCCTTGGGTTCAATTGCCGAAGTTGCAGTACGGCAGGGAGCGGCTCGTGTCGGGCGTGAAGCGGGTGGACGGTTAGTCGCAGTAAAAGCTAATTTGCTCGGACGTGACCAAGGCAGTTTTGTTGCTGAAGCGATGGAAAAAGTGAACGCACAGGTGAAGCTTCCGCCTGGCTATAGCATGATTTGGGGTGGGCAATTTGAAAACCAGCAACGTGCAATTAAACGTCTCAAAATCATTGTACCGTTGTCAATTCTGATGATTTTTATACTGTTGTTTTGGGCATTTCGCTCCATGCGCAAAGCGCTTTTGGTAATTTTGATGGTGCCCTTTACACTAATTGGCGGCATTGCTGGCCTTGGGTTTGCCGGATTGCATCTATCCGTTTCGGCTGCCGTTGGGTTCATTGCCGTGGCAGGTATATCAGTTCAAAATGGTGTGATCATGGTGGAGCAATTCATGGAAGGCTTACGTAATGGCAAAGAGATGCACGAGAGCGTGTTGGAAGGGGCAGTGGCACGTTTGCGCCCTATCCTGATGACTGCGCTGATGGCCGGTATTGGTCTGTTACCTGCCGCGCTTTCTCATGGTATAGGCTCAGAAACACAGCGTCCTTTTGCCGTGGTTATCGTTGGTGGCATTGTTTCTGCTACCCTGTTTACCTTGCTATTACTGCCTTTGCTGTTCTCTGTATTTGCTGAAGAAACCAATTCCACTAAAAAAATCCCTGATTTGTAATTTTAAGGATACCCCGATTAAAAAGGGGGGGCACCTGCCACGTACCAAGTTAAATATATAGCACCTGCCGCGCAGGCTAAGGTAGCAATGGATAGTAATAACGATTGCAACCATAGCCCCATTTTTTCGGGAACCGGAATTTTGGCAGCCAGCGGAATTATGGCCAGCATAAATAGGGCATACCATGGCAACTGAGCGGTCAGCACTGCGAGACAGCCAGTTAACCCGGCGATGAGTGACAATGGAAGAGTAAAGCTACGTCCACATGGCAATCGGCTATTAGTTATAGTTTGAAGCAGCAGATAAGCGCTTGCCGCCGCACCCAAAGCTAAACCGAACTGGCCGAGCAGGGCAGAAGCACCAAGCAATGCAGATCCCCCAGTCCCTAGTCCCAGTGCCATACCTGCACTTCCTGCTCGTACTGGCGTTTCATGTAATGTATCCATCCAGAATATCAGCCAGCCCACATACAGCGCGCAACCGCCACCCCAGAGCAACATATGTGTCATGTCTTGTTGTTGTATGATGCGCAACGCCATCCATACTGCCGCAATACCGCCGGCTACAGCAAGTATCAAGCGTAATGGGCGCCAATTGAATGGTAGTAGCGTCAGAGCAAGCAGTGAAGAAAGCAAACCCATCAACACGATTTTGCGCGCAGAGGTGAGTGGTTCGATAGAAAAATCACTCACCAAGTAAACAGTGACAGCAAACCCGGCAATAACAGCCAAACCACTTAAACGTAAGCGCAGTAGTAGTTCCGCCACTATCAGTGCAATGACAAAGGGAGCGAGGCCACCTTGCACGGCGGGATGGTTCAGTAATTCTTGCATGTTATGTGTGTAATTTTATTAATTTCCAGTGACATTATATTCTCCTAGTGGGAATTATTTGTCTGCGGACGTGTCTATGTGTAACGTAAATTTGCATTGGTATGCATCCCTTGAAATATTAGGCACCACCCCAATGTTAAGCACCACGATGTGCAATGATAACAAATTGCATCCCATATTTTAGTTCAAGAGAGATATACATACATGAAACGAATTTTTTTGTTTATCCTGACCAATTTGGCCGTACTTGTTGTCATCAGCATCACTTTACGCTTGCTTGGTGTTGATAAAGTGTTAAATGAAAGCGGTGGTATTAATTTCAACGCTCTCTTGGCCATGTCAGCGGTAATGGGTTTTGCTGGCTCGCTAATTTCGTTGTTTCTGTCCAAATGGTCGGCCAAACGGATGGTTGGCGCACAGGTTATTACTAATCCGATTGATCCGACCGAGCGTTGGTTGATAGAAACCGTGCGTAAACAGGCGCAAGCTGCCGGAATCGGCATGCCTGAAGTCGCGACCTATGAAGCACCAGACGTAAATGCTTTTGCTACTGGCTGGAATCGCAACAATGCGTTGGTGGCGGTGAGTGCCGGATTGCTGCATAACATGAGCCGGGATGAAGCAGAAGCTGTGCTAGCGCACGAGATCAGCCATGTTGCCAACGGTGACATGATAACGCTAGCGCTCATACAGGGCGTGGTCAACACTTTTGTAATCTTCTTTTCAAGAATAATTGGTCATCTAGTAGATCGTTTGGTGTTTAAGACTGAACGTGAATATGGTCCAGCTTACTGGGTTACCAGCATGGTCGCGCAGATGGTGCTAGGTATCTTGGCCAGCATGATTGTTATGTGGTTTTCGCGCCAGCGTGAATTTCGCGCCGATGCAGGTGGCGCAAACTTGGCTGGGCGTAATAAGATGATCGCTGCATTGGAGAAATTGAAAATCAATCACGAACAAGCCACTCTGCCCCAGCAGATGGCAGCATTTGGAATTGCGGGTGGGGGTCATTTCGCAAAGTTATTCAGTACTCACCCATCTCTTGATGAGCGCATTAAGGCATTACATGCAGGACGTTAAGCTAACTGAGATTTCCCGTGGCGTAGAAATCGGCCAATAACATTAAATATAGGGGAGGGGATGGAGCGATGGCACGGTGTTTCTGCCGTGATTGTTTAAGGTCGAGCCGTATTACCGTTGGAATTATCGTTTAATCTCTCCGGGTTCAATTCCCCGTCCCTGCGGCGAAGGCTGGCTGAAAGCCAGTAGTTTGGAGAGCCGGTGTTAATACCCCGCTGCTTGCGGCGGGGTGCTTTATTCCACCACGGAATTTGTTGTTGTCGGTGTTGGCTCTTCCATTTTATACGGGTTAAAAGATGTGTCTGCGGGAACCACAATATCTGCTGGCGCCACACCGGATGTAGGATCACTCGATGTCTTTTGTGCTGGCGCTTCTATGTTGTGTGGCGGAACAGGTGTGCTTGCTACTGCTTGCTGTTCGTTTTCTTTACTATCTTCGATTGGGTCACTATTGTCCTCGTCATCGAATTTTTCACGTGGCGGATTACCGTCATACACTAAGCTTTGACGTTGTTGTAAATAGGCGTCACGGATGAAGGTATAACGGTCAATTGCGGCCTCATCCAATATTTTTTCCTGATCCAATAGTCCGGCTCGAAGACTAACCATCCGCGTTACATACATTTCGTTACGTACAGGTATATTCGAAATTAGGCGAATGGGACTAGCATAGCTATCCACATACAAACCGGCACTATCACGAATAGTTCTGGGGCCGAAGAATGGGAGGACGATGTAGGGTCCGCTGCTAACACCCCAGTAACCTAATGTTTGGCCGAAGTCTTCATTATGTTTTTCAAGCCGGTCGGTAACGTTAATCAGGCCTAAAATACCAAACGTTGAGTTGAATAATACACGTGTTCCATCGGATGCGGCTTGAGTAAACTTTAACTGCAACAAATCGTTGATAGTGACGATAATGTCATCCAGATTTGAAAAAAAGTTTCTCACCATGATTTTCCCGGGTTCTGGCATGATGGTGTTGTAGCCAGTTGCTACCGGTTTTAATATAGCCTTGTCCACAGCGTCATTAAATTTATACATTCCCCGGTTAAATGGTTCCAGTGGGTCGTGTGGATTTTTTCCCCCTTGAATTGAATCACCCCGAGTCGCAGCGCAGCCACTTAATGCAAGACTGATAAGCAATAAATAAATTCTAGTTGAGGACATATAGATCATTGGAAAGTAAGTTCACTTGCGGTGATTATAGTCGCAATGCCAAAAGTCGCAAATAGCTACTAGGCATTGTTTTTGTAATGCTTCCATAACCCAACACATGGATGCCGCAGTCAAACGTATCGCCGTCCCATGACAGACATAACTATCTATCACACCCCCAATTGTGGCACTTCTCGCAACACGCTTGCGATGATCCGCAATAGTGGCATTGAACCGCGTGTTATTAAATATCTGAAAATCCCGCCTAGCCGCGTTGAACTGATGGCTTTGATTGCGGCTACGGGTAAACCGGTGCGCGATGCTTAATTGAGTGCCATGAGGGGACGAGACGATTACGCTTGTTACTCTTGGGTGGCAGAGCGATAGCCGACTTTGCAATATCTAAGGAAACGCAGATTAATTCGTCATTCCCGCGTAGGCGGGAATCCAGCTGCTTGATTTGACTGGGTTCCTGCTTTCGCGGGAACGACATAACTGAATAAATCTGCGTTTCCCTAAAGTGATACACCAATTCGATGAACAATCGGAGCAGTGAAATGTTTATCTGTTCTTATTGCAAAGTTCTGGCGTTGAATTTATTTATCTTGGAAAGGCGCGTTAGGCAGAATTTTGCTTGCAATTGCGGTCAGAGATGGAAGCAAAAACAATAGGGTTGCAAGACTTGCAAATATGTAGAGCAACTGATCATCTTGATGAATTCGTATAAAACGAGGCAGCGAGTAAATTGCAATGAACAACGTTAATACAACACAGCTTGAAAATGAGATGGCTAGCCATTTTTTTGGAGCCAGCCATGCGATTCCTAATGCGATTGGAGTTCCTGCGATTGTGTAATGAAACAGAGAAAGAGTGGAAATCCAAGAAAAATAACGGAATGAACCGCTTTCATGGTCAAGCCACCATTCAGGCGTGTCAACGGCGGCGTCGATAAATAAATAATTCATGGAGAGCTGGATAGCACATGAGTAGAGAATAGCGGTAATCAATACCATTGCAACCAGCTTAATGACGTTAATTTGCTGCACGAGAAAATATCGGCGGGGATTAAAAAAGTGTGCGTCATTGATCAGAATGTCGTTGCTTGTTTGGTTTGACATGGCATTAAGTTGGTTAGGGTTTATTTGTATTAGGTTATACCTAAGCTGACAGTTACCGAATTTTCGGGTGTCTAAGGTTAAATTTGGTTTAGATTTTTTCCATTCCAAGCCGGTTTCTCACTGAGTAAAGTCTCCTACGGCGTTCTGCCGTTACAAACCTTGTTTTAATGAGTGTTTTCATTATCGTAATAATTTGAGCCATTCGTCTAGATTTTTCTGCATGGTTTTTATATCGGCATACAGTTTTTATGGGGTGTGACTTGATAAAATTCCTGCAGAATATTTATTTCTCTGCACGCGACGGAAGCCGTCTATGCTCAGTTATGAGCTAAACTAGCCGCTCCCACGGCGCTAGTGTGTCGTTCTAGAGTGAATGATACAGGTAATGTTTATTACAACGACTGTAGTTTATAGATGATGCCCGTCATGAATTTGGTGGTACGTATCGTCAACAACGCCAGGTCTTGGTATGATCGGGGCTGAATTTTTGAGTAAAACAACCTCATGACTGACATAACCATCTATCACAACCCCAATTGCGGTACTTCTCGCAACACGCTGGCGATGATCCGCAATAGTGGCATTGAACCACGTGTTATCGAGTACCTGAAAACACCGCCAAACCGCGCCGAACTAGTGGCTTTGATTGCTGCTATGGGTAAGCCGGTGCGTGATGTGCTACGCGATAAAGACTCGCTGTATACAGAGCTTGACCTGGGTAATTCGAAATGGAGTGATGACGAATTGATCGACTTCATGATTGCGAATCCGATTCTAATCAATCGCCCGATTGTCGTAACGCCTTTGGGGACACGCTTGTGTCGACCGTCTGAAACTGTACTGGAAATTCTGCCGTAGCCTTAGCAGTGGGTATCTGATCCACCAAAAATTTAAAGGAAATTATGCCGACTATCTCTGCCTGCCCCCAATGTGCTATGGAGAATACGTACCAGGATGGCGACAATTATATTTGTGCCGACTGTGGCCATGAGTGGCCGATAGTGAAGGCCTCAAACGCAGATGACAACGCAGAACCGCAGGTGAAGGATGCTAATGGCAATGTGCTGGAAAATGGCGACTCGGTTGCGTTGATCAAAGATCTGAAAGTCAAGGGGTCGTCTATCACACTTAAAATGGGCACCAAGATCAAGAGCATCCGCTTGGTTGCAGGAGATCATGAGGTGGACTGTAAAATGGACTCTGGCAGCTTTATGCTCAAGGCTTGTTACCTGAGAAAAGTTTAAATTCAGATATGTTGCAATATATTTGTTAGGATTCCTTGACAATTATTTAAGTTTCGTGGATACTGCAAACATGAAAACGAAACACTCCCTTTCTTGGCAAGACACACCTGCGAAAAGCGAACGCATTGTCAGTGCCATTACGCGAATTGCTTCTGTGTTGCGCAGCGGAGCATGGCAGTTTGCGACGGCTGAAGGGCTCAACCCGACACAAGTGGATATCCTGGAAGCGCTGCGGTCACGACGAGAAGGTGTGCGTTTGTCATTGATAGCCCGGCATTTGGGCGTAACGGCCGCCAGCGCGAGTGATTCAATCACTTCACTCACGGCTAAAGGCTTAATCGAGAAGGGACGTGATGCTGCTGATGGGCGCGCTGTGGCATTGAGGCTGACGAGTTCAGGGCAAGACTTGGCTGCAAGAATTTCCAACTCGCTTGGTTTTGCGCACGAAGCCGTTTCCGATCTTCCCCAATCCACTCAGGAAGCTTTGTTCGAATCCCTTCTGGCATTGATTGGCAAGTTGCAGCAGTCGGATCGGTTCCCTGAAATCCGCGCCTGCGTCACATGCAAGTACTTTGCTGTGAACAGGCATTCTGGTTCCGAGGCGCCACACCACTGTACATTGGTCAATGCGCCCCTTTCTGTCAGCCAATTGCGCCTTGATTGCCCCGAACATGACCAGGCCCAGGCAACCGTCGCAGTTCAAAACTGGCGGGAGCTTGAGAGTGTCTAAATGCCGTATTGCTTTTTTTTAACTATTATAATTAGGAGTCCTATATTAATAATCCACCTTGAAATAAATAAAGTAATTAATTAATCAATCATTTCGAACTTTGCTGTTAACACTAACTAAAGGATTTATTCATGAAAAATCGCTTACTTTCACTCGCTGTATCAGTTTGCTTTAGTGCCATAGCTCCGATCGCATCTGCACACAGCGGATCAGATCTCAATGCGCAGACTCAAATTCCCGGTTACACATTCGGCCAGAAATTGGTTGCGCCTGCACCCTATACTCTTAAGGATTTAGAGTCATTAAAGAAGTCACTTCTTTTTACTGATGAGGATGTGCTCTATCTGCGTAAAAGCAAGGAAATATTGGCGGGTCAAACAGATGCAATTCTGGATGTTTGGTACGGTTTCGTCGCATCTACGCCTGAACTTGTCGAGTATTTTAAAAACACCAAGACAGGCCAGCCAGATGGCGACTACCTGGGTGCAGTTCGTAAAAGATTTGGACAGTGGATATTAGATACGGCTGATGCGAACTATGATCAAGCATGGCTCGACTATCAGTATGAGATCGGTCTTCGTCACACTAAGATCAAAAAGAATAAGACGGATCACGTTAAAAGCGTGCCTCAGGTGAATTTCCGCTATCTACCTGCGCTCACGATCCCTGTGACGACAACGCTTAAGCCCTTTCTTGCGAAAAAAGGCGTGAGCGCAGCCGATGTCGAGAAGATGCATGCTGCTTGGGTGAAGTCTGTTTTATTGCAAACCATTCTATGGAGCTATCCGTACGTTCGCGATGGCCAGTTCTAGCTGTTGGATTGCATAGCTAATATGGCGTGCGCTCCATATTTTGGAGCCTCGCTAAAAATTTATCTCAACCAATTAATCAATTAAGGAAAACTTATCATGTCCCGTGTTCAACTCATCAACGCCAACGAAGCCACAGAAGATCGCAAGGCTATTCTGAATCAGATCCACGGAGCCTTTGGTGTTGTGCCAAATATGTTCCGCGCAGTGGCTAATTCACCAGCAGCGCTCAAGAGTATGTGGGGTTCATTTGGCGCCCTTGGTTCCGGCGTTCTGGGAGCTAAGCTTGGGGAAAAAATTGCAGTCGCAATTGCTGACAGAAATCGCTGTGAATACTGCTTGGCAGCTCATACTGTCTTGGGTCAAAATGCCGGGGTTTCCGCACTTGAGATGGCAGCTGCTCAAGCTGGCCAATCAGATGACGCACAAACCGCCGCCGCTTTGCGCTTTGCTCTGAAGCTTGTTACCAACCGTGCGCAAATCGCCGATGCCGATGTCATCGAATTGAGGACGGTGGGGTTCAACGACGAACAGATTGTTGAAATTATGGCTCACGTCGCATTGAACATTTTTACCAATTATGTCAATTTGGCTTTCAATGTGCCGATCGATTTCCCTAAGATAAATCTACGCGTAGCAGCTTAGATACCAGTTTTGCTGGGGGTAGCTCAGGTTCTCCCAGCAATATTTAACCTGAATCAGGAATAATTGTATGCCTAACATCAACTTAGTAGCTCCAGAATTACAAGTATCTCAATGGCTCAATACACTACGTTTTATTACGCTTGCGGAATTACGCGGACGCGTGGTCGTACTGCACGCATTTCAGATGCTATGCCCCGGTTGTGTGTCACATGGCTTGCCACAAGCTATGGCTATCCATGACACTTTTCCGGCAGCAGATGTTGCCGTGATTGGTATTCATAGTGTTTTCGAGCATCACAATGCAATGACCCCTGTAGCTTTAGAGGCATTTCTTTATGAATACCGTATCCGTTTTCCAGTTGCTGTGGATCAATTATCAACAACAGGTAATATTCCGCATACGATGGAAGCATTTGGTATGAAGGGCACACCGACGTTGATTATTTTAGACCGGCAAGGACGCATCAGACTTAATCATTTTGGCCGCATAGATGATTTGCGTGTTGGAGCAATAATTGGCCAACTGGTGAGTGAGGCTGCGACCGACCCCTTATAACAACTAAAATTGAGGGCAACACGTTGTAGGGTGCGGCGATTCTGACGTCAGTTGCAACTACTATGCAAAGTGGGAGTGTGGGGAAGAAGCGGTGGGGTGGGAGTACCACCGCGAAAGCGATTCAGTTCACAGTACGTTGCGGCTTTTAGTGCTACAAATATCGCTTTCTCTTAGGGGCATCAAGCATTAACACGGCGCTTAAATTCGCCAGTACGTGTATCAATTTCAATTTGATCACCAATTTCACAAAATGCAGCCACTTGTAACTCTATACCAGAACCGATTTTGGCAGGCTTCATCACTTTACCGGAGGTATCACCACGCGCTGCCGGTTCTGTGTAGATAATTTCGCGTATGACAGTATTGGGTAGATCAACAGAAATGGCTTTATCGTTGTAAAAAACCATCTCGCAGGCCATACCATCTTCGAGATAGTTAAGCGATTCACCCAAATTCTCTTTTTCCACCTCATACTGATTGTAATCAGCATCCATAAACACATACATGGGATCAGCAAAGTAAGAGTATGTGGCCTCTTTTCGATCAAGTAGAACTATTTCAAATTTGTCATCCGCCCTATATATTGCCTCGCTCGGCGAGTCCGTCAATAGGTTCTTGAATTTCATTTTAACTACCGAGCCATTACGGCCAGAGCGAGTGTACTCGGCCTTTAATACCACCATAGGGTCGCTGCCGACCATAACAACATTACCCGCCCGTAGTTCTTGTGCTATTTTCATATCTGCTTACCCTAAAATCTAATTTACATTCTAAGTTTTGTATTCTATCAATTTTTTGAACAAAATTCAGCAAATTCAAAACAAGGCTATTGCCGGATAAATGTTGCGACCATTCGCGCGCATGCGTCTGCAATAGCGCTATGTGCTTCCAGTATTCGTGCCAAGCATGCTTTGAGTTTGTTGAGGCCGTTTGGTCTATATTTTGTCCAGTATTCCATCCTTCCCACAAGCTATATAACGCTTGCGCTGCGTCTGGCTGCAGTCCGGCACAATACAAGTCCATGAAAGCGCCCAGCTTCTTTATATGTACATTATCCTGTTGCGGATAGATGTTCCAAACAAACGGCTTGCCCGCCCATTGCGCGCGCACGCAGGAATCTTCCCCTCGCACAAAGTTAATATCGCAGGCCCACAATAGTTCGTCGTACCGCTCTTGTTCGATAAACGGCAATATGCGTACTTCCAAATTACCGTACTGTAATATGTCACCCGCTACAATGAGTTTTCGTCCAAAAAAAGCTGCCACCTGGGGTAACACACAGCCTTCTGGCACTAAACCCAGTATTGGCATATTGGACTTTGCCCAGGTAGAGAATAATTCCGGCAGCGCGAGGTTTTCATAACAGAATAACGACAGACGCACTTCATTGGGTTTGGGTAATGGCACGCCAAGTGCTCGCCAAAATGCGGCTTGGGTGTGCAGTTCGCTCTGAAATGCATCGCGTCGTGCGATGAGGTCTCGCTCCAGCAGCAATCCACCAGTTTGCGGGGTGAACCCCGGGAAAAAGAAATATTTAGTGAGGGGTAAAGAAGGATGTGGTGAGGGTAGGCAATGACAGCCAGCCACCCATTCTTCTGCACTGAGGTATTCCAAGTTAATCCAAATCGATTTGCACTTTTGCGCCACCATCGATGCCACGTAATGCTCGGGTAGTTCACATGCGAATGCCTCAATCACCAGGTGTGCTGGTTCTACCTTTGGAAATGAAAGCTCCGAAAAAATTGCTTTCCATTGTCTGACTTCTACGCCAAAACAATGTTGCATTGGCATATCTGGACAGATTGCCGAGTGTAACCTGCGAAAACTTAACAGATCGTCCACCCATAGTCGCACTGTCATATCATGCTCATGCGCCAATTGTTTAGCCAGTCGCCAGCACACGCCAATGTCACCGAAATTGTCTATCACGGCGCAAAAAATATCGCAGGTAATCGGTTTATTCATTTTATTCGTAACATGCGTTAATAAATGTATCGCGTATATCGTGGAATTCTATAATCGTGCTACATGCTTCAATATTGGGTAATCTATCACTCGTTCTTTTCATCGAATGGAACAGCGTAGCAAAAAAAACCTATCGATGTGTCCGAAATTACTCGACTGTCACAATGGGTTATATTTGCTTATTTGAAGTTTCTGAGTCGTTATTTAAAGTAATCGATGCAATTGCGGCTGGAGGGAGATTTTTGATGAAATTTTGTTTGAACGCCACTGATGGTTCTGCTCGTCGTGGAACTTTATCATTGGCTCACGGTATTGTTGAAACCCCCGCGTTTATGCCAGTAGGTACTTATGGCACAGTAAAGGCGATGTCACCTATCGAGTTAAGAGAAATTGGTGCACAGATTGTGCTAGGCAACACTTTTCATTTATGGCTTCGCCCAGGTCTGGACGTTATTGAGGCGCACGGTGGCTTGCATGGTTTTATGGGCTGGGATGGGCCGATTTTGACTGATTCGGGCGGTTTCCAAGTATTTAGTTTGGGTACCTTGCGCAAAATTACTGAGGAAGGAGTCAGATTTCAATCCCCGGTGAATGGCGATAAATGCTTTCTGACGCCGGAAGAGTCCATACGAATTCAGAAGGTATTGAATTCCGATATTGTGATGATTTTTGATGAATGCACACCTTATCCGGCGGATGAAAATCGAGCGGCTGATTCTATGCATCTCAGTTTACGCTGGGCGGAGCGTTCAAAGCATGCACATCAAGGCAACATCAATGCGCTTTTTGGTATTGTGCAGGGAGGCATGTTCGAAAGTCTGCGCGATGAATCGTTACGCGAGTTGGTAAATATCGGCTTTGACGGTTATGCCATAGGTGGATTGTCGGTGGGGGAGCCGAAAGAAGACATGCTGCGAATTTTGAAGCATACTTCGCCGCAGTTGCCCATCGACAAGCCGCGATACCTGATGGGCGTAGGTACACCAGAAGATTTAGTAGCTGCGGTTGCGTACGGCATAGATATGTTCGATTGTGTGATGCCCACACGCAATGCGCGGAACGGTATGCTTTTTACCCGCCACGGCGATATTAAGATCAAAAATGCTAAATATTGCCTGGATATTCAACCGGTTGATAAGCAATGTAGTTGTTATACTTGTCGTAATTTTACACGTGCTTATTTGCATCATCTACATCGTATCGGCGAAATACTCGGTGCGCGCCTTAATACCATCCACAACTTGCATTATTACCACGAGCTGATGAGTGAAATTCGAGCCGCAATTATGATTCGTCAGTTTGATGAGTTCGTTACCCGGTTTAGGCAAGCCCGCGCCAGTTCGTGCTAGAATTCGCCGCTGAAAAATTTAACTGGGAGAGGTCATGTTGATTAGCAACGCTTATGCACAAACCGCAGCAGTTGCGCCCAGCTCCGGATTTATGGACTTTCTGCCTGTGGTCGCAGTGTGCGCAGTGTTTTATTTTCTTTTGCTGCGTCCGCAGCAGAAGCGCGTTAAGGAGCAAAAGGCCATGCTGGCTGCCCTTCAAAAAAATGATGAGATCGTTACTATAGGCGGAGAGTTGGGTCGTGTGTCCAAGGTGGGCGAAAACTATATTAGCTTGGAAATCGCCGAAAACGTGACGGTACTGATTCAAAAAAGTGCGGTTCAAATGGTGCTACCCAAGGGAACAATTAAGTCGATTTAAGGTGCTGTAATGAACCGTTATCCGCTGTGGAAATATTTGCTTGTCCTCGTTGTATTTATTTTGGGTCTGATTTACACCTTACCTAATTTTTATGGTGAATCTCCTGCTGTGCAGGTGCTGCCTTTGCGCGCCAATCTTAAGGCGGATAGTGCACTGCTGCGGCGGGTGGATGATGCGCTTAAAGCGGCAAATCTGAATGCGGAAGGGGTCGCATTGGATCTGACAAGTGTTAAAGCGCGCTTTAATAATACCGATAGTCAACTTAAGGCTAAGGATGTTCTTCAGGCACAGTTGGGTGATGATTACATGGTTGCCCTCAATCTACTGTCACGCTCGCCGCAGTGGTTAACCGCTATGAATGCACGGCCCATGTATCTCGGATTGGACTTGCGTGGCGGGGTGCATTTCTTGTTGCAGATTGACATGAAGGGTGCGCTGGATAAGGCGATGGAAGCCGCTTCTGGCGATATGCGGAGCATCCTCCGTGATCAGAATATTGCTTATTCTGGTGTCAGCCGTGATGGCAGAGTGGTGACGGTTAAGTTCCGCGATGCGGATACGCGCAGCAAAGGTGCAGTAGAGCTCAAACAACGCTTCGGTGGTTTGGCCTTTAATGACAAGAATGAAGGCAACGAGATTCTCTTACTTGCTACCTTAAAGCCAGAGGAAGAAAAACGCATCCAAGAATCCGCTGTGCAGCAGAATTTAATTACTTTACGCAACCGTGTCAATGAATTAGGTGTAGCCGAGCCGATAATTCAGCAGCAAGGTATAGATCGTATTGTAGTGCAGCTCCCCGGTGTGCTGGATACAGCGCACGCGAAAGACATTCTTGGCCGTACCGCGACACTGGAAGTGCGTCTGGTAGATGATGAGCATAAATTTAGCGAGGGTTTCGCCGTACCGTTTGGTACCGAGACGTTCAAGGATCGCGACGGTTCTATGCTGCTGGTGAAGAAAACAGTGCTGCTTACCGGTGAACGCATCAATGATGCGCAACCTGGTTTTGACAGCCGCAGCAATGAGCCAGCAGTACATATCAATCTGGATGGCGCGGGTACGCGTAAATTTAAAGAAGCGACGCGTGAGAATGTCGGCAAGCGTATGGCTATAGTGTTATTTGAAAAAGGTAAGGGTGAAGTTGTTACTGCTCCAGTGATCCGTGAGGAGATTGGTGGTGGGCGCGTGCAAATTAGCGGTCAGATGAATACCAAAGAGGCAAACGATATATCCTTGTTGCTGCGCGCTGGTGCGCTGGCAGCGCCGATGGAAATTATTGAGGAGCGCACAGTTGGTCCTAGCCTTGGTGCGGACAATATTGTCCGCGGTTTCCGTTCTACTCAGATTGGTTTTGTCGCCATTGCAATTTTTATGATTTCTTACTATCTGATGTTTGGCGCGGTTTCCGTTCTGGCACTGGGTGCTAATTTATTGTTGCTGGTGGCATTGTTGTCCATGCTGCAAGCTACGCTAACTTTGCCTGGTATGGCAGGTATTGCGCTAACGTTGGGTATGGCGATCGACGCTAATGTATTGATTAATGAACGAATTCGAGAGGAGTTGCGTAATGGTAATACGCCACAAGCATCCATCCATGCCGGATATGAGCATGCATTCCGTACCATACTTGATTCCAACATTACCACTTTGATCGCCGGTATAGCGTTGTTCATGTTTGGTTCCGGTGCGGTACGAGGTTTCGCTGTTGTATTGTGTTTGGGCATCCTTACTTCGATGTTCAGTGCGGTGTTGGTATCACGTGCACTGGTTAACCTGATTTACGGGCGTAAGTTGCGGTTGACTAATATCGCCATCGGTTAAGTATAAAGAGGTAATAAATGGAATTTTTCAAGATCAATCGCAATATTCCGTTCATGAGCTATGGGCGGTATACCACCACAATTTCTTTGGTGACATTTATTTTGGCGGTATTTTTTATCGCAACCAAAGGATTGAATTTCGGTGTGGATTTCACTGGTGGAACGGTGATGGAAGTGCACTATGCCCAGACTGCTGACCTGAATAAGGTGCGTGGACAGTTGGCTGATATGGGGTTGCATGATGTATTAGTACAAAACTTTGGCTCTAGCCATGATGTGTTGTTGCAGGTATCGCTTAAGCAGAATGTAGTAGGCGCGAAACTGAGCGAGCAGATTCTCGATAAGTTGCGTCAGCAAGATGCCAGTGTGGAAATGCGCCGCGTCGAATTTGTTGGCCCGCAAGTGGGGCAAGATTTGGTGGAGAATGGTGCGCTTGCGTTGTTGCTGGTGTCCATTGGCATCGCGTGTTATCTTTGGGTGCGATTCGAGTGGAAGTTTGGCCTTGCAGCGATAATTGCCAATTTACATGACGTAATTATCATTATCGGTTTTTTTGCGTTCTTTCAGTGGGATTTCTCACTCACCGTATTGGCGGCGCTGCTAGCCGTGTTGGGTTATTCGGTAAATGAATCAGTGGTAGTGTTCGATCGTATCCGGGAAAATTTCCGTAAGATGCGCAAGACGGGGGTTGCCGAAATAATCGATAACGCGATTACACGCACTATGTCGCGTACCATCATTACCCACCTTTGCACCCAAATGATGGTGACGGCGATGCTATTTTTCGGCGGAGAGACATTGCATTATTTTGCGCTAGCGTTGACTATTGGCATTCTGTTTAGTATTTATTCCTCTGTGCTGGTGGCCAGCCCATTGCTTATGCTGATGGGTGTTTCGCGCGAGGATTTCATCAAGACGGAAAAAATGGCTGAAGAAGTATTACCCTAGGCCGTGGAACTGCTCACTTCTTTTATAGATATTGTCCTGCATCTGGACGTTCATTTATTAGCAATCATGCAGGCATATGGCATGTGGATTTATGCCATCCTGTTCATAATTATTTTCTGCGAAACTGGGCTAGTAGTAATGCCTTTTCTACCGGGAGATTCGCTGTTGTTCGTGGTCGGTGCGCTGTGCGGGGTTGGCGCGCTGGAAATTAAGCTGGTTTTGCCGTTGTTGATGGCTGCATCGTTTTCAGGGGATAGCACCAACTACTGGATCGGTCGGTTGGTAGGTATGCGCTTAGTTAAGCGTACCAACTCGCGTTTTCTCAAACCTGAGCATTTGGAAAAAACGCATGCGTTTTACAGGAAGCACGGAGGTAAAGCCATTTTATTTGCTCGCTTTTTGCCCATTGTGCGAACCTTTGCGCCATTCGTAGCCGGTATTGGTTTGATGCGCTATCGTCTGTTCATGTTGTTCAGTGCGTTAGGGAGTGTTGCGTGGATTAGTCTTTTCATCCTGGGAGGCTATTTTTTAGGCAATATCCCAGTGGTGAAAGATAATCTGACCCTGATGGTAGTCATTGTCATCATTATTTCATTTTTGCCAGCACTGCGAGAGTTCATTCGGCATCGTCGTATGTATAGCGCATAGATTATATATAAATGTTAAAAATTGTATGTGGTCGGATTAACGGTAAATTGAACTATGGTTAATACTAAGTTTGAGGTGCTCAAGGAGAAAGATCACCTACCCTCTCCTAAAGGTATTGCCCTGAAAATAATTCAGCTTACCTTGAAAGAAGATGTAACAACTCAGGAGATAGCGCGCGCGATAATGACTGACCCGGCATTATCAGGCCGGCTGATTAAGATGGCCAATGTGCTCATGTCTTACCAGACAAGACCTATTGCGTCTATAACGGACGCGGTTATGTCATTAGGATTGAGTATTGTACGTAATATGGTGTTGGGTTTGTCGCTAGTGGAGGATAGCCGAGATGGGGCCTGCCGAAAATTTGATTATCAAAATTTCTGGTCGCATTCGTTGTTGACGGCAATTGCTGCAAAAAATTTTTTGGATGGCCGTAGGATGGGGGCAGCTGAAGAAATGTTTATTCTCGGCTTGCTGGCCCGAGTTGGTTCCTTAGGACTAGCGACAGCATATCCTAAAGAATATTCCCTCATTATTGAAAAAGTCGGAGCAGCAGATACTGACGTTGCATTGATTAATCTCGAACGGACTGAGTTCGGAATTGATCATAACCAACTGACTAAAGAAATGTTAGCAGATTGGGGGCTGCCACAAATATTCCAGGTAGCGGCTTTGCATCACGAAAATCCAGCTCTATCTGATCTTGCTGAAGGCAATCGGCAGTGGCATATTTTAAATATATTGCATATCGCAAACTATTTTTCCAAGGCGTGTTTATCGCGCGGGCAACAACGGCAAAAAATGGCTTCTAAATTGATTTTGATTGCCGCTAGACAGGGCTTGGAGACGAATGTTTTTACTGAATTAGCCGATAAAACGGTGCAGGAATGGCGCGAATTAAGTAAGTTGTTTGGCATTCGTTCGGCAGAGGTACCACTCTTCAACGAGCTTTTGCAAGCTGCTCTTCCTGATGAGATGGAAGTACTTGATGACGAAGGGGTATTAAAGATCAGCCTGGAGACTTACTATGCATTGCGTATCCTACTGGTAGAGGATGATTGTGCAACGTCGCAGGTGCTGAAATCTTTGTTGACCAAGGCGGGGCATACGGTTGCTACTGCAGGCGATGGGGTGGAAGCGTTGAGTATGCTCGATAAATTTATGCCTCAACTTATTATTACAGATTGGCACATGCCTAATATGAATGGCATTGAATTTTGCAAGGCGCTTAGATGTAACGATTTATGGCGCAATATTCATGTGTTTGTAATGATGGTGCAAGACAATTTGGATAGGATGGAAGAGATATTTGAGGCTGGAGCTTCTGATTATTTGACCAAACCGGTTAATTCGAAAGTGTTGGGTGCGAGACTGTGTGTCACTCAGCGTATGGTGCAGTTGCAGGATGAACTGAAGATTGAACATCAGCAGTTACGTAATGTTGCCGCGCAGTTAGCGGCATCAAATCAGAGATTGCAGCAGATGGCGCTTACCGATGTACTCACGGAGTTGCCTAATCGTCGCCATGCAAATGATTATTTGGAACAGCAGTGGGCGGTGGCAGAGCGCAGTGGCCGTCCGCTGTCGTGCATGATAGTAGATATAGATTTTTTCAAGAGGGTTAATGATACTTATGGCCATAAGGTGGGGGATGATGTGTTGAAACAGGTGGCGCAAATTTTGCGCTCATCCGCGCGTAAACAGGATATGGTGTGCCGTTATGGTGGGGAAGAGTTTTTGGTGATTTGCCCGGATGCACATGCAGACCAAGCCTATCAGTATGCGGAAAGATTGCGCCAAAACGTAGCTGCTGGGAATATTTACCCAAACTTAATAGTTACTATTAGTGTTGGGGTGGCCAGTAAAACATCAGCATTATCAAATGCTGAAATGTTATTGCAACTTGCAGATAAGTATTTGTTTATGGCTAAAGAAAAGGGACGTAACTTTACTGTTGGGCGTTAATTTTTCCCTGCATCCTGTGAAAAATCGTGTAGCAACCAACAAATACAATTTTTTGTAAAAAAATTGACCGTCAACAACTAACGGGGCGATGTCGCCAAAATCAAACAACAACTTCTTCTGCAAGTTCCAATTGCACTTTCTCATCTTTATCAACCGTGACGACTACTTTGCCGCCGTTCGATAGCTTGCCGAAAAGTAACTCATCTGCCAGCGCACTACGTATGATGTCCTGAATCAAACGTGCCATCGGGCGTGCGCCCATTAGTGGGTCGAAGCCAGTCTTAGCGAGGTAGTCTTTGAGTGCATCGGTGAAGATGACCTCCACTTTCTTCTCGTGTAATTGTTCCTCAAGCTGCATCAGGAATTTGTCTACTACGCGCAAGATGACTTCTTTATTCAGTGCGGCGAAGGAAATGGTAGCATCCAATCGATTACGGAATTCTGGCGTGAATAGCCGCTTGATTTCGGCCGCTTCGTCGCCGCTCACTCCGCTCTTAGTGAAACCTATCTGTGCTTTACTTAATGCATCGGCCCCCGCATTGGTGGTCATAATAATAACTACATTACGGAAATCTGCCTTGCGTCCGTTGTTATCAGTGAGCGTACCGTGATCCATCACTTGTAACAGAATATTAAAAATGTCCGGGTGTGCTTTCTCGATTTCGTCTAGTAGTAACACACAATGAGGCTGCTTGTTGATTGCTTCAGTGAGTAGACCACCCTGATCGAAGCCGACATAGCCAGGTGGTGCCCCAATAAGGCGTGATACCGCGTGACGTTCCATATACTCAGACATGTCAAAGCGGTTTAACGGCATGCCCATTGCAAAGGCAAGTTGACGTGCTACTTCAGTTTTGCCCACACCGGTAGGGCCAGAGAACAAGAAGCTGCCGATTGGTTTTTGCGGATTGCCCAATCCACTTCGGGACATCTTTATGGCGCGTGCCAGTACGTCAATGGCGGCATTCTGGCCGAACACTACGGTTTTGAGGTCACGATCCAGTGTTTTTAATAAATTGCGATCATCAGAAGAAACAGTGCGTGAGGGTACGCGTGCAATCTTGGCGATGATGTCCTCGATTTCATGCTTGCCTATAAGTTTTTTTTGCTTTGACTTTGGCAATATGCGTTGTGCTGCACCCGCTTCATCAATTACGTCAATTGCTTTGTCAGGAAGGTGTCTGTCATTGATAAAACGTGAGGATAGCTCGACCGCGCTGGTTAGTGCAGCGGCGCTGTATTTGATACCGTGATGAGTTTCAAAGCGAGACTTCAATCCTTTTAGAATTTCAATGGTCTGTTCAACCGAGGGCTCCAGCACATCTACTTTTTGGAAACGGCGTGATAGCGCATGGTCTTTCTCGAAAATACCGCGATATTCTTGATAGGTAGTTGCACCGATGCATTTAAGTCCACTACTTGAAAGTGCAGGCTTGAGTAAGTTGGACGCATCCATGGTGCCACCTGAGGCTGCACCTGCGCCTATTAGAGTGTGTATTTCGTCAATGAACAGAATGGCGTTTGGTTCATCGGCTAATTCTTTAAGTACAGCCTTTAGGCGTTGTTCAAAATCGCCGCGATATTTAGTGCCAGCTAGCAGTGCGCCCATGTCTAATGCATAGATTTGAGCATTTCTGAGAATTTCTGGTACGTTGTTTTCCTTAATTCGGCGCGCCAACCCTTCAGCGATAGCGGTTTTACCTACACCAGCTTCACCGACCAATAATGGGTTGTTCTTGCGACGGCGGCACAAGGTTTGAATAACTCGTGTCAGCTCGGTTTCGCGTCCAATTAGTGGGTCGATTTTGCCAGCTAAAGCTTGTGCGTTGAGATCAAGCGTGTAGTCGCACAGGGCGCTCTTCTGGCTTGGTTCTTGTTCTATTTCAGTATCTGCTGATTTTTGAGTGCTTGATTGAGCGGCTTTATCAATTCCATGTGCAATATAGTTTGCTACATCTAGCCGGGTGATGGCACGCTGGTTTAGGAAAAACACGGCGTGGGAATCTTTTTCACTAAACAGGGCAACCAGTATGTTGGCACCGGAAACTTCCTTTTTGCTAGATGATTGCACATGTAAAATAGCGCGCTGAATGACGCGTTGGAAGCCGACAGTGGGTTGCGTGTCTACTTCGCTGTTACCAGGTGCGACTGGCGTATGCGTATTAATAAAATCGGTTAGTACTGCGCGCAATTCTTCGACATCTGCCCCGCAAGCACGTAATACATGTGCGGCAGAGGAGTTATCCAGCATCGCCAGCAGCAGGTGTTCCACCGTGATAAATTGGAAGCGTTTCTGGCGTGCTTCAACGAACGCTAGGTGCAGGCTGATTTCAAGTTCTTGCGCGATCATAAGTTATGTTTCCTCTAGTCCACATCGTAGTGGATGTCCGTGCTGTTTGGCAAATGCCGACACCTGCTCTATCTTTGTTTCTGCAATATCTTTAGTATAGACTCCGCATATTGCCAACCCTTCATGGTGAATTTTGAGCATTAGATGGGTTGCGCGTTCGTGGCTCATTGAAAAAAAAGTTTGTAGCACTTTAACTACAAAATCCATCGTTGTGAACTCGTCATTAAATAGCAGCACTTTGTACAGTTTAGGTGGTTTGATTTTGCTCCGCTCTGCTTTCAGTAAGGATGCATTCTCATATTTAGTTACCATAGTCATTAATCGTTACAAATGTGCATTTTGATATGTTC
Source organism: Candidatus Nitrotoga sp. MKT (assembly GCA_003402345.1). Taxonomy (GTDB): domain Bacteria; phylum Pseudomonadota; class Gammaproteobacteria; order Burkholderiales; family Gallionellaceae; genus Nitrotoga. The sequence continues at coordinate 247,595 of QFXH01000001.1, read as the reverse complement.
GATGATTCATGAGATTTTTTCAAGTACTTTTAAAATAAAGCGTATAAACCTTGACTAAATCGCTTAAATAGGAGTAAAAAGTGCTTGGGTGTTTGAATGCAAGTTACCTGCAGTACTGGTTTTGCCATGTACGCTCTTGGAATTCAAACAGTTTAACGGGAATCCACCCGGTTTTTTAGTTAAGGAAGTGAAGCATGGCAAACGGTACAGTTAAATGGTTCAATGATGCAAAAGGTTATGGTTTTATTACTCCGGATGATGGTAGCGAAGATTTATTTGCTCATTTTTCCGCAATTACCATGAGTGGCTTTAAGTCTCTTAAAGAGGGTCAAAAAGTTACTTTTGATATCGTTCAAGGTCCTAAAGGCAAACAAGCCGCCAATATTCAGGCTCCTTAAGATAGATTTTTGGTTTAAAAAAGCCCGCTTTAGCGGGCTTTTTTATTAATTAAAAATCGTCCAATAATGTTATTGGTCTGAAATGCAAAGTTTTAGTAGAGGTTTGTTTATTGCAGAATAAAGTTTTTCCCCATTTATATCGTACTTGATGTTTGCAATGGCTCGAATAGCATTGCAAGCTCTTCTGTGGAAAAAGGAGCGACAGCTTCCCCGTTATCATCCAGAATGCCTTGCGCTAAGTCACGTTTTTTCCCCTGCATGGCAACAATTTTTTCTTCTACGGTGCTTTCAGTGATCAGCTTGTAGACGAAAACCGGATTTTCCTGGCCTATGCGATGGGCGCGGTCAGTAGCTTGATTTTCTACCGCAGGGTTCCACCACGGATCATAATGAATGACGGTGTCGGCGGTGGTGAGGTTAAGGCCTACACCGCCCGCTTTGAGACTGATCAGGAAGATGGGCACTTCTCCGTTTTGAAAACGTTGTACTGGAGTGGCGCGATCACGGGTGTCTCCGGTCAGTTTGACATAGGGTAAGTTAAATTTGGCAAGTTCCAATTCGATCAATGCCAACATAGAGGTGAACTGGGAGAACAACAGGATGCTCCGTCCTTCTTCCACCATGTCCGGCAGCAAAGACATAAGAAGCTCCAGTTTTGCTGAATGTGTTACCTGTTTCGCAGCAGGTAACTTAAGCAGACGTGGATCACAGCAGGTTTGACGTAATTTAAGCAGTGCGTCGAGAATAATAATATGACTGCGATTCATGCCTTTCTTGTCAATTTCCAGGCGTATCTTTTCATGCATGGCTACCCGGATAGTTTCGTATAAGTCGCGCTGAGCGCCAGATAGTTCGCAGGAGCGAATAATTTCTGTTTTGGGTGGTAATTCTTTGACTACCTGTGCTTTAGTGCGGCGTAGTAAAAATGGGGCAATGCGGCGTGAAAGTACCGCGCGCCGGGTATTGTCACCTTGTTTTTCGATGGGCGTGCGGAACAGCTTACGAAAACTTTTGTCATTACCCAATAATCCTGGCAGTAGAAAATGAAACAGCGACCATAGTTCGCCCAGGTGATTTTCCAGCGGTGTGCCAGTGAGTGCTAGCCTGTGGCGTGCTTTGATTTGATGCACAATTTGAGTGGCTTGCGACTTTGGATTTTTGATGATATGACCTTCATCAAGGATTAATAAATGAAATTCCTGTCCGGTCAGCATTTCTTTGTCGCGTGGCAGCAAGGGATAGGTGGTGAGCACTAAGTCATAAGTTCCAATAGATTCGAAATGTTGCTTGCGCAATTGGCCCTGCAATACCAATACGCGTAAATCTGGCGCAAAACGCTCTGTTTCCCGCAGCCAGTTGAATATCAGGCTGGTGGGTGCGACCACCAAGCTGGGGTAGTTCATGCGCCCAGATTCTTTTTCTACCAGAAGATGGGCTAAAGCCTGCACTGTTTTACCTAATCCCATATCATCAGCCAGAATGCCAGCCAGTTCATATTCACGCAGAAATTGCAGCCAGTTAAGCCCTTCTTGTTGATAGCCCCGCAAATCGGTTTTTAGGCCAGCAGGCGGCGCAACTGGCTGAATCCCATTGAAATCGTGCAGCTTGCGCCCTAATTCACGTAAACGCTCGCCGCCCAACCAGCGCAGACCCGCAACCTTTTCCAATTCTGCCAAGCGTCCTGCCTGAACCGCAGACAATTCGATTCGCTGCAAATTATGTACGGTATCTTTATCGAAAAGCTCCACCAGTACTGACAGAATATTTTGTATGCGGGAAATCGGTAATGTCACCAAGCGGCCATCGGCAAGCCGTGCTATGAGCGGTATGTTTTCAGCGCTAAGCTGCGCCAGAGCCTGCATACTCATTTGTTCTGGAAACTGGCGAATTAAATCCAGTAAGACAGGCAGCAAGTTGACTGGTAGTCCGTCTATTTGGATACCCAGCGCTATGCCGAACCAGTTGTTGTTATCACCGTCCTCATTGACGGTGGCTGTCCAGTCTTCAATCTCGGCGAAACGAAAATTAAAGCTTGGTTCCATTTCGATCTGCCAGCCAGACGCTCGCAGCTCGGGAAGGTTGGCAAGGCAGAAGTTGATCCATTCTTTGTCATCTCCACCCAGAATAAAAGAGCCATTATGTTTGTTATCTAATTCGGAAAAAATTGATAAGTCGACAAAGAAAAATCCCAAGTCGGTAAGTGCGTGGGAATAACTTTCTTCAGCGGTAATATTGCGGTCAATGCGCAACAATTCATTGCCACTACGCTGTGCTATCGATTTTTCGGTTGATATAGCGTCAACTCGTACGCCGCCATAGTCAAATTCAAGACGCACTAAATCGAGTGTTTTTGGTTCATTTTGGAGGTCATTTTTAAAGTGGAAAGAGGCCATATAAGGCGGTGGATTCAATGCTACTGTGTAAAAACGTAAATATGGAACAGGATGTCGATCGCTTACCTTTCGTTCTTGCAACACCTCCGGCAGGTGAACTTTTATACCGGGTAGTTTTTGTGTTAATTCGTTGCCGATACGGCTGGCTAGTGCTGATGGGATTGCTGGCGCACTAACCAGAACGCAAGCAATTTCGTCGGGCAGCCCGGTATCCAATTTGCCGCAGGTCGATGTGATTTCATTGATATACCAAGGTGGAGAAAACGGTAGCACTCGAGATGGCGGTATTGTTTCGATCTGTAGTTGCTGGTTTCCCTGCGTGTCTAGGATCCAAACAGGTTGTGTGACGCATTTTTCACCAAAGACCAGCGGCTTGGAATCAGGTACTTCCCAAAAGCATCTGCCAGTGGCAATCATTTCTGTCATCCACCGGGCACCCTGTGCACCAGTTAAATAGCCACCAGTCGTGCGCATCAAGTTTAATGACGCGACAATTTCCTTGTCTCGCTCGGTAAAATAGCGTGGCGTCGCGCCGATAAAAATATTGGCTATGGAATTATGAAACGTTTTTTTGCCAAACCCCCCGGCCTTGAGCAATCTGGCAGTGAAAAATGTTACTGCCACTCTTGCTGGCTTGCTATCGTTCAATTTTAAAACATACAGTAAACGTTGTGACACGTTCGCGGGCAAGGTATCGCGGTCTAGTGTTGGTATGGCTACACGCGCCATTTCGTTCAGCCAGATGGAAATTTCATCTGGTAAATCCGTCACATTTGGTGATACTTTATCTGCTGGCGCTTGAGCTTCACGAGGAGATTCTGCTTGGGCCTTGATTAGTGTTGCGGCAACATGCTTGCAGTTGTAGCCCACTGGGCAACTGCATTTTCCGTTGATCAGTACATGACCTCCCGGCTTGGCTTGCAGAAGGATATTGACGTGATACCGGTTTTTATTTGAGCCTGTGACAAGTGCGGTAACCAAGGCACCATTTGGGCTGGTACTCAGCGCCGTAACTTTGTTCTCACGATAATATTGACGTCCCCGCGTCAGATATGCGGTTGAAAAAGATGAGGCTATGTCAACGGATGAAACAAGAGAATGCACTTTATGCTAGAGCCTTAAAGTTAAAAACACCGTTTTCAGCTGATTGTGGTGACTGTTAAGATAAATTTAGGTCTTACCCAACCAACTTACTCTGTCAATTACATGTTTTTAACTATGGCGTCGCCGAATGCAGAGCACGATATTTGTTGTGCCCCTAGTGTTAGCCGTGCGAAATCATAGGTAACGGTCTTGGCGGCGATTGCTCCGTTCATGCCCTTGATAATTAGATCGGCGGCTTCCGTCCAGCCGATATGGCGTAGCATCATCTCTGCTGAGAGAATCAATGAACCGGGATTTACGTAATCTTTGCCAGCATACTTCGGTGCGGTGCCGTGAGTGGCTTCAAACATTGCAATGCTATCAGACAGATTGGCACCCGGTGCGATACCAATACCGCCGACTTCTGCCGCCAGTGCATCAGATATATAGTCGCCATTGAGATTCAAGGTAGCGATAACGTCATATTCTGCAGGACGCAACAAAATTTGCTGTAGAAATGCGTCGGCAATTACGTCTTTAATGATGATGCTTCCATATTTTTCGGGCAGCTTTAGCCACGGCCCACCGTCGATTTCTATCCCGCCGAATTCTCGCTTGGCGAGTTCGTAGCCCCATTTTTTGAAGCCGCCTTCGGTGAACTTCATTATGTTACCCTTGTGTACCAAGGTGACGGACTTGCGCTTATTATCTATAGCATACTGGATAGCACGACGAATTAAACGTTCACTACCCTCGATAGATACCGGTTTGATGCCAATAGCAGAGGTGTCTGGGAAACGAATTTTCGTTACGCCCATTTCATCTTGTAAAAATTTGATTAATTTTTTAGATTCTGGCGAGCCAGCTTCCCATTCGATACCCGCATAAATATCTTCAGTGTTTTCACGGAAGATCACCATGTCCACTTTTCCTGGTTCTGTCACTGGTGTAGGTACGCCCTCGAACCAGCGTACGGGACGTAAGCATACGTATAGGTCAAGAATTTGGCGCAATGCTACATTGAGTGAGCGCATTCCGCCGGAAGTAGGGGTGGTGAGCGGGCCTTTAATGGACACAACATGGTTGCGCACCGCTTCTACTGTTTCATCGGGTAGCCATGTATCGTTGCCATAAGTATTTACGGCTTTCTCGCCGGCATATACTTCCATCCATACAATTTGGCGTTTACCGTTGTAAGCCTTGGTGACCGCTTCATCCACCACGCGCCGCATAACAGGGGTGATATCCACGCCCGTGCCATCGCCTTCAATAAATGGAATAATGGGCTGATCTGGCACGTTGAGTGTGTAGTCTTTGTTAACGGTAATTTTTTGGCCTTGAGACGGTATCTTAATGTGTTGGGTCATGTATTTTCGCTCCCCGATGAAAAGCTTGGGGTAATATGAATCATTTGTTAAGTGAGTGGAAAGATCGGATGAGCCGCATCCTGTTGTTCAACAAGCCTTATGGCGTTATTTGTCAGTTTAGCCGTGACGGTTTGCATCCAACGCTAGCGGATTATATCGCGGTTCCTGATTTGTATCCAGCGGGGCGGTTAGATGCGGACAGTGAAGGTTTGCTGTTGCTTACTGACGATGGTTTGTTGCAACACCGCATTACGGATCCACTTCATAAGTTAGCCAAGATTTATTGGGTGCAAGTGGAAGGCGAGCCAAGCGAGACGGCACTAGCGCAATTGCGGAGTGGAGTAAAGTTGCCTGATTTTGTTACTTTGCCTGCCATGGCAAGATTGATGGAAGAGCCGGTAAACTTATGGCGGCGTACTCCTCCGATCCGCGAACGTAAAAATAAACCAACTAGTTGGTTGGAACTCATTATTCGTGAGGGTAAAAACCGTCAGGTACGCCGCATGACGGCTGCTGTGGGTTACCCTACTTTGCGCTTGATCCGTTACCGGATCGGCGAGTGGACACTGGATGGGTTGGAGTCAGGCATCTGTCGTGAGGCTGCGGTATAATATGCGCCTTTTTGATTCTTAACAGGAGGATGCCATGCCTATTTACGAATATCGTTGCAGCAGTTGTGGTGTGCAAAAAGATGTCATGCAAAAGATCAGCGATACGCCGTTGACCGTATGTCCCGCATGTGGCAAGCCTACATTCAGTAAACAGCTTTCAGCCGCTGGCTTTCAACTCAAGGGAAGTGGTTGGTATGCTACAGACTTCAAGGGTTCGGGCAGCAAACCAGAAGCTAAATCAGAATCAGCTACTGGCACAGTGAGTTCTGCTACGTCGACTTCAGGTGGCAACGGGTGAAGAAATATTTGCTCACCGGACTATTGGTGTGGGTTCCGCTTGGTATTACCATCTGGGTTCTGGATCTGACAATTAGCACGCTAGACCAGAGTCTGCTGCTGCTGCCGGTAAATTGGTACCCAGATAAACTGCTCGGTATTCACATTCCCGGGTTGGGTGTGATTCTTACCGTAGTGATTGTGCTCAGTACCGGGTTGCTGGTGCATAATGTTCTCGGGCAGCGTCTGTTGAGTTATTGGGAAGGTCTGCTACGCCGCATTCCCGTGGTCAGCAGCATTTACCACAGCGTGAAACAGGTTAGCGATACGCTGCTGTCCAGCAACGGACTTGCTTTCCGCAAGGTGTTACTGGTACGGTATCCGCACCCTGATGCATGGTCGTTGGCATTTCAGACCGCTATTCCGGGTGAGGTCACACAGCAGCTTCAAGATGAATATGTGGGCGTATTTATTCCCACTGCACCCAGTCCGGTAAACGGATTTTATTTCTATGTGCGTCGTGCTGATACCATCGAGCTCAACATTAGCGTGGACGTGGCGTTGAAATCCATTATTTCAATGGGTGTAGTTGCCACTCCTGCTACTCCTTACCACCCAGAAAATTAACACAATTCCCCGATTTATTAGATTAATTTATTGAAAATATGCGAACTCATTACTGCGGACATCTTAACGTTTCAAATCTTGGCCAAGCTGTTACTTTGTGCGGTTGGGCACACCGTCGCCGTGACCACGGTGGGGTAATTTTTATTGATCTTCGCGACCGCGAAGGGCTGGCGCAAGTGGTATGTGCACCGGACCGCGCGGACATGTTTAAAATTGCCGAATCGGTGCGAAGTGAGTTTGTGTTGCGTATTAGCGGACGCGTGCGCCGTCGCCCGGAGGGTAGTTCCAATAGCAACCTTGGTAGCGGTGAGATCGAAATTCTATGCCATGAAATCGAAGTGCTGAATGCCGCGCTTACGCCGCCGTTCCAGCTGGATGACGAAAATCTGTCGGAGAACGTGCGCCTGACACACCGCGTAATTGACCTACGGCGTCCGCAGATGCAGAAAAATCTGATGCTACGCTATAAAACAGCAATGGCGTTTCGCCGTTTCCTGGATGCGAAGGGTTTTATCGATATTGAAACGCCGATGCTGACTAAATCGACACCGGAAGGTGCGCGTGACTATCTGGTGCCATCGCGTGTTCATGCAGGCGAATTCTTTGCGTTGCCGCAATCGCCCCAGCTATTCAAACAGTTGCTCATGGTGGCAGGTTTTGATCGTTACTATCAAATCACTAAATGCTTCCGTGATGAAGATTTGCGCGCAGACCGCCAACCAGAATTTACCCAGGTGGACATTGAGACCTCATTTCTGGGTGAAGAGCAGATTATGATGCTGACGGAGGAAATGCTCCGCACCGTATTCAAAGAGGTATTGGGTACTGTTTTGCCTAATCCGTTTCCGCGTATTTCTCACGCTGAGGCGATGGCGCGCTTTGGTTCAGATAAGCCTGATTTGAGAGTAACACTAGAAATCACCGATGTTACAGATGCGGTAAAAGATGTGGCATTTAAGGTGTTTTCTGCGCCTGCCAATCAAGCTAATGGGCGCGTGGCAGCGTTGCGCGTGCCTGGTGGTGGCTCATTTACACGCGGCGAGATTGATGAGTACACCAAATTTGTTGGCATCTACGGTGCACGCGGCTTGGCCTATATTAAAGTCAATGACGTGACGCAGTTGAATGAAACTGGCCTGCAATCGCCTATCGTGAAGAACCTCAATGAGGACGCGCTGAAAATAATCATGGCCCGTACAGGTGCACAGAATGGCGACTTGATTTTCTTCGGAGCGGACAAGGCCAAGATAGTGAATGATGCGCTCGGCGCGTTACGCACCAAGATTGGCCACGAGAAAAAATATGTCAGTGGCGCAGCATGGACTCCCCTGTGGGTGGTGGATTTCCCAATGTTTGAATACGATGATGAAGCTAAGCGTTGGAATGCCTGCCATCATCCGTTCACTGCGCCCAAGGACGAGCACCTTCACCTGTTGGAAAATGATCCTGGACGTTGTTTGGCGAAGGCATACGACATCGTGTTGAACGGTTGGGAGCTTGGTGGTGGCTCGGTGCGTATTCATAAGGAGGAAACCCAGTCATTAGTATTCCGCGCGCTCAACATCGGTGCGGAAGAGGCGCAACTAAAATTTGGCTTCCTGCTCGACGCACTGCAATATGGCGCACCACCGCACGGTGGGCTGGCCTTCGGCCTGGATCGTATCGTTACGCTGATGAGCGGCTCTGAATCGATCCGTGACGTGATCGCTTTTCCGAAGACCCAACGCGCGCAGTGTTTGCTAACCCAAGCGCCCAGTGCCGTTGACGAAAAACAACTGAATGAGCTGCATATTCGTTTGCGTCAGAAAGTGCAAACGACGGTGGAAGTGACGAAGGAATAGTGTGGCGGCGTTGCCCGTTTGTGTTACAAAATAGGGAAGAAATTGAAGCCATATTTAAGATGAGAATGGTTAGCGCACGGTTCATCCTGCATTTTTTATTTTGCTTGCTTGCAATGCTGCTAGCACTGGGTGCAGCACAAACTTATGCTTATGCGTTTGGGTTAAATAATGACCGTGAAATGCAGATTATCACGGTGTCTGCGTTGCCGCCGGAAGGGCGCGAAACCTTGCATCTCATTAAGCGGGGCGGCCCGTTTCCATATCCGCGTGATGGTGTGATATTCAGTAATTTTGAAAAACGGTTGCCCAAACACGAGCGTGGTTATTATCGTGAATTCACGGTGAAAACACCTGGAATACGCAATCGTGGTGCACGGCGCATTGTCTGTGGCCAACCTGTTGAGTGTTATTACAGCGCTGACCATTACCGGACTTTTCGGCGCATCGTGGAATAACATGGATAATTTGTCGTTACGCTTAAAAGATGTAAGAGAGGCGGGTGCATACCGGCTAGGTTGCCGCTTGGACGAGTTGTATACGGCAGCTACAGAGGCAGGCTGTGTCTTGTTCGAGGTTGATCTGGCTGAGGTAGAGGGCAAGGAAAAATTTATCGCTGCCATCGCTCAGGCAGTCCATGTGCCGGATTGGTTTGGTAGCAATTGGGATGCGCTGGCTGATGCATTGAGTGATCTTTCTTGGCAATCTGCCTGCGGTTATGTGCTGTTGTTGCGTAATGATAATGAAACACTCGGGATGGCTGCTGAGGATCACAATATGGCTATGGAAATTTTTGCTGATACGATAGCTTTCTGGAAATCGCAGGATAAACCATTCTGGATTTTTTTCTGCTAGCGCCACCCATGCAATATAAATTACCCGTTTCGGTGTTAGTGGTAATTTATACTTTGGATTTTGAGGTATTGCTTCTGGAACGCGCTGATCATCCAGGTTCTTGGCAATCAGTTACCGGTAGCCGGGATGAAGGCGAGCTTTTGCGCGAAACAGCTGTGCGCGAAGTGTTTGAGGAAACTGGTTTGGATGCTAATCATTATTCTTTGGTGGACTGGCAGGTCAAAAATATCTATGAAATTTATGCAAAATGGCAGCACCGCTATGCGCCCGGTACTCGCCACAACACCGAGCATGTATTTGGATTGGAATTACCCGGTGTACTTCCTGTCCAATTGTCACCGCGGGAACATCTGAGTTATCAATGGTTGCCTTGGCGGGAGGCTGCGGGGTTGGTATTTTCGCCCAGTAACCGCGAAGCGATTTTGCAGCTGCCTGAAAGAAAAAAAGTGAGGGTTGAAACCGCCCATACATCAGTGAACGAAAGATTTTCAAATGAAGGAAATTGAAAGGCAGGGTGGCATGATATCGATTGCCTATGATCATCCCGGTTGCGCCACTTCGACAGCGTGGGCGAAGAAGCCGCGCGAACCGGAGCCTGATGAAAAGGCCATGCTGATCGAGCGCATCAAGAGACTGTTAAAAGAACAGGATGCGGTGTTGGTGGCGCACTATTATGTACATCCAGACTTGCAGGACTTGGCTGATGCTACAGGCGGTTGCGTATCTGACTCCCTTGATATGGCCAATTTCGGCCATCAACATCCGGCGCAAACGTTAGTGGTGGCGGGGGTGCGTTTCATGGGCGAGACAGCGAAAATCCTCAACCCGGAAAAGCGCGTGTTAATGCCTGATTTGGATGCCAACTGTTCGCTTGACCTTGGTTGTCCGGTGGAGGAGTTTACTGCTTTTTGCGACGCACATCCGGATCGCACCGTGGTGGTGTATGCCAATACCAGTGCGGCAGTGAAGGCACGTGCCGACTGGGTGGTAACCAGTTCTATCGCGTTGCCCATCGTTAAGCATCTTAAGGAGCAGGGGCAGAAGATATTGTGGGCACCGGATCGTCATCTGGGCCACTACATTCAGCAACAAAGTGGCGCTGACGTATTACTGTGGCAAGGTTCATGTGTGGTGCATGACGAGTTCAAGGCCAAGGAGCTGGCTAAACTTAAGGCGCAACACCCTGATGCCAAAGTGCTAGTCCACCCGGAATCTCCCCCGGCAGTGGTGCAGCTTGCTGATGTAGTGGGTTCCACCACGCAGCTCATTAAGGCAACACAGAGTTTGGCTGCGGACAAATTCATTGTGGCGACCGATAATGGTATCCTGCACAGGATGAAAACTTTATCGCCTGACAAGGTATTTCTTGAAGCGCCTACGGTTGGAGAGGGCGCAAATTGCACTAGCTGTAATCACTGTCCGTGGATGGCGATGAACGGGTTGTTAAATCTCGCTGATGTGTTGGAAAGAGGGAAAAATGAGATACATGTTGATCCGGTAATCGGGCGTCGTGCCAAGGTTTCTATCGGACGCATGCTGGATTTCGCGCGTCAAATCAGCCTTCCCACCCAAGGTATCGGTAACGCCTGACGAATATTTGCGGCTAACAACACGTTCATTGCGTATATTAAAATGATATGTGGTCTGCTGATACGGTATCGATGAGCCACCTATGACCACACTGAATATCGTCACCTACAACATTCATAAGGGTTTATCCCATTTCAACCAGCGCATTGTGCTGCACGAATTGCGTGAGCGTTTGCGTGAACTCAACGCTGATATTGTTTTCTTGCAGGAGGTACAGGGCGAAAACAACCGTGACATACGGCATCTCCATAGTTACGCCACTTCGCCGCAACATGAGTTTCTAGCCGATCAGATATGGCCGCATCATGCGTATGGAAAAAATTCCGTGTATATAGACGGTCATCACGGAAATGCCCTTTTGAGCCGTTACTCGATTGTGGACTGGGATAATCTGGATATTTCCGCGCACCGCTTCGAGAGTCGAGGCCTGCTGCATTGTGTAATTGATCTGCCAAAAACTGATCAGAGTGAAATCAGTCAGCCTCTGCATTGCATTTGTGTTCATTTTGGTTTATTCAAACGCGGCCGCAGGGTGCAATTTAATGCGCTGATTGAGCGTATCAAGCGGATGGTGCCGGTGGATGCGCGTCTGATTGTCGCGGGTGATTTTAATGACTGGCGCAACTATGCCAGTCGTCTGTTAGCCCATGAATTGCAATTGCATGAGGTATTTGAAAAAAATCTCGGCAGGCCAGCACGTAGTTTTCCGGCGGGTATACCGCTACTGCGCATGGATCGTATTTATGTGCGGGGGCTAGAAATTAAGCGCTGTGAAGTACATTCGTGGAGGAAAATTTCAGATCATGTGGCGCTGTCTGCAACGCTCGCCCTATGAGTAGTACGCATCTGGTTGACGGCCATATTCTGACGCTGTTACGCAACGGTGAGGAATATTTTCCGCGCCTGATTGCGGCGATAGAAGCCGCGACCCGCTCGGTTTATCTGGAAACATATATTTATGCCGCCGATGCTTGCGGCCGTTTGGTCTCGCAGGCGTTGCAGCGCGCGGCCAAGCGTGGCGTGAGGGTGCACTTGCTGTTGGATGGTTACGGTTCAGCCGATTTGCCGGATAGGTGGGTGAATGATCTGCGCGGGGCGGGCGTAGAGGTATTGTGGTATCGCCCGGAAATCGCACGCTTTAAATTGCGTCGCCACCGTCTGCGCCGTTTGCACCGTAAGTTGGCGCTGGTGGATGAGAACATTGCCTTTGTAAGCGGCATCAATATTATCAATGATGTGCCTGGTGGTCGGATTGTAGCGCCGCGTCTGGATTATTCGGTTGAGGTGCGGGGAGCTACGGCAGGACACATACGTTTTGTAATGCGGCGTTTGTGGACGCTGGTGTCGTGGATAAATTTTCGGCGGCAGCGTGAGCGCGTAACACTGCTGGCCGCGCATAAAAATACTGAGCAACATAAAGTAGCGTTTGTGTTGCGAGATAACTTACGTCATCGCCATGATATTGAACACGCCTATCTCAAAGCCATTGCCGGGGCACGGCGAGAAATTATCATTGCCAACGCCTATTTTCTGCCGGGGTTGCGTTTTCGCCATGCTTTGCTAAATGCGGCTCGGCGCGGAGTGCGCGTTGTGTTGCTGTTGCAAGGGCAGGTGGAATATCACTTGCAGCACTTTGCTACGCGTGCACTGTATGACGAATTATTGCGAGGCGGTATGGAAATTCACGAATATCACGCCAGTTTTATGCACGCCAAGGTTGCGGTGGTGGATGGCTACTGGGCAACCGTAGGTTCATCCAACATAGATCCATTCAGTCTGTGGCTGGCGCGTGAAGCTAACTTGGTAGTTCGCGATACAGGTTTTGCTGAATCATTGCGTGCCAATTTATTGCAAGAGATTGCGCACAGCGCCCGGTTGATTTCCCCTTCTGTGTGGCGCGAGCATAGTATATGGACGCATTTGCTGATGCGCATCAGCTATGCAATGGTCCGTTTTTTAACTGGTGTGATTGGTTACGCACGCGGACAGGATAATGTTTAGACGTACCTTTTAGCCGATAATCGGGTCGGATAGATCGGTTGATTTGATGTTAACTATATGTTGTTATTAACATAAAAATGTTATTGCCTTTCTAATCCCGGCGTCAAGCGCTGCATCCGGCATGTGTCTTTCAAGGGGCAAGTCGCTTGCGATTTTGAAAAAGCACCGCCGCCCCCACTAGTGACATTGTCCATACGATGGCTGCACCACTTGGTATATCTAGCCATACTGATAGCAACAGCCCTCCAGCATAACCTGAGGCACCTATTGCGAAGGCAACAATTATGCGTTGTCGTTTCCGTTGCAGATTGTGTGTGGCAAGCGCGGGGACGATGAGGCTGGCGAATACTAAATAAACTCCAACCAGTTGCACTGAGGCAGTTACAGCCAGCGCGAATAATGTATAGAAACCCATGCTGCCAAATCGTTTGCTAACCACGCTCCACAGCGCCAGCAACGTGGCAGTGAGAACCGCCGTTGCTATGAGCTGGGTTTTACTCACCCATAAGATTTGCCCGACCAGCAAGTCTTTAATATGCTCGCCAGCTTGGGTATCGTGGCTCATCAGTAGGATACTGCCGCTGGCGGCGAGTACGAACATCAAACCAATGCAGGCTTCCTGCACTTCTGGTAGTTTTCGTTCTATAAAGGTTAGTAATTCTGCACCTAGCAGGGCACTGGTGGCGGCCATCGCTTGCACTGCGAGCGGATATTCGGTCAATCTCAGCAGTCCTGCGACAACCACGCCGAGCCCTGCAATTTGTGCCACGGTAATGTCGGCAAAGATAATGCCGCGCGCTAACACCTTCATGCCGAGTGGGACATGGGTGGCGAGCACCAAAAGCCCAGCAATAAAGGCGGGCAGCAGAATTTCGAAATTGACCATATTCATCTTTTGTACTCCTAAAATCGCCCTCTTTACATGCCATCATCTTTAAACGGAAGAAGGATTGGAAGAGAGGAGGCGCAAAATTTAATTAGATGCCATTCCCGCCAACAAACGTGCGATGGTATCGTCAAACAGACTGAATAAATCTTTAGAGCCTTCTGTGCCACCTACACTGAACGGCAAAACTACTTCGGGAATATGCGCGCGCTCGGCAATCCATTTGGATGGTTTTGGATTTTGATAGGCTGAACGAACTACCATCTTCGCCGGAGATTGTTGCAACTGTACAATCACTTGCGCTAGGTGTGCCACACTAGGTTCCATGCCGGGCTTGGGTTCCAGCACGGCAACTTGTTTCAGCCCCAACCATGCATTCATATAAGAATAAGCCTGGTGCTGTGCGACAAAAGCTTGCCCTCTGAGTGGCGCGGCCTGCTTTTCCCAGCGTGTTATTGCGCTTTGCCAAGTTTGCGTGAAGGCTTGCAGGCGGCTCAGGTAGAACTCTGTGTTAGCGGGGTCGAGCTCGACCAGCCGTGCTGACAGCGCTTTTGCAATAGGGAGAAAGCTGCGAGCATCGAGATGGATGTGTGGATTGCCTAAGGCATGCAGGTCGCCCAAAGAGCGATCCAGGTTAATAGGGATTTCCAGCATGGTCACATAGCTTGAGGCGGTGAAGTAACCAGGCTTACCCAGGGTGGCGTTGACATTTCCCGATTCGCGCAGAATGAGCGGTAACCAAGCTAACTCTAATTCCGCGCCGGTGCAGACCACCAGTTGCGCACGGCGTGCCTTGGCGATCAGGCTGGGGCGCGCTTCCACGTAGTGTGGGTCTTGCAGCGCGTTGGTGGCGGTATAGATGTTAACTTTGTTTGCCGCCAGTTCCTTTGTCAGGGCTGTCCATTCGGGTTCGCAGGTGAAGACTTCCAAGGCTGCATGTACAGGTTGGGTGAGCGCCAACAGCAGCAAATACATTAAAGGAAAGAGTATTTTTTTCATGGTGTTGTCCTTTTGGTTTCGTTAGGCAAACAAGGAAGGTATTGTGTTTCCCATTTTTTTCGCGGCCCTGACGGTTAACTAAAACTTGTGTACGCCGTGCGCACCCAAACTCATAATGTATTGCATAAAGAATTGCGTATCGGTCAGGCCTTGCCGGGAATTATCTTGAGCCACCTGCATACGCATGCGTGAAAATTCGCTTGGACTGTAGTCAAACATTATCGTAGTGCGCGTGGGAGCATAGCCATAGTTGCTGATAATATTGGAAGCATTCAGGAAGCCGACCTGAGCTATGCCAGAATTAAGCTGGTCATATCGCAACCCTACACGCCAACGTGGCCTGAATTGATGAACGCCTTGCAAATACCAGCCAGATTGGGTAACTGAGTAGCTGTCTGGAGTGGTAAGGTTATAAGTGAGTGTGCCGTCTTCACGACGCCGGAAATATTCGCCTTGTAGCTTAAAATTCGTTAGACGAATATTCCCATTTGGCGCGTATTTCCAAACGAAATCTACTCCGGCGGTCTTGCTATTTCCATTGAACAGGTTACTTACACCACCTGCTGTACCAAGTAAATCAGGAACAGCATCAAATTGTGCGTTCTCACGCTTGGTCTGATGCAAGGAAATACCCGCGAGGAAACTGCTGCTGTCACCCACGTCAGAGCCGACATGCGCGAACAGTACGTTTGAACCCACACCATTTTTTTGCCGACTGGTGCCCGGGTAGCTGAGTCCTCGGCCGATTTCGGCACCAAGTTCAATAAAGGTATCGGTTGGCGCCAGCCATCTTAATTGCATGCCGTCTTCAGTTAACTGGTTGTTCCAGAATGTGCGATAAACGAGTGGCTGATCAACGAAATCCCATGCATGGGCATGCACCTCGTTCAAATAACCTAGATGGGAGAAAAATCGTCCAAGCATTAGATTAAAGCCATCGCCTAGCGTGGTGGTCTGTATAAAGGCATTTTCTACACCCAAACCATCATCAGGTGATAAGGCAAGTTTAGCTTCTCCACGGAACTGCGGGTCGATGTTGGCAATAAGGCTTAGCTCTGTTTCCTGCAGGCTGAACCCTTTGGTATAACCGTGGTCGTTGGGAGCCATGGCAAAACCGGTGATGGGTACGTTTGGATCTCGCTTTAAGTTTTCATAGGTGCCAGTTAGGATCAAAGAGGTAGCCGGATTGTATGTGCTTACACTAGAGGCAGGAGAACGGTTGGGCTGTGGTGCGGGGGCTTGCACTTGTGTTTGCGTAATCGTGGTTTCGGCTTGGCGGCTGGCCTCGGCTTGTTGTAGGCGTTGTTCGAGTTGTGTGATGCGTTGTTCGTAACTATCTTTCAGTTGTTTGATCTGTTCGCGAATGTCGCTCAAATCTTTATCGCTTGCAGCAGAGACGGTCAATGGCAAAAACAGCGCCACATATAACATTACATGTTTAAGGAACCCTCTACAGATTGCCATTCCATCCCACCCAGTTGTAATGCTTTATAAATTTTGCGTATTCCAGTTGTTGTTAAGTCCGATCCAACTATTTTTAAGTGAAATTTATTCCTTCATTCTGCATGAGTTTATCTATGCGTTCAGCCATATAGAAAAATATCAGCGATATTTATAACCATTAACGTACGCACCTGACTAACGCACTCTAGTAGCGTTTTTGCTTGTATCTGTGCTGCGTAAATATTATGGCGGTAACCAAAAAAAGAGAATAAGCAAATTCCTTATTTCTTGGCTAACGAAAATCTGCCAGTTATTTTCAAGCCTATACGGGTAAATCGAATGCAAGTAAGTTGTGAAAGGGATATTCGTAACTCTAAATTATTAGAGGGATGCGTTTAATGACAAACTGCAACACCTTAGGGAGGTAAAGGTTTTGGAATGGAGAAATCCAGGAAAGCATTACAAACAATTGAATGCTGAAGAGTGTGCGACGATTATGCTGATGAAACGGCGCGAAAGCATGTTGTCCTTTGCTCTACGTGTGTCAGGGCATGGCACGTAACTATGCCGATGGAAGTCGGGTAGCCTGGTTTTTGTAGGGCCGAAGGCTAACCATGCAGCTCTTTCCGCGCCAGTCAACCCTGCTTAGCCAACCATCTGAGCCCCTTTAAAGCTCATTTTTTGAATTTCCTGTGGCAATTTAGCTCGGATAAATAATGTGCTACAAATCTGGACAGATATTTATACGCTACAGTAAATTTAAACATTAGCTCCTGTTGAATTGAGTACGAGCGCGATATAGCGTTCGGCTGGTATCATTACGGTGTTGAGTTGATGCCGTCCTTATGGCAATTTATTGCTGTGGCTTCGGAATTTTTCCTGAAAATTAAACACGAGGAGAGAAACATTAAGATATTGATAATATTTGGTATATTGAGCATATTAGCATTGCTGATAGCAAGCCAGTTGGCGCGTGCGGGCGAATTGCCGAAAATTGGAGAAACCGCGCCGAAATTTAATTTACCAGACCAGAACGGAAAGATTTATACCTTGGCGGATTTTCAAGGTAAGTGGCTAGTGCTGTATTTTTACCCGAAGGATGATACGCCCGGCTGTACTGAGCAGGCATGCAACTTTCGTGACGATCTGAATCAGTTAACTGGACTTGGTGCTCAGGTGGTCGGTATCAGTGTGGATGACAGCAAGAGCCATGCAGATTTTGCCAAAAAATACTCTCTGCCCTTTCCGTTGCTGGCGGACAAGGGCGCTGAAGTGACCACGCGTTATGGCGTGCTACGGAATCTTGGGATATTTAAGTTGGCGCGGCGATACACTTTTTTGATTGACCCGCAAGGTAAAATTAGTAAGGTGTATGACAAGGTAGAGACGTCCCGTCATTCAAAAGAAATTATTGAGGATTTGAATAAATTATTGGCTGTTGGAAAAGAATGAAAAATCTTGTTAGCAATATTTGGGCTGTAACGTTATTCGTTTCTGTCGTAATTTCCTCGTGGTTGCCCAATCTCGTTGTGCGCTAATTTTTTCCTATTGCGCTATGGTCGATGGGTTTTTCGTTTATCCATCAATTTCTTTTTGTTAATTAAAAATATAATACCTGATGCCATACATTACTCTTGATAAGGCCGCGCTTGCTTACGGCCATGTACCATTGCTTGATCATGTTAATTTTCAATTGGACGAAGGTGAGCGTGTCGGCTTGATCGGGCGCAACGGCGGCGGTAAGTCCAGTATGTTAAAAGTGCTGGCTGGACAGGCTGTGTTAGATGATGGCCTGGTATGGCGGGCACCCGGTGTGCGTATCTGTTATGTGAGCCAGGAACCGGAATTAGATGTCGAAGCGACCGTGTTCGACGAAGTTGCGCGCGGGCTGGGCGAGCTACAACAAATTATTACCGATTACCATCATTTGTCGCATCAGCTTGCCGAACCGGATGCCGATTACGATAGTTTGCTGGAGGCAATGCAACCACTGCAAACAAAGCTTGAAGCGCAAAATGGGTGGGCGGTGCAGGCGCGCATTGAGACCGCCATTCAACGTCTGGAGCTGAATGCCGACAGTCGTGTGGGAGATCTCTCCGGTGGCGTGCGTAAGCGCGTGGCACTGGCGCAGGCGTTGGTAGCTGAGCCGGATGTTTTGATTCTGGATGAGCCCACCAACCATCTTGATTTCTCATCCATTGAATGGTTGGAAGGCTTGCTTAACAGCTTTCGTGGCAGCGTGTTGTTTGTGACCCACGACCGGCGTTTCCTGGATAACGTCACTACCCGAATAGTCGAATTAGATCGCGGCAATCTTGCCAGTTTCCCCGGAAATTTTGCGGCTTACCTGCGTTTCAAGGAGCAGATGTTGCAGGACGAAACGGTGCTCAACGCCAAATTCGATAAAG
This sequence comes from Candidatus Nitrotoga sp. MKT, assembly GCA_003402345.1. Lineage (GTDB taxonomy): Bacteria > Pseudomonadota > Gammaproteobacteria > Burkholderiales > Gallionellaceae > Nitrotoga. The sequence continues at coordinate 228,820 of QFXH01000001.1, read as the reverse complement.
TGTTGGCGCAGGAAGAGGTATGGATACGTCAGGGCATCAAGGCGCGGGGGGTGCGTAATGAAGGACGCGTGCGGCGGCTGGAGCAGTTGCGGCGCGAGCGCAGTGCGCGGCGTGAACGTGTGGGTAAAGTTGAAATGAGTCTGGAGGCGGGCGATCGATCCGGCAAGCTGGTGACGGAGTTGTCGCACATCAGTAAATCATTCGGTGATAGGCAAATTATTAAAGATTTTTCCTGCCGCATTCAGCGCGGCGACAAGATTGGCCTGTTGGGACCAAACGGCTCTGGCAAGAGCACGCTTCTCAAAATTATCTTGGGCGAATTAGCCCCAGATAGCGGCAAGGTGCATTTAGGCACCAAGTTGGCAGTGGCATATTTCGATCAATTGCGTGCGCAATTGAATGAAGAGGCCACGCTAGCCGATACCATTAGCCAGGGCGCTGATTTTATTGAAATTGGCGGCGTACGCAAGCACATCATTAGCTATCTCGGCGATTTTTTATTCGCGCCGGAACGTGCCCGCTCACCAGTAAAAAGTTTGTCCGGCGGTGAACGCAATCGCCTACTGCTAGCGCGTTTGTTTAGCCGGCCAGCTAATGTGCTGGTGCTGGACGAGCCGACCAATGATCTCGATATTGAAACGATGGAGCTGCTGGAAGACTTGCTCGCCGATTACGAGGGCACGCTGTTTCTGGTCAGCCACGATCGCGCTTTTCTCGACAACGTGGTGACTCAGGTCATCGCCTTTGAGGGAGATGGCAAATTGATGGAATACGTCGGTGGCTATGAAGATTGGGTACGTGTAAAGAAGCAAGAAGCCGGGCAGCGAGCGCCGGTAAGTACAGCCGCTCCTGCCAAGCCATCGCCGCAAATGGAAGTTAAATCCAAACCTGTTACCAAATTAAGCTTCAAAGAAACGCGTGAGCTAGAGCAGATTCCGCAGCGAATCGCGTCTCTGGAACAAGAACAGGAAGAACTTGCGGCTACTTTGGGCACGGGCAATCTCTACCGTGACAATCCCACGCACGCCAAACAGCTACAGGAACGCACCGCTATTATTGAGGATGAGTTGTTGCAACTAATGGCGCGCTGGGAAGAGTTGGAGAGCCGATAAAATTTATCGGCAATATCGCCTATTCAAAATATTTCTAAGGCAAACTCACTTATCTATCCAAAGAACTCCTTAACCTTGTCCATCCAGGATTTCGCGCGTGGGCTATGGTGTGCGCTATCTTCTTCGTTTATTTGCTCGAATTCGCGTAGCAATTCTTTTTGCCGATCAGTTAGATTGGCCGGGGTTTCTATCATTACGTGGCAGTGAAGGTCGCCAAAGGTCGAACTGCGTACCCCTTTGATTCCCTTGCCGCGAAGACGGAAGACTTTTCCGGATTGCGTTTCAGCTGGAATTTTTATGCGTGCGGAACCATCCAGAGTGGGAATTTCGATTTCGCCACCCAGCGCCGCAACAACAAAGCTGATCGGCATTTCGCAGTGCAAATCGTTGTGGTCACGCTGGAATACCGAGTGCGGTGTGATGCGGATGACCACATACAAGTCGCCGGGTGGACCTCCGTTGTTGCCGAGTTCTCCTTCGCCGGATAGACGGATGCGGTCATCGTTGTCAACCCCGACCGGAATTTTTATAGATAGTGTCTTATGCTGTTTGATGCGACCTGAGCCGTGGCAAGAACCGCACGGCGATATAATGGATTTACCGCTTCCATGGCAGCGTGGACAGGTTTGCTGGATAGAAAAGAATCCCCCCTGTTGCATGCGAACTTGTCCGTGCCCGCCGCAAGTGGTACAGGTGGTTGTGCTCGTGCCTGGCTTGGCACCGCTGCCATGACAGGTATCGCACTTGGTCATGGTCGGTATGCGAATTTGCGTTTCAGTACCGCGTGCTGCCTGTTCCAACGTGATTTCTAAGTTGTAGCTCAGGTCGGCGCCACGGTGCATTTGATTGTGTCCGCGTGAGCTTGCCCCGCTCATTCCGGCACCAAAAATGTCGCCGAAAATGTCGCCAAAATGAGAACCGGCTGAGCCGCCACTGAATCCTCCCGAGCCCATGCCAGCATCGGCAGCGGCGTGCCCAAACTGGTCATAGCCCGCGCGTTTCTGCGAATCGGATAGTACCTCGTATGCTTCTTTTGCCTCTTTGAAAAGCTCTTCAGCCTTAGGATTATCTGGATTACGGTCAGGATGGTGCTTCATTGCCAGCTTGCGATAAGATTTTTTTATGTCATCGTCTGACGCGTCACGGTTGACGCCTAATATTTCGTAATAGTCACGTTTTTTCATTTTTGCATGAAGCGAAAAGGGGTTAAGGAGTTAAAATTTATATAATTGAGTCTCTAAATATTGAATTAGCTTAATAAATCCAGAAATAGCATCTATTTTTTGTTCAGTCTTTTATCATTTTTTTCGATAAATTTAGGCTGGTGAGTATGCTTAATTTGTTCAATTCAAAAAGTGAACTAACAACAGCGATAACCAAGAGTGGAGATCGCTGTATTAGGCTGAATTAATCATAATTTTTTGGTAAGGCAAGAGAGATGTCGCGTAGATTTTCGAAGTTGCAGCGATTGTCTTTCAGACATCTCCCGTTCCGTTTTATATTACTTCTTATCGTCTTTTACTTTTTCATCTTTTACTTCGGTGAACTCGGCATCTACGACATCACTGTCATCTTTCTTGCTGTCGGTTTGCGCGCCAGATTCGCCAGGCTGGTGGGACTGGCTAGTTTCAGCGGCGTGCATTTTTTCTGACAGTTTGTGCGCAGCGGTGGAGAGTGCTTCAGCTTTTGCGTCTATAACTTCCTTGTCGTCGCCTTTCACTACATCTTGAGCTTCTTTCAAAGCGGACTCTACCGCAGCTTTTTCATCGTCACTCAGTTGCTCGCCGTACTCCTTCATGGATTTTTGCGTAGAGTGAATCAATGCATCCAGCTGATTACGCGATGTAACCAATTCGATTGCCTTGCGGTCGTCGTCGGCATACGTTTCTGCATCCTGCACCATTTTTTGAATTTCGGCTTCAGACAAACCGGAATTGGCCTTGATGGTAATTTTGGACTCTTTGCCGGTCGCTTTGTCTTTCGCGCCTACATGCAGGATTCCGTTGGCGTCAATGTCGAAGGTTACCTCAATCTGTGGCATACCCCGCGGTGCAGGCGGAATGTCGGAGAGGTTGAATTGCCCCAAGCTCTTATTTCCAGAAACAACTTCACGCTCACCTTGCAGCACGTGGATGGTTACTGCATTTTGATTGTCATCGGCGGTAGAAAATACTTGCGAGGCCTTGGTTGGGATGGTGGTATTTTTCTTGATCAGTTTGGTCATTACGCCGCCCAAGGTTTCAATACCCAAGCTGAGTGGGGTTACATCCAGCAGCAGGACATCTTTAACTTCACCTTGCAGCACACCACCCTGAATGGCCGCGCCCACTGCCACTGCTTCATCTGGATTGACGTCGCGGCGCGCTTCCCTGCCAAAGAACTCCTTGACTTTATCCTGCACCATCGGCATCCGCGTTTGTCCACCTACCAGAATCACGTCGGAGATGTCGGCGCTGGAAACACCCGCATCTTTCATGGCAATTTTACAGGGGGCTATGGTACGCGCGACTAATTCTTCCACCAGGCTTTCAAGTTTGGCACGGGTAATCTTAATGGCCAGATGTTTTGGACCGCTGGCATCTGCCGTGATGTAAGGCAGGTTTACCTCAGTTTGCTGTGCGGAAGACAGTTCAATTTTGGCTTTTTCAGCTGCGTCTTTCAGGCGCTGTAGAGCTAACATATCTTTCTTTAGGTCGATGCCGCTTTCTTTCTTGAATTCCTCTACCAGGAATTCAATTACGCGCATGTCGAAATCTTCACCGCCGAGGAAGGTGTCGCCGTTAGTGGAGAGCACTTCGAACTGGTGTTCACCGTCAATTTCAGCGATGTCGATAATGGAAATATCGAAAGTACCGCCGCCCAAGTCATAAACCGCAATCTTGCGGTCACCTTCCTGCTTATCCATACCAAATGCCAGCGCAGCCGCAGTGGGCTCATTAATGATGCGCTTTACTTCCAAACCCGCAATGCGGCCCGCGTCCTTAGTGGCCTGGCGTTGACTATCGTTGAAGTAAGCAGGCACCGTGATGACAGCTTCACTAACCGATTCACCTAGATAGTCCTCGGCAGTTTTTTTCATTTTCATGAGCACTTGCGCGGAAATTTCCGGAATGGAAATGTCTTTGTCACGGACTTTAACCCATGCATCGCCATTCTTGGCCTTAACGATGCCATACGGCACCATGCCCATATCCTTCTGCACCATTGGCTCTTCAAACCGGCGTCCGATCAGCCGTTTTACACCATACAGCGTGTTTTTTGGGTTGGTCACTGCTTGCCGCTTGGCTGGCGCGCCAATCAATACTTCGCCGTCTTCCATGTAAGCGATGATGGACGGCGTGGTACGCGTACCCTCGGCGTTCTCAATTACCTTAGGTTTTCCGTTTTCCATGACAGCAACGCACGAGTTCGTGGTGCCCAAGTCAATACCAATAATTTTTCCCATAACGTTTCCTTTTCGTTGTAATGTTGAAAGTCTTTGCTGCCTGTGTTGCATTAATCTGTGGGCAGCAGATGTGTATTTCAAGTGTTACGATCAATTTTTTGCAAAACTACGCAAAATGCAATTTTTAAAAAGCAGTGGATTGCCACTTGGTTACAAGGCCGCTATTCCTTCGCCTTGGCCACCATTACCAATGCAGGACGCAGCACCCGATCATGCAACTGATAGCCCTTTTGCATGACGCTCACTACCGTGTTGGCTTCTTGTTCACTGTCGACCATGCTGATGGCTTGGTGCTTGTGGGCGTCGAATTTTTCACCGAGCGGATTGATTTCTTTGATGTTAAATTTAGTGAATACAGCAGTAAGCTGCTTCAGAGTGAGTTCCATACCGCTCTTGAAACTTTCTACTGTGGCGGTTTCAACAGCTAATCCCGCTTCTAAGCTATCCTTGACCATCAGCATTTCATTGGAAAAATGCTCTACGGCCAATTTTTTTGCTTTGCTAACGTCTTCTTGCGCGCGACGGCGAATATTCTCGCCTTCTGCCTTGGCGTACATCCAAGCGTCATAGTGTTCCTGTGCCTTTCGTTCGGCTTGTTGCAGCATCTCCTCAATGCTTGGCACAACCTCTGGATTATGCGTATCTCCAGCTTGGCTATCTTGTCCAGGCTGTTGGGATGGGGCTTCTGTGGGTTCCATCTGCTTCTCCAAAATGATTTTTTAAAAATGTGTAGCGTGAAAATGGGGTCGACTTTTTTGATTTCAAGAGCATTGCGCAATATTATTTTATTCACGTGAGATAATGCGCTTTTGCGGACGCTGGCCGCAGGCTTAATCCCATTTTTGTTGCTGTGACCCTCCATAAAAACTACCACTGGCGTATCGCCGGTTTTTATTTCTTTTACTTCGCTTTTGTGGGCATGTTCGCGCCGTACTGGAGTTTGTATCTGAAATCTATCCATTTCGATGCAATGCAAATTGCCGTTTTAATGTCGGTGCAGCCAGTGATGCGGATGTTGTCTCCTACGCTATGGGGGTGGCTGGCTGACCATACTGGGCAGCGTTTGCTGGTAGTACAACTGGCGGCGCTGTGCAGTGTCCTTAGTTACTTGGGAGTGTTCTTCACGACTGAGTTCGTTGGCTTGTTGCTGGTTATGATGGTGATGAGCTTTTTCTGGAGTGCTTCCATGCCGCTAGTGGAGGCGACTACGCTGACCTATCTGGGTAAGCATACGGCGCGTTATGGACGTATTCGTTCTTGGGGTTCGGTTGGCTTTATTGTGGCGGTATTGGGGCTGGGCTACGCGTTTGACTACATTGCTATCGCTTGGATATTGTGGGTAGGTGTGGCGATAAAACTAGGTATTTTGCTGTTCGCGCGCCAAATCCCACCCACCGAAGTGCTGGCGCACCATACCGACAGCCAGCCCATCTTGCGTTTAGTATTGCAGCCGCAAGTGCTGGTGTTGTTTGGCGCGTGTTTCCTGATGGCTTTAGCGCATGGGCCTTATTACACTTTCTATTCGATTTATCTGGTGGAGAATGGCTATTCGAAAAGCGCGGTTGGTTGGCTATGGGCGCTGGGTGTAATCTGTGAAATCGCGGTATTTTTTGTCATGCCATGGCTAATGTTGCGCTTCACACTGTCGCAAATAATGATTGTAAGTTTTGCCTGTGCAGTGCTGCGTTTTGTTCTGATTGGTTGGGGAGTGGGCTTGCTGTCGTTGATGTTGTTTGCGCAAGTATTACATGCCGCTACTTTCGGTGCTTTCCATGCAGTGGCTATGGCGTTGGTACATCAGTTTTTTCGCGGGCGGCACCAGTCCAAGGGGCAGGCACTGTTTGGTAGCATTACTTACGGCGCTGGCGGCATGGTAGGTGGATTATTGAGCGGCCCGCTATGGGAGCACTGGGGCGCAAGCGTGATGTACTCATTTAGCGCCGTAGCGGCACTACTGGGATTATTGTTGATATTGTGGAAGTTAAGGATAGTGGTGTTGCCTAAGCATCAGCCGGACTCCACTGTTTAACTTGCGTTAAGGCGTGGCAATCGCTTTTTGTGACTGAATTTAGAGCTTTAGCTGTTAAACCTTATTTTTCGTAGGAAATATATCCGGCTTTAGACTGATTGGATATTGGGAGAGCTAACTCCTTTGATTTATTTCCATGTTGCGGTATGCTCCGCTTAATAGTTTTCCTTAATGGATTGATTAAAGATATGTGTAAAAAACTTATTATGCTGGTGTTGCTTTTGGTGCCCGTATTGGTAGCGCAGGCTGCACCTAATAAGGCAATTACCCAAAAACAGGTCGACGATCTGACATCAACGGTAATGAAGTACGCTTCTTCGCCGAAACTGGGTTCATCGATTGCGATGATCTACGATGAACAGGAGCAACGCCCCCTATATAGCAAGAATGCGAATGCTGTCGTACCTATTGCATCCATCACCAAGCTGATGACTGCAATTGTAGTGTTGGACGCAGACTTACCCTTGGAAGAAAAAATTACGATTAGTGTATTTGATTTTGATATTCTCAAAGGTAGTCATTCGCGTATGCGCATTGGTATGACGCTGACACGTGGTGAATTGCTCAATCTGGCATTAATGTCCTCGGAGAATCGCGCGGCTGCAGCCTTAGCCCGTACTTATCCGGGGGGTACCAGTGCAGCTGTGGCGATGATGAATGCCAAAGCGCTCGAACTGGGTATGACGAAAACCCATTTTCGTGATGCGACTGGTTTGAATAGTGGCAATACCTCTACTGCGCAGGATTTGGTAAAAATGTTGATTGCGGCACAACATTACGAGCTCATCCATAAGTACAGTACTACGGCGTCGCATTTGGTTGCGGTGCCTGGATTTCCTCCGCTGCGTTTTGGAAATACCAATCCGTTGGTGAAAAATGCATCTTGGGATATCGGTGTAAGTAAGACTGGTTATATCAATGAAGCGGGGCGCTGTTTAGTAATGCAGGCTCGCATTATGCAACGTCCAGTAATCATTGTGTTGTTGGATTCACAAGGAAAAAATACGCGCGTTGGCGATGCCAACCGCATAAAGAAATGGATGGAAAGCGCCTCTACACGGGGACGAAACACGCGGCGTGGTTAAACTTTTTGTGCGTAAATTGCATTTGATCAAATTTGGAATGGCAACTTTAAATACGTACACTTAATATCCTGCTACCACGTCATTTAATTCAAGTTCGATTCTGGCTACATCGGGATGTCAACAGAGTAAGTTTTTCATCATGCTCTTGTGTTTTAAATAATTTTGTGTGGTTCTAATATGCGTGCTCCCACGGCTCCATTAATAATTCATTTGGATTTATTTCTGAGATCGTAGCCGAGCATTTTATGGTTAGCTCACGTTTCAAGTAGAATATAAAACATTAAATTTCAATTGGGGATTTGGCAGCCTCCCTGTTCAAGATGCTTCGGCGTCCAAGAGCTTGCTCCAATTCTGGATATATTTATCCAATAAAAAGAGCTATGGACACTGAAAATAAAATCTGTTCTACAGAACAATTGTTAGCGCCTTCTTCTGTAACCCTGACGCAAGCCACAATATACTGGCTTAAGCTTGGCTTCATAAGCTTCGGTGGTCCGGCAGGCCAAATTGCCATCATGCATCATGATTTGGTCGAGAAAAAGCGCTGGATTTCTGAAAAACGATTTTTGCACGCACTTAATTTTTGTATGGTATTGCCTGGCCCGGAGGCGCAACAGCTTGCTACCTACATTGGCTGGCTGATGCACCGCACGTGGGGTGGCATTATCGCCGGCTGTTTATTCGTGTTACCTTCGTTTTTTATTCTTGTGGCGCTGGCCTGGATCTATATGGCTTATGGCACGGTCCCTGCCATAGCTGGCGTGCTTTATGGTATCAAACCCGCAGTGGTCGCGATCGTTCTTTTTGCTTCGTATCGGATCGGGTCACGGGTGTTGAAAAATATGCTGCTTTGGGTAATTTCGTTATTTGCTTTTGTGGCCATTTTTGTCTTCGACGTGCCCTTTCCTGTGATCGTACTGGCAGCAGGATTAATCGGATATTTTGGTGGGCACATCTCCCCCAAACATTTCAAAGCGGGTGGGCATGGGGGCGTCAAAAAGAATTTTGGTCCGGCTATCATTGATGACGACACGCCTACCCCCGTACATGCTTTATTTGATGGGTTTAAGTTTGCACGTGTAATCGCCTTAGGGGTTGGCATCTGGTTGGCGGCAATGGCAGTGCTGCTTAGCCAATATGGCTGGGATCATACGTTTACCCAGATGGGCTGGTTCTTTTCCAAGGCAGCATTACTTACCTTTGGCGGGGCATACGCGGTGCTACCTTATGTATACCAGGGTGCCGTTGAACATTACCAATGGTTGACCCCAATCCAGATGATAGATGGGCTGGCGTTAGGAGAAACGACGCCGGGCCCGCTCATTATGGTTATTGCCTTTGTTGGCTTTGTCGGCGGCTGGGTCAATCAGGTATTTGGACCGGATGCAGTATTCGCGTCGGCCTTCATCGCCTCAGCTATCGCTACCTTCTTTACTTTCCTGCCCAGCTTCATTTTAATTTTTATGGGCGGACCATTCATTGAAACTACGCACGGTAATCTTAAACTCACGGCACCTCTCACTGCCATTACTGCCGCCGTAGTGGGAGTAATTGTTAATCTCACCCTATTTTTTGCCTACCATGTATTTTGGCCAGCTGGTTTGGACAAGGGGTTGATTGACTGGTTTTCAGTCCTGTTAGCGGCTATTGCAACGTTTGCCATATTTCGTTTTAAGATTGGGGTAATTCCAGTTATTTTTTCTTGTGGAATTTTAGGTATGTCATGGAGCCTACTGACTTGATGTTTATATAGCATTGCTATGTGGCTATGGTGCTGTCGTCGCGCAGGCGTAGTGCTTCCTCAATGTCTACTGCCACCACATGCGATACGCCCCGCTCCTGCATGGTTACGCCTACCAATTGCTGCGCCAACTCCATGGTGATTTTGTTGTGGCTGATGAAGATAAATTGGGTGTGCTGAGCCATTTTCTGGATCAGCTTGCACAAGCGTTCGGTGTTGGTGTCATCCAGTGGTGCATCAACCTCGTCCAACAAGCAGAAAGGGGCGGGGTTAAGCTGGAACATCGAAAACACCAGCGCAATCGCAGTTAACGCTTTTTCGCCACCTGATAGCAAGTGAATTGAGGCATTTTTTTTGCCCGGTGGCTGTGCCATCACCTGCACGCCGCTATCCAGTATTTCATCGCCAGTTAGCACCAGGCGTGCCTCTCCACCGCCAAACAGCACTGGGAACATTTCTGCTAAATGGCGATTTACTTCATTGTAAGTGGCCATCAATAAATCACGTGATTCCTTGTCAATGCGGCGTATTGCCCCTTTCAGCGTGTCCATTGCTTCGGTCAAATCTTTCGCTTGAGCATCCAGATAGGTTTTGCGTTCCTGCGCCGTATGCAATTCTTCGAGCGCCGCCAGATTCACCGAGCCCAGCCCAGTTATGTCGCTGTTCAGGCGATTTAATTCGTTCTGTAATGCATTCAGCTTGATATTGCCGCTTTCCAACAGGGAAAGCAGTGTTGTTTCATCCACATCCTGCAATTGCTCTGCCCATTGTTCATATTGCAGACGTGCTTCCTGTTCCTTGAGCGACAACTCGCTGAGTTTCTCACGCAGGGGATGTAATTTTTGTTCGCAGGACAGGCGCTCTTGTTCCAGTTTGTTCAGGTTGTTAGTGGTTTGTTCCAGTATGTTGCGTGCTTCGGCCAGTGCCTGTTCGCGCGTCTGACGCTGTTGCAGTGCCTCCTGCAATTGTTGCTTGCTAGTGCCATCTTCTATACGGTCTAACTCAGCATGATTTTGTATTAAAGTTTGTTCCAACTGCGCCAGCGTCAACCCGATCTGTTTAATATTGTGTTTTAGATCGGCGATTTTTTCTGTACACGTCTTGGCATAAAAGCGGGCTTCTTGCAATTCGTGCTGCGTTTTTTGCGAGCGTTCGCGCTGTTGGCGTAGCATAGATTCCTGAGTGACAACTTGCAGCCTTACCTGCTCAACCTCTACCTGCTGTGCCGCAATACTTTCGCGCAGAATGTCCATGCGCTCAGCGATTTCCTGATGCTGGTATTGCTCTTCAGCAGACTGTTCGGCCAGTTCTTGCAATTCACACGCGATCTGCGCGGCGCGCTCGTGGCTGCGTTCGTTGGCTTGGGTTAATTTTAAAATCTGTACCTGCATTCCATGTTGGCGCTGTTGCAATTCACTGTCCGCCGCGCGCAAGAGCGCGATGCGGCTTTCAATAGCGTGATAAGTTTCTTCAGCTAGTGCTGCCTGATGTTTGCCTTGATCCAATGACGTTGCTTGTTGCTGTGCTGCCTCCTGCAATCGCTCAATTTCACGTTGCCGCGCCAGCACACCATGCACCTGGTTGTCCGGAGCATGGAACAGCACGCTATGTGCACCAATCAGATGTCCTTGCGGCGTCACTAACCAGGCGCCAGCAGGCAATCGTTCACGCAAGTTCAATCCTAGTGCCAGCGTTTTCGTGACATACACGCCAGACAGCCAGTCCGTCACCACGGGCGCAGTTTTTGGGTCATGGTAGCTTACAAATTGCCCCAGCGGAGTCAGCCCAATATCTTGTTGGGTTTCGAAATTCGATGCCCCGTCCGTTGCGAATATAGCCAGCCTGGCCGGTGGTGCATCGCTCCAATGCGCAGCATTGTCTAGGTGGGGCAGGGCTAGCGCGTTGAGGCGTTCGCGCAAAACGGCTTCCAACGCATCTTCCCAGCCTGCCTCAATGCTGATGGATTGCCATAGGCGCGGCTGTTGGTCTAATTGGTGTTTGGTTAACCATGGTTTCAGATTTTTGTCGTTATCGACCTGTTTCTGGAGCTGTTGCAACGCGGAAAGTCTCGCCTCCGCCTGCGAGAGTTGCCGTTCCAGTTCCTGCATTGCGGTGCGCTGGTTGCGCCGTGCCGTATCAGCCTCCGGTAATTGCGCCTGAAGTTGTGTCAGTTGCTGCTGTTGTGCGTTGCGTTCCATCTCCATCTCGACGAATAGAGACTGCGTCTCTGTTAACGCTTCACTATCCACCTGTGGCAGGTTATCCCGTTCCAGCAGCAAACGCGAGCGGCGCGCTTCCAGTTGTTGCACATTGCGTTGGATATGTTCGCGTTGTGTATCGGCCAGTTGCAGTTGTTGCTGCGAGATCAGCTGTTCGTGTTGCATTGTGTTGTGGCGCTCCCGTTCGGCGCGCGCTGCTTCCTCCGCTTGCGGTAGATGGTGTGCTTCGGCGTTCGCACGGCTTTCCCAACTCTCAACCCGGATGTCAGCTTCTTGTTGTTGTTGCTGCCAATGTGCCAGTAAAGACTCCACGCCTTGCAACTGAATGCGCTGTTGCTCGACCTGTAACTTGCTATTAGCCGTTTGTTGGGTCAAGCGTGCGCGTTGATCGTTGAGGTGGGCAATCTGCTGCTCGAGCCGCGCAATTTCAGCATTGGCGGCATATAGCTCGCCTTGCTTGGCATGCAGCGCATCAGCCTGCGCGTAATGTTCACTGCGCGTGTATTCCAGTTGGCTTTCCATTTCACGCAGACGTGCAGTCTCAGCTTCCAGCTCGTTTTTTGTTTTCTCCATTCCTTGGGCAAAACGCCCCCGGCGTGTCTCGGCTTCCTGTTTATTTACCAACCACAACAATTGTTGCGTGGTGTCGCGCTTCGATTCCAATTCGCGGTAATGTGTGGCTACCGCTGCTTGTTCGGTCAGATGGGTAAGTTGCTTAGTTAATTCTTGCAGGATGTCATCAACGCGTAGCAGGTTGTCGTGCGTATCGGCAATGCGAAGTTCGGTTTCGCGGCGGCGGTCGCGGTACTTAGATACGCCTGCGGCCTCTTCCAGAAATATGCGCAGCTCTTCCGGTTTAGCCTCAATGATGCGCGAAATCATGCCTTGCTCGATAATGGCGTAGGCTCGTGCGCCTAGCCCAGTGCCCAGAAAAATGTCGGTTATATCCTTGCGTCGCACATGCTGATTGTTGATATGGTAGCTGGAATCGCCGTCGCGTAGCAGCACACGCTTGATCGAGATTTCGGCGTAGCTTGACCATTGGCCGGCAGCTTTGCCCAAACTGTTATCGAAGATTAGTTCGACGCTAGCGCGCGAAACCGGTTTGCGCTTACCGGAGCCGTTGAAAATGACATCTTGCATGGATTCGCCGCGTAACGCTGAAGCGCGGGATTCGCCTAGCACCCAGCGTAGTGCGTCAATGATGTTCGATTTTCCGCAGCCATTCGGACCAACAATGCCGACGACCTGACCGGGTAGCGCAATATGGGTGGGATCAACGAAGGATTTGAATCCAGCGATCTTGATGTGAGAAAGACGCAATTTCAATCAGTTGAACATTATAATGCGTTGTATTCTAACCGACCCACAAGGCATATCAAAATGAGCGCTCTGCCCAGCAAAACCGTGGCCAGCAAACTTCTGGAAACTTTCGCCAATCCTAACCCCGTGCGTGATTACCACATCCACATGGAAATCCCCGAGTTTACCTGTCTGTGTCCTAAGACTGGCCAGCCCGATTTTGCTACGTTGATTCTCGATTACATCGCGGATACGACCTGCGTTGAACTGAAAAGTCTCAAGCTTTATATCTGGTCATTCCGCAATGAAGGACATTTCCATGAAGATGTAACCAATCGAATTCTGGATGATTTGGTTGCCGCCATCCAGCCGCGTTTCATGCGCTTGACCGCCAAATTTTACGTTCGTGGCGGAATTTTCACTAATATTGTGGCGGAACACCGGCAGCCTGGCTGGCAAGCGCAGCCATTAGTTGATCTGATGCAGTTTGGAACGCAGTCGAATACGCGAGGCTAGTTGGCAATAGTTGGGTTCGCCGGATCGGGCAACAAGTTGATCGTTTTCTATCAGTTTGGCGAGCGGGTGCCGCAGCATTGATCAATTTAATTTAGGAGTATCAGATGGCTGGTCAACCTGAAATTACCAACATGGCTATGTTTTGCGATTTCGAGAACATTGCGTTAGGGGTGCGTGAGGCCAAGTATGCACAGTTCGACATCAAAAAGGTGCTTGAACGCTTACTGCTCAAGGGCAGTATTGTTGTCAAAAAAGCTTATTGTGACTGGGATCGTTACAAAGAGTTTAAGGCGACGATGCATGAAGCGGCTTTTGAATTGATTGAGATTCCGCATGTGCGCCAATCAGGTAAAAATTCTGCTGATATCCGCATGGTCGTTGATGCGCTGGATCTTTGCTATACCAAATCCCATGTTGATACCTTTGTCATTATTAGCGGTGACTCGGACTTTTCTCCGTTGGTTTCAAAGCTGCGGGAGAACAACAAATATGTGATCGGGATTGGGGTTAAGGACTCGACTTCTGATTTGCTCAGCGCAAATTGCGATGAATTCATTTTTTATGATGATTTGGTACGTGAGCAAGAAGCACAGAAAAAACGCGCTGAAAAAAAATCTCCGGCAAAAATATCTGCCGGTGGTACGGCGAAAAAATCAAGATTGAAACCTGAAGATGATAAACGGCAGGAAGCACTCGATTTTATTGTCGAAACGATCGAAGCATTGATTGCTGAACGGGGAGAGGAGAAAGTCTGGTATTCCATGGTTAAGCCTACCATGCAGCGGCGGAAACCAGGTTTTGCTGAATCGGCTTACGGCTACCGTTCGTTCAAAGAGTTGGTGGAAGACGCGCAGAAAAATAACCTGCTCATGATGGTACGTGATGAAAAAGCAGGTCAGTACACCATACGTTTACCAGCGGTGGAGGAATAACGCAACTTCAAATCATGCGCATATAGCGTGGCTAAATTCGCGGGGTATATCAATTTACGGATTTATGTCATCCCATATGGGCTATCTTGTCATTGGCTTGGTAAATAAAGCACCCCGCAGCTTGCTGCGGGGTGCTTTATTTTGACACCTACATTTTAATATTTAAAAACATTAGGTTATATTTTTAAAGTTGACCTCATAGGCTGATTGGCCGTAGTGCGGCAAATTGCCGCGCGACAATTTGCCACATTCTCAAGATGATTTTTCTTCCTTATGATTCGTGCGCTTCATATTAAGTGAAATTTTTGGTGCGCTCCGAGTTAACCACCGTGGTTCTACGTTTATCGCAAGTGACGTTTTCTGCCGTGGACAAAATTCTGCACATTTGGAAAATCATCCAGAGTTCACTTGTAAATCGGGGAAAGTTGCGCAAATAAACGTGGCTAATTTATTGGAAGTAACCATGTTTGTCTAAGCAGCGCTATAAGTGAAAACTCTTGGCATTTAGCTTGACCGGGATCGGTCTGGAAAACAAAAAGGAGTTTCTTATGGCCAAAAAGTTAGCACGCCGCACCCAGCGTACATACATGCTCGCATTTAAAGTGCGTAAGCAGCGTTCCCAGGAATCTAAAGCGGCGCAGTTGCCGCGCGATCGTCCATCAACGGTCGTTCCTACGGTTTTGTCAATCAGTATTTTCTCCGCTTTGGTGATGACGTCTACTCCCAACCATGCCCAACCTGAAATAGTGACATTGCCGCAAGTTGATGTTGTTGCAACAGTACCAGCCGCCAATGGCCGCCTCAACCTTGACGAACCTTCTGAAACCGGCAGCCGCCTCGGGCTGACGCCACGTGAGACACCAGCCTCGGTTACGGTTGTTAACCGCACCACCATTGATGCACGTGGTGCGCAAAACACCCAGGAGATACTTCGGGCAGTTCCTGGTGTCACTGCGCATGATGCGCCAGGTAGTATCGGTGTTTTTTATCGGGGCTTTGGCAGTGGGTCACTTAGTCAATTATTCAACGGTATTAATGTGCAATATTCGATTGCAGCCCGCCCGGTGGATAGCTGGATTTACGACCGCGTCGAGGTTATCGGTGGCCCATCCAGTTTTCTTTTTGGCTCAGGTGCGGTCGGCGGCTCTATTAATTACATCACCAAAATCGCGGAAAGAGGCGATTTTTCAGAAGCGAGAGTGCGGTTTGGCGCTTATAACCTCAAAGAAGTGTCTCTGGGATTAAATCGCCGCATCATTGGCGATGGCGGAGCGGGCAGCCACTATGCGCGAATTGATGTTAACCGCCGTAACGCTGGTAGCTGGATAAATGGCACTGAAAGCAAGGCCACACAAGTTGCCGCTTCACTGCTGTCGGACTTTGGCGGTGGGCTGACCCATAAATTGGCTTATGAATACCAGGATGAGGATGTCGACCGGCCATACTGGGGAACCCCAGTACTCAACCCGGCATCGGGCACGTTGCGCGTTGATCCCGGCACCCGCTTCAAAAACTACAACAGTACTGACAGTATTTATGCCCAGCGTGTGCAGTGGTTGCGCTCGGTAACCGACTGGCGTGTGACCGATGCGCTGCAATTCCAGAATACTGCGTACGCTTATGATGCGCTGCGCGATTACCGCAATGTTGAAACTTATGTTTTCAATCCGGCCAACACAGCCGTGATCCGTTCGAATACTTTTCTGCAACGGCATGACCATCAAGTTTTTGGTGACCGCGTTAATGGGCTATACAAGGGGCAACTTGCTGGCCTTAGGAGTGATTGGTCTTTCGGGCTGGACGTGAGCGTAAACAAGCAGACGCGATTTCCGAATAGCCTGTCTGCTGTCGTAAGTACAGTCGATCCGTACAATTTTGTTACCGAAAGTTTTTTTCAAGTGCCCGGTATGTCGCCAGGCTTTAACCCTGACCGGGAAGTTAAGGTCACTTCAGTCGCTTTATATCTTGAAAACCGCACGGCGCTCATGCCGACTTTAAACCTCACCACTGCGCTGCGCCATGACCGCATCGAGCTTGATTTGACCAATCGCCGTGCGGTGACAGCAGCTAATCCAGCTAGCCTCGCGCGTACATATAACCCAACGACCGGTCGCATTGGCTTGGTATGGGACGTTGCGCCGGGCGCCAATTTGTACGCGCAATATTCAACGGCGGCCGATCCTCCGTCCGGCATTCTTACTACGGCCACTTTCGCGGCTGTGCGTGATAACACGGCCCTTACGACAGGCAAGCAGGCAGAAATTGGCAGCAAAATTGATTTCTGGCAAGGCAAAGGCACGGCTACGGTCGCGGCCTACAGTATTACCCGCAAAAATATTGCAACTCCGGTGTTGGGCAACAGCGCACTCACCGTTTTGGTCGGGGAACAATCAGCCAAAGGCGTGGAATTGGCCGTTGGGCTGCAACCTACCTCCAAATTGTCGTTGCAGGGCAATATCACCTATGTCGATGCGCAATTTGAGAACTTTGTTCAAAATGGTGTTTCACTGGCCGGTAAAACGCCAATCAATACGCCATCGACGGTTGCTAACCTGTGGTCTTCGTATGACATCACACCAGCTTGGCAAGCAAGTGCAGGTGTACGTCACGTCGGTAAAGTTTATGCCGACGCTGACAACACAATGAATTGGTCTGCCTACACGCTGCTTGATGTTGGTGCGCGCTGGAAAATGAGTAAGACGGTGTCGATGATAGGCCGCGTCCGTAATGTAACGGACCGTATTTATGCCGCGAACGTCGGTAGTACGATGGCTTACCTGGGGCCGCCGCGCACCGCTGATATTACTTTGAGTGCGGCGTTTTAAGGACACGTTACTGATGGCGTATGCCAAACGTTGGCTATTCCTGATCCATCGCTGGCTTGGGATTTTCGCTTGTATTTTCTTTGTGATGTGGTTCATTTCGGGAATAGTCATGATGTATGTGGGCTATCCGAAATTGACTGCCGCAGAAAGAATACAGCATCTGCCGCCGCTAAATGCTGCGGCCATAACATTGACGCCAAGACAAGCGCTGGATGCAGCCGGTATCAAGGGACCGTTGCAGGATCTTCGGTTGGCGGTGGCGAGTGGTGGCCGTGCGGTCTATTTGGCCATACCGGCCCGTGATCTGAATGTTGGATTGGCAAGTGGTCAGCGCCGGGTGGCACTAGGTAGCGGTACAGTGGTGATAGACGCCAGCACAGGTGCCGTGTTACGGCAGGTTGACCGCGCGCATGTGTTGGCGAGTGCCGCTGTGTTTGGCGGTTCGGCGGTTGCCACCGATTATGGTGGGATCATCGACGAAGACGCTTTCACCCATTCGCGCGCATTGGACGCACACCGCCCGCTACATAGGGTGTGGCTGGCCGACGCTGATGCCACGTTGCTGTATGTCTCAAGTACCACTGGCGAAGTGGTGCGGGATGCCCCGCGTATCGAGCGTTTATGGAATTATGTTGGCGCGTGGATCCACTGGCTCTACCCCTTTCGCGGCAATATGTTTAACGCATATTGGACCGACATCGTCATCTGGCTCTCGATCCTTGGTATTGGTTTAGTTTTCACCGGCGCAACAGTCGGAATCATGCGTTGGCGATTTACGCGTGTTTATAAGCGTGGCTCACATTCTCCTTACCATGGTTTTGTGATGCGCTGGCATCATATTCTAGGGCTGTTGTTTGCACTGGTCACGTTGACGTGGATATTCAGTGGACTGATGTCAATGAACCCCTGGAAAATTTTTGATAGTGGAGCCAAAGCCTTAAATACCGTAGCGATGAACGGAGGGCCGTTGAATATTTCCAGCCAGCAAGCTTCACCGAAACAGTTGCTTGCGGCTGCGCCGAACGGTGTGCGTGAGCTGCACTGGATACGCGCCTCAGGTCAGACTTTAGTACTTGCGAATATTAGTGGCAGTGCTCGGCCAACCGTACTCAATGCAGAATCGGCGAACGTTTATGTACCTGATCTCGAGGCATTGAAAGCTAATGTTGCGCGCTTGCTTCCCGATCCCATTGCACGCATTGAGGTATTGACCGACTACGATTTGTATTATTACTCACGTGAGCCGCACACGATGACGGGTGGCTCGGAAAAATTTCTGCCTGTGTGGCGCGTCGTATTCGACAATGCCCACGCCACTTGGGTGCACATTGACCCGGCGACCGGCACAGTGCTCGGACATACAGATAGTACGAAACGCCTGAGCCGCTGGCTATTTGCGATGTTGCATAGCTGGGATTGGCTGCCACTTCTGGAAAAACGCCCCTTGTGGGACATCGTGCTTATTTCACTCAGCCTGTGTGGTACCGCGCTTAGCCTATCCGGGGTCGTTATTGGGTGGCGGCGGCTGGGCCGCAAACTTCGATCCGTGCGCGTACGTCGGTTTGCACGATTGTGACGGGCAAGCAGGTACAATTTAGAGTGCTAGCCAACCCAGATGTGACTTGGTTAGTAGGCATCGAGGCCCAGTCACCATTTTCACTACGACCTCTATCTAGGTTTTTTCTGCTTCTATTTTTACAACATTCGTCCTGCTCAGCTTTTATGATCGGAGTGCGTCAATTATGATTGGTTAGTGAGTAGGTGCACAGGCGACAAGGTACGAGATGCTATTATTCTTATGTTTTTTATTAAGACATTGAATTACCGGATTAATTAATGAAACCGTTTGTTTCTTTTTCAACGCCGTCACCAATAAATCTGCGGCGCGTGCTGGTGCTCAAAAATATCGCCGTAGTTGGCCTGACCTTGGCGGTACTGGTGGTTGCCAAAGGTATGGGGATGCCGTTGCCATTCGCAGTGATTGGCACCGTGTTGCTGGTTCTTAACATACTTACTTGGATCCGGTTCAAACTGCCATGGCCAGTGCAGGAAATCGAGGTGTTCGGACAGTTGGTGCTGGATGTCCTGTTGTTAAGTGCATTGCTCTATCTGGCTGGGGGTACCACCAATCCGTTTGTGCTGTTGTTATTGTTGCCGCTCACGATAGCCGCCGCTACGTTGTTGGCTATCTATGCCTGGTTGTTGGCTGCGTTAATTGTGGCCTGTTATACGTTCTTGATGTTCGTTTATATTCCGCTGCCGCATTTCCATATTGACCACGTTGTCCGTCTTGACTCAAGTGCTTGGCTCATGTGGTTTGGTTTCGTTCTGGGAGTAGGCTTGGTTGGGTATTATGTGGTGAAGATGGGTAACACTTTGCGTGAACGCGAACGCATGCTGGCGGAGGTGCGTGAAAATGCGCTGCGTGATGAACATCTGGTGGCGCTTGGCGCACTGGCAGTGGGTGCGGCGCATGAATTAGGCACGCCTCTGGGGACGATGGCGGTCGTGCTTAAAGAGCTCGAGCATCAATATGCGATGCAACCAGAATTGGTGAAAGAGCTGCACTTGTTGCGCGACCAAGTTACGCGTTGTAAAAATACGCTTTCCCAGATGCTGTCATCTACAGAACAAGCGCGTGCTGAAAGTGGTTACAGCGTTGCGCTTGATAGTTATTTTGAAGATTTGTTGGCGCAATGGCGCGGTATGCGTCCCTCGGCGCAGGTAAGTTATCACTGGAATGGCCCATCTCCCGCACCGCAGATCGTAGCTGAACAAGTCTTGGGGCAAGTGATCACCAATATTTTAAATAACGCTGCCGATGCTTCGGAACACAGTGTTGAGGTAGAGGTTAGTTGTACTACAGAGCAATTGAAAATCGAAGTCTCCGACCGGGGTGCAGGTTTGACCCCAACTGCGGCAACCCATGCCGGAAAATTATTTTTTACCACCAAAGAAAGTGGGCAAGGGCTTGGATTATTTCTGGTTAATGCCGTATTGCGCCGGTTTGGCGGTACACTTTCACTATCGAATCGGGATGGCGGAGGGGTATGTACTTGTGTGATATTGCCCCTAGCCCGTTTACGTGTGACGAATTCAATATGAGCTTACCAATTATGGAAAACCCGTTGCCGCGCAAATTGTTGTTGGTAGACGATGACGTTACTTATTGTACGGTGTTGGCGCAGGCCCTTACCCGGCGTGGTTTTGCGGTAAGTGTGGCAAACGATGTGAATGAAGCCATTCAAGTGATTGCACAAAATCTTCCCACGCACGCGGTAATTGATCTAAAGATGCCCGGGCCGTCAGGCCTGACATTAGTAGCGCATCTCAAGGAGCGAAAGCCTGATGCGCGTATTGTGGTGCTCACCGGCTATTCGAGCATTGCAACCGCCGTGGAGGCAGTGAAGCTGGGTGCGACATACTATCTGGCCAAGCCTGCGGATGCGGATGAAATTGTCGCGGCGTTCGATCATCAACCAGGTATTGTTGAAGCCGCGATTACAACCAAACCAATGTCAGTGGATCGCCTGGAGTGGGAGCATTTGCAAAAGGTACTTGCTGACTGTGGCGGTAACGTTTCCGCTGCCGCACGCACACTTAATATGCATCGACGCACGTTACAACGTAAATTGCAGAAGCATCCGGCTCCTGAGCGTGATGACTAGCGGTTAATTCCAGGGCACCTCCAGTAAAACCATTACACGTTAAACCACTCCGAGATCAAACTTGCTCCATTGGAATATCAAGATAGGCTGCCTCTCTTTCGGGATGTAGGCTAACCCTGTCAGTGTTTTGCTGAAACTCAACACTATTAACCCGTTCGTGTTTGTCGAAGCCCATTCACCTTCGACAGATTCAATACGAACGGATTTTAAACATGGCTGAATCAATAGGTGATGGCCGATTCTATAACGATACCGCCTATTTTCATCAAAAAAATGGGAAATTACAAAGCGTCATAATATTGTAATAAATGTCGATTACCATTCCAAAAGTTATATCTTTTATAGCCAATAAAGCAAAGATTTTTAACAGCAGTAGTTCAAAGGTACAAAGGGAAATGATGATTTCACAAGATACATCGTGCGCATCGCCCGCCAGTGACACGCTAGGAGTACCTTTGGCAACCTTACGGACTTTTCAGAAAATGAAAGCCATGTTGTACGCCAAACAGCGTACGACAAACATTGAATATACGCTTGAACAATCTCCCGCAAACGAAGGACTGATATCTTCTTTGAAAAATGACGGCAACGAGATGATGCTGGCACAACTAAACGAGATTATCGAGAAGCGTCTGTTGAATGCGATCTTCCAGCCGATCATATATCTTCAAAGCGGTGAAATTATTGGCTACGAAGGCTTGATCCGTGGCCCCTCTGACAGTCCAATGCATTCGCCCCTAAGTCTGTTCAAGGTGGCATGGGCGAACAATCTGACCGTAGTAGTTGAACATTTGTGCCGACGCGTGGTACTGGAGCGGTTTGCGGAATTAGGTCTGCCGGGGAAATTATTTCTCAATGTCAGTCCGGAAAGCCTGCTTCAAAGAGATGCGAAACATGGCGAAACGCTCGATTACATTCATGAGATTGGCATTAATCCGGGAAACGTGATTATTGAGCTGACCGAGAGCCAACCAACCTACGATTACAATTTGCTACTTGAAGCGGTCATGCATTACCGGAATATGGGCTTCCAGATTGCTATTGACGATCTGGGCGAAGGATTTTCCAGTCTGCGGCTGTGGTCCGAAATACGGCCGGAATATGTCAAGATTGATATGCACTTTATTCAGGGGATCAACCGCGATCCCGTCAAACTCCAGTTCGTGCGTTCTATCCAGGAAATCGCAGAACAATCCGGTACAACCGTGATCGCCGAAGGGATAGAGACACAGGCAGAATTGCTCCTGATCCGCGACTTGGGCGTTGCCTGCGGGCAAGGTTATCACATTGCCCGTCCCCACAGCACCCCTGCCACCACGCTATCCGCGGAAGTGGCGAAGGCACTGATCCGGAACGGCGTTGCGGTCTATCCACAAAAAAACGGATTCCAGCAAAACATTGCGACTGTCCAAAAACTGCTGCGTAAAGTGCCCACCATCACATCCGACATCCTTAACAACGAGGTCTACGAACTCTTTTTGAACGAACCGGATCTGCAAATCATCCCGGTGGTTGACAACGGCAAGCCACTTGGTTTGATTAACCGGATCAATATGATTGAACATTTCGCCCGTCCCTATGAGCGCGAGCTATATGGTAAAAAATCCTGCACCTTTTTCATGAATGCCGATCCGCTATTGACGGAAAAGGACACATGCTTGCAGGATTTGAGCCGCCTCATTACGGAAGGGGATCCCCGCCACTTGGTCAATGGCTACATCATCATGGATCAGGGAAAATATCTTGGCATGGGTACCGGACACGACCTGATGCGTGAGATCACGCAAATACAGATCAATGCTGCGCGCTATGCCAATCCGCTCACGCAGCTTCCCGGCAATGTGCCAATCAATGAGCATATAGACCGCTTGCTGCAAAATGACACGCGGTTTTGCGCGTGCTTTTGCGATCTGGACTATTTCAAGCCATACAATGATGTACATGGCTATCGCAAGGGTGATGACGTCATTCAGATGACGGGCAAGATTCTCAGCGATCGCTGTGATCCCGACCGTGACTTTATTGGCCATATTGGAGGGGATGATTTCATAGTGTTGTTCCAGAGCGAGAACTGGGAAGAGCGCTGTCGCGCGATACTGGTCGACTTCGAGTCAGCGATCCGACACTATTACAGTATCGAGGATCAGGATCGTGGCGGTTATGTCGGCGAAGACCGGCAGGGGAGAAAAATATTTTATTCGTTGATCAGCCTGTCGCTCGGTGTGGTCAAGGTCTGTCCGGGACAGTACTATTCACACCATCAGATTGCCACAGCAGCAGCTGATGCGAAAAAGCAGGCAAAGAAAATCAACGGCAACAGCCTGTTCATCGACCGTCGCAATGATCCTGAAAATGGAGATCACAAGTCCAATTGAGCGCAATATATTGTTGTTGTAATCAAATTAAGTTTGGCGGACGTCAATTGTGTGGGGGCTAAGCGCAAGTGGGAAATGACTGTGACAGAAGTGGTAAAAACATCAGATTGGGCATCAAGGGCAGGCGAATGCTCCTGTCGCATTAACTAAAATTTTCAAAATTGACTGCGACAGGTTCAGGAAGTTTTCTGATCTGACTGACTTTTGTTCGCAGTCTGGTAACTATAAATGAACCGTACAACAGACAAAGATTTTCGTTCGCAGCATTTTATTAATCGTGAGCTAGGCCAACTTGAATTCAACCAGCGCGTGTTGGCGCAAGCAGAAAATGCCAACATCCCGATTTTGGAACGCCTCAAATACCTATGTATTGTCAGTAGCAACCTGGATGAGTTTTTTGAAATCCGTGTCGCCGGGTTGAAGGAACAAATTAATCTTAAAAGCGTTGCCACCGGGCCAGATGGTATGGATGCGCGCCAGACACTCAAGCGCGTACGGGAGCAGGTGCATCATCTCATCGAGCGACAATATCGCATACTGAACAGCGACATTCTCCCTGTATTGGATAGGCATGGCATTCGTTTCCTGCGCCGCACTAATTGGAATGACGTTCAACGCGCATGGATTAAAAATTTCTTTTTGTGTGAAGTCATGCCGGTTCTTACTCCAATCGGCCTTGATCCATCGCACCCTTTTCCCCGTGTACTTAACAAAAGTTTGAATTTTGCTGTCGAGCTGGTCGGCAAAGATGCCTTCGGCCGCAATTCCGCCAAGGCCATTGTGCAGGCGCCGCGCGTGTTGCCTCGCACCATCTTGTTGCCGCCTGAAATCAGCGGTTGTGCGCACGGCTTTGTATTTCTTTCTTCTATTTTGCATGCCCATGTTGGCGAGCTGTTCGGCGGAATGGAGGTGTTGAGCTGCCACCAGTTCCGCGTTACGCGCAACAGTAATCTGTTTGTGGACGAAGAAGAGGTAAAAAATTTACGTATCAGTTTGCAGGGGGAATTGCCGCAGCGGCACTTCGGCAATGCTGTGCGCCTGGAAATTACAGATAATTGCTCGCCGCAAGTGGCCATGTATTTATTGCAGCAATTCGAGCTGGGCCAGGATGACCTGTATCGCGTAGATGGCCCGGTAAATTTGGTGCGCCTGATGGGCATTCCCGATCAGGTCGCGCGCGACGACCTGAAATTCCCTGTTTTTGCTCCTGGCATACCCAGCGACCTACTGAAGAAGGGCGCGGATATGTTCAAAGTTATCCGCAAAAATGATGTACTGCTGCATCACCCTTTCCAGTCGTTCAAACCTGTTATTGATCTTATCCAGCAGGCCGCCGCCGATCCAAGCGTGGTTGCCATCAAACAGACCGTGTACCGCACCGGTGTAGATTCAGAATTAATGGAAGCGCTCATCACTGCAGCCCAACATGGTAAAGAAGTGACTGTCGTGGTAGAGCTGCTGGCGCGTTTTGATGAGGAAGCCAATATCAATTGGGCAAGCCGTTTGGAAGAAGTCGGGGCACACGTGGTGTATGGTGTTGTTGGGCACAAGACACATGCCAAGATGTTGATGGTGGTCCGGCGCGAAGCTGGCAAACTGCGCCGCTACGTACATCTGGGTACCGGTAATTATCATCCGCGCACTGCACGGCTTTATACGGATTTCGGCTTGTTTACGGGCAATGAGCAAATGTGTGCAGACGTCAATGAAGTGTTTACACAACTGACAGGTCTGGGCAAAGCGGGCAAATTAAATCATCTGTGGCAATCGCCGTTCTCGTTGCACAGTCAGATTCTGCGCGCTATTCAGAATGAAACCAAACTCGCCAAGGCAGGCAAGCGCGCGCACATTATCGCCAAGATGAACGCGTTACTTGAACCAGAAATCATCAGGGCGTTATACGAAGCATCGCAGGCCGGGGTAAAAGTGGATCTTATTGTGCGCGGCGTATGCGCGCTGCGTCCGGGTGTGCTGGGATTATCCGAGAATATCCGTGTGCGTTCGATAGTTGGCCGTTTTTTGGAACACACGCGCATATTCTACTTTCGCAATAATCTGGCGCATAACGTGTATCTGAGCAGTGCCGATTGGATGGACCGCAATTTCTTCCGCCGCATAGAAGTGTGTTTTCCCGTGCTCGACAAGAAGCTGAAAAAACGCGTGATTGATGAAGGACTAAAAGTTTATTTGCAGGACAACTTCCAGGCTTGGCAAATGGATTCGAACGGCCATTATCGAGCGAAAACTCCTGGTCGCTATGAACTGAAATGCGCGCAATTTTCATTATTGCAGCGGCTCGCCGATCCGGCACCTGAGCCGCTATAAACGATTTTTTGGGCTAAGTGGCTGTTGATTTTTTGCAGATAACGTTCTTGATAATACTTCTGCGCTGACGCTTTTGCTTCCATTAATAAACACATCGCTCGCCGTAGCAAAAATCCCAAGCTGTTTTCATAGCCGCTTTAAAAAAGATGGCACACCATTCAGGAAGTACGGATTAATTAATATTTCTGTCACGTTGCTTGATTAGACTGGCTTCGCAGTAGTAATTCGGATAACTGCACCCATGTCTAATTTTAATAATCTGCCTGTTAATATTTTATTAAGGAGTTTCAAGATGAACTTTATGCTCAAACGTTCTACGCTTGCAATTGCTCTTACTTCGATTGTTTTTTCAAATATTGTACTAGCTGATGACGATTTCAACGGTTCCGACAACAAGAAAGACTTTGGCGCTATGACAGAGCACTTGCTGAACGCGCAATCCGAGAAATTATTCGGCTTCAATAAGCCGCTACAAAAATCCGCACCGGCAACGACAGGTGCCTATCGGGCACTGGATCAGAAAGCGACAAGCCAAGTGTTGGTGGCTGGAGGCCTGAAAGCGGAATATTTGACCCGTAACGCGGCTAATGCCACGGACATGATGGCATTTTTCCCTATAGATAAGCCTACCCATTTAATTACTTGTGTTGAAGGAGGCCGTGCTGTGCTCGCCTCTGGCAAATACAACCCATCCGTTCAGAGTATTAACCTTGTAACTGGGCATGTTGAAACGCTCTTGCGCGGCATGAGTTCTTGCGACGGTATCCGTACGACACCTTGGAACACCATTCTGGCTACTGAAGAGCGCAGTGATGGTGGCGCTTATGAAATACTTGACCCGCTGAATGTATCCAATCAAACAGTACTTGATCGTACCAGTGGCGCTGTGACTGACTCAGCCCGCATTGCCAAACGTAATGCGCTGCCGACTATGGCTTGGGAAGGGTTGGCGATTCTGCCGACCGGCGTGGTAATCGCTGGCGATGAGCTGCGGCCTGGCACCCCTGCTGACGCCGATGGCGGTGCCATTTTCAAGTTTGTGCCACAAACGCCCCGCACTGGAAATGACAAAATCGAAAATCTGGCCGATTCGCCGCTTGCCGCGGGCTCTGTTTATGCCATGCAGGTTTCCTGTGTGGATAACAATCAGCAGTACGGCCAAGGTTGTGAAATCGGCAATGCGGCTTGGTTGCCAGTCAATGCAGCTACTGCCCGGGCTGACGCCTATGTGAAAGGTGCGACCGGCTATTATCGCCCTGAAGACTTGCATCAGGATCTGATGTATACCGATTCCGCTAACCCGGAAGCGGTCCGTTTCTGCTGGGCCAACACCGGCAATGAAGATGCGTTTAATTTTGCTGAAGTTATTTGTGGTGTGGACGACAAACCGTTAAGCGCCGATGCAACCAAGCGCACTGTTGACGTAAATCGGTTTGTTGAAGGGGATACTGATTTTAATGCCTTTGACAACCTTGAATTTCAACCAAAAACTGGCAATTTATACGTGATTGAAGATCACTCAAATGGTGATATTTTTGCTTGCCTGTCAGATGGTGCTGACCGCGATATTAAGACAGATGGATGTGTAAAAATGCTCTCGGTGAAAGATTCCAGCGCTGAACCAACCGGCTTTATTTTCTCAGCTGATGGTACTACGGCTTATGTTTCGATCCAGCATTCAGACGACACGAATATGCCTATGGTGGATGGATATGGCACCGATGACATCATCAAAATAACGGGATTTAAAATCAAGAAATAATATTTTTTAAAAGATGAGAGTTATGTTTCAGTAGCGAATGGTTTTATTTCGGCACTTATTGATTCGGCCAGATTATGTTTGAAGTTCGTTCGCCTTGAGCCTGTCGAAAGGTGAGCGGGCTTCGACAAACTCAGCCCGAACGGAACTAATACCTCATCGTGCCGGATCAATAGTCAAATGTTAATACCGAAAGACCGCAGTTTGCGGTCTTTTTTTATGGGTGAGGGAGCATTTACTTGGAAGTGAAAACCCCTCAGAAATCCAGAGTCTGGGCACGTACATTTGTTGTTTTGCATGTAACAAAATTGTCACAGTACGCGAGTAGTATCACCACTAACTTCTATCCAAAAAGAATTTTAAACATGATCTCCACTGAACATACCTCTAAGCAATTTGATGTCGATCTGGATACGGTGAAAACGCAAGTATTACAAATGGGTGGATTGGTGGAAAGCCAGGTCCAGCTGGCTATTGAGGCGCTAATTAGTGACGACGTGCCATCAATGAACCGTGTTATTAATGATGATCACCGCGTTAACGCGATGGAAGTACAAATTGACGAAAACTGTAGCCAGATTATTGCGCGGCGACAGCCTACCGCAGGGGACTTACGCATGGTAATGACGATGGTCAAAACTATCACTGACCTCGAGCGTATCGGTGACGAGGCAGCAAAAATAGCACGCATAGGTAAATTGCTGTCACAGGGAAAGCGTCTCGTCTTGCCGCGTTATACGGAGATCAAGCATATCGCTGAACTGGCTTTGGATATGCTACGCAAATCGCTCGATGCATTTGCCCGTCTTGACCTTCATTACACAGCCCAAGTGGTGCGTCAGGATGACTTGGTTGATGAAGAATTCCGTACCATCCTACGCTACCTCATCACCTACATGATGGAAGACCCGCGCACCATCTCCACTGCGCTGGAAATTCTGTTTATCGCCAAGGCCATTGAGCGCGTCGGTGACCATGCCAAAAATATATCTGAATACGTGGTTTACATGGTCAAGGGCAAAGACGTGCGCCATGTCACCGTGGAAGAAATTGAGCGCGAAGTTTTAGAGAAATTTGCCACGGAACGCATTGACACTTTCTACAAATAGTGTGTCCCAGATCGGCGTTAAGGCGTTCTTCGGGATTGCGTTCCGGGCTGTAAATTGGCAGGCAAAATACCCCTATTAATCGGGCGCGAATGGAACTTGAATGCCGTTCGTGCTGAATTTGTCGAAGCATAAGAAGCCATTCACATTTCGACAGGCTCAATGCGAACGGTTTCTTGGATAAACTGTGCCGGATCAATAGGTGTACCTTGTGCTCCAGCAACCACCCAAACAAACAGCATTAATACGGGTGTAACATTTTGCGCGTTTAATGCCATGGAACCATTTCTTATACGGACAAAATAACATGGCCATTATGAATCCCACCTCCCACAGCTGCGAAACTCCCTATCAAGCACCGCAATTGATAAGCACCCCAACTGCCTGCTTCCGGGGTTGTCGCATAGCCCTTCATATTATTTATGGTATGCTACTTGCCGCTGCAATTCCGGTACTGAACAAATCAACGCAACAGCGCATCGTTCAATATTGGTCACGCAAATTTTTGGATTTACTAAACGTTGGTTTGGAAACTTATGGTTGTTACCATAATGCAACTGCGCAGGGCCGCCTGCTTGTTGCCAACCATATCTCTTGGCTGGATGCCGTTTCCATGAACGCAGTGCTTCCGGCATACTTTGTCGCCAAATCTGAAGTGGGCGATTGGCCAGTTTTGGGCTGGATATTTCACCGTATTAACACCCTGTTTATCAAGCGTGACATCCGACAGGAGACAGCGCGCATTAACGGCCAAATTAAAGGAATGCTCGAACAGGGAGATCGTATCGCCGTGTTCCCGGAAGGTACGACCACCGATGGCACCCAACTTGGCCATTTTCATTCGTCACTGCTGCAAGGGCCTGTTGATATTGGATCGACTATTTGTCCGGTTGCTATCCGCTATCACGATGGCACTGGCAAGGCTAATGGCGATGCGGCTTTTGTGGAGGACATGACATTTGTCGGGTCGCTATGGAAAATTTTGTGCAGTCCTTCCTTGCATGTCACTCTGGTATATTTACCGGGAATCCCATGCACAGGAAAGAACCGCCGTATGCTGGCCTCTGAGGCGCGGGAAGCTATCCATACAGCCCTGACCAATCTATCATCTGGCCATGCCAGCCATATAGCAGAGTAGCGCCACAATCGCCAACGCCATCTTGTGCTCTTCCTTTGAGCTCCCACGTTTTTGCTCAACATGGGCTTCATCCCCAAAATTTAATAAGCGAATAAAGTACGCTTTTCATCAATCCTTAATTTTCCTGTAATACCCCCGCAACAGGCCATCGTTAAATTTGTCTTTATCCCACTCATGGAGACAACGATGTTAAATCTGAACCAAAAACACCACCTGCCGCATAATCGGTTTACCCTCAGCATGGCTAGAACCGACTCAGAAATTGAGGAAGCGCAACGCCTGAGGTATAAAGTATTTGCTGAAGAAATGGGCGCCTCTTTGGTTAGCGCACATGAAGGAATTGACTGCGACGTTTTCGACCGTTATTGCGAACATTTGCTAGTACGCGATAACGGCACCAACAAGGTGATCGGTACCTATCGGATATTGCCCCCCGACCGCGCTCGAACCATTTGCGGCTACTACGCGGAAACCGAGTTTGATTTGACGCGCTTGGCCCATCTGCGCGACCGCATGGTTGAAGTTGGCCGCTCCTGTGTACATTCAAATTATCGTGATGGCGCAACCATCGCCCGGCTATGGAGTGGTCTCGCTGATTATATGCACAAGAATAACCATGAATACCTGATTGGTTGCGCCAGCATCAGTATGAACGATGGTGGGCATTGCGCTGCCAGCATTTTCAAAAAATTGAACAAGCTGTATGCTGCACCCGCCGAATATCGCGTGTTTCCCCGCTGTCCGTTGCCGCTGGAAGCATTAGACAGTACGCTTGACGTCAATATCCCCCCGTTAATTAAGGGCTATTTACGTTTGGGCGCTTACATTGGCGGTGAACCGGCCTGGGACCCAGATTTCAATACTGCTGATTTGTTTATCTTATTGCCCATGTCCAGGCTAAACGAAAAATATGCCAAGCATTTTATCCGCCCATAGGCGACCTACGCATTTTTTGCTGCTTCGCTTGCAACAGACTTATTGATCCGGCACCTTATTGATCCGGCACGGTGAAGTATTAACTCCGTACCGGATCAATAGCTTCGGGCGGCCTGAGTGGCTATACTTCTACCAGTCCGCTTTCAATTATTCTGTTTCGCCGCATGTTACCCTGGCTTTTTATTGTCTACCGCGCTCATGCCCACTGAAATCGAGCTGAAACTGACCATAGATCCGGCACATGTCGAGCGCTTGCGGCGGCATCCTGTTCTGAAATCAATGGTGCAGGGCAAACCTCGTCGCCACAAGCTCCACAGTATTTACTTTGACACGCCCGAGCAGGATTTACTGCGAGCGGGTTTTACCCTCCGCCTGCGCCGAATAAGTGGGTGTTGGGTGCAAACCGTTAAGGGTGGGGGGAGTGCGGAAGGGGGGCTGCACCATCGTAACGAGTGGGAGTGGCCGGTGCGGGGCGAGAAGCCCGAACCGGCGCCGAGCATACCTGACCTCGCACTATTATTGACGCCCAAGCTATTGGCACGGTTGTGCCCGCTATTCGTTACTGATTTCTGGCGCACAGCCTGGCAGCTTCGCACAGCACAAGGGGCCGAAATCGAGCTGGCGCTGGACCAAGGTGAGGTACATGCGGGTAACAGGTGCCAACCAATCAGCGAAGTGGAACTTGAACTTAAGGCGGGCGAGGCGACAAGCTTGTTTGAAGTTGCTTTGGCCATCCAGAAACAAGTGCCGCTCTGGGTAGAAGATATAAGCAAGGCCCAGCGCGGCTATCTGCTATGCAGCGGAGAAACGCCTCCACCGCGCATGGCGCAGCCAGTGGGACTAGTGCCAGAGATGTCGGTTACGCAAGCATTTCACCGCATTGCCGGGGAATGCCTTGCGCAGCTCCAGGGAAACGTGGCGGAACTGGGGCACGACCCGGAATACCTGCATCAAGCGCGCGTTGCGGTGAGAAGGTTGCTCTCGGCGCTGGGCCTGTTTGGCGTCGTGCTTCCCGAGGCCTTCGTCGGCGTCATGCAGGAGTTGCGCTGGATCATGGGCTACCTGGGGCCAGCACGGGACTGGGACGTATTTGTTACCCAAACGCTGCCGCAGATTGCCGAACAGTTGCCTGACAATCGGGCGTTGGCACGGTTGCAGGCGGACGCCGCTGAATTGCGCGCTGCCCGCCGACAGGCAGCGCTTGAGGCTGTACGGTCGCAGCGCTACACCAGACTGGTACTGACGCTCGGCCTTCAACTCGCGCGCCAGGCGGAACTGCCAGCCGAGTCCGTTGCGCTTAACGAATTTGCCACACAAATTCTCACCCGGCAGCATAAACGCGTGCGTCGCAAAGGCCGGCGCCACGCTGCGCTGAACACGGCTGAACGTCATGCGTTGCGTATTGCCGCCAAGAAGCTGCGTTATGCGGCGGAGTTTTTTGCTGGCCTCTACCCGCATAAGCGTGCGCGTCCCTACCTCGCGGCACTGGCTGCGCTTCAGGATGTGCTCGGTACCCTAAACGACGCCGCTGTTACGCAACAGCTACTCTCCGAGCTGCCTGTGCCGCGCGGGCAGGCGGCTGGTATCGTTAGCGGATGGACAGCCTGTTCCAGCCGTGTGCGCTTGCCTGAATTACATCAGGCATGGAGGAATTTCACGCGGCAAAAGGTATTCTGGAAATAGTATGGCTGCTGATGAAAAATGCTGCCCTTTTTTCACATCACGTGAAATGAATGTCAAAGGGAGAACAGTATGAAGCTTGAAATATTAGGCTGCAGCGGTGGCGTGGAGGTGAGCGGTGATGTGCCCGAATTTTGGGCAGGCTGTGAGTGGCTGTAGCAATCGGGATATAGAATGGTGGTTTTATTATCGGAGGGCTGGGCTTTGGATCTAATCTTATGGCGGCATGCGGATGCTGAGGACGGTGTGCCGGACGACGCGCGCAAACTTACCGTAAAAGGTGAAAAACAAGCTCAACAGGTGGGGCGATGGCTCAAATCCCATCTTCCCGAAGGGGCGCGCATCTTGGTCAGCCCGGCAAAACGGGCGCACCAAACTGCAAGTGCCTTGGGCCGGGAGTTCGGAATCACAAGGGAAGTCGGTACAGGAGCATCCGTCATGTCGGTAATAGCTGCAGCAGGCTGGCCGAATGCCAAGGGTGCGGTAGTTGTAGTGGGTCACCAGCCTACCTTGGGGCGTATTGCTGCTATCTTACTGGCAGGCACCGAGACTGACTGGAGCATCAAGAAGGGCTGTGTGTGGTGGTTTAGTAGCCGTTTGCACGATGACGGAACACAAGTTGTACTACGCACAGTCATATCACCAGAATTCCTTTAGGTTTAAGCCATTATTATTTTAAATACTCATATTAGGGTAGGCTGGGAAAAATGGCTCCCCACGTTTTGTTAAATTTGAAAACAGATGTGTGGGATGAAACAGAAAGTACCAAGTGCAATTTATAGCAAAGCCAGGGAAGTTGGGTGCCAATTTTATGAAAACAGCTTGACGGCATAAATCCGTGGATGCCCATTGATTGACAATTGGCTTCAGCAAGCCATATTTGATCGCTCTAAGTTTGATTACTCATCTAGCAATGGACGGTAATGAATATCGCGTACCTGATTGAGACACCTGTTAGTATTGTTGAACTTTCAAAAATTTGTTTAATTTATTATTTTTAAATAAAGGAAATTTATATGTTGAAGCCGTTAGTTAAATATTTGTTCCTTATCATAATGCTCGCTATCTCCCAACTGGCGTCAGCTCAGGCTACGCGAACCTGGGTATCCGGTGTAGGGGACGATGCGAATCCATGCAGTCGGACTGCACCCTGCAAAACGTTTGCTGGCTCAATTTCAAAGACTGCTGCGGGAGGTGAAATTAGTGTTCTCGATCCGGGCGGCTTCGGTGCGGTAACTATTACTAAAGCCATCACAATTGATGGAGGCGGACAGACGGCAAGCATATTGTCGTCCCTTACCAATGGCATCATTGTCAACGCCGGAGCATCAGATGTGGTGGCAATTCGAGGCGTCCACATCAATGGCGTACGTACGGGATTGAACGGGATTCGTTTCATTGCGGGGAAAGAGCTGCATGTCGAAAATTGTGTTATCGAAAATGTAGTCCAAAAAGGGATTGATGCGCAAAATTCGACCCCGAATAGCATGCTCTTTGTAAGAGATACAGTCATCCGAAACGCAGCTAATGTGACAAATGGGGGTGCAATTTTTGTAAAGCCAGCAGTCGGTGTTTTTACGACAGTTTCTCTCAGTAATGTAACGATGGATAGTAATAAATTTGGTCTGCGTATCGAGGACAGGACTAAGGCAACTGTTCGAAATAGCATTGCAGCAAATTCTAATCCTGGCAATGGTTTTGTTGCATTTTCTGCTAGTGCTCCAACCGAAATGTCTATTGAAAACTCATCTGTCAATTACAGCGCATTTGGGGGCATAATTTCGGAAGGAGCGGCTGCAAAAATACACATCTCGAATACAAATATTTTCCATAATGCTCAGGGCCTGATTGCAGCAAGTGGAGGCCAAATCATTTCATTTGGCAACAATAAAATTGCGGGAAATCCAATCCCAGGTGCACCTACATCAATCATTGATCAGGAGTAGTTATTTTTGTTTTAGATTTGGATCATAGCAGAACACACCTTTGACATTGACCATACGCCGGTGTTTTTTATAGCGCTGCTATTGTTTTAGTGTGACATGGCGATGGGTTGTTGTGCTAGTGAAGTTAGATTTGAAGTTGAAGTTTCAATCCTCACCCGCCCCGAGGGACGGGCGCTACCGCTATGGTCAGCGCTGCCAAGTAAGGTTTTAAGGGGCGGGTCTGCAAGGGTGCGATATGGCTGCTTAACAATCCATTGCTAAGATTGGTGAGCAAGTGTTGCATTGTCAGCAGGGCATGCATTTCTGATGCAGGAAACCACAGTCCAGGCAAGGTAGAGGGTGCCGAGATTCACTGGGGCGAAGAAACGGTGGTCGTGAACACTGATGTGCGCGGTCGAAGTTACGCGCTAATTGGCAAGACGCCAGTGACCTTTGCGGTCGGCGGAACACGCCAATAGCTATCGATGATTGTCACAATCACTAACCAAGGCAAGACGCGCTGGATGATCATTGATGAGGCGTTCAACTCGGACAAGCTAATTGAGTTTCTGAAAACTCTGATCAAAGATGCGAGAAGGAAAGTGTTTCTGATCCTCGATAACCTGCGAGTGCATCACAGCAAGCTGGTCAAGAAATGGGCGGAAGAACACAAGGAAAAAATTGAGCTGTTCTATTTGCCCAGCTACAGCCCCGAGCTGAATCCGGAAGAACGGCTGAATGCCGACTTGAAGCATGCCATCTCGACCAAGGTTTCGGCGCGCACAAAGGCCAAGCTGAAGGCCGCCGCAACCGAACACATGCAGGCGCTGGAACAATTGCCTGAACGCATTAAAAATTACTTCTAGCATTCACGCGTAAAATATGCTTCGTGATTCACGGATAAAACTGGCCGGATCAATAATGGCAAGCAGCCTGGTGTTGGCTCGGTCTTGAATGTCGGGCATGCAAAGTGACATTTTTTTGTAACCATGCCATGAGAATGCCCTTAAGTTATAATAAAACGCGCAACATTAATGACTCGACGGCATAGAAGAAAAGGAGCACCTTGAAATGAGCAATGAGGCAGACTACAAGCTAATCGGCAAATCAGCGGTATGTTCGGAAATCACAGAAGACGAAGCCAAGATTCTGGCGGAGAAAATGGGTGTACGCCAGTTAAAGGATGGCGAATTGCTCGTCAGCGAGGGCGAAGCCGTCCAGTCACTTTTCATTCTCGCCTCTGGCAAGCTTGCCGTTTTCAGCACTGACATTAGTGGCAAGCAGAATTCGGTCTACACAATGACTGCCGGGGAGTGCGCCGGTACCCGCGCATTTGTTGACCAGACGCCGCGCAAGGCGACTCTGCGTGCGGTAGGCGATGCCACGGTTTACACACTCACACCGGAAGACTTTGACAGAGTGGTGGACGCCCACCCTCGCCTAGCCTATAAAGTGATGCGCGCACTGTTCCGAGTTACCCACTCCAACTTAATGCGAATGAACCAGGAAACCCAGCAGCTTTCCAATTACATCAACAAAACACAGGGACGCTATTGAAACGCGGATAAATAGAATCTAAGGGGTCGACTTGAGCCGCTCCATTTGATTCTTTAATCTTCCTTCTCAACAATTACAAGTGGCACTCAAGGTGTGAGTTTCTACTCATCTGTCGGCTGCAGTGCCACTGCCGAGTACGAAAGATCAATCTGATCTCATAATCCGGCTCGACGAAACATTGTGAGCATGGGGTGTGATGCCGACTTCAAGGTATCTGCTTCTCGGCGCAGCTGGTTTTATTCCGCGCCCGTCCCAAAAAACAAACGCTACGCAGCCTGTTCCATTTGATATTCAAACGCCGCGAGGTTTCAATCCTCGCCCGTCCCGAGGGACGGGCGCTACCAAGTGGAGTTGCAAGTGCGTGCGCAATATGGCGGGTTTCAATCCTCGCCCGTCCCGAGGGACGGGCGCTACGTTTTACCGGCAGCCCAAAATCGCACATGCTTATCGTTTCAATCCTCGCCCGTCCCGAGGGACGGGCGCTACAATTCAGCTGCAACCAACGCAGCAAGATCAAGAAAGTTTCAATCCTCGCCCGTCCCGAGGGACGGGCGCTACAATCGGCGAGGACCTAATGCAAGGGCTTTTGGATGGTTTCAATCCTCGCCCGTCCCGAGGGACGGGCGCTACCCACCAGCGCCGCCCAGCTTTTCCAGCCCAATGGAGTTTCAATCCTCGCCCGTCCCGAGGGACGGGCGCTACGCTCGCCACTATCTGTGATAATAAAATATCGTTTGTTTCAATCCTCGCCCGTCCCGAGGGACGGGCGCTACTCTTTTGATGGGGAGTGCATGTCCAAAACGTCACGTTTCAATCCTCGCCCGTCCCGAGGGACGGGCGCTACATAAGATTGAATAAAAGCGTAACACCCGAAGCAATGTTTCAATCCTCGCCCGTCCCGAGGGACGGGCGCTACAGAATAATGCCGCCGTGGAACGAAAGGAGGAAGTTGTTTCAATCCTCGCCCGTCCCGAGGGACGGGCGCTACCTTGATTTACCTTTGCCCAATATTGTCAGTGTCTTGTTTCAATCCTCGCCCGTCCCGAGGGACGGGCGCTACAAATATCCGCCTGACGGCATGGCACGCGTACAAGTGTTTCAATCCTCGCCCGTCCCGAGGGACGGGCGCTACCATTGTTCGACGGAAATTTGCTGAATATCACCACAGTTTCAATTCTCGCCCGTCCCGAGGGACGGGCGCTACCCGAGATACCAACTTTCAAAAACCATCAAGTTATGTTTCAATCCTCGCCCGTCCCGAGGGACGGGCGCTACAGTTGATCATATTGTTCCGCATCGTGGGGATATGTTTCAATCCTCGCCCGTCCCGAGGGACGGGCGCTACCTCTGTCAATTCAGCATTGGCCGCCAAGAAAATTGTTTCAATCCTCGCCCGTCCCGAGGGACGGGCGCTACTGGATGGGCGCGCATTCTCAAGTCCCATTATTTGGGTTTCAATCCTCGCCCGTCCCGAGGGACGGGCGCTACCTACGCTACCAGCTACCGAACCTGGCAAGACTGGGTTTCAATCCTCGCCCGTCCCGAGGGACGGGCGCTACCCAAGACGGTCAGCCACTTCCAACTGCCATTCTGTTTCAATCCTCGCCCGTCCCGAGGGACGGGCGCTACCGTATGTCATTTTAAATATGACACCTACCCCGGCGTTTCAATCCTCGCCCGTCCCGAGGGACGGGCGCTACATGGGGCTTTTGCGCTTCGTCAATGACTATCAGGGTTTCAATCCTCGCCCGTCCCGAGGGACGGGCGCTACCGGTGAATTTGCGACCGGAGCAGCTGCAAACGTCTGTTTCAATCCTCGCCCGTCCCGAGGGACGGGCGCTACACGAGCACTGACCAATGCAAACTGTGTCACCAGAAGTTTCAATCCTCGCCCGTCCCGAGGGACGGGCGCTACCATCTGGCCAAAATTAACCGAATAGGCAACAGATGTTTCAATCCTCGCCCGTCCCGAGGGACGGGCGCTACTCTGTTGAGCTGAGTTGCAAAGTTGTTACACAGGGTTTCAATCCTCGCCCGTCCCGAGGGACGGGCGCTACCCAGTCAAAGCGGACTGGACGGATAACAACTCAGTTGTTTCAATCCTCGCCCGTCCCGAGGGACGGGCGCTACCACCGAATCGGGAGGATTCGGGGACGGAGTAGAAGTTTCAATCCTCGCCCGTCCCGAGGGACGGGCGCTACCGCCACCAAGAGACGGACGGCATTTAGCACGGGAGTTTCAATCCTCGCCCGTCCCGAGGGACGGGCGCTACAATGATAATAATATGCCATATTATCCCCAAGGATTGTTTCAATCCTCGCCCGTCCCGAGGGACGGGCGCTACTCTCGCGCCTCGAATCGTTGTTGGGCATATGCAAGTTTCAATCCTCGCCCGTCCCGAGGGACGGGCGCTACTCCAAAGGTGGCCGCGTTACAGCGTACCTCAAAGTGTTTCAATCCTCGCCCGTCCCGAGGGACGGGCGCTACCTGCATGATTAATTACAAGTGCTTTCGGCATGGGGTTTCAATCCTCGCCCGTCCCGAGGGACGGGCGCTACCAAGACTGGAACATTTAACCAAGGTATCCAATTATGTTTCAATCCTCGCCCGTCCCGAGGGACGGGCGCTACCTTCATTACGGTTGTCAGCCATACCCGTTCTTGCGGTTTCAATCCTCGCCCGTCCCGAGGGACGGGCGCTACTCACTAAGCAAGTAGTCAAATTCTTGGATGACGATGTTTCAATCCTCGCCCGTCCCGAGGGACGGGCGCTACCCACAATCCGATTGACACTCGCGGAACTGTAAAGAAGTTTCAATCCTCGCCCGTCCCGAGGGACGGGCGCTACGGCATTTTTTTACCTAGCGAAAGGATTAAGTTATGTTTCAATCCTCGCCCGTCCCGAGGGACGGGCGCTACCCACTGCACGCCTACCTCGCAAATCTTCAATATCGTTTCAATCCTCGCCCGTCCCGAGGGACGGGCGCTACCGGGCAAACCACAGTAAAAGGTGGATTCTCCGGTGTTTCAATCCTCGCCCGTCCCGAGGGACGGGCGCTACGAGCCGACTACAAACTTTTGCCACGGCAGCAAAACGTTTCAATCCTCGCCCGTCCCGAGGGACGGGCGCTACTGAGCCGGTACAGCTCCATTACTTCCGCGTAGCTGTTTCAATCCTCGCCCGTCCCGAGGGACGGGCGCTACTGAGCCAAGAACGACAAGCGTCTCCATGACAACGAGTTTCAATCCTCGCCCGTCCCGAGGGACGGGCGCTACGGGCTTGATACCGATGATGCAGGTCAAATTATTTTGTTTCAATCCTCGCCCGTCCCGAGGGACGGGCGCTACCGTCTTCTTCATCTAACCCACACACAAACGGGAAGTTTCAATCCTCGCCCGTCCCGAGGGACGGGCGCTACTTTTGAAATACATGCCTTGTTCTATCGAGGTGCAGTTTCAATCCTCGCCCGTCCCGAGGGACGGGCGCTACAAGCATCGCACAAAAGCTAGCAAATTTATCAGATGTTTCAATCCTCGCCCGTCCCGAGGGACGGGCGCTACATGGCCTGCTAAATGAAAAATCCGAATTAATAAGTTTCAATCCTCGCCCGTCCCGAGGGACGGGCGCTACATACCGGCGTTAGATTCCATGTCTTGAGCAGCAGGTTTCAATCCTCGCCCGTCCCGAGGGACGGGCGCTACGCGGTCCGCAACAACTACATTTTCATATGATCTTGTTTCAATCCTCGCCCGTCCCGAGGGACGGGCGCTACTTCCCGGTACCGGAAAAACTGCATACCTTGTTGCAGTTTCAATCCTCGCCCGTCCCGAGGGACGGGCGCTACACGCGATTGCGTAGCAACCCCGGAGGGGTGTCGCGTTTCAATCCTCGCCCGTCCCGAGGGACGGGCGCTACCAGTATTACCCCACCCCTGACCAGCAAGAGTAGTAGTTTCAATCCTCGCCCGTCCCGAGGGACGGGCGCTACACGGGGAACTGGACAGTTTTTCCAATGACTTTTTGTTTCAATCCTCGCCCGTCCCGAGGGACGGGCGCTACATTCTATTGCCAAAGCTACTTGGTACAGGCATTTGTTTCAATCCTCGCCCGTCCCGAGGGACGGGCGCTACGTGCATCCATCAGCATCAAGCACCGGTGATCTTGGTTTCAATCCTCGCCCGTCCCGAGGGACGGGCGCTACTTCGGCTTTTACATCTCAAAGTTGGCTCTCAGTGGTTTCAATCCTCGCCCGTCCCGAGGGACGGGCGCTACCTTCGGTTTGCGCTTTTGATCTTGCTTTTGCCGTTGTTTCAATCCTCGCCCGTCCCGAGGGACGGGCGCTACTTTCAGCTGGGTTTCGCTCTAAAATCAATGACATGCGTTTCAATCCTCGCCCGTCCCGAGGGACGGGCGCTACATGAGCCATTCTGTCATTGAAAAAATGCCTTTCTGTTTCAATCCTCGCCCGTCCCGAGGGACGGGCGCTACCCAAATTGTCCGACCGCCGGTAGTTCTGTAGGTGTTTCAATCCTCGCCCGTCCCGAGGGACGGGCGCTACTAAAAAATGCAGTGTTACAAATGACATCATGACTTGTTTCAATCCTCGCCCGTCCCGAGGGACGGGCGCTACTATGTCCGTGGTTAACTAAAGATCAAGGTTTCTTCGTTTCAATCCTCGCCCGTCCCGAGGGACGGGCGCTACTCGACTTGATAACCTGAACCATCGGGTTTTACCTGTTTCAATCCTCGCCCGTCCCGAGGGACGGGCGCTACGGCTTGCAGGAAGTGGGGGCGCTACGCTGCGACATGTTTCAATCCTCGCCCGTCCCGAGGGACGGGCGCTACCTTGCAGGAAGTGGGGGCGCTACGCTGCGACATGTTTCAATCCTCGCCCGTCCCGAGGGACGGGCGCTACTCATTCAAGGCCGCATCGAGCACGTTGTTAAATTTGTTTCAATCCTCGCCCGTCCCGAGGGACGGGCGCTACCCGCGGCCGCTGCTGCTGGAAATTCTCAGCTACCAGTTTCAATCCTCGCCCGTCCCGAGGGACGGGCGCTACAGTCCGCTTACAACGTCATGACTTTCAACGGTGAAAAGCGCACTTTGCGCGAACTCTCTGTTTTCGTGCAGCAGAAAGTTCGTACAATCAAACAACGAAGTTAAATAATCATTCTTCGTCAATATATTAGCCACAACGCGAACCTGCCGCGTTTGTGTCGTTGCTATGGGTTCGCGCATCATATTACCAGCGTCCCTTCAAAATCTACAGCATGGAAATTCCCATATTCCTTGATGTGCAATTCCACCGGTTCGGTCAAGCGGTATAAGCGCAGGCTGTCTTCTTTTTCGTCTATCTCGGCTAGCAGTCGCCGCTCTAATTCTTCCAGCTGCATTTGATTAACTTTGCATTCAAATACTGAGTTTTGTACCCGCTGCCCGGTGCTTTCACAAACTTTAGCGACGCGGCGCAATCGCTTACGGCCAGCGGCTGTTAGGGTAGATACGTCATAGGTAACAATAATTAGCATGGCATTTAGCGGTATAGAAACGGAAGGTAGCCTTCCATTTCTCCGCGTAGAGTACGCGCCATGAAGCGCGCTTGCAGCAACGGTAACAGACCAATTGGCACCTTGGTTTCAAGCAAGGGGTGCATCACTTCCTCCTGTTTACGCTCTTGATAGGCGACCACTACGGTGCGGCGCGCGTTGCCTTCGAGTAGCACCGCACCCCCTTCACGTTCGGCAAAATCATTGGAGCCGATCTGCCCACGGTTAATCAGGGTGAGCGCCAAGCGGTCGGCGAAAATTGCGCGAAATTCTTCCATCAAATCCAGTGCGAGTGCGGCGCGCCCGGGGCGAACGGTATGCAAAAAACCAAGCTGGGGATCGAGACCGACAGCTTCCAGCGCGGAACGGCAGTCGTTCATCAGCATGGAATAAAGGAATGAAAGTAGTGCATTGAATCGGTCGCGCGGCGGTCGCCGAGTGCGGCCATCCATCGTGAATTTATTGCGCGCCTCTCGCTTGACCAGTAGCGGCAATGCGGCAAAATAATTTTTTGCCGCATCCCCCTCAATGCCGCGCACCACATCTAAATCGGGGGCGTGCGGCAGATTGCGTAAAGAATTGGAGAGTGTTTCGGCTGCTGCTGTAAGTACGCGACTGTCTTCTTCATCCCCTGCTTCACGTGCGCCGCGTAGCAAGACTTGGCGGCTATTGCGTAACTTCCCGGCAATCGCGCTATGCGCAATGCCCAGCGCAAATTTTTCATCCAACGCCAAGTGATGCTGCGCCTGCCTCAGCAGAATGTTGCCGGAGACGGCACCTTCGAGCCGCGCCTTGAACCGTCCTTGGTTATTCAGCAACACCAGGCTGATACCGTCATCCGCACAGCGATGCATCAACGCAGGGGAAAGCATGATATTACCCAAACACACCACACTGCCCAGATGGTGCAGCGGCACCTGCAATTTTTTCTCGCGCTCCGCATCTACCCGCACTGTGTCATTCTCCAGATGAAGATAGGAATTGGGTGTCATGACGTAGAGGGTATTGAGTAATTGGCGCGCCATTTTTACGTACCCTCTGGCTCGAACAAGGTTTCCAGCAGGCTATGCCGCACCGCACGTTCAGTAAGAGCCTGAGGCTGACAAATCTCATTCAGCGAACACTCCTTGCAGCGCGCGTCATTGACCGGAGGTGGCAGCTTGCCGGAATCCATCATGGCGCGAATGGCGCTCACAGTATCTTCCACTTTGTCGCGTAGTTCTTGCGTAATTGCCACCTCACGCCTGCGCCGCGAACCGTGGTGATAAATCGCGCCACGAGTGATGGTCTTACCGGTCATTTCTTCCAGACACATCGCTTGCGCGGCAAGTTGGAGATCGTCGTGAATTTTTTCGCGTTTTTTTCCATGTTTGTATTCCACTGGAAAGATATGTCCGTCGGGATGAAACTCCACCACATCACATTTGCCGATCAGCCCCAATCGATCCGACCACACCGGCAAAGCACGTTCGGCACGCACGCCCTCGAAAGTTTCAAATCCCGGATCATCCACCCGCTCATGTGCCGCATTCCCACGCATGGTAAAAACATTTTCATCGAATGCCTGCTCGACATGAATAAGCGCGCACTGGCGCGGGCAATAGCTCCAGTGCTGGAGGGCAGAAAGCATAATGGGGTCGGCTGCTTCCATTCCCACTTATACTCAAACTGAAAACGGGTTGGTGACAGTTAGCTTGCCCTCGAGTACCTGTCCATGCTGTAAATCTTCCGTATAGAGCGCGTCGCATCCGGCTTCGAGGGCAGAGGCGACGATCAGGCTGTCAAACCAGGAGAATCCATGCCGTCCGGAAATATCGAGCGCACGATGCATGGTTGCCGGAGTGACAATCTCCACCCGACACGTTGCTTCGAGCATTGCGAGCAGTTTCCCAATTTCCGATAGTGGCATTGCCAGTTTCTTTCGTGCCACATTCGCCGTTTCGGAAAGTACTTGCGTAGAGATAGTAGGGTGATCTGCAAATAGAGGCGCAGCCAACGTAGCCTTTGCTGAATTTGGCCCAAGGGAATAAATGACGATATTCGTGTCTATGAACGCCTTAGCGGGCATTGGCCTCATCCCGGTCGAATTTGTAGCCGCTCGTATCTACTTTGAAGCTACGGAAGAACGCTTCGATTTCCTCAATCGTCATGGGAATCGAAGCTTCTCCTGTGCGGCTTTGTCTATCCTTGAGGAACGCGATGAAATCGAGCACCTCAACTTGCTTCTCCAAGGGAAGCGAATCGGCTTCCCTTGCAATGATGTCAGCGTATTGCATGTGATTTCTCCTTCAGTTTCATACGGGTATTATAGGCTGTCGATGGACTGCTGCAACTAAGGAGGTCATCGGTAATTAACCGACCTTTCGCTGCAACGAGACTCCAGCAGGAATATCTGCCTCTTTAACTGAAATGGTGTAATCGGCGAAGTCGCGCGCTGGTTCATCAGAGTTTTTCTTCGCCTGAATCAACTCAAACAATTTGTGTGCTGGGGCGTTGCCCAATTCGCTGTCATGCTTGAAGACGTATAGCCCACGCGTGGTCATTTCGCCTCTGGCAGCGGAGCGGTCATGCTCGAACATCTGCGCTAGTGCTTGCCAGAGCAATTCCAGATCGTTTTCATCGAAACCGGTCTGCTTGGCGAGGAAGGAAGACACGAAGCCGTGGGCGGCGTACAGGCCGTAAGGCACGGTGAAT
Organism: Candidatus Nitrotoga sp. MKT; assembly: GCA_003402345.1. Taxonomy (GTDB): domain Bacteria; phylum Pseudomonadota; class Gammaproteobacteria; order Burkholderiales; family Gallionellaceae; genus Nitrotoga. The sequence continues at coordinate 184,906 of QFXH01000001.1, read as the reverse complement.
TTGCGCCCCATGGTGCGATTATCTCCACCTTGCTTTTCGGCTTCTGCCTCGGTGGCAACCGCCATGCGGGTAATCGAATGTTCCAGTGCAACGACTGGATCAACGGAACGGGCGAAGGTTAGCTGGATCGGGCCGCGCACTTGACCGCAATTGATACCAAGAGACATGACCGCACCAAATGCACGCACATCATAGAAGTTGCGGCACATCCACTGTCTTGCTTCATCAACGGCATCGCCGCCTTTGCGTTTCTTGTCGTCGCCTTCGAGCAACTCTGACTTGCCGATACCTACATAAGCGCGCTTGTTTTGATTATTGAGAACCGCTTTTTCTTTGACGTAAATCTCGAACGGCGGCTGCTCGCCTTTCACCAGCCCGACGAAGTTGCGCACCTTGCGCTTGAGGCACACGTCTGTCACCAGCCCACGCCCGGTTTCGGCATCCACACGCGGCAGGTTGCCTGCATCCGGGTCGCCGTTTGGGTTGCCGTCTTTTACGTCGAACAGCAGAACGAAGTCGTAACGATTAGTCAGTGTCATGATATTTATTCTCCCTTGGTGGTGGTGGATTCGGATTTGGTGAAAAAGGCTTGCCGTTGATGGTAGTAACCGATGGCGAAACGCCCCTGATCGGCAAGGCTCAGATGTGCCGGAAAGTCGTTGATGTCAGACATGATCTGGCCGATGAGCTTTTCGAAGTAGCGTTTGCGTCCTTCTTCCATTTTCGAGAGGTGATGATTTTTCAGCTTCATCAAATTGGCAAATACGGTAACAGGTGTGCTGGATGCCGCACCGTAAAACCGGTCGCGTATCGTGGCGCTGGGATTGACCGTCTCTTCCTGTATTTTTTCTAGCGCGGCAAAAAGGCGACCAATGCGGTAACCGGGGTTGGTATTGGAATCATCGAGTGACACGGCAATCTCCTTTTCTTGGTTTGGCGGTGAATAACGTGCCTGCCGGTTGAGGCAGGCCTTGATGAGGGCGGCGCGCGGGTAATTCACTTCACGTTCGGCGCGGATGCGGCGCACGGCGGCTTGCAACAGCGTTTGCGGATAGGGCAACCCGGCAAGAATTGCACGCATGAATTCGCCCGCCAGATTGGGCGGAATATTTTCCGATTTGCCTTGCGATGCGATGGTGATCAGCAGCCGAAACAGCGAGAGGTACGGCTTCTCGAAACTGGCATGAATAATTTCCAAGTCTTCAAAATGCTGGCGTATTCGCGCCGACATTTCAGCAACAGTGCCGACCTGCCAAAAGCGCACACTGATACGCGCGGCATTGGGTGCGAGGCCAAGCACATAAAAGCGTGTATTACCTCCCTCGTCACTGAGCGCCCCCATTTGTGGTGCTTTGAATAAGGCTTCGATGGCGCGCGTTTGTTTTGCCGGGTCGTCCTTGGGTGGCTCGTCGAACAGGTCGGCAAATGTATCTTCCAGGTCGGTGTGCATTTCTGACCAAAATACGGTAGAGGCATCGCCGACTTGTATGCGTTGCTTACTCTCCTTGCTGAGCAGGTAATTGAGCGAGGTTGTGTAAGCGAAGGCGGCTCGCTTGCCGACGGGCGCATTGGCACCTTGTTCTTTGCCAAAGGAATTAAACGCATCCTTATTGAACGAGACAATATTGGCTCCGCTCGATTGTGCGCCCCATACACCTTTGATAGATGTGTGCAGGCGTTCGAAACCATTCGGCTCGCCGCTTATCAGGCAAGTTACTTCCTCTGTATTAACGCCAGATTTTTCCAGCACAGCCCTGACATGGGGTCGTTGGCAAACCAGTTCAAGGTCTCCATTAAGCCGAAAAGTCATTACCGGATTAACTTCCAATATTTCCGGCCACAATGGATCGCTTTCCAATCGCGCTCTGTCGGGTGCTTGCAGAAAAGTGCGCACGGCTTGCAAACCGTCATCGCCAGTTTTGTCAGCTAACGCATCCAGCTTGGCTTGAAATGCAGCATGTTGCTCTTGCACCCGATCTGGCTTGCCCGTGCTAGTGATACCCAGCACGTATTCGGCGTTATCCCACAGCAGGTTTGCGGCAACACCCGAGGTTTTTTTCGCACCTAGCGGCACGACAAAATTGCGCGCAATTTTCTTTTTTCCCTCAAGAGTCCGCGTGTCCTCAATCTGCACCAACTGCCCCGCAGAATTGATTTCGATTACGAAGGGAATGGCCTTTGTTTCAAAACCCGGACGAGGCAAGTCCGGCTTGCGTTCGTAGTAATCACATAGCGCGTGAAGAATCATCCCCGCACCTCCACATTGCTCAAATCCAGCACACCGTTTTTCAGCTCGGCGCGGAAGAAGCGCGGGCTGGGGGTGGCGAGGTTGCTGTAGTCCATGTCGTGCAGCATCCAACCCAAATCCAGCGTTGCTGCTATCGGTGCGGGTTCGGTAGCAACATCTTTGACCAGCCGGAAGTTGGCGGCAAATTCGCGGCAACCCAGATAAGGCTGATTCACGCACTGGCCTTTGCTGGCGCGGCGCTCAAACATGTTTAGAAATTTTGCGGGCGAGTTCGCTTCGTCGGCGGCGCGCTGTTCGTCGGTATCGTTAATGCGATGTTTGGAAAGATGCGGGAAGTTTGATTTGTGCTTTGCGGCATCACATAGTTCAAATCCTGCATGGATGCGGTAAGCGACATCGCGTAGGAACAGTCCAGCACGTTGCTGGCGTTCGTCTTCAATATAAAGGCCAAGGTCGCCGCTGCCGCTGTTCATGGTGGTTTGCACGTTGCGCGACGAAATTACTGCGCCCACTTCGTTGCGCCGCAGCGTGATCCACTTGATCGGCTTCAGCACTTCAATCTTGGTCACTTGCCAGCGAATGGCAGGCTTCCACAAAATTGCCTCAAACACGGCGCGGGCGGCAGAGGGTGTCATCACGTCATAGCTGACGCGCTCTACCTTCATTTCAGGTCGAGTGAAGCAGGCGAAATCGCCAGTTACTTCCAAGCAGAATGTCTTCATGTTTTTCTTCCCTGATTCCAAGCATTTCTGTTTTGTCGTTCCCGTGAAAACGGGAACCCAGTCAATTAAAGCGCTGGATTCCCGCCTTCGCGGGAATGACGGACTCTTGCACTTGCCTTTACACAGTTAGATCATCTGGGGCGACATTGCCATCAATCACTACGCCAAGCGTTTTGTCGTATAGAGTGTCGCCAACTTGTGCATAAATACCTTGCCATATCTCGCGCACATCGCCTTGCTTTGCGAGTTGTGCAAATAATCGCTTGGGGATGTTAACCGAGTAGCGTTGCAGTTTACGCATCAACCAGCGTTGCGGGCCTTCTTTTTCCAGTTTCCCGAGCAACATGTCGTTGTTGCCATAGCGAACTAATATGGTCTGATAGGCACTGTCGTCTATAAGCTTGAATTTTTCCGCTACGGTGCGGAATTGAATCTGGCAATCACGCGCGTCTTGAGTGAGTAACTCGTGAATGTCGTGCTTGTCGAGCGATGGTGCGCGCACATAGAGATGCTCGAAAAATTGCTTGGCAATATCTCTTCCCAATACATCTCTTTCATTTCCGAATAACAGGCTTCGCGAAATGTCTTCTGCTTGACGCAATAGTCCTAGAGGCGCTGGTTTCGGCGGTACAAAAACCACTACCCGCCCCAAACCATCCTGCTTGCCTTCGCGGTTGCAGCGACCCGCAGCCTGCGCAATCGAATCCAGCCCTGCCAATGCGCGATACACCACGGGGAAGTCTAAATCCACACCAGCCTCCACCAGCTGGGTGCTAACGACGCGCACCGGTTCATTGCGCTTCAATCGCACCTTAATGTCGGCAATGACTTTGCTGCGGTGTTCGCCGCACATCAGTGCGGATAGATGCAACGTGTTTTTGCCATCTTCCTTTGCGGTCATCAGGCGGTGCAATTCGCGCGCGTCATCGCGGCGACTGACGATGCACAGCACAGACGGATGCTGAACCAGCTCGTCAGCAATACTCTGCCAGTCACGTGGTGTTTGCAGGTCACTTGGAACATTAACATCCACACGTTGCAATGTCTTGTACAAAGCATCCGGGTCATTCATGATTTCGCGCACGTTGTCCAATCCGCGAAAAGGTTTGCCACCAAAAGGCTGGAACGAGCCGAGCGCAGGTTGGGTGGCAGTGGAAAGCACGAACGTCACCCCGTAATGAGTTGCCAACTGGTTCATTACATCGGCAATCGGTTGCAAGAATTCCGGTGGCAACAACTGCGCTTCGTCCAGCACCACTACGCTATTGACGATGTTGTGTAGTTTGCGGCAACGGCTGGTGCGCGCGGCAAACAGGGATTCAAAAAACTGGACGTTGGTGGTGACGATGATCGGCGCATCCCAGTTCTCAGTCGCCAGACGGGAGCGCGTATCCTCCTTGTCCGGGTCAAGGTTGGCATGATGCTCGACTACGTTGTCACCAAATATGTCGCGGAATATGCCCGCCGTCTGTTCGATGATGCTGGTGTAGGGGATGACGTAAATGATGCGCTTGATGCGCTGTTTTTTGTGTTGGATGGCGTGTCGTAAGGCGAAGGCCATGCCTGATAAAGTTTTGCCGCCCCCGGTGGGCACAGTGAGTGAAAACAGTCCCGGAGCAAGTGCAGCTTTCTCACGGCACTGGCGCAAAATATCGGCACGAATAGCATTGATTGGCGTGTTGTATGCGTTCACAGCAAGAGCTGTCATGTGTTTATCGAAACGATCCATCAGATCGGCTAAGTCAAGATAGCCAGATCGGGCAGCCGACTGAGCATCATTCATAAATTTTTCAGTGTCGAGGAAGTCCGCATCCACTAAACAGGAGAACAACATCCGCAGCCACAAGTGCAAACCCTCAGTACCGCCGCGCAGCTTGGTATTTGGCTTGGACTGCGTGAGAATTTCTGGTGGAATGGTTTGCGCTGGTATGCGGTTGAGCAAGTGGCTTTGCTCTGCCCCTAATCGGATGGAGAGTGCTTTGCCTCCTGTTTCTGCCGCGTACCAGTCAGGCAATCCCGCATGATGTCCCGCAATAAGATAGGCCAGAATCCGTCCATGTGCGCCGAACTGTCTAACCGCGTGTATCGCGCCAGCGGTAGAATGGTCGACGCGACCGAGCGCACCACCTTCAATGTGGGCATTTGCCCTATCATAGCCACTTACGGTTTTGATATACCGTTGAAACTCCGTGCTGTACTTGCCCAAGTCGTGCCATAGCCCGGCGATGCTCGCCCATTCACTGGCATCAAAATCAGCGGCAAAAGCGGCAGCTAACTTAGCCACACCGCGCAGATGTTCGTCCAGTAGATGTTCGCGCCACTCGCCGCCGTCGTCCTGGCGAACATGTGCAAGCGCCAAATTTTCTAGTTTACCGTTCATGCCCACTCCCGTTTTTTTTCGATCCTGAGCCTGCCACAAAACTCCCATTTATCTCTCAATACACCATATTCACAATAGCCAACACAATTCCCCCGAACATGCATCCGAAAAATACCAGCCGGTCTGGGTCAATTTTGATTTCTTTCCGCATGGGTTTCTCCTTATTGAATTAATTTGGATGAACCCATGATAGTGGGGGTAGTAGCTCATGGCGTGAGCTACTGAAATAAATTTCAGGTTTTATATTGCGCCAAAGCAGATTCAAGCAATTTTCGAACGCTGCCTCTCAGTGCCTTAGGCGCCATTACTTCGACTTCAGTGCCGTGCTTGAGTATGTCCATCAATAGTTCGCGGTCATCGGAATAGGGGACTTCCAAGCAATAATATCCCTCTTTATTAAAACGGGATTTTTGCTCGGGATGCCATTGTTCAGTGGAAACCCATCGCGCCCGTTCTGGGGTAAACCTGAGTTTTGCCCAAGCTACCTTTGTGCCTGAGAATATGCCGTAGCCCTTTTTGAAGTATTCCTGGAGTTCAGGTTGCGGTAATTCAATTGCGGGTGCCGCTACCAATTCGGCATGACGGATAGCGTCAATGGAAAAGCTGCGGATGCCTTTTCTCAGATGGCACCATGCGTCGACGTACCAGTTATCGCGATAGAACAGAAGTTGCTGGGGTGAAATGATGCGGGTGTTTTGTTGCCCGTTCTGGCGGTTGAAGTGGGTGATCTGTAATTGCTTTCGTTGCAGTGTTGCCGTGGCGATAGTCTCAAAACACTGAAGGGGCAGGGCGCGTCTGCTGGCGTGTTCCAACTTGATGCGTTTTTCCACTTCTTCAACGCTATGGTCAGCGCTGCCGAGCAAGGCTTTAAGGCGAGTCTGCAAAGGTGCGATATGGCTGCTCAACAATCCATTTCCAAGATTGGCGAGCAAGTGTTGCATTGTCAGCAAGGCATGCACTTCTGATGCATTGAACCATAGTCCAGGTAAGGTGGAGGATCTGTCATTTGGATTGGTTGTTACGTACCGATACCCCCTGGCGTTCCGGTCCCATTCGATGGGCATGTTCATTCGGTCACGCAGGTAATCCAGGTCACGCTTGAAAGTGGCTTCCGAAGTTCCAAGCGCTTCCAGAAATATAGAGATTGGTACTGTCCGACGTGAAATCAGTAGTTGTTGAATTTTGTAAAAACGTTCTGTCCGATCCATGTGCTCTTCACATAAAGTTATAGGACAGGGTGATAGCTCATCTTATGGGCACCTCTAAAAATTCAGATTTCGTCACAATACGTTGTTGCTCACAAAAAATGTTTCCTTACATATCAGTTATATGCTGCGTCAACATTTTTTATTCGCGCCTAGTCTTGTTTAGAACTCTTAATTTTTAGAGGTGCCCTTATGTCCATCGTGCTGAAGTTCACGGAAATCTGATAGCCGTTATTGATGGCATGCGGTGTTTTTATGCCCGAATCAGTTTGCCATTTTTCACCTTGACGCGATCACCGACCTGATAGCTGGTTTTAGAAGAATATTTGAACGTTTTGCTAGTACCATCTTCCATCTCTACGAAGACGTGATATCTAGTTCCGGATTTTGATTTTTTTTCGACTTGATGGCCGACATAAGCGCCACCTACAACTCCCCCGATAGTGGCTAAATCTTTACCTCTTCCTCCTCCCACTTGGTGGCCCACTACGCCGCCCAATACCCCGCCTGTTACAGCACCAAGCCCGCTTCCCTGGCCTTCGACTGTTACGGTTTTTACATCGGTAACTGTACCGCATTCATTGCAAACTGCCTGGGCTTCCTGGCTAAAAATAGCGATAGTCAGGAAGGTGGATACGGCAATTGCGATTCGGGATGAGAAGTAATACTTGGAACGTTTCATGATTTCTCCATAGATTTTTTGGTCAGGGCGAAAAATATAGCATAACTGCATATAGACGCCGCTATAAATCACTATTGCCACCCAAACCCGGCTTCATTTAATTGCTGAAATAGGGTTGCTGAGGATTGCGCTATTTACGATTTGCCAAATAGCTGCATGACGCGTAGCACAGTGCCCAAGCTGGTGTGGGTGATGTTTTCCAATAGCGGAACGAGGTAAGGCAGTAATAGCATCACTGTAGCAAGGCCGATTGTCAAAGTAACCGGGAAGCCGACCGCGAAGATGTTAAGTTGTGGCGCGCTACGCGTCAGTATGCCCAGTGCAAAATTGGAGATTAGCAGCGCGCCGATCACGGGCATGCTTAATTGCAATGCATTAGAGAAAATGCTACCACCCCATGAGGCCAGAGTATGTAGCGCAATTGCCGCAGGGATTGCGCTATTAATGGGAAAAGTACGGAAGCTGTCTGCTAGCGCTTCCAGCATGACGAGATGTCCATTCATGTTGAGAAACACGAGTGCGGCGAGGATGCCTAAAAATTGTGCTATCACTGGCGTGTAGGAAGAATTTTGAGGGTCAAAGAAAATGGCGAATCCCAGCCCCATTTGAATCCCGATAATATCCCCGGCCATTTCTATTGCGGTGAAAATCAAACGCATAGTGAAACCGATTGCTAGCCCGGCAAGAATCTGTTGAAGCAAAATTAAAAATCCAAGCGCAGAAGCTGGATCGACATTGGGTTGTATAGTCAAAGTAGGCGCGATAACGATGGTCAACAATACGGACAAGCCTATTTTTATACGCACCGGAACTTGCTTATTACCCAGTATCGGTGCACTGGCAATCATGGCCAGGATGCGGACAAATGGAAAAATGAATAAGGCGAGCCAGGAGAGTAACTGGGCGCTGGTGACGGTAATCATGGGTCAATACTTCACCGTGCTCGATCAATAGAACGCTATTACCCAACCAACCAGGGAATGCTGCTGAACAGGCGCTGGATATAATCCAACATCATGCCCACCATCCACGGGCCGGTGATGATCAATACACCGAACATGCCGATCAGTTTTGGAATAAAAGATAGGGTCATTTCGTTGATTTGGGTGGCGGCCTGAAAAATGCTAATCAGCAGCCCGATAATTAGGGCTGTTAGCAGTACCGGTGCTGATACCATCAGGGTCAACTCCAATGCTTGGCGACCAAGTGTCATTACGCTTTCGGGGGTCATCGTTGTGCGGCCTCAGGTGTAAAAGCTATGTACTAGCGATCCGATAAGCAGATTCCAGCCATCTGCCAGCACGAATAGCATGATCTTGAATGGCAACGAAATCATCGCTGGCGATACCATCATCATACCCATAGACATCAGGATGCTGGCCACCACCATGTCGATGATGAGGAACGGGATAAATATTACAAAACCAATTTGGAAAGCGGTTTTTAGTTCGCTGATGACATAGGCGGGAACCAGGATTTTTAGGGGTACCTGATCCGCGCTTTGCAACGGTTCGCTATTGGAAATTTGAACGAAAAGGGCGAGGTCTTTTTCACGCGTTTGTCTCAGCATAAATGCCTTGAGCGGTACGCTGCCAGTATCGAATGCTTGTGCCAGCGTCAATTTATTTTCACTGAATGGCAGGTAGGCATCCGTATAAATTTTATCTAGCACCGGTGACATAACGAAGAAAGTGAGGAACAAGGCTAGTCCGATCAGTACCTGATTGGGGGGAGAGGAGGGCGTGCCAAGGGCAGAACGTAGCAGCGATAACACGATGATGATGCGGGTGAAACTGGTCATCAGCAGCATTACAGCCGGTAAAAAACTTAACGATGTGAGCAGTAATAGCGTTTGTAAGCTAAGTGAGTAGGTTTGCCCACCGCCTGGCGTGGCGCTGCTGTTAAATGCGGGTAAAGCAAGATCGGCGGCAAATGTTGCGGGGATCAGGCTAAATAACAGGGTTGCCCCCAGAAGTGAATTAAGGCGCATTACGCTTTTCCATTATTTGTTTCAGCCACTCCGGGAATTTTCCATTTGTACCGGTAACCATGCCCGCTTGTGTTACGGGTAATTCGGCTTTGGCCATGCTATGCAGGGTGCGTACTTGTCCGGGAGCAACGCCAACTACCAGCCAGGTGTCGTTGATTTCTACCAACACGATACGTTCGCGTTGGCCAACCGCCATCGCAGCTTGCACTTTAATTAAATTTCCGGCGGCATGTTGAGGCAGGTTGATGCGTTTCAATATCCATGCAACCAGCACTACCGCCGCCAATACCAACAGCAAGCTAAAAATAACCTGCAATATGCTGCCGGACGACATTGCCGCAGGGGGTGGGGGAGGCGTGTAAGCAGGACGTGTATTTTGCGCTGTTGCGAGCAAGGGTGTGCAAAGGCCGACGATGAGACAGAGGTGCATCCAGATAAACTTTGGTTTGATAAACCGGTTGCCGATAGTTTTCATTTTAGCGGCTGAGGCGGCGCAGGCGTTCAGATGGAGTGATAACGTCGGTCAGGCGAATACCGATTTTATCGTTCACTACTACGACCTCGCCTTGCGCGATCAGAAAACCGTTAATCATTACATCGAGCGGTTCACCCGCTTGGCCGTTCAATTCCACTACCGATCCTTGTGCCAGTTGCAGCAGATTTTTGATGGGCATCTTGGTACGGCCAAGCTCAACCGTTAGCTGAACCGGGATGTCCATGATCATGTCAAGGTCGTTGTTCACGGCTGTGCCAGTTGTGCCGGCGAATTGTGTGAATGCATGGGGTTGCGCGGCGGGTTGGGATGGTGCGCTGGTAGCCTGCTCAGCCATTGCCGCACCCCAGTCATCGGCTTGGGATGGTGTGCTGGTAGCTTGTTCAGCCATTGCCGCACCCCAGTCATCGGCGCTAATTTCGTCTGTATTCTCGTCAGTCATCATTGTCTCCACTAGCCGAATCGCCACTTGTGTTGCTCAGCATTTTTTCTACTTTAAGGGCGTATTGGTTGTTGAAAATGCCGTACTTGCATTTCATTACGGGTACTTCATTCACTAGCGCCGTAATACTATCTTCCACATTCAAGGGGATAAAATCGCCGCTGCGCATTCCCAGTACCTTCTCAAATGTAATTTGGGCTTGGCCGAGAATCGCAGTCAGCTCAATTTCTGCGGACTGTACTTGTTTGGATAGTGTGCGTAGCCAGCGTTTGTCTACAGCCAGATGGTCGCCTTGCATGGTGCTATAGAGCTGCTCGCGGAGCGGTTCTATCATTGAATAAGGGGTCAATACATGAAATGCCCCGCCTAATCCGCCGAACTCAATGTCGAAAGTGGTGGTCACTACTACTTCGTTTGGTGTGGCGATATTAGCGAACTGCGGGTTCAATTCCGAACGCACAAATTCAAATTTCAACGGATATACAGCTTGCCAAGCTTTGTTATAAGACTCGAATACGGCAGCTAATAGTTGTTGGATGATGCGCTGCTCGGTCTGTGTGAATTCACGTCCCTCGACCCGGGTGTGAAAGCGCCCATCACCACCGAACATGTTGTCGACCACCAAAAAAACCAGGTTGGGATCAAAAATAAACAGCCCATTGCCACGTAAAGGCTTGGCTTGCACGATGTTGATGTTGGCAGGTATGGGCAGATTACGGAGGAATTCACTGAATTTCTGGACGCGTATCGGTCCTACTGAGATTTCTGCAGTACGTCTAATTAAGTTGAATAAAGAAATTCTGAATAGACGCGCAAAGCGTTCATTGATAATTTCCATCGTGGGCATGCGCCCACGTACGATACGCTCCTGTGAACCCATGTTATATGGGCGTACAGCGTCTTTTGGTTCAGCTGGCGCAGGTATTTCATCCGCTTCCCCAGTTACTCCTTTGAGCAGTGAGTCAACTTCATCTTGAGAGAGAAAATCGCTCATCGATTTTTTACTGGATAATAAAAGAGGTAAATAGCACGTCTATGACGTTTTCATTCGCCTCGTTGCTTGGTTTGGCAGGTACGGCTTCTTTTACTGCTACTGCCGCTCCTTCTGCCCCTCCCTCTGCAACTTCTGTTTTGGCGGGTGATTCCTCTGGGTTAGCTCCTTCTACAGGACTTGCTGCTTCCACGGGAGGAGGGGGAGGGGCAATGGGTTTAGGGTGTGGGGCACGCGCTGTGCGCAGACCAAGTACGGTCTCAGTCTCTGAAATAATTTCTTTGACGAGTTTTGTTTTGCCTTTAGATGCAACCAGTTCTGAAGCATATTTGCCGGACAGCAGTACCAGCAGGCGGCTACGGATTTCTGGCAAATTTTGCTTAATTTTTTCTTCTAGTTCTGGCTGAAATATTTTTAGTGTTATGCCAATTTGCAAAAATTGGTCAGCTGACTCGCGTTGCAAGTTAACCGTAAAAGGGTCTAATGCAATAAATTTTGGTTGTTCGACGTGTTGTGAAGCTTTTTTGGCATTCTTGTCATTGTGATCGCCACCCTTGGTAAAATACCATCCTGCACCGCCTGCAAGCCCTAAAGCTAAGACACTACCTATGATGATGAGCAATTTTTTTTTGCCGTTTGGTTTTGCCGTAGCGTCAGCTGGCGCGGAGTCTGATGCGTCTTTTTTTGGTGTTGGTTTTGCCATTGCTGCTCCTTATCTTCTGAGTGGGATTATCAGAGAAATTCAATCGGTGTGATAAACGGAATAAGGCTGAGAATCCCATCTAACTTGGCAATTAGACATGATCTGGTTTATTAGCGTAGCCCTCTTGTCCATAAAAATAGTGAAATAAAATCAGGGCAATTTTAAAAATAAGTGCTTGAATATTTACTGTGCTTATCGATTTTTCCATTAGGCAAACGTATCTACTAATCCCTGATGGTGGTGTCCAGATTTGGCTTGGGTGCTGCCGACGAAGACAGACTGATCGACCTTAGCTTGCCAGCCTTCTTTTTTGTGCTGTTGGTCTGTTTGTTTCGCTTGCTGCTCTCTGGCAGATTGATCGCTTACTGAGGCATTGCCCAGCATGATTCCGTTATCGGCCAGCATTTCACGAAGCTTAGGTAGTGCCTGTTCTATCGCATCACGTACAACGGCATGTGGCGAACTGAATAGCGCAGTAGCCTGGTCACCATCAACTTTGATTAATACATCCAGCGGGCCGAGTTGGGGCGGATTCAAATGCAACTCAGCACTTTGCCCATGCTGGGTAGCCATCCATGTGATTTTTTGGCTAAATTCATCAGCCCAGGCACCATCTACCAATGGCGTGTTTACGGTAAATTGTGTTTGTACATTCAGGTTATCGGCACTTGATGTTTGGGTTTGTAGCGTGGTCAGGGCTATTGTATTAGGCTGCGGCGCGTTTACCTGGGTAAGGGATTGGGTGGAAAGTTGTGCCTCAATCAACGGTGTTACGCTTTTGTTACCATCAAAGGAATTCATGATTTCCAGTGTGGTGTCAGAAGTATCGTATTTTAAAGTTGCTTTTGCAGTGTCTAGTGCATCGTATCCCAAGGACATTTTGCGCGTACTGATGGATTGCGCCCGATTGTCTATAACAGTTTCTGGTTGAATAGATTGTGTGTTGCGGATTGGTATTTGTGGAGCAATGTTATGCGGTAATAATGCTGCCAGCATATCGCTGGGTAAAGTGTTGGTACCATCCAAGATGGGCGTTTGTGGTTCGCTAGGTTGCTCGTTGCTGGGCGTAATCGTGAGTATATTATCTGTGGTGGAAGTTATAGACAGGCCAGTGTCGGGAATATTGGGTTCGCCAAGCTGGATACTATTCGCAAGTTGGCGCGCCAGCACGTTACCGAAAAGCTCGACCTGCGCTGTGCCATCCACTTCTGTGGGTGTATATGCTGGCGCGGCTGGTGCGGCAGGTGCGGCCACTGGGGTGATTGTATTTTGCATGATGCCTCCTCGCTGAAGTTAAATTTCGTTTTGTGCGGCTCTGGCTCTGGCTTTGAGTGCAGAGTTGCGCCCGGTATGTTCGTCCTGTTGCCGCTGTTCTAATTTGTCTTGCAGTTTTTTTTCGCTTTCTAGGTGACGTTGTGCCAGCGTATCGAAGGACTTCATATTGCGCTGTGTATTTGCCAATTCGTTGCGTCCGGCTTGTATCAATCGGGATATTTGTTCAAGGGCATTCCGTTGCTGTGCAACTGCCTCATCCAGACGGAGGATGAAGTCTTGGAAATTACGCAGGCTAGTTTGGTTGATACCGTTTATTACCGCTTGTTGTAGACGTGTCTGATAATCTTCACGATATTGTTCCAATGTATGCAGCTTGGTTTGTGCGGCTTTTTGCTGCTGGATTAGTTGGCCAAATTTTTTACTGGCGTCATCATTTTTTTGATGGGCTAAATGTACCAGTGGTTGCATGGAAAATGTCTTGGACATGGTTTAGCTGCCTCAGTGCTGGTTTTCAAATAGATGGCTAAAAGCGGCGACGCCACTAGAGTAGGATTCACGCTCGAACATGCCTTGCTTGAGGAACTGCTCCATATAGGGATAGCGCGCAAGCCCTTCGTCCAATAGCGGATCACTGCCGCTGACATATGCGCCAACACTGATTAAATCGTGGTTGCGTTGGTAATGTGCATATAGGTGTTTGAAACGGTGTACTAAAGTGAAATGCTGTTCTGAAACAAGGCTGCTCATGGCGCGGCTAATGGAGGCTTCGATGTCTATGGCCGGATAGTGGCCTTGTTCAGCCAAGCGGCGGGATAATACGATGTGGCCATCCAAAATGGCACGTGCGCTATCGGCGATGGGATCTTGTTGGTCGTCGCCTTCAGTTAATACAGTATAAAACGCGGTGATCGAGCCGCCGCCTTCCGTACCGTTACCGGCACGCTCCACCAACTGGGGCAGCTTGGCGAATACCGATGGCGGATAGCCCTTGGTGGCGGGCGGTTCGCCAATCGCCAGTGCAATTTCACGCTGTGCCATGGCATAGCGGGTAAGTGAATCCATAATCAGCAATACATGCTTGCCCTGGCCACGAAAATATTCGGCGATCGTTGTGGCATAGGCTGCACCTTGCAAGCGCATGAGTGGGCTGGTATCGGCAGGGGCTGCAACTACAACTGAACGTGCCATACCCTCTGTTCCGAGAATGTGAGTGATGAATTCCTTTACCTCGCGGCCACGCTCGCCGATTAATCCCACCACGATGACATCGGCACTGGTGTACCGTGCCATCATGCCGAGTAACACACTTTTTCCTACACCACTGCCAGCGAATAGCCCCATGCGTTGGCCGCGTCCGACAGTGAGTAGATTATTGATGGCCCGTACACCGACATCCAGAACGTCCTTGATTGGTGCGCGGTTCAGTGGATTGATGGGACGGCTTTGCGAGGGAGCGGTTGTTACTGCCACTAGCGGTCCCAATTGATCCAATGGACGACCCGCTCCATCCAGTACTCGGCCTAGCAGCTTGTCACCTACTGGCAAGTGGCGTGTGTGATCAGTCGCACGCCGCCGGAATGTACGCTGTTTGCTGCCCAGCAATGGTGTACTTACCGGTTCTAGCGGTACTACGCGCGCGCCGGGTATCAGGCCATGAACATCGTTTTCTGGCATCAGAAATATTTTTTCTCCAGAGAATCCGACCACTTCCGCTTCGATTCGATTGTTGGGTAATTCGATAACACACGTGCTGCCAACCGCCATCTTCAAACCAACGGCTTCCATTACTAGCCCGGTGACCTTGGTTAAGCGGCCACTGATTAGCAAGGGTTTGCTCTGTGTGATTAATTCCTGATTGTCTTGCAGGCAGGCTTGCCAATGCTGGGTATGGTCACCTACGGAAGCCAGAATGGTTGGGGGGATTTGGGTAGGGGAGGTCATGATTCCAGCCATGCGCTGTCTTGTCCGATAGAGGCGACAACTCGTTGCCAGCGTTTAGGCAAAGTAGCGTCAATTTGGCTATGTGCTGTTTCCACACGGCAACCCCCGCGTTCAATTTGGTTATCTTCGAAAACTTTCCAACCGGCATGAAGCAGCTGCTCACCCATGCTTGTGCGTAGTAGCGCTGCATCATCGGAATGCAGTACAAGATGGGCATTTTGATTGAAATAGGGCAGCTCACCAATAGCTGCATGCACCACACTTAGCAGCAATTCTGGTTTTATTTTGAGTGCTTGTTGCAACATCTGTTTAGCAATTTCTAACGCCAGGTTCAGCAAGTCCTGGGCGATTTTCTGATCCACGTTTTGCAATTCTTTGTTCAGCGATTCCAGTATCTTTGCGATGCGTTGTGCTTCTGTACCGGCCTGTTTCATGCCCTCAACATAACCAGCCTGATAGCCTTCTTCATGCGCCTGCATGTGGATGTGTTCAATCTGGGCTGCGGTAGGCAGATTGATCGGGGGGGGCTCCACTGCCTTCACCACATCGAAGGCAGGTAGCTCCCAGCGTTGATAGGCGGTGAGTTGTTCCTTGGGGATAGCAGCATCAGGCATAGGATTCTTCCCCTCCTTTGCCACCTAAAGTGATCTGCCCTTCGTCGGATAGCCGGTGTACTATCCTTAAAATTTCTTTTTGTTCCGCTTCTACTTCGCTGACTTTAACTGGGCCTTTACTACTTAAATCTTCACGCAACATGTCACCGGCACGTTGCGACATGTTTTTAAATATTTTTTCACGTAGCTCTTCGCTCGCGCCTTTCAGCGCCACAATCAAGGATTCGGACTGAACTTCACGCAAAACGACCTGAATACCACGGTCATCGACGTCTAGCAGGTTTTCAAATACGAACATTTCATCAAGGATTTTTTGCGCCAAATCGGCGTCATGGCTGCGGACTATTTCAATAACGACACCTTCTTGCACGCTACCCATAAAATTGAGGATATTCGCTGCGGTGCGAACGCCACCCTTAATACGTTTCTTATTAACTGCGTTGCCAGTCAAAAGCTTGGTTAATACATCGTTAAGCTCACGTAGGGCGGTGGGCTGCACCCCATCAAGCGTGGCAATGCGCAATAGGACGTCACTGCGCGTGCGTTCGGTCAATAAACCCAAGATGCCGGCAGCCATGTCCGGTTCGAGATGCACAAGTATTGCGGCTATGATCTGTGGGTGTTCGTTGGACACCAGTTCAGCGACTGATGCCGGATCCATCCATTTAAGGCTTTCTATTCCGCTGGTATCGCTATTGTGCAAAATGCGATCAAGCAAGCCTGCCGCCTTGTCGTCTCCCAGCGCTTTGGTCAGCATGCTGCGGATATAATCGCTTGCATCCATGCCGACGGTTGTTTTTTGTGCGGCAATCTCATGAAATTCATTGAAAACATCGCTAATCTGTTCGTGCGTCAGGTTTTTGAGCGCTATCATGGCAGAACTGATTTTTTGTACTTCCCTCGGTTCGAGATATTTCAGTACCTCTGCGGCCTCATTTTCACCCAGTGTCATGAGAAGAATCGCGCTTTTATTGATGCCTGCGTCACTCATTGCTATTCACCCATCCTTGAACGACTGATGCCACGATTTTGGGATCCTGTCCGGCTATTCTTTTTGCGGTCTCCAGATTGTTTTCATAAGAGCTCTTTGCTTGCTGTGCTGTGTCTTGCGTAGTGCTGCGCTCTGGAACCGCAGTTTGCGGAACATCATTAGTTTTGTTCTCCACTGCGGGTGTAGCGGCGGCAGAAAAATTTCTTAATGCTGGGCGAATGACACCCAGTATCAGGTACAGCGCGATGCCTGTGATTAGTAGATATTTCAGTATGTCCTTTGCTAAAGCAATCATTTCTGGCCGTTTCCAAAAGGGTTCTTCTGGAACTAACACTTCTTTTTCAACATTGAAGGCACTGTTCAGGACGTTCAGACTGTCACCGCGGCTGGCGTTAAAGCCCATGGCATCTTTCACCAGTGCGGTGATTTGCTCTTTCTCGCTGTCATTAAGTGGTTTGGAGCTTTTTTTCCCATTTTTATCGGTAATGGTGCGATTGTTTAGTACCACTGCAACTGACAGGCGTTTAATGCTGCCTACAGGCAATTTGGTGTGGCGGATAGTGCGGTCCACTTCATAATTGACGGTCGATTCTTTGAGGGAGCTCGTTGTGCCAACAGTTGCAGCCGCAACTGAACTGGACGGGGTGACGATAGGTGCAGTAGCGGGGACTGGCGGCTGATTCGACAATGCGCCTGGAACGCCAGACGCGCTTGGGATACCGCCATTTGTCGAAGCCATGGTCTGCTGGCTGCGCAATGTGGATTCTTTTGGATCTTGGTTAGGTTTGTAGCTTTCTGCGGTCTGTTCAGTTTGTGCGAAATCGATGTCAGCGGTAACTTGTGCCCGCACATTGTTTGCGCCGATTAATGGCGTGATGATCGCTTCAATACGATTGATATAGTCTTGCTCAATTTTCCTTACATAGCTAATTTGAGTAGCGTCCATCTGACCCGTACTACCCTCTTTGACAGAGCTTAGTAGCGTGCCGCTTTGGTCTACTACGGTAACATTTTTAGCGGGCATATTAGGCACGCTGCTGGAAATCAAATGCACGATACCGCTAATCTGGCTTCCATCCAGAATTCGGCCAGGATGCAGAGTCAGGACTACAGATGCGCCGGGTTGCTGTTGCTCTTTTACAAATACTGTCGGTTTGGGTATAGCCAGATGCACGCGTGCGCTTTGCACGGAAGCCAGTGTTTGCACCGAACGCGCTAACTCGCCTTCCAGAGCGCGTTGGTAATTCATCTGTTCTAGAAATTGGCTGGTGCCGAATTTTTGATTTTCCATCAACTCGAACCCGGCCAAGCTTCCCTTGGGTAAGCCCTGTGAAGCCATGCGCAAGCGTACCTCATGTACTTGATCGGCAGGAACAAGCAGCGCACCGCCTCCTTCAGCGAATTTATAAGGTACGTTCATTTGTTGAAGAGATTCGATGATAGCCCCACCGTCGCGATCGGAAAGATTGCCATACAACACACGGTAATCAGGCGTTTTCCCCCATGTCCACATGCCGAAGGCCAATGCGATTGTGGCTGCGGCAGCGACCAGAAGGCCTATGCTTTGCTTACTGTTGAACCCACCAAACGATTGCAGCAGCGTAGGGGTTAAATTGTTTTCTGCCATTTTATTTCGCCGCAACTTATGTTTATTTTAAATATCATATTGGCTATACCAGTACATACATACATCAGATAACTTAAAGTGCGATACAAGTGCTTGTTGCAAAATTGCTGTTGTTCCATAGCGCACATTTGAATTATTAATTTAGTAATACGCATGCTCTGTATTATCACCAGACATCTCAGATGCGATAGTGTGAAAAGCGATAAAATTCGCCAGCTTTTCTGAGGTTAAAATGGAAAAAATGGGTGATAAGGTGCACATTCGAATAGTGGAGGTGAATTATGAATGTCTCTGGAATGGATAGCTTGCTGGTTCAAATGCGCGCTGCAATGCTCTTGGCGCAGGGCGGAACGGTACCGAAAACCGCTGCAACTACAACGACAGATTTCGCCAGCGTGCTGAAATCTTCACTGGACAGTGTAGCCCAAGCGCAAAATCACGCCGAAGCCATGCAAAAGGAATTTGTATTAGGTAATGATAAGGTTAGCTTGAGTGATGTGATGATAGATGGGCAAAAAGCGAACATTTCTTTCCAGGCTACGGTGCAGGTCCGCAATAAAGTGATTGCCGCTTATAACGATATTATGAACATGCAGGTATAAACTGAGTGGTACAGCATGAGTGTGAGTGATCACTGTGCAATTTGAGTGTTTGTAAGAGTTATATGCGGTTAGTTTTGTGTATGGAAATACACGCTTAACATGTTACCGCTGAGTTAGATTTTCGCTTTGTAGATGGGTAAGATAGCGCTGTAGCAGGATTGCCATCGTGCCATTTAAGTGGATGAATTCGCAGCCTGCACGTTTCTTGACCTCACCATTTTGCATGGTAATTATAAAAATATTTTTTACTAGTATCGTAGCGGTTAGCGTGCCAATATTCGGCAGAAGGATATGGCAGGCCGAGTAAATTTTCCCTGGCTGAAATTCGGTGTCGTGCTCTTGGCATACCAAAGCCACGCCTCCGCCACCGATGTCCATAATGGTTGGACAGTTCTTGAGAAGTGGTGCGCCTGGCCTGGCTGGAATAACACAAGTGAGTGGTTTTTTAACTGGGACGAGCAAGCGGAAATAGTCGCGCCGTTGTAAATGTAATAGGCTATTGGGTATCGGTAAAGAAAATGCATTCTGGTTTTTGAACCAAGCATTCTCGATGCGGTGTGCCACAAACTGTACTTTTACCTGTAAATGGGAACTGACGAAAATTATTTTATGGCTTGACAGAATACGCTGATTATCTGTCTCCCTAGAACTGACGTTGAGCCACACATTTTGTTCGTCAGCTCCAAGCAGTGTGGTCAGAATGAAATCGTTTTCATTATCGTAATATAGTGCGACGAGCGCGCCTGTTCTCACAATGCCGCGCAAAATAGACTGAATTTCCTTGTTTGAGCGTATGCGAAATTCACTATCCTCACCATCGGAAAGCAGCTCTATTTTTAACGGAATATCTTTTGTTGTGGCCATGCTGCACCTAATTAAAAATAAAAATCAACATATCGTTCGATTTTACCAGGGCGTTATTTGCGGCAATACTTAAATAAGAGGTGGTTTTTTTATGCTCCAAATAGAATAGCCAAATGAAAAATTTGGTTACGGTTAAAGTAAAGTCGCGGCAGTAAATATTGATTTAGTGCAACTTTCAATTACCTGAACCACCAAGTTTCTCTGTTTACGGACGTACACATTTTCAGTCAGATTTGAAATTAGCGGGAATTTCCCCATTCTCCAAGCGGTATAGCCAAGTCAGCAGTTCTGCCACAGCCAGATAAAGTTGCGGTGGAATGTGTTGATCCAGTTCAACCTGCATCAGTAATCCCACCAAATCCTCCGATTCGTGCACAAACACGCCGTGCTCTTTGGCGCGTTGGATGATTGCCTGTGCGATTAGGCCACGACCTTGCGCAACAACTCTGGGAGCCGGTTCGTGACTTTGATAAGCCAGTGCGACAGCCATTTGCTGTTTATTAGGTGGTTTCATGCTGCGTGACTAGCGTACTGACAATTGGAATTCCACGGTCGGACATAGTGGCGACCAGTTGCGAACTGGCATTGCCTAGTGCGGTACGTGTCGCCGTGGTGCTTGCATTTAGAGTTAGGCTCAGGCCCGCACTATTGAAACTTAAAGTGGCAGAAACCATACCCAGATTGGGCAGATCAAGATGAATTTGTGTGCTCCATTGCTGCTCGTTTTCAGTAGCAGGGGTTTGTGAAGTTTGTTCGTGAATTTCCCATTGCATGGCCTGGTTTGGCCAAATGTTACCTTGCCATAGCACCTGCCGTGTTTCAAGTGCGTTGATTTGCTGCTGTACGAGGGGTTGTAGATGGTCGGGAATAATTGGTGTTTTTCCTTCTATTGGGGCGATCGTATCCATTTGACTTGCAGCGGATACATTTTTATCCAGCATGGATGATACTTCCATGTTTATGGAAGGGTTTGCTCTTGTGGAATTCTGTGGTTCTTGCAAAAGTTGTGTAGTGCTGCGCGCACCTTCTAACCATTGAGCCTGGTGTGATTCGTAGAACAGCCCACTGTTACCTAAAGCTTCGTGTAAAAGTTCGGCCAATTGCCCGCTTTGCATGGTCTGCGGTGTTGTCCACAGTGGTGTGCTTTGCATCGCGCGCAGATCGGTTTTTTCGCGTGGTTGCTGTGACATGGCGGACAGTAATCGTGCTACCGAACTTAATTTTTCATCTGTGGATAAAGGGTTGGTTGAAGCGGACATGCTGAAGGTCAGGTGGGGAGTCGTGGCGATAACTTGCAGCTTGATTGTGTCGCCAGTACGGATAAAAGCAGGAAGTGGCATTTGAGTGAGCTGCTCGCCAATACGCACATTGAACAAACCGGGGGACACCTGGGTTTGCACGATGCCCTGAATTTTTTGTCCCGGTTCAAATTGCGCTGTTTTGGGCGTAGCGTCAACTGTAGCTGTCGGAAGTGTTTTTTGCGCTAATGCAAGCGCTTTAAGTGTGCTCAGGAGTTTGACAGGCAGCATGTGCATTGCATGTTATGCAGAGTGTTGCAGCATCACGCCACTTTACTGAAGCACGGTCATGTCCGCGTACACTCTATATTGTTAATATTCGCTGGAATAAGTTTGCTGCAAACGGCGCTCTTGCCCTGTGCTATGCATGATGCGCTGTAATTGAGCCATCCACGGTTCAGTATGGTTGCGGATTTCAGCGTCATCCGCAAGAATTTTACGGATCAATTCCATTTTACGCAATTGTGTATCCACGTTAGGTGAGATGCCCATATCTTGAGTTTTCATGATTTCTATATGACGGCTACACTCTTTCTCCAATTCCACTAACCGCTCCCACTGGCCATGTGTTGCTGCAACACGCATCTGGGAAGTTATAGATGATAGAAATTCATAATTTTTGATGACTGAATCCATGGTCTACATCCTTTATCCTTGGTTTGTTAATCGCGGTATTGTGCCACTGATGGTTTTGATTCGGCTTATGTTGTAGGTGCAATTAAACGTCGCTATTCGACGTATCGGTACAATCTTGATAGCTATAGCTTGGTTCCAAGAATTTTTTCATTTTCATTCCGTAGTGTGTGAAAGGAGGACGTGACTGAATAAACATTACTGATTACTTAGTATTTATTACCTAAACGCTGCCATAAGTTGACATTGCATGTCTGCCGATTGCTGATTGCAGCGGTGTAGTTGATTGAGCAATGAGTACTTGTGGCTTAATAGCAGGGATAGTGTGTTGTCGACCAACTAGGGGAGAGGCTGGTAAGGTAGATGGAATTCCAGAACGTATACTTTCCCACGCTCCTTTGAGTTCAGATAACAGCTGGCTTACTTCGTCCAGGATATCGGTGTCATTTTTTAGGTTGGCAATTAGCAGACGCTGGTTCATGTAGTCATACAGAGAAGAAAGATTTTGCGCTAGTTCACCGCCGGCGTTTTTATCGAGGCAGGCTTTTAGCCCTTCGTCAATAATTGTAATGGCCTTGGAAATGGATGTGCCCTTGGCAGCGGTTTCCTCGCGTAAAATTTGGTTCTTGGCCGATATTATTGCTAGTAATGCACCTTGATATAGCATCAAAATAAGTTTATGTGGGTTAGCTGCATTTACGCCTGATTCAATATCGACTTTGTTATAGGCATTGATTGCAGTATTGGTGTTCATGGTAATTCCCCTAAGTTATAGTTTGGCGAGTTGTGCGAGTTGTTGGGTTAAATAATTGCTGGTTTGATTCATGCTGCTCAGCATGCTATCCAGCGCGGAAAATTGGGCGCGGTATCGTCTCTCGATACCGACTAAGCGAGTTTCAATTGCAGCTCGGCGATTTCCTAGATCCTTGATGGAATTGTTAATGCCGCCGGTACGACTGGCGAGCGCGCCATCGGCTGTCAATACTGTACTTGTCCATGCATCGAGTGAAAATGCATAGCCATTTGAATAAGTTACGTTACCACGGTCGCCTAATGCCCCGCCGTTGATGGTGATATTCAAGCCTTGTGCATTGCTTAAAACCTGGCCGGAGCCAATACTAGTCCCACCGCCGATAGATCCCGCAACGTCAACACCGGCGGTTTGCGTGGGAGCCGCGCCGAGCAAGTCAATAACACCAGCCCCGCCGATAGCGACACTGGATTTGGAGCCATAGCTGGAAGAGGTTACTGATAGCACACCGCTATTTTGCGTAACTGCAACCGTAATGCCCGCATTGCTAAATGAGCTTGCGCCATTGATTTTAGCTTGCAATTCGGCAGCCAAAGTTTGAGCTGTATAAACTCCCGCATTCAAAGTTATTGAAGCGCCAACTCCATTGACGGTTACATCCAATGCTTTATTGGTATCTGTGATAGTGGTATTGGCCGCACTATTCCCTACGATATTGCCTTGAGTGGCAATTTGGGTAACATTCACTGCATAGCTTCCGGCCTTGGTGTTACTGGTTGCAGAGTTAAAGGTAATTAAACTATCCGTTCCCTTGCCGACAGTGGCAAACAAACTGGCAATGTCGCTAACATTATTGGTAATTGCGTTATTGAGCTTGGTGGTGTCCAGTCCGAGAGAGCCATCTTTTTGGAAAGAAATTCCTATCTGAGACAGTGTGGTCAGCGCACCGGAAGCCCCTACGACTGGTGATCCAAGCGCGTTTCGTAACTGTGATTGTAGTGAACGTACAGTGCTATCGCCCTGCAAAATTGCCGCTTGTTTGGTTGCGGGATTGTAAGCAGAAATATCTTTGAGTGTTTTAGCAAGTTCGTTGTAAGCTTTTACAAAGCTAGCGACCGAGTTACTTACAGAGGCATTATCATGAGCCACGGTCACAGTTGTCGATGTTGTGGTGATTTTTTTCAGATTGAGCGTAACTCCCTGTATCACATCAGTGGCAGAGTTTGAGGTCTTGCTGACCGATACGCCATTAACCTTGAAGTTGGCATTTGTCGCGGTGACATTCTCGGACAAATTTTGCGTAGCCGCTGGATCGTGCGCCAGCAGGTTAGTCACGCTTGTATCGCCGCTTACGGAAATCTTCAGGCTATTGCTCACGCCATTATTGTCCGATGATAACGCAAGGCGATAGGGCGAAGCGCTACCGTCATTGATGATGGTAGCCGTTACTCCAATCTTGGCAGCGTTGATGGCATCGCGAATGCCTTGCAGAGAATTATTGCTGCTGTCTATGGTGATGCTCTTGGTACCATTGCCATTTGAGCCAAACGACGTAACGCCAGTATATTTTTTGGTTATCGGATCCAGCGTTCCGCCGTTAATGGTGCCAAAATCGAAAGTGACCGTAGTCGGAGTTCCATCGCCGATGGCAGTAGTGCTACTGGATTGCCCAGCGGCGACAAGTTTTTGCGCCTGAGCTAGGCTGGTCACTTCTAAAGAATATGTGCCCGCTACCGCGATACTACTGGCCGTAGCAGACAAAATGGTGTCATCAGAAGGAATAGCATCAAGTTTGGTAAATTTGATCGCGCTGCCCAAATTCTGCATTGCAGTTTGAAAGCTGGCTACTGCCCCTTTTATGCTACCGTAGGCAGAAAGCTTGGTTTGAAAGCTTGCTTCCGTGACGTTGAGTTTGTTGATAGGTTGCCGCTCGACCGTCATCAATTGATTTACAATGCTATTAATATCTAGATTGGTTGATGATGTGGCTGCGGTTGCCATGATTTTTGTCTCCTCAGGCCTTTTGTTTCAGTAATACGCCCTGCTGAAACTGGTCTATTGCGTTAGAAATAGCCAACATTTCTTCCGTGGGATATTGACGAATCAAATCCCCAGTATCGGTGTCTATCAGCTTAACTATTGATTTTTTGGTGCCAGTGTCGACACTAAACTCTAAACTTTTATTTGATTGCTTCAACACCTTGTTGACGTTGTCTGTAGCATTTTGTAATTGAGAAGAAGTTTGTTGTTCGGCAACCTGAGCCACTGCGACTTGAGGTAGTTCAAGAGACGCGCCAGATTGGACTGGACTATTAGAAGATGAAGAAGGAACGGCAATAGGCTTGCCATCGTCGGCAAGTCCGTTGCTTGAAATTTTGTTAACTGGTAAAGCCTGAACTAAGTTACTAGTGCTTTGGATAAGCATGTTGCCTCTCCTTTAATATCAAAAACCCAGCCGAATTATTTCGGCCGGGATTATTCACCTAACGCATTACCTCAATAGGGATAACACAGTGTTAGGCAACTGGTTTGCTTGCGCCAGCATAGCCGTACCTGCTTGTTGCAAGATTTGATTACGGGTCAGCTGTGCAGTTTCTGCCGCAAAGTCCGCATCTAAAATCCGGCTACGTGCAGCAGAGAGATTTTCTGACGATGCAGACAAACTGGACACCACGCTTGCAAAGCGGTTCTGCAAGGCACCCATACTGCCACGTATCGTGCTGACCTGACTTAGCGCACCGTCAATCAGCGAGATTGCATTATTTGCACCCTCAAGCGTTGAAATATCCACTGTGTTAATTGCAGTTAGACCAACATTGGCGGCACTCAAGCCGGCAGCAGCGGGAGATGTTCCGCCAATGCTGAACGTGTTGGCAGAGTTAAGACTTAACGTTCCTTTGGTGCTGCTAGCGGCATAGACTCCGCTAACACCCGCCGTGTCAACGCTGGACACTGCACCAACAGTACCGAGGGTTACCGGTTCCGTTGGTGCTGCCACGACACCAGCGGTACCGTATAGAGTATTGGTCACGGTAACTGCACCAGCGGTTCTGGATGTAAACCCTACAGTGCCATTGCCCGCAGCCTGCTGGGCGGAGACGGCCGCAGCAAGGTTGGTGGCTGTCAGAATATCGTCAGCGGCTGCATTAGCACCTCCCGTACCCAGTTTTACCTGGATATTACCTGCGGTAGCCACGGTGGTCGCATCATGCCGTGTGAATTCGTAAGTAAGGCCACCGATTTTCAAGGTGTCGCCGATCGCAACCCCTGCACCTGCTGCAGTTGATGCCCATGAACTGGCATTGGCAGTTGCTGTTGCTGAAGCTAAGCCGTCTGCAGACCCAGTTGATAATACATTGGTTTTTGCGGTCAGAATCGCGTCAGTTGTCGCACCTGTAATAGTGAATGCGTTTGTTACCGTGCTGTTCAAGGCGAGTGCAGCTCTGACATTGGCTCCTTGGTTAGCAGCACTAGTGTTGTCTATTTGGATATTGGTAGCACTGTTGGCACCTGCGCTATAAGTGAAAGTAACACCAGCTACAGTTAATGTGTCAGAGGTATTGGCTGTGTTAGTTGAAGTATTGGTGACTACTTGGCGGGCGCCTGCGGCAACGGTGATAACACTATTGCCGAAGGATTTCGTGGCACCTGCTAATTCCAGGCCGGTGGCATTTTCCACGCGGGTAGCACCGTCAGCAGTTACGGCCGCATTGGTGGTAATGTCGATGGTTTTGCCAGTGCTTGATGTTAATGTCAGTGCGCCAGTACCGCCGTTGGCTGTTGCCGTGACGCCAGTTTGGTTAGATACAGCATTGATTGCGGCAGCAACGTTACTGCCTTGTGTCGCAACGTTGCTGGAGCCTGCAACTGCACCCACGCTTACGCCATTGATGACCAAATCACCGGATTGCAATGATTGATTGCGTAGTAACGGATTGGAGACCGAGCTAGTTACTACAGTAGAGGCTGAAGCGGATACACCGGTTTTATTAGATGCACCGTTAATGGCGGCGGCAATTGCTTCGGCTGAGCCAGAGGTTGAGCTACCCACATCAATGCCGTTGAATGTTAACTGACCGGCTGTAAGTGCAGTGCCGCTAACCGCCGAAATACTGTTGCTGGCGACTTGGTAAGAACCCAGTGCAGATGTTTGGGCGTTACCTGTGCTGGCAGTAATAGTTTGATTGGCGTTCGCGCCGACTTGGAACTGGGCGGCAGTAAACGTGCCATCAAGTATATTCTGGCCGTTAAATTGGGAAGTGGTCGACACACGCTGTATTTCTGCGAGTAATTGGGTAACTTCAGCATTGAGTGAAGTACGGTCAGATGCGGAGTTAGTCGAATTGGCTGATTGAATGGCCAGTTCGCGGATACGTTGCAGGTTGTTGCCAACCTCAGCTAATCCACCTTCAGCAGTTTGCGCCAAAGAAACGCCATCGTTGGCATTACGCGAAGCTTGATTGAGACCACGAATTTGTGATGTCATCCGTTCAGTAATCGCCAGACCAGCCGCATCATCTTTGGCGCTGTTGATGCGCAAGCCAGATGATAAACGTTGCAAAGAGGTTTGCAGCGCACTTTGAGAAGAGTTCAGGTTGCGTTGTGCATTTAGGGATGCAACGTTGGTGTTTATAACTGCAGGCATATTAATTCTCCTTTAACTGGTTTTTTTTACGGCATGATCGCCGTTTACTTTGGTTTGCCTCATTTGGTCAGGCTAATCAACCGTAGTTAGTCCAGTTAACGGAAAGAGGGGAAAAAACTTTAGTACACACTTGATTTTTGTTTGAAACATAGAATGCATTTAATAATTACTAGCTTTGGTTCCCCCGCGAAGTCAATAATTCAGGCCTTCATGGGGGTGGAACGTATTACTTGATGATGGATTTCTATCAATAAGTACGCATTTGTAAACGTGGGTTACATTTTTCTGTTAATCGGCCGCAAATACCCGGTTTTTACCAGCCCGTTTTGCTTTGTACATGGCACTGTCCGCACGTCCGATTGTTGATTCAGGATCTTCGCCGTTAACATGTAGCGCAACCCCGGCACTAAAGGTAATCAGCTGTCGTTCGTTGTTATACAGGAAAAGATTTTTGGTGAGTTCGCGTTGTAGGCGGGTTAAGGTTGTCATCGCTTCTTCCAAGCTGGTATCTATTAAGATAATCAGAAATTCTTCCCCACCATAACGGGCCACTTCATCGGTCGGGCGCAGGGCATTTTTAATGACCTGGATTAAATGCACGAGTGCTTGGTCACCGGTTTGATGGCCTAAAGAGTCGTTAAGTTGTTTGAAATTATCAACGTCGAGCAGTGCAATACTAATGGGCGTCTGCTGGCGGTCAGCGCGTTTTATTTCACGATCCAGTACATCATCAAGCCCGCGCCGGTTCAGTGCTCCGGTAAGTTGGTCTTCGCGTACTAATTCGCTTACTTGTTCCAGTTCCTGTTCCAGTTGCTTGACACGTTCTTCGGCAATATGTGCCTGTTTTTTTGTGCTGACCAGCTCTTCGTGTGAACGCATGGAGCTAGCCTGAATGATGCGCGTGTCTTGCATAATATCGCTTAGGATCTGGTTTAATTCAGTAAGATTATCTGCCTGCCCGATTTTCAGGCTATAGCCTTCAATTTTTGTGTGATATGCCCCCGTACTGTCAGTCATTTCGCTCAGGCGATCGATGAAGGTCGTCATCAGGCTTTTAAGTGTGGTCTTGGCATCAACCATGTTTTGTCTCAACAAGCTTTGCTTAATGATCGTGCTGCGTAGGTTGCGTTCCGCACTGGCAATTGATTGCTTACTGATTGGGCGCTCGATGATTTCCTGCAGATTATGAATCTGGTCGTGCAACCATTTATCTTCGGTCACCAGTTCGCTGACATTTTCCACCAAGAGGCGAAACAGACGCATCAATCCTTCCTGAATGTTGAAACTGTCGTTGCTGCGCAATTCCAGCTTGATCCAGAGTTTGCGTAATTGCTTATTTAGCTTAATGGCTTGACCATAATCGTTGGTGGCGCGTGTTTCTTGCGCCAATTGCTGAATTTCACTCATCAGGTCGGATTCTTTGCTGTGAGTGCTTTCAATAGATTGCGCCAGTAACTCGCGCAGTTGCTCTACTAGCTTAATATCTATTGTGGTATCAATAATCTTGTCAGGAATGCCAGTAATGTTTGTCGTGGAAGGGGAGGTATTATTTTTTGCTGTTTCTAATTCAAGTTTTGCCGGAATAATTTCATCAACAGGCTCGGGGGTTGTTGCATTTCCCCAAGAAAATATTAATCCCTGTAACTTTGAAAATAGAACGCTGGAATCATTATTGAATTTGTTCAGTACGGTCCCCACGCTCTGCTTCTTGCGTGTGATAGTGATTCCCTTGTGCGAAGTTTCCATTTGTGTGAGCAAGTCACGGATCAGATTTGGCCACGGCAGTTTCAATTTATCGTCGGTTGACTCTGGAGGAGGCTGCAGATTTAATGCCGAAGTTGAGTCTGTGTTAGTGGCTTTGGGTTTGCCGCTAATTTCTTGATATACGCGCGTATAGTTGTCTGGCGTTGGCGTGATTTTGCGTGCGGCCAAAGTGCTCAAGGTTTTTCGCGCGATTTCGGAAGAATTGGAGTCATTAATCATAATTTTAATTAAAAATTAAGTAGATGAAATTTTCCTTTCTCACGGCTTCCCTTGTCGGAATCGGGAGAATGTTTGTGTTAGCGTGCCGGAGAAAATTTAAATCGACAAGCGTCATAAAACGTTATAAAACATAGTCTGTCATTGAATGGAGCTCATTGTAGGTTATGTAATAAGCGGGTTAAGCTGCGATTAACAGCTTATTTCCACTGTAATTCATCCTGACTGTTTTATAAATTTATGTGACGATTGTGAAAAATCTCATTGTGTAGACAGTTCATGGTGCTAATTTTGCAGTTGGCAAGAGGTTCTTGCGATTTTATTAAATTTTTTTGGGAGCTGTCAGTTGCAGAATTGCGATAGGGGAAATGTTAAATAGTTCGGTATCTATTTTAAGGAAGGATGGGATGGAAGCAGCGGGATTCTGTTTGAATCATTCAGGATGGTTTATCCAGGGTTGGCTTAGTCAAAATTGCCGTTTAGCGGCAAAATCAGCTAATTGCAATAGCGATTGCTTGTAAGCCGTATCGGGTAAAATAGACAGCGCCGCACATGCCGCATCTGATTCTTTTTGTGCCTGTTGCCGGGTATATTCCAAGGCACCGGTTTGTTTGATCACATGCAATACTTCGGCAAAATCTTCAATGTTGCCTTGCTCAATGGCCAGTTTCACCGTTGCGGCCTGACTGGCATTGCCATGCTGCATGGCATAAATAAGCGGTAATGTAGGCTTGCCTTCAGATAAA
This sequence comes from Candidatus Nitrotoga sp. MKT, assembly GCA_003402345.1. Classification (GTDB taxonomy): domain Bacteria; phylum Pseudomonadota; class Gammaproteobacteria; order Burkholderiales; family Gallionellaceae; genus Nitrotoga. Next base: position 155,083 of record QFXH01000001.1, on the reverse strand, counting down.
TCGTCACCTAAGTTTTTGCCAGTAGCTTGTTCGTCACCAGAATAATCCAGAGTATCGTCCACCAATTGGAATGCTGTTCCCAAGTGCATGCCATACTGTGCCACGGCTTCTTCGCTGGCACTGTCAACCTGTGCCAGGATAGCGCCCAGACGCATCGCTGCTTCGAATAGCTTGGCTGTTTTGCAATAGATCACGCGCAAATAACTGTTTGCATCCACACTTGCGTCATGGCAGCTCAGCAATTGCAATACTTCACCTTCTGCAATAGTGTTAGTAGCGTCAGCCAACGTTTGCATCACGCGCATGTCATTTACTTCCACCATCATTTGAAAAGCCCGCGAATATAAAAAATCGCCAACCAGTACACTCGCTGCATTACCAAATAAGGCGCTGGCAGTTGCTTGCCCACGGCGTAGCTCTGATTCATCTACCACGTCGTCGTGCAGCAATGTGGCGGTATGAATGAACTCCACTACTGCCGCCAGGTTGTGATGATATTCGCCGGTGTAACCTAATGCCTTGGCGGATAACACCACCAACGCCGGGCGCAGCCGTTTGCCGCCATTATTGATGATGTACTCACTCATCTGATTGACCAGTGCTACATCTGAATGTAGACGGGTACGTATAATTCTGTCTACAACGGACATATCTGAGACAAGAGATTGTTTTATAGATTCAAACGACACAACAAACCCCCAATGATGCAATAAGAAAACGATGAAAATAACATAAAAACTGCGATGGTATGAATTGTACAGAAACTGTGTCAAGCAAACATGATTTTGCGGAAGGATTTTTGCGTAGAATCATGTGTCAGAATTGCACTATGAAAAATTCATTGCGGACTCCATTTGATGATACTTACTACTGGCAAAATGAAGTTTGAGGTATAGAGCTACTGTTCCCAATTATCCTTGTCTGCCCATCCTGCGATACTGAACAGCCTCGGCGATGTGCGAAGCAAGGATGTTTTCGCTGCCTGCCAGATCGGCAACAGTGCGCGCCACTTTGAGTATGCGGTGATAAGCGCGAGCAGATAAATTCAGGCGATTAATGGCTTGCTGCAACAGTGCGGCGCCTTGTGCATTGGGCGCGCAAAGAGCGTCAATCTCGCTTACCGTGAGTTGTGCATTGGGTTTGTTCTGGCGGATTAATGCACGTTGCCGCGCTACGTTCACACGCGCTTGAATATCACTATTTGTTTCTCCATCAGCCTGCTTGAGCAAGGTTTCCTGTGGTACTGCGGGAACTTCGATCTGAATGTCTATGCGATCTAACAGCGGACCAGAAATTTTACCGCGATAGCGTGTAATTTGATCGGGTGTGCAACGGCACTTGCCGTTGTAATGGCCAAGAAAGCCGCATGGGCAAGGGTTCATTGCAGCAAGTAACTGAAATTGTGCGCGGAAATCGGCACGGCGCGCAGCGCGAGAAATGGTGATTCTTCCACTCTCCAATGGCTCACGTAGCACTTCCAGTACATGGCGCTCAAATTCCGGCAATTCATCAAGAAACAGTACGCCGTGCATTGCGATAGAGATTTCACCGGGACGCGGATTGCTGCCGCCGCCGACCATAGCTACAGCTGATGCAGTGTGATGCGGTGATCGGTACGGTCTCATTTTCCAGTGGCTTACATCAAACATGCCACCTAACGATTGCATGGCTGCGCTTTCCAATGCTTCAGCTTCAGTCATTTGCGGCAGGATGCCTGGGAAACGCGCCGCCAGCATCGATTTTCCGGTGCCGGGCGGGCCGCTCATCAGCACGCTATGACCACCAGCTGCGGCAATCTCCAGCGCGCGTTTGGCCTGACCTTGCCCTTTTACTTCGCGCATGTCTGGATAGTCCGGCATAGCAGGCTGTGCACTGGCGACTTGACGGGTGAGTGTAGCGCGACCAGATAAATGTGCTGCCACCTGCAATAAGGATTGTGCTGGATATACTGCTGCATCTTCTACCAGCGCCGCTTCGACTACATTTATTTCCGGAAGAATAAATGCCCGCCCGTTGGAGGCTGCGTGATAAGTCATTGCAAGCGCGCCGCGTATTGGCCGTAGCTCGCCGGTAAGCGCCAGTTCACCGGCAAACTCATATTCGGCAAGGCGGTTTGAGGGTATCTGTCCAGATGCGGCGAGGATGCCTAACGCGATGGGTAAATCGAAACGTCCGCTTTCCTTGGGCAGGTCGGCAGGTGCGAGATTAACCGTGATGCGGCGGCTGGGAAATTCAAATTGGCAAGTCAGCAAGGCCGCACGGACGCGATCTTTGCTTTCTTTTACTTCGGTTTCAGGCAGGCCGACAATGGTAAAACTGGGCAGGCCGTTGGCGAGATGTACCTCGACCGTGACCAGTGCGGCATCCATGCCGGAGAGGGCGCGGCTATATAAAACCGCGAGGCTCATTTATTAAGGGTTACGTTGTGCTTCAAGGGCGGCGACCCGAGCTTCCAGTGCCGTCAATTTGTCGATTGTGTGTGATAACAGTTGGGTTTGTACATCGAACTCTTCGCGTGTCACCAGATCCAATTTGGTAAAACCTTGCGCCAGCAAGGCACGGGCATTTTTCTCAACATCTTTTGCCGGGCTATTAGCCACTGCTTTGCTTACCTTGGTGGAAATTTCATCGAAGAATTTTGAATTGAACATCGCGCATCTCCATACTTGTACATGAGGTATGTAGTGTAGCAAACTTTGCTTAAGCTATAGGTATGTCTGAAAGTGTGAGTGCAAGTAATGCCGCATGAAATATATTTCGTGGCCATCTTTGGGGTGCTGTTTTACGCTTTCACGAGGCAAGCATGAAACTATTTTTAGCTGCCCCACCCAGCCTGATAAGGTGTGACATCCAAGCATTGTTGCGCCCCTGTAATTTCATTTAGCAAAATTTCGGCGCTGGCCGGAGCCATGGTCACGCCATAACGAAAATGTCCGCTATTGAGGTAAAGATTGTCCAGCTGTGGATGCCGTCCGATGGTGGGGATATTGTGTGGTGAAGCGGGACGCAGTCCGGCCCAGTGTTGTACCAACGGCATGTCACGCAGGGATGGCAATATTTTTTGGGCACGTTGCCACAACATGTCACGTACTTCACTGGTGGTGCGGTGGTCAAAACCTACGTCCTCCAGCGTGCTACCAACCAGTAGGTATCCATCGCGACGCGGGATTAAATATAAATCGTCTTGCAACACAATATGGCGGAGTGGCGATACATCGAACTTGAACAACAACATCTGTCCGCGCATCGGCTTAATGTCTAATCGTAGCGCATGTTGTCCTAATACTTCCTTGCTCCACGCTCCGGCGGTAACGATATATCCCTGTGCGTTAAGCTTGCCGCGGGATGTGGTGAGTGACTGTACTTGCCCATTTTCAACCACAATATCGCTTACTGTACATTGCTCGATGATGCGCCCCCCAAGCGATTCCACATGCTGACGCAAGGCGCGCAATAACCGGGGATTACGTACCTGGGCGACTTCTGGCAAATAGAGTGCATCGCCCTGTATGTGCGGGCTATAGTCTGCCGCATGGACTTGATGTACTGAATAAGCATTGTGCGCCGCACACCAATGTACTGCCGTCTGTGCATCAAATGGCGGTAAAACCAGCATCCCACTTTGTTCATATTCCGGATTGATGCCAGTAACCGTATGTAATTCTTCTGTCCATGCCGAAAACAGCCCTGCGCCACGAGTGGTCAGGCGTGTAACCTCGTTGGGATAATTCCAGGGACACAGTGGTGACAAAATCCCGCCGCCTGCCCATGAAGCTTCCTGGCCAATTGCACCGCGCTCCAGTATGGTTACTGATGCTCCCTGCTGCAATAAACGCTGTGCAGTCGACAATCCGGCCACTCCACCCCCGATAATTAAAAAATCGGAATTCAAGTATCCAGCCCCTGATTGTGGCCACGATCAAGCCCGGCATAATAAAAGTGTTGGCACATACTTAAAAAATTTCCCAACAGTTAATCCTTTAATAATAAAAACTTGTTGATTATAAATGAAAAGATACTGGTTTTATAGTTGTAGCATTGTTTAATGTGGTATGGGCTACCTATAACCAAAGTCTGCTTTGAGTTATTTGATACGATTTTCGGGAGCTGATAAGCGCTGGTCAATCGGGATGTGACAAATTGCCGCGCGACAATTTGTCACATTCCCACAGTTAATACATTAAGTTATTCTCGACCGTACTATTTTGTTGTGGAGCGGCTAATGACAAGCTTTCCAGTTAATCCTGTTGGGTCTTTTAGCGGAAATGAAAGGGGTGGCGTTTATATTCGAGGAATGGGTGCAAGCCGTCCAAGAAGTGAAATTAAGACCTATTATTGATGGTGTGCCACTTTAATATGGGGGTGTATGCAATCAATCACAGTTTACAAAAGCCCGCAACCACAAATTAACGGCGATAACTTTGCATCAGTCAATTCCCATGATGCAAATGGCACAGATGCAACCGATTGATGTTTTGCGGAGGGCAACATCCAAGGTAGGCAGATATCTGAATATACCGTTGCTGGGTAAGCTGCAACCGGATGCACCTGCCGATATTATTGCGGTCAATGGTAACTCTATATATTTTTCCAAAATTATGAAATTTTAGTAAATAATTTTTAAGCTAGACGAAGTACAGCAAGCCGAACGGATCATGCATGATCTATTATTCCAGCCGTTCTGCATGAAGATATAAATAATGACCATCAAAAATATATCAAAGGAGAACTAAATGTTAAGCACTCAAACCATTGCTATTGTTAAATCTACGGCTCCAATCCTTGAAGAGCATGGCGAAACACTTACGCGACATTTTTACAAAAGAATGTTCTCGCATAATCCTGAAGTCGCCCCATTGTTCAATCCGGCAAACCAGGCGGCGGGGCTTCAGCAAAAAGCGTTGGCAGGCGCAATCTGCGCTTATGCCGCGAATATAGATAATCTTGAAGTTCTTGGTGGCGCGGTGGAGCTCATCGCGCAAAAGCACGCATCGTTGCAGGTTAAGCCTGAACATTACCCTGTGGTGGGGGCAAATTTACTTGCTTCCATCCGTGAAGTTCTTGGCGCAGGCGCAACGGACGATGTGATCAACGCATGGGCGGAAGCGTATGGCTTCCTAGCTGACATTCTGATTGGCCGTGAAAAACAGATTTATCATGATCACACCGTCATGCCAGGTGGATGGGAAGGATTTAGGTCTTTTCATGTAATAGGAAAAGAGGTGGAGAGTGATGTGATTACCTCTTTTTACCTGGCACCGGCAGATGGTAGTCAGCTCCCTAAATTCAAGCCTGGCCAATATATCACGGTGCGTGTGCCTAGCCCATGCGGCCATACCACCATGCGGAACTACAGTCTTTCGGATAAGCCAGGGCAGGAATGGTTTCGCATTAGTGTAAAGCGTGAAGTGGGGCAAAAAGCCAATACGCCTGACGGTTATGTTTCCAATTTTTTACACAGTAATATTGATGTGCGCTCAACGCTGGAAATTGCCCCGCCATGCGGCGAGTTTTTCTTGGACGTTACTGAAAAACACGAGCGGCCATTGGTTTTACTGGCCGCAGGTGTGGGTGTTACCCCGATTTTAAGCATGCTGTTGAGTGCTCTTGATGCGATGCCAGATCGGCAGATTGTATTCATCCACGGCAGCCTGAATGAAAGTACCCAGGCTTTCAGAAAGGTAATCGATGCGCTGGCCGCAAAGCATTCTAATCTGACAGTTCGTTACCGTTACAGTGATCCCGCAGAAGCAGGCGTTGTCCGTGAAGGCTTCGCTAGTACAGGTTTTATCGACGCGAAACTGATTGAATCCTTTGTTCCTAACCGTGATGCAGATTATTATTTCTGTGGGCCACAACAGTTTATGGTAAATATTTATCATGAACTGCTCGCTTGGGGAATTCCTTCGACGCAAGTGCATTTTGAGTTCTTCGGCCCACGTCAGGAACTGAAAAAGCCGCTAACTCAAGTGAAGTGCCCTGTGTAAATGAGGTTTCATACAGCTTCCCCAAAAGCAGAATCATCAATAACTGAATATTGCCAAATCGCATGGTGTTGTAAAAGATAGTGAATCCTTCAGGGTGAAAGCTGGTTAAAAACCAGCAGATTGTGGAGCGCAGTTAGTACCCCGTCGTTTGTGGCGGGGTACTTTATCTGAACGACTTACATATAAGTGAAGGACGATTACGATCTTTAAACAGTTTTTTGATCCGGTAACCAGTACCTTTACCTACCTTTTAGGTTGTGAAAAAACCAGGCAAGCTGTGCTGATTGATATGGTTGCATCAGAACTACCTGTTTATCTTAAATACATGGGAATTGGTGCGTAAATTTAAAAAGGGATGTGCGATTTTTACCCAGCCTCCCATGCCTATCAAGTGTGTAGGTGTACCTCAAAAGGCTTTATATATATTTGCGGATCATTGGCTAAAAAACGGAAATCTTAAGGATATTCAAATTGATTTTTATAATGCGGGAGCTGTGCTGTTTGGCGTCAAGGAATATGTCCCTGCTTTAATGGAATATATCGAACGTTATAAAGTTCAATTGCATTTGAACAGCAAACTAACAAAAATTGATGGTTCATCAAAAATTGCTTGGTTTACCGTGACTGACCATGACGGCAAGATGTCAACAACAGAAACATAATTTGACATGATTCATGTGGTTCCACCTCAACAGGCACCTGATTTTATAAGGACGAGTAAATTGGCTGATGCGGGAGGATGGGTGGACGTTAATCAAGATACGCTTGAACATAAAGTTTATCCAAATATCTATAATTGGGTGATGTTATAAATTGCCCCAATGCGAAAACCGCTGCTGCTGCAAGAAAACAGGCTCCCGTTGCAGCTACCAGTATTATGTTTTATTTGAATAAGGGCAGTAAAAGGGCGGCTTATGATGGGTATGGCTCATGTCCCTTGACAGTTGAGCGCGGCTAAATTGTGTTAGCCGAATTTGGATATGGTGGCCGTTTGTTGCCAAGCTTCCCAAAATGGTTTATCGATGGGCAAAGACCATCAAGACAGGCATGGATTTTTAAAGAGCGGCTTCTTCCTCCAATCTATTGGTGGGCCATGCTGAAAGGTCGAGAATGGATGGCAAAACCTATGGATATTGATTCAAAGAAATAATCCTGCAAATGCCATGATTGATCCTATGCTGACATAGGATCCCGTTAGATTTGTTTGTAGGATTCGCATTTTCTGTTACCGGAGATGCCACTTTCCCATTATCGCTACGTATTCGTTACTTACAAAAATTTACTTACATATCAGTTAATTATAATGATAAATATTTTAGCTGGCCAGAAAATTATTTGAGAGCGACAAATTTTTTGATAGTAAAAAAACTCATAAATTGATTCCTGAAATATTGCATTTTATCCGTAATATAAATATAATTACGAATCACTATCATTTGTAATTATATTTTTTGATAATACTTGCAGCGACACAACATTATTAAAAATAAATTCAAGATGTTTGTTATGCGTAAATTTATTTCTTCAATTATTTTCTTAAACTGAATTTCAATATTCGGTATAAAAACCGCTGTACATTATTTTTCAATGTGCAGGTATTTCCTTACTGTCAAATGATAAATTGAATTTTGCTAAGCCAGGGCGAATAAAAAGAAGTGGATACAAAAAATATAAATAAAACTGGGTGCAGATATTTTTGACTGTAGTCATGCATGCCGTAGCGTGGGGTGCACATAACTTATACCCACGGAGATAAAGTTGGATTTTTGGTCATATATTTATCCTGCCACCGCGGCTTCACGCGAGCGAGCGGTTATCGTTACAATTGTTGCGGTACTGCACGTGGTTATTTTGTACCCCGTAATGGCACATTCACAGGGCGAGCGCAAATCTGCTCAAGAAATGAGAGTGACCATTGCGATGGCGGATAAGCCTGCCGCATCCCAAGTCCCTGTTTCTGTTCCTTCCGCGCCTGTTAAGCCACAGCCCCATAAGGTTGAGCCAGAGCCAGAACCACTGCCGGTTGATATTCCTGTTAAAGAGCCGGATAAACCAAAGGTAAATCCTGAACCCACGCCACTAGAGGTTGAGAAAATCAAGTTAGAACAAGAAGCTGCACTTGCTAAAGCAAGAGCGGAGGCAGAAGCTGCCCAGCTTAAAGTACAACAGGAAATAGAAAGGGAAAAGGCAGAGCAAGCCGCTGCGCAAGCCAAGGTAAAAGCGGAAATCAAGGCAAAAGTTGAAACTGAAATTGCCCGGTTTAAGGCAATGGAAGAAGCGAAAAGAGTCCAGGCAGAACAGGAAGCGAAAGTACGAATAGAACAAGAAGCGGCGAGAGCCCGCGCGGAGCACGAAGCGGCACAAGCCCGCGCAGAAGCTGAGAGCCGCCGCAGGGCGGAACAAGAGGCGGCGAGAGCCCGCGCGGAGCATGAAGCGGCACAAGCCCGCGCAGAAGCTGAGACCCGCCGCAGGGCGGAACAAGAAGCGGCGAGAGCCCGTGCGGAGCACGAAGCGGCACAAGCCCGCGCAGAAGCTGAGAGCCGCCGCAGGGCGGAACAAGAGGCGGCGAGAGCCCGCGCGGAGCACGAAGCGGCACAAGCCCGCGCAGAAGCTGAGACCCGCCGCAGGGCGGAACAAGAAGCGGCGAGAGCGCGCGCGGAGCATGAAGCGGCACAAGCCCGCGCAGAAGCTGAGACCCGCCGCAGGGCGGAACAAGAAGCGGCGAGAGCGCGCGCGGAGCACGAAGCGGCACAAGCCCGCGCAGAAGCTGAGACCCGCCGCAGGGCGGAACAAGAAGCGGCGAGAGTCCGTGCGGAGCAAGAAGAAGCGCGCCGTAAGGTAGAACGGGAAGCGAGGCTAGCCAAAGAAAAAATGGAAGCGGAAGCTAAAGCACGTGCCGCAGTTGAAACAGCCAGGCTCAAGGACGAAGAAGATGTAGTTCTCAAGGCGCTGTACAACCAGAAAAATGCACGTCCGTCATATCCCTTGGCGGCACGCCGTATAGGTCTGCAAGGTAAGGTGCTGTTAAATGTGGAAGTACTGGCGGATGGTTCTTGTGGCCAAATCAATGTGGCCCAGAGTAGTGGCCACCGCATGCTGGATGACAACGCGTTAGAAACTGTGAAAACTTGGCAATTCGTTCCAGCCCGTCAGGGCGGGGTAGCGATTAGTAAATGGTATAGGGTGCCAATCGTATTTACTTTGAAAGATAACTAGATTATGAACAAGAAAGATAATGAAATATGAACGATCTATTTTCCGTTGGTTCGCCTGTCGTCGGTGCGACGCTACTCCTCCTTGTTTTTTTGTCTGTAGCGACTTGGTCAATCGCATTGCTCAAGCTGAGGCGGCAGCTGAAGAGTGACAAATCTAACCGTGCCTTTAGTGATATTTTTTGGGCGGCACGTGATTGGCAAGCTGCGGCCGAGGTGGCACAGCAAAATTCAGGTGACTTGGCGCGGCTGGCACAAGCTGGTTTTACTGAAGTAAAAAATTTAAGTGCCGAGCAGCAAGATTTGAAACATATAGGCGCACCGCAGGACGTGCTGGAACGAATGTTGCGGCAGCAAGTGGAAAATATGCAACGTTATAACGAACGTGGCCTGGCCGAACTGGCTACCATAGGGTCGACTTCGCCGTTTGTCGGTTTGTTCGGTACGGTGTGGGGCATCATGCACGCCTTGCAGGAAATAGGCACAACTGGTTCGGCCAGCCTGGATGTGGTTGCCGGACCGATAGGTGAGGCGTTGATTGCGACTGCTATCGGTATTGCCACTGCGCTTCCTGCAGTGCTGGCGTACAACTATTTTCTGCGCCGCTTGCGGGTGCAGATAACAGAGATGGAAAATTTTGCGCACGACTTTGTGCGGCTTGCACTCAAACATAACTTTAAACTGTGAGATCACCATGGCAATGAGCAATTCTTCGCAACAGGGAATGATGAGCGAAATTAATGTAACGCCATTAGTAGACGTGATGCTGGTACTGTTGGTGGTATTTATTGTTACCGCGCCATTGCTTACGCCACAGTCGCTTAAAGTCAATGTGCCTAAAACTAAAGCGGTTACAGCCGCCGCCGACCAGACAAAACTGCTCCCGGCACATCTGATTGTGGATGCGAAAGGAAATATCCAACTGGACAATGTTTCGATGAGCGATACACAACTAGCAGATATTTTGAAACAAAGAGCGGCAGACCCGCTATTTTTCATGAAAATTGAAGCAGACAAAACCGTTCCTTATGGCCGTGTGGCGGAGTTTATGGCAATTGCGCAACATGCCGGAGTAACCAATCTGTCTTTTGTAACGATTACTAAATAGCTAAAGATCGATTTACTGAATTGGCGATGCTGTTGTTATGAATAACAAAAACAGCATCCTGTTCAGGATGTTGCTAATTGGAGCAACAGGAGGACTCATAAAGCGCACTGAATAACGTTATAATTGCAGTATTATGACTGACCGTTACGCCGTAATCGGCAACCCCATTTCACACAGTAAATCCCCGCTAATTCACACCCAATTCGCATACCAGACCGGACAGGATTTAAGCTATGAGGCCATCCTCGCGCCGCTGGATGGCTTCCGCGACACCGTGCTGGCTTTCCGTGATGGGGGAGGACGTGGCATGAACGTGACCGTACCGTTCAAATTTGAAGCGTTCCAGCTTACCACTCAACTCACCGTCCGCGCACAAGCGGCTCAGGCCGTGAACACGCTAAAGTTCAATGGCACAGAGATAATTGGCGATAACACCGACGGTGCAGGGTTAGTTGCCGACATCGAACGTAACCTTGATTTCACATTGCAGGGCAAACGCGTATTGTTAATGGGGGCAGGCGGTGCGGCGTATGGCGTGACGCTACCACTACTCAATGCAGGTGCAACCATCACAGTGGCAAATCGCACTGAAGAGAAGGCACACAAATTGGCGGCTGTATTTGCCGTGCACGGCTCCATTCAGGGCAGCAGCTATATTGGACTCGCAGGTTCGCAATTTGATTGTGTGATTAATGCGACTTCCAGCAGCTTGGCAGACTCACTCCCGCCGTTACCGCGAGGCAAAAACGCACCCCCACCTTCTTCCCATAACTTACCGGTTTCAATTGAAGGAAACGCGAAATATGGAGGGATTTTCGCGCCTGATGCGCTTGCCTACGACATGATGTACGGTAAGGAAACACCTTTCCTGCTCTTTGCTAAAGAGCAAGGCGCAGCGCGGCTTGCGGATGGACTCGGCATGCTGGTTGAGCAAGCTGCCGAGTCATTCTTTCTGTGGCGCAACGTACGCCCCGATACCGCCCCCGTCATCGCCAAACTACGTCTGATTTGAGCAAACCAAAGGGCACACCATGAAAAAACTATGGTCCTGGATATGGCGCATAGTCGGAGCGTTGCTGCTTCTTTTATTGCTCTATCAACTGTGGATTTTTGCGCACATCGCATGGTGGGTAAAACACAACCCCTCTACTAGCGCCTTCATGGACGAGCGATTGCTAGTGATGCAAAACAAGCATCCAGATGCTGAGTTACGGCATCAGTGGGTGCCCTATGCAAAGATATCCAATAATCTTAAACGCGCCATGATTGCCTCTGAGGACGCGAAATTCGTTGACCACGAAGGCTTCGACTGGGAAGGCATCCAGAAGGCTTATGAAAAAAACCTGAAAAAGGGCAAGATCGTAGCGGGTGGCTCTACCATCAGCCAGCAGTTGGCAAAAAATTTATTTTTATCCACCAAACGCACGCCATGGCGCAAGGCAGAGGAAGTGCTTATCACCGTAATGCTGGAACAGATGATGACCAAGCAACGTATTTTTGAGATTTATTTAAACGTCATAGAATGGGGTAATGGTGTGTTCGGTGCGGAGGCCGCTGCCCGGTATTATTACCGCGTCAGCGCAGCCCAACTTTCTGCGGCACAAGCCGCCAAACTTGCCGTTATGGTTCCTAATCCGCGCTACTACGACCAACATCGTGAAGCACGAGGTATGTTGAGAAAGACGGAAATTATTCTAAAACGTATGAATGACGCGGAAATTCCTTGAGTATGGACTACGGACATAAATTACATCCGTCATTGTGTTAACTGCCAAATATTTCGAATACTAAGCATAACGGGTGAATTTATTTGGCGACAGATAAGAAGGCTTTAATATACGTTGAAGGAACGTTAAAGGTCTCTTCACCCCCTTTGCCGCTTACCTTGAAAACAATACCGTTTTCCTGATTTTTTTCCAAATATTCCTGAGATACATCGATTCCGAGATGTTCTTGGTGGCCGCAGGTAAAGTAATCACAAGAACTGACATCCCGTGAGTTAAGTTTAATAACAAGATTATTGCCTTTTGAATCAGACGCCGTATCGTAAAAGTGCCAATCACCGTGGTAGAAATCGATAACGTAAATCTGATAACTGAACCCTCCACCCTCATCCGATTTCCATGCACGTAATAAAACGGTGTCCAGAATACCTTTGCTACTATTTGGTCCCCTGAAATTTGTTGTTTTTTTTAAATCGTCGCGTTGCACACTAATTGCACTTGCAATGGATTGAACGTCATTCCAATTGATTTTTGGCCTTGGCGTAATTCTTGGCTCTGGCTCAGCACATCCGGCAAGAATGGAAACACCTATAGTAAGCAGGGTAGTTATTAAAGCTTTCAATTTATTTCTCCTTGTTGCAAATGCCTATAGTAAAAGTTAAGCGATATCATGTACTTTTCAAGCATGAATGGGGTTTCATTCTCTTTGTTTTAGGTATTAGGTTTCCCTCGGTTTTTCGTCTGCCAAAGGGTGGGGTTTATGCTACCAGTTTTTCTTGATGTTACTCGTTGATCCAGTTCTCCAGGAGATGTCCAAATCTGAGATGTCGTTGTCGCGCATTAGCCGTTCAACCCGCCTTGCTGGCGGAGAAATCTCTCGCATGCAGCCTGCGCACCATGCGCGGTATGCAGTACCGCCAGTGTGATTGAAGCGGTGAATATCAATATGGGAAAGATATCCAGGGATTGTGGCTTGTTTCCATCTGATGAGGCATTATGAAACTCTGTCGACTGGCACTATAAAACATCGGTAGAAAATGGATGATGTTTATCAGGGACTAGAAAGTTGCGCTTGATCGCCTTACTTCCAGTTCGGGAGATGGATGCCGTAGCATTAATATATTCCGATTACACAAAATTCAGGATACTTTCGTGAGAAAACCAAATTCATCAGTAACTTCATCCGGCTTGCGTCAACAATTGAAAAGGCTTTGGGCAGCGTTCCTGCTGCCGCTCTATAAACACACCATTCTGGTGTTAAGTATGATCTTTTGTGGCGGTGCGCTGATTGCTTTGTGGTATTTATCCCATGCCACTACCACGCTGGTGCAATCCGCCGCACTACAGGGCATTACGCTGCATGCAGCATCTCTAATGGAACTGCGCAACTTATATACTTCTGAAGTTGTGGATCGCGTAGGTGGCCACAACGTTGAAGTGGCACATGATTACTTGCAAAAGCCGGGGGCCATTCCGTTACCTGCCACCTTCAGTATGGAGCTCGGCAGAAGGATCAGCTTGCGCGGTTCTGGCATGATGGTGCGTTTATACAGCAATTATCCCTTCCCCTGGCGCAAGGATGGCGGTGCGCATGATGATTTTGAGCGGCAGGCTTTGGTGGCATTGCAGGCGAACCCACAACAGCCCTACTACCGTTTTGAAGAATTTCAGGGACGCGCATCGCTACGCTACGCCACGGCGGATGTAATGCGCGCGGAATGTGTAAGTTGCCACAATGCACGTCCAGACAGCCCTAAACATGACTGGAAAGTAGGGGATGTGCGCGGTGTGCTGGAGATTGTTCGGCCACTGGACAATGTAGTGGCGCAAAGTCGCGCCGATCTGCGCGATATATTTATTCTCTTTGGTACGTTGCTGGCGCTGGGGTTGGGGGCACTCGCATTGGTAGTTACGCGCTTACGTCGAGTGTCAGTTGAATTGGAAGATCAAGTAGCGCAGCGTACCGCCGAACTGGAGCAGGCCAATGTAGCCATGGCGATCAAGGAAGAAGAAACCCGCTCCGTGGTCGAACATATGGTGGATTGTGTCATTACCATCGACGAAAAGGGCATCGTTCGTTCCGCTAACCCAGTTGTGGAAAATCTCTTCGGTTATACCCGCGATGAAGTGATCGGGCAAAACATTTCTATTCTTATGCCGGAACCTCACCGCAGCGGCCACGACGGTTACATGGAGAGGTATTACCAAACCAGGCAGGCCCATATTATCGGTATTGGACGTGAAGTCGACGGGTTGCACAAGAATGGTGAACGCATTGCGGTATATCTTGCAGTCAGCGAATACTTCGTCGGGGGAAAACGCTATTTCACCGGCATTCTGCGTGACGTCCGTGAACGTGTACGTATCATGAAAGACCTTGAGCATGCCCGATTTGAGGCAGAACAGGCCAACCAGGCAAAATCAGCTTTTCTCGCTACTATGAGCCATGAGATCCGCACTCCCATGAATGGTGTGATCGGCATGGCCGATGTGCTGCGGCAAACCAGTCTGAGTGGCTACCAAGTGGAGATGGTCAATCTCATCCGGGAATCGGCTTTTGTTTTGCTGGACATCATCGAGGACATTCTCGATTTCTCTAAGATAGAAGCTGGCAAACTGGAAATCGAACGCGTGTCCACGAATGTGGCGGATGTGGTAGAGAAAGCTTGCGGTTTGTTGGAACACCTGGCCGCAAAGAAAGGCGTGGAGCTCACCCTGTTCATCGATCCAGCGATTCCCGAAGAAGTTCTGGGCGATGCCTTGCGCCTGCGTCAAGTACTGGTCAACCTCGCTAACAACGCCATCAAGTTTTCCAGCGGTCAGCAGCAACAAGGCCGGGTATCGGTGCGTGCATTGCTGACTAAGCACGACCCAGACCAGGTGACGGTGGAGTTTCAAATAACCGACAACGGCATTGGTATGGATGAGGAAACCCAATCCCGGCTTTTCACCTCATTCACCCAGGGCGATGCCTCCACCACCCGGCGTTTTGGTGGGACCGGGCTGGGGCTGGCCATCTCCCGCCATTTGGTGGAACTAATGGGCGGAGAGATTGCGGTGCAGAGCGCGCCGGGCAAGGGTTCAACTTTCACTGCGCGCTTGTCGTTTGCGCTACCACCGACCAGGCCCGCCGTTGGCGTCAAGACGGTTGACCTGACTGGGCTTTCCTGCCTGGTGCTAGGCGACGACAACGGGTTAGGCGATGATCTGGCCGTCTATCTGAGAGAAAGCGGGGCGATTGTTGAGCGGGTGCCGGATCTGGCCGCAGCCCGCAAACAGATCGACATACTTTCGCCCGGCCTGTGGTTGCTTATCATCGACGCCGGACATGATGCGCCACCGATCGAGGAATTGCGCACTGCTTTTCGCGCTCGATCTGACCTGAATCCACATTTCGTAGTGGTTGAGCACGGGCATCAACAGCCCGGTATTGAGCCACGCTTTATCGTCATCAGGCGCGGGCACCGTCGTCGGGGGCGTGTTGAAACGGTGGATCTTGTCACCTTGGACGGTGACATCATGCATCCCCAGTCCTTCCTCCGGGCAGTGGCCATTGCCGCAGGGCGGGCGTATGAGAAAGAAGAGTCTTCATCTTCAGACAAGATCGAAATGACGATCACTCCGCCTTCGCGTGCGATAGCTTTGCAGCAGGGTAGGTTGGTACTGGTGGCCGAAGACAACGAAATTAACCAAAAAGTAATTCGGCAACAGCTCGCACTGCTTGGATATGCCGCAGATATCGTCAGCGACGGCCGCGAAGCGCTGAAATGCTGGGAAAGCGGTGACTATGCGTTGCTGCTCACCGACCTGCATATGCCGGAAATGGATGGTTATCAACTGACTGCGGCTATCCGCGCCGACGAGGCCAGTAAGGCTGACAAGCGACACATCCCGATTGTCGCCCTAACTGCCAATGCCCTCAAGGGTGAGGCAGAGCATTGCCGCGCTGTCGGCATGGACGACTATTTGAGCAAACCGGTGCAACTGGTGGACTTGAAAGCCACGCTGGCGAAATGGTTGCCTACCGCAATCAGCCTGGCCACACCCATTCCGTCCGTCCCAGCGGCCACACCCGCCACGGCACCGGTGGACGTGAGTGTTCTCAAAGGGCTGGTAGGGGACGACCCCGCGGTAATCAGTGAATTCTTGCGGGATTTTCGTTCCAGTTCGGTCAGAATGGCGGCGGAATTACGTGCCGCCTATCAAGTGGGACAGGCGGCGGTGAGTGCCGCAGCCCACAAACTTAAATCATCGGCTCGTTCGGTTGGTGCGTTGGCGCTGGGTGAGCTGTGTGCCGAAATGGAACAGGCGGGGAAGGTGGGTGACACCGAAGCATTGGCAGTGCTGTTACCTCGCTTTGAGGCAGAAATGGCCGCCGTGGATAAATATCTTGGTTCGTTGTAAATACAATTTTGTGGCGTGCAAGATTAAGGAGAAAAGGTGATGATTGAAAAATTTATGGTAAAAATTTTGATGCTCGACGATGAGCCATTCATGCTCAAGCTGCTGGCCCGTATGCTGGCAAACCAGGGGTTCACTTCGGTTGCGCTCTGTGAAAGCGGGCAAGCCGCCCTGGATCGGGTAGATGGCTTGGATACGCGACCAAATCTGATCTTACTGGATCTCAATATGCCGGAAATGGACGGGATTGAATTCGTACGCCATCTGGTTGAACGAAATTATACTGGCAGTCTCATTCTGATCAGTGGTGAGGATGAACGAATGCTGCAGACAGTCGAGAAACTGGTAAAGGCTCACAAAATCATGGTGCTTGGCCATATACAGAAACCGGTTAAACCGGAGGCGTTGTCCGCATTATTGGAAAAGTGGGTACCTTCCCCACTGGACAGCCCTCAGGTGGTGCAGAAAATTTACGGCGCGGACGAGGTACGTGCTGCCATCAACAACGGCGAGCTTGTCAATTACTATCAACCCAAGGTGGCAGTTGCCACCGGTAAGCTGGTGGGCGTAGAGACCTTGGTACGGTGGCATCATCCCGTTCACGGGATTGTGCCACCCGATCAGTTCATCGGGGTAGCTGAAGCGAACGGTTTGATCGACGACCTGACCCGGGTAGTGCTCACTAGCGCGTTGGCCCAGGCCAAAGCCTGGCAGGATGCAGGACTGGTGTTGCGGGTGTCCGTCAACGTAGCTATGGACAGTTTGGCGTCCCTGGATTTTCTGGATTTTGTTACCGGACTCACCGCCAAGATAAACATACCGCCGCAACAAATCGTGCTGGAAGTGACGGAAAGCCAGCTAATGGGGGACGCGCGGACTCCGCTCGAAATCTTGACCCGGCTGCGCCTGAAGCGCTTTCGCCTTTCAATTGACGACTTCGGCACCGGTCATTCTTCATTGGCCCAGTTACGCGACATTCCCTTCGATGAACTTAAAATCGACCAAGGCTTTGTGCACCGCGCTTGGACCGTTGAGACGTTACGGGCGATGTACGACGCCAGCCTGGCTCTGGCAAGACAATTGGGCATGGAAGTTGTGGCCGAAGGAGTCGAAGACCGGGACGATTGGGATCTACTGTTACGCACGGGATGCGATCTCGCTCAGGGAACTTTCGTCTCTCGGCCCATGCCAGCTGCGGATTTGCCTGGTTGGATGGATGTCTGGCAGGAGCGGGTGCGCAACGGATTCGCCAATGACATCAGCAGATGAAAACGAAGCGTCACATTAAAAACTGTTGTACAAAAAAATAAACAATAGCGCCATTATTTAACCTTAAAATATCCCTCGCAGCCGAACAGCACCGATGGAAACTGGTCCACGGTCGCGGTTGTACGCTGGATTGTGGATGTGTTGGTAGTCCATCGTAAGCCAGGTATTTTTGATAGCGCCAAGGCTGTAATAGGTTTCCAGGATATTTTCCGGCCGGTAGTTGAGTGCGCCGTCGCCAATAAAGAAACTTATACCACCAGCGCTCAAATAGTCGCGCCGCTGACGCGATAGCCCATTTTGTACGAATGCGATGCCTATGCTGTCCTGAATGCGGCTCCAAGCGTTGCCCTGGATGACTGTCCCTGCAGCAAGTGAATGGTCTATTTCGGTAAAGGCATAGGTTTCTGTTTTACCATCTGCCCAACTGGCGCGGCTGAACACACCTATATTGGGGATTAGCTGTTGTTCCAAGTTGAGGCCAAAACCATATTTGATTTTGTCACCGTTACGCACATTGTTGATATTCGGTACGCCGCCGTGGAGTGCCGCGTAATCCAGCGCATCTTGGAAACTTGACATCAGCGTGCGGTTGCGGAAGGCCAGCAGACGTATCTTGCCAGGCTGGCCAAAAAACATATGTCCATGTCCTAGTTCGATTTGGTCACCGTAGTGATTGAATATATTCCGATCCAGGTCAAGCTGGTTGGGTATTTTAGGTTGGATGAAGCGGCCAGCGCGCAGCCCCCAGTTATCGTAATAGTATTCCAGTGCGGCGCCCCAGGAATAACCGCGCGCATCGGCTGCATAATCGTAAGCACCCGCAGTCATGAGAGACCAGTTGATAAACTGAGTCCGTGGATCATGGCTGTAAACATTGTTGTCGAATATGTCCGTTACAGATAGCTTGCCAACGGTAAGGACGATTTGGCGCTGGTGAATTTTTCCTGCCAGTTGATTGGCACCCGAATCAACTGCATCTTGTATGTCACCCAGTCCCCAACTTTGGCGCAAGAAGGCCCGAGCCATGTAAAGTTTTGGCTTGGGCCCGGAGGTGCGGGCGATTTCGCCGTTGCTTAAACCACCTAGTCCGGTGAGGTTGGAGAGAGGGACACCCTGAGCTACTTCCGGGTTGAAATAGAGCTCGCCTCCTGCCCATGGCCGCACGCCGAAAAAGGCGGTTCCGGTGAAAGAATAGCTTTTCTCCCGTTCTGGAAAAAGGCTTCGGGATCCGCTGTAGGCGGCATTGAATGGCGCCTTGCCCTGCCAGACGTAGGTAGTCTGAAATTTTGCGCTCCAACTTTCTTCTATCCCATAAGCAAGAGGAAACCCAGCATTAGCCGCAATGCAAGCTAGTAGCCAACGGGTGATTGTATGATAAATGACCATAACACTACTTCATTGGCAGTTTACAAAACTGCCAATCCGATTAATTTGAAGAACTTAGGAAAGCCGAACGATAATGATTTTAGTTTACAATAAGTACATGCTGCCCCATCTTTAAGTGAGACGGTAGTTTTAGAAGGTTGGGGGGATACCCTCAGATTTACGCGCCTACAAGTAGCTGATTATCAAGGTCGTATCGATTGATCGACGAGTCAGTCGCTTAGTTAATCGGACGTTTCATTGATCTACAAGCTCAACTGGCTTTGGCTGGAGACCCCGACCAATTGTCTATGCCAGAAGGAAACACACAACTAGCCTCCTAATAATGCACTGATTTTAATCGATTTCGTTCACACAATACAAGGATATGTCCATGCTAGATGCCCTTTTTTGTAGACGCTCCATCGTTGTGATAGCACTCGCCCTTATTGTGGCTGCGGCTCATGCAGCGGATGCAACGAGTGTTTTGGATACCGTAAAAATTGAGCAGTTGACCGGCCTTAAAGGAAGTTTCTTCAAGGAAGAAAATGTTTTCAAGGTTTCCAAGCCGCGCAGTGACGTTAAAATCCAGGTCGACAAATGGTCCATGCCGACTTTTATGGGCCTCACGTCATGGGTTGCCTTTACTCCGGCCCATAATGGACAGGTGATGATGATGGGCGATACGGTTGTATTCGAGGATGAAGTCAATCCGGCCATGAGTGCTGCCTTGAATGCCGGTCTTGAAATTACCGCGCTCCACAATCATTTCTTCTTCGATCAACCCAAGGTCTATTTCATGCACATTAGCGGCGTGGGTAGCGCCGATCAATTAGCAACCGGTGTAAAGAAAGTGTATGACAAGATTGCCGAAATTCGCGCTGTTCATCCTACGCCTGCCGCAGCGTTTCCGGGGATGATCGCCAGTGACAACAAGATCACCCCAGCTCCTTTGGAAGCCCTGTTTGGCATAAAGGGACAGGCAAATAACGGGATGTTCAAAATCGTAATGGGTCGTGAAGCTAAAATGCATGGAATCGTTGTGTCCAATCAAATGGGTGTTAACACTTGGGCTGTATTTGCTGGCTCAGATAATGAAGCGGTCGTCGATGGCGATTTCGCGATACTCGAAGATGAACTACAACCAATCCTAAAGGTCATGCGGGCCGAAGATGTCAATATTGTGGCGATTCACCAGCATATGACGCAGGAGCAACCGCACTACCTGTTCTTGCATTACTGGGGGAAGGGTAAGGCAGTCGATCTTGCCACGGCAATTAAAAAAGTGTTGAGCATCCAGGCTAACCTACAAAAATAATGCACTATTTTTTGATGATAAAATGATTACTTATATACCTCAGTGTAATTGTCTACGTACTGGCTTGTATAGTGAGCCACTGAGGGGCTAATAACTGAGGGGCTAATAATAGATACATCTACCCAAAAAGATGCGCCAAGGAAGCTATCGAAATATTGGAATACGCATCTTCGAAGTATCGAAAAACATTTCTTTAGCCGCTCGCCATTTTTGTATTATTTAACATAATATACATTATGCGAAGTATAATAATAACGGAAAGACGGAGAAAGTTAAGGTGATTGACCACCAAAAATTAAACGCTAAAGCTTATAAGCTATCCTTTTTTAATGTTATTCACGCAAATCGTAAGCTATGCGAATATTCATCAAACAATTCGTTACAAGTCATACCGTCAATATAAATATTCTCATGTTTAGCAAAAAAATCATTACTTAACCTTCGTTTGATTGCTTGAATGTTGTGATTAGATATCCCATGAGCCGTTGAAAAAATAATTGTCTTACCATAGGATTTCTCTTTATCTACCAGCCAAGAACTATTTGGACACAGGAGATCCATGTTCAATTCATGAAACGCAAAGCCAAGAATGACAGCCCTCGAAGATGTCCTTATGTGCTCGCGAATGGCAATCACATCACTAGAATTTTCGTCAGTGCCTTCCGTAAACGTCTTTATTTGTTTAGCGGAATCAAACAGTTGATTGGCAAGTGGTGACTCACCATACCCAATAGTATTATATTGGGCGGATTGCCAAGGAAGAAAGCCAATGGTGCCATAAGGGTGATATATCTTGATGCTATTAACTAACATAGCCGCTTCTTCCGGGCTAATACGGTAGACGTTTATGAGGGAAAATGATATAAGTAATACTCAATACAACGATCATAATTAAAAATTATAAATACGACTACAGTTCTCAGTTAGCAGCTTCCAAAAACCGGTAAACCAAGTATCTTCCAGACTGGCAAAATTCATACCCGTTTTAGGATTTGATATGAACAATAGGCTTGTTGACTCAGCACGAAGAATCGTCCGAACAATTGCAAGCTTTCCGCAGAGTTCTATTACTTTATCGCCTTTATTCTGATCTAAGAAATTATCGATAGATATACTCTGGGACATGGATTCGCAAATATGCTGACACGCTGTATATGATTCAGGAATTGTGACCAAGTTAATACTAAGAGCTACACGGATGAGAACATCCTCTACTTCATTGTTACTGTCCCACGAAAGCGAACTAACAATCATTTGTTTAAGCTCTTTGCCGATGGGAAGACACACCTCCTTGCTTGCTCCGGCACCAACAATAAACACAGTTTTATTAAATTCTCTCGAAACTGCCATGATTTATTATTCGTTTTTTAGTTTTAAGTTATTACGGATTGTATAGGAGTAACCTTTAAAAAGGGCAAGGCAAAACAAATGGTCCATCGTGTAAATTTGGAGCTGTGCCAGAAATCCAGATATTTTCTATCTCTTTATCGTCCCATATTTTCATTTTTGCTATCTGAAATGACTAAATCAGGATTAATATGGCTTACGTTCGATTTGCGGTAACCAGCCAGGATTTACACCCTCTACGCCATATGCTCCTCGGGAATGCTCATTCCGCTTGCGCTTGTTAAAGTCTAATTCCCAGTCCGTAAAGACTCGAAAAGAGGTGGTGTCAACCGGTTGGGATTTCATGTTTTTTACTTTCGGGTAAAGATCCATAGCGCCTAATGGGGCAAATGGCTTCAATAGATATTCAACCGCATCTTCTTTTTTGCCAATGGTATTGGATTCCTGCGATTTGGCAGCAATAGGTTTAGAAGCAAATATCATATTAGCTGAGACGTGCTGAACGTAATTTTCGCTGCCCTGCCTTGATATGATTGAAATGCCGGTTTCAGGGGTAATAATAGTATTGTAGAAAACATGTATAGCGCGTGGAATATCATTATGTGGCTGAATTCTGATCGCATCCCCATGATCATTTACGAAAAGGTTGTTGTACAGGGCAATGTTTCCTTCCCCCTGAAAAAGCGCTTCGGTAGGGTTTTGATAGAAGAAGTTGCCATAGATTTCGTAAGTGTCTTTCGACCCATTCCCTTTCACGGGCCAGTGCCCCACGAGTACATTAGGCCGCGCGAATGGGCCGATAGCGGCTCCTTTCTCTTTGCTAAAAACGTTGTGGCGGATGATTGTGACGCTCGGTTCACTGGGCATACCCACAATTTCCGGTCGCGTATTCTGATGCTTGATTTGCAAGTTGTAGCCAATAGTATCAACGATTAAATTGTGCCCAATCAATCCCGCCACAAATGGTGCATTTCCGTCTGAGTTGCCGAGATACATTCCGGTGCCGGCACCCAAAATGGTGTTATTTCGGATAACCCAGTTCCACGTGGGGCACTTTGTTGAAATGCCGACCGTTTGTTGGTTATTGCCATGACCCTTAATAATCAGATTTTCAAGCGTGATGTGGTGAGCCCAGTCAGCGTGTCCTTCGCATTTAACGCCGTCCACAGCCATGCCCTGCCCGTCAAGTTCCAAATTACGGATAACAATGTAACTGGCGTTAATGATGCTGATCGTATTGTTTCCAGGCCTTGCCAAAAAAACCGGTAAAGGGCCATTGGTCTGGCCCATTATGGTGATGGGTTTGTCTTTATTCCCCTGTAGTTGGTGTACAGGCAAACCTTTTGTGTAACTGCCGGCTTGTAGCAAAAGGGTATCACCTGGCTTTAGCCACGGAAGCAATTCACGATAATTATTTGGGCCAGCTGTAATAATGCTGGCGGCTTGTAATATTGAACTACACAACAGGATAACGGGAAGAAAAACTATGTGGCGCAAGAAATTACAAAGCATGTTTTAATTTGTTGCGTAATGCGGAAATTACTAGCCCGATAATTACAGCTGGATAGTCAAATATTGTTAAGCTTGCGCTAACGTCCGTATAACCTGCGCCCACGGATGCGAGCACGGTGTGCACTGCGTTCTTCACTTTCAGTGAGCGGTTGGGGAGTCTTATTGGCGAATGGATTTTTGCCTGCCTTAAATTCGATTCTGAGCGGGGTGCCTTGTAGTTTAAAGGCAGCACAGAAAGTGTGCTCCAAATAACGGCGGTAACTATCTGGTATTTTGTCCAGTGCGCTGCCATGAATCACGATTAGCGGCGGATTGCTGCCACCTTGATGAGCGTAACGCATCTTGGGACGAAACAGGGAGCGCGGAGGCTGTTGTTTTTCTACAGCAGCTATAAGTACCCGTGTGAGTTGAGGTGTAGGCAGTTTGGCCATAGCAGCGGCATAAGCCTCATTCACTGATTTTAATATGCCCGGTACGCCATTGCCATGAAGTGCAGAGATGAAATGCAATTTAGCGAAGCTGAGGAAATGTAACTTACGGTCAATATCGCGTTTAGTTGTATCACGTTGATAGTCATCCAGCCCGTCCCACTTGTTTACCGCTAATACCAGTGCACGCCCAGCTTGTAAAACAAAATCTGCGATATGCGCATCTTGCTCGGTAATAGTCTGTTGCGCATCTACCACGAGAACGACAACGTTAGCGTCTTCTACCGCTTGTAAGGTTTTTATTACAGAAAATTTTTCGATTGCTTCGTCGACTTTGCCACGACGACGAACACCGGCGGTGTCGATGATGGTGTATTGCTTGCCATTACGTTCAAAATCAATATAAATACTGTCGCGTGTGGTGCCGGGTTGATCGAAGGCAATGACCCGTTCTTCACCTAGAATCGCATTGACCAAGGTCGATTTACCAACATTGGGGCGGCCCACAATAGCTATTTTTGGGTGATCAGAACGATCTTCTTCGCTTTCAACTTGGAGGGGTAACTCTTCCAGGGCAAGAGCCACCATTTCACTTACATTGTCACCATGTGCCGAGGAAATAGGCAACGGCTCGCCTATTCCTAATTCGAAAAATTCATTTACAACAGCAGCACGTTGCATCCCTTCAGCCTTATTGACCAAGAGCAACAGAGGACGTCCTGTTTTACGTAATTGCTCGGCAATAATCCTGTCTTGAGGGGTTAATCCTTGACGCCCATCAACCAGGAATAACACTAGATCGGCTTCATCTACCGCTTGCCGCGTTTGCTTAGCCATTTCATACAAAATACCTTCCTTGGCGACCGGCTCCAAACCGCCGGTATCCACGACCAAAAATGGCCGTTCGCCAACGCGCCCGCGACCATAGTGACGGTCGCGCGTTAGCCCTGGCTGATCAGCTACCAGGGCATCACGGCTACGTGTAAGGCGGTTAAACAAAGTGGATTTCCCCACATTGGGACGACCAATTAAAACGAGTGTGGGTAACATTTCAGACTTTCAATAGGAAGCAAACTTAATGGAGGGTAACCGAATACAAACTACCATTTCGTGTTTGCACCAGTAGACCACCATCTAACTCCATCGGAGTAACCAAAATGGCGCTACCATCGGTCTTGAGCCTTGCCGCCATGCTGCCATCCTCACGGCTCAGCGCATGCAGATAACCCTCATAGTCGCCCACTATCAGATGATTTCCAAATGCATAGGGTGCCGACGTTTGGCGCATGAGTAGCTGATCATTTTTCCAAACTGAACTTCCACTACTTTTATCAACCGCCAATACAGCGCCACTGGTATTCGTAATGTAAAGATAATTATGAGATAGAGTTATGCCCTTATCGCTGGGCAAGTCCCGGCTCCATAGCAAATCACCTTGCGCCAGGCCATAACATGCTACACGCCCTTGAAACGCTACTGCACAAACCTGTTCGTCATTTAGTACCGGCGAGCTAGTAATGTCGCTAATGCGCTCCAATTCAGTGTTGCCACGTGGTTGCGACACGACTGTTTCCCATATAACGATGCCAGAACCCAAGCTAATTGCCGCTAATTTACCGGCGGCAAATCCAGCGAATATTGTGCCACGTTCGATTGCTACACCCGCATGACTGCGTACAATTAGTGGTGGTACAGTGTTTTCATACAACCATAGACGTTTGCCATCCGTTGTATCTAAACCAGAAAGACGGCCGTCAGCGGTGCGCACCACCACAATTCCATCGGCAATTTTTGCTACATTCAACACTTCGCTGGATACTTTTGTTTTCCAAAGTAATTTACCATCCACCGTAAAGGCAGCCAATTGACCCTTCCCACCTCCGACTAGCACTAAACCCTCACCTACTCCTATCCCAGCAGAAATAGCGAAACCACTGTCTACGCGCCACACCTGTTTTCCTGTTGCAGGATCGAGCCGAAACAATTCTCCCTTGGCATTTGCGGCATATACCGCATCACTCGTTATGGCAGGCTGCAGAATATAATCGCCACTCCCACCGATTTTTTGGTGCCAGCGCACATTAAATGTGGCAGCCTGCTTGAATTCAACCAGCTTTGCTGGCCCCTTGCCGGTCTTATCGCTGCTAAACCAGCCAGACACAGTGGAACAGCCTGCTAGTATTACAAGTAGCAGCAGCCCGGCAATGCGAATAATCATTTAGCGCCTCCAAGCGCATCCAGTTTCATTTGAATCAAAATACGATACTTACTTTGGGCATCAGTTTTCGTTAACGCCAGCTGGTAAGCGGCGCGTGCTTCGTCAGCCTTACCCTGTGCGTTCAGCACGTCGCCCTTGAGATCGGCATACAAACCCATGAAAGATTCAGCATGCTTTGCGTCCAGCAACTTGAGTGCCTCAGCGTAATTTTTTTCATCCAGCAATACACTAGCCAGCTTGAGGCGCGCTAAATTCTGTAGTCCGGTCTCATCCGCATGTTTGATCACCCACTCTAATTGTGTTTTAGCGCGCGCAACATCTTTGTTTTGAATATTAACCTGTGCTGCCAGTAGAGCTGCCCGTGGCGCGTAAGCGGTGGAACCGAACTTGTCGATCACTGCTTGCCCGGCATCATTGATACGCTTGGGATCGTTACTGGAGAGTTGTTTTTCCAGTTCTACATACAAGGTACTGGCTTCAGCCATTGTCTTTTCTTTATAGAATTGCCAGCCCTGCATCACAGCAAAACCGCTTACAGCCACAGCCAATGCTATTAATAGCCATTTACCATTGTCTTTCCACCATGCCTTAAACGCATCTACCTGTTCCTGCTCCTGCAAATCGAGTACTGCCATTTTTTCTATCCTTGTTTAATCAGTTCATTAATTTTGGCCGGCAATTCGTCAAATGCCACATGCATTTGTTCGCCACCGCGTAGCGGCTTGAGTGTGGCCAGCCTAGTGCTTACCTCATTGTCGCCGAGGATCACCGCAAAGCATGCATTGCTGGCATCTGCTTTTTTCATCTGCGACTTAAAACTTCCGCCGTTGCAATGCAACAAAACGCGCAGCCCAAAATCCCTCAATCGCTCGGCCATCAAGCTCGCCATACCATCCGCCATTTCGCCTTGGTGCACCACATACACATCTAGTGGTGTCGGCGGAGTGTCCATACCATCTTCCTGCAACAATGCCAACAAGCGTTCAATGCCCATGGCAAAACCGGCAGCCGGTGCAGGTTTTCCACCGATTTGCTCAATCAAGCCGTCAAAACGACCGCCAGCACAGACAGTGCCCTGCGCGCCGAGGCGAGTGGTAACCCATTCGAATACAGTGCGGTTATAATAATCCAACCCGCGCACTAAGCGTGGATTTACCTCAAACGTCATTTCATGGCGGTGTAAAATTTTTTGTACCGCTTCGAAATGCTTAAGCGCGTCTTCTTCCAGTTCCTCCATCAGATTTGGCGCAGCCATGATCAATTCTTGCATAGCCGGATTTTTGCTATCGAGGATGCGTAGTGGATTACTGTGCAAACGGCGTGTGGCATCAGCATCCAGCACGCCACTGTACTGTCCGAAATAGGCTATCAACTTGGCGCGATGCCGTTGTCGTGCAGCTTTATCACCCAGAGTATTAAGTTGCAATGTAATATCGCGCAAGCCCAGTTTGCGCCACAAGCGCGCGCACATCAGAATTTGTTCGGCATCAATATCTGGACCAGCGAAACCCAATGCTTCCACACCGATCTGATGAAATTGACGGTAACGTCCCTTTTGCGGACGTTCGTGGCGGAACATCGCGCCAGTGTAATACAAACGCTGCGGCGCATTGTACAGCAGGCTGTGTTGCAGCGCGGCGCGCACGCAAGAAGCCGTACCTTCCGGGCGAAGCGTAAGGTGATCGCCATTGAGATTATCCTCAAAGCTGTACATTTCTTTTTCTACAATATCGGTCACTTCGCCTATTGCACGTTTGAACAGCGCTGTATGTTCCAGCAACGGCATGCGAATGTTGCGGTAGCCATAACCTTCCAGCCAGTCACGTACAGTATCTTCGAACCACAGCCAAAGACCCGCTTCTTCCGGCAAAATGTCATTCATGCCGCGCACAGCCTGCAACGGGGAATTGCTACTCATAATACGATTAACCTACCTTTACTTCACTCATGATATATATTTATTAAAGCAACTTTGCCCTACTGCTATGTATGTTTGCAATGCCTAAACGCTGCTTTCAATTATTTGATACTTAATTTATTACATGGATCGGTATGGTTTCAGGAGGGAGACGACCAGCTTCACGCCGTGCGTAGTTGCGTGCCACGTAATCATTCACGATCTGCTTGAACTCGTTGGCAATATTGTCACCACGCAAAGTAACAATTTTTTGACCATCCACATATACGGGCGCTGCCGGATGTTCGTTATTGCCCGGCAGACTGATACCAATGTTGGCCATCTTGCTTTCCCCCGGGCCGTTCACGACGCAACCCATTACCGCCACTGTCATTTCCTCAGCGCCGCTGTATTGCTCACGCCACACTGGCATTTGCTCGCGCAAATAAGACTGAATACTTTGCGCTAACTCTTGAAAAACCGTGCTGGTGGTGCGTCCGCAGCCGGGGCAAGCAATTACCATTGGCGTAAAGGAGCGCAACCCCATCGTTTGCAAAATTTCCTGCGCTACAATTACCTCCTGCGTACGGTCACCACCCGGTTCCGGGGTGAGGGAAATACGTATGGTATCCCCTATTCCTTCCTGTAATAGCACGGCCAGCGCGGCGGTGGAAGCGACAATACCTTTGGATCCCATGCCAGCTTCAGTTAACCCCAAGTGCAGCGGATAATCACAGCGCAATGCTAGTTCACGGTATACCGCAATTAAACCTTGAACCTCACTCACTTTGCATGACAGCACGATTCGATCATGCGGTAAACCAAGTTTCTCGGCGCGCTGGGCGCTGTCCAGTGCAGACACAATGAGTGCTTCACGCATTACCTCAGCAGCCTCCTTAGGCTGTGGTGATTTAGCGTTTTCATCCATCATGCGCACGATCAAATCAGCCTCTAGGCTACCCCAGTTCACCCCAATACGCACAGGCTTAGAATAACGGCAGGCGGCGTCTATCATCATAGCGAATTGGTCTTCACCCTTACGGTTGCGACCTACATTGCCCGGGTTAATCCGGTATCCCCCTAGTACTTGGGCACATTCCGGAAAGTCTGTTAGCAGGCGATGGCCGTTGTAATGAAAATCGCCCACCAAGGGCACATTACAGCCCATTTGATCAAGCAGCTCGCGAATGCGAGGCACCTGCGCGGCAGCTTCGGCGGTATTGACAGTAATTCGCACTAACTCAGAACCAGCTTGTGCCAGTTCAAACACTTGGCGCGCGGTGCCTACGGCATCCACGGTATCAGTATTAGTCATAGACTGTACAACAATAGGGGCACCACCACCTATGGCAATATCACCCACCATGACGCGTTGCGTCGTACGACGCGGAATGGGATGCTGACTCATAATCTACTCCAATCTGAGGCGCGCGGTTCCGCCATTGTAAAAGGGCGCGAGTTCAACAAGCTTCCCTTGATAATATAGGCGCACTCCGTTAATATTACCAATAACCACAGAAAACGGTGGTCTGCCTTTCAGATGTTGTTCGCTGCCGCTTGAATTAAGCTGTGACAGCAATATTTTGCCGTCATTGTCTGTCACTTTTACCCAAGAATCTGCATCAAACGTTAATCGAATAGAGGCGGATTGCTTGGATGCGCTGTTTGATTCTATCTTTACGGCTTCGGCAGCAACAGAGGTTTCCGGGGGGGCAACGAGCGCATCAGGTGATGGTACTGCTATCACCACAGAAGCCGGGGTAGGCATGACGGCGGGCAATTCCAATGTTTCTACCGTAGCCTGCGGCATAACTGGCTTGCCGCGGTTCAGCCAGACAAAAAATATCAATGTGATCGCGACCGCAACAAGACCAATCGCTAACCATATAATCTTGAGCCTGCGCGTTGCGTAGGTATTTGGAAACGGTACTTCAATCGCAATGCTTGCAGCATGCAGGGAGGGCTGCACAGGCGCTATTGGCAGTGCAGCCAGCAAGGGATCAGGATCCAATTGCAACAACTTGGCATAACTGCGTACAAAGCGGCGCACGAAGAAAATTTCTGGCAGACGAGTAAAATTGTCCGTCTCCAGTGCCTCAATTTGGCGTGATGCAAATTTGAGGCGACTTTCCACATCAGCAACGCTCAGCCCAAGTCGCTCGCGTGCTTCACGCAGCGCGGCACCCACGCTGAACGGCCGCACATCAACGTTATTGGACGCGTCATTTAAAATATTTTCCGATGGATTATCCACTATTGTCTGTACAACATTAGCTGAGTTTCACGCGCATCAGGAAAGTTTTTACGCAATTGTATTGCATAGCCATTTTCCGTGGTTCTATCGCCCAGCTTACGTTCAATACGTATTGCCAACCATAGGTTTTCAGCTGTCAATGGCGAGGGGTTGTTTCGTTTAAAAATCAAAAAATAAGATTTCGCACTCGCATAATCAGCTTTAGTAAAATACAAATTAGCCAGGCCCAGCAATGCTTCCGGCATGTTAGGTTGGGCGGTTAGCGCTTTTTGTAAAAATTCTTCAGCGTCGTTCACATTACCAGCCTTCAAGGAGCACAAGCCTGCATTCAAATAAGCTTTCCCCGGAGTAGAGTAGAGTGGATTCTTTAACGCTGCCATGAAATGTTTGATGGAGTCCAGTTCTTTGCCTCGCTTACAAAGAAACCAACCATAATTGTTATGCGCTTCTGAATCGATGCTGTCCAAACGTAGGCTGTGCTGAAAATCCTCATTTGCCTGCTGGTCTTCATACAAAGCCATGCGCACAAGGCCGCGCACATTGTAAGCTGGTGCGTAGTCGGATTTAGACTGTAGAGCCAACGACACTTCCTCTAATGCCACCCCGAATTGCCCCCGGTCATAATATTGTGCCGCTAATTCAGTGTGTATTTTAGCGCTGGCCTCTTGCTGCGAAATAGTGTGCTGCGGCGTACTGCCGTATCCACCATTAGATGGTGCAGCACATCCCGCCATGCTTAAAGCAAGCAAAAAAAAGCTTAGGCCTTTCATACGTGAAAACAATTTTATGTATGGATCTCTAATAATCGTTGTGTTCTTTTGGTTTTATCCTGCACTTGCCCGGCCAGCTGCCCACATGCTGCGTCAATATCATCCCCCCGTGTTTTGCGTACAGTAGTGACAATATCGGCCTGCACCAGCACATCACGAAACTTGGCTATAGCGTCAGCTTTGGATCGGCGGTAATGTGTCTGTGGAAAAGGATTAAACGGTATCAGATTAAATTTGCACGGCACATCACGTACCAACGCAACCAGTTCATGAGCTTGCTGTACGCTGTCATTTATTCCTTCCAGCATCACATACTCGAAAGTGACAAAATCACGTGGGGCGCGTTCCAGATAACGCTGGCATGCTGCCAATAACACGCGCAAAGGATACTTCTGGTTGATCGGCACCAGCACATCGCGCAAGTTGTCGTTGGATGCATGTAATGACACTGCGAGCGCTACTGGGCATTCCTCACGCAGCCTGTCCATCGCCGGTACGATGCCAGAAGTGGACAAGGTCACCCGACGTCGAGACAAGCCATAAGCACTATTGTCCAGCATCAAACGCAAGACACTTACCGTATTATCGAAATTTAACAACGGCTCGCCCATGCCCATCATCACCACATTGGTGACTGGCCATTTGCCATCGCAATCTTTGCCAATCTGATGGTTAGCCCACCATAATTGACCAATAATTTCGGCTAGACTTAAGTTACGGTTGAAACCTTGTTTGCCAGTCGAACAGAATGAGCAGTTAAGTGCGCAACCCGCCTGAGTAGAGATACACAGTGTGCCACGCCCTGCCTCTGGAATAAAAACTGTTTCTACTGCATTGCCCGTACCAACGTCCAGCAACCATTTACGCGTGCCATCTGCAGAAATTTCGTCTCGCATCACCTGTGGTGCAGCCACATAAGCTTGCTGCTGCAACTTTTCGCGCAACGAAACAGCGATATCGGTCATCGCTGCAAAATCTGACTCTCCCTCTTTGTGCACCCAGCGCAATATCTGGCGTGCACGGAAGGGTTTTTCACCCATCGAAGCAAACCAGGCGGTAAGCCGCTGCGCATCAAAGTTAAGGAGGTTTTCGGACATCAGATGACCTTATTTTTAGGGGCTTTCATTGGCGCAGGTTCGCGTCCATAGTCGCCTGAACGATTCATAAATCCACGTATTGACGTGCAGGCTACTATTTGGCAGACGATAATGTGAAAAAGCGGCCTAGACAAAATCTTACATAGAAAACATGAATGGCTTGCAGAAGAGCAGGTTAATTTTATGAAACTTTCAGATCAGGAAAAAAATAAGCAATTTCCACTGCGGCAGCTTCCGCTGAATCTGAACCATGTACTGCATTGGCGTCAATGCTATCAGCGAAATCGGCGCGAATGCTACCCTTGTCAGCTTTTTTCGGATCTGTGGCTCCCATTAAATCGCGATTTTTTGCAATCGCATTTTCGCCTTCCAATGCCTGCACCATCACTGGACCAGAAATCATAAAACCTACCAAATCCTTAAAGAATGGGCGCTCGCGATGTACGGCATAAAAGTTCTCTGCATCGGTACGTGACATCTGCACCATGCGCGCGGCAATCACTTTTAATCCAGCATTTTCAAAACGGGTGTAAATCTGACCAATTACATTTTTAGCAACGGCATCAGGTTTAATAATTGACAAGGTACGTTCAACAGCCATGCTACTTTCTCCAATGGTAATTAACAATCAAGCTACGGATTTTAACAGGCTTTGCGGCTTATGTCGCTTTGTCCAAACAGCCTAAAAAGTCCAGTTGCAAAGTGGCATAGCTAGAAAATGTCCAGTGATTTTGAATTCCCCCCACTTCTGCAAGTGGCACATGAAAATTTCTACTCCCTGATTTGTTTAAGGGACGCTAACTCCGCAACAGGACTAAAAATTTAATGATATTGAAATGAAACTGTTCATACAAATAAAAAAGCCGCTAGTAGGCGGCTTAGGGAGTTGTAGCATTAGTTTTTATTTTTTGGTAGGCGCGATTGGACTCGAACCAACGACCCCCACCATGTCAAGGTGGTGCTCTAACCAGCTGAGCTACGCGCCTATGCAAAGTGTGGCATTGTAACCGAATTCCAAGCTGGGTTCAAATGTTGCGCCTAAAGTAGGAATCAAAAGCAGGTAGTTATATGTGCTGCAAGACTGAGCAAATCTATTTGTTGCTAACATTGTTAGTCATAGGAGTGGCAAGGTGGCGTAAAATATGCAACTCTGTTTTTGACTAAAAATTACTGATTAAAAATTATGACCATACGTACTCGTTTTGCGCCTAGCCCCACGGGTTATCTGCATATTGGCGGCGCCCGCACTGCACTATTTTCTTGGGCTTACGCCCGCAAGCATGGCGGTATTTTTATCCTGCGCATAGAGGATACTGATGTAGAGCGTTCCACACCTGAGGCTGTACAAGCCATTTTAGATGGCATGGCTTGGCTTAATCTAAATTATGACGAAGGCCCGTTCTACCAAATGCAGTGTATGGAGCGATATAAAGAGGTGATTCAGCATATGCTAGCGCAGGGGTTAGCCTATTACTGTTACACCTCGCCAAGTGAACTGGAAGCTATGCGTGAGGCGCAACGTGCAAGTGGTGAAAAACCACGTTACGACGGTCGCTGGCGCCCAGAAGTTGGCAAGGTGCTGCCGGAACCGCCTACTGGAACGATGCCAGTGGTGCGCTTCAAGAATCCTGCCAAGGGAGTGGTCGCGTGGAAAGATTTGGTGAAAGGGCTTATTGAATTCGACAATGGGGAGTTAGACGATCTCATCATTGCCCGTGCCGATGGCACGCCTACCTATAATTTTTGCGTAGTAGTGGATGATTGGGATATGGGCATTACGCACGTGATACGCGGTGATGACCATGTTAATAATACGCCACGACAGATCAACATACTCAAGGCATTGGGCGCCAATGTGCCACAGTACGCGCATCTATCGATGATATTAGGTGACGATGGGCAGAAACTATCCAAACGTCATGGTGCAGTTAGCGTGATGCAATATGATGAAGATGGTTATTTACCAGAAGCAGTAATTAATTACCTGGCAAGACTGGGATGGTCGCACGGCAATGATGAAGTTTTTTCGGTGGAGCAGTTTTGCGCCTGGTTCGACCTCGACCATATCACGCCATCTGCAGCACAATTTAATACAGAGAAATTAAACTGGCTCAATCAACACTATATAAAGCAAGCCGATAATGCGCGGCTTGTGGCACTAATACGTCCGCGCTTGGAAGCACGGGGCGTATTGGTGAGTGCCGTACCTGCACTAGAAGCCATAATTTCCCTTTATAAAGAACGAGTCGTAACCCTCAATGAATTGGCGGATGCAGCAGAAGTATTTTATATCGACCTGCACCCCAATCAGGAATTGCTGAGTACCCAGCTGTCTGCTGAAGCGATACCTGCTTTGCAGGAGCTGGCGGGGCGCCTAAAAAATGTAGCATGGGAAACTGCGGCGATTGGAGCGGCGATCAAGGAAATAGTAAGTAAGCATGGTTTAAAAATGCCTAAGTTGGCCATGCCGTTGCGCGTAATGCTCACTGGGCAAACCCAGACTCCCTCGGTAGATGCAGTATTAATGCTGTTTTCACGCGAGGTAGTATTGGCGCGTATAGCACGACATCTTTGAGGCTTACCGGGTATTCAGCTTTACAAGGATAGGCTCGATCATTATAATGCGCGCACATTTTGGGGGTATAGCTCAGCTGGGAGAGCGCTTGCATGGCATGCAAGAGGTCAGCGGTTCGATCCCGCTTATCTCCACCAAAATGGCATCGCAAAGCCCTTTAGTCCCCATCGTCTAGAGGCCTAGGACACCGCCCTTTCACGGCGATAACACGAGTTCGAATCTCGTTGGGGACGCCAAATAAAAAATGGCTTGCAATAAATCAAGCTATTGTTCACTGCATTTTAAATTTCGGAAATGGATTCCATTTGAGGTCAGTAAACCCGGGATAATTCACTTTATCAGCACTAATAAATTTAAACTCTCGGTTCGTCAGTGATATAAGCATTTATTATTCCTCCAAGGGGAATAAATGGTGGCTTATAAACATATCCAAAATAACATTCGTAACGTTCATAATCTAGTTGTAAAAAATTGTTGGATTGCTTACGTTAAGAAGCTTAATGGTTTTCAGTTTCCTGGAAGTTTTTGTTCAAGACTGACTTTAGAACGGTAAAAGATTCTATTAGCTAACCGGTATAACTCATGGACATTGAGCCCTATCGAAGAACACCTGACCCATTTTACCGCCGCTTAGCGGCCATTGTCATAATGGTGGCGGCGCTGATGCTGCTATGGACGCTGTTGCCAGCTATCGAATCACTATGGATTCCCTCTAAAGGCCAGCTCCGTTCGGTCACTGCTCGAGGCGATCTGGCCGCCGATGAAAAAAACACTATCGAACTATTCGAAAAATCCCACAGCTCGGTAGTCTTCATTTCTACCGCTGCCCTGGTGCGCGATGCGTGGACGCGCAACGTCTTTGCCGTGCCTAAAGGGACTGGCTCCGGCTTTATCTGGGATGACGCTGGCCATGTGGTTACCAACTACCATGTGATTGAGAATGCCTCCGGTGCCACAGTAAAGTTGGCCGATGGCCGAGACTACAAAGCGGCTCTGATCGGTGCCAGTCCTGCACACGATATTGCGGTGTTGCGTATCGGCGTAGGTTTCAAACGCCCACCACCTGTGCCGGTAGGAACTAGCCATGACCTGAAGGTGGGCCAGAAGGTTTTCGCCATTGGCAACCCCTTCGGCCTGGACTGGACGCTAACCAACGGTATTATTTCAGCGCTCGATCGTTCACTGGCCGGAAATCTTGGCCCAGCCATTGAACACCTGATTCAAACCGATGCAGCCATCAATCCTGGCAATTCGGGCGGTCCGTTGCTGGATTCGGCGGGTCGTCTCATTGGCATTAATACCGCCATCTACAGCCCTAGCGGGGCATCCGCCGGCATCGGTTTTGCTGTCCCTGTTGACACCGTCATGCGTGTGGTGCCGCAACTAATCAAGAGTGGAAAATATATTCGTCCAGCTTTGGGTATCGGAGCTGATGAACAAATCAACGAGCGATTGAATACCATCACTGGCACCAAAGGAGTAGTGGTACTACGCGTGTATCCAGGCTCAACTGCCGAAAAAGCAGGTCTCAAAGGCGTTACAGAGACCCCTCAAGGTGTGAGCCTTGGCGACATTATTGTGGCGGTCAATGGCAAGGATGTTTATTCGGTACAAAAACTGCTGGCCCATCTTGACGACCACAAAGTTGGCGATGTAATTCAATTGACTGTAGTACATCAAGGTGAAAAACGGGATCTGACTGTAACTCTGCAACCAGGAAATTGAAAACAATGCTAAAAAGCTAACCAATTCTCTAAGAGTACGACTGTATTCCTAATTGACGCTCTCTAACAGTTTCCGTTGTTCACATTTATCCGATCCAGTGCGAATTATCCTTGTCGCATCTTCTCATCTTTTTTTATCTTCTTTGCAGCCTTTTTTTCCTTTAGCGTTTTAGTAGGTTCTTTCTTGACTGCCTTTTTACTTTCTTGACCTTTACCCATGATTTCGCTCCTTGATAGTCTTGAAATTATAGAGAGTGATTCACTTTCTGATCCTTCATTCAAGAAATATACAGCAGGCTATATGTAGTCCATCTCCTAAAGCTCTTAGCAACTGTAAGAGTTATCTTAACTCTTATTATTTTTTCTTGATTTTTGTACCAGCGACCGCATCTTTCAACTTACTGCCAACTTTAAATTTAACAACATTCTTGGCTGATATCTTCAATTCTTTTCCTGTGGCTGGATTGCGACCAATTCGCGCGGCACGCGCTTCGACGGCAAACGTACCAAAACCAATTAGTTGAACATTATTGCCTTTCGTTAAAGAAATTTGAATAGTTGCCGTCAGAGCATTTAGGGTTTTTTCTATATCGGACTTTGTCATCTTGGTGGATTTAGCTACTGCATCAATTAGTTCTGATTTATTCATGATGTTAACTTCCATATGGTTGAAAAGACGGTTAACTGTATCAAGTCACGGTATTAATTACAAGAAATTATAAATACTAGCCCAGGCTACAGTAGCAAGTTTATTTGCATTAATTTTGATAAATTAACTATTTTAATTTTTAATTGTGCAAGAAATAAATCTTGTAAAGAACGGTGTAAACATTACTGGTGTTCAATTTTCACGCAACATTCCGTCTTTCTTGTAAGTAACCGTTTAAATCACTGCCACTACCATTGTGGCAAGTAATGGCACAGTAAGTTCGCTACTGCCTGCGGCCAATATATTTTACATAGATTGAAACTATGACAAAATTTTTGACCCATATTGGAATATTCTATAATCAATCGGAAAGCTATGACATTCGCCCCATCAGTCCTAAAGAGTTCCAACTTAGCTCCTTGGTACACTGTACCAACAATTCCGATTATAAAAACTTCACAATTTAAGATTAAGCTAGAATGTACGTACATAATCAAATGGTAAGAAACTGGATGATCAAATGGTTCAAAAGGCCTCAACTAAATGAAATGAAAGTAAAACATGAGGTAATAAGTAAGCATCTGTTAAATATGATTCCTGGATGCAAAGTAAAACGCAAGCGCGATTTTAATGAAAATGCGATGATTTTTTATGTGGAAATTTCCGGAATGATCAAAGAATTTAAAATAAGCGATCAGTATTTACAGGACTATACAACCACCGAACTTTTCGATTTCATTAAGCAAAAAGAAGTCATACAAAATATTTCTAATCATAGGAAAGTTAAGATATCAACAAGGGAAGGTTATCCATCAGTTAGCTATATGTAGTCCAAAAGACCAAGCTGTTCTATGTGGCGTTTAGTAATATCAGTAAAAAATAAACAACGTCTACCCAGGACTGGACTTTACTAATTTAATCAAAACTCTGCCATATTCAGCATTGCGCGCCAAATGACCACCACACCAGCTTCATTCGACTGAGCCAGATATGTATTGGCTATCGCTATGCCCGGGATACACACTAGGTCAGCATCGCAAAAAAGCAATGGTAACAAATCGCGTTGCCACGGCAGTGTCCCATGTTCCTGCAATAGATTTTTCAAGTCTCGTTTCGGTCGCGCAGCATCCACCTGAATGTTTTCACCGCCATGACGGGAATGAATCTTGACAATGCCGAGTTGCAATTTTGCCAAACTGATACCCTGCCCGATGGCAGGTTTAAAAAGAAGCGCACCGTGTGGCGGAGGCAACAATACTTTTGTTTCACCATGCCACATAACGGTGAAATCAACCGGTGGCGGCAGCGCAGACATGGTGTAAGCATGATCGCGGTATCGACGCATTTGCCAGCCCTGCCAGTCGATGCACACCTGCGCATCTTGGCGAGCATTACATAGCTGCCGCAGCATTTCTTGTAGCCGTGTACTGTCTGGAATCGGCGTCCCTTGCGCCGCAAGAAAATAACGCAATAGATTTTTCCCCCGTATACCACCTAACACACGTAGTTTTTTAACATCTAAACGGTTACCCACTATTGCCAATTCCGCATCCTGCTGTGCCAACTCGTCCAACAGTTCAGCTGCCTCGGCAAAATGCTGTGAGCTACGCAACAAAGTTTTGCGGTAGGCTGGAAATCGTTGTTCCAATAGCGGCAGTATGCGATGACGTAAAAAATTGCGGGGGTAAGCGTCATCAGCGTTGCTTTCATCTTCCACCCACTGGAGGCCATGCTGTTGAGCGTATTCCAGTAATCTGGAGCGAGGAACGTTAAGCAAAGGGCGTAATAGTGTCGGGGCATTAACACGATGCGTTATAGCTGGCATGGCGCTTGCGCCGCGCACTCCAGCTCCGCGCAGCAATTGCAGCAGCAAAGTTTCTGCCTGATCATCAAGATGATGCGCCAGCGCTATAAAATCTACTTGCTGTTGTGCCAGCGCAGCGTGACGAAGTTTTCGCGCTGCCGCTTCAATACCTAGTGAGCGTAACGGTGCGATATTTACATATTCGATTCGTAAGGAGACTTCGTAAAGCGCGCACAGATCAGCACAGAATACCGCCCAAGCGTCCGCTTGCGGGCTAATACCGTGATGTACGTGTAATGCGCTTAAATGCCATGAATAACGAGGGGAAAGCTGCTGTAGCAGATGCAGCAAAACGACCGAATCAACTCCACCGCTTAGTCCAAGCAAGATGGTACTGCCAGCAGTAAGCAGGGGTGAGAGCGCGTCGGTGACGCACTCTGTTAAATCAAAGCTCGACTTCCTTGAACTTGCCATAGCCCATTACGCGATTGAAACGGATCTGCAATAGCTTGTCCATAGAGTGAGATTGCACCTGTTTAAGGGTATCCTGTAAACTTTTTTTCAAGGTTAGCATCATTGCTGCATAATCGCGGTGAGCACCGCCTGGCGGTTCGTTTATGATCTTGTCGATTAACCCCAATGCCTTCAATCTGGTAGCGGTGATACCTAACGTTTCCGCCGCATCAGCGGATTTGTCCGCATTTTTCCAAAGGATAGCAGCGCAGCCTTCTGGCGAGATGACCGAATATGTAGCGTATTGCAGCATCAATAGCGCGTCGCCCACCGCAATGGCCAACGCGCCACCAGAGCCGCCCTCTCCGATCACTGTACAAATTAATGGTACCCGTAA
The DNA here is from genome assembly GCA_003402345.1 of Candidatus Nitrotoga sp. MKT. Lineage (GTDB taxonomy): Bacteria > Pseudomonadota > Gammaproteobacteria > Burkholderiales > Gallionellaceae > Nitrotoga. The sequence goes on along the minus strand of QFXH01000001.1, from coordinate 115,577 downwards.
TTCTGCCATCACATATAAGCTTTTGCCGATGGCTTCGGATTGACCACGTTCTTCTGCACCAATTCCGGGGTACGCACCTGGGGTATCGATAAAAGTCATAATGGGAATATCGAATTTCTCCGCCAGTCGCATTAAACGCATGGCCTTGCGGTAGCCCTCTGGGCGAGGCATGCCAAAATTGCGATATTGCCGCTCCTTCGTATCACGTCCTTTTTGGTGTCCGATTACCATCACACTTTGGCCATTAAAACGCGCCAACCCACCGACGATAGCCGGATCATCGGCATAGGAGCGATCTCCATGCAGCTCTTCAAAATCAGTAAACAGGTGCTGAATGTAATCCAGCGTGTAGGGTCGCTGAGGATGGCGTGACACTTGTGAGATTTGCCACGGCGTGAGCTTGGCGTAGATATCTTTGGCTAGCGCCTGGCTTTTTATTTGCAAACGGTTAATCTCATCGGAGATATCAAGTGCAGAATCATTCTGTACAAAGCGAAGTTGTTCAATTTTGCCTGCCAGTTCGGCGATGGGTTGCTCAAAATCCAAGAAGATAGCTTTCATAAATTTCGTATTGATTTGCGTATCCAAATGATACAGTATCTCGTTAGCCAGGCCAAAGAAGCGCGGATAAAATTTTGCTGTGTTACTAAAAATGTAGTCTTTTTTTGCTACACCAACGCATATCGCGTCAAAGGTTTGGACAAGCGCCACGGCTTCCACACCGCACTGCGCGTCAACACAAATCGCTGTGCAGTGCCCGCATCCGCATTAAGTACATTCAAACTAAGCTGCTTGATGCGCCCGTTACGCAGTGCTTCCCACAATGGCGCAATATAACTTTGCTCAAGGCGCTGCACCGAATCGCGCCAGGCATAGAGGTCACCTTGCTGAAGTGGGCAGCGCAAACCTTCCCAAATGACCAACAGATCACCTTCATTATCATCAATACACTGGGTTAAATCACCCGGCAATATTTGATAAGGAATACCTGCCGCCTGCGCGAATGCTCCGGCCAGAAAACTGTCACCACAAATTTTCGTATATGGCCGCGCCAATTGTTCCACCGCGTGCCCTCCTCCCCACAGCCAGATACTGTTTATGGGCAAATCACCACGCGCCTCGCGCGCCTGATTTACAGCGTGTTCGAAAAAAAGCATTTGAATTTCGTTGAAGACTTTATGCCAACGCAAGGCATTCTGACCTTTCGGCAAATACGATTGTACGTTCCTGCCTGTCACCTGCGCCAAAGGTCGTGTCACGATATCTGGAACGCTCTCCATCTGGAGATACCAGCGCTGCGGATGGGGCGAAAAAAAACGTAAGCCTTCAGCGGCAAAATGCGTATTCAAACTGGCGCACAACTGAGCCGCTTCATCAGCATTCAATGGTACATCCGGATGCAAAGACAATTGCGTGCGCTGCATTTGCAGATACACTGGATCAGCACGCAACCAGTAACCCGTACCTGGCTGCATCCCGTCCGCCATCAAGGTGATCGGTGCGATGGGTTCGTCCAGCTGTCGTGCGATACCAAATGCCCGGCACAGCCATTCTTCCAGCGCACCTGTTGAGCCAGTTTCTGAGGATAACGACGCAGGCTTGGCACGCGCCAGTATTTTCTCAAGGACAGGCACATGCAGGTTGGCGCAAGTGTCGACAGAAATCTCCTGCGGCAAGAATAAATCAAGGATAACGATGTCTACATTTCTCATGTTGAATTTGTCCGAAATTACTTAATCAGAATATTGCGTAAATTAACGCATATTCTTGTTGGTCTTGATGAATAACCACAATGAAGTAATTTATTTCTTTACTAGTTTACCATCCCACAGAGAACGCTCTTATGGCAAACTAGCGCCCCATTCTTTTTGAGCACCTTCACTTTGCGTCCTTACGAACTCTTTATCGGCCTGCGTTACACCCGTGCCAAACGGCGCAATCATTTCATTTCCTTTATTTCGCTTATTTCAATGCTGGGTATGGCCTTGGGCGTGGCTGCGCTGATTGTAGTGCTGTCGGTAATGAACGGCTTCCAAAAAGAAATCCGCACACGCATCCTAGGTATCGCGCCCCACCTGCAAATCAGTGAAGAGGGTAACTATTTGGTCGATTGGCAATCGGCCTTACAGCTTATGGCAAAATATCCGCAAGTGGCGGCTGCCGCACCTTTCGTGAATGGACAAGGCATGGTGTCGTTTGATCAAAACGTGCAGGGGGTAATGGTACGTGGCATTTTGCCGCAGGATGAAAGCAAAGTGATAGACCTCTCCGACAAAATGAAAGCCGGTTCGCTGGAAGCCTTACAGGCAGGCAGTTTCGGCATCGTGCTGGGTTCAGATTTGGCGCACACGCTGGGGGCGCATCTGAACGACAAGGTGTTACTCATCTCTCCTCAGGGGCAGATCACGCCTGCTGGAATGGTGCCACGCCTCAAGCAATTCCGCGTAGTGGGTATTTTTGAGATCGGTATGGCCCCCTATGACAATGCGCTGGCACTCATTCACCTTAATGACGCGCAAAAGCTCTATCAAATGAATAGCGCGGTAAGCGGCATCAGCGCACGTCTGCATAACCTCGATCTGGCTCCGCGCGTAGCCTTCGAGATGCAACGTATCTTGCCGCGCAATATCAATGTCAGCGACTGGACGCGCCAGCACTCTAATTATTTCCGCGCAGTACAGATCGAAAAGAAAATGATGTTTATCATTCTCTCACTCATCGTGGCAGTAGCTGCATTCAACATTGTCTCCACGCTGGTAATGGCAGTTACCGACAAACAAGCCGACATCGCCATCCTGCGCACGCTTGGTGCTTCGCCCGCCAGCATCATGAAAATCTTTATCGTGCAAGGCGCCCTGATTGGCCTGATCGGCTCGGTACTCGGCGTTGGAGGCGGCGTGCTGCTAAGCCTCAACATCGACACTGTGGTGCCGTTTATAGAACGGATGCTGGGCATGCACTTCCTCTCCAAGGAAGTGTATTTCATCAGCGAATTGCCCTCCGACTTACAGCGCGGCGATGTGCTGATCGTGGCATGCTTCTCCTTTCTCATCAGCCTGCTCGCCACGCTCTATCCAAGTTGGCGCGCATCCAGAACACAGCCAGCGGAGGCACTACGCTATGAGTGAGATGGTCATTTCCTGCCGCGACTTATGCAAAACCTTTGTGCAAGGCAAACTCAATGTACCTGTGCTTAATGGCGTTAACATTGACGTCATGCGCGGCGAACGTATCGCCATCGTAGGCAGCTCCGGCTCCGGCAAAAGCACCCTCCTCCACTTACTCGGCGGATTGGACAAGGCCAACGGCGGCAGCGTCGCCCTCCTCGGCCACGATGTGCAAACCCTGAATGAAGCAGAGCGCGGCACTCTGCGCAATCGGGCGCTGGGTTTTGTGTATCAGTTCCATCATCTGTTGGCGGAATTCACCGCACTGGAAAATGTGGCCATGCCATTACTAATTCGTGGCATGAAACAAAGTGAAGCAGCCCCGATTGCCGTGCGTATGCTCGGGTTGGTAGGGCTCGCACACCGTACGGAGCATCTGCCCGCCGAACTTTCAGGTGGTGAACGTCAGCGTGTCGCCGTAGCGCGCGCGCTAGTCACCGAGCCAGCCTGTGTATTGGCAGATGAGCCTACCGGAAATCTTGACCGCGCCAGTGCGCAGGCATTATTTGAACTGATGCAAGAACTCAATTCCAGGCTTAATACCAGTTTTATTGTAGTTACCCACGACTTGGAGCTAGCGGGAAAAATGCAGCGTCAACTTCGCCTGATGGATGGAATCCTACACGAAGTGTAATTACCGCAGAGGCCGTTGTCACAATACGGTTTGCATGATGATTGTGTTATTTTGTTTTAGCAGAAAAAACAAGGCCAGCATTAAGCTGGCATTGTTTTTAAAAGAATTTGTTCATTCAGTGTTACTAAACGTATTTGGTTACCTTCCCATGGGATAACGCTCTTGTGAGTTCATCCCTGGATTTCCCAATTGATTGAACGGTCCATTAGGTCCGGACTGAACGATGTTGGTTTGATTGGAAACATGGGAATAACGGTAATGTGCAGGTGGTTCGTTCTGAATTTCAAATCCGGCTGCGCTTGGCTGAACACGGCCATCTGCGCCCATAGGCTGGACTCTGCCACCAGAGGGACCATAGGATATCCCGGTGTTGGTAGATACACCAGAGGCAGTAACACCAGTCATGTTATCAGCTTGCGCCAAGGATGCACCCAATGCAAAACAGGACATGATTGTGATATTTATAAGACTCTTTTTCATGAAAAGCTCCTAAATATAGAGTTGGAAGGATAGTAATATAGGATCAAGGTCACCTTGACCTGCGTATAGTACCAGTTAACCGAAGGGTGTAAATAGTTTTATGTAAAGGGTCTTTTTTTGAAAGCTATCAGCTACCCAAAAAAAGCTTTATTTGACCAATTTGAAGCATTGAAACGCTAATGATTTAGAGATTTTTAGCCCAAGCCGGATACATTAGGCAGTCTATTTTTTAAAGATCAGGCTGGTTGTGTATCCAAATTCCATACCTTGGAATACCATTCATTGTTCAGGCGATGTATTACTCGTCCTTATCCAGTTCTGCATCCCACCCCATGTTACGGGCAGTTTTTATGGCCTGAGCATACAAATGTACATGTTTTTCACGTAGATTTTCTGGCAATCGGCTAGGTAGGTGTGCGTAAGGTTCCCAAGCAGCATAAACCTGTTCGTACAAATTTTGCATGCGTGCGGAATCCCAGCCTGCACAGGTTTCAGTTTCGGGCAAGATGCCGAATACCCAAGCGTCGCGTACGATACGCCCCAAATGGGTCAATCCGCCCTGTGCGTCATTGTTGACGCCGACATAAAGTTGTAGTGTCATCGTGTAAGTCCTGCATAAAGTGCGGGTAATTTTTCTGGCAGCCGTTCTACATGGTCCAGCACTATGTAATTTTTGGCTCCAAAAATTCGGGAAACATATTGATCTGCTCTCGGGTCAAGTGAAATACAGAAGGTGGTCACGCCAGAACGGGCCATTTCCTCTACGGCTTTTTTGGTATCGAAACGTAAATATTGTGGATCACGTACATCTATGTCCGCCGGCTCGCCGTCGGTAATCAACAGCAACAATTTTTTGGTAGATTTTTGCAATTTCAGATAATGCCCGGCGTGGCGTATTGCTGCTCCCATACGCGTGGAAAATTGCCCCTTCATGCCTGCCAAACGGGATTTTGGAATTTCATTGTACGGTTGGTCAAAATTCTTAAAGCGAGAATACTCTACTTTGTGGCGCCCATCCGAAAAAAAGCCGTGAATTGCGAAAGGGTCACCGATTTTGTTGATTGCGTCTGCGAGCAGTACGGTTGCCTGACGCTGCAAATCAAGAATGCTGTAATCTTGTCCAGCCACCTTTTCGTTGGTTGACTCGGATAAATCCAGCAGCACCATCACTGAAATGTCTCGCACCTTACGCACCGAGCGCATCATGATGCGCTGATCAGGTTGCTGTCCCATGCGAATATCGATCATGGCCCGAATGGCGGCATTTATATCAACCTCGTCACCATCTTCCAGTTTGCGGATACGGGTCACGCCCTGTGGTTGCAGCGCGTCCAGCAGAAATTTCAAGCGGTTTATAGTTCTCTTGTGCTGTAGGGTGATATCGTTAATGAGTTGCAAATCGCCCGCTTTCGGCCGCTTTTCCAGCACGGTAACCCAGGCAGGACGTTCGAGCTGTATCTGATAGTCCCATTCCGAGTAATAGTAAGGCTCGGATACAGGTTCTTTACCTTCCAGTTCGTTGAAAGATTTACCCATGTCTTCGTAGGGGAAGAGTTCGGTGTCCAAAACCCAGATTTCTTCGGCATCGTCGCCGGCATTTTCTACGTCTACTTCATTTGCTAGCTCAACTGCGCTGACATATTTACGAACCTGTTTGGGAGCGTTATAGCCAGCTGCCATCGCCTTGTCAAAATCAAACTCTTCGAATTCCCAAATATAACGGTTGTCGTCACGATAACAAGTAGTGAGTAAATCGCTGCGGGGAGCAAAGCCAATATGCTTAACCATGAATTCATGTGCTAGCTGTACCCCGATATCCCAGGAGGTTTGATTCGTGTCGAGGTGGTCTGTAGCCCTTTTGAACAATATCCGTCCTTGGTTTATCCACGGATCATCGTCATGGTAGCTTTCGTCCAGCAGAGCGCGTGCCAGGCGATTAAGAAAATCCCCTGCGGTGCTGTTTTGACCCGAAGTGATGGTATGGAATTGTGACCACAAATGTTTGAGCCCGGGGAATTTACGCACAGCTAGCGTTTCAACGCGCGCGTCTTCAATTACGCTGATCACTGCCATTTGCCAAGGATTTAGCGCTTCAGCTGAGATTGGCTCGCTGGTATAGACAATATGCGCCGCGCAATGTGCAGTAGCAGCACGATAAACTTCTAAGCCGGGTAATTTAGTTTCGCCTACGACGAAATCATCATAAGCATCGGGTATGTGCAGAAAATAGCCCTCGATAAAGGGTTGGTAACCTTCCCGTGTCTCAAAATCGCCAGACGTAGGTTTCATGAAAAAGTCGCGCGCCCACAATGCGCGTAGATACATGTTGATGCGACGCTGAACATCGATAAACAATGTACCCTTTCTTTCTTTCTGCAACATAGCCAGGGATTCTTTGGATTGCAGGCTGAAATAGCTGGCCTGCTCCGGGTAATTGGTGCGGTAAGCATGCGCCCCCCATAGTGCCCAGCGCCGTAGACCGCCAAGGGTGAGCTGGCCGAACAATATTTCCAGATTTTCGAGCATTGGCCGCATACCACGCGGTGCTTGGGACACAAGGGTATTAAGGAACTGCAGATAGGAGCGGAACAAGGCTTCATCACCGAGACGGTTAGCCGCTGTGGGTGCCGTGCTGAGCACCAGCTCGATTACTGCGCCAGAGGTTTTGGAGGCCATTGCTAGTGCATTTTGCACCAGGTCAGGTATGGCATCCTCACCGATCTCTTTGGCTACTAGAGGCGCATGGTCGATCCAGGTTGCAACGAGGCTGTCATCCTTGCCCAAGCTTTTTAGGGCGGAAGCGCCCTTGAGATAGTTGTCCAGACCGCGCGCGCTAAAGACCTTGGTCGCTTCATGCCACGTAGAATGGAGACCCTCCAGCAATGCAGGAGAGAGTGAATCAAGTAATTCTTGATAGTCTTCAAGACTGATTGACATGGTTACTCCGCCAGTAAAGACATTAAAGACCCGGAGGATCGGCTGCTTTGCAGCTTATCCTCCTATGGAATTAAAAGAACGTAGTCACCGCAGCATCCAGCGCATCGCGCATGTCAGGGTCATCAGTGATGGGTCGCACCAACGCTACACGGCAAGCTTTAACCGGATCGACACCAGTAGCGATAAGGCTACCTGCATAAATCAGCATACGAGTTGAGATTCCCTCATCCAGTCCATGACCTTTCAGGTTGCGTGCACGCTCGGCGATGGAAACCAGTTTGCCAGCAATTTCGGGCGTAACGTTAGTTTCATGAGAAACAATTTCGGTTTCAATATTGTGGTCGGGATAGTTGAAGTCGAGGCCGCCGAAGCGCTGCTTAGTCGATTGCTTTAGATCCTTCATTAAACTTTGATAGCCAGGATTGTAGGAAATAACCAATTGAAAGTCAGGGTGAGCATGCACCAGTTCGCCTTTTTTTTCTAACGGAAGTACGCGGCGATTGTCGGTCAATGGGTGGATAACCACAGTGGTATCCTGACGTGCCTCAACTACTTCGTCGAGATAACAAATCGCACCATAGCGTGCGGCAATGGCCAAGGGGCCATCTTGCCAGCGGGTGCCGTTGGCGTCGAGCAAAAAACGTCCAACCAAATCAGAGGCAGTCATATCTTCGTTGCAGGCTACAGTAATCAGGGGCTTGCCCAGTTTCCATGCCATGTGCTCAACAAAGCGGGTTTTACCACAACCGGTAGGGCCTTTCAGCATCATTGGCATGCGTACGGAATAGGCAGCCTCATATAACTCAATCTCGTCTGAGACAGGGCGATAGTAAGGTTCTTGTTTAATTCTGTATTGCTCGATGATGTCGCTCATTTTAGATTCCACCTTTATTAATCGTTTTTAACCCAGGGGAGAAAATGCCCGCTTACTGGCAGTCACTTGCGTCCATGTGCTGAAAATAGTTCTGGCGTCGCCAGAAATTCCCCGCCACCTGAAAAATAATAAACAGGTGGCAGGGAAATATTGCTTTATACAGTTTTACCGCGGAAAATCACCATCGCCGCGCCTTGCGATTGGTTGAAATTGTTGTAACCAACCAGACGTACGTGGTTGTTTGGATTCGCCTTGCGACAGGCCTCGGCTTCAGCGATTACCTTGTCCACATCGGTTTCACCAAACATCGGCAATTTCCACATATACCAATAGTAGTCCATCAGGTATTCCGGTTCGGTATGTTCAATTGCGGGATTCCAGCCTTTGGAAACCAGATATGTCACCTGTTTCCTGATTTCATCCGCAGTCATGGCAGGCAAGTAGGAGAAAGTTTCGAACTTGCGGCTAGCCGGATCGCTTAAACGCGATTTGTAATCCATTACTTCACTCATGATTTACTCCTTTTATTTAGTTATAGGGGGCAGACTGCAGCCTGCAACCCGCTACTATTTAATTACTTGTGAGCCACGTCCAGTTTGTCGACGGTGTCAAATTCAAACTTGATTTCTTTCCAGGTTTCCATGGCTATCTTCAGCTCAGGGCTGTGTGCAGCGGCCTTAGTCAGGATGGCTTTACCTTCTTTTTCGATGGCAATTCCTTGGTTACGGGCTGCTACGCAAGCTTCCAGGGCCACGCGGTTAGCTGCGGCGCCTGCGGCGTTACCCCACGGGTGACCCAGTGTTCCGCCACCAAACTGAAGAACGGAATCATCGCCGAAGATGGCTACCAGCGCTGGCATGTGCCATACGTGGATACCACCGGAAGCAACCGGGATCACGCCTGGCATGGAGCCCCAGTCCTGATCAAAGAAGATACCGCGATTGCGGTCTTCCTTGATGAATTCATCGCGCATGATGTCGATCCAGCCAAGTGTTGCTTCGCGATCACCTTCCAGCTTCCCTACAACGGTACCGGAGTGCAGGTGGTCACCGCCGGAAAGACGCAATACCTTGGCCAGCACGCGGAAGTGGATACCATGGTGCGGGTTACGGTCAAGCACGGCGTGCATGGCGCGGTGGATGTGTAACAGCATGCCGTTTTTACGGCACCAGTTAGCCAGGCCAGTGTTAGCGGTTAAACCGCCAGTTAGGTAGTCGTGCATAATGATCGGCGCGCCGATTTCTTTGGCAAATTCAGCACGCTCGTACATCATTTCGGGCGTTGGGGCCGTAACGTTAAGGTAGTGTCCCTTGCGCTCGCCAGTTTCGCGTTCAGCCTTTAATGTTGCATTGTGTACAAACTCAAAACGATCACGCCAGCGCATAAACGGTTGGCTGTTCACGTTTTCATCGTCTTTGGTGAAATCCAGACCACCGCGCAAGCATTCGTAGACGGCACGGCCATAATTCTTAGCGGATAGACCCAGCTTGGGTTTAATAGTGCAGCCCAGCAATGGACGGCCATATTTGTTCATTTTGTCGCGCTCAACTTGAATACCTTGAGGTGGCCCCCCGCAGGTTTTCACATAAGCGATCGGGAAACGGACGTCTTCGAGACGCAGCGCGCGCAGTGCCTTAAATCCAAATACGTTGCCGACCAGTGAAGTCAGTACGTTGACCACTGATCCTTCTTCAAACAGATCAATCGGATAGGCAACAAAGGCAAAGAAACAGGTATCATCACCAGGAACGTCTTCGATGCGATAAGCGCGACCTTTGTAATAATCCAAATCGGTCAATAGATCGGTCCATACTGTGGTCCAAGTACCAGTAGAAGATTCGGCGGCAACGGCAGCGGCCAATTCTTCACGGGGCACCCCAGGTTGCGGAGTGATTTTAAAACAGGCTAGGATATCGGTATCCAGCGGGGTGTATTCTGGCGTCCAGTATGTTTGCCTGTACTCTTTCACACCGGCGTTGTAGGTCTTGACTGCCATTGCAGGCTCCTTAGGTTTCAAGTTAAACGGTTACTGATCTTTTTGATCAGCTTCTAGCTCATTTGAGCGTGATGGAACTATACGTAAGCACAGTCATAAATAATAATTGTATTTTTTAATAAAAATGATAGATTATCGTCTATGCTAGATAGAGTGAATATGAAACACGTAACATTGCGCCAGCTGCAGGTTTTTGAGGCAGTTGCGCGCAACTTGAGTTTTACCCGCGCTGCGGACGAATTGCATCTTACTCAACCTACCGTGTCCATCCAGATCAAGCAATTAACTGATATTGTTAGTCTTCCTTTACTGGAACAAATCGGAAAGCGGGTTTTTTTGACCGATTTGGGTCAAGAGTTGCTGGTGGTGTGTCGTGACACTTTCAAGGGTCTGTCGCAGTTCGAGATGCTGATTTCAGACATGAAAGGGATGAAAACGGGAAAACTACGCTTGTCGGCAGTTACCACTGCCAAGTATTTCATCCCGCGCTTGCTTGGATCATTTTACAAACGCTATCCCGGTATTGAAGTTTCCCTGAATGTCAACAACCGAGAAATGATATTGCAACGTCTCGAAAATAACGAAGATGATTTATACATCCTCGGACAGCCGCCCGAGCACATAGAGGTGCATGCCGATTACTTCATGGAAAATCCGTTGGTGGTTCTGGCTCCGTACGATCACCCCTTGTCGGGAAAGAAGAATATTCCATTGTCTCGCTTGGCAGAAGAGCCCTTCCTGATGCGCGAATCGGGATCGGGTACCCGGCTTGCCCTTGAGCGATTCTTTAGCGAGCAGGGATTGGCGCTAAAAACAAGGATGGAGTTGGGCAGCAGTGCAGCCATCAAAATGGCAGTGCTGGGCGGATTAGGGATAGCCGTGCTGTCGGCGCATACCTTGGCGCTGGAACGAAACAGCAAAGAGCTCTCCATACTCGATGTGGCAGGATTCCCCATTAGGCGCCAATGGCACGCTGTATATCCAGCCGACAAACGGTTGTCGATGGTCGGTAGAACTTTTCTGGATTTTTTGAAACAGGAAAGCCGATCAGAAGCGAACCGTTATCTAGCCGGTATGCCAGGATTTTTACCAGTGGGTGAGAATGAAGCCGGTTTTGTCGAAAACCTCAAGCCTCATACCTACAAACGGATTATCTAGTCATATTAAATAATATATAAACAAATTTAATGGATTTTTCCGTCCGTTAAGTTTTAGACCCAGCTTATTGGTATGCCAGTTGATTAATTCAGGTATCGAAACAGAATATCTTCCATGCCTCGCTCCCATTCTTTGCTCTCACGGTATAATCGCACTCTTTTTTATTGGCGATCCAGCCTGAATGTTGATTTTTCGCGGACTTTATTCGACAGACAAAAAGCCAGTTGCACTCACTATCGGGAATTTTGATGGAGTACACCTTGGTCATCAAGCGTTACTCAAGCAATTAAGGATAACGGCGCAACCGCCCGGACTACCGACAGCAGTGCTGGTGTTCGAGCCGCATCCGCGTGAATTCTTTACACCACAGGAGGCGCCTGTGCGGCTAACCAGCATGCGCGAGAAGCTTGAACTTTTCGCGACACTCGATGTGGATCGGGTGCATGTATGTCGCTTTAACAGCAGTTTTGCACAGATGAGCGCGGTGGATTTCATTCATGCACTGCATGAAAAGTTGGCGACGAAGTTTGTGCTGATTGGTGATGATTTTCGTTTTGGCAACCGGCGCAGCGGCGATTTTGCGCTGATGGAGAAGATAGGCAGTCAGCAGGGTTTTAAAGTGGAGGTCATGCGCGGTGTATCGCACAATGGCATACGCATATCCAGCACGGCGGTGCGCGCTGCGCTGGGTGAAGGTGATCTACGTGCGGCAGAGCGTTATTTGGGACGGCCTTATAGTATTAGCGGGCGTGTGGTTCACGGCGACGGTTTAGGCAAGCAGCTGGGATTTCCGACCGCAAATATCCAGTTGAAGCACAATCGGCCGCCGCTTACCGGTATTTTTGTAGTAAGGGTGAAAGGGGACGGCCTGCCACCCATGCAAGGTGTGGCGAGCCTGGGCGTACGTCCCACGGTGAAACAAAATGGCAAGCCAATACTGGAAGTGCATATTTTTGATTTTTCAGGCGAAATTTATAACAAACATTTGCGCGTGGATTTCCTGCACAAGCTGCGCGATGAAGTGAAATATCTTGACCTGCAAAGTTTAACGCAGCAAATTGAGCTCGACGCGAATAACGCAAAGCAATGGTTTATACAACATGATTGATTATAAAAAAACTCTTAATCTTCCTGACACGCCCTTCCCCATGCGTGGCGATTTGTCCAAGCGTGAACCGCAGATGCTCGCCCAATGGCAGGCACAAAAACGCTATGAAAAAATACGCGCCACCAGCCTGGGACGTCCCAAGTTTATCCTGCATGACGGCCCGCCGTACGCTAATGGTGACATTCATATTGGCCACGCGGTGAATAAGGTGCTCAAGGACATCATTGTCAAAAGCAAGACTTTATCCGGCTTTGATGCGCCGTATGTGCCCGGCTGGGATTGTCACGGTCTGCCGATTGAATTGCAGGTGGAAAAAAAGCATGGCAAGGAGATGCCGCCTGCCCGCTTCCGCGAGCTGTGCCGTGAGTACGCCGCTGAGCAAATCGAAAGACAGAAAAAGGATTTTATTCGTCTGGGTGTGTCGGGTGATTGGGACAATCCCTATCTCACTATGAACCACCAAACCGAGGCGGATATCATCCGCGCCTTGAGAAAAATATTCGAGCGCGGTCATCTTTATCAGGGGCGCAAGCCTGTAAACTGGTGTCTGGATTGTCAGTCCGCGCTGGCCGAGGCAGAAGTCGAGCATGAGGATAAAACGTCGTCCGCGATTGATGTGGGTTTTGAAGTCATAAATATCGATTCTTTGGCTAAGGCTTTTGGCGTATCTTTGCCGGGTGATGAAAAATCTTATGCGGTCATTTGGACTACCACGCCATGGACGTTGCCCGCTAATCAGGCAGTTAGCGTACAGCCTGATTTTGACTATGTGCTGGTACGAACACCACGCGGATTGCTGATACTGGCTAGTGATCTGAAACAGGCATGCCTGGATCGCTATGAATTGGATGGAGAAACACTCGCTACGTGCAAGGGCGTTGCACTGGATGGTATGCCATTACATCACCCATTCGATAAACGTGCGGTAAATATCATTTGTGGTGACCATGTAACACTGGAAGCTGGTACGGGCTTGGTACATACCGCCCCGGCGCATGGCCTGGACGACTATTTTGTTGGTCAGAAATACGGGTTGCCTAATGACAGCCCGGTGGGCGACGATGGCAAGTTCCTCGCCAGCACGCCGCTGGTCGGCGGTATGTTCGTATGGAAAGCGAATGATGTGGTGGTTGCCACACTTCAGGCCAGCGGGCATCTGCTGCACCTGGAAAAAATCCAGCATAGCTATCCGCACTGCTGGCGGCACAAGACTCCGATCATTTTTCGTTCCACGCCGCAGTGGTTTATCGGCATGGAACAATTTCACCCCATGCAGTCCCTTCCGCAGACAAGAGAGGGAGTAAACTTACGCGACCTCGCCAACAATGCGGTCGAAGCCACCCAGTTCTACCCGGCATGGGGCAAAGCGCGACTAAAAGCGATGATTGCAAACCGCCCGGACTGGTGCGTGTCTCGCCAGCGTAATTGGGGCGTGCCGATACCGCTCTTCGTCCACAATGAATCCATGCAGTTGCACCCGCGCACGCCTGAGTTGATCGAACAAGTCGCTCAACGCGTCGAAAAACAGGGTATTGAAGCGTGGTTTTCGCTGGATGCTGAAGAGTTATTGGGTGAAGAAGCAGCACAATACCGCAAACTTTCTGACACGCTGGACGTATGGTTTGATTCCGGTACTACCCATGAATCGGTGTTGCGTCGACGCGAAGATTTGTCATTCCCGGCGGATTTGTACCTGGAAGGATCGGACCAACATCGCGGCTGGTTTCAGTCTTCACTGCTTACCTCCTGCGCCATAAATGACCGTGCGCCATACAATGCACTGCTCACCCATGGTTTTGTGGTGGATGGCCATGGACATAAGATGAGCAAATCCAAGGGCAATGTCATCGCACCGCAGAAAATTTTTGATACGCTGGGTGCGGACATTTTGCGCCTATGGGTTGCGTCTACTGACTACTCCGGCGAGATGACCATCTCCGATGAGATTCTGAAGCGTGTGGTGGAAAGCTACCGCCGCATCCGCAACACCTTACGTTTTTTGCTGGCGAACACAGCCGATTTCGATGTACAGCGAGATGCCTTGCCAGTGGATGAATGGCTGGAGATTGACCGCTATGCACTGGCACTGGTAAGCCGCTTGCAGATGGAGGTTACAGGCGATTATGCACGCTACGAATTCCATCTTGTAGTACAAAAATTGCAGACTTTTTGTTCCGAGCAACTGGGTGGGTTCTATCTGGATATTCTCAAAGACCGTCTCTACACGACGGCGCAAAATTCGCGCGCACGGCGTTCAGCACAGAATGCACTGCACCATATTAGCCATAGTCTGGTGAGATTAATGGCACCTATACTCAGCTTTACCGCAGAAGAAGCGTGGGAGGTATTGAGTGCCCAGCAGGACGTGAGCGTGTTTCAGCAAGTATGGCTTTCCCTACCCGATTTGCCGGAAACAGACGGTCAAGTTTTAGTGCAAAACTGGACGACAGTTTGTAATTGGCGTGCCAGAATAAATAAGCATATCGAAGAAGTGCGCGCTGCCGGGCTGATTGGCCAGGCGCTGGCCGCTGAGGTGGAAATTTATGCAGCGGGTGAAAGTTTCGATGTGCTAGCCCGTCTTGGTGATGACCTACGATTTGTGCTGATAACTTCGCATGCCACCGTGTATCGCGTCACTTCTGAAGCGGAAGAGCGTATTGAAGTGACGCCAAGCAAGAATATTAAGTGTGAACGTTGCTGGCATTACCGCGCTGATGTAGGCAGCGACCCTCAAAACGCCACTTTGTGTGGGCGCTGCGTCAGTAATTTATTAGGTGATGGCGAGGTACGGAAGTATGCTTAAACAAAGATTTAATCCCTCTTTATCTCTCACGGGAAAAGAATGACGAAGCCTGATGGGAGAGGTGTAGGATTGAAACACTGGTTAAGCTTGGCAACAGTAATAATCGTCCTTGATCAGATTACCAAGCTGTGGATAAGCCAGAATTTTGTCTATGGCGAGAGTGTGGCGGTGACAGATTTTTTTAACTTGGTGCTTGTGCATAACAGTGGTGCGGCGTTTAGCTTTCTTAGTAATGCGGGAGGCTGGCAACGTTGGTTATTCAGCGCCGTTGCCGCGACTGCTTCGGTATGGATAATTTTGTTACTGCGCAAGCATAAGCAAGAGAAATTGTTTTGTTTTGCGCTGACATTAATACTAGGTGGTGCACTGGGTAACCTGATAGACCGTGCTGCTTACGGCTATGTGGTGGATTTCCTGGATTTTTATTGGAACACTTATCATTTTCCTGCATTTAACATTGCAGATTCAGCAGTTACCTGTGGTGCGGGCTTATTACTATGGGAAAGTTTTGCAAAAAAAACATAGGATGTGTTTCTGCCTTCACAGGATTATCAAAATATATTTGATATGCAAGCAATAAATCTGGTCTTTTTTAAAGACATTTATTATTTATTGAAGAGATAAAATGGAATTATTACTCGCCAATCCCCGTGGCTTTTGTGCTGGCGTTGATCGGGCCATCGAAATGGTCGAGCGTGCGTTGGCTCTGCATGGTGCCCCAATTTATGTGCGCCACGAAGTGGTACACAACGAGTTTGTGGTTGCTAACTTGCGCAAAAAAGGCGCAGTGTTTATTGATAATTTAGCCGATGTGCCGCCGGGCAGTATCGTCATTTTCAGCGCACATGGCGTATCGCAAGCGATACGAAACGAAGCGAAGGTACGCGGGTTCACAGTATTCGACGCAACTTGCCCGCTGGTAACTAAGGTGCATAGCGAAGTTGCGCGCCTGCGCGAGCGGGGCAAGGAAATTATTATGATAGGACATGCTGGACATCCCGAAGTGGAAGGCACGATGGGACAAGGTGACGGTAGCATGTATCTGGTGGAGTCGCCCGCAGATGCGCAGCTTCTGGATGTGCGAGACCCAACTAATGTTGCCTTTGTCACCCAGACTACCCTGTCTGTGGATGATACCGCTGCCATCATCTCAGTTCTTAAAACACGTTTCCCGGGCATTATAGGCCCCAGTAAGAATGACATTTGCTATGCAACGCAGAATCGCCAGGATTCGGTCAAGCATCTGGCCAGCCAGTGCGACCTAGTAATCGTGGTGGGGTCACCCAGCAGCTCTAATTCCAACCGCTTGCGCGAAGTGGCGCACAACATGAACATTCCTGCCTATCTTGTTGATAATGCAAGTGAGTTGAAAGTGGAATGGCTAACCGGAAAATTGCGTATCGGCATTTCAGCCGGAGCTTCCGCCCCGGAAGTGTTGGTGCAGGACGTGATTGCACGATTACAAGAACTAGGTGCAGAAAGTGTCCGTGAATTGGATGGCATTAGCGAAAATGTGGTATTCCCAATTCCCAAAGTGCTTGCCTGACTAAACTACCACATGTTTAGAGGTGTCCTTTAGTCGCGGTGTTAACAGGTTCCATATTAAGCATATTCCGCCTACCACCGCCAGAGTGCTGCGGGAGTACCGTACTTTAATCGATCAATTCGATCGCCAGGTTATCCGCCCACAATGTTCCGCCATCTTCCAGCATTACGCCGACTATTAGAGAATAGGCGGAAGGCGGTATCTTGAGTTCGATGGTGTAACGCTTCCAGTCTTGTGTGCCTTTCACGCGGTCATTTTGCATAAAATTCCAGGCCAGGATTTGGCCACTCCCGTCATCCGCACGAAGGACGAGTGCGCCGCCAGCGCCGTTTATGTCCGCGCCCCTAAGTGAGCCAGAAAGCCGTACTGTCTTGTTGTGCCATGAGGGATGGACGCTGATTGATTGTTGGAGCAAACCAAAAGGTTCAAAGCCATGGCGCCTAATACGCGCACTACTTGGAATGGAAAGTGCATTTTCTGGATCCGCCACAAAAGTATAGGCATTACCTGAGGCGTGTTCAATCGCTACCCAGGCACTCATTTTGCCTTGCTGGTCAGGGTTGAACGAAGGGTTTTTTAAGCTGATTACTGCATCGGGAGGTGTGCGTCTGGCTTGGCGGCGTGCGATTAGAGATTGTAGAGCGGTAGGTGCGGAGATTTGAGGTACAGCAGATGTGGCTGGCGCTGAGGCTGTATCTGCGCCAAGAGCAAGGTTTGTATAAGCGGCCAGCAGCAACGCAGGCCATAAATGGGATATCAAATTATTCATAATATGTAGCAAATTCAAGTTTAAAGTGCAGTAACCATGATGGCTTGGTGTAGCGCATCTCCACCCCGAATGATACTCAGATACGCTCCTCTCCGCCAAGTGTATCCATAAGATCAGCCAACAAGTGCGGTAGCTCACCCGTCATAATGGCAAAATCAGTGTCAAATACATCGTCTGCTTCACTGGCATCACTTTGTTCCTTGATAAAATCAAGTGGAGCAATGCGCTTCAGTTGCATGTTTTCATTCAAAGTAAATGAGATTTTGTCTCTCCATGTCATGGCTAGCCGTGTCGCTTTCTTGCCCTCTTTTACATGCCTGATTATTTCTGCTGAATCGAGAGCGTGGCGTACATAACGCACCGTCGCTTTCTCATCGCCCGTGCCGCATAGTTCACAGTCGCGGTCGATCGTAAATGAAGTTGGTACATCATCTCCAGCAAGCCATTCGGTCATGACTGAAGTGGGCGATTTCCGGGTTTTAACCAGGGCAAATGAACATCCCTCAATTGATTTATGTAACAACTCAATCAACTCATCGGCCTTTGCCGCATTGGAAGTATCGATGACAAACCAGCCGTTGACTGGATCAATCCATGCATAGGTCTTGCGACGGAGTGCAAATGCACGTGGCAGAAGCTCGCTAGTTACGAACTCTTTTATTTCCTTCATTTGTTTGCGGCCCGGCTTATATCCTTGCTGTTCTTCAATTTCAGCAGCACGTAATTTTGCAAATTGATTGATAACGGAAACGGGGAGCAATTTTTTTTCCACACCCAAAGCGATTAGCGTTTGCTGCCCTAAAGCATGCACTAAAGGCTCATCCTCGGCTTTGGGAGAAACCCAGCCACGACTTTGCATTTCCATGCTGAGACAACTATGTAGAGTGTGTTTTGAAAGTGCTGCTTCAAGTTCAGCAGGTGAGACATTCCAGTTGGTGATGCGGTATATCTGAAGGTTCTTGAACCACATATTTAGCACTCAAATTTTTTATTATACTAAACAAATTCCCCCGTATTTAAACGCCATGATGATTTATGGGTTATCAATTTCAGTGGGTCTTTGAGATGGGGCGAATCGCTTTATCCAATTGCAAAAGCGTTTGTTTGCGGGCTCTTTCGGATTTTATTGTCAATGCTTTTTGTACCAACGCGTAAAAAGCGATCAAATCCTGCCGGGGATAATCATCCTGCACGCCATTGTCCTGGAAAAATTCGGCAATCCAATGTGCATTCAATTCAGCTTTTCCGGTTTCCTGCAAATATTCCGATGCAGCCATTTCGACATACCCACTCAATTTGCGCATTTTTCCCCCTAATCCCAGCCGGGCCTGTCAGTAATTATTCATGAAACTCGAAGCAAATGGATACTGAAAAATTTATCAGCATCAGTCCAAACCATTTCTGTATCCCAGCCCGCGCTTTTCGCCAGATCCTGAAATTCATCAGGCCAATATTTATAGGAATTTTCTGTCTGGATAGACTCCCCCTCCCCTATCCAAAATTCCTCTCCTGATATACGGATAACTTGATCAAAGCGGCTAACCAGGTGCATCTCAACGCGGCCTGGCACCGGGTTGTAATAGGCATAATGGGCGAATCCATCCGGTTCGAGCTTGGCTCCAAGTTCTCGCTCCATTCGTGCAAGTAAATTGAGGTTAAAAGCCTTGGTCAAACCCGCTTTATCGTTATAGGCGGCATTGAGAATTACCGGCTCTTTTTTGCAATCTACGCCTATCAGCATCGAGCCATTGGGCCCGATTAATTTGGCTGCTTTGCGCAAAAGATGTTGCGCTTCTTCAGGTGTGTAATTGCCGATAGTAGAACCGGGAAAGAAAATTACGGGGCGCAAGTCACATGATACGGGCAAAGGCAGAGCTTCTAGCTGAGTGTAATCCGCACACACGGCAAATATTTTAATATTAGGAAACTGCGCGGCCAAGCGCGCTTCGGTTTGCTCTAACTGCGGTTTGCAAATATCGATCAGCACACAGACTGACGAAGAATCCAAATGACGCAAAAGCAATGGCGTCTTCACGGCGCTGCCACAACCAAATTCGACAAGGGCGCACGGTTGGCCGATAAGGCCCATCATCTCAGCACTGTGCTCATCCAGAATGGCCGTTTCAGTACGAGTCAGATAATATTCAGCAGTTTCACATATTTGCCCAAATAGGGCTGATCCTTGCGCATCGTAAAAATATTTAGGTGGAATTGAACGCTGCCGCTGGCGCAGACCGGCACAAACATCTAACCGAAAACCTTCACTATCTACAATGCCTACTGGAACTTTTGGGTATTCCGTTTGCATTACAAATCCTCCGCCAAACGTAAACCTGAGAATACCCAACGACTCCCCGGTGGAAAGAAATTTCGATAGCTTGCCCTGATATGATTTTTTGCAGTTGCGCATGACCCACCACGCAGCACCATCTGGTTACACATGAATTTGCCGTTGTATTCACCCAATGCGCCGGGCAGAGAGCGAAAGCCCGGATAAGGTTGATATGGGCTTTGAGTCCACTCCCAAAGATCACCGTAAAGCTGGGTCATACCAGAACATCGGGCACCATCTGGATGGAAGCGCCCGGAATCCAGGAAATTTCCTTCTATCGGCAACTTGGCGGCGGCGTATTCCCATTCGCACTCTGTCGGTAGCCGCTTGCCAGACCATCGCGCGAAAGCATCGGCTTCATAGTAGCTCAGGTGAGCTACTGGTTCATTCAGGTCGATAAGGTGCTGGCCCGCCAGCCCCGATAAAAACCAGTTATCCTCTTCTTTTATCCAATATAGTGGGGCTTGCCATCCCTGCTCGTTGACAGTGCGCCAACCGTCAGAGAGCCAAAGTTCGGCCCGTTGATAACTTTTATCGGCGATGAAAGATAAATATTCTGCATTGGTGATTAGCCTTGTGCCCAAGCGAAAATCTCTGAGAAAAGTTTTATGGCGAGGCTTTTCGTTGTCAAAAGAAAAACCTTGGCCATCATGCCCAATCTCGACAATACCGCCACCGTATTCCATCCAGGCCAATGGTGGTTGCTCTGGGCATCGAATCGGAGGCTGACTAAGATAGGCCGGCTTTAGGGGGTTAATGAAGAAATTGTATTTCACATCCATCAGTAAAAGCTCTTGATGCTGAATCTCGTGCTCAATGCCCAAACTAATTCGCTCAGCAATCTCTTGCCAATTCTGCCCAGAAAAATTCTCCAACATTTGATCAAGTGCGGCGTTTACGTGGCAGCGATAGTTATAAACCTCTGCTACAGTTGGACGAGACAGGAGTCCACGTTGAGACCTGGGAAAGAAAGTACCAACCGCTTCATAATAGGAGTTAAACAGATATCCGTAGGCATGATGAAAAATCTGATAATTTTGCGCGAAAGGTAATAAGACAAAGGTTTCAAAAAACCATGTGGTATGAGCCAAATGCCATTTGGGCGGGCTGACGTCAAGCATGCCTTGAATACAATAATCCTCATTTTCCAAAGGCGCACAGAGAGCCTCCGTACGTGCTCGCACCGACCTTAGCCGCTCACCCAGCCAATGTGGATCAAGCTTATCGAAATTTTTTACGAGGGAATTAATATTCATTTATTCACCTTATCAGAAACCGGGAGATCATAATAGCTTGCGGCTTTATCTGCTGTGCGCATTGCGCTGGTCGTGCGGGTCTTGAGGATTCATGATGCACAGTGTAAAGCGGGAAATATATTAAATTTCGTTAACCATGCTGCCATTGGGCTGTCTAAGCGGCTGATGTCTGCCCAGCCATTCCTGTAAGCCAGATTGTGAAACACTACGGGGTCTTTCGGACAATCATTTACAATGGTGCCCCCAGTGCCACGTCAGTCACTGAACCTCAGCCGGATACGAGCGGGGGAAAATCACACAGGCAAGATGCCCCATGAATGCAGTAGAAATCGAAGAAGCCATATCGGAACTGGCCCTTCAGCCATTCGACGCGGAGGAGTTCCCGTTCGCGTTTCTGGCCGCTTTTGGCAATAAGGACACAGCACTCAAGCGCCTGCGTACTGGCAACAACAATGCTTCGGATGTGCCCGGTGGCGTGCTCCAGCGCAACAACATCCATATCGCCGTGTGCGAAGCCGGTACCGTGGGTGCTTCCCTCAAGGCATTGCGCGTCAGTCCCGCCACCACTAAAGCCCGTGCCAAGTTCATCCTCGCCACCGACGGGCAAACCCTGGAGGCCGAAGAACTGGTGGGTGGCGAAACCATCGCCTGCGCGTACCCGGACTTCCCCAACCATTTCGGCTTCTTTCTACCGCTGGCCGGTATCTCCACCATCAAGGAGATCAGAGACAACCCCATCGACGTACGCGCCACCGCGCGGCTGAACAAGCTGTACGTTGAACTGCTGCGGGAGAATCCGGACTGGTCTACGGACGAACGCCGCGCCGACATGAATCATTTCATGGCGCGACTGGTGTTCTGCTTCTTTGCCGAAGACACCGACATCTTCAACGGCGAGGGCCTGTTCACCCAGACCGTGGAGCAGTTCAGTGAATCCAGCGGCAGCAACGCGCACGAGGTGCTGCAAGGCATCTTCCGCGCCATGAACACCAAGCCAGCCGAGCGTGCCGCCGGGAATTTCCGCCCTTGGGCGGCTCAATTCCCCTACGTTAACGGTGGCCTGTTCTCGGGTAGCACGGAAGTACCGCGCTTTACCCGCATGGCGCGCACCTACCTGATACACGCAGGCAACCTGAACTGGCAACAGATCAACCCCGACATCTTCGGCAGCATGATCCAAGCCGTAGCCGACGACGAAGAGCGCGGCGCATTGGGCATGCACTACACCAGCGTGCCCAATATCCTGAAGGTGTTGAACCCTTTGTTCCTGGACGACCTGCGCGCGCAGTTGAATGAGGCCGGAGACAACGAGCGCAAGTTGCTCAACCTGCGCCGCCGCATGGCGCGCATCCGTGTGTTTGACCCGGCCTGTGGTTCGGGCAATTTCCTCGTCATCGCCTACAAACAGATGCGCGAGATCGAGGCGGAAATCAACCGCCGCCGCCGGGGGGAACGTGAGCGCCATTCTGAGATGGCGCTCACCAACTTTATGGGTATTGAGTTGCGGAATTTCCCGGCAGAAATTGCTCGCCTGGCGCTCATCATTGCTGAATACCAGTGCGACGTGCTCTATCGGGGTCCTTTGCTGGCGCGAGAGGAGTTTTTGCCGCTGGATGCGCAAAACTGGATTGTTTGCGGCAATGCGCTACGGCTGGATTGGTTGGGCATTTGCCCCCCAACAGGCACAGGTGTGAAGCTTGTGGCGGATGATTTGTTCGGTACGCCGCTCAATCAGACGGAAATCGACTTCGCGAACGAAGGCGGCGAGACCTACATTTGTGGCAATCCGCCGTATCTGGGTTCCACTTGGCAGAAAGACGAGCAGAAGGCGGATTTGCAAGCCATCTTCGCCAATCGCACCAAAAACTGGAAGTCACTGGACTATGTGGCGGGCTGGTTTATGAAAGCCGCCGATTATGGCACACAGACCCAAGCCGCTGCCGCGTTCGTGTCCACCAATTCCATTTGCCAAGGGCAACAAGTACCGATTTTGTGGCCGCTGGTTTTCAGTACTGGCAACAAAATTGCGTTTGCGCACACCTCGTTCAAATGGACTAATTTGGCCAGTCATAATGCGGGTGTGACGGTGGCAATCGTGGCCATCAGCAACCAAACAGGCAAGCTGCGCCAGATTTTCTCAATGGGTGATGACGGTAGCTCACTCGTCAAAGAAGTCGAGCATATCAATGCCTATTTGGTGCCCGGTACGAACACAGTGGTAGAGAAGGCTGTCAGCCCGTTGGCTGAGATTACGGCAATGGATCGTGGAAGCGGGCCAGTTGATGGTGGTAATCTTTTCTTTGATTTTCAGGAAAAGGAGCAACTAATCCGGGCATGGCCGCAAGCCCAAGCCTTTATCCGCAATTTTTCCAATTCAGAAGAATTCATCAATGGCAAACAACGATATTGTCTTTGGTTGGATGTGGACGATGCAAAAGAAGCGGTCAAGATTCCTGAGATTCAACAGCGCATTGAACAAGTCCGCCAGATGCGCTTGGCAAGCCCAAAGAAGCAAACACAACAGGAAGCCATCACACCGTATCGCTTTTCCGAAATTCGACATCAATCCAGCAAAGTCACCATTGTTGTGCCGAGGGTAAGTTCCGAAAATCGTCCTTACTTGCCAGTGGGTTTGATCGAAGGCGGAACAATCATCGGCGACCGAAATTTCGCCCTCTTCGACGCCCCTCTCTGGAACATGGCGCTTATCGCCTCGCGCCTCCACTGGGTCTGGATTGGCACAGTCTGCGTGCGGATGCGAACGGACTTTTCGTACTCCAACACCCTCGGCTGGAACACTTTCCCCATGCCGCTGCTGACCGAGCAAAACAAAGCCGACCTGACCGCCTGCGCCGAAGCCATCCTGCTGGCGCGCGAAGCGCACTTCCCCGCCACCATCGCCGACCTGTACGACCCGGACAACATGCCGGAGAATCTGCGCCATGCCCACGAGCGCAACGACGAAGTGCTGGAGCGCATCTATATCGGCCGTCGCTTCAAGAACGATACCGAGCGGCTGGAAAAGCTGTTTGAGCTTTATACGAAGATGACGGCTGGTTCAGGCAAGCAGGGCAAAGGCCGCAAGTAGGGGCGTTGCAAGCAGGGTGGCCACGGTTGGTCAAAATAATAGCGTTGTGATACAGTGAATACACGCATTCAATTGGAGACTCTTTAATATGGCAACTTCGATTCGCCTTGCTCCTGAAATCGAGCAAAGGCTTGATTACCTCGCCTCCCATACCGGGCGCACAAAGGCGTACTACCTGCGCGAAATCATCGAGCATGGCATCGAGGAAATGGAGGACTATTACCTTGCCGCCGACGTGCTGGAGCGCGTCCGCAAGGGACAAGAACAGGTGCATTCCGCTGCTGACGTGAGAAAAGACCTTGGCCTGGACAATTGATTACGCGGAGACGGCCAAAGCGCAGCTAAGCAAGCTGGACAAGCAGACGGCGCGGCGCATCGTTGATTTTATGGATGAGCGGGTCGCCGGACGGGAAAATCCGCGCGACTCAGGCAAAGCGCTGACCGGCTCGCTGGGTAGTTTCTGGCGTTATCGCGTGGGCGACTGCCGGGTGATTTGCGACATTCAGGACGGTGTATTGCGCGTGCTCGTGGTGCAGGTTGGCAACCGGCGCGATATTTACCGATAGGGGGGACTCTTGGAGGCACAGCAGCGTTTGGTCCTAATGACCGGTGTCGAGAAGAACGCAGCAAAGATCGCGTTCGATGGCTGGGCATTGGCGGAACATTTTGCTGATTTCCCCCTGCGCGAAGATATCCCGACTTTTGCCGATGTTCCGCGTTTGGAGCTGCGTCTTGATGTGGAGAATGGAAAATGAGCGTCAATGAAATCCCGACTAGCCTCACTCCCTCCCCCGAGGGCTATGCCGACTGGCTGGGGGAACTGAAAGCGCAAATACACGAGGCACAGCAACGTGCAGCGCAAGCGGTTAATTTAGAGCTGGTTTTGTTGTATTGGAAAATTGGCAACGCTATTTTGATTCGGCAAAACAAACAAGGTTGGGGGGCGAAAGTGGTGGATCGCTTGGCGCATGATCTGCGCTCCAGCTTCCCGGATATGCAGGGGTTTTCTGTACGCAACCTCAAGTACATGCGAGCCTTTGCTCACTGCTGGTCAGATATTCAATTTGTGCAACAACTGCTGCACAAATTGCCATGGGGACATAACCTTGTCTTACTCGATAAGCTGGACACTGAGCAGCAGCGCCGTTGGTATGCCGCGAAAGCTATTGAGCACAATTGGTCGCGCAATATTCTGGTGATGCAGATCGAAACCCGTCTGCTGGAACGCAGTGGTACGGCGGTGACCAACTTCGAGGCTCGTTTGCCCAGCCACCAATCTGGGCATTGCCGAATACAAATTGTTCGAATCCCTGCCCGCCGAGCTGCAAACCAGTTTGCCCAGCATCGAGCAGATCGAGCGCGAACTGGCAGGCAACGCTACATTTACTGAGGACGATCCACTGTGACCAACCCGAGCAATCCCACCAATGCCTACACCGTGCCGTCGGTGTCCATTTCTACTGCGCATACCGGTGCTTCCAGCAAGGCCAATGCGCTGGGGATGCGCGCCATGCAGGAGCGCGCCTATGCCAAGCGCGGTGAGTAATACCTGCTGATCAAGTCGCCACCGGCATCGGGGAAATCCCGCGCGCTGATGTTTATCGCGCTGGACAAGCTTAATAACCAAGGCTTGCAGCAGGCCATTGTTGTGGTGCCGGAGCGTTCCATCGGCAGCAGCTTTGCCGATGAACCCCTGAGCCAGTTAGGTTTCGATTGGGATTGGCAGGTCGCACCGCAATGGAATCTGTGCAACGCCCCCGGCGTGGATGAACCGCGCGTGGCTAAGTCCAAGGTGGATGCAGTGCGTAAGTTTTTGGCAAGCACTGACAAAATACTGGTCTGCACCCACGCCACCTTTCGCTTTGCGGTGGAAGAGTTGGGCATCGAGGCGTTCGACAACCGTTTGATCGCTATCGACGAGTTTCATCACGTCTCCAGCAACCCGGGCAACGTGCTGGGCAGTCAGTTGGGCGCGTTCATCGCTCGCGACAAGGTGCATATGGTGGCTATGACCGGCTCCTACTTCCGAGGCGACAGCGAGGCCGTGTTGGGGCCTGCGGATGAGGCCCGGTTCGAGACGATCACTTACACCTACTACGAGCAGCTCAACGGCTACCAATGGCTCAAGTCGCTGGACATCGGCTATTTTTTCTACACGGGGCGGTATGTGGAAGCGGTCGAAAAAGTGCTCGATCCGGCGTTGAAAACCATCGTCCATATCCCCAACGTGAATGCCCGCGAAAGCCTGAAAGACAAGGAGCGCGAGGTCAACGAGATCATGCACTCACTGGGCGAGTGGAAGGGCCTAGACCCGGTTACGGGCTTTCATCAGATTCAGACCCGCGATGGCCGAACCCTGAAAGTGGCGGACTTGGTGGATGATAGCGACTTGGCCCAGCGCTCCCGCGTGCTCGCCGCATTGAAAGACCCGGCGCAGAAAAACAACCGCGACCACGTGGATATCATCATCGCGCTGGGCATGGCGAAGGAAGGCTTCGATTGGATCTGGTGCGAACACGCTCTGACCATCGGTTACCGCAGCAGTCTTACTGAAATTGTCCAAATCATTGGCCGCGCCACGCGCGATGCCGAGGGCAAGGAGCGGTCGCGCTTCACCAACCTGATCGCCGAACCCACAGCTGATCAAGCGGCTGTGGCCGAAGCGGTGAATGACATGCTCAAGGCCATTTCTGCCAGTCTGCTGATGGAACAGGTGCTAGCCCCGCGCTATGAGTTCACACCAAGAAACACCGGCCCAAAGGAAGGCTTCGATTACGGCGAGAATGGCTACAAGGACGGCGGCCATAACATCGGGGTGAACACGGACACCGGCCAGATTCATGTGGAAATCAATGGGCTGACAACACCGCAAAGCCCTGAGGCTACGCGCATCTGCAAGGAGGATTTAAACGAAGTCGTCACCAGTTTTTTGCAGAACAAAACCGTGCTGGAGCGCGGCTTGTTCGACAAAGAAAACACCCTGCCAGAAGAGTTGACCCAGTTGCACATGGGCAAGATCGTGCGCGAGCGTTACCCGGAGTTGAGCGATACTGACCAAGAGGCCATTCGACAGCATGCTATCGCTGCGATGAACATCACCCAGCAGGCCAAGTTGGCCTTGGCTCAGGCAGATGCCAACGGAGGCATGGCGCAAGGCAGCACGGCATTATTGGATGGGGTGCGCAAGTTTATCAATGTGCGTGACTTGGACATTGACCTGATTGACCGCATTAACCCCTTCGATGCGGCCTATGCGGTGTTGGCGAAAGCGATGGATGAGAAATCGTTGCGCCAGGTGCAGGCCAGCATTGCCGCCAAGAAGGTGAGCATCCCCGAAGATGAAGCCCGCGAGCTGGCAAAACGCGCCTTGCAATTCAAGAATGAGCGTGGCCGCCTGCCGGACATCAATTCAGCCGATGCTTGGGAAAAGCGCATGGCTGAAGGCGTGGCTGCGCTGGCGCGCTACCGTGCGCAGGCCAAGGCGACCCAGGCGCAAGGAGAATCCAGCAATGGCTGAGATGGACGATGATGAGCTGCTGGATGCGCTGGGTGTAGAAGTCGCCCCGCTTAAGGTCTCCAGCCGCACTCCGCGTGAGGAACGAATCATCGCGGGCTTCGAGGATATCTTGCGCTTCCATCAGGCCAATGGCCGCGCACCATTGCATGGCGAGGATCGTGACATCTTTGAGCGCCTATATGCCGTGCGCCTGGATCAGCTACGCAAATTGCCGGAAGCGCACACCCTGCTGGCTATGCTGGATGCCCCTGGCCTGCTGGCTAGGGCATCAACGACTCAGGCTGATGTGGATGAATTGGACGAAGACGCCTTGCTGGCCGAGTTGGGAGTTGGTGATCAACCCGCCGACCAGGATGACATCACCGTACTGCGCCATGTGCGTTCCAGTACTGAAAAGCGTGCGGCGGAAGAAATCGCCGACCGAACGCCTTGTGCGGATTTTGAAAAATACCAACCGCTATTTGAGTCAGTGGAACGGGAGTTGAAAGCAGGCATTCGAAAAACGCTACGCTTTGGTCGCGATACCAGCATTGAGGGAGGGAATTATTTCATCGTTGGCGGGCAGCTTGCTTATGTGGCCGAGGTTGGCGAAACCATCAAAGCTGCTTACGGGAGAAACGATGCACGTCTGCGAGTGATCTACGACAACGGTACGGAAAGCAACTTATTGCGCCGTTCACTGGAGCGAGCACTCTACAAAGATGAGACCGGCCGCCGCCTGACCGATCCGGACATGGGGCCGCTGTTTGGTGATGCACCAGAGCCTGACGATATTGCTTCCGGAATCATCTATGTACTGCGCAGTCTGTCCAGCAATCCATTCGTTGCCGAGCACCGCGAGCTGATCCACAAAATTGGCGTGACCGGCGGCAAGGTGGAGACTCGCATCGTTGGTGCAAAAAAGGATGCCACCTATCTGTTGGCCGACGTGGAGGTGGTTGCCACCTACAAGCTCCACAACCTAAACCGCACTAAACTGGAAAATATCTTCCACCGCCTGTTCGGCGCAGTACAGCTCGACTTAACTATAGAAGACCGCTTCGGAAATCCAGTGAAGCCGAGGGAATGGTTTCTGGTTCCGCTCAATGTTATTGACGAAGCGGTTCAGCGCATTCGGGATGGGTCGATTACCGAAGTGGTCTATGACCCGAAGACGGCACTGTTGGTAGGTTGAGCATGTACAGAATTCTGTGAACTTGCTCTGACAACTTCGCGTATGAACGCTGACGCTCCTTGGGCGATGACCTTTCGGCAGCTTTGGCCGAAAAGCTGACTAACGATAAAACTGATTACCGTTAGTAAAACTTTTACTTGTTGCTGCAATCAGCCAGACTAACCCAGCTTCCGCTCTAATATTTAAGGTGTGGCACGTCTTTCTATCATTACACTATGCTAAACATTCAAAATCTGACGTACCTGCAAGGCGGCACGACGCTATTGCAGCAAGTGATTTTTCAGGTTTATGCCAGCCAATGTATCGGGTTGATAGGCAAAAATGGCTGCAATCCGGCAAGACAATCGCTTTTGTCGAGCAGGAAATCGCGAACTCAGATCAGCCCGCTTTGGAATTCGTGCTCGACGGCGACGTGGAATTGCGTGAGCTTGAAAAAAATCTGGCGCGGGAACAGCATGATCCAGCGTGGTTCGAGGCCCAGCAACGCTATGAAGCAATTAATGGCTACGTGGCCAAAGCCCGTGCCGCTCAACTGCTGAATGGATTAGGTTTTGCCAACGACACATTGGAGCGCCCGGTAAGCAGCTTTTCGCTTGGTGGTTCAGATCGAGGATTCGGCGGTTGCGTCATTTTCGGCGGTGGGATCAGTAAGCCGCCGAATCGTCAGGGCGCAGCGTTGTTCAATCAATGTATTGATTTGCTCAATCACTGGATTGCCAGCAAAACTGTGTCCGGGGTCAGATTGGAGCTTGCGTGCTGTCGCTGGCAGTAATCTTGCCAATTCCAGAATGCGCCGTTTGGCCTGTGCCTTGGTAAAGCCGACGCCTTCGGCAAACTGCTCCCAGTGCCGCGCCTGGACTTCGGTGAACTTGTACTTGCTGCCGATTTTCATCGCCATCTTCGGCGTCAGCGTTGGATACACCGCCGTCGAAAGCGTGTCGTAAAACGGTGCCAGAACGGGGGGCTTACCTGAGTACAGCAGAGAGAAATTCTTGGCGTGCGTATCATGATTGCCGATTAGCGCATTGAAGATCACGTAGTCGAGCAGTCGCAGAACCTGCGGTGCACTGGGGCGTGTCGCACTGCGTACCAGGTCAAAGCACTGGGCCAGATCAGGACCACCTTCATTCTGGTATTTCATTTCTGGCACCACGCCCAGAGCTTGGCAAAAGTCCTCTTGATGAAGGCGTTGTCGATGCCCCAGGGCATCAGTCAGCCGGTCGTAGCGCTCAACCAGTAGGAACGAGCGATCCTGCACAAGGTGAATTTTTGATTTCGCTGGCTTGAGCTGCATGGCCTCAGCCAGAGCCATGCAAAATCCTTCGTTGATCACGCTGTCTTCAACTGCGTGAATGGCGGGTTTCAGGATGTGGGAGCTTGGCGTGCCGTTGAGGGGCAGCCCGATACGCGCACCATCAAAAACCACTGGCAACTTGTCTTGGGCACCAGCCAAGGAAAGCCGCAAGCCGTCTTTGCCTGCCAGCATGGGGCGACGCGGCAATTCATCCAGGATGGCAACGACTTCCTCGTCGCTCAGCCATTGAACGTCATCGCTGCGGGTTGGCACAGGCAAAGCCTGCCCCGGATTAAGGAATGTCACGGCCCCCGCGCATTCGCCGCCGATGTGGTCCAGCAATGCAAAGTCGTTCTGGACAGACACCTGAAACTGCTGCGCAATCAGACGGCGCATTTGCCCTTCGGGTAGAAGACCAGCAAAGAAGGGACGCGTTTTGCGATCGTCGAACGGCTCCGCTTGCAGGGGCAGCGAGGCGGACAAGGCAACGGCGTCTTTATGTGACAGCCAATCGGGTGCGTAGCAAAAGTTTAGTCGCCCATCGACCAGGGCCAACGTGCCGACACGATTGGCAAAAAGCCAGACTTCTAGCTCATGCGCCATGGTCGTCACCCTCTCGTTGATCGTTGGCAGCAACAGATGGCAATCCGCTCAACTGGACCTCACCACCCAAGGTATCAATGACCCGCAGCACGGTTTCCAGTCGCAAGGTGGGCTTGCCTGCTTCAAGGTCGACAATGAAGCGCACACCCACCCCAGCCGCCAGAGCCAACTGGGGCTGTGTCAGCCCGAGCTGCTTGCGAGCGGCACGCAGTGTATCGCCGAGTTGTTGAGGTGATCGAATGGATGTCATGGCTTGCTAAATTTCCCGTTCGGGAAATTATCATCCACAAACGGACTATGTGCAAGCGATATTTACCGATCGGGAATTTTTAATGTGCTTGAGCTGTGAATTGGCTTCAAACTTCCCGATCGGGAAATATTGACGCAACTAACTTCCAAATGGACACCCATTTACACCTAATGTGGCTCGGTTTTCAGAACCGCGCCAATTCATGGCGCAGTTAGTCTTTCGCATGCCCGAACTGCGCCACTACCTTTTCTTTGCGGAGAATAGCGGCGTCAATCTCCGCAAAATCTGCAGCAAATAGATCAGTACAACATATCGCTTGGCTGGCGCGCGGAACAGCGCCTTCATGGACTCCTGCCTTGAACGCTGGCGTAGCGAGAGCATCGGGCCGAAATTCATGAAGCTGAAGGGGCGCGTGCTGTACCGGCAGGTCGACATCGAAGCCTACGAGGAGTCTCGACTAAGACCTCAACGGCTCAAGCCAGTGCTGGCTGATGTGTTCCGTTTCGTCGGCAGTTATTGATAAGTACCGACATTTTGCAACATGAAGGGAGTCGCGGCGACCGTCATGGACCACATTGAAAGTCCGCAGTTCACAAGCGCGGACTAATCAAGCGGTTTGTTCAAAATCAACAACCTACCGTCAGGCCGTGCGAACAATTTCGAACTCCTGCGAGTTCCTGCGGAAAGAATCGAACACTTTCTGGGTATGGGGGGACTGAACCCTGCGCCAAACTTAGTTAATTCAGCCATTTAGAATCGCTGCGAACTCCTGCGAAAAGGTGCGGAGTTCAGCCCCGCATGTCGAGGATCGTATCAATCCCGCCTGCTGTTTGCATTAGCCAAGCGCCTTATCGCTTTCGATGTTGCCGTCCACGAGCATGATTATGCGGTCGCATTGCTCGGACATGCGTGAGTCGTGGGTGACTAGCAGCACGGCACAGCCGAACTCGCGGTTGAAGTTGCGGAACAGTTGGAATACTTCGGTGGCAGATTTGCTATCGAGGTTACCGGTGGGTTCATCGGCCAGCAGCAGCGCCGGGTGGGTAATAAGGGCGCGGGCCACGGCCACGCGCTGCTGCTGGCCACCGGAAAGCTGGTCGGGCTTGCGCTGCTCCAGCCCTTCCAGGCCCACCTGGGCAAGCAGGCCGCGGGCGCGGTCGATCTGTTCGCGCGTGGGTTTGCCGGTGGCCACCATGAGAGGCATCAGCACGTTCTCCAGCGTGGTGAAGGCTTGGATTAGATGGTGAAACTGGAATACGAAGCCGATCGTGCTGCCACGCAACTCCGTACGTCGGGCGTCATCCATGCTTCGGGTGGGCTCGGCGAGCAGAAACAGCTCGCCCGCTGTGGGTCTGTCCAGCAGGCCGATCAGGTTAAGCAGCGTGCTCTTACCCGAGCCCGAGGCGCCCACAAGTGCGGCGAAGTCGCGGCGTTGCAGGCGCAGGTCCAGCCCGTGCAGCACTTCCACTTCGGTAGGCTTGCCGACGTTGTAGCTTTTTCGAAGACCCTGCAGGCGCAGTACCTCTTGGCTGGCATCGTGCTCAGACATGGCGGATCGCCTCCACCGGGTCGAGGGCAGCGGCGCGTCTTGCAGGCACGGCTGCCGAAAGGATGCCGGTGACCATTGCCAATCCAGTAGCGGCCACCAGCAGCCACGGATTCACCGGAATGTAGAACAGTTTTGGCCCGAAGGTATTGAACGCGCCCACCAGACCATAGCCAGCCAAGCCACCCAGTAGCGAACCGGCCAGGCCAAACAGTGCACCCTGGACTAGGAACACTCGCAGCATCTGTTGCCGTGTGGTGCCCATTGCGCGGAGGATGCCGATTTCGCGTGTGCGCTGGACTACACTCACCGACAGCACGCTGGCGATGCCAAGTGCCACGCTCAATGCTACGAACGCGCTAATCATCTGCGTGGAAAGGCTTTGTGAGCGCAAGGCGTTCATCAGCTGGGCGTTGGTTTCCATCCAGCTTTCTGCCTTTAGTCCTGTGAGGCGGGTGATGCGCGCGGCTATTGCCTGCGCGTCGAAAATGTCATCCACCGTTATGTCAATGATCGTCGCGGCACCGGGCAGGTTGAGCAGCGACTGCACTTGCTTCATTTCCAGGTATACGTAGCGCGAGTCCAGTTCGCGCACCCCCAGCTCGAAGATCCCGGCCACGTTCACCACGCTCTCCCGTTGCTGGCCGCCGTCCAGCCGTAGCTTGTCGCCCGCGCGCAGGCCGAGGTCAGTGGCCAGCTGCTTGCCGATTACGGCGTCACCGGCACCGATGCGAAACACGCCGGCGACAATGTCGTTCTGGATCGGGATGATGCGCTGGTAGCGCGGCGCGTCGATGCCGACCAGCACCACCGACTGTAGTGCCGCGCCGCGGCGTGCGAATGCTGGCCCCGAGATCACCGGCGACACGGCCGTGACCCGCGGCAGCGTGTCAAGCACGTCGCGCACCTGCTGCCAGTTGTTGATCGAGCGCAGGCGCTGGGCGCGTTTGTCTTCCAACACCAGCTGCACACTTCCTGCGGCGGGCGGCAGGATGCGGTTGCGCTCTTCTGTAGGTTGAACTTTGATGTGTGCTTGGGTACCCAGGGTGCGGTTGATGATATTGCCTTGCAGCCCGGTGATTAGTGCAGTGAGAAAGACGATTACCGCGACGCCCACGGCGATGCCGACCAGGATCAGCGTACTCTGCACCTTGCCTTCATGCAGAAACTTGGTGGCGATGGTCCACTCGATCCACATCGGTATCAGTCCAGTTTAGCGGGCAATTCCTTGCGCGTGGCAGTCTTCGCAGCACCGACAGAAAGGCTGCTGGACACCACGCGCACCCGATCGCCTTGTGCCACTGGGGCCTGCGCATCCGCCAAGATCCAGTCGCCAACCCGCAAGCCGGCCGTGACTTCGGTTTGGATTAGGCCACGCAGGCCCAACTGTACCTGGCGTCGCGTGGCGCGGCCATCGGAGACCAGCCACAGCTCCGCGCGGTTGCCGTTCTTGGCACCCAGCGCATCATTAGGCACTACGATGGCATTGTTTCGGCGGCCCGTTTCCACGTTCACTGAGATGGTCATGTCCTGGCGCAGAAAGTCGGGCACCGGCGTCACGGTGAGGCGAATATCCACTGTGCCGCGCTGCGGATCCACCCTGGGCGCGATGAAGCTGACCTTTGCCGGGAACGGCCGCGCAGGGTAGGCGTCGGAGATGCACATGGCCGCCTGGCCGACCGCGAGTACTTCGAGGTTTTTTTCATCCAGTGGTACCAGCACTTCGGTGTCGTCGTTGCGGGCAATTTCGAACAGGACGCGGCCGGGCTGCACCAGGTCACCCGGCTCGGCATTGCGGGTGAGCACGGTCCCGGCGACTTCAGCGCGGATCGTTGTCTTGGCGAGCTGCGCCTTGGCACTGGCCACTCGGGCGCGTGCCGCAGCCTCGTTTGGGTTGCCTGCCACTAGCGAACGGGCGGTCAGCCGCGCCTGCTCGGCGGCGGTGCGGGCAATTGTTTCGGCCTGTATCGCCCGTTCCATCGTTTCCCGGGCGACCGCTTGCCGTTGAAACAGGGCCCGACTTCGCTGGGCTTCGCGGATGGCTTGGGCCAGCCTCGCCTCCGCCTCGCGCAATGCGGCCTGCGCCTGTGGACGCGTCGACTGTTGCAACTGGGCCAGGGCAACCTCTGCTTCACGCACGGCCGCCTCGAGGTCATCGGCACGCAGCAACGCCAGCACGTCGCCAGGCTGCACCACGTCGCCCTCCTTCACACGCCGCTCGACAATCACGCCGGTCACCGGGCTGCCGACCTGAGCGCGCGATACGGCCGCAACCCGGCCAGTCGCCACGACCGTCTGCACCAGCGACTGCGCTGCCACTTTATAACCGACCAAGGCCGGCCCCCGCATTTTTTGTACCAGCCCCCACGCCAAGGCACCTAAGATTAGGCAGGCGACGGCGACGAGGAACAGGTGGCGTTTTATGGTGTCACTCCGGAGTATGCGTGTGGCCAACATGATACACGAGGAGAGGTGCACCGTCCGGTGCTCTGGAGGTGGCCAGGGACGATTTCAGCAAATGGCAACACCAAATAAAATGCCACCACAAGGGTGACATTATTTTTGATGGTGGTGGAACACGGAAACCGAACCCGCGTCCATATCCCAACAAGGATAGCAACGTTTTGGCCTTGAGGGCGTGGTTTCGATGATTTGTCCAGGCTGACCACTTGCTCAGACATAAGTGGTGGTGCATAATATCATCATTTTGATGATATTAATGATCTCGAAATGAGCACTGAATCAGTGTATTTCGGTCTCAATGCCGCTTCTTGTGGATGAGGAGCGCTTGACTATGCGCCCCCAAAGTGTCGAGAGCCTGAGCCACGCTCAGAGGGAGCGTCTGGCCTACGTTGAGTTCCGTCTCTACTTCATGGGCGAGATCGGCCGGCCTGATTTGGCTGGTCGATTTGGCGTTGCCCCGGCTGGTGCAACCCGGGATTTGGCTCTGTATCGGGAGATCGCCCCGCACAACATCGAATTCGACGGAAGTAGCAAGGTTTACCGCATCGGCAAAGCCTTCTCCCCAATTTTTGAGCACGCGCCGCAGCGTGTCTTGTCGGCGCTGTCGCTGGGTTTTGGTGACGGTGTTGATGGCGAGACGAAGCCATTGCTTCCCTGTGAATCCCCTACGGCTTTGAGCAACCCGCAAATGGAAGTCCTGGCTCCAATCTGCCGGGCCATCCACGCCAAGCGCCCGGTGGCGCTTCATTACCACTCAATGAGCAGTGGCAAGTCCGAACTCGTCATAGTGCCGTTCGCATTGGTGGATACAGGTTTGCGCTGGCACGTTCGAGCATTTGATCGGAAGTCCAGTGAGTTCCGCGATTTCGTCGTCACGCGAATTGAGCAACCGACTGTGCTCAATGAAGCACCTCTGTCGCACGAACGACCGGACAACGACATCCAGTGGACGCGAATCGTTGAGCTGGATCTGGTTCCACATCCCCGCCTCGGTCGGCCTGAAATCATCCGGATGGACTACGGGATGGCCGATGGCTCGATACGCATGCGTGTGCGGGCAGCGGTTGCGGGCTACATGCTGCTGCGCTGGAACGTTGATGCGTCCCCCGATCACAGTCTTAAAGAAGAACAGTACCGCCTATGGCTTAGCGACCCGCTGGCTTTATATGGCGTCGAAAACGCAAAGCTCGCGCCAGGGTATCGACCACCAGTCAGTGCTTTGAAGAAATAATAAACTACGAATTTAAACAGGAACAACACCATGACCAGCTCCCAACAACGTGCCGCATTACAACGTCAGATCTGGCAGATCGCCAACGATGTCCGAGGCGCAGTCGATGGGTGGGATTTCAAGCAGTATGTCTTGGGCACCCTGTTCTATCGCTTTATCAGTGAGAATTTCGCCAGCTATATCGAGGCCGATGACGACAGCGTCAACTATGCAGAGCTGCCCGATAGCGTAATCACACCAGACATCAAAGACGATGCCATTAAAACCAAGGGCTATTTCATCTACCCCAGCCAGTTGTTTGCTACTATCGCCGCCAGCGCCAACACCAACGAAAGCTTGAATACCGATCTGGCCGCCATCTTTGCCGCCATCGAAAGCTCCGCCAACGGCTACCCCTCCGAGCGCGACATCAAAGGCCTTTTTGCCGATTTTGATACCACCAGCAATCGGCTTGGCAATACCGTTGTCGACAAAAACACCCGCTTGGCCGCCGTGCTTAAAGGCGTGGCCGGGCTAAATTTTGGTGATTTTGATGGCAGCCACATCGACCTGTTTGGCGATGCCTACGAGTTCCTCATCTCCAACTACGCAGCCAATGCCGGCAAATCCGGTGGCGAGTTTTTCACCCCGCAGCATGTGTCCAAGCTGATTGCGCAGCTCGCCATGCACAAGCAAACCAGCGTCAATAAAATTTATGACCCGGCCTGTGGCTCAGGCTCGCTGCTGCTGCAAGCCAAAAAACACTTTGACGCCCACATTATTGATGACGGTTTTTGGGGTCAGGAGCTCAACCACACCACCTACAACCTGGCGCGGATGAACATGTTCTTGCACAACATCAACTACGACAAGTTCAACATCCAGCTGGGTGATACGCTGCGAAATCCGCATTTTGGTGATGACAAACCCTTTGATGCCATTGTCTCCAACCCGCCTTACTCGGTGAAATGGATAGGCGCAGACGATCCCACCCTGATCAACGATGACCGCTTTGCGCCTGCCGGTGTGTTAGCGCCTAAATCCAAAGCCGACTTTGCCTTCGTGCTGCATGCCTTGAGTTATCTCTCCAGCAAAGGCCGTGCCGCCATTGTCTGCTTCCCTGGTATTTTTTACCGTGGCGGCGCTGAGCAGAAAATTCGCCAATATCTGGTGGATAACAACTACGTTGAAACCGTGATTTCGTTAGCACCCAACCTGTTTTTTGGCACCACCATCGCCGTGAATATTCTGGTGCTCTCCAAACACAAAACTGACACCATCACCCAGTTTATTGATGCTAGTGGCTTGTTTAAAAAAGAAACCAATAACAACGTGCTTACTGAAAAGCATATCGAACGAATTATGGAAATATTCGATAGCAAAGCGGATGTAGAGCACTTTGCCAAATCGGTGAACTTTGAAGCTATTGCTGCCAACGATTACAACCTCTCGGCCAGCAGCTATGTCGAAGCCAAAGACAATCGCGAAGTGGTGGAAATTACCCAGCTCAATGCTGAGCTGAAAATCACCGTCGCCAAGATCGACCAGCTTCGAAAAGATATTGACGCCATTGTGGCCGAGATTGAAGGCACCGAGCTTGAAGGAGATGCCGCATGATTTTAGAGAACAAACTCAACATCACCGATCAAATCGAGCTGGCCAAGGCCGAAGAAAAAATCAGCAAGCAAAAAGCCAAGCAGTTGTTTGACTCTGGCGAGATTCACAAGGTGGAAGTGGGAGCCTTTGCAGGCCTATCTTTCATTCATGCCTATTTGTTTGGCGATATTTATGACTTTGCCGGCAAAATCCGCGACGTGAATATTGCCAAAGGCGATTTCCGTTTTGCGCCGCTGATGTATTTGGAAGCCTCGTTAAAACATATCGACGCCATGCCACAAGCAAATTTTGATGAAATCATCGAAAAATATGTCGAAATGAATGTTGCCCACCCGTTCCGTGAAGGCAATGGCCGCGCCACCCGCATTTGGCTTGATCTGATTCTAAAAAAGGAAATTCAACAGGTGGTGGATTGGAACCGAGTCGATAAAGAAGAATACCTATCTGCCATGCAACGCAGCGTGGTGAAAGACCTTGAAATTAAAGCTCTGCTGAAACAAGCCCTCACCGGCCAAATTGATGACCGTGCCCTGTTTATGAAGGGTATTGATGTGAGCTATTACTACGAAGGCTATAGCGAATTCAAAACCGAGGAGCTGTAGGAATGAGCAGCATGAACTTTATGGAAAAGTTGCTCGATGGCGTTAAGGTGGAGTGGCAACTCTTGGAGCAAGTGGCAAAAATAAAACATGGAAAAGACTGGAAAGGCTTAGATGCAGGCGATGTTCCAATTTATGGATCAGGCGGCATCATGGGATCTGTCGATACATATTCATATAACAAGCCATCAGTTCTGATTCCTCGAAAAGGTTCGATTACAAATATTTTCTATATCGAGACGCCGTTTTGGAATGTCGACACGATTTTCTATACGGAAATTGATGAATCAAAAATTGTTCCGAAATTTCTTTATTATTTTATTAAAACCATTGACATGATGGCTCTGGATACCGGTTCTGGAAGGCCGAGCCTGACACAGGCCATATTAAACAAAATTCAAATACCAATCCCCTGCCCTGAAAACCCAGAAAAATCATTTGAGATTCAAGCCGAAATCGTCCGCATTCTGGACGCTTTCACCGAGCTGATCACCGAGCTGATCACCGAGCTGAGCGCCCGCAAAAAACAATACAACTACTATCGCGACCAGTTGTTGAGTTTTGAAGAGGGCGTGCCGCTTCTGCCGCTGTCGCAGTGCTGTGAAAGCATTGCGGATGGTGATCATCAAGCGCCGCAAAAAACTGAAAATGGAATTCCGTTCATTACCATCTCAGATGTGTCAGCAACGAACCAAATCGACTTCAATAATACGAAGTTTGTCTCAGACTCATACTACGATGCACTCGATTGCAAACGCAAAGCACGAACGAACGACATCCTTTACACAGTAGTTGGTTCGTTTGGAATTCCTGTTTATATCGATAGCGACAAAAAATTTGCTTTTCAACGCCACATTGCGATTCTACGACCGAATCCATCAATAGTGATTTCAAAATATATTTATCATGCCCTTCGTGGCTCAAACGTTGTAAAGCAGGCCCACAGTGTAGCCACTGGAGCTGCACAGAAGACGATAACACTAATGGCGCTGAATCGAATGCAGATTGCAGTTCCGTCATTGGAGGAGCAAGCCCGTATTGTCGCCATCCTAGATAAATTTGAGGCATTAACGAACGCCATCACCGAAGGCCTACCCCGCGAAATTGCATTGCGCCAAAAGCAATATGAGTATTACCGCGATTTGCTGTTGAGCTTCCCGAAGCCTGAAGAGCTGGCGGCATAATATGGGAAAGACGCTAACGGGAATATTGCGCACCGGGTTCCCACGCGGGAGCATGGGAGCCAGAAAAGTCATCAAACAGCACATCACCTCGTTCCCACGCTCCCGCGTGGGAATGCATATACTGAATGATGGGTAGAAGCCGCTACAAAATAACCGAACCCCAACAGCCACATTTCGTCACCTTGACGGTGTTGCACTGGATACCGGTATTCACACGACCAGACACAGTCAATATCCTGCTCGATTCCCTGCGTTTTTTAAGCAAAGATGGCCTGAATGTTTATGCTTGGGTGATTTTAGAAAACCACTGCCACTTTGTTTTGCAAAGCAGGGCGCTGGATCATGACATTGCACGATTCAAATCATGGACGGCAACAAAACTGATTCAATATCTTGCTGAGCACAATGTCAGGCAAATTCTGGATCAACTGGCTTTTTATAAAAAAGCTCATAAAAGTGATCGTGCCTATCAATTCTGGCAGGAAGGCGTGCATCCTGAGCTGATACAAGGCGAGGATATGATGCGGCAAAAGATTGACTATATTCACCAAAATCCGGTCAAGCGCGGTTATGTCGATGAAGCCGTGCATTGGCGATACTCCAGTGCCAGAGATTATGCTGGGTCGTCCGGGCTAATGGAGGTTTGTACAACATGGTAGTCGGGTATGCATTCCCACGCGGGAGCGTGGGAACGAGAAACGAGAAACGAGAAAAAAAAGAGATTGAAAGCGAGCTCGCACAGGGATATGGAGAATCAAACCAGTGACAGAATATAAAACCATTGCCGAATCCACTAACTTTATCGTTCTGGATAAATACACCAAGGACTATAAAGTCAGCGAAAGCTACCAAAGCGAATACGATTTGGAGCGGGAGTTCATTGAGGATTTGCAGAATCAGGGGTACGACTATGTGCCCGATTTAAACACACCCGAGAAGTTGCTGGCTAATGTGCGCGAGCAGTTGCAAGCCCTTAACAATGTGCAGTTTTTAGAGAGTGAATGGCTGCGATTTGTTGAGGTGTATTTAGATAGGCCTAGCGATAGCATCGTCGATAAAACTCGCAAGATTCATGATGACTATATTCATGATTTTGTATTTGACGATGGCCGTATTCAGAACATCACCCTGCTGGACAAAAAGAACATTGCCCGTAATAAGGTGCAAGTCATCAAGCAGTTTGAACAAACAGGCAGTCACGCCAATCGCTACGATGTGACGGTGCTGGTGAATGGCCTGCCCTTGGTGCAGGTTGAGCTGAAGAAACGTGGCGTGGCGATTCGCGAAGCTTTTAATCAGATGCACCGCTACAGCAAAGAGAGCTTTAACAGCGGACATTCGTTGTATAAGTATTTACAGCTGTTTGTGATCTCCAACGGCACCGATTGCCGTTATTTTGCCAATACCACCCAGCGCAGCAAGAACAGCTTTGACTTCACCATGAACTGGGCGAAGGCGGATAACGGCCTGATTAAAGACCTGAAAGACTTTACCGCCACGTTTTTCCAGAAGAACACCTTGCTCAATGTGCTACTGCATTATTCGGTGTTTGATGTGAGTGATACTTTGCTGGTGATGCGCCCCTATCAGATTGCCGCCACCGAGCGCATTTTGTGGAAAATCAATAGCGCCTATCAAGCCAAGAACTGGAGCGCTCTTGAGGGCGGCGGCTATATCTGGCACACCACCGGCTCGGGCAAGACCCTGACCAGTTTTAAAGCGGCGCGTTTGGCGACTGAGCTGGATTTCATCGACAAGGTGTTCTTCGTGGTGGATCGTAAAGATCTGGATTACCAGACCATGAAAGAATACCAGCGCTTTTCGCCGGATAGCGTCAACGGCTCCGACAGTACCGCCGGCTTAAAGCGCAATCTGGATAAAGACGACAACAAAATCATCGTCACCACCATTCAGAAGCTCAACAACCTGATAAAAAGCGAAGGCGACCTGCCCATATACAACAAGCAGGTGGTGTTTATTTTTGATGAATGCCACCGCAGCCAGTTTGGTGAAGCGCAGAAAAACCTGAAGAAGAAGTTTAAGAAGTTTTATCAGTTTGGCTTTACCGGCACGCCGATCTTCCCGCAAAACGCCCTCGGTGCGGAGACGACCGCCAGCGTGTTTGGCCGCGAGCTGCATTCCTATGTCATCACCGACGCTATCCGTGATGAAAAGGTGCTCAAGTTCAAGGTGGACTACAACGATGTGCGCCCACAGTTCAAAGCCATTGAAACCGAGAAGGATGAGAAAAAGCTCAGCGCAGCGGAAAACAAGCAAGCCTTGTTGCACCCCGACCGTATTCGGGAAATTACCCAGTACATCCTGAATAACTTCCGGCAAAAAACCCATCGCCTGCAGGCAGGCGGTTATCAGGCAAGTAAGGGCTTCAATGCCCTATTTGCCGTGAGCAGCGTGGATGCCGCCAAGCTGTATTACGAGTCGTTCAGGGATTTACAGAAAGGTCGCGACAAGCCACTGAAAGTCGCCACCATTTTCTCGTTTGTGGCCAATGAAGAGCAGGATGCCGTGGGCGATATTCTGGATGAAAGCTTTGATGTTTCAGCCATGAATAGCAGCGCTAAGGAGTTTTTAAGCGCGGCCATCGCTGACTATAACGCGCTGTTTAAAAACAACTTCAGCGTGGATAGCAATGGCTTTCAAAACTATTACCGCGATCTTGCCAAGCAAGTGAAAGCCAAGGAAATCGATTTGTTGATTGTGGTGGGTATGTTTCTGACCGGCTTTGATGCCCCCACGCTGAACACCTTGTTTGTGGATAAAAACTTGCGTTACCACGGTTTGATACAGGCCTATTCGCGCACCAACCGTATTTATGACGCCACCAAGACTTTTGGCAATATCGTCACCTTCCGAGATTTGGAGCAGGCGACCATCGACGCCATCACCTTGTTTGGCGATAAAAACACTAAGAATGTGGTGCTGGAGAAAAGCTACAAGGAATACATGGAAGGCTTTACCGATGTGGTGACCGGTGAGGCACGGCGTGGCTTTGTGGAGGTGGTGAGCGAGTTGGAGCAGCGCTTTCCTGACCCTGCAGCCATTGAAAAAGAGTCCGACAAAAAGGCCTTCGCGAAACTGTTCGGTGAGTATTTGCGCGTTGAGAACGTGCTGCAAAACTACGATGAATTTGCCAGCCTGAAGGCCTTGCAAAACGTCGACATGAATGACCCGGCGGCGTTTGAAGAGTTCAAGATCAAACATTATTTGGGCGATGAAGATCTGGCAGCGCTGCAATCGATTAAGATACCCGCTGAACGGAAAATTCAGGACTACCGTTCAAGCTACAACGATGTTCGCGATTGGCTGCGACGGGAAAAATCTTCCGCTGAAAAAGAAAAATCCACCATCGATTGGGATGACGTGGTCTTTGAGGTAGACCTGCTCAAATCACAAGAGATCAACCTGGATTACATTCTGGAACTGATTTTTGAGAACAATAAAAAGGTCAAGGACAAAGCTTCACTGGTTGAAGACGTACGCCGGGTGATTCGCGCGAGCTTGGGCAACCGCGCCAAAGAGAGCTTGCTTGTCGATTTTATTAACCTAACCGACCTGGACCAAATTGGCGATAAGGCCAGTGTGATAGACGCCTTCTTCACCTTTGCCCAAGCGGAACAACAGCGTGAGGCACAAGAGCTGATTAACGCCGAGAACCTGAATTCAGAAGCGGCCAGACGCTACATCACCACCTCGCTAAAACGTGAGTTCGCCAGCGACAATGGCACTGAGCTCAATGCCGTTCTGCCCAAGATGAGCCCGCTTAATCCGCAATACCTGACCAAAAAGCAAAGTGTTTTTCAGAAGATTGTGGTATTTGTTGAAAAGTTTAAAGGCGTGGGTGGACAGGTTTAATCTAAGTAGCTCAGGGAAAAGCCATGCATAACAAGGCACTGCTGTCGGACATTTTTCCGATGCGCTCCTAATTTGCCGCATAGCGCGGCGTTAAATCAGAACTGACAGATACCAGTTACCAAATTTGTTCGAACCCGCGAGTTGATCTGGACTCTATAATGTCTCCTTAGCTATGCGTAGCAGACATGCCGGTGCTCGTTGCTGAAATCGACTATGGCCGAAAAGCGATCGCTTCTCCATGACATCTCGACCGCCTGACAATGACATATTGCTGCCATTGACGAATAGCTGCAATCGGACAAGCTAATTCAGCTTTCGCTCTAATATTTAAGGCGTGGCACGTCTGTTATCATTACACCATGCTAAACATTCAAAATCTGACGTACCTGCAAGGCGGAACCACGCTATTGCAGCAAGTGAAT
This sequence comes from Candidatus Nitrotoga sp. MKT, assembly GCA_003402345.1. GTDB lineage: Bacteria > Pseudomonadota > Gammaproteobacteria > Burkholderiales > Gallionellaceae > Nitrotoga. The sequence goes on along the minus strand of QFXH01000001.1, from coordinate 71,677 downwards.
TTTCAGGCTTACGCCAGCCAACGTATAGGGTTGGTAGGCAAAAATGGCTGCGGAAAATCCACGCTATTTCGCCTGATTCGCGGCGAAATTTTACCGGACAGCGGCGAAATCTCGCTGCAATCTGGCAAAACAATCGCTTTTGTCGAGCAGGAAATCGCCAACTCGGATCAACCCGCTTTGGAATTCGTGCTTGACGGCGACGTGGAATTGCGTGAGCTTGAAAAAAATCTGGCGCGGGAGCAGCATGATCCAGCCTGGTTCGATGCTCAGCACCGCTACGAAGCAATTAATGGCTACGTGGCCAAAGCCCGTGCCGCTCAACTGCTGAATGGATTAGGTTTTGCCAACGACACGCTGGAGCGCCCGGTAAGCAGCTTTTCCGGAGGTTGGCGCATGCGCTTGAATCTAGCCCGTGCGCTAATGCATAGAGCCGATTTGTTATTGCTGGACGAACCCACCAATCACCTCGACTTGGAGGCGATCCTCTGGCTTGAACAATACCTTGCCCGCTACCCCGGCAGCCTTATTCTGGTTTCGCATGACCGCGAATTTCTCAACGCCTGCGTCAACCGCATCGCCCATGTTCACAACCAGGTGATTGATAGCTACAGCGGAAACTACGACGACTTTGAACGCGCCCGCGCCGAGCGCATAGCACAGCAAAATCAAGCTTTTCACCAGCAGCAGGAAAAAATCGCGCACTTGGAAGATTTCGTCCGCCGCTTCAGTGCCAAGGCAACCAAAGCCAAGCAGGCACAGAGCCGCGTTAAAGCGCTGGAGCGACTCACGCGCATCGCCCCAGCCCATATTACAGACGGCCATTTCGAGCTGGAGATCGAAGCGCCGGAACGTAGCCCCGACTTATTACTGCGTGCCGATAAAATGGGCTTTAGTTATGGTGACAAGGCCCTGTTTCATAACGTCGACTTGGTGCTGCGGGCGGGTGCGCGTATCGCCCTGCTGGGGCCGAACGGTGCCGGGAAATCCACCCTGATCAAGCTGTTGGTGGGCGAGCTCAAGCCAACCGCAGGCAAGCTGGAAATTACGCCTGATATCCGCATCGGTTACTTTGCCCAGCATCAGCTGGAAAACCTGGACAGCGCGGCTACGCCTTTGCAACACATGGAAAAGCTGGCGCCCAAAGTAACGACACTGGCACTACGCACTTTTCTCGGCCGCTTTGGTCTGGCTGGAGACAGCGAAGATCGCCCGGTGGCAAGCTTTTCCGGTGGCGAAAAAAGCCGTTTGGCGCTGGCCCTGCTGGCTTGGCAAAAGCCACATTTATTGTTGCTCGACGAACCCACCAACCATCTCGATCTGGACATGCGCGACGCCCTCACCCTGGCGCTCGAGGAATATACCGGCGCAGTGGTATTGGTGTCCCACGATCGTAGTCTGATCCGCGCTGTAGCCGATGAGTTATGGCTGGTTGCGGATGGTAATGCCAAACTGTTTGATGGCGATTTGGAAGACTACAAAAATTGGATTGAAACACGCCGCCCGCGCGAAACGACTCAAGCTCAACCAGAAAAATTGCGCCAGCCAACCGTATCCAAGCCAAATAGGAAGGTGCTTCTATCGAAACAATCCAAACTCGAAGCCGCGCTGTCAAAAGCTCAGGCGGAACTAACCGAAGTTAACCGTCAGTTGGCTGATCCAGCTACCTATGCTAATCCTGACCGTGATGAAATTACCAAGCTGAACGCCCTGCATGCAACCTTTGAAAAAAAAGTGGCCGAATTGGAGGAAAGCTGGCTGGAACTTGAAATGGCTATGGAAGAAGGAATCTAGCTCCGACGGCCCAAGATACTTAAGGCCACGCTGAACAAGTCCGTTCGCGTTAAGCTTGTCGAAACGAGCTTATCAAAACGCACTCATTGTAAATCAATAAGTTGACAATTTTTTCGACAGACCGAGCCCGAACGGAGGGACTTGCTCAGCATTGCCTTAATTTCAAAAGCAAGCACATCACGCCGGAAACACACCTGTACTCAAATAGCGATCTCCCCGATCACAGACAATGAACACGATGGTTGCGTTTTGTACCGTCTGCGCTACGCGTAGCGCTACTGCCAGCGCACCGCCGGATGAGATGCCACAAAATATGCCTTCCTCGCTCGCCAGGCGGCGAGTCATTTCTTCCGCCTCTTGTTGACCAACGTTCTCCAATTTATCAACACGCTGGGTATCATAAATTTTCGGAAGGTAAGCTTCAGGCCATTTGCGAATGCCGGGAATTTGCGCACCTTCTTCCGGTTGTGCGCCGATGATTTGAATGTGGGGATTTTTTTCCTTGAAATAGCGCGAACAACCCATGATTGTGCCGGTGGTGCCCATGCTGCTAATAAAATGAGTGATGCTGCCCTGCGTGTCTCGCCAAATTTCCGGTGCGGTGCCCTGATAATGTGCCAGAGGATTGTCCGCGTTAGCGAATTGGTCGAGGATGACCCCACGCCCTTCGTTGCGCAGTTTCTCCGCCATATCGCGCGCCAATTCCATGCTGCCTTCCTTGGAGGTCAGGACCAATTCCGCGCCGTATGCACGCATGCTCTGGCGACGTTCGATGCTCTGATTTTCAGGCATGACCAGTATCATCTTATAGCCTCGCATAGCCGCTACCATCGCAAGCGCAATGCCAGTATTGCCACTGGTAGCTTCTATTAATGTGTCACCCGGTTTAATGTCACCGCGTTTTTCGGCCTGCATGATCATTGAGAGCGCCGGACGATCTTTTACCGAACCGGCAGGATTGTTGCCTTCCAGCTTGGCCAACAGCACATTACTCGTTACGCCGGGAATACGTTTTAGCCGAACCAGCGGCGTGTTGCCAACAAAATGTTCAATAGTGTGGTACATCTATGTAGTCCAGAAACAAAGGGTTTTATCTTATCGTTACATACGGGCATAAATAATAACCCCGTCAAGACTTACGCTAGACGGGGTTATTATTTATACCACATCAAAAACAGAGATAAAACTTTAAATGGTCTAAGATAACTGAAATCAGTGTATCTAATCAGAGATAAAAAGCAGTAAAACAGTACATCACATTAAACTGTTTCTTAATTTTATTTTTTTTCGGTTGCTTTAACTGGCTTTGCAGTAGAAGCACCAGCTACAGTTAATTCAGAACGTAGCTTTTTTACCGACTTGCTACCAAAACCTTTAACATTTTCCAATTCATCCACGCTTTTGAATGAACCATTTTTTTTACGGTAATCGATGATCGACTGTGCCTTCACCGGGCCGACACCTTTCACTGCGTCTAATTCTTCCTTTGTGGCCGTATTTAGGTTTACAGTAGCCATCGCAATGCCGGTAGAAATAACAAATGTAATAAAAGCCAGTAGCAATTTTTTCATTATAGTCCTCTTGCAAAAATGAACGACGGAGCCGTCCTTCAACCAGAAACGCATAGCACTATAACAACGTTGACTGATTTAATAAAAGCCAGCTTTCACCCCAATCAGAGATATGTAACAATTATTATCAGCTTTGTAGAGTAATTCCATGAATATCAAACTAATCTTAAATCTTGTCAAAGCCACTTTTTCAGCGTGGATTGACGACAATGCTCCAAGCATGGGGGCAGCGCTTGCCTATTACGCGGTGTTTTCGATGGCGCCACTTCTACTCATTGTTATATCTATAGCTGGGCTTATTTTTGGCACTGATGTGGCAAGGGGAGAAATTATTACCCAGTTACAAAATTTCATGGGAAAAACTGAAGCGTTGGTTGTGCAAGGTTTGCTCGAAAGCGTTAGCAAACCTACAGAGAGTGTAACTGCCACTATTATCGGCGTGGCTTTACTCCTGATCGGCGCAACTACAGTATTTGCTGAACTACAGGATGACCTGGATAGAATATGGCGCGCACCAAAAAAAATCGAAGATGCGGGTGTATCTGGATTAATTCGCACGCGACTGCTTTCTTTTGCGATGATCTTGGGAATAGGTTTTTTATTGATTGTTTCGCTCATACTTAGCGCCGCGTTGGCAGTATTAGGGAAATGGTGGGAACCTTTATTTGGCGGATTTGGGCTTCTGGCAAATTTAGTCGATGTAACACTGAGTTTTGTGTTCATTACGATTGCATTTGCAATGATCTATAAATTAATGCCGCGAATGAAGATAGATTGGCGCGATGTATGGATTGGTGCAGTGGTTACTGCGTTTCTGTTTACGGTCGGAAAATTTCTAATCGGCTTTTACATTGGCAGAAGCGGCGTTGCTTCAGGATTCGGAGCGGCAGGTTCGCTCGTAGTTGTGTTGGTGTGGATATATTACTCTGCCCAGATTTTTTTGTTGGGCGCTGAATTTACGCGGATTTACTCTTATGCCTTGGGATCACGCAAAGGTCAGCCTATACAAGCCGTAACCATTCCAGCTGAAAAAATAGAAACTCGTATTTCTTGAATATTGGATTAAGTCTGCTAGGTATGCATCCCCGGGGAACGAAAAACCCTTCCGTCAAATTTTTCCACCAGATTTTAAATGTGCCGGGAGTACCGCTTTAATCGCTGCATAATCATAAGGTAGCGGCTTAACTACGACAGCCGCCGGCAATAGCGCTTTAATGGCTGCATCAAGTGACGTAAAACGGTCCTTGCTTGCAGGATGAGACGAAAACCACCCCAGATCGAGGGTCTCTTTTTCACTCATTTTCTGAAAGAAATCACGCATTCCTGTGGGTGAAATTCCTGAAACAACCAAAGCTTTCAGACCTTCGGCATCGGCATCGGCTTCATGCTGGCGTGAAAATTTAAGTCTGATCAGATCAGAGCCAAGTGCAGCCGCACCGTTTAAATCGCCGAACACCAAGCTGATCGTTGCCATCAGACCTGCTGATTGCACCATACCATTCAAAGTGTGGCGTTTTTCCACGTGCTGAATTTCATGCGCAAGTACGCCCGCCACCTGTTCAGCATTATCGGCTAGTGCCAGTAATCCAGTATTCATTACAATGAAACCGCCGGGCATCGCAAAAGCGTTAACCGACGCATCGTTCGCCACATAGAACTCATATTGATATGCAGAACCTTGCGTTAACCGTGCGCCTATCTCCCGTACCATGTTGGTGCCCGGGCCTTCAATCAATGTCAGTTGCCGCTTGGTGAGCGTGAATATTTGCTCGCCCAGTTTGCGTTCCTGTTTCACGGTGACATATGAGATGGCCCATGCGGTAAGTCTCTCGTGTTCCCATAGAACCGTGGCGAGAACCAATATTGGCAATACGAATATGCCCCAGATAAATGCATGCGACCAAATGAAAGTCGCCCTATCCCCTCTTCTTTTGGCTCCAGTAGATTTGAGATTTTCGTTATTTCGGGTGGCAGTTTTAAGGTGTGCTTTAAGCGCGGCTATCGATGGTATGTCCGATACTGTCAGCGTGTAACTCCCAGCACGACCATGCCACTCGATCATCATTTGACTGTCATTGAATCCACCTTTACGCACAGAGATTTTGCTCCAGGCAGGCATGCCGTCGTGCTCATCCTGTGTGGCCAGCCGCAGTCCGTGACTCGATATGGAGACTTCAACTGGGCTGCCAGTACTCTGGAATCCTGGCCCCCAAGCAAGCCCTGTGATTTTATTGGGTTCAACCATGTTGAGTTGGGATAGTTGAACTTACCGTTTAGTCATCGCCATTAAATATTCCCCCCAAGATGCCGCCTTCTTCCCGCCCACCGCCGCTACCTAAGCCAAATGCGCTAGCTACACCACTACTTTTTGGCGCTGCGGCAAAAATACGCGAGGCCAGCCGATTGAACGGTAAGGATTGGATGATTACCATACCTGGCCCACGTAAAACGGCGAAAAATAGGCCTTCTCCGCCAAATAAGGCAGTTTTGATCTTGCCCACATATTGAATATCGTAATCTACTGTAGGCTGCATTGCCACCAGGCAGCCCGTGTCAACGCGTAGCGTTTCACCCGGTGCCAAAACGCGTTTCATCATAGTCCCACCGGCGTGGATAAATGCCAAACCATCACCTTCCAGCTTTTGCATAATAAAGCCTTCGCCACCAAAAAATCCGGCACCAATTTTTTTCTGGAATGCGATTGACAGCGAAACCCCTTTGGCGGCGCATAGAAAGGCGTCTTTCTGACAAATAAGGGAGCCACCGAGTTCAGACAAATTCATCGGTAACAATTTCCCTGGGTGGGGGGCGCCGAACGCAACTTTCTTTTTTCCGGAACCTTTATTTGTATAGACGGTGGTAAACAGGGATTCACCTGTAAGCACGCGCTTACCAGCCCCCAGCAGTTTGCCAAAAATACCAGATTGTTGCGCCGAGCCATCACCAAATATCGTGTCCATATCAATGCCATCTTCCATGTACATCATGGAACTGGCTTCACCTACGGCAGATTCCTCAGGATCAAGTTCGATCTCGACGAATTGCATTTCCGAACCGTAAATTTTGTAGTCGATAACATCCATTGCCATGTGATACTCCTTAAATTTGTTGATTTATAAGTCATACTGCTTTTTTCGACAACAGATCATTCTAGGGCTAGCTAAATTAATTTTGAGATTGATAGCCTATAATTAGCACAATTCCTCCTGTCAATTTATAACTCCATGTTAATTTTTATACAAATAAAAAAATTCAAGCAACCCAATGATTATTGAAGATCCTCCGATAGTGCACATTCATAGTTTCCCGCCAATCGAAAGACATAATTCAAGCGTCCTTATCCTTGGCTCGATACCAGGCAAGGCTTCCTTGCAAGCACAACAGTATTACGCACATCCACGAAACGTATTCTGGAAGATTATTAGCGAAATTCTTGGCGCCAAAGCCGTAAATTCTTATGAAGCCAGAACATCATCAATTGTCGCGGCAAGAATTGCACTCTGGGACGTTTTGAAATCGTGCAGACGGGAGAGCAGTCTCGATTGTGATATAGAGCATGACACAATTATACTAAACGATTTTGCCAGCTTTTTTAGAAGTCACCCGTATATTCATAGGGTGTGTTTTAACGGAGCCAAGGCGGAAAGTCTGTATATGAAACTGGTGCAACCTTTTCTTCAAAACTCCTCAAACATTGAATATATTCGCCTGCCTTCAACAAGTCCAGCGAATGCCGCGATTTCCTTTGATGAGAAATTAGTGGCGTGGAAGGCAATAGCAAGCTGAAGTTTAACCTTCTTTATAAGTTCGCTACTAGACAGACTCCTCTCTATAATAAGGAAAATCATTACCATAAATATGGTGATGACTCAGCGCGTCGTATCTATGGACGCCTTCCAAACTTAAACCTACTTAAAGGATCACTGCCATATGATATAAACCACTCCATGAAAACCTAATCTTTAATCAATGTTCCACCGATCGAAATACAAGATCCTTCTCAAGCTACTCGATAGCCTACTAACCAAAAATAAAATAAAGGAATATCCATGATCGTCAAAAATTTTATTAAGTTACAAGTCTTTGCACTACTATTTGCTGCAATTATTTCTCCCTTAAGTGCACTTGCTGGTACTAATGAAAAACAAGCAACGATAGAATTTGCCTTGGGAACGTACGAAGTAACAGGCCCAAAAGCGGAGTGTGCCCCTTCTTATTTCGGTGGCAATATTACTGGGATAGGGACTGGCTCGATTACTGCCAACGGAAAAAGCGAAAGTTTAGGTGTGCTTACTCTGACAGCCGACGATTGCATTACGCCAGTGGATGCTACTAGTTTCAGGGCAGAAGGAAATTTGACGCTTACTGCTGGTAATGGTAACAACATCATGGCCCATTATTCAGTTTCCTTTGTTCCGGATAATCCACCAATCTATAGGTATGAAAATTTCACTTACCAAATTACCGGAGGAACGGGGCGCTTCAAGGGAGTAAGCGGATCGGGCAGCGCAGACGGAACGTCTAATATCAATACGGGACTAGGGTTCGCTGAAGGTATTATAAACATTTTCAAATAACGTAAATTTTAAAATGGGCTTTGCATAAACCGAGTTGCTGCTGTTTTTCTGTGGCCGTCCATTTCTGCCGAACACACAGTTTGAATTTGGCGGCCCACCACAGAGCGACTTACCCCTTTAAACTGATTTAATTATTTATGTAGTTGTCCATCAAATACTTATTATGTTTACATAAAATCCAGATAACTATTCCACTATTCCACTATTCCACTATTCCACTATTTTTTATTTATTTATTAATGGAATAAAAATCATATTACCTTCACGCTGCACGAGCAAAGCGGCACGCATGCCCACTTCTGCCATCACAGTACGGAACTGCTTAATGCTGGAGATGCGTTGGCTATTAATGGCGATAATAATGTCTCTTGGCTGAATGCCTGACTCTGCCGCAATACCGTCAACTGCATCAACCACTACATAGCCGTCTGTGCGCAGCATTTGCCGCTCACCAGGATTCAACTCATGCATGGTCAAGCCAATTTTATCCGGTGCCGTTTCTTGGTCTATCGACCTCGGTTTGTTGAGTGTTTTGAGGTCAGTTTCCATGTCTCCAAGGGTGACTGCTATTTCTTTTGCTGTTCCCCGACGCCATACGCTGAATCGTGCAATTGATCCAGGCGCAGCATCGGCAACTGTGCGAGCTAAATCATCTGCATCCGTCAGCTCTTTACCATTAAACTTTAAGATAATATCCCCGATCTCAAGGCTGGCCCGTGCTGCCGGTGTATCCTTCCCTACCGTAGTAATCAGCGCACCGCTTGCCTTTGTCAGCCCAAATGATCTGGCATGTTCAGGGCTTACGTCTTGAATTGTCACACCAAGCCAGCCACGTTTGACAGTGCCATGCTTCAATAGCTCGTTCTTTACCTTTATTGCAAGGTCGATTGGGATCGCAAAGGATAAACCCATATAGCCTCCGCTACGGCTATAAATCTGTGAGTTGATACCAATGACCTCACCCTTCAAATTGAACAGCGGCCCTCCAGAATTCCCCGGGTTGATTGGAACATCCGTCTGAATAAATGGAGTGGTATTTTCGCCGGGCAAGCTACGTCCCATGGCACTTACAATGCCCTGAGAAACCGAGTTGGTGAAGCCGAATGGCGATCCAATTGCAACGACCCATTCGCCAACCTCAAGCTTTGAGGTGTCACCAATACTTGCAACAGGAAGATCCTTAGCTGAAATTTTTAATAGTGCAATATCGCTGCGCTTGTCGGCACCTATTACCTTCGCTTTGAACTCTCGTTTATCGGTCAGTCGCACCGTCACCTCGTCCGCATTATCGATGACATGAGCGTTGGTAAGAATATAGCCGTCCTGGCTAATAATGAAACCGGAACCGAGTGACTGACTGCGAAATTCATGCGGGAGCGTCTCGCCAGGCGCAAACCGACGGAAAAACTCATAGAATGGGTCATCTTGTTTGGTACCAGGAAAAGCCGGGAATGGAATATGCTCCCTGCGAATTTTCTGTGTGGTGCTAATGTTGACAACAGCAGGTCCTTCTTTCTTGACCAAAACTGTAAAATTTGGGAGCGCAACAACCGCCGATGCAGCGCTTACAGCGCCACTGGTCGTTACTGGGGGGGATTCTTGTTTCTTTCCGCAGCTACCTAATACAAACAAGGTAATTAATATAACAGCTGTGAGTACAGGTTTTCTCATAATGCGCATCATAAATTTTCCGTTAGTGCGTCCAACTTACGCGTAATAAATTCTCCTCTTTATTATAGTGAAATTTCAGTTCCCCCTGATAGGCATGGTGCAAAGCTTCGCCTATACCACGAGCAAGATGTAGATCAGTTGTGGTTATCAGGATACCGCCATCTTTTTTATCTTCCACTGCCATAATGCGCTTGAGCGGGTGCTCTGTCCGTTCACGTTTTTCTACGTTATGCACGAGATTCATAATTTCTTTGCTATGCGTGGCAAAAAATTTACCTTGCAAAGCAAGGAAGCCGGCAGGATAGTGGTCTTGTATACGATGGCAGGCAGGACAAATTTCCCGGTGCGCCTCTGCCGGAACTTGGCGCCACTGCCAACGTCCTTCATAAAAAACTGCGTTACATTGTGGGCAAACGGTTGGATCTTGCAATTTGCCCTTTAATTTGTAGGCATCGTGCTCATGCTCTTGCAACATATGTTCGCTTCGTTCGTTATTAAAACCGGTAGGAATGGTTGCATTGCTCATAATAATCTCCTGTGGTTCATTACCCACTTCCACTTCATATCTACCAAACCATAAAAATAGCTGGCAATAACTTCCAGAAAAATTTAAATCTCTTTAACGAATTGAAATGAGTGATTTTAAAAACATATTAATTCATATAAATTAATAAATTACAGGATAGTATTAAATAACTTGATAATATGAAAGTTGAATTTGACAATGCGGGGATATGTTAGTGTGCCATCTAACATAAATGAATAAGCAAATTGCTTATTTATACCTAAGGAAGCGCTGAGCTATTCAACGCTTCATTAGGTAATAGTTTAAATACGATATTCCGCCGAATATTAATACCTAATTATTGATAACCATATCAACGCGATAACTGTTGATTGAATGGCAATCGTTACAATTGAATAATGTCACAAAGAATGGCCAAGCGAACAAGCTGGGCGGTGTTCTGCAATTTAAGTTTTCTCATTATGCTGGTGTGGTGGACACCAACAGTTTTGGGACTAATGCAAAGATTGTCAGCAATTTCAAGTATTGAATTGCCTTCTGCCATCAATTTAAATAACTGGAATTCACGTTTGGAAAGCGCGTTTATTGGATCTAGGGCCGCGTGAAACAACTGTCTGTCAATAACCATGTCCGAAATATGTTCTGGATCGACATATGTCTTTCCCAATTTGACTTGGCGTACAGCATGCGCCATTTGTTTGAGGCCGCTTTGTTTGGTTAGATAACCCGTTGCGCCCATCTCCAAGACACGCTGCACCATAGTTTCGTTACAGTGCATACTGAATACCAGAATGTGCGCAACCGGATCATACGCCCTGATGCGACGAACTGTTTCCAGGCCACCGCTACCCGGCATATTAAGATCAAGTACCACTACATCAGGTTTTACCTCCCGGTAAAGAATATAGCCCGCTTCGCCATCATCGGCTTCAGCCACTACCCGAATGTCATCTGTACTTTCAAGCAAACGGCGAAAACCGTCGCGAACCACGGGGTGATCGTCTATTAACAATACTGTAATCGGCTGAACGGTAGTAGCCAGATTCATCGCTTTCTTCTTTCTAACTGATATTTAAGCGGTAATCGAACATCGATTCGTACACCATGACCCGGAGCGCTAAATGAGGAAAACACTCCTCCCGCTGCAATTGCCCGCTCACGAATACCTAATAGGCCAAACCCCTTGAATGCCTGGTTTTGATCAAAGCCTTTGCCGTCATCCGTTATCCTTAGAAACACTGCCCCAGCATCGGGCGTTTCACCCGGTTCACGGCTTAAGCACACTGAAACATGCTTGGCCAGGGCGTGGTTACAAATATTGGTGAGTGCCTCTTGAATAATGCGGTATAAGGTAACATTAATGTTCTCGCTTAAACCATTCAAATTACCTTCAAGCGCAAATTCGAAGATTATGTTTGGATTATGTAAACACCATTTATTGGTTAGCTCACGCAGACTATCCGCCAGTCCAAGTTCGTCCAATAGCGCCGGGCGTAAGTGGCGCAACATGCCACGGATTACTTCGTGCATTTCCGTGGCGCTTTCGCTAATGGCTTGTACGCTTGCCCGAACGGTAGGTTCTCCGACAGACATACATAAAATCGCTTGGGCTTCCGCATGAATGGCAGTAAGCCATTGGCCTAATTCATCATGCAATTCACGGGCCAGATGGCAACGTTCAGTTTCTTGAATGCTGTACAGGTTTTGCGTAAGGGCACGGTTTTGCAGCAACAATTCCAAATTGACATCTGCTGCCTTTTTAAGTGGACTAATGTCGATGCCGACTCCTAATAGCCCGGCGATATTACCTTCCATATTATTAAAAGGGGCGAGCACAGTAGACAAATAAACGATATTGCCGTTTGCATCGGTAAGCCTGCTTTCTATACCCGCTTTCGTTTTGCCTAACTCCAGCACTTCACGGTTTATGCGCTGAAAATCCTCAGCTAGCTCGCGTGGCAGTAGCTCAAAATCGGTTTTACCGAGCACATTTCCTAACGACCGACCGAGAAGATCAGCAAACATTTGACTAACCGCCACATAACGCAAATTCAGATCTTTGTAGAACACGATGGCCGGTATCGCATTCAGCAAGGCATCTTGCTCAGTTCGTTTTTGTTGTAGTGCCAATGTAATACGTTTTTGTTCAGTAATATTGGTCATTACCGTACGACACGCACGTATCCCATTCCCTATAGCTGCACTTTCCAGGCGGACACAATTCGGCTCATCCGTCCGGGTCATCATTCTCAATTCGGTAACAACATTGCCGGAAGAATTGAAAGTTTGCTGCAGGTGGTGCGAAAATGCGTGAATATCATTTTTGATAACATGGGTTACCAAAGGTGTACCCACGATATTCTCACGTGTCCCACACAGCATGGTGGCTCCAGTTAGATTAATTTCTTGAATGCATCCGGCTTCATCCAAAGTTAGATAACCTATGGGGGCGCCATTATAAAGATTGGCATACCGATCGCGAGCTTCTTCCAACATCCGTTGTACTTCCCTTAGTTCGCGATTTTGTGCCTCTAACTCAAGTTGGCGCACCTGCAACTCGCGCAACAATTTCATCTTGTCATCTTTCAGTCCTTTATCTGAAACTCTCTTAATGCCAAAGCCAAAATTAGTGCGACCAACAGATTATTTTGCGTGTTATCGATTCGTTTGATTGTACCGAATTGGATAATGTGAATCGACCACTTTCTTGCCACTGATAGCCTGCTCTATGTTACGCTGTTGGCACAGAATCGGGTGGTAGCTGTGCGTGTTTCCTCCATCATAGAGTGACGACGTCTATGCCAGAAATGGCGTATTGTTAGTGTCTAATTCCCGATTTTATTGCAACTTTGCATTGGCTGTGTTTCCCGGAGGAGTTCGGTCAATCCTTGGGATTGTGTGTCAAAAAGCACACCTTAAATGCTGAATTTGGGTCATAAATGGACTAACCAATAAAATTTATTTCCAAGCAACGAATTGATATCAACATTAACTTACTCAAAAGGAGAAGCGGTTATGAAGCATCTGATGATTACAAGCATTATTTTACTCGCAGGGGTTTCTGGAGAGGCTATGGCAGGTTGCGCCGCAAATGCCAAAGTGACAGGCAGTGCGCTTTCAACCCTTTTCACAGGAAGCACAGTTTGTGCCACGCGGGGTACCGAAAAATGGCAGGAACAACATCGATCCGGCGGCGCCCTTTGGGATTACAAGAAAGGTCCTACGGATAAAGTGGATCCATCGAAACAGGTTGGAACTTGGAGTATCGTTGGAAACAATATTACGCATTCCTACACTGGTGGCGCTAGTTATACGTATAGCGTCCATGGCCCGAATGGCGGTCCGTATAGCTTCTGCACTGGTAGTACCGAGGTTGTAAGTGGCGCTTCCATCACGGGAGGCCTAACCAGTTGTCTTTAGCGTAAGCAGCGACTGCCCCAATCATAAAGCTGGAAGTGAGATTTTTGGTTTAAGTGGCACGTGTGACTCTTTGTTCAATGTAATTATCACCAGCTCACGACACTACCCGAACCTCTCACACGTCAGTTATCTTAATCAAATGCTCTTTGAGTATGTATTCTGGTTGGGGCGCTCCCGCTAGTGGCCTGTCCACAGAACCAAATAAGCAATAAAAACAGCATGAGGATGCGTGGACTGTCCACCAAGCTATCAAAAGTTCCAATCACAAGGAAGCCGACGCTGGACGCCAGTATCGCACCAGCCATCGCGTCGCCACGCCAAGCATTGCGACCGGCGCGCCACAAGCCGAGCGCGACAAAAAGACTTAGGGCGACCAAACCCAACCAACCTTGGTCAAATTGGACTTGAATTGGCAGACTCCAGATGTGCCATGGCCTGTCGTTGTCAACAGTAAAGAACCACCTATCCAACCCCAGCGAAAACGCCCCGTTGGTCAACAGATCGTCCCCGTTCGCCGCTTGCAAGCGCACGTTGTCCACATCCATCACAGCATTGGTCTGGGTATTGGAATTATAGATCGATAGCTTGACGGGGCGGGCTGCATACCAGGGAGCGCTTCCCACTTCATCTGATTGCAGATTAGTCTGAAGTGATTGCCACTGACCGTTTCCTGTGACATCAATTAACTTAAAGGCACAGCGCGCTGAAGTGAGCAGCCATTTTTCGCAAATCGATACGGTGATTTGGGTGTTAGGCTGATCGCTACGGGCATTCAGGCTAAGCAAATAGTTACTGTGTGGCTCAATTGTAATGAATTGCTCTATATAAAGCGGACTACCCATTCCTAGCCGTAAAAAAATATTGCCAGTTTCAGAGCCTAGCCGATAAGTGGCGGCTAAACTTTCTTTGCTACGCCAAGAATGGGTTTCCGGGTAACGCCCAATTCCCATCCCGAGCAATGCCGTTGGCCAGCCCGGGTCGCGCATCTGCAAAGCGTTGGACCAATGGGCTAAACGTATTCCCATATCGGCTTCAGCCTGGGACATACGGGCCTGCGTGAACGGGCCTTTAAAAATGGGTACTGCCACCGCGAGCAGCAACGCCGTAAGAGCGAAAGCGGCTATGCCGCGCTTAAAAGACCAAATTCGCACTTGATTACTTGATGTTGCCATTGCCGCCAGCAGGGAAAGCGCCATAGCGATGCCGTAAGCAGCGTAACCAATACGCGAAAAAGTGACCATCACGCCGTAGGTGGCGCCAACCAGTAACGCTATGCCGATCAATCTTGTTATCCAGTTTCGCTTTTCAAACAGTTGCACCACTAAAAATGGGGTTGATAGTGTAAGAAAGGTCTCGATATCTGCTCCACCGGTATGCATTTGGGAGAAAAGTCCGGTCACCCGATAAACATCGGTGAAATTGAATAACCCAGGGAACGTGAATCGCTCCCAGATCAACACCGCAATCGTTCCAGCCAATCCGACCACCATACCTTGGGCGAAAAGACTGCGAATATTCTGCCCATTAGACGCCAATCGCCCGAACAGACCATATAAAAGAAATGCCCACAGTGCTCCCTTGGCAATGCGTAGTGCGTTATAGGGACTATAGTAATTAGTGAATGCGTTTATCTCTGGTATCTGCCAAGGCAACAAGCCCCGGACAGTGCCGATAATATAGGAAAGACCTAGCAAAATAGCGAGGCAGAGAAACAGTAAATCACGTTTTGAATGACGCGGCGCGGCCGGTAATCGGACATAACCGATGGTAATGCTGGTCAAGAGAAGAAAATCAAACTCGTCGAAATAGAAGCGCCCACTCCAAGGAGCGAAATCGAAAAGCGCCAAGGCGGCCGGAACAACAATAAGTAGAGACTGTGGCCGGTACCAGAGCAGAACCGAATATCCAACGAAAAATAAACCAATTAGGGCTAATTGATTAGGAAAGGTCGTTACCCCCCAGCTGACACACGCTAGACCCGCAATCAAAACGGCGTAATCCATCCATGACGGCTTTTTAAGCAGAGTAAGTGGCAATGTCGACGTTGTTGTATCTAACGTCTGCTTATTAATTGTTGGCATTCTGGCCGAAGCTTCCGCTTCACTGCCGTAAGGACGACTCGGTATGGGGAAGTCTGATGCCACAACTACCGGCGAGTCATTGCGCTTTGAGACCTCGGCAGAGGCTACAGGGGCCGAAGTAAGCCGATTGGCCAGTTTCGCTGTTGCCCAGGCAGAAAATCCGGCCAAGATAATGTTGGTAGGGTCAGGATGAAGATTTTCCAGGAATAATTTGCTCGTTTCCATGAGCCCAGCTAATAACGTTGCCAACAACATTGCCAGCGCAGGTGGATTCCAGGATGCCCAAACCAAAATTCCGATAAATCCATACACTAAGCACACGGACGTCAAACTTAACAACGCAGCCTGTTCCGTGGTGTAGTAATGATAATAGAAAGGGAGAAAATGAATGTCATTGAGGGTATTCATGGCGGAATCGCTACCGATCCAGCGATGTTCGAACCAACCATTTACCGCAGCCAAGGCAATCAGATAAAGGATACCCACGGGCAAGCCGAATCGCCTGAGTTCGGATGCCAGCCGTGATAAGTGCAAATGCGTACGATGACGCCAAAGTAATGCTCCCAGGTAGATTCCCGCCGCACGCGTAAGCACGGAAAGACCTTGGCTAATGCCGGAAACGATAAAAAACTGGGCAATCTCAATAATCAGCCCAAAACTCCCGCCAGCGATGAATAACCGTGTGGGAGACCATGACCGTCGCCCAGTTGTTAATTGACAGAGTATCAATCCCAGGGGCACGACGGCCAAAGTTTCTGCAAACAGCTTAGCAAGAGGAAGCGCGATATTGCCGCGCATGGGTTCCATTGCTATCAACCAACCCCAACTATTCGAGTCCAGCTTCCATTTAAGCTCTGGCACTGATACCAAGAAATCATAGGGAAACAGGCTAAACGCGACATAACCAATAGCATATGTTTTTAATATACGGGCAACCAAACGATCTGGATTTCCCATAAGCATGGAGAGAAATAATCTGAACTGATCTGGCCAACGCACTGCAATAAACGCTCCCAAGGCGCTACCGATAAATTCGGCAGCCACATCGTTGATGGATACTGTTCGGGGCGGAAAAAATAGCTGCGAAAATTCAACTGCCACAGCCAAAGTGAATGAAAATAGAAGCGAACCGATAAATGCCAAGACTAGTGTGCTATGCCTTTTTGAACGCGTAAATAAGGTGGCAGTGAGAAAACCAACAGGAATGTAGAGCACACCATTCGCGACCCAGTCGGCACGTCCTTGAGTTCCGACGTTAAGTAGCTTGATATGTTGAAACGTCTCCCATGCCTGATCCCAGGTTTGTGGATGAAAATCAAGCGGTACCAAACTACCGTAGATTACAAACAGCGTGTATGCAACGGCAAAAGCCAGTATGGAAAAGTGAGCGGAAGGAGTACTGGGCAAGTCACTGTTCGACTTTTGCTGGGGATATTTCAAGGTTGAATGCAAATCAGGCATAAATTAATTATCCATCATAAAGGCGAATTCAAGCACCAATCCAACATAAGCTGGCAATCAATTCACGGCGCAGTTCACCACGCGGCATGGCGTAGAAAATCGTTTTGTGGCTTACATGTTGTGCGGGCTGGTCTGGGTGCATACTTTTAAGTGTGCCTGCAATTTGCTCAGGTGACCATTTTTTTTTGAGATGTGTAGTGGTCAAGTAATTTCGGACACAACGATAGGTTTTTTGCTGCCCTGTTCCGCTCAAAGACTATGATGAACAGATGCGTTACCATTGTGCCGATGCAGTGGGAGGGGCATAAAGCCAGTTACTCGCGACGACTGGCAAAAGACAAGCACGTCGTACCTGCCACCAGGCCAAGCATGAGTGAGATGTCAGGTTTCAGCGGTACGCCATGAGCCATCTTTAAGGCGTGATTTCATCTGATTCCAGAAGTAACCCGCTTCCGGGTTTGCCTCGAACTCCACCAGGTGTGCTTCGAGTTCAGCCTTAAGCGCAGGCGAAACTTCTACGGCTTCAGGTATTGCGGCAATGCTGTCCCAGATAAGCTCAATGAGACGAATGCGTTCTTGTACCGGAAGTTCAAGAATCTCGGCAATAAAGGTATTGTTCATGTCGAATATTGTACCTTTTTTCGGAAAACACGCTAACGTAAGTCTTATCTACCGCGCTGAGGCGTTTTCAAAAAGCGTAACGGTCACTTGAGGCGTATCTAAGACCCACACACGTCAAGTTGAGCGGCGCGCCGCTTTTGGCGCGTCCGCTCGAACGCTGGGTTTGGCTGCGACGCGGTGTTTCACTGGCTGTGGTATGAATTCAATACGGCCCGAATTTGCACCTACCCCATTCACGCACCTTTGGTGGCGGGTTGTTCGAGTTACGCCCGCGCGGCAAATCGGGCATTGGAAGAGCGTTCTACTGTTTTCTTATCGGGCAGCGCGTGGTGATACTGCACGCGTTCATTAAAAAATCACAGGAAACACCAGCACAAGAAACCAAGTTTGCGCGCAAGCGCATGAAGGAGATACAAAATGACTGATCTTAAATACGACCCAGTACCGCACAATCAGAAAGCTTTTCTTGAAAAAGCATCGAAACGTCGTGGTTTTCGGGAAGCTTATGATGCTTTTGAAACCGAGTATGCTCTCGCGCACGAAATGCTATCCGCGCGGATGCGCGCTGAACTTACACAAGAAGCAGTCGCTGATCGCATGGGCACCACGAAGAGCGCTGTCTCCAAGCTGGAAGGTGCAGGAAAGCATGCGCCTTCCATGGCAACACTCAATAGATATGCCGATGCTGTAGGCTGTACGCTCAAAGCTCGATAAGAAGTTCAACAATTCTTGCATAGTCTGCGACAACATCCACGGCTAAGTCTCGAGAGTGGCTTGCACTTTTGCATGAAAGTATTCGATGGAATATGCCATGAAGACTGACTTTGCTAAAGCACGTGCCGTGCTCTATATGACTGCCCTCGTGAGAGTACACTACAGCCCGCACGTCAACACGGTTTGCGTACACTTGTCCAAGGCAAGTCCAAGATGCCCCCTTCCCTCAGTGCAGCAAGACGCAAGCGGATGCATTTATGCTTTGGCATACTCAAAACTCAACAACCGTATCAACACGATTACTTGAAAAGTGTTTGACGTTAGACACAGCATCTACCTTGCTAACGCGACAGAACCAACCAAAAAGCCATCCTTGAAAATACCATGTCAGTAGTCGTTAAATACTCAATATTTGTCGAATAATTTTACACTTACGTCCCAATGACGAGCTAGTTATTTTTTATCATTATGATAATACGTAATTTAATAAAAATGGCATGCATACTGCTTGCAGTGTGTAAATACGGTTAGTTTGGTGATTAAGCATTGTAAATTGTAATGTTTCTAAATTTGACCCATGGAGAAGAAAATGAAATTTGACTCGATCAAACGTACTTTGAATGGTTTACTTGTTGCACTCACGATCTTCATGGCGTCTCCCACAGCAATGGCTTTTGTTGCTGACACAACCGCACTGAACGGCTCATTAACGGGCCTTTGGAATAATGCTGATCAACCAGGTTGGGGTGCCGCCATCACCCACCAATATGGAATGATTTTCGCCACCTTCTATACGTATAACAATGCAGGTAATCCAACTTGGTATGTTGCGTCAGCGTGCCCCGTGTCGGGTAGCGGATGCACAGGGCCTTTATACACTGTGACAGGTGGAACGAACCCGATTGACGTGTGGAACGCTCCTAACAAGGTTGTGACTCAAGTTGGAACAGTGGCATTCACATTCACCGATGCCAATACAGGCACTATGTCGTACTCGATCAATGGATCAAATGGCGTAAAAACCATCACAAAATCTGTGTTTGCTTCTCCACCAATTGGAGGAGGTACAGGCGAAATTAATGGCTCACTGAACGGCTCATTAACAGGCCTTTGGAACAATGCTGACCAACCAGGTTGGGGGGCCGCCGTCACCCACCAATATG
The DNA here is from genome assembly GCA_003402345.1 of Candidatus Nitrotoga sp. MKT. Taxonomy (GTDB): domain Bacteria; phylum Pseudomonadota; class Gammaproteobacteria; order Burkholderiales; family Gallionellaceae; genus Nitrotoga. The sequence continues at coordinate 52,081 of QFXH01000001.1, read as the reverse complement.
GGATGATTTTCGCCACCTTCTATACGTATGACAATGCAGGTAGCCCAACTTGGTATGTCGCTTCAGCGTGCCCCGTGTCGGGTAGCGGATGCACAGGGCCTTTATACACTGTGACAGGTGGAACGAACCCGATTGACGTGTGGAACGCTCCCAACAAGGTTGTGACTCAAGTTGGAACGATGACATTTACATTCACCGATGCCAATACAGGCACCATGTCGTACTCGATCAATGGATTAAATGGCGTAAAAACCATCATAAAATCTGTGTTTGCTTCACCGCCAACCGGAAGAGTCACAGGTGGAGCAAATGGTTCACTCACAATAACCGGCAGCAGCTCAGAGCCGGGCACTTTTTTACCTGCTAGTAAAGCGCATGATGTGGAAGATAATTTGAATGGGACTTCTATGTCTTGGTCTGATTTGCTTTCGGAGAGAGAGCTCTTTGTTTATACCAGTAATTTATCTAATGCACCTGGTGCGCTTGTCTTATTCCTTAATTATAGGAATCCCACGAATTTTCATGCATGCTGGTTTGGAACGTTTCCAAATTCGTCTGAGTTTACGGGTTCGCATGCTTCGTTTGGCGATTGTAATGGTATAACAATCGATCACAACTCCAGGATGGTTACGTTTTCAAATGTTAAGCTGGGACTGGGAGATGATGGTCCCGAGCCACCTGGTTCATTGATCACTTTGAACGGCAAACTTCTATATTGAACTTGAACGGGTTCTGTCGTATTAACCTGACGAACATAAGCGCATGTGCTACACGGCTGTAAACAAGCTATCAATATCGTCATGCGTATAAATGGCGGAATAAAAAGGGAGCTAGTTCGCAGAGTAACCAAGTATCAAGAATTAATGGATTGCAGCATGTATTTCAACTTTATGCATTGCGCAACTGCGCCAAATATTGGAGATTATAGTGATGCCGAAATTACGTTTCACACTACTAACGATGCAAAAAATAAAGGGGCCAGGCACTAATTATTCATAACACTTGTCATCATAATCCAAATTATCCTTGTCCTACACCGTGCGCTGGGTATTCGTCGTAATTCTTTTGCAGCCTGCCGCGTGACTTGGCTTCCCGCTTTTGCCCAGTCATGGCTTCGATATTTGCATAGAAGCGTGAATTCATCAGTCCTTCGCCTGCCTTACAATCCCCGGCACAGGAGCCAATGCATTAACTACTGTCAATGGCAGCGGCAAGAATTGTCCACATGCCATCGCCGCAATCAATTCACCGGAAAGCCCGGCAGTAATCAAACCGCGCGTGCCATGACCCAGGCTGGTATATAACCCCGGCAATAATTCGCCTACCAACGGCATGGCTCCGGGAACAGAAGCTCTCACTGATGCACGGCCATTCAGCTGCTCGACATTCAATGAATCAATATTCATCGATTTGGCTAGCGCCGGGGATATATCCTCCAGCTTGGACAAATTCTCTGCATGGTCGGATGCTCGCACATCCACTGCCTCGTCATTAAAATCATGCGTCGCTCCCAGCACGTGCAGCTCTCCGGCGGATGGAACAAGATAGCCATTGGCAGATACAATCGTTCGCAGATTTTCGCTATGGGGTGACGCAGGTAACATAGTGATTTGTCCACGCACCGACGTCAGTGGAAGGTGTGACAATGGCGCAAATGATTTAACCTGATAGCCGGTACAAACCACCACTACCTGAGCCTCATCAGTCCATGTTTGTTGGCATTCGTCTTTTCCCTCTACCCGCCAGCCGGACTCTAGCGCTGTGAAGGATTCCACGTGATAGCCGGTACGCTGCACGATGGACGGGCTCGCTGCCAGTGCTGCGCATATCTGTGGCGGAACCAGCCAGCCGCCGGCGGGAAACCATAGACCACCATATGCCAATTCTATGCCCGCCAGCCGGGATGCTTCAGCCGCATCCACCCGACGCAATATATGCGCTGGCCAATCAAGTGCCGCCAGCCGATCGATACGTTTTGCTTCGCGCGCAGAAAATGCCAGTTGTAGCTCTCCACATTCCGCACGGGCGATGCCATCAATGGGAAGCTTTTCATCCAGCAAGGCAAGCGCATGCCCATAGGATGCCAGCAAAAAACGTTGTAACGGATCCATGCCTGCGCTTAACCGAAGATGCAATATTCCACGCGGATTGCCCGATGCCGCCGCAGCCAATGCTGGCGCACTTTCGACCAGGGTAACGGAGACTCCACGCATCGCCAAAGCCGAAGAAACGGCACAACCGGCCACGCCTCCACCGATCACGATGGCTTTTGTTATAGCTACCCGCACTGGCGGCGAGCCGGGGAGATGGCCTTGCAGCATTTCGCGTTTGCGCCCGAAGCCTGGGGATTTGCTGACCTGAAATCCTGCTTGTTCCAAACCGCGCCGTACCCAACCGGCACAAGTATAGGTGGCGAATGAGGCGCATGGCTGGGAGGCTCGCACAACGCTCTCGAATATAGACTGCGTCCACATTTCGGGATTGCGTGCCGGTGAAAAACCATCCAGAAACCATGCATCGATGCCACTGCAGATTTCAGTTAGCGCATCGGCTACATCACCTATCACCAGCGTAAGGCGTATCTTTCCACCGGCAAAATTCCACCGGTTCCAGCCGGGTACGCGGCGGTGCCAACGGGCTAAGAGTTCATCCGCATACTGCCGCAATACCGGCCACAGTGCCAAAACATCGGCCAGCTCTTGCCCGTTAAGCGGATATTTTTCGATGCTGAGAAAGTCGAGACTGCTATTGGAGGGGGCGACCTTATCGAACAGTTGCCAGGCGCATAAAAAATTCAACCCTGTGCCGAACCCTGTCTCGCCGATGGCAAAACACTCCCTGCTTGATAAAGATGCAAAACGTTCGGCTAGCCGATTGCCTTGCAGAAAAACGTGGCGTTTTTCTTCCAGTCCGGAATCGTTTGAAAAATAGACATCGCTGAAACGGCTGGAAAACGGCTGCCCGTTCTGCCAGTCAAGCGTAGAAGAAGAACTCAACAATGGTCCAAACTGGCTGCAGGCAGCTTAAGGTAATACTGAACAAGTCCCTCCATTCGGGCTGAGCCTGTCGAAGAAATTTGTAACCTATTGATTTTCAATTGGTGCGTTTCGACAAGCTCAACGCGAACGGACTCATTTAGCGTAGCCTTAAATAGCTTTACAAGGATGAATAAAATCATCTGATGCTTGTAAGTAAAGCAGTTGTCATAAGCTTGAAATAGAATTTATCAATCTGGTGGACACTCACGTAAACTCAGTAAGTTAACTGGCTGTTCCCCATCGTGATCAGTTTTTAAATACTTGTGCCCTAGTGAACTGACAGCGACAACTGCCCAAAATGGATGCCCTCCTACGTGAGCATAAAATCGCCATTTACCAATTGAAATACCCTCAATTGCCTCTTCCACAGATAATTTCCAACGGACTCCCTCAGCATTCACCCCACCTATAAATTGAATACGCTCATGTGCAAGTTGACTGTTACTCTTTTTGACACAGGTAATTCGTAAGTCCATGCTTTCCTCCTTATAGCCATCTATTGAGACGGTGTTGACCATAACAATTAAATGCGTCTATCCAAATACGCTAATTTGAAAAATCTATCATAAACAGTTAGGTATGCCAGCAATGAGTAGTGATTGCCGGTCATCATAAAATTCATGTAAATGACATCTTTGTTCGCTTTATTTTATCAAGTTCACGGAATTCTTTGTCCCCTCCTTCGTCTTGAAAATAGAAAAAAGACCAGATTTTTAGCCTAGTCCTTAAACAAACTATTACTTTTTTGTGGTTCACAAATTATTTCATGCGGCCATTCACATTATGATTTGCCGATTTATTGCTGAGTCCAGCTACTGCGCACCGATCGGGCAATGCTGAATATTTCTTCCAACTTGACGCTATCGGCTTCCGTAAGCGCATTATGCAAAACTTTCAATTCTTTCATATAGTGCCCCATCTCGATCAGCAACGCATCGCGGTTAGCCAAGCAGATGTCACGCCACATCTCCGGTGAACTTGCTGCAATGCGGGTGAAATCGCGGAAGCCACTAGCGGCGAAAGAAAGTAACAAATCGCGGTTTTCGCGCTGCGCTAAATTGTGTACCAATGCAAATGAGAGTAGGTGCGGCAGATGACTGACTGCGGCAAACACTTCGTCATGCTGTTTCGGCGTTAATTCGCTCACCAGCGCGCCACACAATTCCCAAGCTAATCTTACGCGCACCACAGTATCAGCAGAGTTTTCTGGCAGCGGAGTCAGTATTATTTTTTTATTTTGATATAGGTCAGCGCGCGCCGCAGTAGCGCCACTTTGTTCGCTACCTGCAATAGGATGTGCTGGTATAAAGCGGGAAATATGCGCGGCCAAATGTTTGTAAGCATAATTTACAACATCGCACTTGGTGCTGCCGCCATCAGTAACGAGTGTATGGGCACCCAGATGCGGGGCGATGCGGGCCATGATGTCGGCCATTTGGCCTACGGGCGTTGCCAGCAATACCAGATCGGCGTCACCCAGCTCTGCTGCAAGATCGGAACCGCTGCGGTTGATAATCCCGAGCTGCTGTGCTTGTGCCAGCGTCTGCGCGCTACGCCCGAAACCGACTACTTCATCCACAGCGTTCATTCGCCGTAAAGCAAGCGCAAACGAACCGCCGATCAGGCCGACGCCGAAAATAACAATCTTGCGAAACAATGGCTTTGTCACGACTTTCCTCACCTCTCTACTAGCGTGAGACAGGACTAGAGTGTGCGCCCAATCGCTGTGGCGATGCCGCCTAACACGCCCATCAATTTCTTCAACTCTTGCGGAGTCAGTGCCTGATCGGCATCGCACCAAGCCTCACTTGGATTGGGATGCATCTCTACCAATAATCCATCCGCCCCCGCCGCAATCGCTGCCTGCGACAGCGCCGCGACCATCCAGGCCTTGCCACCGGCGTGTGAAGGATCGACAATTATTGGCAAATGAGTTTCTTTTTTCATTACCGGAATAGCAGTCACATCTAATACATTGCGGTAATACGTTTCAAAAGTACGGATGCCACGCTCACAAAATATAATGTTGTGATTGCCGCCGGCCGCAATGTATTCTGCCGCCATCAGCCACTCGGAAATGGTAGCCGACATGCCGCGTTTGAGAATGACTGGTTTGTTGATACGACCCACTTCTTTGAGCAGGTCGAAATTTTGCATGTTGCGGGTACCGATCTGGATTACGTCGACGTCATTTTCGAGAAAGGTGTCCAGCATGCGGACATCCATTAGCTCGGTCACGATAGGCAGCTTGAATTTGCTGGCTGCCTGACGGAACATATCCAGTCCCTCAACACCCTTGCCCTGAAAAGTATAGGGGCTGGTGCGAGGCTTAAATGCACCACCGCGCATCAAACGGCAGCCCGCCTCACTTACGTATTGGGCAGACAAATCCATCTGCTGCTGGGTTTCTACCGAGCATGGACCCGCAATAATCTGGATTTGCTTGCCGCCTAGCTGGATGCCGCCAATATCAATCACCGTGTTTTCGCGATGAGATTCACGCGATACGATCTTATATTGTTTGACTATATGCATTGCCGACTCTACTCCTGGCAATGGGGTGAACATTTCTTCGGTAAGCTTGCGTTCATCACCAATAGCACCGATTACCGTGCGTTCAATGCCTCGGGAAATATTGGCATCCAGCCCAGCGTCCTTGAGCTTTTTGACCACTACGCCTATTTGATCGTCGGTAACATCCTTATTCATTACAATAATCACGCCGCTTCTCCTAACGCCTGCGCCAGCGCAGACAGAAATTTCTCATTTTCACTTTCCAGACCAATGCTCACACGCAAGTAATCTGGCATACCGTAATTGGCAATTGGCCGCACAATCACCCCTAATTCCAGCAGACGACGATACATCTGGCTAGCCCCTTTTCCTCCACTCTGCGTAGGATTTGGAATGCGGCAACAGACGAAATTTCCATAAGAAGGGATGAATTCGATACCTAATCGCGTCAACCCTTGCGTAATCTGTTCCATGCCGGCCTGGTTCAATTCGCAAGTCCGCTTTACAAAATCTTCGTCCTGTAACGCCGCTACAGCAGCGGCTTGCGCTACGCTGTTGACATTGAATGGCTGCCGCACCCGGTTCAGCATGTCCGCTACCAACTCACTTGCCAATGCATAACCCACACGCAATCCAGCCAAACCATATGCCTTGGAAAAAGTGCGGGAAATGATCAAGTTGGGGAAATCGCGCAACCAGCCCACACTGTCATAACGCAAATTTTGCGGTAGATATTCGTTGTATGCCTCATCCAGCACCACTAACACTTGCGGCGGCACTGCTCGCAGAAAATTCAGCAATTCCGCCGCACCGAGAAAAGTACCCGTGGGATTGTTTGGATTTGCGATGAACACCATCTTCGCCTTATGCTGAACTGTAGCTTGTAGCATTGCGGAAAGATCGTGGCCGAACCCTTCAGTGGCTGGCACGCTGATACCGGTAGCGCCTGCCGCTTGCGTAGCCAGCGCATACACCGCGAACGCATGATCCGCATAAACCACCTTGTCGCCCGGCGCAAGGAAAGCGTGTGCGGCTAATTCCAGTAAATCATTGGAACCATTTCCCAGCACAATACATGCAGGTTCAATCTGATATCGCTCAGACAATGTTTTCTTTAGATCGAAACCACTGCCATCAGGATAGCGTGCGATGTCGCTTATCGCCGCATGCATCGCGGCTACGGCTAGAGGGCTGGCGCCGAGGGGATTCTCATTAGACGCCAGTTTAACGATGCCACTGATGCCGAGCTCACGCTCCAGCTCGGCAATGGGTTTGCCGGGCTGATAGGGTGCTATGGCGCGGATATAAAGAGGGGCTAACTCACTGTAATTCATTTAATGCCTTGGTTAATTTCGTTTTTGTCATTATCGATAGAAACAGCCACTCAGTCATTGATAGAACTAAATTTCGTTTTCACAAAAATTAACGATATTTTTAAATTGCACAAACGGTCTTATAAAGAAACCGGGTATGAACCTAGCGTTTTTACGAACGCGGCGATTTGCTTTAATTCGAGCAGTGCGGCCGCCACTTTGGGTTCATGTTGATGCCCCTCAATATCCACATAGAACACATATTCCCACATGCCGGAACGCGCTGGCCGAGATTCCAGTTTGGTCATGCTGACATCATTTTTGGCCAGCGGCGCCAGCAAATCGTAGACTGCCCCTGGGCGATTAGGCGCGGACATGACCAATGAGGTTTTATCCCTGCCGGATGGTGTTACTTCCTGGTCCCCGATAACCAGAAAGCGCGTGGTATTGCGCGCGTCGTCCTCAATATTTTCAGCTAACAACGGGATGCTGTAACTCTTGGCCGCTTTTGCGCTTGCGATCGCGGCGCTATCTGCCTGTTGCTCCAAAGCCAGAAGAATCGCTTGGGTATTGCTGCCTACTGATATGCGTTCAGCATTAGGCAAATGCGTATTCAACCAGACTTGGCATTGCCCCAAAGACTGCGAATGCGAATACACACGTTTGATGGCAGAAAGGTCAGTCACCCGCGACATTAAACATTGATGCACTGGCAACATCACTTCACCACACACCTTCAGCTGGCTTTGCAACAACAAATCCAACGTGCGTCCGATAGCGCCTTCAGTGGAATTTTCTACCGGCACCACCCCATAATGTGCCTCGCCGCTTTCTACAGTTTGAAAGACTTCATCTATCGAAATACATGGCTTACCCAAAATTGCATGGCCAAAGCGCTTCTCTGTTGCTTCGTGGGTAAAAGTTCCATTTGGACCCAAGTATGCAACACATAGTTGAGCCTCTAATGCACGGCAGTGAGACATGATTTCGGTAAATAATTGCATGATGCTTTGATTCGGCAAAGGACCGGAGTTATTACTAACCATACGCTGCAATATCTGCGCCTCGCGTTCTGGGCGCAGCACTGTATTTTCACCCTTAAGATGTCCGATTTGCCTGGCCAGCGCCGCACGCTGGTTGAGCAACTTAAGCAAATCTTCGTCAATGCGGTCGATTTGTTCCCGGTATTTCTTGAGTTCATCACTCATTGCTCACACATCCTTATTGCTTAAGCATCCAAAGGTAAGTCACGCACCATGAGCACGCCTGGAATGGCGGCAATCTGTGCGATCATCTCAGAAGGTGTAGCGATATCTGTGTCGACCAGGGTATAAGCCATCTCGCCACGCGACTTGTTTATCATATTGTGGATATTAATGCCGGCTCCGGCCAAAGCGGTAGAAATCTGCCCCAGCATATTCGGCACATTGGCATTAGCGATGGCGATACGGAAAGACGATTCGCGCGGCATATTAACAGTAGGGAAATTTACCGTATTGTTCAGGTTACCGTGCTCCAAATAGTCGCGAACTTGCTCCGCTACCATTACCGCACAATTGTCTTCAGCCTCTTGCGTGGAAGCGCCCAAATGAGGCAGCGCAATCACTGCTGGATTGCCCTGCGTCTTCTGCATGGGAAAATCGCAAACATAATAGCGGATACGTTTGGCGGCGATACCCGCCAGCACTGCGTCTTCGTCCACGATACCATCGCGCGCAAAGTTCAGCAGCACGCTTCCTGGTTTCATCGCTTGTACGCGCTGTTCATTAATCAAGCCCCGTGTGGCATCCAGCAATGGAATATGCAGAGTAACGAAATCGCTCTGCTTAAGCAGATCTTCTATGCTGTGCGCTTTCTTCACCTGTGAAGGCAGTCCCCATGCTCCTTCCACGGTAATGTCAGGATCGTAACCGACCACTTGCATGCCCAAGCCAATGGCGGCATCCGCCACCAAACGGCCAATGGCGCCCAAACCAATAATACCCAAGGTACGGCCACGCAATTCAATACCTGCATAATGTTTTTTGCCATCTTCGACCAGCTTGTGCAGCGTAGCGTCATCACCCTTTAAATTGGTGGTGAAGTGCAGCGCAGCAATCATGTTGCGTGAAGCCAGCAACATACCCGCGATAACTAATTCCTTCACTGCGTTGGCATTGGCACCGGCAGCATTGAACACTGGCACGCCTCGCAAATTCATTTTTTTAACAGGTACGTTATTAGTGCCAGCGCCGGCGCGGGCAATGGCTTTCACACTAGCCGGAATATCCATCTCCAGCATATTCTGCGAGCGTACCAGAATCGCATCGGGTTCTGCGATGTCGTTGCCAACAATATAATTTGCAGCTGGCAAGCGGTTTAGTCCAACCGTTGAAATTTTATTTAACGTCAGTATCTTAAAAGTTTTAGCCATGATTCTTTGCAAAATGTGTTATGAAATCAACCAATGTCTGCACACCTTCCAGCGGCATCGCATTGTAAATTGAAGCGCGCATGCCACCGACGGAACGATGTCCCTTCAGTTGTAATAGACCGTGGGAATCCGCCTGTTTGAGAAACTCGCCATCCAAACTGGCATCTTTCAGGGTGAACGGTATGTTCATGCGTGAACGGTCCGACTTGACCACTGGACAATTGTAAAAACCGTTGCTAGCGTCGATCGCTTGATAAAGCAGGTTTGCTTTGCTGATGTTGGCCTGCTCCATCTGCACCAATCCACCATTGCGCTTGAGCCACTGAAACACCAATCCGGCCATGTAAATGCCGTAGGTGGGTGGAGTGTTGTACATTGAATCATTGTCAGCATGGATCTTGTAATCCAGCATCGTAGGCGTGCCCGGTGACACATGACCAATCAGGTCTTCGCGCACAATAACAATACATAACCCAGCCGGACCAATGTTTTTCTGCGCTCCAGCATAAATCAGGCCATATTTAGATACATCAATCTGGCGTGACATAATGTTAGATGACATGTCTGCTACCAAAGGAATTTCGCCGGTTTCTGGAACCCAATTGAATTCGACCCCGCCTATCGTCTCATTCGACGTGTAATGCAGGTAGGCTGCATTCGGATCACACTGCCAAGTATCAAACGTTGGCACATTAATAAAATTTTTGTCCGCACCACTGGCCACTATATTGACGTTACTAAATTTTTTAGCCTCCGCTATCGCTTTCTTGGACCATTCACCGGTATTAACGTAATCAGCGGAAGTCTTGCCGCGTAACAGATTTAGCGGAATCATGGCGAATTGCAAATGCGCCCCACCTTGCAGAAATAACACCTTGTAATTAGCCGGGATTGTAAGCAGATCACGCAAATCGCTTTCCGCTGCCGCTGCGATACCCATGAATTCCTTGCCACGGTGGCTCATTTCCATAACTGACATGCCACTGCCATGCCAGTCCAACAACTCCTCACGTGCCTGTTGCAATACCTCATGCGGTAATACTGCGGGACCTGCGCTGAAATTATAAATTGTCATAGCTTGTTTATTCTTTAAATCTGGTCTTTAAATCGGTTTGATTAAATGGGAAAGATCTTCCGGCTCAGGATCGGCAATACGGCTCAAACCCGCCAGTTTGTCGTCTTTCCCTAAATTAATTAATGTAACACCCTGCGTGGAACGGCTCATTTCGCGAATTTCCTTGACCCGGGTGCGAATTAGTACGCCATTTGTACCAATCAACATGATTTCATCTTCTTCGTTTACTAATGTAGCCGCGACCACCTTGCCATTCCGGGCGGAAGTTTGAATCGCAATCATGCCCTGAGTACCCCGGCCATGACGTGTATATTCTGAAATCGGCGTGCGTTTGCCATAACCGTTCTCGGTCACAGTCAATACCGCTTTGCTTTCGTCGCCAGCTACCAGAAGCGCAATTACATGTTGTTTCGCGGCCAGCTTCATGCCGCGCACACCGCGCGATACACGCCCCATGGAGCGTACATCATTTTCGTCAAAACGTACCGCTTTACCACCATTAGAAAACAGCATTACGTCATGCTTGCCGTCAGTTAACGCCACGCCGATCAGATAATCACCTTCATCCAGGTTAATGGCAATGATGCCAGCCTTGCGCGGGTTGGCGAAATCAGATAACGCAGTTTTCTTCACCGTGCCTTTGGCGGTGGCAAAGAATACATATTGATCGTCTGAGAATTCTTTTACCGGCAAAATTGCATTGATCTTCTCGCCATTTTCCAGTGGCAACAGATTAACAATTGGCCTGCCGCGCGCGGTACGGGCCCCCTGGGGTACGTCGTACACCTTGATCCAGTACACTCGGCCCCGGCTGGAGAAGCACAAAATGTAATCGTGCGTATTGGCGATAAACAGGTTATCTACAAAATCGTCTTCTTTAGGAGGAGCCGCCTGCTTGCCACGGCCACCGCGTTTCTGCGCCACATATTCCGCTAACGGCTGCGCTTTCATGTAACCGCCATGCGACATCGTAACCACCACGTCTTCCGGCGTAATCAGGTCTTCCATACTCATGTCTTGAGTATGGGTGACGATTTCACTACGGCGCTTGTCGCCGTATTGCGCTTTAATCGCAACCAGTTCGTCGATGATAATTTGCGTTATGCGCTCTGGCTTGGCCAGGATATCGAGCAAATCGATAATCTTGTCCATCACTTCGCGATATTCGCTGACAATTTTATCTTGCTCCAGTCCGGTTAAACGCTGTAAGCGCAGCTCCAGAATAGCTTGGGCTTGTATGTCCGAAAGCCGATATGCGCGCTGCTCGCCTTGCCCTGACATACCGAATTCCGGCGCCAGATTTTCCGGGCGCGATGCATCGCTAACCCGGCTTAGTAATTCTTCAACCAGTGAAGATCGCCATGTCCGCGCCATCAAACCCTGCTTGGCAATTGCAGGCGTCGCTGCCGCTTTGATCAGCGCAATGATTTCATCCACGTTGGAGAGTGCAACCGCCAAACCTTCCAGAATGTGGCCACGATCCCGCGCCTTGCGCAAATCAAATATCGTGCGTCGCGTTACCACTTCGCGCCGATGGCGCAGGAACGCATCCAGGAATTGCTTCAAGTTAAGCAGCTTGGGCTGACCGTCGGTTAAGGCCACCATGTTCATACCGAAACTGTCTTGCAGTTGGGTCAGCTTAAACAATTGATTGAGTATTACTTCTGGTACTTCATTACGCTTTAGTTCAATCACAGCGCGCATTCCAGATTTATCTGACTCGTCGCGGATTTCGGAAATCCCATCAATTTTCTTTTCACGTACCAGTTCGCCAATCTTCATTAGCAAGGCGGCCTTATTCACTTGATAGGGCAACTCATCAATAATGATGGCTTGGCGATTATTCCCCTTTTCGATGTCTTCGAAATGGGTTCGCGCGCGCATTACCACGCGCCCACGCCCGGTTCGGTAACCTTCCTTTACACCTGCTAAACCATAAATAAAACCTGCAGTCGGAAAATCTGGTGCCGGGATATATTCTATTAACTGCTCAATATCCAAATCAGGGTTTTTTAGTAGCGCTAGGCAGGCGTCAACCACCTCGCCAAGATTATGCGGTGGAATATTAGTCGCCATGCCCACGGCAATACCGGTTGAGCCATTGACCAACAGATTGGGGAAACGCGCCGGAAAAACCAGCGGCTCATACTCGGAGCCATCATAGTTGGGGCCGAAATCCACTGTCTCTTTGTCCAGGTCGGCCAGTAACTCGTGCGCAATACGGGCCATGCGAATTTCGGTATAACGCATCGCCGCTGCATTATCACCGTCCACCGAACCAAAGTTACCCTGGCCGTCCACCAAAGGATAACGCAGCGAAAATGTCTGTGCCATACGGACGATCGTGTCATACACCGCCGTATCTCCATGTGGATGGTATTTACCGATCACGTCGCCGACAATGCGCGCTGATTTTTTGTAAGCCTTGTTCCAGTCGTTGGATAGTTCGTGCATGGAAAACAACGCGCGGCGATGTACCGGTTTAAGGCCATCACGCACATCAGGTAAAGCGCGCCCAACAATCACACTCATTGCGTAATCGAGATACGACTTACGCATCTCATCTTCAAGACTGACTACCAGAATTTCTTTAGCGAATTGTTCCATAGGTATAGCGGATGCTCTAAAATTTCTTGTAAAACAATTCGTAAGTTTAACATGCCCACCTTAAGCGAGACAAAGCATAATTTCTTTGCTGCACAAAACCTAAAATTAAATCGCCTGATTGGCTGGTGGTTCAAGACAAGTTTTGCTACATTTCACATTTCACCCTCGAATATGCGCACATTATGGCCAATGCTGATCCGATTGAACTGGAGAAATTTAGTCAGCTCGCCCACCGCTGGTGGGACCCCAGCAGCGAATTTAAACCACTACATGAAATTAACCCACTGCGCCTGAATTACATCAACAGTATCACGGCCCTATCCGGCAAAACTGTGCTGGATGTCGGTTGTGGCGGCGGTATCCTCTCAGAAAGTATGGCCGCACTTGGCGCGCAGGTGACGGGGATTGATTTAGGCGATAAAGCTCTACAGGTTGCCAGACTACATTTGCTGGAAAGTGGCCAAGAGGTGAGTTACCGTAAGATTGCCGTAGAAGACCTGGCGGCAGAACAGCCAGGCCACTACGATGTGGTCACTTGCATGGAATTGCTCGAACATGTACCCGACCCATCTAGCACGGTGAATGCCTGCGCGCAACTAGCCAAGCCGGGCGGTCATGTATTTTTCTCCACCCTCAACCGCAACCCGAAGTCTTACCTTTTTGCGGTGATCGGCGCGGAGTATTTACTTCATTTGCTGCCGCGTGGCACGCACGATTACGCTAAATTTATCAAACCGTCCGAACTCGCGCAATTTTGCCGCAATGCAGGGCTTAACATAAGCGACATCAGCGGCATGAGCTACCACCCCCTTTATAAAACCTACTCACTCGGCCAGAACACTGACGTCAACTATCTGCTCGCCTGCCAACGTGACTAAAGCCGTCCTATTCGATCTCGACGGCACTTTTGCTGATACAGCCCCTGATCTGGGTGCCGCCCTTAACTACTTACTCAACCTCCATGGCAGACTACCGTTGCCTTTGAAAACAATCCGCCCACAAGCCTCACATGGCTCTCTTGGCTTGCTGAAACTGGGTTTTAACATTGAACCAGATGCGCCAAATTTTGCGGGCTTGCGCGATTCCTTCCTGGATTATTATGCCAGCCATATTTGTGTCCACACCACCCTGTTCCCTGGAATGGTGGAACTGGTCGAGATACTGGAACAACGTGGCTTACCGTGGGGCATTGTCACCAACAAACCCCATCGCTTCACCCTGCCGTTAATGCAAGCGCTGGGCTATGCCCAACGCGCTGCCTGCCTGATCAGCGGCGACACATGCTCGCGTGCCAAACCCTTCCCGGATCCATTACTGAAGGCCAGCGAATTGCTGAAAATCGCGCCACAGCACTGCCTGTATCTGGGTGATGACAAGCGCGATGCGGAAGCAGCACAAGCCGCTGGGATGCGTTGCATCATCGCGCGCTATGGTTACCATGACTCCCTAGAGGAATTAGCCAACTGGCCTGCCCAAGGCGAAATCGATTTACCGTCCCAATTATTGCAATATTTAACAGAGCGGTAATGTCATGTACCAGCAGTGGAATTGCATTTGCTGATCGTATTTCCGGTTGCGGAGTAGTGCTACAACAATGCCTGCATGGCAAAGCCGATCAACAGAGTCAGTGACGTCAAGCCTATGCCGAAGCCGATCATACGGCGGCGGTTGAGCTGTGTCCAAAGTATGACCCCCGTCAATGACAGCAAGATAATGCTTCCCGCCAACGTATCTGCGAAAAGAATCCAAGGGATATCGACACCGTTACCTTTGTGTAAATTATTCAATGTACCCCATATATTTTGATCGCCACGCTTAACTGATACGAAGTTATTACCGACCCAATATTCCGCTTGTAGATTGGCTTGGGGCGAGTTAAATGTAATCGACCAATGCGCAGGCTGTTTTAGGGTCTTATCGCCCCATGCCACAGGTTTGGCCGGTTCGCTGCGCTCGCGCGAGGCAGGGCGATCAACCATCAATTCTTGTTGTAACCAGCTTGCCATTGCTTTCGCATTGGCCGGTGCGGGTGTAGGTAACGGAATTTGCAGCATCGTTTCTTGCACTTGCGCCGCCGGTATTTTCAACACAGTGCGGTGGCTCAGCAAGATTCCTGTCACCCCAAAAAGCAAACCTATGGCCGCACCCCAGAGTCCGATCCAACCATGTGTTTTGCGCAGCCATTTCAAGAATATGGCACGCCGTGAGCGGATATCACGGTCTTTGGAGTCAATTAGATCGTTATCAGCGCCATTCGCTGAGCTGGTATTGTGAACTTTATTGAGTCGAATAATTGTCGTCATAGTGTCATCACTCCAAAAAAATATTATGGCATACCCCACATTCGTACCAGGTTGTGATAACAACCGGTTAGGTGTGTACGCGCAGTTTCATCTGCATTGGCAGAATTCAGCCGTTGAATTGCGGTGTCGAGATCGAATAATAGCGTGCGCTGGCCGTCATCAGAAATCAAACTTTGAACCCAGAAAAAACAGGCGGTACGCACGCCGCGTGTTATCGGCGTCACCCGATGCAGGCTGGTAGCTGGATAGATCAACAGATCGCCTGCCGCAAATTTCGCGGTGTGCATACCGTAGGTATCATCGATCTGTAATTCACCCCCGTCGTATTCGTCGGGTGCAGAAAGAAATAATGTAGCGGAGACATCAGTGCGGATTTTTTCACTTGTGCCGGGTATTAGCCGCATGCCACCATCGACATGGCTGCCAAAATACATGCCGTTTTCATATCGATTAAACATCGGTGGATAAACCCGATTCGGCAACGTAGCGCTAATAAAGAGCGGGTTGCGTTCGAGTTCGGCTAGAATCAAATCGCCCAACTCGTGCGCAATGGGTGTGTTTTCCGCGATCTGCAAATTACGCTTGACCGGGGCTCCTTGATGGCCTGCCGTCACACGGCCATCGACCCATGCCTCCCCAGCGGTATCGAGTTTTTCCCGCACAAAGCGAACCTGTTCGACACTCAATACTTTAGGGATTTGCACTAACATGGATCTCTGGTCCTGATATGTTTAAAAACGATGAACCACTGTTATGAGTGCAGTTCGTCCGCTCCCGGGTACTGAGCGCCCGCCGTTAGAGGGGAGCAATGAGTTGATATAGTCCTTGTTGGTCAGATTAAGCAGGTTCAACCGGATATCATACTTAGGCAAATGATAGGCAACCGTACCATCCCAGCGAGTGTAGCCAGCGGCAGAAACAGTATTGGTGTTGTTGGCAAAGCGTGAGGACATATAAGTGGCTCCACCACCCGCTTCCCATTGTGGAGTCAATTTGTAGGTCGTCCATAACGTGGCCATGTCGCGCGGCGTATTGGCCAGATCTTTTCCTTGCGTTGCCTCTAGCGCTGACGCTTTGACAATCGTCGGGTTCATATGCGTATAGCCGCCCATGAGTTGCCAATCGCGTGTGATGCGCCCCGCTGCACCGAACTCAAAACCGGTGACGCGCACGTCCCCGTTAGAGATGTAGATCCCGGGCGACACTTGCGAGCGCGAATTGGTCTTTTCAATATCAAATAAGGCCGAGGTCAACGATAGATTGCCGCCTAGTACATCCCACTTGGTACCGATTTCGTAAGAGCGGCTTTTTTCGGGTTCTAAAGTTTGCGTGCCCGCGGTTGCAGTCAGTGTTTCCAATGAGGGGTTAAAGGAGGTGCCATAGGATGCATAGTACGATTGCACATTATCCGGCTGATAAATCACGCCGCCCCGTACGCTAGTGAAACTCACGGTTTGATCGGCTCTAAGAAGCGGCGGCGTGGCGGTGCTGATGGTGTTGGTCAGATCCGCTTTGAAGCGATCCCAGCGCACGCCGCCGACAACCTTCCATTGCTTGTTTAATTCGATCGTGTCGTTGATATATGCGCCGACTGAAGTTGCTTGTGAATCTGCTTCATTTCCAATTGTTTTCACGGAATTGGCCGGTGTAGAAAGGTAGGCTGGATTGACCAGCGATACGACGGGCAGGTTGCTACGGGCAGTGGACTGAATGTTGGAGGTCTCATGGCTGAGTGCAACACCGGCGATCATCGTATGCTTGAGGGTGCCGGTATCAAATTTTGCGATCAAATCGGTCTGATTGTTGAGCATTTGATTTTTGATCACGCGATCATGGCTGGTGAGCCTGACAGACAGTGCACTCAAGGGCAGCGCAGTAGTATTTCCAGCCGCTTGAGTAGTGAATGGGGTAAATACGCCACCGGCAAGCGTGCCCACAGCGTTAAGCCCCGTTGCCTGGGCGTCAGTGTTGTAATAGCTATATTGCAGTTGATTACGCAGGGTCATGTCCGGATTCAACTTGTGTTCGATGAGGCCACTTAAAATAGCTGTATTTTGCAAAGTACGATCATCAGTCAAACCGTAATAAGTATCACGCTGACCCTTGATTGGGCGGCCATTGATGGGGGGAATGCCATAATCCACCATGTCATCGTTGTGGGAGAGGATCGCTGACAGTGTAATTTCAGTCTGCGTGCCGATTCCAAAGCGTAGGGACGGTGCAATTCCAAAATCTTTATTGGTAATAACGTCACGTGTCGTTTGCGCTTTTTGACCCATCATGGCAACACGGACTGCGGAAGTATCGGACAATTGACGGTTAAAGTCCCCCGTTGAACGCACTCCGCCATTGGTGTCGACGGTGCCGGTAATTTGATTTGCATCGCCTAATTGCGGACGCTTGCTGACCTGGTTGATCACGCCTCCAGTAGAGCCGCGCCCAAATAACATGGACGATGGGCCTTTTAATACTTCAACCGACTCAAGATAATAAGTGTCGCGATAGTACTGGCCACTGTCACGCATTCCATTGAGATACATATCGGTACGTGCCGTGAAGCCGCGCAGATTAATGTTGTTACCGATCTGCCCACCTTCGGCGCCGCCTACGGTAATGCCGGGTACGTTGCGTAAAGCCTCCGCCAGCGAGGCAATGCTCTGGGAATCCATCAGGGCACGATTGACGACCGTGACTGTCTGCGGAACATCGCGCAAGGGTGTCGGCGTTCTAAAGCCCGCGAAAGTACTCGCTCCAAAATCGTCGGTCACCTTTTGACCGCTCACTTTAATTTCCGGTAATTGTGTGGCATCGATTAATTTATCGTTCTTGCTATCGCTTGTGGTTATTTGTGCAAAAGCTGGGCCGTAGAGTTGCTGTAATGCCAGCGCTACCAACAATGCAGGACGTGTTTTTTTGAATCTCATAAGCTCCCCTGTTCTTTAAAATAAAGGTGGCTGGCTGGTGAGAAAACACGTGGCTGGCTTCCAGATTAAGTGAAAATAATTAATGAATACTAAAAATTCGTATTCATAAGTTTGCGTACTGCCTTTTACAATGGTTTCCGTGTATTACCTTTGTGTGCATATCCTTGTATACGGCTTGCTGCAACATAACCCCGTATAACCGCCATAACTAAAGAAACAATTGCAATCTCCAGCATGAAAAATAACCGCATGGTTTAGTTGCGGATGCTGAATTTATTTTGAGAAACTAAGCGTAACGGTATGATTTTCTATAGAGTAGGCTTTACCTTCGAATTCTCCGGGATGGTTTTCTTTGTGCTTGGCTTCTGCGACATAGAGGCCAGGTTCTAACAGTGGAAAATTCGTTTCGCCATTTTCGTCTGTGTGTAAAGGTTTTTCCCATCCGTTGGGTGCGATAAGAATAATTTCAGCCTTAGCCAATGGCTTGCCCATAAAGCTTAAGCGCAGCTTATTTGCTTTTTGTTGTATATCCAACGGCAAGCTACCCTCTTTACCTTGCCTCGCATACAAAAAGCTTCTTTGCACAGGAGCGAGCTTATCTTGTGGGGTACGTATGGGTTGCTTGAGCGCTTGCACTAATACAGTAGGTCCACCGGGGATAGCGTAGTAATTGCCACCACGGCTTGCAGTAACCGACTTCTCTGTACCGGCCGCATCAAAAATGGTGATCATCGGCGTAACAATATTGTCAAGTTTGCCTGGCGAAGTTTCCCGTAAGTTATCACCATACTCACCGAAATAAAGTTTGCCTGCAGTAGCGTCACCCTCCAACCATAGCATGTGCGCGGTAGCATTGAGACTAAGCATGCCACTCATGACAGCGGCGAAAAAAGTGAGTGTAAATTTCATGAATGCATTCCTTTTTTAGATCTAATGTATAAATTCAGTTAAATTATTTTTTTAATGTACTTGGCAGGGCTAATCGCCGCTTCGCCAAATTCATTTCAGTTTTTGGTTTGTTTTCTAATTTTTATTTTTTAATTCATAAGCGCTTCCAGTTATTGTTCATACAGTTGCATTAACCCCCTGTTTTTTTGGTTAACGGTTGAAACAACCTTACAAAACTGCAACGATTTATTTAATTTGATTTTGCCTTCATGCAGTTAAAATCAATTTGTTGCTCTGTGTTAATTGAAGCCGGTAAATGCGGCCCGCATGTTCAATTTCTATTTCGCGCTTTAGTTGGAACAAATCCTGGCTTTTAATGCGAATGAGTGAATTTGCATCAGAATTGAAAGCTGATGCAAATACAGTGCCAGGAGTTTCTGTCTCGCGTTGAATTGGCATAGCTATCAAAATCCATATAATATAAATAAGAACAATTCGTATTATTATTACTTTTATTAAAAATGATTGCAAATTTTTTGTATTGCCTGAATGGCCGCTTCTAAAGAATGCAATACGAACGTTAAACTTGGATGCAGGTGTGAAACGAGGCTGAGCTAAGGTAGAATTCGGCCTGGACAGTTTCTGTCCTGTGTTGTAAGTCACCCTAACTACCCGCTTAGAAATGTTCTAAGTTCCTCAAGTTTAATCACGAATAACTTGCACAGGCTGGTGACAAACTCGCATTTAATCCAATGGCAGTCGAAGGTATGCGGTATGCCTTTTTAGTATTTGTGAGGAAATAATTATGACCACTTTTCAAGTGCTTAAGCAGCGCCTTCCGCAGGAACCCCGTGTTTGGCTAGTTACTGGTGCGGCTGGATTTATTGGAAGCAATTTGGTGGAGACACTCTTAAAGCTTGACCAACATGTTATAGGATTGGATAACTTTACTACTGGTTACAGGGAGAATCTTAAGGAGATACAGCATTGCGTTACACCGCAACAATGGGCTGGGTTTCGTATCATGGATGGGGATATTCGTGACCTAAGTATTTGCCGAGAAGCGGTATTAGGTGTCGATTATGTACTGCACCAGGCAGCGCTTGGTTCGGTACCACGATCACTTGAGGATCCTATTCTTACTAACGAAAATAATATCTCAGGATTTCTCAACATGCTGGTGGCGGCGCGCGATGCAGCAGTAAAACGCTTTGTCTATGCGGCTTCCAGTTCAACTTATGGTGATCATCCAGGATTACCCAAGATTGAGAATTTAATAGGTAAGCCTTTGTCGCCTTATGCCGTGACAAAGTATGTGAACGAGCTTTATGCCGACGTATTTAGTCGATGTTACGGGTTCCATACAATTGGTCTGCGTTATTTTAATATCTTTGGACGCCGTCAAGATCCTAATGGTGCTTACGCAGCGGTAATCCCAAAGTGGGTGGCTTGTATGATCAAAAATAAGCCTGTTTATATCAACGGGGACGGGGAAACTAGCCGCGATTTTTGTTATATCGACAACGCCGTACAAGCTAACCTTCTGGCCGCGACTGTACAAGATATCGCTTCTGCCAATCAAGTTTACAATATCGCCATAGGTGATAGAACTACGCTCAATAACCTCTTTGATCAATGCCGAAAATTGCTCTTGCCACACTTTCCCCATTTGAAAGAATTTAAACCGGTTTACCGTGATTTTCGTGCGGGTGATGTGCGCCACTCCCAAGCGGATATTTCAAAAGCCCAGTCTTTACTGGGTTATGTGCCTAGCCATGCCATTGCCCAAGGCCTAGAAGAATCGATGGCATGGTATGTTAAAAACCTAGCCTGAATGCAGAAAGCGCTATTGAATATCTGTTTTTGGCATGTAATCAGTAGTGGCATCTTCCGCACACAATAGCAGGCGTCGGCTAGCTGAAAATACAATACTGAAGGTACTGCCCTCCCCTTCCCCACTGGCAATCTCCAGTCGCGCCTGATGTCGGTTGGCGATATGCTTGACGATAGCCAGCCCCAGACCAGTACCTCCTGTTTCACGTGAACGGCTACTGTCTACCCGATAAAAACGCTCTGTCAAGCGCGGAATGTGTTGTGGCGCGATGCCGATGCCGCTGTCCTGCACACTAAAAACTGGTTGATCGCCCTGTTCGTGCCAGCTCACCAAAATCTCGCCCCCTTGCGGGGTGTAATGGATGGCATTTGATATCAGATTACTGAAGGCACTGCGCAACTCGTCAGTGTTGCCAAGCAGAGCGCAATTACTCGCTAATTCCAGCCGCAAAGTATGTTTTCCCGCACTTAAAGATTGTCCCTCTTGATGCAGCGTGCGTAAAAGTCCGGGCACATCCACTGTTTCTTCCTGTAAGGCATTGAGTGTATTCTCCAATTTGGACAGGGTAAGTAAATCGTCTACCAGCCGCTCCATACGGTACATTTGCTCCCCCATCAGGTGCAGTGCGCGACGCGCCATACTGTTTTCAAGGTTGGGCATGTCGTGCAAGGTTTCAACAAAACCGTTGACTACGGTAAGCGGTGTGCGTAACTCATGTGACACATTAGCGACAAAGTCACGGCGCATGGTTTCAATGCGTTCCAGGTGGGTAATGTCGCGGCTAATTAGTAGCAGTTTATTAGCACCGTAGGGGATCAATTTAATGGACAGCGTCAGTCCGTCCTGCCGCGCACCACTCAGAATCAGCGGTTCGCTAAATTCGTGCATGGCAAGGTATTTCACGAATTCTGGTTGACGTGCCAGATAAGTAATCTGCTGGCCAATATCGCGCTTGCTATCGAGGCCAAAATGTTGTTCGGCAAGCGGGTTGCACCATTCAATGTGGTACGCTTCATCGAGTATGGCTACTCCTTCTGGTAGTGCCGAGGTGGCCTGCTCCATGTGCTGTAGCGCTGCGACATGTTGTTCATGTTCTTTGCGATGTTGACGTACCATCCTGTTTAACCGGGTAAATACATCACCCCACAACCCCGAACCGTCAGGCACCATACACTTATCAGAATCGGCCAGCCAGCAATCAAGCGCTTCGAGCTGACGCAAGTGAAGAACGACATATACCAGCAGAAACACACTAAAGAATACGGTAGCGGGTAACGCCCCTACTATTGCCCACACTAGCAGGGAGAGAAGCAGAAAGGCGAATGGGAAAAAAAGTGCGCGCCGCCAAAAATCAAACATGGTGTAGCCTTTAAAAATTACGCTGCGCCATTATTATGATGCGTAAAGCGGTGGAAAACCATATATCAGCAGGGTGCAGAAAGAATGCAATTGGCGGGATGGATTGCGGCTACGTTTTGCCCATCCGGTTTAGTTACACGAAAAACGGTAGCCACTGCCGCGCACAGTTTGAATTAAACCGTCGAGGCTAGAAGGCTCAAGCGCCTGGCGCAAACGGCGAATGTGCACGTCCACTGTACGCTCTTCCACGAATACATGATCCCCCCAAACTTGGTCGAGCAGCTGCGAACGGCTATAGACTCTTTCAGGATGGGTCATAAAAAAATGTAACAAACGAAACTCGGTCGGTCCCAGATCAATCATTGCTCCATTAGCGTTAATACGATGCATTGCCGGCGATAATTCCAGCCCACCTGCGGTGACTGTTTCATCACTCATTTGTGGCACTCGGCGGCGTAATACGGCACGGATACGAGCCATCAGTTCACGTGGCGAAAATGGTTTGGTTATGTAATCGTCCGCACCTGATTCCAGCCCCAGAATTTTATCGCGTTCATCGGTGCGCGCGGTCAGCATTATGATAGGAATGTTACGTGTCCGTTGATCGGCGCGCAGACGGCGCGCCAGTTCTACGCCACTACTACCGGGCAGCATCCAGTCAAGCAGGATTAGATCTGGCAGCGCATGGTTAATGTGTGTCCAAGCGCCATCCGCATCATATGCCTCAATTGCGCGGTAGCCACATTGCGATATGTTAAATGCCAGCAGTTCCTGTATCGCAGGTTCGTCTTCCACTACCAGAATATTCGCAGTCATTATTTTCTCCGTTGTTCACGTGACAAACAACTTACGATGATATGACAGAATTATGACAATAATATGACGGCCATGCCGCTATTCAATCTAATAAACGGCGCGGCGGCGCTTCAAATCAGGCAGCAGCGAGCCGACCAACATGCCTGCTGCACTCATCAGTAAGCCCGCCAGTTGTGGTGGCCATAGGCCTCCAGGGTTAAAAATTTCAAGCAGTAACCAGGAAGAAAGGCCCGCAGCAATTGAAAATAACGCACCTTGCGTGTTCGCCCGCTTCCAATACAGCCCACACACCAACGGAATGAACGCTGCCACTAAAGTCACTTTGTAGGCGTTTCCCACCATCGAATAAATACTCGATGTAGACTTTAGCGCAAACAAGGTAACGGCCACGGTGAAACATACAACGACCGTGCGCATGGTCCACAAAAAATGCCGATCACTCTGGTGGCCGATAATACCCTTCAGGATGTTCTCGGTAAAAGTTACTGACGGCGCCAGTAACGTGCCACTGGCAGTACTCATAATGGCGGCAAGCAGTGCACCAAAGAACATCACTTGTGCAAACACCGGCGTATGGTTCATGATCAGTGTAGGCAGAATTAACTGTGCGTTATCGTCGATTAACGTGGCCACCATTTTGGGGTCAATCAGCGTGGCGGAATAAGCCAGAAAAATGGGAATGAAAGCGAACAGGAAATACAGGATGCCTCCAAGCAGCGCGCCGTGTACGGCAGTTTTTTCATTTTTTGCGGACATTACACGCTGAAATACGTCCTGCTGTGGAATGGAGCCTAACATCATGGTTACCGCTGCGCCGATGAATGCGAGTACATCCCTGGTTTCTAGCTGCGGCCAGAAAATCAGCTTGTTGGCATGTGCGGCATGGCCTATGACCATCCCTGCTCCCCCTGCGATACCAGACAGTAGCCAAGCCAAATATAGCATAGCGACAACGATAATCGTCATTTGAAAAGCATCCGTCAACGCCACCGACCACATACCGCCAAACAAAGTGTAAACCAGCACGATGCCAGCGCCAATCACCATACCTTCGCTAGGAGAAACCGCACCTTGAGTAATGAAGGAGAATACCAGGCCCAATGCTGTAATTTGCGCTGACACCCAGCCCAAATAGGAAGCTATGATGGCCAAGCTGGTCAGTGCCTCTACCGTGCGATCGTAGCGTTGCCGGTAATAATCGCCAATGGTAATCAGGTTCATTTTATAAAGCTTGGCGGCGAAGAATGCACCCACCAAAATTAGGCACATGCTAGCGCCAAAAGGGTCTTCAACTATCCCCCTCAAGCCCTGCTGGACGAATTTTGTGGATATCCCCAACACAGTTTCTGCGCCGAACCAAGTAGCAAACACTGTGGCAGTCACGACATACAGCGGCAAGTGCCGACCGGCCATCACATAATCTTTGACGTTATGTACGCGCGTGGCGGCGTACAAACCGATTCCGATAGAAATCATCAGGTAGAGAATGATGAACCAGATTAGCATAAGTGCCTTATAACACCGTAAAAAACCGGATTGTAGCAGTCCTTGGCTGCTACCAAGATCAATAAAAAGGCTCCCTCAGGAGCCTTTTCGTAATAAAAAAATCGCCTATAGTTTTTCAGCGTGCTCGGCCAAATACTTCGCCACCCCCTCAGAAGAAGCATCCATTCCAGCTTTACCCTTGCTCCAGCCAGCGGGGCAAACTTCACCATGCTCCTCGTGAAATTGCAATGCATCCACCATGCGCAGCATTTCATCGATATCGCGGCCAAGCGGCAGGTCGTTTACCACTTGGTGGCGAACCACACCAGTGCGGTCTATTAAAAACGAACCACGAAAAGCCACCCCATCTTTATGCTCAACGTCATAAGCACGGCAAATGTCGTGTTTAATATCGGCCACCAACGGATAACGCACTTGACCGATACCACCCATATTAACGGGCGTATTTTTCCAAGCCAGATGGGTAAACTGCGAATCAATAGAAATGCCGATTACTTCAGTTTGACGTTTCTTGAATTCGTCTAAGCGATGATCGAACGCAATCAATTCTGAAGGACATACGAAAGTAAAATCCAACGGGTAAAAGAATATCACACCGTATTTTCCGTCCAAATGGTTCGTCAAACTAAAATTTTCGTTTATTTCATTGTTACCCATCACTGCAACAGCAGTAAAGTCTGGGGCAAGTTTACCGACGAGAACAGCCATGATTTTTTCCTTTGGTTGACTAAATTGCTAAGGTATGGAATTTAGCGATGGATGGAATGGATGTCAACTATAAAGCACTGAGGTAAGCTCGCAAAAATAAGCGTCCAACGTTTCTAAAAAGACTGGCGATAAAAATTGGATATGGGACGAATACTCAAAAAATTCCTGATTAGCTACGAAATTCAGCTAGCGCAATCGACAAGCCTGAAGAGAAGCGAAATATGTACATTCGGACGAAAGGCGATGTGAAGTTTGGTTCAACTGCTGAATCTGGATTAAGTATTTTATCCACCTAGATACACACTAATTTCGGCAACTTCTCCGAATGCTTTGCGCTATGCCGCTTTCCGAGCGGTGTGTTGCTTGGTGTCACAGTCGTGGTTGATTGACGAGTATTAATTCCGAGTATGAATTCAAAGAAAACTGCAAACGTGTTTCACGCACCATGAAGGAGAATGCGTGCCAAGGCCTTTACAAAAGTTTCAAACCACTAACCCCGGCCACTTTTTAAATGCCGCTGAGCGCTGTGCTATGTTTGCCTGCGGCGACAAGTATGTCAATTTGTCTCGAAGAGGCGTGTTCGTGTGATGCCAAAACAACAAAGGAAAAGATATCATCACTTGATTTTTGACCTATTGGCCAAACTGTATCAATCTTTATGTTCGCAATATCTGTAACGGTAAGCCAATTATGCAAGTGAACACCAAAGTATGGTTTTAAGTACTAGGGCAAATAGGCATTGAGGGTTTCCGTTGGCATGACATCAAACATATTTGGACAAAACATAACGCGGATATGTGACTTTTGGCACAGATAGGAGTAGAAGTTTTGTATATCTTACATCCCCTCATAAACCACATAAGGAACTAACATGAAATGTAATAAATTTACCACAATTGTCTTGTTGCTCTGGGTTTTCACTATTGCGGTATTCGCATGGTTCTTCATCCGTGGAAATACTACCACCGGAACTGACGGTAGAACTGCTGTTGTGCTGCATGTTAGCGAGCGTGACTTGATTTTATCCGAAATGCGAGGCCTGCTATCCGCAACACAAGGAATACTAGAGGGTGTAAATCAAGGCGACATGCAGCGCGTCATTAAGGCTTCAAGCGCCGCAGGTATGGTGGTTGCCGCTGATGCAAGCCCGGCACTGATGACAAAACTACCAATGGAATTAAAATCGCTGGGCATGAGTGTTCACCGCGACATGGATGCAATAGCCAATGCTGCCGAAAATAAAGTGCCTGCACCAGAAATTTTAAAGATGCTGTCAAATACATTGACCAAGTGTGTTGCCTGTCACTCCACTTGGCAGCTTAAAGTAGCAAATTAAGCTGGATACCAATTTATCCCGAGCATATGCAGCTGTTCAGTTATATAAATTTTCAATTAGCCTGCGGGCACTAGCGTTTTTCCTGGTGTCCGCCAAATTCATAGCGCAAGGCGGACAGCAATTTGTTGCCATAGTCCGCTTCCCCGCGCGAATTGAAGCGATCAAATAATGCTGCGGTAAGAACTGGCGCGGGTGTACCCGATTCAATAGCGGCAATACTGGTCCAGCGCCCTTCACCGGAGTCTGATACCTTGCCACCAAACCTCTCCAGATTCGGATCGGCTTGCAACGCGTGCGCGGTCAAATCAAGTAGCCAGGAACTCACCACGCTGCCGCGCCGCCACAACTCGGCCACTTCGGCTACATTGATATCGTAACGGAACGCTTCTGGTTCACGTAATGGTGTGGTCTCTGCATCCACTTGATGCAACATGCCACCCACATTGGCATGACGCAATAAATTAAAACCTTCGGCATAGGCGGCCATCATGCCGTATTCGATACCGTTGTGAACCATTTTGACGAAGTGTCCGGCACCCTCCGGACCGCAGTGCAGATAGCCGATTTCAGCTGTGCTCGGCTGGCCACTGCACCCTTCGGTGCGCGGCGCAGCTTCCACACCCGGCGCCAACGCGGCAAAGATAAGTTGCAAGCGCGCAAACGTATGCTGCTGGGCACCGATCATTAAACAGTAACCGCGTTCCAACCCCCAAGTCCCGCCGCTGACACCCACATCCGCATAATGAATGCACTGTGCCGACAGATTCTTTGCGCGGACGATGTCATCCTTATAATAAGAATTGCCGCCATCAATAATGATGTCATCCGCACTCAGCAACGGGGCGAGTTCCGCAATGCTGGCATCCACCACTGCTGCGGGCAACATCAGCCAAATGGCGCGCGGTGCACTCAACTTGTTCACCAAATCTTGCACGCTCATAGCGGGTGTCATGCCTTCTTTTGCCAATGCTTGCACCGCTTCACTGCTGCGGTCGAATACCACACATTGATGTCCGGCACGGTTCAAACGACGCACCATGTTTGCACCCATACGCCCCAACCCTATCATTCCGATCTGCATTATTTACTCCTTTAATAAAATAAATTTTTCTGCGGCATGGGGGTGTAACCCCGGTTCACTGCTCTGCATCCAGATACAAGGCCAGCCCCGAGATATTCGGCATAGTGAAAACCGTTCAAACTATCTTTTCAGCATAATGTGCAGCGAACAAGGCCGGACCATACAGTGCCGCGCGATCATTCAGAATCACCTTGACCGGCATCGCCGTCAGTAATGGTCGCATCCGCCCTTTGTCGAGAAAGGCATTGAGAAAATCACCCGTTTGCAACAGCGGTAATATTTTCGGCGCGATGCCACCGCCAATATAGAGACCGCCCCGGCTCATCACCTTGAGTGCCAGATTGCCGGCTTCCGCGCCATACAAGCTGACGAACAATTGCATCGTCTCCACGCATACCGCATCGTTGTTTGCCAGTGCCGCAGCGGAAATAGCCGCCGCTGTATCTTTGCTACGCATCTCTTCTGCGAGCCACGCCGGGGTCGATACATGCCGGTAGTTAAGCAAAAATACATACAGATCCAGCAGCCCCATGCCGGAAACGACACGCTCCCAACTGATATGTCCCCTCATGTGCTCAGAATGGCGTTGTTGTAAATGTCTTAGCAAGGCAAATTCCAAGGTATTACGCGGACTGAACGTGGCGTGTCCGCCTTCCGTGGCAAAGGGGCGATAAGATTGTCCGTCCCAATACAAACCCGCCTCGCCCAAACCCGTCCCGGCAGCGATTACCGCCGCATTACCCAGTGCATCTGGCGACCCTGTTTGCAGCGTCAACAAATCAGCATCGACTAGCGCGGGTAAACCATAAGCCGTGGCCTCTAAATCGTTCAGTAGATGGCAGCGCAAAAAGCCGAAACGTTGGCACAGTGCGGGGGCATCGATCCGCCAAGGCAAATTGGTCGCTTGCGCCACGCCATTCTGCACCTGCCCGGCAATGCCGAAAGCCGCATCGTCAACGCTATCATCCGGTGACAAAAATTCACTCAGCAACGTTTCAAAAATTTCATAGCGCTGGCTGGCATAAATAAGCTCGCGGCGGATCACAACATCATTATTGTTCACGTCGACTAACGCCAAACGGGTCTTGGTACCACCAATATCACCGGTCAGAAGCGATCTCATTTTAATATGCCTCAAGTTTGCCGCCTTCTGGGTTTAAGGAATGGCGCCAGAACTGGTCTTCGCGATCAAACAAACGGTAAGTGCCGCGTGGCCCCCAGCTACCGGCAGGATAGGTGTTGATGAAGCTGCGCTCCATCGACCACACTTTAATTACTGGATCGACCACACGCCAAGCCGCCTCGACTTCATCGATGCGCAGGAACAGCGAGTGGTCGCCGAGGATGACGTCAAGAATCAACCCTTCATAAGCATCGAAATCTTCTTCGCCGTCTTTGCGGTAAGTCGCATCCAGACTGATGGTGCGTGTTTGCATATCCAGCCCTGGCACCTTGACTTGTAACTCCATCTTCAAACAATCGTCCGGCTGGATACCGAGCATAATCCAGTTCGGTTGCGGCACGCCTTTACGGATGTGCCGCAATAAATCCTGCGGCGGCGCCTTGAAGCGGATACAGATCGCCGAGCTACCTTCAGCCAAACGTTTGCCGGTGCGCAGATAGAATGGCACGCCTGCCCAACGCCAGTTGTCGATGAATAATTTCATTGCGGCATAAGTTTCGGTTGTGCTACCCGGCGCGACATTTGGCTCTTCCAAATAACCAGGCACGGTCTTACCGTCGATCACACCACTGGCGTACTGGCCGCGAAAAGCGTGGGCATGCACTGCATTCTGAGTAATGGGACGGATGGCTTTCAACACTTTTACTTTCTCATCACGCAAGTGTTCGGCTGACATGCTCAGTGGCGGCTCTATCGCGACAAGCGCCAGCAACTGCAACAGATGACTCTGCACCATGTCGCGCAGTGCCCCTGCGCCTTCGTAGTAATCGGCACGTCCTTCTACCCCCAATGTTTCAGAATGGGTGATCTGCACATGATCGATATAATGGTTTCTCCATAATGGTTCCAGCAGCAGGTTTGCAAAGCGAAACACCATGATGTTCTGCACCGTGCCCTTGCCGAGGTAGTGATCAATGCGATAAATTTGTGGCTCATCGAGATGACGGTAGAGGCTTGCTTGCAGGGTTTGCGCGGAAAGCAAGTCGTAGCCGAACGGTTTTTCAATTACCACGCGGCGCCAGCCGTTGTGCTGTTTTAATAACCCGATGTTGCCCAGTTTTTCCACAATGCCGGGATAATCAACGGGTCGCACCGCCATGTAGTACACCACGTTTGGTGGAAACTTTGGATCTTTATCCAGCAAAGTTTGCAGCCGCACATAAGCATCCTCGTCACCAGGTGGAATGGCGAAATAGTGCAGGCGAGCGCAAAAACGTTGCAGCGCCGCTTCGTCAATTTTCGCACCATGCAGCTCACGCAGAATGTCAGATACTAAACCCAGCCATTGTTCATGCTTGTAGTGGGCAATATCGCAACCAAGAATAATTAGATGGTCGGGTAGACGCTGAGCAGTTTCAAGATGAAACAAAGCTGGAATCAGCTTGCGTCGGCTTAGATTTCCACCAGCACC
The DNA here is from genome assembly GCA_003402345.1 of Candidatus Nitrotoga sp. MKT. Classification (GTDB taxonomy): domain Bacteria; phylum Pseudomonadota; class Gammaproteobacteria; order Burkholderiales; family Gallionellaceae; genus Nitrotoga. The sequence goes on along the minus strand of QFXH01000001.1, from coordinate 21,772 downwards.
GAAAAAAACCAACGTACAGGGTTCCAGGATTTTCATGGGGTCTATCCTTTCATGAGATATGACTTGTACATCTGACGAGTCGAAACGGACAACTCGGGTATAACGAGTGGTGAATTCAGAATTTTGCTCTGCCTTTAATAATATAAGGAAACTTAGAACAAGTTATGTTTTGATTGCAAAATACCCTTTCCTAAAGCTTTTCCGCAAGCATTTTTTCCAGTTTGATCTGATCCAAGGTGAAACCGCGTATGCCTTCGGCCAGTTTTTCTGTAGCCATAGCATCTTCATTCAGCTCCCAGCGGAACATCGCTTCGGTCATGGGTTGCGGCTGCGGTTCGGTCACTCCAGTATCGTTCAATTGACGTACTAATAAACCTTGCGTGGCTTTTAATTCTTTTAACAGCGTGGGCGAGATGGTGAGCCGGTCACAACCGGCTAGCGCCAATACCTCACCCATATTGCGGAATGAAGCACCCATGATAATGGTTTTGAAACCATGCGTTTTATAGTACTCATAAATCTTGCGTACCGACTGCACGCCAGGATCTTCATCCGCCGAAAAGTCACGGTCACTGTGTGCCTTGTGCCAATCAAGAATACGCCCAACGAACGGAGAAATCAGCGTTACCCCTGCCTCTGCACTGGCACGTGCCTGGGCAAAACCGAACAACAATGTCATGTTACAGTTAATGCCTTCGCGCTCAAGAATTTCCGCAGCGCGAATGCCTTCCCAAGTAGATGCGATCTTAATCAACACACGGTCGTTGGGTATGCCAGCCGCATTGTATAAACTGATCAGCTTACGGGCCTTATCTATCAAGGCCACAGTATTGAAAGAAAGCCGTGCATCCACTTCGGTCGAGACACGTCCTGGAATGTATTTGAGTACTTCCACACCAACATCCACCGCCAGCCTGTCCATGGCATCGTGCGCCTGCTGCCCACGATCGTTACTTTGCGATTTGGCCCAGACGATGGCATTTTCAATGAGCGGAACATATTCCGGCAGTGTGGCCGCCTTAAGTAGCAGTGAAGGGTTAGTAGTAGCATCCTGCGGCTGATAATGATGAATTGCCTCTATATCACCGGTATCAGCCACAATAGTTGTCATTAATTCAAGCTGTTCTAAAAAGTTACTCATGTTATTTATCCTTTAAATATTAAGGTAAAACTGACTGTTACTGGCTCTAATTTTGATAGACGAAAGTTTGCCTGCAACTGATTCTACAAAATAGGCAAGATTTTTCTGTGCAAAGTTAGGATCAGTAAAATAGACATAAGCGTGTTCTCTAGTATTGTCGGTCGACTAAAACGGAGATTTGGATCAGTGGTACGCGCTCTAATCCGAACTCTGCAACCATATTTTTTTACATGGCATGTCACACAACCACCACTTTTCTGCATGAATAACATCAGGTTCGACCGCAATCCTGTAAGTACGTTCAATGCAAGCATGGTTGTTACTGATTCCGACTGGATAAGTATCTTCCACACACAATCAATAGTGGCCACCACATTTGCGCATCAGTTTGAGCTTAGTGATCCGGCACGGTGAAGCATTAACTCCATTCGGGCTAAACTTGTTGAAGCTTATTCATCTTTTGGCAGGCTCAAAATGATCCGGTTCTTACTGTTTCGAGTGCAATGCCTAAAGCCAAGCTAGCACGCGAACCGTTCTTTCTGTCGACTGAATCAGTTGATGCGACAATTTGTCGCATTTTCACGCTTGATGAACTGGGTTACCCTCTAGCCCTGCCGAGCAAATGCAGGCATTGGCTTAATATCGCAATTCAAGAAATAAAATAAATAATGCGAATTTATGAATGTTTGTTCAATGGGTGATAAGCATTCCAACACTATAAATCATGGGGATCAGTTATGAGTCTTTCGAAGAAAATTCCGCTGGTGATGTTCCTAACATCGGCATTTGCCATTTACAGTAATACAGCTCTGGCCGATCATGGCTCTATGGGTTTCGGCATTGGTACCGCATCGCCAATTATCACTCAAACCGGTATAACACTCCCCACTGGAATGTGGGCCAGCGGTCTGATCGCCCAATTTACTACTTTTGACAACCCCAGTCCGTCAGTCTTACATGATTTGAGCAAGGAGCATGGTGACGTTCACAGCCTGAAGTCTATGTTAACCCCATCGGTATTTGCGGCTTATGGTGTAACTGACAACTTGACGCTAGGTGTCAGACTGCCTTATGTGCAACGTTTCGATGTCGGTGGTGTGGACCATCACGGCGGTCATCACGATGTCATTGACCAAGGCAATCCAGGTGGTTTTGGCGGCGTTTCTCTGTTTGGTCAATACCGTATTTTCAATTCCGTCGACAATCTAAACCATTTATCACTGGTCACGGCTCTCACCACTCCAGGCGCAACCCACGTTCGCGGTGCCGGTGAGCGGCTTGAAACGCATTCTCAGCCCAGTGGTGGCTCATGGAATCCTGCTGTCGGTTTTTCCTTTACCCGCGCTATGGGAAAGGTCTCATTGGATAGCAGTATCCTCTATACGGTAGCAACTCAAGGGGTGCAATATACCAATCTCGGCGATACCTTTGACTATAATGTCGCGCTTTCTTATGCTTTCGTTGGCATGGCCAGAAATAACCTTTTCGTCGGTAGCAACAATTCCTCGTGGACAGGCATTTTGGAGTTAAATGGTCAGTGGCAGGATCGTCAAAAAACCGCTGGTCTGACTGATCCAAACTCGGGTAGCAATATCATTTATCTCTCGCCGGGCATCCGATACTCCGGTGGCAAAAACTGGAATACAGCCTTGTCGTTAGGCACACCGATAGTCAAAAACATAAACGGTTATCAAACGCCACCGGATTACCGGGTCACTTACCGCTTTGTTGTCGCGTTCTAAGGATTTTTAGCAATAATTAAATTCTTGATCGACCAAATGATTACTTTGCCTAATTACCCAATTACCAAGAGAACCATTCGAATCAATCGCATAACAACTGCAAATGGATTCCTCCGGTCCCTCTCACAGAACAGTTGTCAACTGCTCAGTTTCCTATTGATACTCGGCGTAATGGCATTTAGCACGGCTAGTTACGCCCACCATGATGATTCGAAGGCCGGCACAACCGATTCAAAACGCCGTCCTCAAGGCGGAAGCCTGTACGTTACTGCCGCTTTTGGTCCCGATAACCGTTTATGGCGGGTTGTGCCGGATAAATGGCATGTGTATGTTGATTATTCAACTGACTTGGGCAAGACCTTCAGTGCGCCTGTGCGTATCAATAAGGAACCGCAGCGCATCAAAGTAAGCGGTGAAAATCGGCCCGGCATCGTCGTGGACCGTAGCGGAAAAATTTCTGTTATCTATTCGGCTGAAGGCGTTCAACCAGTAGCTGTATATTTCAGTACATCGACCGATAATGGCCGCAGTTTTTCAACGCCAAAACCGTTGAGCGATAAAGCATCCGAAGCAAATTCTTTTCAAGGCCGGCTGGTTTTAAATTCATCCGGTCAAGCCTATGCCTTCTGGCTTGACGAACGTGACCGTACCGATTGGAGACAACAAGGGAACGCAGTTTATTACACCACTATCGACGGCCAGAATAGTCTCAATTTCATTAACCGAAAATTCTCCGACACCCTTTGCGAATGTTGCCGCATTGCCGCTGCTTTTGACATTGATGGCCAGCCTGTTTTATTCGCGCGTTTCATTTATCCAGGCGGCATCCACGATCATGGTTTATCCAGAACGCAAATTGATGGCAAAGAACCGCTATCGTGGCGCGTTACCTTTGACGAATGGAAAATCAAGGGCTGTCCTGAACATGGACCTGCAATTTCTATTGCTGACGATGGCCGCTACCATATTGCCTGGTTTACGCAAGGCAGCGCGCGTCAAGGTTTGTTCTATGCCTATTCATCTGACCGGGGACAGAATTTCTCAGTTCCGTTGCCGTTCGGCACGCCGAAAAAACTGCCTAGTCATCCTGACATCTTGGCTCAGGGGAAGCATGTCGCCCTGACCTGGACTGAGTATGACGGCACCAAAACGCAACTGTTGGTGATGCAGTCAACCGATGGGGGACAAACTTGGTCGGCAGCCAAATCAATCGCAGAAAGTGCAAGTGGAACTGACTTTCCGTTTTTATTAAGCAATGCCCGAAACGTTTTCGTATCGTGGAACAGCAAGCATGAAGGTTATCGGTTAATTCAGCTGGATTGAAATATGCGGGTATAAGCTACAGTGAGCATAGTGACGCTGCTGGCACCTCGCCTCAATTTCCTCTGTCCCGACCATTGGTAAGCTTCAACCAAGGTGTAGAGAAAAATCGCAATTGCCCAACGGTGTTTTTTCCTGCCTCGCGCTTGGTTGCCGCGCTATGACACTTTATGTGAAAGATTTCGAACCGTATTGCCTGTAACTATTCCAAGTCGATGCCTGTCGGAAGAGGTCACACTTATTTTTCGCTTAACGGACGCGCCAAGCTCCGGTCGAGCTTGTCTTCAATCTCTCCTATATATGCCGACAGACTGCGGGTGGTATCTTCAATCACATTGCGCAATGCCTGTTCCACCCCTGCAACCTGTGCACCAAACGAAATTTGGTATTGGTCTGTCGCTTCCCGTAATTGTGCAAACTCATGATCGAGTTGGCTACGCAGTTCGCTCAACCGAGAGGCCTCGGCCTTCTCGGCCAGCTGTTGTTGAGCTTTAAGTTCACGTGCATAGTGGCGCGCATCCATCAGCATAGTAGTGCGGAGGATGACGACGTAAACGGCAAAAAGTGCCACAAATACTATAATAATTCCCAACAACAAAAGGCCCAAAGGCGCCTCAATACTGAAGGCCACTAAGGATAGCTTGGTCGGAGCTGTCAGCACGTTCCAATTGGCCAGGATAAATACACCCAAAAAGAAAAAACATACAAGAATCAGTGGTCCAAGAATTTTCATTTCGATTTCCCTAACAAAAATGCCTACAGTTTTCTATTAACCCGTCAAGTTGACACTACGCTATCATCATCGATTCAAGACTGTACCTGAATGCCAGCGTAATGAATTGTACCGCTAAATAGCATCCTTCCAGTTGGCTTATACCGAAATTTGTTCATTTAATTGAGAAGGTGTACATCCCATAAATTTATGGTAGGGCACACTTAATCATTCGCATCCCACCTCAAAATCAACAGTGCTTAGCACTTTTTCATCTGCCCCCTGTGTCAGGTTAGCTGTCACCATAATTTCCTCTGATCCCGTCCATGACCCACAGGTAAGCTTCAACCAAAAGTGAAGCGATGTTCTTAGCCGGCTTGTCAAAATTGCCGGACACTTCTAATATGAAAAGAAGTGGTAAATCAATATTCAGGTTCGGTGTTACTCTGTGACTTGATGGTCGCACCTTGAAGTATATAAATAATAAATTCAGATAGGATTTAAATGGATTTCTTGCCAACGTGGCCCATTGAATTGAATACGATGACATCTTTCAGCATTTTGCTAGTTGCTGGTGCAATAGGAGGTTATCTGGCTCATACGATACGTTGGCTACCCAGTATTACGGGCTTTATGTTATTAGGTTACATCGCGGGGCCAAGTGGGGTGAACTTATTAAGCGTGGATGCGCTATCCTCGTCTCGCGTTATTATTGACATTGCACTTGGTCTGATTCTCTACAGGTTAGGATTGTCACTTGATATCAAGACAGTCCTAAGAAGCCAATATCTACTCTTTGCCACGATTTTGGAAACAGTTGCAACGTTACTGGCTGTTTATTTTGTTTTGCGATATTTTAATATTTCAAATTTAACTGCGGCCCTTATTGCTGCCATCTGTACTTCGTCATCTCCCGCAGTATTGATTCACGTAGGGCATGAACTTGGCGCCAAGGGTCCTGTGACAGACTCCGCAGGTTCATTGGTGGCCTTGAATAATGTCATTTCTTTTCTGGTGTTTTCAGCCTTATTACCAGTTGGACATATTGAAGCAGGTGCTTCATGGCAGGTAATTGTATTCCAGCCGCTTTACCGACTTCTCGGCTCCTTTCTATTAGCAATTATTATTGGCTATGGGCTCCACTATTTAATCCTAGCCACAAGAGAAACAAAACAGTATCGCCTTGCACTAGTCATAGGTGCCACCATGCTTGCCTTAGGTTTAGCAAACGCTTTAGTGCTATCTATTTTGTTTGCGCCGCTTGCGTTGGGCATTATCGTTCGTAACATTGAGCATGAAAATCTTGTTTCCAATATTGAGTTTGGTGAAACCTTTGAGCTTTTTTTCATTGTGCTGTTTGTTTTTGCAGGAGCAAATCTGCATGTACATGAACTCATACAATATGCTCCTGCTGCAATCGCATTGGTTTTTGCTAGAGGATTATCCAAATGGTTAGGAGTATTTGTTGCCGCCAAGTCATATCGGATACCAACTCGAGCAGCGGTTTCAACAGGGTTGCTGTTGGTACCAATGGCTGGTCTAGCAATCGGCTTGGTACAGACCACAGGCCAACTATTCCCACAAGAGATTGCTACTGTATCGGCATTAGTTCTTGGGGCAGTTGCCATATTTGAAACCATAGGCCCACTGGTTGCAGCTTGGGCTTTCAAACATTCTGGGGAAGCAGGAAAAAAGGAGGCCTAACGAGTAAGGTTACATTGTGATCGCGAAGCAAGCCGTTAGTTTGACAAACCCAGTACCTGAGTGTTAGCCGGTTCTCATAGAGAATATGTTTTTTGAGTTACCCTGAATATAAATTACATATCACTTCAACGTGAAATCGACACGACTAGGCTTGCCCTTATCCTTGATGCCTTCTGCCGTCAGTTTGGGTGCCACCAGGAACATTCGCCCGTTCGCCACTTTACCCTGCTCTTCCAGATGTCGCTTGACCAACAGTGCGCGGCGCTCAGCGAGTGCCTTCAGTTCGTTTTCGCCGATCGGTGCGTTTACGATCATCAGATTTTCCATTTCTTTCGGCGGCAGCGATTTTAGTATGCCGATAAAATTACGCGGCTTTGAAAACTTTTCTGCCTTGTAGGCTTGCTCCAGAAATTTTGGATATTCCTCAGGAGTGACAGTCACCTCCTCCAGGTTTACGGAAGCGCCATCAGATTTCAGGCTGCGAAGTTTTTGCGCCTTTATTTTTTGCGTGACATAGGCACGGCGGGCGCCATCGCGATCGGTGACAGGGTCGACACGGCCGATGATTTCCAGTTTAAGCGCAGGCTTATCATTAAGCGCTTTGGCCAGTGTGGCGAGCTTGGTCTGTGCTTCCGGCGTCAGGTTGCTTATACCGGGGGCGAATTCTACATAACCCAGTTCATCGCCGCCGCCAAATGCTGAGGCCAGCAGCGAAAACGGCGAGATGATGGCCTTGGTTATCAGGTTAATGAAGACCTTGAAAATGATGCCGCCGATTCTAAATTTAGGATCGGATAACGAACCAGAAATCGGCAGGTTAATGTCTATTTCACCACGGCTGTTTTTTAAAAGCGCAACTGCAAGTAACACCGGCAATTTGAGTGCATCTGGGCTGTCCACCTTTTCGCCAAAGGTTAGCTGATCAAGAAATATATTGTTCTTGGCATTCAACTGGCCATTTTCAATGTGGTAATTTAAATCTACTGACAGTTTGCCTTTGGTGATGGGATAACCCGCATATTTTGCCGCATAGGGTGTCAAACGAGTCAACTCGATACCTTGGGCTTTGGCCGCTAAATCAAGAAATAATTGGGCGCCCAGTGGGTTGATCTTGCCGGTTATTCCCAATGCGGCGTCATCATCGATTTTGCCATTCATGACGAGATCGGCTGGTGTTGGGTCATCAGAGGCAACCTTTGAAACCGAACCGGTCAGACCAGTCAGGTTGGCACTGTAGTTGGGCTTGATGAAGTTGTCGGAAAAATAGATATTGCCGCCTTGCAGCGTAATTTGTCCAATACGTATCAATGGTTTGACACTTGCATTCTGAGTAACCGGAGCTTTGTCTGCCGTCTGTGCTGGGGTAACAGCAGAAGATCCATTTGGCGCAGCCACATTGGCTGACGCAGCTATGGTTGGCGTAGATAATTCAACCTCAGCGGTTTCCGAGGAACTGTCTGTTGTAGATGTCGCCTGTGTCAGGCTGGTGGGAGTGGATTGCCCCTGTCCATTTTTTGTCGCGATATCTTGTAGGTTAAGGTGGCCATCAGCATTGACAATAACCCGTGCATAAAAATCAGCAAGCGCAATATTGCCAAGCGATACAGCTAATGGGTTTTTTTGTGTGTTGATTTGTGCGTTTATATTGCCGATGTACAACGATTTCCAACGCATGAAATCATCGCCACTAATTTTGTCCGACGTATGGATGTCAGCCAAATTAATTGAGCCAACATAGCTGGCGCGCACTGGCCGTTGCTCGGGTAGTTGCACCATCAGTTTGCCCTTGGTACTAAGATTGCCATTGGTAAAAGTGGCGTTGATTTGATCTGCGAAATAAGGTTGGAATGCCGTTACGGCAAGTTTTTTACTGTCAATTTTAAGATTAACGCCAAACGGGTGCAGTGTCATGGTGCCATTGGCATTCAGATTGCCCCGTTTGTTGTGGCTAAGATTGAGAGTCAGCGGCGAAGGAGTTGATGTGGTAGCTTCCGTCATCAAAGCAATATTTTCAAGGGTGAGGTCTATATTACTTAGCTGCTGCACTGCGGATTTACCGCCATTTTGGGGTGCCACCTTCGCGTCACTAAAATGAATATCGGATTGCTCGATTTTCAGCTGCTTCAATGATGCCTGCCAAGCGCCAGGCTTTGCAGTTGTATCAAGGTTAGCCGTAGTTTCTTTTTTTGCATGGCGATTGCCTGCAAGCATCGCCATTAAATCGATGTCACCTTTTGCGTTGCGCTTGATTTTTATTTTGGCAGTGTTAATGATTACGCTGTCGAGCACGGCGCTTTGCTTGCCAAGGTCAAACTGAAAGCCATCAAGCGTGATATCTTTGGCAGTGATGCCGCTGTCCTTTTCTGTTGGCAGCTTCACTTGCAGATTGCGCAGGTGGGCGCTGGCATTGGTAAGCACCAAATTAACGCCGGTTTCTGGCCAGTTCAGTTGATAGGGTAATTTGGCATCCAGCAGCGTATCTTCTAATCCGGCAGCAAAAACTTGGGCAAAGTAAGGCCGCAAGCGTTGCGGCTGTAAGGCAAAAATTTGTAAATTACCTTGCAAAGACTTACCGTTGAGCAAGAGTGATCCCTGATGACTCAAGATTTCACCTGCGTCGGTTTCTAATTTAACATCCAGATTTGCTGGTGAATTTCCTTCCGTGCTGAATTTAGACAAACTTGCATCCAGTCGTTTGATTACCAGAGCGGCAGGTCCAAACTCAGGGTCGGTAGTGGCATCCTGCCAGTTGATGCGCCCGTCCATAATCTCGGCACGAGCGACAGAAAAGGCAAATGGCTTGGATTTGGCAGTGGTGGGCTGGTTGCTTGGCGTTGTATTTACGCTGTTGCTGGCTTTGCCTTTCTGATCTGTTGAAGACAAAGCAAATGCATGTACAAGACTGAACGAGCCATCCGGCAATCGCTTAACTTGTATATCTGGCCTTTCCAGTTTGATTTCACGCAAACGCACCAGGCTGTTAAACGGCTCTACACGATCAAGCATCACCGATAGCTTGTCCCATTGCACTAAAGGGACTCCTGATTTTTCTTGCAAATGCAATTTACGGACGCTGGCATCACCGCTAATGACAACTTTTTGCGTACCGCCGCTTTGTTGAAAATCGACATTCAGGTGCGTATCCAACAAGGCTGAGACCAATTTAAAATTTAGCTGCACTGGCACAAATGGCATATAGGTTGGCAGTAACAAGCCATCGAAATTGATCTGCACTGAAGTGTCACGCGACGTAGTAAATGGCTTGGATTTAGCCTTGATAACGAGTGGAGTGCCGTTTACCTTTGCACTAAATGCTGGGACAGTAAAAATCTCCACATCATGTGGCAGGTTTGAAAGAAATGGAATCGACAGATCGAGATCGGAGATCGTGTGGCGTGATCGCAATACACGGTCATCGTAATCAATGCGACCTTGGTGGATGTGAATATTGTTTAACGAAAAACGTGCGGGCGCATCGTTAGATTTTGGTTTAGCCAGAATTTTATCGATGATGTCTGAGAAATTGAAGCGGTTTTCTCCTGTACGAATAATGCGAACGATCGGTTGTGTAACCCGAATTTCATTGATTACGGGTGCAAAACGGCTAACGCTAGCCAGTGAGACATCCACGTAAAGTTCATTTATAGCGAGAGTTTTTTCCTGTTGTTGGCCCGCTTCATAGATGGCGATGTCGCGTATCGTCGTTGACAGCGTGAATGGGTTAATATTGACCGTGCCGAAATCAACCTTGCGTCCAATCTCCTCGCCAATTTTTTTGGCTACAAATGATTTGACGATGGGTGGTCCGACAAAAAAAAGAAGTGCGCTAAAAACAAGAAAAACTATCGCGGCAATTTTGCCAGTCGAAAGCAGTTGACGCTTATGTTTGTTGATGAGGTTCAGTGCCAGTTTGCGCATGGAGATCAGTAGGGTGAAGTATTACTTATTTCCCAGCAAAATAACCGCGTTTTCCATAATGAGCTGAACGAGACTGACTTCAAACAGTTCAATCAGCCAGCAGACGGATGGACTCACTCACTGCTCATGGCGCTGACCGACTCGACAAGGTTGGTCAAAAACAGCTTGGGTTTAACGAGATCCGTTTAGTGCGCGAAACAGCCCAATTTATCGGGCTGTAACGGAGTCCCACGATTCAATATCCTAGCGGCGCGAAATAACTGCGCCCAAAAGAATACCGACCGCTGCAGCAATTCCTATCGCCTGCCATGGATTAACATGTACATATTCATCCGTGGCCGTGGCGACCGCCCGAGTTTTTTCTATAACCGCCACTTGTGCATTAGAAAGCCGAGTTTTGGCAGCTTGCAATGATTCCCCTACCTTAGCGCGTGCCGCCGTAATACGTTCTCCAGTCTGATTGGCGGTTGCCTTCAACAATTCTTCCGCATCCGCTACCACTATTTTCAAATCGTCCATTAGCTTTTCCTTAGTAACATCCACTGTTGAGGTTGTTGCTCCTAGCTTGTCCATTTTTTAAGTTCCTTTCGTTGGGAGGCACCATTAACCGTTTTCACTATAACAACCCAAATTAAGCAAATCAAGCCATACTTTCCAGTTCCACCCAATGCGGACTAGGGAAATGCATTCATTCAATTCTCTTCAAGTAAATTCCCAACCAACAGTTCGCTTAATATTTTCTGGTAATTTTAAAATTAACGGCTACCCGCGTTGCCTTACTGCTTCGAACAGACATATGGCAGTGGCCGCAGCAACATTTAATGATTCACTACGCCCAGGCATAGGGATGGTGATGTGCCGGCTGATCACTGCCAGCAAGCTTTCAGATAGCCCTGCTCCTTCATTTCCAACCGCAAAGGCAATGTTGCCACGCAGATCGCAATCATAAAGATTGCTTTTTGCGCCCACCACGGTAGCAAAAACCTTCCCCTGAAATGAAGTAGCCATGGCGAGTAAATCAATTGATTCGTAAATATCTAACACAAAATGCCCACCCATACCGGCGCGTAACACTTTGGGTGACCAGGCATCGGCACAGCCCTTCGATAAAAACACAGCATCGCAACCTGCCGCAGCAGCTGAACGTAATATGGAGCCAAGATTGCCCGGATCCTGGATATCCTCCAGCAACAAACAAAAGCTACTCTGGAGCAATGCGATTGGGATTCGAGGTACTTCAATAAGCGCGAGGATACAGCTCGGCGTTTTAAGCTCGGACAGTTTGCTAAATAAGCTATCGTCCAATTGAGATAACGGCACATCAGGAAACTTGTGCAATAACTCCACTACTTCGCGGTTTTGCATTGCCGCTTCTGTCACCAACAAGTGCTGAGGCTGTTGATTGTCGGATGCATGATACGCTTGAAGTAGATGTGCGCCTTCTAATAGAGTCTGCTGAGTTTTTTGGCGCTGCCGTGCTGAACTGGCCAGCTTGAGTAGCTCTTTATAGAAAGGGTTGCTATGCGAACTGATGTATTTCATGGTTCAGCTTGCATTTAAAATTCATGCCTCATCGTGCTCCAGCAAACTGCCCATTTCTTCCAGCGGTGGTAATTCCTGTAATGAACGGAGGTTAAGGTCGTCCAACAGTTGCTTGGTGGTAGCGAACAATTCTGGTTTACCCGGTGTATCGCGCGTTCCAACTACATCTATCCAGCCGCGCGTTTCTAGGACCTTCAAAATTTGCGAGGATACTGCTACCCCGCGAATTTCTTCAATATCGCCACGCGTTACCGGTTGACGATAAACGATAATTGCGAGTGTTTCCATAACCGCACGCGAATAGCGCGGTGGTTTTTGTGGGTTAAGACGATCTAAATAAGGCTGCATCTCAGGACATGCGCGAAACCGCCAACCATTCGCCACCCGGTTGAGCTCCACACCGCTGCCTGTATATTTCTGCGCCAATTGTTCCAGCATTGTTTCGATAGTATGGTTTTCTACCGGCACATCGCTGAGTTTTTTCAGCTCCGCCAGTGACAGTGGTTCTGGGGTAGTCAATAGCGCAACTTCTAATATTTTCTTGAGTTGCACTATATCAATTTGTGCGGCAGCTTCTTCATTCAGAGGTAAGGTTACGACTTGCCCGGACATAAATTTTTCCCAATGACGTGGCTTGTGAAATTTCGACCAATGTCTCCTTGGCCAATTCCAGAATTGCTATAAAAGTCACCACTAATGATGCGATACCACCGTTCGCTTCAAACAAACTCTCAAATGCTTCGAACTCGCCGTGCTGCAACTGGCGCAAGACACGTGTCATTTGTTCGCGTACCGAAAGCTCCTCGCGCCGTACCTTGTGGTGAGTATTCAGCTTTGCGCGCACCAGCAGTGCGAGCCAGGCTTGGCGTAAATCTTCCACAGTAATATTCGGTAATCGCTGCTCTTCTACACGTTCGATCAGGATTTGAACCAGCTCAAAATCGCGCCCGGCCTGTGGCAATTCGTTCAGCTTCTGCGCGGCCAGCTTCATTTGTTCGTATTCCAACAAACGACGCATCAGCTCGACCCGCGGATCTTCCTCCCCCGCATCCACAAGCTTGGACGGCCGCGGTAACAACATGCGTGATTTAATCTCGATCAGCATCGCCGCCATTAACAAATATTCGGCGGCCAACTCCAAGCGGTTGCGCTGCATGATCTCGATATAGACCATGTATTGTTGCGTCAACTGCGCCATCGGGATATCAAGCACATCCAAATTGTGCTTGCGGATCAGGTACAGCAATAAGTCTAACGGTCCCTGAAAAGTTTCAAGAACAATTTCCAGAGCATCCGGCGGAATATAAAGGTCGGGGGGCATCTCCAACAGCGGTTGGCCATGTATATGGACGCCGTACGTGTTGCCTTGAGACTGCGCCAAAGTATTCACCTGGTTATGCCTGCACCTATAAGTCAGGAATATCTCTCGTCCCGTTTAGCTGTAACTCAAACCCATCGATTCACGCACGTCACGCATGGTCTCGGCCGCCAGCTTGCGCGCTTTCTCACAACCATCAGAGATGATGTTGCGCACTAGTGTGGGATCGTCCAAATAGAGCTGAGCACGCTCGCGCATAGGGGTTTGTTCAGCCAGCACTGCATCTATCACCGGTTGTTTACACTCGATACAGCCTATGCCTGCGCTCCTACAGCCTTGTTGCACCCAGTGCTTGGTATCTTCATTGGAATATACTTGATGTAGCTGCCACACAGGACATTTATCCGGATTTCCCACATCGGTACGACGTACACGCGCTGGATCGGTCGGCATGGTGCGAATTTTCTTCGTCACACTGGCTTCGTCTTCGCGCAGGCTGATGGTGTTGTTGTAGGATTTTGACATTTTCTGTCCGTCTAGCCCGGGCATTTTCGATGCCGCAGTGAGCATGGCATGCGGCTCGAATAAAATCATTTTTCCACCGCCTTCAAGGTAACCTAACAGACGCTCGCGGTCGCCCATGCTTAGGCTCTGCTGTTCGTCGAGTAGTAATTTGGCAGATTGCAGCGCCTCGTCATCACCTTGCTCTTGATAGCGAGTACGCAACTCGTCATACAGTTTTGCTTTTTTGCCCCCTAATTCCTTAACAGCGACCTTGGCTTTTTCCTCGAAACCCAATTCGCGCCCATAAATATGGTTAAAGCGGCGGGCAATTTCACGCGTGAACTCGATGTGTGGCACCTGATCTTCACCTACTGGCACTTGGGTGGCACGGTAGATAAGGATATCCGCACTTTGCAATAACGGATACCCGAGGAAACCGTATGTACCTAAATCTTTTTCGGTCAGCTTTTCCTGCTGGTCTTTATAGGTTGGCACACGTTCCAGCCATCCTCGCGGCGTAATCATGGATAGCAACAGATGTAGCTCAGCGTGTTCTGGTACCCTGGATTGAATGAACAGCGTGGCCCGCGCTGGATCAACTCCCACAGCCAGCCAGTCAATAACCATATCCCATACACTTTGTTCAATAACCTGGGGGGTATCATAATGTGTGGTCAGCGCATGCCAGTCAGCAACGAAAAAAAAACACTCGTATTTTTGCTGCATCTCCACCCAGTTTTTCAACACACCGTGATAATGCCCAAGGTGTAGGTTACCCGTAGGTCTCATTCCTGATAACACTCGATCAACAAGCATAGTTTTACAATCCAAAAATAGAATTAATTAACTGAATAAGCCCGATTACAGGCGGCCCCAATATCCAGCTGAGAACTGGCGAAATCGCCAAAAAAATTAGTATGAACATACCGTAGGGTTCAATTTTCTCTAGAATGACAGCCTGACGATGCGGCAGCAAGCTAACGGCCATACGCCCACCATCCAAAGGCGGTAGCGGCAGTAAATTTAGCACCATCAACACAACATTAATTTTAATTCCGATCTGTGCCATTTCCAACAATGGTTCGGCAAAATAATTTGCCGGTAATATCCATGCCAGCTTGGCCAGCAGCCCCCATAGCAGCGCCATGAACAAGTTGGCAAGCGGACCGGCTAGTGCCACCCACAGCATATCTTGCTTGGGACGGCGTAGAGCGGCGAAGTTTACAGGTACCGGTTTGGCCCAACCAAACAAAATTCCGCCCATCCATAGCGTCAACAACGGTAACAGAACAGTGCCGACAGGATCGATATGGCGGATAGGATTCAAACTGATACGCCCCTGTTGGTAAGCCGTCATATCACCAAAATGCCGCGCTACATAGCCATGCGCCGCCTCATGCAAAGTAATTGCAAATAAAATCGGAATCGCTGCAATGGCAATGGTTTGTATTAATTGGTCAATCTGCATATATTATTTATTTCTCAATTAAAAATGGTGAAACATCACCCTTGCCCACCCGAACCACTACAGGTACATCCTTGGTTAGATCGATTACCGTGGTCGGGTCTAACCCCACCGCGCCACCATCTACCACCAGATCAATTTGATGCTGTAACAGGTCGCGAATTTGTTCTGCATCATTCATTGCAAACTCTTCAGTTGGCAAAATCAAAGTAGAGCTTAACAGCGGCTCCCCCAGTTCTTCCAGCAGCGCCAATGCCACTGGATGATCTGGGATGCGCATACCGATCGTGCTGCGTTTGGGATGTTGCAGGCGCTTGGGAACTTCCTTGGTCGCTTCAAGGATAAATGTATAACTGCCCGGTGTATTGTTTTTTAGCAGTCGAAATTGCACATTATCCACCCGCGCATAGCGGGCCAGCTCGGACAAGTCACGGCAAACCATTGTCATATGATGCTTATCGTCCACGCCGCGTATTTGGCGGATGCGTGCCACTGCTTGCTTATCACCAAGATGACAACCTAAGGCGTAGCAGGAATCAGTAGGGTAAGCAATTACCGCACCATTACGCACTAAATCGGCGGCCTGTTTAATCAGTCGCGGCTGTGGATTGCTTGGGTAAATAGTAAAAAATTGTGACATGGTCAGCGGCTAACGATCTCCGCTTTTTCTTGTTCCTGCCTTGGAGAAATAAGCAAATTTCCTGAAGAGAAAGATGGGCTAGCTTCCCATGCTAGCCAAATGGGACGGCAATTCAACGGAAAATCGGGCAAACGCCCTAAATCCCGATAACTTTCACCGGGCCCATGAAAATCTGAACCGCACGAAGCCAGCAAATTAAATTCATTGGCATAGCGCGCAAATTCGGCATATTGCTCTGGTGTGTGGCTACCACACACCACTTCGATGCCCTGCCCACCTAAATCGATAAATTCACGCAGTAATTCGCGCAAGGTCTTCTGTCCCATACCCTTGCGCGCCGCAGTATAACGACCTGGATGCGCCAGCACGGCAACCCCCCCGCTACCACATATCCAGCTAACTGCATCCGGCAATGAAGCCCACTGGTGTGGCACATATCCAGGCTTATCCTTAACCAGATAATTCTTGAACACGCTACGTACATCCTTGCAGTAGCCTCTCTCGACCAAAAATCGTGCGAAGTGTGTTCGCCCAATAATGCCATCGTTATCGGCATATTGATAAGCGCCTGCCAACGCCCCGCTAATACCGCTCTTGGCCAGTGAATCTGCCATTAGTTGCGCACGTGCCCCACGTCCACTGCGAATGTTACGTAAACCTTCCGCCAGCGGTTTATAGTTTGGGTCGATACGTAAACCAATAATATGCAGGGTGTAGCTGCGCCAAGTCACAGAGATTTCCACTCCATTGATAAATTGTATGCCATGCTGTGCAGCGGCAGCGGCTGCCTCAGCCAGGCCAGAGAGATCATCATGGTCAGTCAATGCAAGAAACTTCACTCCCCGCTCAGCCGCACGTGCAACTAAATCAGTTGGCGATAGCAATCCGTCTGAAACAGTTGAATGGCAATGCAGGTCGTAATCTAACATTTTGTAATCCTAAGTAAATTTACCTTGCCGCACAGATGGATATCCGTTTAATAAGCTAATAGGCAAACTGCAACACTAGTCCGGTCTTTCATTTCCTGTATAAATTTTTTCTGCACGATGAACAAAGGCATCCACAAAACTATTGGCAATAAAATGGAACACGGGGCCGAACACTTTTTCCAGTAATTTATTGGAAAATTCGTAATGCAGTTTAAATTCTATTTTACAGGCAGATTCGGAAAGAGGTACAAAGTACCAATCACCGTCGAGGTGCTTGAACGGTCCATCTTTCAGTGTGATGTCAATGTGATTGGGAAACTGACGCACATTCTCAGTGGTAAAACTCTGCTTAATATGGTGATAATTGATATGTACTGTCGCATGTACGGTATCTCCATCCACTGAGATGACACTGGCTCCGCCGCACCACGGCAAAAACCGTGGATAATCCGCCACATTATCCACCAGAACGAACATCTGCTTCGCACTGTAGGGAACCAAGACTGATTTTTCGACTAAAGCCATTCTAGCGGTACGTCCATGCAAAGCTGGTAGAATATACAAATTATGAGCATAGTCCAAAATAAAAAAGCATACCACGACTACTTCATCGAAGACCGCTATGAGGCTGGTATCATGTTGGAAGGCTGGGAAGTCAAGGCGATCCGCGCCGGACGCGCCAACCTCAAGGAAGCTTACATTACGGTAAAAGATGGTGCCCTTTATCTGTTTGGCTCCCATATCAGCCCATTAACTACCGCTTCTACGCATATATATCCAGATCCCGTTCGCACGCGCAAATTGTTGTTGCATGCAGCTGAAATCAACAAGTTGATCAGTAAAGTGCAGCGCGCAGGTTACACGCTTATGCCATTGAACATGCATTTTAAAGGTAGTCTCGTCAAACTGGATATCGGCCTTGCGAAAGGGAAAAAGCAACATGACAAACGCAACACTGAACGTGAACGTGATGCCTCACGTGAGGCTCAACAAGCAATGAAAAAATCGCGTAGTTAAACTGCAATCACCCCACATGGCAATGCTGTACCACCATCCATGCGAAACTGGGTCATGCTGGCTGCATTGCCATGAGCCATGGCTTTAACAATTAAATGGCGCGACTCTATGAGAGAGGTGCATTTACAGTGTTTATGAACTAACCTTGGCAAGTTCTGCGCGCAAAGTGGCGATAATGGAATCATAGCAATTTGGGTCATTATCATTTCCAGCTTCGTATAAAGCAGCGCCGATCACAAATGTGTCGGCACCCGCCATAGCAATTTGTGCAATGTTGCCTAAGTTCACGTCACCGTGAACTTCCAGAATGATATTACGCCCACTATCATTGATTTTTTTGCGCGCCAAACGCACTTTATTAATCGCTTCGGGAATAAATTTCTGTCCACTGATCAAGCCAGTCTGTTTAGACATGATCAAAACAACGTCAACCTTACTTATAACATGGTCGAGATAACTAAAAGGCGTACCCGCATTGAATGCCAGTCCGGCTTTACAGCCGTGTTCATGGATTAAATCAATAATTCGTTCAATATTTTCGAAGGATGGTAAATTATATGCATCCCGATCAACGGCTTCGGGATGAAAAGTAATAATGTTTGCGCCAGCCTTAGCGTACTCCGGGACCAAATCATTCAGTGAATGCTCAACATTGTACCCACTCGTCAGGTGTATCTCGATTGGCGCTTGAGTAATAGGGCGAATGGCCGCGCAAGCCTTCGAGCCATTCCTATATGTTGGTATGAAATGCCTATTCATCACCTCTATGTGGATAATGTCTGCCCCCGAGGCGAGAACATTGACGATTTCTTCGCCAAGCTTGGCGAAATTGGCAGAAATAATACTAGGTGCAATTTTGTACATTAGATACCCTTCAAATGAATTTGAAAAAACGTTTATTCTACCCGAAACTAACAGCAAATAATTTTAACGGCGGATGTCATGGTAAAAGTTGATCATGGAATTAACCTTTATCCATAACCAAGTTTCTAGGATTATTCGTTGAGTATTGTGGTCAGTCACTACAAATCGAGCTTATTGTTTTGCACGTACCCATCGCTCAAGTTGAGCATAATCCAACTTGCCACTTAGTGCTAAGACATGCCCTTGCGCATCGTAAAAATAAGTACGGGGTAACTCTCCATACCATTGCGTATCTATTTCGTAACGCAAACGTTCGACAAAGCTATCTGCAAAAACCCAGGATTCAGCTTTTTTCAAAGGATATTTTTGTAATGTGTGTGCAATTTCTTTCATTTGTTCCGGAGTATCGGTAGAAATAAGTACTAAATCGAGGTCACGGTATTTTTTTAATAATTTGCCGAACAACACCATATCATCGCGGCAATATGTGCAATCGAGAGACCATAGGCTGATAATAAAAGGCTTACCCGCGCGGGCTGAAACAATTTCCTGATAACTACCCCGCACAAAATGTTTGGCAATTTGTGCGGCCGAAGAACAGGCACAACTTAAACAAAGCAATAAACCGAGCAGACATTGAATTATTGTTCCGCTAGATTTCATTGCGCGGACTCAGATAAGTTAATGAGGCGGTATCCTTCTTTGTCAGTATTCCAAGAGAGGTAGTTTTTATTGCCGTCACTGACGAGAAATGGGTAATCTGAAGTACCAGTGGTAGCGGCAATTTTTTTAGGGGCCGACCAGAACTTACCTCCATCAATGGAATCAATCAAATAGATGCCCGTAGCTACACCATCAAACTCCTTCCAGACAATAGAGACGTGTTGACCCTGACTCAAAACATGGGGATGTGAAGCTTGCGCCTGAAAGTTTCCAAAATTTAATGGGCGAGAAAAATGCTTGCCTTGATCGGAAGAATAAGAATAGAACAATCCGTGTTGCTCAGCCGATTTACTGAACCAAACGAAATGGTAATTCCCGTCATTGGCAATGGATACTGCTGGCCCATGGTGAGGGCAGGCATTAACTTCCCAGTTTTCATGGCTTAGGCGGATGGGTTGAGCTTTGCCATCGAGCCGCAGCATGGCATGGTCGCGTATGTTTTTTTCGAAAATATGCCGCCACACGATAACCGGAGTGCCATCCTTATCCATTGCCATCCCCACGCGGCAGCATTCACAGGAATGATCAGCGGCTTTGACGTTGGTATGGAAAGTTTTTCCGTCATCATCAGAAATGGCATAGTAGACCGCTGCCCCACTGTATTTCCCCCCATTTTTTTTGGCGATTAAAATATCGCGTTTATCCAGCCAGGCAAGGTAAATCTGGCCGCGCTCGTTCACGCCCATTACATCAAATCTATGGGTTATGGGATCCCGATTATCATTGACCGTAATGGGTGCGGAAAAACTCTTCCCCCCATCAATCGAGCGGCTGAAACGGATGTTGCCAGCAAAAGGCGTCTCCAGATCCTGGGTGTAAGAAATGTAGATATTGCCATTGCTACCTACCAGAATTTTAGGGCGACTTTCACCTATCGCGGCCACTAACTCAGATTCTGGATTGACCGGGACTGGCGTGCTAAAAGTTTTCCCCTGATTGTCAGATTGACTCACCATAACATGGCCGTTTTTCACGGATGCCTGCCATAGCTTGCCATTTGCGTCGAACGTCGCAGCGACCGCAAGCGGCTGGCGGGCAAGTGCGGCTTTCCATGTTTTTGTCATATCATGAGACTGTGCCGAGCCATGACCTGAATGATCTGCTGCCATACACATCCCACTGACCGTCAAACAGGAAATCAACCCGATTTTACGGCAATTGCTAAACAACCACACACTTAGGCGCTGAATCCTCCAAGGCTTCCTTAAGCTTGTATGATTTATCATACAAGCTAGGAATCCGACAATCGGTACAAGTATTGCGTTAGGTGACATATCTAAAAATGAAAGTTTCATAAATGCCTTCTTAAATTTATATTTCAAATTGGCAACAAATGTGCGCTGCGGAAATGGGTGAAAAAGAGTGTATTGATAGTTTTTTCAAATTGAGTGATTATAGGGGGCAGGCAGAAGTATTAGAATGCGACAAAATGTCGCACCCACGTTCAATGGGGCATCATTAAGTTTATGACATCAAATGAATTTTGTTATTAGAAACTCAAAAATTAGCACGTACGCCCATAAGGAATCCGCGACCCGGCAACGGGGCGAGTTCTTTCAAGAAGGAGGTATGCATTCGTGCTTCCTGGTTAAAAAGATTATTGCCTTTGATATAAGCATCCCAATTGACCGAAGGTGTCTTAAAGCGGTAGCTCAACATGGTGTTGGTCAACGTGTAGCCACTGGTCGGTAATTCGTTCGTTGCCACTTGGTCCTGCTTGAATGAATGGGAAACGTCGAGCCTTGCGCTGAACTTGCCCAGTTGATAATCAAGGCCTGCCCCAAGACGCATGGGCGAAATGCGCGGCAACGGCTCCCCCGTATCACTGTTTTTCGCCCGTACATAGTCACCGCGCAGGTTGAGGTCCAGATTTCCTTTCTCTTCATATACCCGGAATTTTCCTTCCGCCTCAAAACCATGAAACTGGGCTTTCACCGCGCGAAACAAAGCTTCCCGAAGCTCTTCCTGTTCTTGGCCGCTGTTAATCAACGCAATGTAGTTCTGAAAGCGTGTGTAAAAACCGCTGATACTTGCTGAATGCAAGCCAGAACGCCAACGCAGCTGCACATCGGCGCCGTCCGACTTCTCCTTCGCAAGCGTTGTGTCACCCACCTCGAACTGCCCCGTTGCGACATGCCGGCCATTCGCGAATAGTTCGGCGTATGTCGGCACACGCTCGGTATGCGAAAGGTTTGTAGCCAGACTAATGTTTTGATTGACGGTATAGAGCGCG